>JAWKIT010000001.1:0-685596 GCA_041394165.1 Acidimicrobiales bacterium
GCCGGCGCGGGCACCACGGTGAGCTGGGAGGTGGCGACCGACGCAGCGTTCTCCGCCGGGTCGGTGGTCGCGTCGGGCTCGACGACGACGTCGCCCGACGCGGACCACACCGTGAAGGTCGACGTCGGCGGCCTCGGCCCCGCCGCGACACGCTGGTACCGCTTCGACGTCGGGGGCACCGCCAGCCCGGTGGGGCGCACCAGGACCCTGCCCTCGGGACCCGTCGACCGGCTCCGGATCGGGTTCTTCAGCTGCGAGCGGTTCGTGCACGGCTACTACACCGCCCACGCCGACCTGGCGGCCCAGGCCCTCGATCCCGCGACCGACCTCGACCTGGTGGTCTGCCTCGGCGACTACGTCTACGAGGCGGGCCCGGCCGACGACGTCACCGTGCCCGGACGCGACGATCCCGACGCCCCGCAGGTCACCCTCGAGGACTTCCGCCGGCAGTACCACCGCTACCGGACCGACCTCGACCTGCAGGCGGTGCACGCCGCCTTCCCGTTCGTCGGGATCTTCGACAACCACGACGGCTTCAGCGGCCCCGACGACCCGAGCGGGCCCGGCGCCCGGGCCGCGTTCTTCGAGCAGCTCCCCGTGCGCCAGGACCCCGCCGATCCGACCCGCCAGCACCGCTCGTTCCGGCTCGGCGACCTGGCCGAGCTGTTCCTGCTCGACGAGCGCCAGCACCGAGATCCCACGCCGTCGGAGGCGACCAGCAACGCCCTCGGCACGTCGTCGCTCGACGAACCGCTCATGTGCGAGCCGGGTCGCACCATGCTCGGCGGCGCCCAGAAGGCGTGGCTGAAGGACGGGCTGTCGGCCTCCACCGCGGCGTGGAAGATCCTCGGCAGCCAGCTCATGTTCGCCCCGCTCCGATCGCAGCGCTACCCCGACGAGATCGCGGCCGCGGGCGACGGGCCCCAGCGCAACGCCGGACGGTACGTCAACCTGATCCAGTGGGACGGGTACCAGGCCGAGCGTCGGGAGCTGATCGAGCACCTCCACGCCGAGGGCATCGCCGACGTGCTGGCGATCGCCGGCGACACCCACTTCTGGACCACCTCGGAGGTCCCCCTCGACTACGACGACCCCGATGCGCCGCTCGTGCTGGTCGAGTTCGGCGGGAGCTCGATCACGTCGGCGAACGCCGGGGAGATGACCGACCTCCCCGGCAACGACGTGATCCGGCCGGTCGTCAGCGAGGCGAACCCCTACACCCTCCGGTTCATGGAGGTCACCACCCACGGGTGGGCGCGGATCGAGCTGACCGCCGACCGGACCGCGGTGCAGTACCGGACGCCGGTCACCATCCGCGAGGCGACGTCGCCCACCGTCGTGCTGGCCGCGTTCGAGGTCGACCGCGGCACGGCCACCGTGCGCCAGACGGCCGGCGACGGGTTCCTCGCCCGGCCCGCCGCGGACGAGACCACGACGACCACCGCCGTGCCCGCCGCCCCAGCCCGGGAGGCCGCCCCCGCCGTGCCCGTCGCCGGCGCCGCCGACTACACCGGCTGAGCGTCGGGGCCGCCCGGGATCGGACGGCGCCGCGGTGGGCCATACTGCGGGGGCGGGTCGCGGCCGGTGGCCCGTCGACGAGAGGAGCGGGACCATGGGGTTCCTCGACAAGGTGAAGGCCCAGGCGGAGCAGGCCGTCAAGCAGGGCCAGGACAAGCTCGACGAGGCCCAGGCCAAGCGCAAGGCGAACGATCTGCTGCGCGACCTGGGCGCCTGGTACTACGCCACCCAGACCGGTCGTGACGAGGGCAACGGGCCGGCCGAGCTGGCGCGCATCACCGCCGAGCTCCAGGCCCACGAGGCCGAGCACGGCCCCCTGGGCGGTGCCAAGGACGAGCCCGAGCCCGAGGCGCCCCCGGCCCCGGCGGCCCCCGCCGTCCCCGACGCCCCCGGTGCCGTGCCGCCGCCGCCCGGTGCGGTGCCGCCGCCGCCCGCGCCGGCCGACGGGCCACCGCCCCCCGGGGCGATCCCTCCGCCGCCGCCCCCAGGCGCGGTGCCGCCGCCCCCGCCTCCGGGCGACGTGCCCCCTCCGCCTCCGGGCGACGCACCCGGCGCCTTCTGATGGCGATCACCGTCGGGGTGTTCGGCGCCGCCGGACGCATGGGTGCCACCGTGTGCCGCGCGGTGGCCGACGACCCGGAGCTCGAGCTCGCCGCCGCGGTCGACCCTGGTGCGGCGGGCGAGCCGCTGCGGACCGTGGCGGGCGTCGAGTCCCCCCTCGAGGTGGCGGGACGACCCGAGCACCTCGACGAGCACCCCCAGGTGATGGTCGACTTCACCCACCTCGAGGCCGCCCGGGCCAACCTCGCCTGGTGCGCCGCCAACGGCGTCCACGCCGTGGTGGGCACCACCGGCTTCGGCGAGGACGACCTGGCCTCGTTCCGCGCGGCGTTCGTCGACAGCAACTGCCTCATCGCCCCCAACTTCGCGATCGGGGCCATCTTGATGATGCGCTTCGCGGAGCTGGCCGCACCGTGGTTCGAGACCGCCGAGGTGCTCGAGTTCCACCACGACGCCAAGCTCGACGCCCCCTCGGGCACGGCGATGCGGACCATCGAGCGGATGGCGGCCGCGAACGCCGACTGGGCGCCCGACCCCACCACCACCGAGATCGTCGCCGGGGCGAGGGGCGGTGCCGGTCCCGCAGGCATCCGGGTCCACGCGGTGCGCATGCGCGGGATGGTCGCCCACCAGGAGGTCGTGCTCGGCACCACCGGCCAGACGCTGTCGATCCGCCACGACAGCTACGACCGCAGCAGCTTCATGCCCGGCGTGGTGCTCGGCTGCAAGCGCATCGCCGACCACCCGGGCGTCACCATCGGGCTCGACCCGTTGCTCGACCTGAGCTGAGCGCAGCGTGACCGCGGAGGGGTACCGGGAGCTGTTCGACGAGCGCGGCGGCGGCTACGACGACGCCATGGCGCGCTGGCCCGATGCCCGGGCCGAGGAGCTGGGGTTCGTCGTGCAGCTCGCCGCAGTGCAGGCGGGGGAGCGCGTGGTCGACCTGCCCGCGGGAGGCGGCTACCTGCGCGACCTGCTGCCGGCGGGCGCCGCGGTCACGGCCGTCGAGCCGTCCAGGGCGTTCGCAGACCGCTCCCGAGCTCGGGGCCTCGAGGTGGTGGCCTCGCCGCTCGACGGCCGGGCCCTGCCCGACGGGCGGGCCGACGTGCTCGTGTCGATCGCCGGCATCCACCACGAGACCGACCACCCGGCCCTGCTCGGCGCGTGGCGGCGGGTCCTCGCCCCGGCGGGCGCCTCGTGCTCGCCGACGTCGCCGCCGGCTCCGCGCCGGCCCGGTTCCTCGACGGGTTCGTGGGCGACCACAACGGCCACGGCCACGCCGGCACCTACCTTGGCGACGACCTCGCCGAGCTGGCCGAGGCGTGCGGCTACGCCGAGGTCCGCGTGATCGACGGGTCCTACCGCTGGTGGGCGCCGACCCTCGAGGAGCTGGCGGCGTTCTGCGCCGGGCTGTTCGGGCTGCGGGGGGTCAGCGTGGGCGAGGTGGCCGAGGCGCTCGCGGCGGGCCCGGGCGTCGACCACGAGGAGGGGCGCACGGGGCTGCGCTGGGGGCTGCGGGCGCTGGTGGCCACCTCACCCTGAGCGGGCGAGGAGCCGGTCGATGGCCTGGCGCTCGGGGGCGGCGAGCCGGCGTGGCAGCAGGTCCTCCCACATCACCCCGGTGCCCGGCGGGAGCGGGGCGAGGGCGTCGATCGCGGCGGCGAGGTCGTCGGCGGTGGGGAACGTGGCCGTGGTGGCCGGATGGCCGACGGCGGCGAGCATCGCCATGGTGCGCACGCACTTCTCGCACCGGCCGCAGTTGAGGAGCCCGTCCACGTTCGCCCAGCACACGCGGAGGTGGCGGGACACCAGCGGCTCGGCCGCGATCGCCTCGACGCGGTCGATGCGGCGCCCGCCGGCGTCGCCGTGGACGACCTCGCTGCGGCCCGGGATGCTCCAGCGCGGGTCGGTGTCGGGCCGCGAGCCCCACGGGACCAGGCGGCCCTCGTGGTACGACGGCGGGATCACCAGGGTGCCGATCGGCTCGAGCAGGTGGGCGACCGCGGCGATCGCCGCACCGTGCGTGTGCTCCCAGCTCACCGAGGCGAAGCGGGGGTGGGCGAGCAGGTCGGTCCGGACGATCACGGGGCGAGCGCCGACCTCGGCCGCGACCTCGCGCGCGGTGGCCTCGACGGCGGCGGCGCGCGGAGCATCGTCGAGGCGCACGTCGAAGCCGAGCACGTACAGCAGGTGCGTGGGGCGGTGGTCGCCGCGCAGGAGCGAGAAGAACGAGTCGACCCCACCGGTGAAGCACAGCGCTCGGCCGGGCGGCCGCGGGCCGCGCCGCGCCCACCGTCGCCGTGGGGCGGCGACGGGCAGGGCGGCCTCGCCGCCCCACCACGAGGCGGCCAGCGCCACGTTGGCGGCGGCACCGTCCGCCCAGCGCCGGTCCACCCGCTCGGGGATCTGCAGCACGGCCCCGGCGCGCGCCGCCGGCAGGCAGAGCGCGGTGGCCCAGGCCTCCGGGGTCGAGCGCAGCGCCACGTCGTCGCTCGAGACCTCGATGGGGATGCCGTCGATGCGGGCGCGGACGGTCGAGCCGGCGGCGAGCTCGACCTCGACGGGCCAGCTCGCGCCGGTGCCGCCGGCCGCCATCAGCGGCCCTGGCGGGGGAGGGCGATCGCGGCGGCGCGCTGCCAGGCGCCGAAGGCCCGCTCGTCGGGTCGGGTGGGATAGGCCGCGTACACGGCCCGGGCGGCCCCCATCGCGGCGAGGGCCGGCACGACGGCGCGGGCGAGCGAGGGCCGGACGGCGAGGGCGCGGCCGGCGGCGAGGGCCTCGGCGGGCGCGAGGGCGCCGACCCGCTGCTCGAGGCCGGGGCGGACCAGCGCCTCGGAGAACACCCCGGAGGCGAACAGCTCCTCCACGCCGTCGCGGCCGAGGGCGACGCTCATGCGGCGGACGGCGTCGTAGGCCCCGAGGGTGGCGCCGAACTCTCGGAGGACCGCGGCCTGGTAGCGCCAGAGCGCGTCGGCGCTCCCGGGATCTCCGTCGGCGCCGACGGCGTCGGCGAGCGCCCGGCCGGCGATCAGGCCGAACCCGATCCCCGATCCGTGCCCGGCCATGACCTGGCAGGCGGCGTCGCCGACGAGGGCGACGCCCGGCGCGGTGAAGCGGTCGTAGGTGCGGCGCAGGGGGATGAGGCCGCTGCCGCCGAAGGTCGTCGCGCCGATCCACGGGTGCCGGGCGCGCACCGCGCGACCCATGGCCGGGCCCGAGGGGTGGCCGAGCGAGGGGATCGACCCGGTGAGGACCGAGACCTCCTCGAGCGACTCGTCGACCCGGATGTTCACGGTGGAGTACCCGCCCTCGACCCCGACCGTCACGACGGCGTCGCCGGGCTCGGCGCCGTGCTCGGCGAGGAAGGCGCGGGCGCCGTCGGCGTCGGCCACCTCGTGGACGAGCTGCTCGGCGGAGCACGTGTCGTCGGGCGCCACCACCGGGCAGCGGTGGTCGAGCTCGGGCACCTGGCGGCGAAGGACGGCGGCCCGGCCGGACGCATCGACGAACAGGTCGGCCTCGAGGTGCACCTCCCGCCCGCCGGGGCCCTCCGCGCGCAGGGCGACCGGTCGGCCCCAGTCGAGCTCGAGGCGCGGGCGGTCCGTGCCCCAGCGCAGGTCGACGCCGGCCGCGGTCGCCTCGGTGGCGAGCCGGGCGCTCAGCTCGCGCATGTCGGCCTCGACCACCGGCGTGTCGGCGACGCGGAAGCGGTGGCGGCCCGACGGGCTCGCCATCCAGGCGCTTCCGGAGCCGTGGCGCCGCTCGGGGGCGACGGCCGGTGCCAGCCCGGCTCGCTCGTACTGCCAGTCGAGGACGCCGTTGATCCAGCGGGCGCCGCTCCTCCCCTCGGCCCGCCGCTCGAGCAGGGCGACCGTTCGGCCGGCGCGCGCCAGCTGGAGCGCCGCCTGGAGCCCCGCCGTCCCCCCGCCCACGACCACCGCGTCGAACCGCTCGCTCACCTCGGACCTCCCCACGACGCTCAACCTTCGTCGGCGGGAGGCGACGGCGCCAAGCCCTCGTGCTCGATCTCCTCGACCTCGTGCTCGAGGGCGAGCAGCTCGTCGAGCTCGGACGTGCCCCGGCGCCGCTCGAGGAGCAGGCCCACCACCACGACGGTGATGCTGAGGCCGACGACGGCGATCCGGTGGTCGCCGACGAAGGCGATGACCGAGTCGATGGCGTCGCTGAAGACGTCGCCGACGACCGCGATGAGCCACAGGCGCACGAGGGTGCCGACGACCGCCAGCGCGAGGAACCAGGCCAGCGAGAACCCGGCCGACCCGGCGAGGAGGCACACGACGTTGTTCGACGTGATGGCGATGATCGCCCACCCGAAGCGCCCGAAGTGGCGTTCGAGGAAGCGGACCAGCTTCCCGCCGCGCTCGGAGCGCTGCTCGGCCCAGAGCACCGTGCGCGGCCCGTACCAGGCACCCACCAGCCACACGAGCGGCTTGGTGCAGAGCAGCCGCACCGTGGCCACCGGGTAGTACACCCATGGGTCGAGCTGGTTGACCGTCAGCACGAGGTAGCGGGGCTTGGCGTTGAGGAGGATGAGCGCGAGCGGGCGCCGGTCGACCAGGGAGGCCCACAGGGCGTCGCCGATCCACCCGAGCACGATCGTGGTGCCGATCAGCCCGAAGACCAGGTTGCGCATCCACGGCCGTGGGGGTGGCAGGTGGGCGCGGCCGAGGTCGGCCGGCAGGGCGGTCACTCGGCCTCGGAGGCCTCGACGGCGTCGATGGTGGCCTCCGCCTCCAGCTCGGCTTCGGCCTCGGCCATGCCCTCCTCGAGGCTCACCAGGTCGCCGATCCCGTCGCGCCCGCCGCGCCGGTCGCTGATGATCGAGATCACGACCAGCGCGATCGACACCGCGGTGAGCGGCCAGCGGTAGTCGCCGATGAAGTCGCGCACGGTGCCGAGCAGGTCCTCGAACACCGTGCTGAAGGTGCGGATGAGGACCAGGCGCCCGATCGTGCCGAGGACGTTGGCCGCCCAGAAGGCCGACGCCGACATCCCCGCCGCGCCGGCGAACAGGCAGACCGGGTTGTTGGGGGCGATGGCGACGATGGGGAAGCGGGCCTTGTGGAACCAGCGCTCGAGCATCCGCAGCAGCTCGCCGTAGGTGGGGGCCTTGCGCTCCATCCACACGATGGCGGCGTCGCCGTACCAGCGGCCGAGCAGGAAGAAGAACAGGTCGGGGGCGATGAGCCGGGCGAACCCGCCGAGGTAGAAGCCGAGGGCGTCGAGGTTGCCCGAGGCCAAGGCCAGGTGCCGGTTGGAGGCGTTGAGCAGGATGAGGGTGAGCGGATGGTCGTTGACGAGCGAGGGGAACAGCGCCCCGCCGACGTAGTTGGCGATGACCATCGCCACGAGCACGGCGATCACCGCGTTGCGGATGGCCGGGGACGGCGCCCCCGGGCGCTCGGGTGCGCCGGCGGCGCCGTCGGTCGTGGGGGAGGGGTCCAAGGGGACAAGTGTGGCAGGCCCGCCGCCGGCGTCGGGGCCGTGCGCGCCCGGCTCGGGGCTTGGCTAGGTTCCGGTCGACCGACCGAGGGGACCCGTTCGGCGCGCACCGTGGCGCCGGCGTCCCGCGACCGAAGGGGAACCGCCGCCATGCAGGGCCTGATGCAGGACTATCCGCTGACCATCCCGCACATGTTCCACCGGGTGGAGCGGCTGTTCCCCACCAAGGAGATCGTCACCGCGCTGCCGACCGGTCGCCAGCGGCTCACCTACGGCGAGTGGGCCGACCGCACCCGGCGCCTCGGCGGCGTGCTCGACGACCTCGGCATCTCCGCCGACGGACGCGTCGCCACCTTCTCGTGGAACACGGCGCGCCACCTCGAGCTCTACTTCGCCGCCCCGTGCACCGGCCGGGTGCTCCACACGCTCAACCTGCGCCTGTTCCCCGAGCAGGTCACCTACATCGTCAACCACGCCGCCGACGAGGTGATCTTCGTCGACAAGACGGTGGCCGGGCTGCTCTGGCCGCTCCTGCCCACGTTCACCACCGTGCGCCACCTCGTGGTGATCGACGACGGCGGTCCGTTCGACACGTCGGCCGGCGTCCCCGACGGCATCGAGCTGCACGACTACGAGGAGCTGCTCGCCGCGGCGGGCGCCGTGGAGTTCCACGTCGCGGACGAGGGGCTCGCCGCGAGCATGTGCTACACGAGCGGCACCACGGGCAACCCGAAGGGCGTGGTGTACAGCCACCGCTCGACGATGCTCCACACGATGGCGACGATGTTCGCCGACGGGGTGGGCATCCGCGAGACCGACAAGGTGCTCCCGGTGGTCCCGATGTTCCACGCCAACGCGTGGGGCCTGGCCCACTCGGGCGTGGCCACCGGTGCCGACCTGATCATGCCGGGCCCCGACCTCTCGCCCAAGGCGCTCGCCGAGCTGATCGAGAGCGAGCGGGTGACGGTCGCCGCGGGCGTGCCCACCATCTGGATGGGCGTGCTGCCCGAGCTGGCCGGCCGCGACACCTCGGCGCTGCGGATCATCCCGTGCGGGGGCTCGGCGGTGCCCAAGGCGCTGTCGGAGGGCTTCCGCGAGCAGGTGGGCCTGCCCATCTTCCAGGCGTGGGGCATGACCGAGACCAGCCCGGTGGCCACGGTCGGCTCCATCAAGTCCACCGTCGCCGACCTCCCCGAGGACGAGCTGGCCGACATTCGCGCCATGCAGGGCCTGCCGCTGTTCGGCGTCGAGCTGCGGGTGCTCTCGCAGGAGACCGGCGAGGCGGTGCCGTGGGACGGGGATACCCGCGGCGAGCTCCAGGCCGCCGGCCCCTGGATCGCAAAGACCTACTACGACGACCCCCGCTCGCCCGAGAGCTTCACCGACGACGGCTGGCTCCGCACCGGCGACGTGGCCACGGTGAACGCCGAGGGCTACATCCGCCTGGTCGACCGCACCAAGGACGTGGTGAAGAGCGGCGGCGAGTGGATCAGCTCGGTGGAGCTGGAGAACGAGATCATGGCCAACCCCAAGGTGGCCGAGGCGGCCGTGATCGGGGTCAGCCACCCCAAGTGGCAGGAGCGCCCGCTCGCCTGCGTGGTGGTGAAGGAGGGCGAGGAGCTCACCAAGGAGGAGCTGCTCGAGTTCCTCGACGGCCGCGTGGCCAAGTGGTGGCTCCCCGACGACGTGGTCTTCATCGACGAGGTCCCCAAGACCAGCGTCGGCAAGTTCTCCAAGAAGGACCTGCGCACCCGCTTCGAGGGCTACGAGCTCCCGACGGCCTGACCGGCCGGTACGCCACGCCCTCGTGAGCACTTCCCGCGCTGAGAGCGCGCGATGTGCTCACGGCAGCCGCGCCGGGGGTGCCCGGTAGGCGGCGTTGAGGGTGTGAGCAGTTCTCGCGCTCCCAGCGCGGAACGTGCTCGCGGCGGCCGCCCGGCGGGTGGGCGGCGCTGCGAGCGCGACGGCGGGGTTGGGGGCGAGGGCGGATCGGGAAGTGGGCGGCAGGTTCGCCTGCCCCGAGGAGCCCCGATGTCGCACGACTACACCCTTCTCCCCGTCGAGCGCCGGTCGCTGATCGGCGTCTACGAGGACCAGGCCGCGGCCGACGCGGCGGTGGCGGCCCTGCGCGCCCGCACCGGCCACGACGACGATGTGGCGGTCGGCCCGGAGGCCCACCCGATCGACTCGCTGCTCGCCGAGATGCAGCAGGAGTCGAACGACGCGGTCGTGGCGCCCCACGTGGGGATCATCTACCCGAAGGAGTCCCTGCGGTCGTCGGCCCTGCTCGGCCCGCCGCTGATCGCCATCTTCACGCTCCTGTTCCTGCCGCTCGGGCTCATCCCGATGGGCGACGTCGACCTGTGGATCCGCCTCCTGGGCGCCGCGGTCGTCGGGGCCGCGTGCGGTGGGGCGATCCTGCTGATCGTCGGCCCGGCCATGGGGGTCAAGCGCACGAGCGAGCCGCTGGCCGCCGAGCGCGGCATCACGATCCGCCTCGATCGGTGGTCGCCCGAGGCTGAGGAGGCGCTGATCGTCGATGGGCTCCTGCGCCTCGACGTAGTCGACCGCGAGGAGCGGGCGAGCGGGTGGATGGTCGCCGCCCAGGACACCTCGCGCGGCGACCAGATCGTCGGCGAGGTGGTCCGCAACGCCCGTCCGGCGGACGATGACGACGTCGCCGGCACCACGCCCGCCCCGGACCGCACGCCCCACCGCCAGGGCTGAGGTCCGGCGAGCCCGGGCCCTCAGGTGAGGTCGAGGTCCAGGTCGTCGTCGCGCTCGGGGTGGAGGGCCGCCTCCATCTCCTGCTCGGCCTCGTCGTGGTCGGTGCCCGCCAGGACCTCGACGGCCGGATCGTGGGCGGCTTCGAGCTCGGCGCGCTCCTCGGCTCGCGCGGCTCGCGCGTGGGCGAGAGGAGCCGGGTCCACAGCCACCAACCGGCGAAGGCCGCCAAGGCGGCGACCACCACGTACTGGACGTTGCCGACCCACTCGGCCACCTGCTCCCAGCTCTCGCCGAGCCGGTAGCCAGCGCCGATGAGCACGCCGTTCCACACCAAGCTGCCGATGGCGGTGTAGATGGTGAAGCGGATCGGGTCCATCCGACGGAACCCGGCGGGGATGCTCACCAGCGATCGCACGAGCGGGATGCACCGGCAGACGAGCACCGCGGCGTTCGACCGGCGGTCGAACCACTCGTTGGCTCGGTCGAGGTCGGCCGGCTTCACGCCGAGCCACCGGCCGTGGAGCACCACGAGCGCCCGCAGGCGGGCCTCGCCGATGGCGGCGGCGATCAGGTAGAGGCCCCAGGCGCCCACCAGGGAGCCGACCGTCGCGGCGGCGATCATGCCGGCGAGGCTGGCCTGCCCCCGGGCGGCGGCGAGGCCCGCCGCCGGCAGCACGACCTCCGAGGGGATCGGCGGGAACCCGCTCTCGATGGCCACGAGCAGCGCCACCCCGAGGTAGCCGATCGCCTCGATGACGTCGACCACCCAGTCGGTGAGGTCGCCCAGCACGAAGTCGGAGATCCCGGCCGTCAGCATCGGTCGATGGTAGCGAGCGGGGCACCGATGGCCGAAGGCGGCTTCGGGCGTCCTAGCCTCGCCGTCGATGTCGCGCTACCGGTTCGCCCTCCGACCCCGGTGGATCCTCTCGCACCTGTTCGTGCTGGTCATGATCGTCGCCATGGTCGCCGCCGGCTTCTGGCAGCTCGACCGCCTCCAGCAGCGCCGCGACCGCAACGCCGAGATCGTCGCCCGCTCCGAGCAGCCCGTGGCCGACGTGCGCGCGCTGGGCGACGAGGCCGGCTATGGGTCCACCGACGCGGCCGCCCGCTTCGAGTTCCGCCAGGCCACCGCGACGGGCACGTACCTCGCGGATGACGAGGTGCTCGCCGGCCAGCCGAGCCGGGGCGGCGACCCCGGCTCGTGGGTCCTCACCCCGCTCCGCCTCGACGACGGCACGATCGTGGCCGTCAACCGCGGCTGGATCCCCAACGGCGGCCGCTACGACTCCGTGCCCGACCAGTACCGGGCGCCCACCGGCGAGGTGACCGTCACCGGGCTGGTGCGACGGTCCGAGGCGAGGGGGCTCATCGGGCGCACCGACCCGGCGGAGGGGACCCTCGACGTGCTCGCCCGCCTCGACGTGGTCCGCCTCGACCAGCAGGTCGATGGCGACCTGCTGCCCTTCTACCTGCAGCTCCAGGAGCAGGTGCCGGCGGTGGGCGACGACGACCCCCAGCCGATGGACCCGCCGGAGCTGGGGGAGGGCCCGCACCTCTCCTATGCCATCCAGTGGTTCACCTTCTCGACCCTCACGGTGGTCGTCTACGCCCTCATCCTGCGCAAGAAGGCGGCGGACCTCGAGCGCGGCGACGACGTCGTCGCGAGCGGGCCGCCCGAGCCCGACCCGATCCCGGTGCCGTGAGCGACGACGCCCGCACCCGCCTGCTCGCGGCGACGGTGACGTGCCTGGGCCGCTACGGCATCGCCAAGACGACGGTCGACGACGCCGCCCGGGAGGCCGGCCTGGCCCGGGCCACGGTGTACCGGCACTTCCCCGACGGGAAGGAGCAGCTCATCGCCGAGGCGATCACCTGGGCCGTGGGGCAGTTCTTCGCCGAGCTGGCGGTGGCCGTCGACGGTGCGCCCGACTTCGCGACGAAGATGGAGCAGGCGCTGGTGCACGCCCACCGGGCGGTCGACGAGCACGTCGTGCTGCAGAAGGTGCTCGAGACCGAGCCCGAGCGGCTGCTCCCGCAGCTGACCCAGTCGGCGCCCCAGGTGGTGGAGGTGCTGAGCGACTACCTCGCCGAGCAGCTGCGGGCGGCACCGCTCGCGCCGGGCGTCGATCCGGTGGACGCGGGGGAGTGGCTGGCCCGGATGGGGCTGTCGTTCATCCTCGCCGGCGGGCGCTGGGACCTCGCCGACCCGGTGCAGGTCCGCCGCCTGGTGCGCGAGGAGCTGCTGGTGGGGATCCTGGCCTCGGAGGCGCTCGCCGCCGAGTGACCCATGCCACGCTGCGACACGTTGACGGTGAGACACATCCGTTCTTAGTGTCTCACCCATGGTCCCCGGTCCCGTCGAGCTGCGCGTGGTCGATCCCGACCTGCCCGCGGCCACGACGGAGTCGGCCGAGCGGATCCTCGACGCGACCCTCGTGCTGATCGCTCGCTGGGGCGTGGCCAAGACGGCGCTGGGCGACGTCGCCAAGGAGGCGGGCTGCAGCCGCGCCACGCTGTACCGCGCCTTCCCCGGCGGCAAGCAGCACCTGCTGCTCGCGCTGGGCGAGCGGGAGCTGGTGGCCTACGTCGGCGCCATCGCCGAGGCCATCGACGAGGCCGCCGACCTGGAGGAGGCGTTGACCATGGCGGTCGTCGTGGCCAGTCGCCTGCTGCGCGACCACGCCGCCGCCCAGTTCGTCCTCGACCACGAGCCCGGGCTCCTGCTGCCGTTCCTGGGCTTCCACCAGGTCGACCGGCTCTACCGCCACACCGCCATCGCGCTCGGCCCGCACCTCGAGCGCTTCCTCCCGGCCGAGCGCGCCGGCTGGGCCGCCGAGTGGACCGCCCGCGCCTTCATCTCGTTCATCTTCAACCCCCGCGCCGACCTCGACCTCGCCGACATCGACGATGCCCGCGGTCTGGTGCAGCGCTTCTTGCTGCCGGCCTTCGTGCCGATGATCACCTCGCCCACCTGACCCCACCGCCCACCCAGGAGACGCCATGTCCACCAACGAAGAGATCATCGGCCGGGCCGAGATCGACGACCTCGAGGCCATCCTCGCCATCTCCGCCGCCGACGTGGACGAGGCGATCCGCACCGTCCAGGACAACGCGGACGCCATCTTCACCTGGGACTACGAGAAGGGCCGCCGCCCGGCGCTCGAGAAGCTCTACGAGAAGAGCAAGGTCTCGATGTGGAACGGCGAGACCGACCTCCCGTGGGACACGGTCGTCGACCAGGAGCAGGTGGCTCGGGACAACCAGGCCCTGAACGGGGGCATGGAGGCCATCGACCTGGCCGGCACCCCGTTCGAGAAGTGGGACGAGAAGCAGTGGCTCCAGCTGGGCATGGAGTTCCAGAACTGGAGCCTGAGCCAGTTCATGCACGGCGAGCAGGGCGCGCTGATCTGCACGGCGAAGATCGTCGAGACGGTGCCGTGGATCGACGCCAAGTACTACGCGTCCACGCAGGTGATGGACGAGGCTCGCCACGTCGAGGTCTTCGCCAAGTACCTCGACACCAAGCTCGACGGGCACTACCCGCTCAACGCCCACCTGGGCCTGCTGCTCGACGACATCATCGCCGACTCCCGGTGGGACATGACCTACCTGGGCATGCAGATCATGGTGGAGGGCCTGGCGCTCGCCGCCTTCGGCTTCATGCACCAGATGACCACCGAGCCGCTCCTCAAGCAGCTGCTGCGCTACGTGATGAGCGACGAGGCCCGCCACGTCGCCTTCGGCGTGCTCTCGCTGAAGGAGTACTACGAGGAGCTCACCGATGCCGAGATGCGCGAGCGCCAGGAGTTCGCGTTCGAGGCCGCGGTGCGCATGCGCGACCGGTTCATCCAGCAGGAGGTGTGGGAGCGCATGGGCCTCAACCCGCGCGAGGTCGTGCCGCTCCTGATCCGCAACCCGAACCGGATGCTCTTCCAGCAGATGCTCTTCACCAAGATCGTCCCGAACTGCAAGAAGCTCGGCCTCCTCGATCGCAACGACGGCTGGCTGCGCCACAAGTTCGAGGAGCTCGGCGTGATCCAGTTCGAGGACCTCACCGACACCAGCGACGAGTACCAGGCGTTCGCCCTCGACGCGTCGGAGCTGTCGGCCGAGACGGCCTGATCCCGCCCGCCGGGCGCGCCACCGCCGCTCCGCGTTCGCTACGGAGCGTGGTGATGGTGGCGCGCCTCGTGCGCTTGCGGTAGCAATCTCGGCGTGGACGTGGGGTTCCCGAAGGGGTGGTCCGGCGTCCTCCCCCTTCGGCACCCCCGGGTCGGGGAGGAGCGAGGACCAGCGAGGCCAGCAGCGCCGAGCGCGCTGCTGGCCCCCGGCGCGCCGGTCGCGCTGCTCGCCCTCATGGTCGTGCTCATCGGGGCCTACGCGACCTCGCTGTTCCTGGTCGACCGGGGCGAGGACGGCTACCACACGTTCTGGGACGGCTGGCTGTACACCGTCGCGACGCTCCTGCCGGTGGTCGCGCTCGCCGTGCGGGCGCGGGTCGATCGGGCCCTGCGGACGGTGTGGGTCCTGCTCGCGCTGGGCCTGCTCGCCACCTGGCTCGCCGACCTCGCCTACACGTACCACGACGTCAACCTCGAGGACGTCCCCATCCCGGGGCTGAGCGACGTGCTGTACCTGGCGGCCTATCCCTTCTGGATCGCGGGGATCGTGCTGCTGGCGCTGCGCAGCATCGGCGACGAGTACCGCTCGACGCTGCTCGACAGCGTCGTCACCGGCTTCACGGTCGGCGCGATCGCGTCGGCCACCTGGCTCGACCCGCTGATGGTCACCGCCGCCGAGGACGGCCAGGTGGCGCTGAGCCTGGCCTTCGCCTGCTGCGACCTCCTGATGGTCGTGGTCTCGGTGGTGGCGCTCACGCCGGGCGTGCGCCGGGCGACCCCCGCCGGGGTGGCGGTCTTGCTCGCGGCAGCGTGGTTCGGGCTCGGCGACATCCTCTACCTCAACCTGGTGACGCGCGACGCCTACCACGACGGCACCTGGGTCGATGCCACCTGGGCGATCGCGGTGGCCATCTTCGGCCTCGCCGGCTGGCTGCGCTCCACGCCGTCGGGGCCGCCGTCGCCGCCCGCCGTGGGCCTCGGCCGGACCCCGGCGCTCGCCGCGCTCGCCAGCCTCGGCCTGCTCGTGGTGGCCACCTGGCACCGCGTCGCCGGGCTCGCCGTCGGGCTCGCCGCCGCCGCGCTCGCCCTCGCGCTGATCCGCGTGCTGTGGACCGTCCGGGTGCTGCGCCGGATCAACGAGGGCTACCAGCAGGCGCGCACCGACGACCTCACCGGGCTCGGCAACCGCCGGCACTTCCTCGAGCGGGTCGATCACCTCGGGGCGTCGGGCGGCCCGCTCACGGTCCTCGTCATCGACCTCGACGGGTTCAAGGAGGTGAACGACTCGCTCGGCCACCCCGTCGGCGACCAGCTCCTCGTCGAGGTGGGACGGCGCTTCCAGGGGGCGTGCACCGACCGCTGGGTCCTCGCCCGGCTCGGCGGCGACGAGTTCGGCCTGGTGGCCTCGACCGACGAGCGGCAGGCCACCGAGCTGGCCCACCAGCTGCTCGCCACCCTGGACGGGGCGATCGAGCTCGACGGCATCCCCGTGCGGGTGTCGGCGAGCATCGGCATCTCGACGTCGCCCAGCGGCACCTTCCGCCGCGCCGACCTGATCCGGACCGCGGACGTCGCCATGTACGAGGCGAAGCGCACGGGTGCCGGGGCGACCGCGTACCGGCCCGAGCTCGACCCGCGCGGGCTCGATCGCCTCGCACTCGTCGACGACCTGTGCCGGGCCATCGAGGCGCGGTCCTTCCGCATGGCGTACCAGCCGATCCTGCGGGCCGCGGACCTCGAGGTGGAGAGCGTCGAGCTGCTGCTGCGCTGGGACCACCCCCGTCGCGGCGCCCTGTCGCCGGGCGAGTTCCTCACCGTCGCCCGCCAGGCCGGGCTGATCCCCCAGATCACCCGCATGGTGGTCGACCGCGGCCTCGCCGACCTGGCGCCGCTGTGGCGCACGGGCGCCCGCGTCGGGCTCAACGTCAACATCTCGGCCGACGACCTGGTGGACGACTCGTTCGCCGACCACGTGCTGTCGGCCCTCGAGCGCCACGGTGCCGCGCCCGACCGGCTCACCGTCGAGATCACCGAGACGGAGCTGGCGTCGGACCTGCAGCGGGCCCGCCGCACGCTGGAGCGCCTGCGGGCCGTGGGCGTCCGGGTGTCGATCGACGACTTCGGGGTGGGCTACTCCTCGCTGTCGCAGCTGCTCGGGCTGCCCATCGACCAGGTGAAGATCGACCGCGAGTTCCTCGCCGCCCTCGAGCGCGACCAGCGTGCGCAGGCGATCGTGCGGTCCACGGTCGAGCTGGGACGCACGCTGGGGCTCGTCGTGGTGGCCGAGGGCGTCGAGAGCCCCGAGTCGCTGGCCATCGTGCGGCGCGCGGGGGTCGACCTCGTGCAGGGCTTCCTCCTGGAGCTTCCCGCGCCGATCGGCTCGCTGCCGGCGACGATCGCCCGCCGGGTCGACCGGGCGGGGGAGCTCGACCCGGTGCGCGCTCGCTGAGCGCGGGTGGCGGCCGAACCGGGCGAAGGGGGCCGCGACCGGCCCGGTAGGGTGCGGGCATGATCCACCCCAGCACCGGCGGCCGCTGATGGCCCGGTTCGGCACCGTGATCACCGCCATGGCCACGCCCTTCGGCGCCGACGGCTCCCTCGACCTCGACGGCGCCGCCCGGCTGGCCCGGTGGCTGGTCGAGCACGGCAACGACGGCCTCGTGGTCGCGGGCACCACGGGCGAGAGCCCGGTGCTCACCGACCCCGAGCGCCTCGACCTGTTCCGAGCCGTGCGCGACGCGGTCGACGTGCCCGTGATCGCCGGCGCCACCACCAACGACACCGCCCACTCGATCGAGATGACCGAGCGGGCCACCGAGATCGGCGTCGACGCCGTGCTGGCCGTGGTGCCGTACTACAACAAGCCGTCGCAGGCCGGGCTCGAGGCCCACTTCCGGGCCATCGCCGCCGCCACCGACAAGCCGGTCATGCTCTACGACGTGCCCGGCCGCACCGGGCGCCCGCTCGCCACCGACACCATGGTGCGGCTCGCGAACGAGGTCCCCAACGTGGTCGCCCTCAAGGACGCCGGCGGCGACCCGTCCCGGGTGGCCACGCTGCTCGCCCAGGTGCCCGACGGGTTCGAGGTCTACAGCGGCGACGAGCCCCTCAACCTCGGCTTCGCCGCCTACGGCGCCGTCGGCGTGGTGGGCGTGTCCAGCCACTGGACCGCCGAGCTCCAGGGCGAGATGTTCGCCGCCGTCACCGAGGGCGACCTGGCCCGAGCGCGGGAGATCCACCGGGCCCTGCTGGCGAGCTTCGCCTACATGAACAGCGACACGTGCGTGTTCTCACAGGCGGTCAAGGTGGCGATGGGCCTGCTCGGCCTGCCGATCGGCGAGTGCCGCCTCCCGCTCGGCCCGGCGCCCGAGGGCACCGTCGCCGCCGCCCGCACCGTGCTGGCCGACCTGGGCTACGAGCTCTGATGGCGGCGCCGGTCACCGTCACCTTCCTCGGCGGGCTCGGGGAGATCGGCCGGAACTGCGCGGCGATCGAGATCGAGGGGCGCATCATGCTCCTCGACTGCGGGCTGATGTTCCCCGACTCCGACATGCTCGGGATCGACCTGGTCCTGCCCGACTTCACGTGGCTGCTCGAGCGGGCCGACGACATCGAGGGGTGCATCATCACCCACGGCCACGAGGACCACCACGGGGCCCTGGCCTTCGCCCTGCGGGAGCTGTCGTTCCCGATCATCGGCTCGGCGCTGTCGCTCGGCTTCGCCTCGAGCCGCATCGAGGAGGCGGGCCTGATGGACCGCACCGAGATGATCGTCGTGTCCGACCGCGAGCGCCGGCAGTTCGGCCCGTTCGACTGCGAGTTCATCCCGGTCACCCACTCGGTGCCCCACGGCTTCGCCACCGCGTTCCACACGCCCCAGGGCACGATCCTCCACAGCGGGGACTGGAAGCTCGACCTCACGCCGGTCGACGGGCGCCTCACCGACCTCGGCGTCATGGGCGCCATCGCCCAGAACGAGGGCGTGCGCCTCCTGCTCGGACTCCACCAACGCCGACCAGCACGGCCACTCCCGCTCGGAGCGGTCGGTGGGCAAGGTGCTCGAGGACCTCATCGCCGCCAACGCCGGCCGGCGCATCATCACCGCCTGCTTCGCCAGCCACGTGCACCGCGTCCAGCAGATCGCCGATGCCGCCATCGCCAACGGGCGCACCATCGCCACCCTCGGGATGTCGATGAAGAAGAACGTGCGCCTCGCCCGCGAGATGGGGCTCCTCAAGATCCCCGAGAACCGCCTGCTCGACATCGAGGACATCAAGGACCTGCCGCCGGGCGAGATCTGCATCATCTCTACCGGCAGCCAGGGCGAGCCGATGTCGGCGTTGGCCAAGATGGCGGCGAACGACTCGAAGTGGATCACGCTCGACGAGCACGACACCGTGATCCTCTCGTCGCACCCCATCCCCGGCAACGAGATGAACGTGTCGGCGGTGATCAACTCGATGGTGCGCCTCGGCGTGCGGGTCGTGCACTCGGGCATCGAGGACGTGCCGCCACCGGCCACGCCAAGCAGGAGGAGCTCAAGACGCTCCTGAACCTGATCCAGCCCGACCACTTCATCCCGGTGCACGGCGAGTACCGGCACCTCTTCGCCCACGCCGAGCTGGCCCGGGTCATGGGCGTGGACGAGGGCAACATCCTGATCTGCGAGGACGGCGACCGGGTGGCCCTCACCGACGACGGCCTGGTCCGCGACGGCGAGGTGCCCGCGCACTACCTCTACGTCGACGGGATCGTCGGCGATGTGGGCCACGGCGTGCTGCGCGACCGCCGGGTGCTGGCCGAGGAGGGGGTCGTGGTGGTCATCGCCACGGTCGACCACGACGCCGCCGAGCTGGTGCTGGCCCCGAGGTGATCACCCGCGGTTGGATCTACGCCGAGGAGGCGGAGGACCTGCTCGACGAGATGCGCAAGGTGGTCGCCGAGCAGGTGCTCGGGCGCTGCAGAAGGGCGACCACGAGGTCGAGCGCCTCCAGCGGGTGGTGCGCAAGGCGGCGGGCAAGTTCGTGAGCGATCGCACCAAGCGCCGCCCGATGATCGTCCCCGTGGTGATGTCGGTCTGAATCAGCCCCTGCGGGCGGCGAGGGCGTCGACGATGGCGCTGGTGAAGGCGGGGAGGTCGTCGGGCTTGCGGCTCGTGATGAGGTTGCCGTCGACGACCACCTCCTCGTCGACCCAGGTCGCGCCGGCGTTGCGCAGGTCGGTGCGCAGCGAGGGGTAGCTCGTGAGGCGGCGGCCCTCGGCCACGCCGGATTCGGCGAGGGTCCAGGGCGCGTGGCAGATGGCGGCGAGCACCTTCTGGTCGTCGTCGCCGAACGCCTTGACCAGGCGGACCACGTCGTCCTCGGCGCGCAGCTTGTCGGCCCCGACCGTGCCGCCGGGCACGACGAGGCCGTCGAAGTCCTCGGGCGAGACGGTCGCGATCGCTCGGTCGACGGCGTAGGTGCCGGCGGGCTCGAGGTCGTGGTTGACCGCGTGCGCGTCGTCGGTGTCGAGCCCGACGACGGTGACGGTGGCGCCCGCGGCCTCGAGGGCCTTGCGGGGCTCGGTGAACTCCGGCTCCTCCGTGCCGGCGGGGGCGATCAGCAGGGCGACGCGGGTGCCGTCGAGCTCGTTGGCCATGGGATCCTCCAGGAGGTTCGGGTGCGTGGCCTCCGCTTCCCGCCGGGGCGGCTGGGCGAACCTCAGCGGCGCGGATCGCGGCCGGTGAAGGCGAGGAGCTGGTCCTGCACCGAGGCGCCGTCGGGGAGCTCGACCTTCGGGCCGTAGTGGCCGCTCTGGCGCAGCACCTCGTCCATCGGCGCCATCCCCACGAGCATCTCGGCGGTGAGGATCGGGTCGAGCGACTCGTCGAGGCCGGTCGCCCGGGCGAGGTCCCACGTGTGGACGAGCACGTCGCCGGTGACGATCATCCCGATCGACGCCTCGACGGTCATCTCGCCGGGCGGACCGACGTCGTAGGGGCGGGCGGCCACCTCGGGATCGTCGAGCGCGGCTTGCAGCGCGTCGGCGAGCGCGGTCCAGGCGCCCTGCGGGTCGTCGTCGACCGAGGGCCCGGGCGCGAAGCGGATGCCCGATCGGCCGATGACGGACGGAACCCACTCGACGAGGTGGCGGACGATGTCGCGGGCCACCCAGCCCGCGGGCGGCGCCGGGCGGTCCCACGCGTCGGCGGGCACCTCGGCCACGCGATCGCTGAAGCGCCCGGCGATCCGACGGAAGCGCTCGGCGGGCGCGTCGGCCGCGTCGAGGATGGCGTCGAGGATGGCGTCGAGGCGATCGAAGGTCTCCTGCATCCCCGCCTCCATGCCCGACTCGACGTGGCCGTCGCGGTTCGCCTGGGACGAGTGCCGCACGAGCGTGCGCACGGTGGTGACGCCGTCGTACTCCTCGAACGTGACCGTGTTGACCGACTCGGCGTCGGGGAAGCCCTCGAAGACCTCGGTCGATTCGAGCAGCTCGGCGGGCTCGATGCGGCGGTAGGTGCCGTGCCAGGCCAGCTCGGTGCCGTCGTCCATCTGGCTCACGTAGCGCCACGACCCGCCAGGGCGGAGATCGACCTCGCACGCGACCATCGGGCACCAAGACGGCCCCCACCAGCGCAGGAGGTGGCGGGGCTGGGTCATCGCCTCCCACACGAGCCAGCGCGGCGCCTCGAACGAGCGCTCGATCAGGATCTCGGTGGCGGAGGGGAGGGTGACGACGGCGGAGCCGTGGCGGGTGGTCATGGGGTGCTCCTGGGGGCGGTGGTGGGATCGTCGGCCTGGAGGGCGGCGAGGTGGTCGTCGAGGCGGTCGTAGCGCTGGTTCACGCGGTCGGTGAGCTCGTGCAGCCAGGCCTCGAGCGGGTGCAGCGCGGCGCGGTGCACGCGGTAGCGGCGGGCGCGGCCCTCAGCCCGGCAGCGCACGAGGTCGACCTCGCGCAAGACGCGGAGGTGCTTGGACACCTGGGGCTGGGGGAGCGCGAGGCGCTCGACCAGCTCGCCGACCGTGGCCTCCCCGTCCGCCAGGAGGCCGAGGATGCGGCGGCGGGTGGGATCGCCGACGGCGTTGAACGCATCGGTGGTGGCGGCGGCGCGAGCCATGGAGGTAACATATGCCGATATGAGCATCTGTCAAGCTCCCCCTCCCTGTCAGAGGGGCCGGGTACCGTGGATCGCGTCGTGACCGCCACCCGGAAGCCCTCCAGCCGGTCGGGCGCCAAGAAGAAGCCCACGTCGCGGGCCTCCTCCAAGCGCACGCCGGCGAAGAAGCCCGCCTCCTCGCGCGCCAAGGCGGCGCCGGTCGAGCCGCCGCTGACGGTGCGGATGCTCGATGCCCTCGCCGTGGCCAGCCGCGGCCACGGCGCCGACTTCGCCGGCATCGTGGCCATCGTGCTGGGCATCCTCGCCGGGCTCGGCGTGTACGCCGACTCCGGCGGCCCGCTGGGCGAGGCCGCGGCGAGCGGCGTCGGCTACGTCGTCGGCGCGGCCCGGGTGGTGGCGCCCGTCGTGCTCGTCGCCCTCGGCATCCTGCTCGTCCGGGGCGCACCCGTGCGCGAGCTGGCCGCCGACGATCCCACCCTCGTCGACGAGGACCCGCTCGTCGCCGAGCACCCCTTCGCCCGGTCGATCTTCGGCAGCCTCCTCGTGTCGATCGCCGCGCTCGGCCTGCTCCACCTCCTGCGCGACGCGCCGAGGTTCGCCGACGGCGCCGATGCCCTGGCCGACGCCGCGGGCTACCTGGGTGCCCTCTTCGGCGCACCGCTCCGGGCCGTCATCGGCCCCATCGGTGCCGGCATCGTGCTGGTCGCCGTCGGCTTCGCGGGCATCCTCGTGCTCACCCGCACCACGGTGCGCCACGTGGTCGGCACCGGCGCCGCAGGCGTCGCCGCCGGCGCCAAGCCGGTGGGGCGCACCCTCGGCACCTACCTCGGCCAGCTGTTCTCGCTGGGGAGCGAGCGCTCGGCGGCGGGCGCCGACACCGATGAGGTGACCGTCGTGGTGCCCGGCGAGGTCGACCTCCGCGATGGCGCACCGGTGCCCGCCTTCTACGACCAGGATGCGGACCCCGACGCCGCGCCCGCCAAGCCCAAGCGCCCCCGCAAGCCCAAGGCCAAGGCCGAGGTCGCCCTCCCCGAGGGACCGCCCGAGCAGCTCGAGATCGCCCTGCCGCCCGGGGCCCAGCCCTCGAGCTGGAAGCTGCCCCCGTCGTCGCTGCTGGTGCGCGGCGACGCCCAGGCGGTCGACCGCAAGGTGGTCGAGGACACCGGCCGCAACCTGGAGGCCGCACTCGCCGAGCACGGCGTGGAGACCCGGCTGATCGGCATGACGGTCGGCCCCACGGTCACCCGCTACGAGCTGGAGCTGGGTCCGGGCGTGAAGGTGGCTCGGGTCACCAGCCTCCACAAGGACATCGCCTACGCGATGGCCACGCCCGACGTTCGCATCCTCGCCCCGATCCCGGGCAAGCAGGCCATCGGCGTCGAGATCCCCAACGTCCGCAAGCAGCTCGTGACGGTGGGCGACATCCTGCTCAGCGCCGAGGCCCGCCAGGCCACCCACCCCCTCGAGGTGGCCATCGGGCGCGACATCGACGGCAAGGCCATCCTCGCCAACCTCGCCGCCATGCCCCACATCCTCATCGCCGGCGCCACCGGCGCCGGCAAGTCGAGCTGCCTCAACTCGCTGCTCACCTCGATCCTCATGCGCTCCACCCCCGACCAGGTGCGGATGATCCTGGTCGACCCCAAGCGCGTCGAGATGGGGCAGTACAACAAGCTGCCCCACCTGCTCACCGAGGTGGTCACCGTCCCGAAGAAGGCGGCGAACGCCCTGGCGTGGGCCGTGCGCGAGATGGAGCGCCGCTACGACCTCCTCGCCGAGTGCGGCTTCCGCGACATCACCGGCTACAACGCGGCGTTCGACCGCGGCGAGCTGAACGACCCGAACGCCGAGCTGCTCGGCCCCGACGCCGAGTCGGTGAAGACCTACGAGCGGATGCCGTTCATCCTCGTCGTGATCGACGAGCTCGCCGACCTGATGATGGTGGCGGCGCGCGACGTGGAGGAGTCGATCTGCCGCCTCGCCCAGATGGCGCGAGCCGTGGGCATCCACCTGGTGATCGCCACCCAGCGGCCGTCGGTCAACGTGATCACCGGCCTCATCAAGGCCAACGTGCCCGCCCGCCTCGCGTTCGCCGTCTCCTCGGCCACCGACTCTCGGGTGATCCTCGACCAGACGGGGGCCGAGCGCCTGCTCGGCAAGGGCGACATGTTGCTGCTCGGCCCGTCCTCCTCCATCGCCCAGCGGGTGCAGGGCTCGTGGGTCACCGAGGACGAGGTCCGCAACATCGCCGCGTTCTGGAAGCGCCAGACGCCCGAGCTCACCTACGACACCTCGGTGCAGGGCGCCGAGGAGGGCGAGGGCGGGGCGGCCGCCTTCCTGGGCGGAGGCGGTGGAGGCGACGACGACGACGATCTCCTCGCCCAGGCCGTCGAGCTCGTCGTCCGCAGCCAGCTCGGCTCCACCTCGATGCTCCAGCGCAAGCTCAAGGTCGGCTTCGCCCGCGCCGGGCGGATCATGGACCTGCTCGAGGAGAAGGGCGTGGTGGGGCCCTCCACCGGCTCCAAGGCGCGTGAGGTGCTGATGACCCCCGAGGAGCTCGATGCCGGCATCGCCCCGGGGATGATGGGCGCCACCTCGGGCGACGACGCCGCCGGCGTGGTCGACCTCCGCGACGACGATGCCTGAGCTCCTGCGCGTCGAGCGCCCTGCGGACGGGGTCGCCCTGCTGACGCTCGACCGGCCCGACAAGCGCAACGCGCTCTCCACCGCGCTGCGCGACGAGATCAGCGAGGCCCTGGATGCCCTGGGCGCCGACGCCTCGGTCCGCTGCGTGGCCATCGCCGGGGCGGGCCCCGTCTTCTGCGCCGGCTTCGACCTCGGCGAGTTCCAGGAGCCCGATCCGGCGTTCCAGGAGCGGCTCTGGGCCTCCAGCGACCGCTACCACCGCACGGTGCTCGAGTGCCCGGTGCCCACGGTGGCCGGGGTCAACGGTCCCGCCATCGCGGGTGGGTTCGACCTGGCGGTGATGTGCGACCTGCGTGTGGCGTCGAGCACCGCCACCTTCCGGCACCCCGAGATCTCCTTCGGCGACGTCGTCTACGGCCCGCTCCACGACTTGGTCGGCGGGGCGGTGGCCCGCGACCTCTGCCTCACCGGGCGGGAGATCGACGCGGCCGAGGCCCATCGGGTCGGCCTGGTCAGCGAGGTCGTCGCGCCCGAGCAGGCCCTCGAGGCCACGCTCGCCCGGGCCACCGCCATCGCGTCCGCGCCTCGAGACGTGCTCGTGCGGATGAAGGCCAAGATCGCCCGCCGCGCCGGCGTCGTCGCCGGTGCCACCCTCGACCTGTAGCGCGGGGGAAACCCGACCGGATGGGTCGGGTTGTCGAATTCCTGACCAGGTCGGTAGGGTATTGGGCGATGCGCAAGCTCTTCGCCTTCCCCAACCCGGTCAACGAGGTGTCGGCCCGCCTGGTCGCCGCCGGCGTGGTCGCGCTGACCCTGCTCGTCCTGGTAGGCGGCCAGACGTGGGCGATCGGCTTGCTGGCCTACGGCTTCCTCGCCCGGGTGCTCACCGGCCCCACCCTCAGCCCGCTCGGCCAGCTGGTCACCCGCGTGGTCACCCCGGCGCTGCCGTTCGAGGCGAAGATGGTTCCCGGCCCGCCCAAGCGCTTCGCCCAGGGCGTCGGCGCCACCCTCTCGATCAGCGCCGCCATCCTCCACTTCGGCGTCGGGGCCACCACGGCCGCGCTGGTGCTCGTCGCCATGATCACCGTGGCCGCCACGCTCGAGTCGGTGTTCGCCTTCTGCCTCGGCTGCGTCATGTTCTCGGGGCTGATGCGCCTCGGCGTGATCCCCGAGGACGTGTGCGAGGAGTGCAACGACATCTGGTCGCGCATCGGTCGCGACCGGGACGTCGAGCCCGAGCCCGCCGCCGCCTGAGCCCGCCGGTGGTCGCGCGCGGGCCCTCCCGCGCGCGCCATGCTGATGGGGTGAGGGAGCAGCCGTGACCGAGGTCCCGGGCGGTCACCGGGTCGCCCCGGGACGCCGCCGTTCCCGGGCGGCGTCGCCGTGAGCCACCTCCGGGTCTACGACACCGAGGCGCCCGACGGGCTCGCCGGCGGCACGCCGCACTGCCACACGGCCTGCACGGAGGCCTGCGCGGTGATCGCCGGTCGGGGACGGGTGCTCACGCTGGCGGGCGACGGCTTCCGCTCGACCCCGATCGAGGCGGGATCGTTCGTGTGGTTCACCCCCGGCACCATCCACCGGCTGGTGAACGAGTCGGGCGATCTGGAGATCCTGGTGATCATGGCGAACGCCGGGCTCCCCGAGGCCGGCGACATGGTGCTCACCCTCCGCGCCGCCTGCTCGACGACGACGACGCCTACCGATCGGCGGCGGTGCTCGGCATCGTCGGCCACCACCGAGGCCGACGACCGGGCGGCCCGGGCGCGGCGCGACCTCGCGGTGGAGGGCCTCGACGAGCTCCTCCACGCCGGGCCCGACGGCCTCGAGCGCTTCCACCGCCGGGCGGCCGAGCTGGTCCGGCCCTCGGTGGAGGGCTGGCGGGCTCGCTGGGAAGCGCGGCCCCCACGCCGCCGCCGAGCAGACGGGCGCACCCTCGCGGCGCTCGCCCGGGGCGACATCGCCCACCTGGGCGAGTCGTCGGTGCACGCCCTGCCGCCACCGCCAGACGCCCGGCGCTACGGGTGCTGCGGGACGCTCGGCGTCGTGCAGCCCGCCGAGCCCGACCTGGGCTGAGGGCCCCCGGCCGCAGCGTCGTGGGAGCGGTCTGGCTCACGCGGGCTGCGCGACCGGGCCGGGCCCCGAGCCGAGGTCGCCGGGCCGGAGGCGCTGGGGAGCCGAGGCGCGCCGCCGCGGCGGGCATCGGGTCGTGGCAGGCGGCGTCGAGCAGCTCGGCGATGGTCCGCGCCGCCCGTCCGTCTCGGGGGACGCCCCCCACGTCCACGCCGATCCTGCGGATGACCACGGCCTCGGGGCCGAGCTGCCGCGCCGGCCTCCCAGCGGAGGCCCAGGCGCTCGCCGACGGGCCCGGGCGCGGTGGCGATCGCGATCGCGCTCGAGGCCACGACCGCGGTGCGGGCGAGGGCGTGGCGGTCCTCGATGTCGACGCTGCCGGTCTCCTCCTCGCCCTCGAGGTCGGGGTCGACGAGCGCCACCACGAGGTGGGCCGCCCGGCGCACGGCGCGCAGGGCCAGCCCGGCGGCCTCGGCCCGGGTGGCCACCCAGTCGAGCGGGGTTCGCCGCCGACGAGGAGGCCGGGGCCGTCGGCGGTGCGTCGCACGAGGGCGCGACGTCCGCCCCGTCCGGTCGTCGGAAGCGGGCGATCTGCAGCAGCTCGGCGAGGCCGGGCCCCGGGACGGATCGTCGCCGCCCAGCAGCGCCTGGCGAGTGAGGTCGGCGAGCACGACGGTCGTCCGGGGGTCGCCGTCGCGGCGGTCGCCGCGCGCCGCCACCGCCGCGGCGGGGCTGGGCTCGCCGGTGACGACGACCACGGCCGCGCCCGTGCGCTCGGATCGGGGAGAGGGAGGTGGGGGAGCCATGGGCTGCGACCTCGTGGTGTCCGCCGAGCGACCGGGTTGGTCGCCGCGGCGGGGTGTGCCATCGGCCCGTACGAAAGACCAGCGATGCGACCCAAAGCATCGGAACGGCGCATCGATCCGCACCCTCCGCCGCAGGTCCGACGCGGCGCGCCACCGACCGGTGCACCATGAAATGACGTGAGGGAGCTACGCTGACGCTCATGTCCACCCCGATCCAGTGGCTGAGCACCGCCGGAAGCCGCGAAGTTCCTCGGCATCACCCCCGCACCCTCTACCGCTTCATCGATGAGGCCAGATCCCCGGCTATCGCTTCGGTCGGGTCATCCGCCTCCAGCAGCAGGACGTCGAGGCGTTCATCGAAGCCAGCCGCATCGCTCCGGGCACCCTCGAGCACCTCTATCCCGAGGTCGTGGGCAGCGGCGACAAGGGCGAGCGCGACGAGGACTGAGCCCTCACCGGTGGGGGTCGGCCAGCACCACCATCGCCACCGCGCCCAGCGCGACCACCTCGAGGCCCGCGGCCGTCGAGATGACCAGCGCGCCGGCGCCGACCGCCCGGAGCACCCGCCGACGGCGGGGCCGTCGCCCAGCAGCACCTCCACCCCGAGCGGGGCGAGGCGCTCGAGCACCTCGGCCAGCTGCTCCCGGCCCACCACGCCCGCCGTGCGGGCCGCCCGATCGGTCAGGTCGCGCACGTCGTCGGCTCGGCCCTCCACCACTGCGACGGCGCGCAGCGCGAGGAGGGCCGTCGCCTCGTCGATGCGGACCACGGCGTGGTCGGGGTGGACGGCGCGGACCTCGACGATCGTCGTCCGGCCGCCCACGAGGTGCACGACGGTGGGCGCCGCGGCGGTGGAGGCGGCGAGGAGCGCCCCGGCGACGCCGAGCTCCTCGGCCCGGCGGCGGTCGCGCCAGCCGGCGCGTCGGCGTCCGAGCGCCGCATCGGCCCGGCGGACGGAGCCCACCAGCGAGCGGAGGGCGTCGTCGGCGCTGGATCCCACGAGGCGGCGACCGTACCGGGCGAGCGGGCGCCGATCGCCCACTGCGACGCAACAGGATCGGCCCGAACGCAGCCGAGGCCCGGTGCGAGGCGGCGATACGCTGGAGCGATCCCCCCAGAAGGCACACCTTGACCACCACGCAGCTCACCATCCACGTCCCCGGGAACCACCTCATGCGGCCCCTGCTCGGTGAGCGCGACGAGCTGCTGCGCATCGTCGAAGCCGAGTTCCCCGATGCGACCGTGCACGTCCGCGGCAACGAGATCGCCGTGGGCGGCCCCAACGCGGACCGCGTGGGGCGCCTCTTCGGCGAGCTGATCACCCTCCTCCAGGCCGGCCAGGACCTCGACCCGTCGCTGCTCGGGCGCACCATCGACATGCTGCGCGCCGATGAGCGGCCCGCCGAGGTCCTCACCACCGAGGTCCTGCGGGCGGCTCGGGGCCGCCACGTGCGCCCGAAGACGGCGGGCCAGAAGCGCTACATCGACGCCATCGCGGCCAACACGATCACCTTCGGCATCGGCCCGGCGGGCACCGGCAAGAGCTGGCTCGCCGTCGCCATGGCCGTGCAGTCGCTCCAGGCCAAGGAGGTCGACCGCATCATCCTCACCCGGCCGGCGGTCGAGGCGGGCGAGCGGCTCGGGTTCTTGCCCGGCGACCTGATGGCCAAGGTCGACCCGTACCTGCGCCCCCTCTACGACGCGCTGCACGACATGGTCGACGCCGAGGCCGCCCAGCGCATGCTCGACCGCGGCACGGTGGAGGTGGCGCCCCTCGCGTTCATGCGAGGGCGCACGCTCAACAACAGCTTCATCATCCTCGACGAGGCCCAGAACACGACGCCCGAGCAGATGAAGATGTTCCTCACGCGCATCGGGTTCGGCTCGAAGGTGGTCGTCACCGGCGACACCACCCAGGTCGACGTGCAGGGCGGCCGCTCGGGGCTCGCCGGCCTCGAGCGCATCCTCACGGGCATCGACGGGCTGGGCTTCGTGCACCTGACGGGGCGCGACGTGGTCCGCCATCGCATCGTCGCCCAGATCGTCGACGCCTACGAGCGCGACGCCACCGACCCCGGAGCCGCCTCGTGATCCGTCCCGCCCCACCCACGAGCGGACGATCCCGCCGACGTGGCGACGAGGGGGAGGTGGAGGTCTTCGTCGCGGACGAGCAGGGCGACCAACCCGTGGACGTCGCCCGCTGGGAGTCCCTGGCCCGCGACGTCCTCACCGCCGAAGGCGTCTCGGGCGACGCCGAGCTCGCGCTGCTGTTCGTCGACGAGGCGGCCATCGCCGAGCTCAACCAGCGCTTCATGGGCCACGACGGGCCCACCGACGTGCTGGCGTTCCCGATCGACGACGACGACGTGCTCGTCGGCCGCTCGCCCGACGGGTCCTCGAGCGGTCCCGATCGGGGCCCGGTCGACGACGTGCCGCTGCTGCTCGGCGACGTCGTGGTGTGCCCGGCGGTGGCCGCCCGCAACGCGCCCAGCCACGCGGGCACCTACGACGACGAGCTGGCCCTGCTGATCGTCCACGGGATCCTCCACGTCCTCGGCCACGACCACGCCGAGCCCGAGGAGACGGCCACGATGCAGGCCAGGGAGCGCGAGCTGCTCGACCGTTTCCACCGAGGTGATCGGTGAGCGCACCCGTGCTGGCGGTCGAGCTCACGACCAGCGACATCTGGATGCTCGTCGCCATCGTGGTGCTGATCGTCGTGTCGATCCTCACCGCGCTCGCCGAGACGGCCCTCGTGCGGGTGAGCCGGGCCAAGGCCGCCAGCCTCGCCGAGGAGGGCCGACCGGGGGCCCAGGCCCTCGTGGCCCTGGTGGCCCAGCCCGAGCGCTGGCTGAACGCCCTGCTGCTCGTGGTCCTCATCTCCCAGATCGTCCAGGCCTCGCTCACCGGCGTGCTCGCCGGGCGGCTCTTCGGCGGCTGGGGCGTGGTCGTGGCCACCGGGCTCAACGTGTCGGTCATGTACGTGCTCGCCGAGACCGCCCCCAAGACGTGGGCGATCCAGCACACTGAGCGCGCCGCGCTGCTCTCGGCGCGGCCGGTGAAGGCGCTCGCCGACTTCGCCCCGCTGCGCCTGCTGGCCCAGCTGTTCATCGTCATCACCAACGTGATCCTCCCGGGCAAGGGCCTGAAGGAGGGCCCGTTCGTGTCCGAGGAGGAGCTGCTCGCCGTGGCCGCCGAGGCCGCCGAGTCGAACCAGATCGAGCTCGAGGAGCGTCAGCTCATCGAGTCGATCCTCGAGTTCGGCGACACGGTCGTGCGCGAGGTCATGGTGCCCCGCCCCGACATGGTCTGCGTCAGCCACGACTTCCGGGTGGCCGACGTGATGGAGGTCGTGCTGCTCAACGGCTACAGCCGGGTGCCCGTGCTGGGCGAGGGCATCGACGACGTGATCGGGCTGGTCTTCGCCAAGGACCTCATGCGCGCCGAGCGCGACGGCAAGGAGGACGAACCGGTGTCGAGCCTGGTGCGGGGGGCCAAGGCGGTCCCCGAGACCAAGCCGGTGTCCGAGCTGCTCCGCGAGATGCAGGCCGACCAGTTCCACATGGCGATCGTCATCGACGAGTACGGCGGCACCGCCGGGCTGGTCACGCTCGAGGACCTGATCGAGGAGCTGGTCGGCGAGATCGTCGACGAGTTCGACACCGAGGACGCCCGCATCGAGCCGTTGCCGGGCGGGGGCATCCGGGTGAACGGGAGCCTCAGCATCGACGACGCCAACGACCTGCTCCCGATGGTCCTGCCCGAGGGCGACTACGACACGGTCAGCGGCCTGGTGCTGTCGCTGCTCGGGCGGCTGGCGGCGTCGGGCGACGTCGTCGAGGTGCCGAGCGCCCAGCTCACGGTCGAGCGGGTGCAGGGTCGACGGATCATGCGCGTGCGCATCGAGGAGCGCGAGCCGCCGCTCGAGGCGGGCGAGGGCGACCTCGAGCGCCAGCAGGACGTCGCCACGTGAGGTCCGGCTTCGTCACGCTCGTCGGGCGACCCAACGTCGGCAAGAGCACGCTGCTCAACCAGATCCTGGGCCAGAAGGTCACGATCGTGTCCGACAAGCCCCAGACGACGCGGACGCAGGTCCGCGGCGTGCTCACCCGGCCCGACGCCCAGGTGGTGTTCGTCGACACGCCGGGCATCCACAAGCCCCGGACGCTCCTCGGCGAGCGCCTCAACGACACTGCGACCGGCTCGATGGGCGATGTCGACGTCGTGTGCCTGCTGGTCGATGCCACCCAGCCCGTCGGGCGTGGCGACCAGTGGGTCGGGTCGCGGGTGCCGCGCGACGCCATCGTCATCGTGAACAAGATCGACCGCGTGCCGCCCGAGCAGGTGATGGCGCAGCTCCAGGCGGCGTCCGACCTGCTCGACGGCGGCGACGAGTACTTCCCGATCTCGGCGCGCACCGGCGCCGGCGTCCCCGAGCTGGTGGAGGCGCTGGTCGGCCGGCTCCCCGAGGGCCCCGCCTACTACCCCGACGACATGGTCACCGACGTGCCCGACGCCTTCTGGGTGGCCGAGCTGGTGCGCGAGCAGCTGCTCGCGGTCACGCGCGACGAGGTGCCGCACTCCGTCGCCACCCGCGTCACCGAGTGGGAGTGGCCCCGCATCCGCGTCGAGATCCTCGTCGAGCGCGAGAGCCAGAAGGGCATCGTGATCGGCAAGAAGGGCGCCGTGCTCAAGGAGGTCGGCACCCGCGTCCGAGGCCAGCTCGCCGCCGGCGCCTACCTCGAGCTGTTCGTGAAGGTCGACAAGGACTGGCAGCGCAAGGCCAAGGCGCTCGAGCGCCTCGGCTACTGAGCCGCCCGGCTCAGCGCGGCGACAGCTCGCGCAGCAGGGCCACCTCGGCGTCGTCGTAGGGCGAGCCGTCGGCGTGGAGCAGCTCGTGGAACCACGGGGCGTCGGGCTGGTCGCGCCGGATCCACGACGTCCACGAGAAGCGGGTCTGGGTGCGGCCGTCGACGAGTCCCCACACGTAGGCGCCGACCTGGCGCTCGGCGAGGACGCGGGCGAGTGCGACGGGCGAGGTGGGCCGGCCCATCCACTCCGTGCACAGCAGGGGCCGGCCGTGCCGGGCGAGGCGGTCGATCGTCGTGACCAGCCCGGCCTCGGCCTCGTAGGAGTGGAAGGAGATGACGTCGGAGCGCTCGATGGCCGTGCGGGCGACCGGCGTGGTCCGCTCGACCTCCCGGCTCGGGAACAGGTAGACGCCCACCGTGAGCGGCGTCGGGGTCGACCTCCACCGCCCAGTCCCACACCAGCTCCAGCAGCTCGCCGATGCGCTCGCGCTTGTGGGCCGGATCGCGGTCGGCGTAGGCGTAGTTGGGACTGTCGGGCTCGTTCCACAGGTCCCAGACGGCGGCGCGCTCGTCGGTGGCGAAGCGACCGACCACGGCCTCGACGTAGGGCGGAGGCTCTCCCACCGCGACCGATCGGCGACGACCGCGGCACCCGGCGACTGGAGCCACGTGGAGTTGTGGATGCCCGGCCGGGGCGCCCGTTGGGGACCGGGTCGGGGCTCGGGGTCCCAGATGCCGTCGAAGAGGACCGGCATCACCGAGATGCCGTGGCCGGCGGCGAGGTCGAGGGCGCGATCGGCGCGACCCAGGAACCCGGCGGGGTCGATCAGCCCGCGAGGTCGTGGAGGAACAGGCGGATGCTGTTCATCCCGCACACCTCGGCCGCCCACCCGAGCTCGCGGTCGAGGGTCTCGGGTCGAACGTCTCGGCCTGCCACAGCTCGAGCTGGTTGCCCGCCGTGGACGGCGTGAAGTTGGACCCGAGGAGCCACCCGGTGCGCTCGCCCCACGCCTGGGCCTGCTCGACGGACCAGCGCTGAAGCGCGCTCGCAGCGGCTCGGCGTGCCCGAGGCCTCGAGCCCGGGCGCCGGCGACGCCGACGCGGGCGATCGATCGCAACCTGCTCCCCACGAGGACCAGTGTGTCAGCGGTACTCGGGGTTCTCGAAGTCGAACCGGGCGCCGGCGTCCCAGCGGGCGCGCTGGTTGCCGTGGGCGAGGATGCCGCCGGCGTCCTTCAGCAGCCGGGCGAGGTGCAGCAGGTTCCAGGTCATGAAGGTGGTGTTGCGGTTGGTGAAGTCGTTGTCGAGGCCGATGCGGGTGCCGTCGTCGCGCTCGTCGCCGTAGCTCGGTCCCGGGCCGGCCTCGCCGATCCAGCCGGCGTCGGCCTGCGGCGGGATCACGTAGCCGAGGTGCTGGAGGCTGTAGAGCACGTCCATCGCACAGTGCTTGATGCCGTCCTCGTTGCCGGTGATCAGGCAGCCCCCGACGCGCCCGTAGTAGATCCACTGGCCTTGGTCGTTGAGGTCGCCGGAGCTGGCGTAGAGCCGCTCGATGACCTTCTTCATCTCGCTGCTGTTGTCGCCGAGCCAGATCGGCCCGGCCAGCACGAGGATGTCGGCCGCCAGGATGCGCTCGTAGAGGGCCGGCCACCCGTCGGTGGGCCACCCGTGCTCGGTCATGTCGGGCCACACGCCGGGCGCGATGTCGTGGTCGACGGCGCGGATCACCTCGGTGTGCACGCCCTGGGCGTCCATGATGTGGCGCGAGAGGTCGATCAGGCGCTGGGTGTGGCTGGTGCCGGGGGAGCGGGTGAGCGTGGCGTTGACGTACACCGCCCGCAGGTCGTCGTAGCTCGCCGGTGGGGTCTCGTCGTCGGCCATCGGCCCATCATGCCGTGGTCGCGCAGGAACGCCTCGACCTCGGCTCGATCCCTGGTCCGGCGGAACGGCGGGAGCGCGCTGATCAGGTCCCAGCGGTAGCGCTTGGCCGTGGCCAGCCGGGGATCGAACACGGCGACGACGCCGCGGTCCTCGCGCGACCGGATCAGCCGTCCGACGCCCTGGGCCAGCATCATCGCCGTGCGGGGCAGGTCGATCAGCCGGAAGGCGTCGGCCCAGGCCTGCTCGCGCCGGGCCTGCAGCAGCGGCTCGTCGGGGCGGGGGAACGGGAGGCGGTCGATGGTGACGAGCGAGAGGGTGCGGCCGGGGACGTCGATGCCCTGCCAGAAGCCCATGGTGGCGAAGAGGCTGGCCGACTCGTCGGTGGTGAACGCCTCGACGAGGGCCGGCTTCGGCAGGTCGCGCTGCGACAGGACGGGCCCGGGCAGCTCGCCCGCAGGGCCTCCACGGCGCGGTCCATCGACCGGTACGAGGTGAACAGCGCGAGCGTGCGCCCGCCGGCGGCGGCGATGAGCGCGCAGCTCGTCGTGCACCGCCGGGTCGGGCGCGTCGGAGCGGGGGTCGGGCAGGTGGGCGGCGCAGTAGAGGAGCCCGTTGGCGTCGTAGTCGAAGGGGCTGCCCACGTCGAGCTGGTCGAACGTGCCGGCCGCCAGCCCGACCCGATCGGCCAGCCCGGCCGGGAGGGTGGCGCTGGTGAGCACGGTGGTGGTCTGCTCCCACAGGCGGGCCCGCAGCAGCTCGGACACGTCGAGCGGGGCCACGCAGAGCTTGGGGTGGTGGCTGGGGCCCTCGACCCACGCCACCGACGTGTCGGGCACCTCGGCCGCACCGACCACGTCGGCCATCACGGTGGTCGTCAGCTGCACGGCGCGCTCCTTGCGCGTCTTGACCTCGTCGGGGGCGTCGTCGGGCACGTTGCGGAGGCTGGCCATCACCCGGTCGAGGCGGGCGCGGATGAGCGCCAGCGCGTCGGCCACCTCGACGGGGAGGGATCCGCGCAGGCGTCGATCGACGTGCTCGGTGAGCACCGCCGAGAGGAGGTCGCCCGAGGTCTCGAGGTCGTCGACCGCCGCCGGGTCGTCGAGGATCGCCCGCACCGATCGGGCCAGGTTGGCGAACCGCCCGGCCGACAGCTCGTAGCCCGAGGTGTCGGAGATGACGTCCTCGAGCTGGTGGGCCTCGTCGACCACCACGAGGTGGTGCTCGGGGAGGATCGCGCCGCCGGTGGCCAGGTCGAGGCCGAGGAGGTGCAGGTTCACCACGACGACGTCGGCCTCGGCGGCGCGCTGCCTCGCGGCCTCGGCGAAGCACGCCCCGCCGCTCGGGCAGCGCCGGGCACCCGGGCACTCCTGGGCCGACACGCTCACCGCGGCCCACGCCTGGGGCGACGGCTCGGCCGACAGCTCGGCCCGGTCGCCCGTGGGGGTGCTGGCCGCCCACAGCTTCAGCGCGCTGAGCTCCGAGGGCGACGCCCGGTCGGCCAGGCCGTCGAGGGCGAGCTGGCCGGCCCCGGAGATCTCGGCGATGCGCTGGCGGCAGACGTAGTTCGAGCGGCCCTTGAGCACGGCGAAGGTGACCTCGCGGCCGAGGTGCGCTTCGAGGAACGGCAGGTCCTTGCCGGCGAGCTGGTCCTGGAGGGCCTTGGTGGCGGTGGCCACGACGACCCGCTTGCCGGCGAGGATGGCCGGCACGAGGTAGGCGAAGCTCTTGCCCGTGCCCGTCCCCGCCTGGGCGAGCAGGTGGCGACCCGAGCCGATGGCGTCGGCCACGGCGGCGGCCATCTGCTCCTGGGGCACCCGCCGCTCGCCGCCCGGGATGGCGGCGGCGAGCGTGGCGAGGGCGGCGATCGCTCGTTCCGACGGGGGCACCCGGCGAGGGTACCGGCCGCCTCAGGGCTCGCCGGGCACCGAGGGCTCGGGGTCGTCGGCATCGAGCATCACGCCGCCCCGCGTGGCGGCGACGGGGATCCGGCCGGGCAGCTTGGGCACCGCGATCGGCACCTCGAGGGTCCCCTCGGCCACCTCCCAGCGCACCGCGTTGAGCGTCGACGCGTACACGATGAGCCGAGCGAAGAGCGCCAGCCAGGCGAGCACGGCGAAGATGACGCCGAGCGAGCCGTACAGCGCCGACGAGGAGGCCACCAGGCGAGGCACCAGCACCGTCCCGGCCAGCTTGAGCACCTCGAAGCCGGCCGCCGCCACCAGCGCTCCCGGCAGGAGCGGCCGGACCCCGACCCGGCGGCTGCCGAGCCCCCAGAACATCCAGACGAACAGCGTGACCTCCACCGCCAGCCCCACCACGATGGAGAGGAGCGTGGCCACCGGCGCCGGCGCCCAGTCGGGTAGCACGTTGAGCACCCCGCCGAGGCCGATGGACACGGCGAAGAGGATGGCCGCCGCCACCAGCCAGCCGATGCCGAGGAACCGGTCGCGCAGGCCCTCGATGCGCTCCTGCCACGGCGCCCGCACCGCCTGCATGAGCGCGGCGGCGACGCCCGAGCCCGACCAGGCGAGGCCGACGAGGCCGACGATCGATGCCGCGCGCCGGGTGTCGGACGCGTGCTCGAGCGTGGAGGTGAGCGCGTCGGCTGCGGCGCCGGTGAGGCCCAGGTCCTCGATCAGCCGGGGCGCCACGGTGGCGTCGCCCGCGGCGATGAACCCGACGACCGCGATGGCCACCAGGAGCAGCGGGAACAGCGACAGGAACATGGTGATGGTGACCCCGGAGGCCAGGAAGCTGCCGTTGATCTCACCGACCCGCTCCTGCACGTCCATCGCCCGGTCGAACCACGGCCAGCGGCGCCGCAGCGCCTCGATCTTGTCCTTCACCGCATCCTCTCCTCGTCGTGGGGACGCCTCCCAGTGCCCGGGATGGGCCGCGATCGGACGGTAGGTTGCCAGCCGTGGACCTCACCGGCATCGATCCCGACCGCATCCCGCGCCACGTGGCGGCGGTGATGGACGGCAACGGGCGGTGGGCCACCCAGCGAGGCCTCAAGCGCACCGACGGCCACGCGGCGGGGGAGGAGGCGCTGTTCGACACCCTCGACGGGGCGATCGAGCTCGGCCTCGACTGGTTCACCGTCTACGCGTTCAGCACCGAGAACTGGAAGCGCCCGCCCGACGAGGTCCGCTACCTGATGGGCTTCAACAAGGGCATCCTCGAGCGCCACGCCGAGGACCTGCACTCGCGCAACGTGCGGATCCAGTTCATCGGCCGACGCGACTGGCGGGTGCCGCGCGGCGTGATGGGCCGGATCCGCTGGGCCGAGGACCTGACGCGCGACAACACCGGCCTCACCTTCACCATCGCCTTCAACTACGGCGGGCGCGCCGAGATCATCGACGCCGTGAAGCAGCTCGTCGCCGACGGCGTGAAGCCCGACAAGATCGACGAGAAGGCCATCCGCGCCCGGCTCTACGACCCGACGATGCCCGACCCGGAGGTCGTGGTCCGCACGTCGGGGGAGTTCCGCATCTCGAACTACCTGCTCTGGCAGAACGCCTACAGCGAGCTGGTGTTCACCGACGTGCTCTGGCCCGACTTCCGCAAGCAGCACCTGGCCGACGCCATCCGCGAGTACCAGTCGCGCGAGCGCCGCTTCGGCAAGGTGTCGTCGTAGGGGCGGTCGCGGCGCCGTGTCGCTCTACCGAGACCACGGGATCGTGCTGCGGACCCACAAGCTCGGCGAGGCCGACCGGATCGTCACGTTCCTGACCGAGCGCCACGGCAAGGTGCGCGCCGTGGCCAAGGGCGTGCGCAAGACCAAGTCGAAGTTCGGGGCGCGCCTCGAGCCCACCAGCCACGTGGCCCTGCAGCTCTACGAGGGCCGCGAGCTCGACATCGTCACCCAGGCCGAGACGGTCGACCACTTCAAGGCGATCCGCGAGGACCTCGATCGCCTGACCCGGGCGGTCACCATGCTCGAGGCCGCCGACCAGCTCTCGCTCGAGCGCGAGCCCAACGCCGACCTGTACCGGATGCTGCTCGGCGCCCTGCGCGCCCTCGACCAGCGCAACAGCGCGCTGGTCGTGGCCGGCCTCCACTGGAAGGCCCTCGCCCTGGAGGGCTTCCGCCCCCTGGTCGAGCACTGCGTGCACTGCGAGCGCGCCGACGACCTCGTGTCGTTCGACCCGATCGAGGGCGGGCTGCTCTGCGCCGACCACCGGCGCGGCACCCGGCTGTCGCCGGAGGCGGTGCGCCTGCTCCAGGACATCTTGGGTGGTCGGCTGGCGAGCGCCCTCGCCGAGCCGGCCTCGCCGGCCACCCACGAGGTCGATCAGCTGGCGACGAGGGTCATGGAGCACCACCTCGAGCGTCGGCTGCGCTCGGTGGGCGTGCTCGAGTAGGCGCTCGGCTCAGCTGTCGATGGGCTTCCACGCCTTGGCGGCGTCGTCCCACTGCACCCACTGGCCGTTGTTGCGGTCGTACTGGATGTAGGTGTTGCGGGCCTCGTCCCAGGTGGGGCCGTCGCCGGTGGGCGCCGACGTCGTGGGCGGCACGGGAGCGCCCCAGCCCGGCCCGGCGGGCGGCGGCGCCCAACCGGGGGCGGCGGCACCGCTCCACGCCGACGGGTCGGCGTACTGGGGGCCGGTGACGCCGGGGACAACCACCGGCTGGCCGACGTCGCGCCGCGAGACCACGAACGTCGAGGCCGCCATGTCGCCGAGGCGGCGGTGGCCCTTGGTGGAGAACACGAGGATGGCGCCGGGGAGGAAGCAGCAGAACGAGTCGACGATGAGCACGATCCACCGCAGGGCGGCCCAGCCGATGTGGGCGGTGCTCCCGTCGCTGCGGACCACGCGCAGGCCGGTGAGCAGCTTGCCGACCGACGCCCCGGTGAGGCCCTGGAGCACGACCAGGTTCACCAGGCTGACCAGGGCCCAGACGCCGTAGAACCGCTCCGTGAGCTGGTTGGCCTGGGCCTCGGGCAGGTACATCACCTCGTCGCCCAGGTCGATGCAGAAGCTCGAGCTGGACCCGCCGGGCTCGAAGGAGGTGGACGAGTCCGGGCACGAGAAGGTGGCCGAGTCGCGCCGCACCGCGTTGTCGTTCCAGAAGGGGATGAGCACGGCGGCGACCACGGCGAAGGCGACCACCAGGTCGATGCCGTAGGCCAGGATGCGGCGGCCGACGACGGCCGTGGGGTCTCTCGGATAGCCGATCGCGGTCACGGCCGAACCCTAGCGACCGCTCCCCGTGCGGGGAGGGAAGGCCTTCGGGCATGGCGCGGGGTCGTCGCTAACCTCGGACCCCTATGCCAGATGCTGCCCCCGATCCCGAACTGTTCGACAAGGTCGTCAACCTCACGAAGCGCCGCGGCTTCGTGTTCCCCAGCTCGGAGATCTACGGCGGCTTCCGCAGCACCTACGACTACGGGCCCATCGGCGTGCTGCTGCTGCGCAACGTGAAGGACGCGTGGTGGCGCTCGATGGTGCAGATGCGCCACGACGTGCTCGGCCTCGACGCCGCCATCCTCTCGCCGCCCGCCGTGTGGGAGGCCTCGGGCCACCTGGCCAACTTCACCGACCCCCTCGTCGACTGCAAGAACTGCAAGGAGCGGTTCCGCCTCGACAAGCTCGACGACCCGAACCAGTGCCCGAACTGCGGCAAGCGCGACAGCTTCACCGAGGCCCGCCAGTTCAACCTGATGTTCAAGACCTACGCCGGGCCCGTCGAGGGATCGGGTGCCGAGGTGTTCCTCCGGCCCGAGACGGCCCAGGGCATGTTCACCAACTTCGCCAACGTGCTGAACACCAGCCGCAAGAAGCCGCCGTTCGGCATCGCCCAGATCGGCAAGAGCTTCCGCAACGAGATCACCCCCGGCAACTTCGTCTTCCGCACCCGCGAGTTCGAGCAGATGGAGATGGAGTTCTTCGTGCCGCCCGCCGAGGCGCAGCAGTGGTACGAGTACTGGCGCAACGAGCGGTTCCAGTGGTACCTCGACCTGGGCATGCCGGCCGACCAGCTGCGCCTGCGCGACCACGAGGCCGACGAGCTCAGCCACTACTCGTCGGGCACCGCGGACGTCGAGTTCCTGTTCCCCTGGGGCTGGGACGAGCTCGAGGGCATCGCCAACCGGGGGAGCTACGACCTCACCGCCCACGCCACGGCGTCGGGCGAGAAGCTCGACTACTTCGACCCGGCCACGAACGAGCGCTACACGCCCCACGTCATCGAGCCGGCGGCCGGCGCCACCCGCACGATGATGGCCTTCCTCATGGCCGCCTACGACGAGGAGGAGGTGCGCGGCGAGACGCGCGTCGTGCTCCACCTCCACCCCCGCCTGGCCCCCTACAAGGTGGCCGTGCTGCCGTTGTCGAAGAAGCCCGAGCTCACCGGTCCGGCCCAGGAGCTGCTCGCCCAGCTCCAGCCGCACCTCATGTGCGACTACGACGAGACCCAGAACATCGGCAAGCGCTACCGGCGCCAGGACGAGCTGGGCACCCCGCTGTGCATCACCTACGACTTCGACTCCCTCGAGGACCACGCGGTCACGCTGCGCGATCGAGACACCATGGAGCAGGAGCGGGTGCCGCTCGAGGGGATCGTCGAGGTGGTCCGCGCCCGCCTCGGCCTCTGATCGGGGCTGGTCGGTGGCCGACTGGCGGGAGCTGAACCGGGCCTGGTGGGACGAGCGGACGCCGCTGCACGTCGCCTCCGAGCTCTACGACGTCGAGGGGTTCAAGGCCGGGCGCCAGACGGTCGAGCCGTTCGAGCAGCGCCTCGCCGGCGACGTGGCCGGCCTGCGCCTGGCCCACCTCCAGTGCCACTTCGGGCTCGACACGATGGGCTGGGCGCGCCTCGGCGCGTCGGTGGTCGGCCTCGACTTCTCCCAGCCGGCGGTCGATGCGGCCCGCGCCCTGGCCACCGAGCTCGACCTCGACGCCCGGTTCGTGTGCGCCGACGTCTACGACGCGGTGGAGGCCCTGGGCGGGGAGGCGTTCGACCTCGTCTACACCGGGCTCGGGGCGATCAACTGGCTGCCCGACCTGGCCCGCTGGGCCGACGTGGTGGCCGCCCTCGTCCGCCCGGGCGGGCGCCTGCTCCTGTCGGAGTTCCACCCGTTCAGCCACGTCTTCGCCGACGCGGACCGCACCGTGGCCTACGACTACTTCAGCGACGAGCCGCTCGTCTGGGACGACGAGGGCAGCTACGCGGCCGACGGCGCCGCCACCGCGCACAACGAGACCGTCGAGCACCAGCACACGATGGGCGAGATCCTCACCGTGCTCCTCGATCGAGGCCTGCGGATCACGGCGTTCGAGGAGCACGACCACACCCTGTTCGCCCGGTGGCCCGACCTGGTGCGCCACGACGACGGGACCTTCCGCCTGCCGGAGGGCTCGCCCCGCCTGCCGCTCGTGTTCGCGCTGGTGGCCGAACGGCCCGGGTAGGCTGTCGCCGCCCGGGAGGGAGTATCCCTCGCAGCCACAACGTCAGCACGGTGCCCGCGCGGCACCCGGGGTGGTTGGTCCCCACGGGGGCGGAGAGACTTCCGGCTGAACGAGAACCCGATCACCACGATCCGCCGATCAGCCGGAGCGCCCTGCCATGTTCCCCGTCGTGCTGGCCGAGTCCAGCAGCCGCGCCGACCACTTCGCGTCCTTCGACGTGCACCCGTGGCAGTGGGCCCTCTTCGTGGGGTTCATCGCCGTGCTCATCGTCGCCGACCTCCTGCTCGTGCACCGCACGGCGCACGAGATCACCTTCAAGGAGGCGGCCATCGAGTCGTCGGTGTGGATCGCCATCGGCGTGGCGTTCACCGGCGTCATCTTCGCCTGGCACGGCGGGCAGGCGGCCGGCGAGTACATCTCGGGCTACCTGATCGAGAAGTCGCTGTCGATCGACAACGTGTTCGTGTGGGCGGTGATCTTCAGCTACTTCGCCGTGCCGAAGGCGTACCAGTTCCGCACCCTGTTCTGGGGCATCTTCGGGGCGCTGATCCTGCGGGCGATCTTCATCTTCGCGGGCGTGGCGCTGATCGAGGCGTTCGAGTGGGTGCTCGCGATCTTCGGCCTGGTGCTGCTCTACAGCGCCTGGAAGATCGCCACCCACGACGACCAGGAGGTGCACCCGGAGAACAACCCGGTCCTCAAGATCGTCAACCGGCTCATCCCGTCCACGCCCGACTACGACGGCCAGAAGCTGTTCACGATCAAGAACGGGAAGCGCCTCGCCACCCCGCTGCTCGCCGTGCTGATCATGGTGGAGACCACCGACGTGGTGTTCGCCGTCGACTCCATCCCGGCGATCCTGGCCGTGAGCCACGAGCAGTTCATCGTGTTCAGCTCGAACGCTTTCGCCATCTTGGGCCTGCGGTCGCTGTACTTCCTGCTCAACGGGATGCAGGACAAGTTCCGGTACCTCAACGTGGGCCTCGGGCTGATCCTGTCGTTCGTCGGCCTCAAGATGCTCGCCAGCTTCTTCTTCGGGATCCACCCGCCCACCTGGAGCTCGCTGGTGGTGATCAGCGTGCTGCTCACCATCACGATGGTGGCGTCGCTCGCCGCCGACAAGCGCGACGACGCCCGCGTCGAGGCACCGGTGCCGGGCGGCGACGAGGTGGTCATGCCGCCGGCGACCGACCAGGCCGAGCCGGGCGAGCGTCCCCGCATCGACGAGCACCTCGACGCCGACCAGTAGCGGCCGCACCGCGGGTGCCCGGGCCGGGTCGCGGCCCGGGGAGGCGCTGGTACCGTCCGGCCCGTGGGCATCCTCGACGACGACGTGCAACGGGTCCGCGACAGCGCGGACATCGTCGCGGTCGTGTCGGCCCACACCCAGCTGAAGAAGCAGGGCGCCAACTGGTCGGGGCTGTGCCCGTTCCACGGCGAGAAGAGCCCGTCGTTCTCGGTGAACGCCGAGAAGGGCGTCTTCTACTGCTTCGGCTGCCAGGCCAAGGGCGACGTGATCTCGTTCGTGCGCGACATCGACCACCTCGACTTCCAGGGCGCCGTCGAGTTCCTCGCCGCCAAGTCCGGCATCGCCCTGCGGTACACGGACCGCAACGAGGGCGAGCGGCGCGAGGCGCGCGGCAAGCTGCGCGAGGCGATGGTGGCCGCGGTCGACTGGTACCACGAGCGCCTCCTCACCGGCGCCGACAGCGGCGCCGCCCGCCACTACCTCCGCGAGCGGGGCTTCGACGGCGACACCGTCCGTCGCTACAAGGTCGGCTGGGCGCCCGACGACTGGGACCAGCTGGTGAAGGCCCTGCCGTTCTCGCCGAAGGTGCTGCGCGACGCGGGGCTCGGCCGGGAGAGCAAGCGGGGCGGCACCAACGACTTCTTCCGCGCCCGCATCCTCTTCCCGATCTTCGACCCGCAGGGCGACCCGATCGGCTTCGGTGGCCGGATGCTGCCGGGCGGCCGCCCGCCCAAGTACCAGAACACGCCCGAGACCGCGCTCTACCGCAAGAGCAAGGTCCTCTACGGGCTCAACTGGGCCAAGGACGAGGCGGTGCGCAGCAACGAGGTGATCATCTGCGAGGGCTACACCGACGTGATCGGGTTCGCCGCCGTGGGCCTCGACCGGGCGGTCGCCACGTGCGGCACCGCCCTCACCGACGACCACGTGCGCACCCTGCAGCGCTTCGCCCCCAAGCTCGTGCTCGCCTTCGACCCCGACGCGGCCGGCCAGGCCGCCGCCGACCGGGTCTACGAGTGGGAGCGCAAGCACGAGGTGGAGGTGGCGGTCGCCGCCCTCCCGCCCGGGGGCGACCCGGCCGATCTGGCCCGCTCGGACCCCGACGCCCTGCGGGCCTCGATCGAGCACGCCCAGCCCTTCCTCGGCTTCCGGGTCGACCGCATCCTCGCCGCCGCCGACCTCCGGACCCCCGAAGGTCGCGGCCGGGCCGCGGAGACGGCGCTCGCCGCCGTGGCCGAGCACCCCAACGAGTTCGTCCGCGACCAGTACGTGATGGCCATCGCCGGGCGGTGCCAGCTCGACCCCGACCGCCTTCGCGCCTCGATCCGCAGCGGCGGCATCCGACCCCGGGTGCGCATCGAGTCGCCCCGCCAGCGGCCCGAGCGCCAGGAGACGCCCGAGACCAACGCGCTGCGCCTCGCCATCGCCGACCCGTCGAGCGTGCTCGGCCTGCTCCACCCGGTGCTCTTCGACGATCCCCGCCAACGGGCGGCGTTCGTGGCCCTCCAGGAGTTCGAGGGCGACCTGCACCGCGCCGTCGAGTCGGCCGATCCGCTCGTGGGCGACCTCCTCTCGCGCCTCGCCGTGGAGGAGAGCGACGCCCAGCCCGGCGACGTGCGCCGCCTGCTGCTGCGCGACCTCGCGCTGCGAGCCCTCAAGGACCTCCAGGCCGATCGGAGCCTCGCCGCCGACCTCGCCACCTGGTCGCAGACCACGGGATGGCTCAAGGGGCGCATCGAGGCGATCGAGGCCGCCGCCCCCGAGGACCCTCCCGATCCGGTGGGCGAAGGAGAGTTGCTAGCGTGGCTCGCACGCCGGGGGGAGGGGGCTGCATGAACGACATGGCTGCGCTTCCGACCACCGACCCCTCCGCCTGGGACGACCTCATCCGTCGGGCCAAGGGCACCGGCACCGGCACCGTCACCCAGGCCGAGGTGATGGAGGTGCTCGACGTCGACCTCGAGAACCTCGACCGTGAGATCGCCACCATCCGCGCGCTGCTCGGCGAGCACGGCCTGCGCCTCGACGAGGACGCCGACGTGCGCGACGCCGCGGACCTCGAGGCCCAGGCCGCCGAGGAGGCGGCCGCCCACCTGGCCGAGGTGCTGGCCGATCCGCTGAGCGGCATCGAGCTGGCCGACGACGAGGAGGAGAACTCGCGCCGCAGCCGCCTCCGCCTGGTGAAGACCCCGCGGGCCCTGGCCGATCGCTCGAGCGGCGGCAGCGCCGATCCGGTGCGGGTCTACCTGAAGGAGATCGGTCGGGTCCCGCTGCTCACCGGGCCCGAGGAGGTGTCGCTGGCGAAGCGCATCGAGGCCGGTGGGCTCGCCGCGGTGCGCCTCGCCGAGCTCGAGGCGTCGGGCCGCATCGAGGAGCTCGACCGGGTGGCGCGCCGCAAGCTCGAGCGCACCGCGCGCGACGGCGAGCGGGCCAAGAGCGACCTGATCCAGGCCAACCTGCGCCTCGTCGTGAGCATCGCCAAGCGCTACGTCGGGCGCGGCATGCACCTGCTCGACCTCATCCAGGAGGGGAACCTCGGCCTGATGCGGGCCGTGGAGAAGTTCGACTACACGAAGGGCTTCAAGTTCTCCACGTACGCGACGTGGTGGATCCGCCAGGCCATCACCCGGGCCATCGCCGACCAGGCCCGCACCATCCGCATCCCGGTGCACAGGGTGGAGAGCATCAACAAGGTGCACCGCATCCAGCGCCAGATGATGCAGGAGCTCGAGCGCGAGCCCACGATCGAGGAGCTGGCCCGCAAGGTCGACATGACCCCGGAGCGGGTGCGCGAGATCATGCGGATCAGCCAGGACCCGCTGTCGCTCGACTCCCCGGTGGGCGAGACCGACGACTCGCAGCTGTCGGACTTCATCGAGGACACCCAGGCCGATGCCCCCGCCGAGATGGCGGCCCGCAACATGCTGGGCAAGGCCGTGGTGGAAGCGCTCTCGGAGCTGAGCGACCGCGAGAAGGAGGTCGTCCGCCTGCGCTTCGGGCTCGACGACGGCCAGGCCCGCACCCTCGAGGAGGTGGGCCGCGAGTTCGGCGTCACCCGGGAGCGGATCCGCCAGATCGAGGCCAAGACCCTGGCCAAGCTCCGCAACCCGAACCGCAGCCAGAAGCTGCGCGACTACCTCGACGCGGACTGATCGTTGCGCCGCAAGGGCGCCCGATCGGGGTTCGTTCCCCTGGGGTGCCGCTGCTAGGTTGACCCCTCGCCTTCGGGGGTAGCTCAGCTGGCAGAGCAGCTGACTGTTAATCAGCGGGTCGTGGGTTCGAGCCCCACCCCCCGAGCCACCAGGACGCCGGCCTCCGGGCCGGCGTTCGCCGTTTCCGGCCGTCTCGTGGCGGCGAGCCTGGAACGTCGCGGCCGTGGGTAGGGTCGCTCGCATGCCGCTGCGCCCGATGTTCCCGCTCGGGTCGGTGCTGGTGCCGTCGATGGTGCTGCCGCTGCACGTGTTCGAGCCGCGCTACCGGGCGCTGGTGAAGGACTGCCTGGCCGGCGATCGCGAGTTCGGGGTGACGCTGATCGAGCGGGGGAGCGAGGTCGGCGGCGGCGACATCCGCGCCATGGCGGGCACCATGGCCGAGATCGTGCGCTCCGAGGAGTACGACGACGGCCGGTGGGGCCTGGTGGCGGTGGGCGTGCGGCGCATCCGCGTGCTCGGCTGGCCCGACGCCCATGCCGGTGGCCGAGGTGGAGGACTGGCCCGACGAGGCCTCGAGCGAGCCCGACCTCGCCGGCCGCTACGAGGCCCGGGTCGCCCAGCTCCGCCGGGTGCTCGCCCTCGCCGTCGAGCTGGGATGGAGGGCTCTCCGCTGGTGGAGCTGGCCGACGACCCGAGCCTGGGCAGCCACCAGATCGCGATCCTCGCCCCGTTCGGGCCGCTCGACCGCCAGCGGCTGCTGACGGCACCCGGCCCCGACGAGCGCCTCGCCCTCGAGGCCGAGCTGCTCGAGGAGCAGGAGCTGCTGCTGCGGGCGCATCGCCGACGAGCTGACGGCCGGCGGCCGGCGGCCCTGCTGGCATCGGCGGTACCCTCCGAGGATGCAGGGCAGGCGATCCAGATGGCTGCGGCGACGGTGCTCATACGATCAGGCTGGGGCTGGTGGCGTGCCAGCCCGCTCGCTCCCGGACGGCTCCACGCTCGTGGCTGCGACCAGGCCAGCTCGATCGTCGTGCTCACCGAGACGTCGCACCTCGACCCGTCGTACCTACGCCGGCATCGCAGGATCGTCACCTCCGGGCGCCGACCCTCGACTGCCAGCGAGCCCGCATCGTCTCTCCGCCCGGCGGTGGGGGCGCAGGATCCTGATCCGGGCCCCCGAGGGCGTGGCGCTGTCCGACGTGACCGTGCGCAACTGCCGCATCGAGGGTTCTCAACAGCTACGGGGTCACCGACGGGTTCCGGACCCTGGCCGAGGGCGAGGAGTACGACACCCCGACCTCGAACATCGTGGTGGAGGACTCCACCTTCAAGGGATCGCGGGGGACCGGCATCTTCGTCGACGGCTACGTCGAGGACGTCACCCTCCGCCACAACACCGTCGACGGTGCCGGCAGCGTGGGCGTCTACCTCGAGACCGGCTCGCGCCGGAACCGGGTGGAGGGCAACTCGTTCATCAACAACGGCTACATCGAGAACGGCCCGAGCGGACAGCTCGTGAACCTCGGCGGCACCCAGCTGTGGTGGTGGGGCGTCGGCCGCGAGGGCCTCGCCGTCGACGGCTCGTTCGAGAACACGATCGTCGACAACGCGTTCTACAACAACGCCAACGGCGGGCTGTTCCTCTACAAGAACTGCGGCGAGTACCCCACGAAGCCCGCCTACTTCGAGCGCCGCACCAGCGCCCACGACAACCTGATCGAGGGCAACACCTTCGTCGGCGGTCGCACCGGCGTCTGGGTCGGCTCGCGGATGGCGGAGAACACGCTGCCGATGGAGTGCACCGACCCGGCCTACATCGACGAGCCGGCGAGGCGGGTCGTGCTCGATCGGGCCGAGCACAACACCGTGCGCGCCAACCGGTTCGTCGAGGTCACCTACGGCATCCGGGTGGAGGACGACGACACCACCGTCGAGGGCAACGTCTTCGAGGCGGCCAACGCCGGCAAGCACGCGGTGATCGTGGGCACGCCGCTGCGCACCCAGGTGCTCGGCCGCCCGGTCGACGGCACCGTGCTGCGCGACAACGCGTCGACGCTCGCCGGCAACGCCGATCCGTTCCGGTGGATCGCCGGCCACACCGGCACCGTCGACGAGGGCAACACGGCGCTCGGCCAGCCCGCCTCGCTCTGCGAGGGCCAGGACCCGCCCCGCCAGCAGTTCATCTTCGTGCTGGCGCTCGCCCTCCCCGGCCCCGGCGGCACCGCGCCCGCCACCACGCCGGATCTGACGTACCCCGTGCTCGGCGAGCTCCCGCCCTGCGCCGCCGCCACCTGAGGGTCCCGCCGCGCCGGCACCTACGATCGCCCGCGGGGCGGTAGCTCAATGGTCAGAGCAGGGGACTCATAATCCCTGGGTTGTGGGTTCGATCCCCACCCGCCCCACGATCCCCGCGGCGTCAACCGGTAGCGCGATGAGACGAAGGGTCGCTAGGCTCTGGGTCGTTCCGCACCCACCCCCTCTGGCGGACGTCGATCGACCAGAGGAGCGCGGCAGAGGTGGACGAGGGGTGGGATCAGGCGGTGCGCTCGATCGGCGTGGCCCTGGCGCTGGCGGGCGCCGTGGCCGTGTCGGTGGCGATGCTGTGGGTCGTGGTGGCGCCGGGCACCTGAGCAGCGGCCAGCTCGGCGAGGCGGCGTCGGGCATCGTCCTTCGACGTGGGTCGGGCGCCGAGGGCCAGCTGGTGGGCCACCACCGCCGGCTCCGACCGGGTCTTCGCCCAGCCCTGGCGCACGAGGTACCACGGCGCCTTGCGGCCCTCGCGCAGGTCGCGCCACAGGCGGCGGCCGAAGGTGACCCAGCGGCCCTGCTCGATCAGCAGGGCATCCGCGAGGAGGCCCTCGGCGCGCAGCGGGGCGATCAGCTCGGCGGCGAAGATCCCCTCCGCCACCACGACCGTCGCGCCGCCGCGAGCCACGACCTTGGTGCCGACGGCCCGGTTGTGGGCGATCGAGTAGTCCGGCACCTCGACCTGCTCGTCGCAGCAGAGGTCCTCGAGGGCGTCGAGGGCGGCGTCGCCGTCCCACGAGGCCGGGTCGTCCCAGTCGATGCGCCCGTCGCCGCCGATCGGCATGGCCGGGTCGGTGTCGGCCCGGTAGAAGTCGTCGAGGGCCAGGATCGGCAGGCCCACCGAGCGGGCCAGGTAGGTCTTGCCGCTGCCCGACGGGCCCACGAGCAGCACCACCCGGGCGCAGCGCTCGTCGGTGCGGCGGCGGCCCACGGCGCTACTCGCCCAGCCAGACCGGGGCGCGGTCGAGGAGGTAGGCGCTCACCTGGTGGCAGCGGTCGAGCACGTCGCACAGCAGGTCCTGCTGGCCGAGGTACACGTGAGCCAGGGCCACCTCGACCTTGGCGATGATGCCGACGGTCCGATCGGCGCCGTCGGTGACCGATGCGAACGAGTCGATGGCCGACACCTCGAGGGGCAGGTCGGGGCCCCCGACGCCGGCGAGGTCGGTGGCCAGCACCAGCAGGTCGGGCCCGTTGGGCAGCGGGGGCAGGCCCCAGTTGAAGTGCAGGGGGAAGCGGTGGAGGTCGGGCGGCTCGATTTCCTCGTCGTCGCTCTCCTCGAGCTCGAGCACCAGGTCCTCGAACGACAGCAGCACCCGCGGATCGATCTCGAGGGCGAGGTGGAGGTCGAGCGGGCCGCCGCACGCGTCCTCGGGGTGGAGGTCGACCTCCCACGCCTGGCGCAGGGAGTAGGTCTCGACGAAGTGCCGCTCGTCGTGCACGTGGAAGCCGTGGTCGACGGCGTGGTCCTTCAGATCGGCGACGAAGCCGGCGACGTCGATGACCGCCACGGGCGCTCCAGGGTCGGGGGACGGGTCCGGGCCAGCCTGCCACGCGGGCGGTGGCGGCGACCACGGCCGCTACCGTCGTGGCTCGTGGCGTGGGGGAGCGAGGAGCAGCGCACGGTGCTGGCCGTGCTCCACGATGCCGCGGCGGCGATCGCCGATGCCCTCGCCGCCACGCCCGACTGGGGCGAGGCGGGCACCCGCGCCGGCCAGCATCACAGCGACCTGGCCACCGACGCCGCCGCCGTGGCGGTGCTCGACGCCGCCGGGCTGGGCGTGCTGAGCGAGGAGAGCGGTCGTCGGGGCGAGGACCGCGCCGTGACCGTCGTGCTCGACCCCCTCGACGGGTCGACCAACGCCAGCCGCCGGCTCAGCTGGTGGGCCACCAGCCTCTGCGCCCTCGACGCCGGCGGCCCCACCGCGGCCCTGGTCGTCGACCTCCGCCACGGCACCCGCTACGAGGCGCTGCGCGGCGGCGGGGCCCGGCGCGACGGCGAGGCGATCGCCGCCTCCGGGTGCACGCAGCTCGATCGGGCGATCGTCGGCCTCAACGGCGTCCCCTCGGGCCACGGTGGCTGGGCCCAGTACCGGGCGCTCGGCGCGTGCGCCCTCGACCTGTGCGCCGTCGCCGACGGCACCCTCGACGGCTACCTCGACGCCACCACCGACGAGCTCGGCCCGTGGGACTACCTGGGCGGCGCCCTGGTGGCCACCGAGGCCAGGGCCACCGTCGCCGACGCCCTCGAGCGAGCTGGTGGTGCTCGACCACGCGGCGCGGCGCATCCCGGTGGTCGGCGCCACGCCGCCGCTCGCCGCCGCCCTCGGCGCGCTGCACCCCGACGCCCGACGGTCGCCGTCGGGCCGCTCGTAGGCTTCGGACGTGCGCGACCGCCTCCACCTCCTGCTGCTGCGGCTCTACCGCCGGCTGCCGCGCTGGGGCCGACGCCGGGTGGTGCGCACCCTGGCGCCGTCGTTCACGGTCGGCGCCATGTGCTTCATCGAGCGCGACGACGGGCGGCTGCTGCTGGTGCGCCACGTGTACCGGTCGCGCTGGGGCGTGCCGGGTGGCCTGCTGCAGCGCCGCGAGGACGCCGCCGTCGGGGCGAAGCGCGAGGTGCGCGAGGAGGTGGGCCTCGCCATCGAGCTGCTGGGCGAGCCGCGGGTCGTGGTCGACGCCGAGCCGCAGCGCGTCGACCTCGTCTACCGGGCGCGACCGGCCGCCGGGGCCGATCCCGACGCGGTGGCACCCGGCTCCCCGGAGATCCTCGAGGTGGCCTGGTTCCCCCGTGAGGCGCTGCCCGACCTGCAGCACGAGACGGCGCAGGCCTTCGTGGCGCTCGCCCGGGCGGTGGGCGACGAGGTGCGCAGCGCCGAGCTGCCGCCGGATCGAGCGGGCGTGCACGACCGGTAGCCTGGTCGGCCCCGGCGCACCCTCCCGACCGCCGGGTGACCCCATGTTCACCTTGCCCTCGTCACCTCGCGCGCCCCACCCCTCGTCCCCCGAGCTGGTGGGCCGGCGCGCCGAGGTGGAAGCGGGGACCGAGCGCATCGAGCGGCTCGTGGCCGGCAGCGGGGGCGCGTGGACCTACGTCGGCGATGCCGGGGCCGGCAAGTCGAGCCTGCTGCGCGCGGTGGCCGATCGGGCGGTCGAGGCGGGCATCGAGGTCGTGCCGGTCCTGGGGCTCGAGGGCGAGGGCGCCATCGCGTGGGGGGCGGTGGCCGACCTGTGCCGGCCGTTCCTCGCCCAGCTCGACCACGTCGGCCCGGCCCGGGGCCACGCCCTGCGCTCGGCGCTGGCGATCGATCCCGTCGACGGCGCCGTCGACGCCCTCGCCGTCGCCCTCGGCCTGCTCGAGCTCCTGGCCGAAGGCGCGGCTGCGCTCGGCCGGCCCGTGCTCGTCGTGGTCGACGACCTGCACTGGGTCGACGTCGAGAGCCGCAGCGCCCTGAGCTTCGTCGCCCGCCGCCTCGGCGACGACCCCGTGGCCCTCGTGGCCGCCACCCGTCCGGAGGTGCCCGTCGTGGCCGGCGAGGTCGTCCCGGTCGGCGCGCTCGACGCCGGGGCGATCCGCTCGGTGCTCGCCGCCGCCGGCGGGGTGCGCGCCCGGCCGGCGCAGGACGCCATCGCCGAGGTCGCCGGCGGCAGCCCGCTGCTGGCGCTGCGGCTGGCGGCCGGCCTGCGGCCCGAGGAGCGGGCCGGCTCGCGACCCCTGCCCAGCCCCCTCCGGCTCCCCGACGACGTGCGCGACGCCTACCGGCCGGCGATCGAGGCCCTCGACGCCGCCGCCCGCCGGGCGCTGGTGGTGGCGGCGGCCGATCGGTCGGGCGACGTCGACGTGGTGCGCCGGGCGCTCGAGGCGCTGGGCGGCACGCTCGACGACCTGGCCCCCGCCGAGGCGGCCGGCCTGGTGGTGCTCGACGGCGCCGGCCTCCAGATGGCCCATCCGCTCGCCCGCAGCGCCGCCTACCAGGTGGTCGACGCCCCCGACCGACGGGCGGCGCACCGGGCGCTGGCCGAGGCCGAGGGCGTCGAGTCGCCCGCCGGCGTGCTGCACCGGGCCGCGGCCGTGGTGGGTCGCGACGACCTGCTGGGCGATGCGCTCGGCGCGCTCGCCGACGATGCCACCGCCCACGGCGCCCCGCTCACCGCGGCGGCGCGCTGGACCCGGGCGGCCGCGGTGACCACCGAGCCGTCGGTGCGGGCCGACCGGCTCGTGGCCGCCGCCCGCGCCGTGCTGGAGGCCGGCGACGTCGCCTGGGCCGAGGAGCTGCTCGAGGAGGCGGCCGCGGTCGACGCCACCCGGGTCGAGCGCCTCGACGCCCGCCTCGTCGAGGTGCGGCGGGCGGTGGCGGCCGGGCGCCTCGACCTCGCCCGGGCCGTCGCCGAGGCCGCCGACGGGGCCCACGCCGCCGACGACCCGGTGGGGGTGGCCGAGCTGCTGGTGGAGGTGGCTCGCTCCCTCCTCGTCGACGACCCGATCGGCGTCGGCGCGCTCATCGAGCGAGCGTGGGAGCTGGCGGGCGACGCTCCCGGACCGGTGGGGCTGCGGGCCACGATCCTCCACGGCTGCTACCGGGGCGTGTTCGAGCCGGGTGCGGAGGCCGAGGCCCGGGTGGGCCGCTGGCGCGAGCTGCTCGAGCTGGAGGGCCCGGTCCGGGCCGGGCCGTTCCTGGCCGACACCGTCGTGCTCTACCTCGGCTACACGGGCCGTCGCGCCGAGGCCCACGACCTGCTCGATCGCATCGAGCGGGCGCTGCGGGCGAGCGGAGCGTCAGGCGCGCTGATCGGCGTGCTCGGCGCACGCAGCTTCGTGTCCTACGGCACCGACCTGCGCGAGTGCGTGCTCGCCGGCCGCGAGGCCCTCGCGCTGTCCGAGGAGACCGGCCAGCCGGGCCTGTCGTCGGTCGCGCTCGACACCCTGGCCATCGCGGCGGCCAACGTCGGCGACGCCGAGCTCACCGACCAGGTCTGCCGGCGCGTGCTCGCCGCGGGCTCGCTGCGGGGGGAGGTGTGGGCGAGGGCCGCCCTCGGGCGCCTCCACCTGGTCGACGATCGCCCCGAGCTGGCCGTCGAGCAGTTCGCCCTCCTGCGGCGGCGCATCGGCGAGCGCAACGCGTCGTTCACCCAGTTCGAGAGCGACGAGGCCGAGGCCCTGGTGCGCGTCGGCCGGGTCGACGAGGCGCGCGCTCTGCTCGACGACCTCGCCACTGACGCCGCCGCCCGGGGTGGCTGGAGCGAGGCCCAGCACCAGCGGATCCTGGCGCTGCTCGCCGAGGACATCGACGTGGCCGCCGAGCACTTCGAGCGGGCGCGCGACGCGCTGGCCGACGGTGCCAACCGCATCGCCCAGGGGATCGTCGAGCTCACCTGGGGCGAGGCGCTGCGGCGGGCCAAGCGGCGCGCCGACGCCCGCCGACACCTGGAGGCGGCCATCGAGCGCTTCGAGCTGGTGGGCGCGTCGGGGCTGCGGCGCCGCGCCGAGGCCGAGCTGGCGGCGGCCGGCGGTGCGGTCGACCGGGATCGCCCCACCGACGAGCTGCTCACCCCGCTCGAGCTGCAGGTGGCGCGCCTTGCCGTGGCGGGCCACACGAACCGGACCATCGCCGCCGAGCTGTTCCTCAGCCCGCGGACCGTGGAGAACCACCTCGGGGCGGTGTACCGCAAGCTCGGGGTGAGCGGTCGACCCGGGCTGTCGGCCCGAGCGGCGGACGACGCCGTGCTGCGGGCTACGACAGCCGGCGGAGGTGCGTGAGGTCGCCCGGCGTGCACGGGTGGCGGAGCTTCGCCACCGCGATCTCCTCGCGCTCGTGCTCCTCGTCGTCGGCGATGCCGAGCACGCGTGCGGTGTCGGCCTCGGACAGGGCGGGGCCGCCGTGGAGGCCGAGCCGCAGCTCCACCACCCGGGTGTCCTCGCGGTGGAGGTGGCCGAGCGCGGTGAGCAGGGCCGGGTCGGCAGGGGAGGAGGCGGGCACGTCGGGCTGTGGTGCCCCCCGCTCCACCTCCCGCATCGCCCGCTCCACCCACCACCGGGCGAACGAGCTGAAGGGCAGGCCGCCCGTGGGGTCGTAGCGGTCCGCGGCGCGGCCGATGGCGTCGTCGCCGGCGGAGAGCAGGGCCACGGTGGCGGCGGCATCGCCGGGGTGGCGGCGGGCGAGGGAGACGACCAGGCGACGGGTGGAGCCGATCAGCCGTTCACGGGCCGCCTCGCCCTCGCGCACCCGGTCGAGCAGGTCGGCGGCGTCGTGGAGGTCGACCGAGGGCTGGCCGCCGAGGGCGGCGAGCTCGTTCTCGGCGGCCCGGCCGTCGGCCATGGTGGCCGCCGCGGCCAGCTCCTCGCCGTCGGAGAGCAGCGGCAGGTGGCTGAGGGCGCGCAGGTGGTGGCGCAGCACCGCATCTCGTTCATCGGTGGCGTGAGCGACCATCCGCTCCCTCCCAGGAGTGCGACGGGGGCGGCCGACCTCGTCGGGACGGTCACGGTACCGCCGGTCGGCCGGGTGGTGGTGGACCGCGCTCCGTGACGCGCAGCGATCCTGCGACCGCGCTCCGCGTCCCCGCTCCATCCCCGCTCCGACCCCCGAACCGGTTCCGCGAGCGCCCGGCGTGGTCCACCATGCCCGCCGAGCCGCACCGTGCGGTGCCCGCCGCCGGCGGGAGAGGGAGGGAACCCGTGACCGAGATGCCCCGACGCCGCTGGCTGATCGCCGTCGCTGCGATCGGCGCCCTGGCGCTGCTGGCCGGTTGCGGCGGCGGCTCCGACGCGGCCGACACGACGACCACCGCCGCCAAGGCGACCACCACCACCGAAGCCGAGGCCACCACGAGCACCACCGAGGCGGCGCGCGAGGAGGTGGCCGAACCGGTCACCAGCGGGCTGCCCACCGATGAGGACGTGGCCCCGAGCGGCGACTGGATCGGCCTGCGGTTCCTTGCCGCCCAGGACCCGTCGCCGTCGAACTTCCAGCCCGGCTCGGCCGACGCCCGCGTGTACTCGATCACGCCCGACTGCTCCGGGGGCGAGGCGTGCACGCTCGTGCTCGAGGGTGGGGGCGACGGCGGGTCGTTCGCCCTCCCGAACGTGGCGCCGATCACCGGCGACCCGATCGTCCTCGAGCCCGACGGCGACTCGTGGACCTACGAGCTCACGTACCCCGACGCGGTGGGCTGCACCGATGACCTCGACGGGCCCTACCTCGAGACCACCGAGACCCGCGATCTCGAGCCCGTGTACGACGAGGAGGGCACGGTGACCGGCTTGGTGGGCACCACGGTGTTCGTCGACACGCTGAACGAGGCGGGCCGCAACGCCGGATGCCCGGCGTCGGTGGAGGGCACCTACGGCTACGCCACGGTCGTCGCCCCGAGCTCGGGGATCGCCGACCTCCGGGAGTACGAGGTGGACGGCGAGTTCCGCCAGACCCTCGAGGTGACCTCGTCGGAGGGCTACAGCGACGCCAGCTACCAGGTGGGCGGCATCAACACCACGCTGCCGGGCCACGACGTGACGCTCGAGGGCTCGTGCGCCGATGGCGACTGCTCGGTGGACTTCTCGCAGGTGAGCGGCGACGACTCGCTCCGCCAGACCACCCTCGAGTCCGACGACGGCCTGAGCCTGGCCGGCATCTTCGACGACACCGGCGGCTGCAACGACGACGACACCGGCGAGCGGCTCTTCGACGACGGTGCGTACACGAGCGCCGGGTCCTACGAGGACCTCATCCCGGTGTGGGTGGAGGACGGCGAGGTGAAGGCGTTCGTCGGGCGCTACTTCCACCTCTCGAAGCCCACCGAGCTCGGCAAGACCGAGCCGTCGTGCAGCTACGAGCAGAGGGTGGGCGGCTGGGCCTACCTCGTGGACACGTCGATCTTCGACGGCTGAGCCAGGTCGTGGCGCCGTCCGCTCCCCACGGCGGGCGGCGCCACCCACGTCCTGCACCGGGGGGGCAGGACGAGCGGGTGGGGGCGGTGGGCGGGAGGGCGCCCGCCGCCCCGCCGCGCCCGGTCACGCTCCGGGCGGTTCCGGCGGTGCGTCGGCGCTCGGCGGCTGCGAGGGAGGCGCGGTCGGCCCCGGCGGGAGCGGCTGCACCTGGACCTCGCCGCGCCGGCGGGAGCCGATGATCACCACGGCCACCACCGCCACCACGGCGACCGGCATCCCGATGATGGCGAAGATGATGACCAGGTCGGTCAGTCCCACGATCACGTCGCACCCCTCGGCTCGCCGCCGCGCCCCCTGCGCGCCGACCGCCTCGCCCCGACCGTAGCCCTGCGATCGAGCGAGAGCCCGAGACCGGTGCAGGAGTACGCTGACCCGCCGCACCGCTGCCCGCCGGCGGTGCCCCGGGCGCATAGCTCAGCTGGCTAGAGCGCTGCCCTTACAAGGCAGATGTCGGGGGTTCGAGTCCCTCTGCGCCCACCCTTTGCATCCCGCTCACGTCACCGGATCTATGTGGTGCGCCGAATGCAGGGCGCCGACGAGTCGAGGGTTGGGAGGCTGCGCCGGCGCGACGTGTCGCTGAACGGCCCTACGGGATGGCCAGGTGGGCGGAGCAGCCGAGCGGAGCGAAATGCGTCGCGGTACCTTCTCGGCACGTCGACCTCCGGGGGGACCGATGGGTGGAGCGCGTGCGATGGTGGTCGGGGCAGCAGTGGTGCTCGGATCGATTGGGAGTGCACCGATCGCCGCGGCGGCCGATCCACCAGCGCCGATCGTCGACGTTCGAGGCAGCCTGGGGCGCATCTCTGTCGAGGCGACGACTGAGTCTGGAGTGCCGATCGACGGCGCAAGCGTCACGATCGTGGATGATGAGGACGTGCAGGTTGCGTCGGGCCAGACCGACGAGCTCGGCGGCCTCCTGATCGATGTTGATCCGGGTCACTACGACGTCGAGGTCATCGTCGAGGACTGGGCAGGACCGGAGGACTGGTCGACGCCGAGGTCCGTGAACGTCTTCCAAGAGGACCTGCGGCCCAACCCGGCTTCCGGCCCGAACCCCCGCCTCGCCCCGAGTGCCACCTATGGCCCCGACCCCGACGTCGAGGGCTATGGGGCGGCCGATGCAACGTACGAGGCCAACCATCCGCAGTGCGAGGCCGGTACATCCAAGCTGTTCTGCCAGGAGCTCGAGATCTGGCATCCCATCGGTAGCGATGGGGGTGGCCGTACGAGCATCGAGGTCCGCGACGGCACACAGCTCGATGCGCTCGTCCAGCTCCCACCCGGCGATGGGCCGTTCCCCGTCGTGCTCGAGTACTCCCTCTACGAGGACGTGATCGGTCAGGGCGATGGCAACTACCAGAGGGGACGGCGGGCGGGCGCCACGTCGACCGATGGTTGGCGCTGGAGTACGCGGTCGTCGGGGTGCAGGTTCGCGGCCTCGGCTGCTCCGGCGGCTGGTGGGATCTGAACGAGCCCGTTCAGTTCTCCGACGGCTTCGACGTCGTCGAGGTGCTCGCCCGCCAGCCCTGGAGCACCGGTGTCGTCGGGATGACGGGCATCTCTGGTCCCGGCATGATGGCCACCTTCACTGCCTCGACCACGCCACCGTCTCGCGGCGATCGCCGTCGGCGGGGTATCCGGCGACCTCGAAGCTGGGTTCCCCGAGGGGCATGTTCAACGACTACGTCGGCGGCTTCGGCGCCTGGATGCGTGATCGTGCGCAGCACTTCAGCACCCATGGCGAGTCTGGCTCGAGCTTCCACTGGATCGAGCAGCGGGCGACGGGGAGCGCGGAGCCTGGTGGGCCCACGCCTGATCCCGACGACCCGTGCGCCGCGAACCATCGGCTTCGTGGTCGAGACCAGGTCGACGCAGACCTCCTCGCCGCCGGAGCACTCGATGAGGCGAGCGCCCTCGACAAGCTCGACGTGTTCATCCCCACCGAGCGGGCGGCTCGCATCGATGTGCCGACGCTCCTCCTGGGCGGTTGGCAGGGCGCGGGGAGCACGGGTCGATGCTCTCGATGCTCGGCGGTTGGCGAGCGCGCCGCTCCTCGGTGATGCACCGGTCAGCCCTGACAGACCGAGGGTGGCCGGCTTCCGCCCGGCAAGGCCATGGCCAATCATGACGAACGGATCCCACCTGGAACGGGACAACCCGACCTCGTTGATGGCGACCGCGGAGCTCTTCCGAGTTGTTCGTCGCCGGACGCATCCCCTCTGAATCGATCGGCGAGCCACAGCGGGAGTCGCTTGCGTCGGGCTTTGACTGCTCGACCGGGAGCACGTGCCGTGTGGACTTCCGAGGCATGGATGCGGCCGAGATGCCCCGGTTCACCTGTATGGCTCGACGTTGGAGGACGGCCGTGGCGCGTGGTACTCGCGAGCTGCTAGCTCGCCGATGACGGTCGTCTGGGAGTCAGGTGCGGGCCGCACCCCGCTCCAGCACGCTGGACGCCACGCCAGCGGACCCCACTCTCCCGTCTGAGAACAGCGAGGGCGGTCTGCCCTACGGGAACTTCACCTCCTCGTACAGCCAGTGGCCGCCCACCGAGGTCGGTTCGGGGACGGCGCTCGAGGTCGGACCCGACGGGACGCTCGGCCCGGGCGCCGGCTCGGAGTCCGATGCATCGGAGAGCTACCGGTACGACCCCCTTGGCCACGAGTATCCGACCTCGCTGGTGCCGCTCAATTCGGCCCGGGAGGAGATCCTGCCGGCGCCCTGGAAGTGGCTGCACCTCGCAGCCGGTGCAGGACGAAGGGGTGTGTCGTTCCAGACCGAGCCGCTCACGGCGACCGAGAGTTCCCGTTGGCCGCGGCTATGCGGATCTGTGGGTGCGGCCCACGGTCACCGCATCCGGGGACTTCGACTTCGATGTCGAGGTCAACGTCATCGAGGTGCGTCCGGACGGCGGGAGACCCTCGTCGAGGCAGGTCGTGTCCGAGGCGTCGAAGAGCCGCCTCGCCTCGGAGTCGTTCGGCCTCTGGCCACAGTACGACTATGGCGCAGCGCTCACGGACCCGGTCGACATCGAGAGCGGCTCCTGGGCGCGCTTGCGCATCGCCATCCAGCCCTACGCCCACGTGTTCCGCGGGGTCGCGCATCATGGTCGAGGTGACATCACCCGGTGGCAGCCAACCGACGTGGTCCTCCATCGGCACCCAGGAGGATCAGGTTCCTGACGGGGCCCAGCTCGACCTCGAGATCGGAACCGGAGGGGAGCACTCATCGAGCTTCGTCCTTCCCGTTCTGCCGGACAGTGACCAGCCGGTCACCGACAGTGATCCCCGGCTCCAGCGGCAGGTTCGCTGTGGTGCGCTTCGTGCGCAGCCCTGTCGTTCGACGCCGCACCAGATGGAGACGCCGGACGTCCAACCGGCCGCGGGAGCGATCGAGGTCAGTTGGCGCAGCCCGCAGAGCTGGATGGGGGTGAACGCACGGGTCGCTCCCACCGACGACGATGGACATGGCGACGGGTCGGCACTGGGCGTGGTCATCAAAGAGCACGAGCCGTACAGCTTCGCGAACGATCCGTCGTTCGTGTTCTCGGCACCTGGCACGGCAGTTCCTGCTGCGCAGGGCCGCGAGTACACGGCGACCCTGAGGGCGAAGGCCGCGCCGGAGTCCACGCTGACCGGCGCAACGATCGGTGCGCTCTCGTTCTTCGATCGTGACGGGGTCTACGTCGCGGGCCAGTCTCCACCGCTGGTGACGATGTCGGCGCCCGACGAGGACGGTTGGGTCACGGGAACTTCCACCGCATCGGCTCCGCCGGGCGCCGTCCTGATGGTGGTCGGGGCATCGTTCGTTGGCGAGGTCGGCGATCGGTTCTACGTCGATGACGCGTCCATCGTCGACGCATGGGATTGGACCGGCACCGAGCAGTTGACCGCGTCGCAGCGCTCACCCGGCGCAGTGAGCGCAGCCGACCAGGTCGAGGCCATCGAGGTCAGGGTCTCGCCTGCGGGTCACCTCGGCGACCGCGCCTCGCACCAGGTCACCGAGGTGGCCGCGGATGAGACCTCCTTGCGTGTCGAGGGGCTCGACGACGGCACCGAGTACCAGGTGCAGGTTCGAGCGAAGGGGCCAGGCGGGTGGGGGACACCCTCGCCGTGGTCCGTACCGGTCACGCCGCGAGCGAACCTGCTCGGCGCCATGGCATCCATCGTCGAGAGCGAACCCTGGGGGTGGGGTGGCTACGGCACCACCGTCTCGCGCACCACGACCGGACCTCGTTCCGGTGCCGGGGCGCTGAGCATCACCGTGGACGATCCAGAGGGCGCGTTCCTTCAGTCCTCCATGGGAGCCCGGGGCCGCGTCCCGTGACGCCCGGCGAGGACTACACGATGCGGGCCTGCTTCCGCGACGACCGACGCCCGAGCCATCGGCGCGGGCTGAACTTCTACGAAGAGGGGAACTTCTGGCCTCTCGATACCGCTGGTGCGCTCGTGGAGGAGACGATGACGGGTTGGGGGTGCGCCACGGCCACCGGCACCGCGCCGCTTGGAGCGCAGTTCGCCGTCATCGGAGCCCAGGTGGCAGGCGCCGAGGCGGGCGAGGTCCACCGCGGACGACTTCGGCATCTGGTTGGGATCGGAGGTCGGCTCAGCAGAGGCCAACCTGCTCTGGGCGCCGGCGGCCAACATCGAGGGCGGGTGGACGCCGACGAGGGCGACGGTCACCCACGAGTGGTCCGAGAGTGCGCCGTGGACGCATCGCATCACCGCCACAGCGGCCGATCCCGAGGCGACCAGCTGGGACGCCGACGTGCCCACCGGATCGTCGTCTCTGCCGGAGGCCGACCTTCGTGGCTCGGTGCTGGTGCGAAGCGTCGGTACGCCGGCCGATGCCACCCTGGTCCTTGAGCTGCGAGACGATGAGGGCGCCATCGTGGACACGGTCACGGCGACCGCCACCATCGGCACGAGCTGGCACCGCCTGACGGTTCGGGGGCCGATCGATTCCGGCATCGCGAGCGCATCGCTGCGGATCACGTTCCCCGGTGCCACTGAGGGTGACGCGTTCCTCATGGCTCAGGCCGAACTCATACCCGACACGACGGCGTTGTAGGGCACGCCGCTCGTCAGGCGTCGGGGCGCCAGCCGGGGTCTCGGCCGGTGAGGCCGAGGAGGCGGTCGAACGCCGGAGCATCGCCGGCGACATCGACGACGGGGCCGAAGAGCTTGCCGTCGCGGGGCGCCTCGAAGGTCGAGACGAACGCGAACGCGGCGTCGACCTCGGCAGGCGGCACTTCGTAGCCCTGTCCGGTGGCGACGGCCAGGTCCCAGCCGTGCACCACGAGCTCGTCGAGGGCGATCACGCCCACCGACGCGGCGGGCAGGTGCATGCCGGCCACCCAGGTGCTGCCGGCCCAGGCCTCGTCGGCCGACCAGGCGGCGGCGAGCGCGTCGAGCTCGGCGAGCCGACGCTCGCGCCAGTCGACCTCGAGGTGGCGGGCGTCGAACGCCGGCGGGGGCGTGGAGGTGGCCTCGTCGAGCTGCTTGGCGGCCACGGCGGCGAAGTTCCTCGCGAACATCCCGAGGTGGTCCACCAGGTCGCCCACGGCCACGCCGCAGGGGGAGGAGGGCCAGCTGTTCGTCGCCGATGCCGGCGACCACCTGGGCCGAATGCGGTCGGCGGCGGGTCGGAGGTCGATCACGAGTGATCCGCCCGATCCGGGCCCGGGTCGCCGCCGGTGGTGCAGGTGGCGAGCCGGTCGAGGTAGTGGTCCCAGCCGCCGATGTGGTCGGCCACGGCGTCCGCGGGGAGGCCGTCGTGCACGAGCCGCACCCGGGTCTTGTCGCCCTCGGGGTGCAGCGAGATCGTCACCGTGCTCGACCCGGGGTGATCGGGTTGCCCTCCTGCTCCCAGCCGAAGGTGAAGACCACCCGCTCGAACGGCGTAACCTCCACGTACTCGCCGGCCGACTGGTGCTCCGGCCGCCGACGAGCGCGCGGTAGCGGCCGCCCGGCCGAGGGGTCGATGTCGGCCACGGTGCCGAGCCACTCGACGTGGCGCTCCGGGTCGACCAGGAAGGGCCAGATCGTCTCGGGAGGCGTCGATCAGGATGTCTCGTGCCAGCTCAGCCATCAGCTGCTGCCTTCGGTGGTGGTGCGGTGTCGGCGGACCGCCTGGCGGCCTCGGCCGCCTCGGCCACGTCTCGGAGGCGATCGAGGCCGGAGGTCCAGTGGTCTTCGAGGAAGGTGCGGAGGTCGTCCATGGTCTGCGTCTTGGCGAGGTAGAGCCGTCGGGTGCCGTCGCGCCGCTCGACGAGGAGGTCGGCGTCCTTCAGCACCCGGAGGTGCTGCGAGACGGCGGGACGGGAGACGTCGGGGAACTGCTCGGCGATCGCCGAGGCCGGCAGCTCCTGGCTCCACACCAGCTTGAGGATCGCCCGACGCCGGGGCTCGGCGAGGGCCTTCAGGGCAGCGTCCACGGCCTGAGGTAAGCATGATCTTACGTAAGTGTCAAGCGACAGATGCGGGCAACGTCACGCCGAACGTGCCGATCTTCCTTCGGCTTGAGCGGCGGGTCGGTCATCGACGACGATCGATGGCCGTGCTCGATCGCACTCGCGAGCTCTGGGAGCGTCAGGACCGCGCCGTCGGCGACCGGCGACCGCTGTACGCGGCGGTCGCCGACGCCTTCGAGGTGCAGACCGTGCTGTACCCCGGCTCCTACGTGGACCTGGCGCCGTCGTTCGTCTGGCCCGACGTCACCTACGTCGACGTCGACCGCCGAGCGGCGCGGTTCTTCGGCGACGAGCCAGGCGTGCGAGCCCTGATCGCCGAGCGCGGCGGGGACGGCGACGCGGCTCGGTTCCGGTTCCTGCCCGCCGACTACCGCGAGCCCCTCGAGCTCGACGAGGGCGCGTTCGACCTCCTCATCTCGCTCTACGCCGGGCCCATCTCCGAGCACGCCACGCACCACCTGCGCCTCGGCGGGCTGCTGCTGGTCAACCCGTCGCACGGCGACGCGGCGCTGGCCTCCATCGACGATCGCTACCGGCTGGTGGGCGCGGTCATCGGGCGCAGCGGCCGGTACCGGGTCGACACCGAGCACCTCGAGGACCACCTCGTCCCCAAGCGAGACGTCGAGGTCACGCGCGAGCTCGTGCACCGCACCGGGCGGGGCATCGCCTACACCAAGGCGGCGTTCGCCTACCTGTTCGAGCGGGTGGCCTGACCGACGTCGTCGACCACCCAACGTGCCGGGCGGGCGATCCTGCTACGCTACGTGAGGTGCCCCGCGGGGAGGGCACCTCGGGAGGTGGGACCCATGGCGAAGGATCGCAACGTCCGACGGCTGCTGCTGGCGATCGGCGGCGCCCTGCTCCTCGTGGGCGCGGCCGCCCCGTCGGGGTGCCAGCCGGCGACGAAGCCGATGTCCACGCTCCACGGCAAGGTCACCCACACGAGCGTGCCGCAGCCGCTCGCCGAGCCGCCGTGCCCGCCCGGCGACGCCGGGGGCTACCCGATCGAGGGCGTCCGCCAGAAGTGGGGCTTCCGGATCGCCGCCGCCGACCCGACCGAGTGGTTGAGCCTGCGTCCGTGCCTCACGTTCGCCAGCGGCGCCCTCACGTCGATCGGCGACACCACCTTCACGATCTACACCGAGAGCGGCGAGGTGACGGGCACCGCCGCCGGCGTGAAGGAGTCGATCGGCTTCGACCTCGACGTGTTCAGCGTCGAGCTCACGGTCACCTCCGGGTCGGCCGCCTACCGCGAGGCCTCGGGCCCCCTCTACCTGCGCGGCTGCATGCGCGGCACGTTCGTGATCTCAGGTCGGCTCAGCGCCACGGACGGCTCGCCGGCCGAGTGGTCGCACCAGTGCGACCCGTTCATCGGCACCTGATCCCCGCGGCGCCTGCGAAGATCGCTCCGTGGACGACGACGGCGGCGCGACCTGGTCCGACATCGCCGGGTGGTACGACGAGCTCCTGACCCGGGGGAGCGGTGCCCACGAGACGGCCCTCGCCTGCCTCCGACGCCTCCTGCCCGAGGTCGGAGGTGCCCGGGTCCTCGACGTGGCCTGCGGGCAGGGGATCGCCACCCGCCTGCTCGCCCAGCTCGGGCCCGCCGAGGTGGTGGGCACCGACCGCGCCGAGGCGATGGTCGAGCGGGCCCGCGCCCACGGCCGCCCTCCCGGCTCGAGCCCGATCGCCTACGTGGTGGACGATGCCCAGACCCTCGCCTCGTTCGCCGACCGCTCGTTCGACGGCGCCACCTGCCAGCTCGGCCTCATGGACATCGCCGACCTCGACGCGGCCCTCGCCGCGGTGCGGCGCGTGCTGCGGCCCGGCGGGTGGTTCGCCTTCGTCATCGGTCACCCGTGCTTCCTCGCACCCGATGCTCGCCCGGCCCACGACGAGGACGGCCGACCGGCGGTGACCGTCACCGGCTACTTCGACGAGCGGTTCTGGCGCTCGTCGAACCCGCACGGCGTCCGGCGGGCCGGCAACCACCACCGCACCCTCGCCACCTACCTCAACGCCCTCTCGGCCGCCGGGCTCGCCCTCGAGGCAGTGGAGGAGCCGACCGCCGAGCCGCTGCTGGTCGAGCAGCAGCCGCTCTACGCGGAGGTGCCCATCTTCTTCGCGGCGAGGGCGCGAGCGGCCTGATCAGGGGAGCGTGAGCTTGCGGCCGTCGACCTCGGACTCGATCGTGCCGTCGATCGACCCGGGCGAGATGGTGGCATCGGCCTTCAGGTAGCCCTCGTGATCGCCCGAGAGCTGGAGGTCGGCCTGGTAGTCGCTCGCGCCCAGGAGCCCGCCGTCGTAGCGCGCCTGCTCGGTGCCGTCGACCACCCACTCGCCGTCGTCGGAGAAGTCCTCGTAGGTGACCTCGATCATCCCCGCGCCGGGCGTGTCGGCCGAGGCGGTGTGCTCGACGGTGACACGACCGCTCGCCTTCCCGTCGCGCGACGCGGCGATCGGCAGCGGCTCGGGCACGTAGCCGGCCAGCTCGGGCGCCCACGTCGGGGTGGGGGAGGTGTCGGCCTTCGGCGCCGGTGCCGGTGCCCGGCTGGTGAGCCGCACGACCATGATCCGGGTGCCGTCGGCGGTCGGCTCGTCGAACGGGTCGCCCCGGTCCTCCCAGAACAGCAGGCGATCGCCGTCGGGGTGCCAGCCGACCAGGGTGCGGGCATCCCAGCCCTCGTCGAGCGAACCGGGGTTCAGGAGCTGGCCCATCTCGCCGCGCTGCTCGGCGCCGGTGGGCACCAGCCACGGCTCGAGCAGCTCCTTGCGGTGGTTGGCGAACAGGTAGGAGAACAGCGCCTCGATCCCGGGACCGATGTCGTTGGGCCGCCGCACCTGCGACACCGTCTCGAACAGCCCGGTGCCCCGGCCGCTGAAGACGGCGTAGCTCGCCATGTCCGGGGCGTAGGCGATGTCCTCGTCGTAGTCGCCGTTGTCGGTCACGTCGGACTGGTCGCCGGTCGCCAGGTCGACCTGGACGATGTCGGGGTCGGCGGCGCGATCGGGGAGCGAGGTGAACGCCGAGATCAGCACCGACGCACCGTCGGGCGTGAAGTTCTTGAGCTCGCCGAGGCGGCTCACCACCCGGGCGTCGTCGATGACGTAGCGGTCGTCGGTGCGCCGCAGCTGGCCCACCGAGGCGACGAAGGCCGTGGCGCCGTCGGCGGCGGTGCGGACCTGCGAGAAGGCCACCGTGACCCCGTCCGGGGACAGGCGCAGCTCGCGCTGGGGCTGCTGCACCGCCGGATCGTCGGCCGAGGGGATCTCGATGGGGACGAGCTCGGCGGAGGCGCAGTCGGCCACGCTGGGCGTGCACTCGAGCACCGCGTGATCGGAGTTGGTGACCGGCGTCTGCTCGCCGACGCGCACCAGCACCCGATTGCCGTCGGGGAAGGGGATGGACTTGAGGAGGGCCTCGGCGTCGGTGCGCTCGGCGGTGCAGGACAGGCAGGTCAGGTTCGAGCCGTCCTCGTCGACCCGGAGCACCTCGACGGTGTCGCGGCCCTCGGGGATGCCGGAGAGCACGATGCCGTCGCCCGAGGCGGTCCACGCCGGGTAGCGCGCCGATCGCACCGTGTCGGGCACGTCGACCACCTCCATCTCGGTGGCCTCGTCGCCGGCCGGTGCCGTGGTGGTGGCGGCCGCCGTCGTGGCGGCGCCGTCGTCGTCGGAGCTGGAGCTGCTGCAGCCGGCGAGCAGGAGCAGCGCCAGGGCGACGGCGGCGCCGGTGCGGGTGGGGCGGGGAGCGATCACGGTGCGACCTCGGGGGTGGGGACGACGATGCGGGTGATGGCGGCCAGCAGCTGCCGGGTGAACTCCTCGCGGCCGAGCCCGGCGTCGCGGCCCTCGACGGCCTCGAGTCGGGCGCGCTGCGCGAGGGCGGTGATGGCGGTGAGCTCGCCCAGGTCGGCGAGGAAGGCGCCGGTGCGCGAGCGACCCTGCGGTCGGCCCTCGAGGCGCATCGAGCGCTGGATCACGGCGCGGGGCACCTTGCCCGCCGGGCGGGGCCGCAGGGCGCGCTGGGCCTGGATCGACAGGAACGCTCGGCCGCGGGGGTCGTCGAGCAGCTCCACCATCGGCAGGACCAGGCTCGAGACCAGCAGCGCCGGCGAACGACGGCCCCCGGCCTCGACCTGGTCGAGCAGCTCCTCGCGGCGCTCGTCGAGACGGCCCCGGTGCTCGTCGACGATCTCGGCCAGCAGCTCCTCGCGCCCGCCGAAGTGGTGGTGCACGGCGCCGGTGTTCGAGCCGCCCGCCGCCTTGGTGATCTCGGCGAGCGAGACGGCGTCGATGCCGCGCGTGGCGAACAGCTCCTCGGCGGCGAGGAGCAAGCGGTGGCGGGTGGAGGGCTCGGTGGTGGCGGACATCAGGATCTCCCACCGCTAAGAGAACTCTTAGCGGTGGGAGATGTCTACCACGGCGTCACCGTCGGCGGGCATCCTTCGTCTTGCGCCGGTTCCACCAGTGCGCCTTCTTCTGGCCGAACGAGGCCTCGAGGCTGGCCGGCGTGAACGGTCCCGACGCGGTGCCGTCGAGGGCGTAGCGGTAGAGCGCGGTGGTGTAGACGCCGCTGAGCGCGCCCGTCGCGATCATCACGGCGAGGGTGCCGACGACCATGATCGAGATGCCCACGGCCGGCGCGAACGGGGCGACCACGCTGCCGATGACGAGCAGGGGCAGGACGGCGACCACGCTCACCACCCCGAGGCCGCCCATGAGGGTGGCTTCCTCGCCCCACCGCTCCTTGAACAGCTCGGCGCTGCGCTTCACCGCGTCGGTGACGCCGACCGGCTCGAACACGAGCACGGGGATCACGAAGAAGGTGGCCAGCGCCCACGACAGCCCGATCGTCAGCTGGGCCACGCGGCCGGCGAGCTTGAGGCGCTCCACCAGCAGCTGGAGCACGAGGGCCACCACCCCGCTGAGCAGGGTCCAGCCGAGGATCTGGGGCCATCGCCGCCAGGCCACCCGCAGGCTGCTGCGGAGCGTCGGATCCTGGCCGTCGAGGCGCTGGCCGGCGGCGGCGACGAGCGCGGTGTTGGTGAACGTGGGGACGACGCTGCCGACCACGAGGAGCGGGAGCACCCGCCACCAGGCCGAGGCGCGCACGTCGCGCGCCTCGGGCATGCGGCGCACGAGCAGCGCCCAGAGCGCGGCGTCGATGGCGAGCGCGCCCACCAGCCCGACGAGGGGGAGCACGAGCAGCTCGGGGTCCTGGCGGAGCACCGTCGCGCTCTGCCGCATCAGCTGCCAACCACGACGGATCCGTTCCACGCCTCACTCCTCCTGCCCGGAGCACCACCGCTGTCGGCCGACCGGTGCCCGCCGGCGGGTCGGCCCAACCGTCCGGCGCGGACTCAGGCGTCGAGGAGCGGGAGCACCGTGCGGACCGCCTCCTGGGCCGCTGGGCTCGCCAGGTGCAGCACGCGCGGGAGCCCCTGGGCGAAGCCGCGCTCCTCGGGCGCCATCCGGGCGAGCTGCTCGACGGTGTCGGCCGCCCAGAGGGTGGCGATGTCTGAGGCGAGCTCGGCGCCCAGCGCCCGTCGGCCGCCCGCCTCGCGGTCGTCGACCTCGTGGGGCGGCTCGAGGGCGATGGTGTCGCGCCGGATCGTGCACCAGGCGTGGACGATCGCCTCGGCATCGGTGCCGATGAGCGCCCGCACCTCCTGGCGCGTGGCGGGCTCGTCGGGCTCGAAGAACTCCGTCCCGTAGGCCGAGTGGAACAGGCCGGCGTCGCAGAGCGCCGGGCGCTCGCCCCAGGCCACCAGCAGTCGGCGGGTGCCGAGCAGGTGCGACAGGAAGGGCACGTGGGAGTCGTGGGTCAGCTCGCCGTAGCCGAGGCGCCGCAGCAGGGCGAGCCGCTCGCCCGTGGGCGGCGCCGGGTCGAGCTGGTCGTCCACGGCGCCGCACCCTAGGGCGGCTACCCCTCGTCGGCCATCGTCGTGTCGGTCATCTCGTCGTCCGACATCTTCTCGTCGTCGGTCATCTGGTCGCCGGACTTGTCCTCGTCCATCATCTCGTCGGCCGACGTGGTGGTCGCCTCGGTCGTGGTGACCTCGTCGTTGGTGGCCGGTTCGCTCCCGTCGCTGCCGCACGCGGCGAGCAGGGTCGGGGTGGCGAGCAGCACCAGGGCAGCGGCTGCGACACGGGCACGGGTGTTGGACATGGGAGCTCCTTCTGGGGGCTTTGGGGTTGGGGGGAGATCAGGTGGGCGCCGCGAGCCGGGCCACCGGGCTCAGCAGCTCGTCGGTGAGGCCGGCGGCGAGGGCGCCGCCGACGATGACCAGGACCACGCCACCGGCGACGCGCAGCGCGGGGGCGTGGCGGGCGAGGCGGCGGTTGGCGTCGGGCCACGAGGCGAGGGCGAGGGCGGCGAGGAGGAACGGGAGGCCGATGCCGAGCGCGTAGGCCAGGAGCAGGGCGCTGCCGCCGCCGACGCTGCCCGCGCCGCCCGCGGCGACGAGGGCCGAACCGAGCAGGGGACCGACGCAGGGCGTCCAAGCGGCGCCGAAGGCCACCCCGGCGACGCCGGCGCGCACCGCCGTCGAGCGGTGGGTTCGGGCCCAGCTCGGCACGACCCGCAGCAGGCGAGACTCGCGATCGAGCCGGCCGAGGGGCAGGCCCACCATGGCGAGGCCGAACACGATCACCAGCACCCCACCGGCGCGAGGGAGCCAGGCGTCGGCGTCGGCGAGCGCCCCGCCCACGCGCCCGGCGATGGCGCCGAGCAGCACGAAGACCGCGGCGAAGCCACCGACGAACCAGGCGGTGGCGCGCACCGCGGTGCCCGGCGCCTCGCCGGCCTCGCCCGCGGCGATGCCGATCCACACCGGCACGAGCGGCAGCACGCACGGGCTGGCGAACGACGCCACGCCCGCGCCGAACAGGGCCAGCCAGAGCGTGGGGCTCACGCCCGCACCTCGGCCCGCTCGGCGTCGGGGGCGACGTCGAGGAGCTGGCGGATGGCGTCTTCGGTCTCGTCGTAGCGGCCCTCGCCCAGGTGCACGAGGCGGCGACGGCCCTGCTGGTCGTGCAGGTAGATGGCCGGCCAGGCGTGGTTCTCGAAGGCCCGCCACGTGTCTCGGTCGGGGTCGAGCGCCACCGGGTACGTCACGCCCTCCTCGTCGACGAAGTCGGCGACCGCGTCGGGGTCGGCCTCGTAGTCGAACTCGGGCGTGTGGACGGACAGGACCACGAGGCCGTCCTTCGCGTAGCGCTCGTGCCAGGCCTCGACGTAGGGAGGACCGCCCGGCAGTTGCTGCAACCGAAGGTCCAGAACTCGTACAGCACGACCTTGCCGGCGAGGTCGGCGGCGGCGAGCGGCTCGGTGTTGAGCCAGCCGTCGGCCTGCACCGCCGGGGCGGAGGCGGCCAGGATCGGCAGCGGGGCCGGCTCGCCCGCCGGCGTGGCGGGCGCGGCCGAGGTGGCCCGATCCACCGCCCCGGGGTCGGTCCGTCGCGCGATGACGATGGCCACGGCGGCGACGACGAGCAGGGCGACGAGGCCCAGGCGGGCCTTGGCGGTCGTGGTCACGTCAGGATCCCTCCACGGTGAAGCGCACCTCGTCGAGGCCGGTGGCCCCGTCGGGTGCGGGCTCGGCGACCTCGGCGGTCTGCACCCGGCCGTCGGCATCGATGGCGCGGACCCGGGCTCGGTGGTCGCCGGCGCCGACCGAGACCTCGGCGCGCCACTGCACCCACGTGTCGACGCTGGCCACCCGACCCAGGTCGGCCTCGGTCCACTCGCCGTCGTCGACCTGCACCTCGACCTTCGAGATGCCGGTGTTGGGCAGCCAGGCGACGCCGCCGAAGGCGACGGTCCCGGCGGCCACCTTCGCCCCCGAGCGAGGCACGTCGATGCGCGACATCAGCTTGATGGGGCCTTCCTTGGCCCAGCCCCGCGGCACCCAGTAGCCGTCGGCCCCATCCCAGGTGGTGAGCTCGATGCTCTCGATCCACTTGGTGGCCGACACGTAGCCGTAGAGGCCCGAGACGACGAGGCGGGCGGGGAAGCCGTGGGCGGCGGGGAGCGGCTCGCCGTTCATGGCGTAGGCGACGAGGGCGACGCGCCCGTCGCCGGCCAGCTCGGTGGGGAACCCGCAGGTCCAGCCGTCGACCGACCGCATGAAGATCTGGTCGGCGCCGTCCTGCACGCCGGCCCGCTCGAGCAGGTCGGTGAGCGCCACGCCCTGCCAGCGGGCGTTGCCGACGAGGTCGCCGCCCACCTCGTTCGACACGCACTGGAGGGTGACCACCTCCTCCACGCTGGGCAGGGCGAGGAGGTCGTCGTAGGTGATCTCGAAGGGGTCGTCGACCATCCCCTCCACCCGGAGGCGCCACGAGGCGGCGTCCACCTGGGGCACGCTCAGCGCCGTGTCGATGCGGTAGAAGTCTTCGGTCGAGGTCACGTAGGACGAGATCCCCTCGACCGAGATCGGCTGGGCGTCGGGCACCGGGGTGGTGCGGCCGGGGGCCCGGAGCTTGAAGCGCTTGGCCGCGGTGGCCACGACGTCGTGCTGCTGGAGCGAGCGCCCGAACGCAGCCGCGCCGGCGGTGACGACGGCGAAGGCGCCGGCGAGGCCGAGGAACCGCCGGCGGTCCAGGGTGGCCGGCGCCGCCCCCTCGTCGCTCGGCGCGGTGGCCGCGGCGAGCAGGAGGACGATGGCCCCCGTGCCGGCGGCGGCCGAGGCGGCGGCGATGAGCCACACGACGGCGCCCAGGTCTCGCGGGTCCTGGAGCTGGGCCCACGCACCGAAGAGGGCGAAGCCCCCGAGGACGGCGGGGGCGGCCCAGGGGCGCCGGCGGGCGGCGATGCCGACCAGTGCGCCCAGCACGAGGGAGATGACCACCGTGCCGGTCACCAGGGCCGCCTTGTCGTTCGTGCCGAACCAGGCGACGGCCACCTCCTTGAGGCTGGCGGCGAACTCGTCGACGAAGCGGCCGCCCACGGCCAGCACGGGCGAGGGCGTCACGTCGAGGAGCCCCGACAGCAGCTCGCCGGTGGCGAGCGCGGTGGCGGCACCGAGCACGCCGGCGACGGCACCGGCGCTGCGGGAGGCGACGGGGGGCGCGGACGGGGTCGGATCGGTCACGAGGGCCAGCGTGACGGGCCGATCTCACGTGGCCCCCACGGAACCCGAAACAGTTCCGAAACTCCCCGTCGGCCCCCTGGGCAGGCCGGGTGAGCGCCCCTACGCTTCGGTCGTGACCTCGCCCGCCCCCGCCGCCCCGACGCGCCCCACCACCACCGTGCTGGTGGTCGACGACGAGCCGATGGTGCGCGAGGTCGTGGCCCGGTACCTGGAGCTCGACGGCCACGAGGTGGTGGAGGCCGGCAACGGCGACGGCGCCCTGGCCTGGCTGGCCGCCAACCGGCCCGACCTGGTGGTGCTCGACGTGATGCTGCCGGGCACCGACGGGTTGACGATCCTGCGCCGGCTGCGCGAGGACGGCGACGTGCCCGTGATCCTGCTCACCGCCCGCACCGAGGAGGTCGACCGCATCGCCGGGCTCGAGATGGGCGCCGACGACTACGTCGTGAAGCCGTTCTCGGCTCGCGAGGTCGCCGCCCGGGTGCGCACCGTGCTGCGCCGATCGGCCACGACCGGCCCGGACGCGCCGACGCCCACCATCGACCACGGCGAGCTGGTCATCGACGTGGCGGCGCGCACCGTGGTGGCCCACGGCGAGCCGGTCGCGCTCACCGCCAAGGAGTTCGACCTCCTCGCCCTGCTGGCCGGATCGCCCCGCCAGGTGTTCTCGCGACGCCAGCTCCTCGAGCAGGTCTGGGACTCGGCGCCCGAGTTCCAGGACCCCGCCACCGTCACGGTCCACGTCGGTCGCCTGCGCCAGAAGCTCGAGCGCGACCCCGACCACCCCGCCTGGATCGTGACGGTCTGGGGCGTGGGCTACCGGTTCGAGCCGTGACCGCCCTCGCCGCGCTCCTCGCCGACATGCCGTCGATGCCGATGCCCACCGGCCTCGACGCGGCCCGCGAGGATCCGCTCGCCGCCGGCCTCGCCGTCGGGGCCATCCTCGCCCTGGCCGCCGGATCGGGCTTCGCCCTGCGGCGGTGGAGCGGTCGGCTCCGCACCCTGCGCGCCCAGCTGCTCGTCGTCACCAGCGCCGCGATCGGCACCGCGGCGGTGGCCGCCTGGCTGCTCGCCGACCTGATGATCCTCGACGAGGACCAGCTCCAGCCGGTGCTCGTCGTCCTCGGCCTCACCGCCGCGATCGCCGTCGTGGTCGTCTCGATCGCCTCGCGGTCGCTCGGCCGGGCGGCCCACGATCTGGAGGCGTCGGTGCGCCGCATCGAGGCCGGCGATCGCCAGCCCGACGTGCCGGTGCACCGCGCCGACGAGCTCGGCCACGTCGCCCGAGCGCTGGAGGGCCTCACCCGGCGCCTCGCCGAGCTGGAGGAGGAGCAGGCCGCGCTCGACGCCGAGCGCAACCACATGCTCTCGAGCATCAGCCACGACCTCCGCTCGCCGCTGGCCGCGCTGCGCGCCGCCCTCGAGGCGATGATCGACGGCGTCGCCCGCGACCCCGATCGCTACCTCCGGTCCATGCAAGCCGACGTCGACGCCCTCACCGCGCTCGTCGACGACTTCTTCCTCCTGGCCCGCATCGAGGGTGGGCGGCTCGCCCTCGACCTCGGCACGGTCGACCTCGGCGAGTGCTGCGACGAGGCCATCGAGGCGCTCGCACCCACCGCGCTGGCGCGTGGCATCCACCTCCAGCTCGACGTGGCCGAGCACGTCCACGTCGACGGGAACGCCAACGCCCTGGGCCGGGTGGTGCGCAACCTGGTCGACAACGCCATCCGCCACGCGCCGGAGGGGTCCACCGTGCGGGTCTCGGTCGGTGCCGAGGGACGGCCGGTGGTGGCCGTGGTCGACACGGGCGAGGGCTTCCCCGACGGGTTCGCCGAGCACGCCTTCGAGCGGTGGAGCCGGGCCGACGAGAGCCGCAGCCGCATGAGCGGGGGCGCCGGGCTCGGCCTGGCGATCGCCCGCGGCCTCGTCGTGGCCCACGGCGGGCGCATCTGGATCGACCCACCGCCCGGCGGCCGGGTCACCTTCGAGCTGCCCGCCGCCTGAGCCGGGCTAGTTGCCGCCCCCGGCGCCGCTGTTGGTGCCCGCGTCCGTGCCGCCCTCGGTGGTGTCGTCGAGGTCGTCCATCGAGCCGGCTCCGCTGTTGCTGCCATCCTCCGTGGAGCCGGTCTCCTCATCCATCCCGGTCGTCGGGGTGAGGTCCCGATCGGTTCCGTCGTCGGAGGTGGTCGAGGTCACGTCGATCGTGGTGGTGGTCATCTCCTCGTCGGCGGGCGTCGTCGGTGCGCTGTCGCTGCCGCACGCGCCGAGGAGGGAGGGGGCGGCCACCAGCGCCGAGGCGGCGACGAGGGCGCGGAGTCGGGAGGTGCGCATGGGGGCTCCTGGGATCGGTGGGCGTCCGGTCCCACTTGCCGACCTGGCCGTCGGCCAACCCCGCCGAGCTCCGCCGGTCACGCCCCCACGTAGGTGGCGAGGTGCTGGCCCGTGAGCGTCGAGCGGTCGGCCACCAGCTCGGCCGGCGTGCCCTCGAAGACCACCCGGCCACCGTCGTGGCCGGCGCCCGGACCGAGGTCGATGATCCAGTCCGCGTGGGCCATCACCGCCTGGTGGTGCTCGATCACGATCACCGACTTGCCGCTCTCCACCAGCCCGTCGAGCATCGCCAGCAGCTGGGCCACGTCGGCGAGGTGCAGGCCGGTGGTCGGCTCGTCGAGGACGTAGATGCCGCCCTTCGCCCCGAGGTGGGTGGCCAGCTTCAGCCGCTGGCGCTCGCCGCCCGACAGGGTGGTGAGCGGCTGGCCGATGGTCAGGTAGCCCAGGCCGACCTCGACCAGGTGGCCGAGCACCTTGGTGGCCGCGGGGGTCGCGGCCTCGCCCTCGGAGAACAGGGCCAGGGCGTCGAGGGCCGACAGCTCCAGCACGTCGGCGATGCTGCGCCCGGCCAGGGTGTGCTCGAGCACCGAGGCGTCGAAGCGGCGGCCCTCGCACTCGTCGCAGACCGTCTCGACGGTCGCCATCACGCCGAGGTCGGTGTAGATCACCCCGGCGCCGTTGCAGGCCGGACAGGCCCCCTCGGAGTTGGCGCTGAAGAGCGCCGGCTTCACCCCGTTGGCCTTGGCGAAGGCCTTGCGGATCGGATCGAGCAGGCCGGTGTAGGTCGCCGGGTTGCTGCGGCGCGACCCGCGGATCGGGGCCTGGTCGACGGTGATCGCCCCGGCGTCGTCGGGCATGGACGCGTCGATCAGCGAGCTCTTCCCGGAACCGGCGACGCCCGTGATCGCCACGAGCACCCCCAGGGGGACGTCGACGTCCACGTCCTGCAGGTTGTTGGCGCTCGCGCCCCGGATCTCGAGGACACCGGTCGGCGCGCGGACCTCGTCCTTCAGCGCCACCCGGTCGTCGAGGTGGCGACCGGTCACCGTGTCGCTGGCCCGCAGCCCGGCGACGTCGCCCTCGAAGCAGATCGTCCCGCCCGCCGACCCGGCACCCGGGCCGAGGTCGACCACGTGGTCGGCGATGGCGATCGTGTCGGGCTCGTGCTCCACCACCAGCACGGTGTTGCCGGCGTCGCGGAGGGCGATCAGCAGGTCGTTCATGCGGCCCACGTCGTGGGGGTGGAGCCCGGCGGTCGGCTCGTCGAAGACGTAGGTGACGTCGGTGAGCGACGAGCCGAGGTGGCGGATCATCTTGGTGCGCTGCGCCTCGCCGCCCGACAGCGTGCCCGACGGCCGATCGAGCGACAGGTAGCCGAGGCCGATCGCCACGAACGAGTCGAGCGTGGCCGACAGCGTGGCCAGGAGCGGGGCGACCGACGGCTCGTCGAGGCCTCGGACCCACTCGGCCAGGTCGGTGATCTGCATCCGGCACGCCTCGCCGATGTCGATGCCGGCGACCTTCGACGATCGGGCCGCCTCGCTCAGGCGGGTGCCGTCGCAGTCGGGGCAGGTGCCGAACACCACCGCCCGCTCGACGAAGGCCCGGATGTGGGGCTGGAGGGCGTCGACGTCCTTCGACAGGTACGACTTCTCGATCTGGGGGATGAGCCCGAGGTAGGTGAGGTTGGTGCCCTCGACCTTGATCTTGGTGGCCTCCTTGTAGAGGAGGTCGGCCCGCTCCCGCTCGGTGAACCGCTTCACCGGCTTGGCGGGGTCGAACCAGCCGCACCCGCGGTAGATGCGGCCGTACCAGCCCTCCATGGAGTAGCCGGGCACGAGGATGGCGCCGTCGTCGAGCGAACGGGACTCGTCGACGATGGCGGAGAGGTCGAAGTCCGACACCCGGCCCATGCCCTCGCAGCGGGGGCACATGCCGCCCGCCCGGGAGAACGAGCGCCGCTCCACCTTCGTCTCGGTGCCCTTCTTCACCCGGACCGTCCCCGCCCCGCTCGCCGAGGCCACGTTGAACGAGAACGCGTTGGGGCCGCCGATCTGGGGCTGGCCGAGCCGGCTGAACACCATGCGGAGCAGGGCGTTGGCGTCGGTGACCGTGCCGACCGTGGAGCGGGCGTTGACGCCCAGGCGCTCCTGGTCGACGAGGATCGCGGTGGTGAGCCCCTCGAGCACGTCGACGTCGGGACGGGCCATGGTCGGCATGAAGCCCTGCACGAACGCGCTGTAGGTCTCGTTGATCAGCCGCTGCGACTCGGCGGCGATCGTGGCGAACACCAGCGAGCTCTTCCCCGACCCCGACACGCCGGTGAAGACCGTCAACCTGCGCTTGGGCAGCTCGACGCTGACGTCTCGCAGGTTGTGGACCCGGGCGCCCTGCACCCGGATCCGATCGTGTCCGTCTGCTGCGTGCTGCCCCGACGTCGCCACGCTGGCGATTGAAGCAGGTGGATCGCTACCGCTCGCCCCGCAGCGTCGGCAGCAGGGCGGCGGCCACCTCGGCGGGCCGCTCCTCGTGGGCGAAGAGGCCGGCGCCCTCGATCTCGGCCAGGCGGGCGTCGGCGAAGGTGGCGACCATCTCCCGGGCCCGATCGATGGGGAAGAACACGTCCTCGGTGCCCCACACCAGCTGCACGGGTGCCGTGATGCGTCGGTGCAGGGCGCCGAGCTCGTGGACGTAGCGGTCCGAGAAGCTGCCCAGGAGCGCGGCGGCGGCCGCCTGCTTCGCCGGATCGCGGTGCAGCGGCTGGAGGAACAGCTCGTCGAACTCGCCGTCGAGGAGGGCCCGGTCGGCGAAGGCGTCGCCGAACACGAAGCCGTTGCGGCGGATGGCCGGCTTCCCCGACACCCACCCGAGGATCCGCCCGACGATGCGATCCGGCAGCCGGCCGAGGACCACGAACGAGCGGAACCGCCACCCCAGGCCCTGGGGCTGCTCGGTGTCGATCAGCCCCCAGCTCCGGACCCGCTCGTCGCCGGCCAGCGCGTGGCGGGCGATCATGCCGCCGCTGTCGTGGCCCACGACGGAAAGGTCGTCCAGGCCGAGGACATCGACCAGCCGGCGGACGTTGGCGACGTGCTGTTCGAAGGAGATGGGCGTGGTGGCGTCGAAGCGGCTGGCGCCGGCCCCGGCAGGTCGATCACGTGGCAGGTGACGTGCTCGGCCAGGTGGGGGAGCAGGGTGCGGAAGGTGGCGCCGCTGACGGGGAAGCCGTGGACGAACAGCACGTCGGGCCCCGAGCCGACGGTCCGCACGGCGACTTCGCCGGCGCCGACGTCCACGAAGCGGTCGGGCGGCTGGCGGAAGCGGTCGGTGGCGTCGGCGGGGGAGAGGGCGGTCATCGGGGGCTCCTCGATGTTCGTAGCGATCGCTACGAGACGGTATTCGTAGCGACCACTACGGTCAAGGGCGATGCGACCCCGCCACTCGCGCGACGAGATCCTCGAGGGCGCGCTGCGCACCGCCCTCGACGGCGGGCTCAGCCAGCTCACCTACGGGCGGGTGGCCAAGCACCTGGGCATCAACGACCGGGTCGTCGTGTACTACTTCCCGTCCAAGGAGGAGCTGGTGGCCGAGGTGCTCCTCACGGTGGGCCTCCAGCTGCAGGCGACGCTCGCCCCGGCGTTCGAGCGGCCGGCGGCCGACCACCTCGAGCTGGCCCGCCGCACCTGGCCGGTGGTCGCCAACGAGGAGGCCGACCCCGTCTTCGCCCTCTTCTTCGAGGCCAACGGCCTCGCCGCCGCCGGGCGGGCGCCCTTCGACGAGGTGGTGCCCCAGCTGGTCGAGGCCTGGATCGCCTGGGCGGCCGAGCACGTCGACGCCACCCCCGCCCGGCGTCGAGCCGAGGCCGAGACGGCGATCGCCCTCATCGACGGGCTCGTCCTGCTGCGCCTCCTGGCCGGCCCGGCGGCGGCGGACCGCGCCGCGCGCCGCCTCGGCGTCCGCTGACCGAACCTCAGCGGCGGCGGGTGCCGCGGTAGAGGCCGAGGTGCAGGTAGAGGTCGAACAGCAGCGGCTGCACCAGCGGACGGGGGACGGTGACCGCCCGCCCGTCGGGCTGGAACACGAGCAGGCCGTCGTCCCCGGCGCCGAGCACCGAGCCCCACCGGTGCTCGGGGGCGCGGAAGGCGCGCATCCGCTCGGGGCGACCGGCGAGGTGGGCGCGGACGTTGCGGGCGAGCACCAGGAAGCCCCAGTTGCGCGCCGAGCTGCGGTTCGGGTCCGTGGCCGCCACGTCGCCCACCGCGAAGACGCCGTCGTGGCCCGGCACCCGCAGGTGCTCATCGACCCGGACGAAGCCGTGCTCGTCGAGCATCGCTGGGGGCAGGAAGCCGGTGTGGGGCCGGACGCGACCGGTGGCCCAGAGCACCACGTCGGCGGCGAAGGGTGGCTGCCCGGTGGACCAGCGGACCGGCCCGCTCGTGAGGTCGTCGCCCTCGAAGCCCTCGGGCAGCTCGGCGCGGTGGCCCGGGTGCACGTGCACGCCCGCCGACCGGAGCTCGGCGTCGATCCGGCCCCGCACCTTCGGGTGGTAGCCGGCGAGGGGCAGCTCGGGCCCGAAGAACAGGTGGACCGCGGTGCCGGGGTGCCGGCGGGCCAGGTTGGCGGCGGCGCTGGCCCCGGTGGGCCCACCGCCGACGACCGCCACCGACGTCGCCGCCGCGAGCCGCTCCTCGATCGCCCGCATCCCCGCCTCGACCTCGTCGAGGCCCTCGACCCGATCGTGGCGCCAGAAGCCGTTGGCGACCCCCGAGGCGATGACGAGCACGTCGTAGGGCACGGACGTCTCGCCGCCGGCCGCGAGCGCGACCCGGACCCGTCGGGCCTCGAGGTCGACGCCGATCGTGCGGCCGTGGACCGATCGCACCCGGTCGAGGCCGCGGAACCGCTCGAAGGGGACGAGGAAGTTCCGCTTCCAGCCCTCCGGGTCGGCGAGGCGGTTGCCCAGCTCCTGGCCGCTCACCAGCGCCGGGCGCGTCGAGATCCCCGTCACGAGGGCGTGGCGGGCCAGCGCGATGGCGCTGAGCACGCCCGTGTCGCCCATCCCGACGATCACGACCCTCCGACGATCCACCTTGTCCTCCTGGCGCCCGGCCCCGGTCGATCGGGGTCGCCGGAGCCTACGGTGCGGACGTGGCACGACCCGATGCGCAGCGGTTGACGACGATCGACGAGGTGCTGGCCGAGGTGGTGAAGCCCGCCCGCTGGCCCGAGCGCACCGACGTGGCGATCGCCGCCCGCCACCTGCACGGCGAGCCGGTGCCCTGGGCGGAGGCCGTGGCGGGCGAGTTCGTGCCCTTCCACGAGGGCGACGCGTGGGGCCCGGACTGGGACACCACCTGGTTCCACGTCACCGGCACGGTGCCCGAGGCGTGGGCGGGGCGGGCGTGCGTCCTCGTCGTGCACCTCGGCTACGGCGGGGGCACGGGGTTCGGGGCCGAGGGCCAGGTCTGGGTCGATGGTCGCCCCACCCAGGGGATCAGCCCGAACCACCGCGAGGTGGTGATCGCCGAGCCCGCCGCAGGCGGCGAGGCGTTCGACCTCCACGTCGAGGCGGCCTCGAACCCGCAGGCGCTCCAGGGCCGCCGGGGCGAGCTGCTCCTCGCCGATCCCCAGGGCGAACCCCGCCTCGTCCTGCGTCGCTGCCACCTGGCCGTCGTCGATCGGCAGGTCGAATCGCTGGTGCGGCGCTGGACGCTCGTGCGCGAGTGCGTCACCTGGCTCGGCGGCGATCGGGCCGACGAGGCGGCGGTCGCCCTCGACGCCGCGTGCCGCCGCATCGAGGCCGACGGCGTCTCCCACGAGTCCGTCGCCACGGCGGTCGAGGCCCTCGAGCGGTTCCTCGGTCGGGCCGGGGGCGACGCCGATCGTCCCGAGCACCTGGCGGTCGGCAACTCGCACCTCGACACCGCCTGGCTGTGGCCGCTGCGCGAGACGCGGCGCAAGGCGGTCCGCACGTTCTCGACGGCCTCGACCTTCCTCGACCGCGACGACGGCTACCGCTTCGTGGCGTCCCAGCCCGCCCAGTTCGCCTGGATCCGCGACGACCAGCCGGCGCTCTGGGAGCGCATCCGGGGCCACGTCGACGCCGGGCGGTTCGAGGCGGTCGGGGCCATGTGGGTCGAGCCCGACTGCAACCTCCCCTCGGGCGAGTCGCTCGTGCGCCAGCTCGTGCACGGCAAGCGGTTCTGGCGCGACGAGCTCGGCGTCGACAGCGACGGCCTGTGGCTGCCCGACGTCTTCGGCTACTCGGCCGCCATGCCCCAGATCCTCGCCGCGGCCGGCGTCACGTGGTTCCTCACGCAGAAGCTCTCGTGGAACGACACGAACCGCTTCCCCCACCAGACGTTCTGGTGGGAGGGGATCGACGGCACCCGGATCTTCACCCACTTCCCGCCGGCCGACACCTACAACGGCGACCTGTCGGTGGCCAACCTCCTCCACGCCGAACGCACCTACGCCCAGCGCGACGTGCTCGGCCGCTCGATCTACCTCTACGGCCACGGCGACGGTGGGGGCGGCCCCGACGCCGACATGCTCGAGCGCACCCGCCTGCTGGAGGACCTCGACGGCATCGGCCGGGTGCGCCGCGTCCGGCGCCGCCGAGGCCATGGGCACGCTGCGCTCGGAGGCCGAAGGACGCGAGCTGCCGCTCTGGGTGGGCGAGCTGTACTTCGAGCTGCACCGGGGCACGTACACCACCCACGGCGCCGTCAAGGCCGGCAACCGCGAGCTGGAGCGCCTCCTCTTCGAGGCCGAGCTGTGGTCGCTCGCCGCCCACCGCCTCACCGGCGCGCCCGTGCCCGCGGACGTGCTCGACGCGTCCTGGAAGGTGCTCCTCCTGCACCAGTTCCACGACATCATCCCGGGATCGTCGATCCACTGGGTCTACGAGGACACCCTCGCCGACTACGACCGGCTCCGGGCCGAGGTCGGTGGCGTGCGCGACGCCGCCCTCGGTGCCGTGGCCGCGGTGGAGGTCGGCGGCGCCGCCCGCCCGGCGCTCGTCGCCAACGGGCTGCCCTTCGCCCGCGACGAGCTGGTCGAGCACGACGGCGCCCTCGTGCGCGCCACGGCGCCGGCGTGCGGGTGGGAGGTGGTGGACCTGGACCGCCCCGTCGACGAGCTCGGTCCGCCGGTCACGGCCGGTGACGGCTGGATGGACAACGGCATCCTCCGCGTCGGGTGGGACGGCGACGGGCTGCTCCGGTCGATCGTCCACCACCCGACGGGCCGGGAGGTCGTGGCGGAGGGCGCGGCGGCGAACCTGCTCCAGCTCTTCGACGACGAGCCCGAGGACTGGGACGCGTGGGACATCGACGCGAAGGCGCTGACGACCGGCGTCGACCTCACCGCGGCCGAGGTGGTCGAGCTCGTGGAGCAGCACGAGGACCGCGCCACCCTGCGCATCGTCCGCTCGTTCGGCCGCTCCCGCATCGAGCAGCGTGCAGCCTCGCCCGGGGAGCCGGCGGCTCGAGGTGCACTGCGAGGTGGACTGGCAGGAGGACCACAAGCTGCTCAAGGTCGCCTTCCCGCTGCGGGTCCACACCTCGGTGGCCCGCCACGAGATCCAGTTCGGCCACGTCGACCGGCCCACCCACCGCAACACCAGCTGGGACCAGGCGCGGTTCGAGACCTGCGCCCACACCTGGGTCGACCTGAGCGAGGACGACTTCGGCGTGGCGCTGCTCAACGACAGCAAGTACGGCCACGACGTCGTGGGCACCACCGCCCGCATCTCGCTGCTCCGGGCGCCCACGTGGCCCGATCCGGTGGCCGACCGGGGCCACCACCGCTTCGCCTACGCCGTGCTCCCGCACGCCGGGGCGACGAGCGCAGGCGGGGTGATCGAGGAGGCGCACGCCTTCAACGCTCCGCTGGTGGTGCGCCCGGTCGGGCGCACCGAGGGGAGCCTCCCGGGCCAGGGCTCGGTGGTGGCACCCGACCGACGGGGCGTCTCGATCAGCGCCATCAAGGCGGCCGACGACGGCGACGGCACCATCGTGCGCCTCCACGAGTGCTTCGGCGGCGCCCGCCGGGTGGCGCTCACCATCCCCGGCGCCACGTCGGTGGCGCGCGTCGACCTCCTCGAGGAGCCCCTCGCCGAGCCGGAACCGGTCGAGGGCGGGGTCGTCCACCTCGACCTCCGCGCCTTCGAGCTGGTCACCCTCCGGCTCCGCCACGACGGGCAGACTGCGGGCCCGTGAGCCCCGACCTCGACCCCATCGAACCGATCGACGCGCGGGAGGTCGCCGCCTGGCACGACACCGCCGACGTGGTGGTCGTCGGGCTCGGCTGCGCCGGCGCCTGCGCCGCCATCGAGGCGGCCGAGGCGGGCGCGAGCGTGCTGGCCCTCGAGGTGGCCGCGATGGGCGGCGGCACCTCCGCGATGTCGGGCGGGCTGATCTACCTCGGCGGCGGCACGCCGGTGCAGGAGGCGTGTGGCTTCGAGGACTCGCCCGAGAACATGGCGGCCTTCCTGCGGGCCGCCTGCGGACCCGGCGTCGACGAGGCGAAGCTCGTCGCCTACTGCGCCGACAGCGTCGGCCACTTCCACTGGCTGGTCGACCACGGCGTCCCGTTCGAGGGCCGCTACCACCCCGAGCACGACCGCGAGCCGCCCGACACGAGCGGCTTGGTCTTCAGCGGCGGCGAGGACGCCTGGCCGTGGAACGAGGTCGCCACCCCGGCCGCCCGGGGCCACCACCCCGCCCACGCCGACGCCGCGGGCGGGTTCCTGATGGCCCGCCTCCTCGACGCGGTGGCCGCGGCGGGGGTGCGGCGCCAGCACGACACCGAGGTCGACCGGCTGGTGGTCGACGCCGGCCACGTCGTGGGCGTCGAGTGCCGGGTCGAGGGCGAGCGCCGCCACGTCCGGGCCACCCGGGGCGTCGTGCTGGCCGCGGGCGGCTTCACGTTCCACCGCGAGATGGTGGCGGCCCACTGCCCGCCGCTGCTGCGCTGCAACGTCCCCATCGGCACGCCCCACGACGACGGTCGCGCCATCCGCATGGCCGTGGGCGCCGGCGCCGAGGTGGCCAACCTCGACCGCATCGAGGTGGGCATCCCGTTCGCACCGCCTCGGAGCATCGTGCGCGGCATCGTGGTGAACGGCGCGGGGGAGCGGTTCATCAACGAGGACACCTACGCCGGGCGCCTCGGCCACGCCTTCCTGACGGAGCAGGACGGCCGGGTCTTCATGGTGCACAGCGACGAGACCTTCGCCGTGAACATCGCCGGCTACAAGCCCCGGTGGGTGGCCGAGACCGCCGCCGAGCTGGAGGTCGAGATCGGGTTGCCCCCGGGGCGCCTCCAGGCGACGCTCGACGCCTACAACGCCGCCGCCGAGCGGGGCGAGGACCCCACCTTCCACAAGGCGCCCGAGTTCGTGATCCCCCTGCGCCCGCCGTACGGCGTCGTCGACCTCAGCGTGGACCGCAGCTGGTACGCCAGCTTCACGCTCGGCGGGCTGGTGACCGATCCCGACGGCGTCGCCGCGCCCGGCCTCCACGCTGCCGGGCGGACCACCGTCGGCCTCGCCGTCGGCGGCTACGTGAGCGGCATCTCGCTCGGCGACGGCACCTACTTCGGCCGCCGGGCCGGTCGGGCGGCGGCTACGGGCTGAGCAGGTCGGCGTGGCGGGCCTCCACCATCCGGCGGAACCCGTCGCGCCAGCCCACCTCGGCCCGACCGACCAGCTCGTGGGCCCGGGTGAGGTCGGCCACCACCGACGGGATCGCCGAGGGGCCCTCGACGAGGGGGATCTCCACGCCGGTCAGCTCGGTCAGGTAGGCCGACCACTCCTGCACCGAGACGACCTCCTCGCCGCCCCAGTTGACGATCGTGGCGGGCACGTCGGCCGCCTCGAGCATCCGCGGCACCATGGCGACGATGTCGTCCTCGTGGATCGGGTTGTAGATCGCCGGGCCCGCCGCGGGCACCTCGGTGGGGATCCCGGCCTGGGCGAGCGACAGCATGATCGACGGCCAGCCTCCGTTGTCGCCGTAGGGGACGTTGAGGCGGGCGATCGTGGTCGGCAGGTCCCAGAGGCGGGCGCTGAGGCGCACCGCCGCCTCGGTGGCGATCTTCGAGATCGAGTAGGTCGGCAGGAACGGCGACACCCGGTGGTTGTCGCCCAGCGGTGCGTCCTCGGCGTAGGGCCCGCCGCCCCCGGTGTCCTCGTACACGCCGGTCGTGGAGCAGTGGAGGAAGGCCCGGGCGCCCCGGCACCGGGCCATGAGCAGCCCCACCCCCTCGGCGTTGTCGCGCAGGTCGCGGTCCCAGTCGTTCGACTTCGCCACGGCGAAGTTGAGCACGAACGAGGGGTCGGCGGGGACCTCATCGAGCTCGCCCGCACCGAGGTCGGCCACCACGCAGCGGACCCCGGCGGCCTCGAGGCGCTCCCGAGCCGCCGGCGAGGAGAACCGGGCTGCGGCGATCACCTCGTTGTCGGCGGCGAGGGCGACCGCCACCGGCAGCCCCACCTGGCCGGTGGCCCCGGTGACGACGATCGTCTCGCCTCGGAGCGCCATCACGCCTCCTGGGCCCGGCGGTCGTACTCGGCCGAGAGGATGAGCGAGCGCCAGAGGTCTCGCGGGTCCTTGCCGCGCTGGAGGTAGCCGGTCCAGTAGGTGCGGCCGCTCGGGTCGGGCCCGCGGCCGAGGAAGCGCTCGAACGCCTGGACGACCGTGCGCTGGGCCGACTCGCGGCTGGTGAGCAGGGAGAGGGCGAGCGTCGAGCGCCGCATCCCGGCGTCGAGGCGACCGGTCCAGTACCGGGCGCCGCTCGGGTCCACCGTGCGGCCGTGCACCAGCGGGTACAGCGCGGCCACGTACGCCGCGTTGGTGCCGCCGGCGCGCCGGTACACCTCGGGCGAGCCGAGGAGCTTGGCGTGCAGCTCGGGCAGGGAGATCGTCCGGAGCTGGTTGGCCCAGTAGGCGAGGCCGCTCGGGTCGGGGGCGCGGCCCAGGTCGTGCTGGAACGCCTCGGTGACCAGCAGCTCGCGCTCCTCCTGCGAGCCCAGCAGGTCGGTCGTCCACGCGGCCCGCGTCGTGCCGCGCGCGGCGGCGTAGCCGAGGGCGGCGAGCTCGTCGTCGGTGGCGGGCCGGCCGAGGACGTCGCTCGTGGCCTTGCGGGCGAAGTTCTCGTCCGCGGTGAACGGATCGTCGGGGCAGCGGCTGCCGTCGGCGTCGGCGCCCGTGCGGAACTCCCACGTGTGCGGGGCCACCGGCTCGTTGCGAGCGTCCACCAGGTTCGAGGTCACGCCGGCGCGGTACCACGTGCACGGGGCCAGGTCGACGCCGGGCTGGAGGCCGATGAGGTGCTCGCCGGCATCGGGGCCGTACGGGACGCTGCGGGGCCAGCCGGAGCGGATCGGCACCGGGTCGCCCGAGTCGCGCTCCTCGAGGGTCATCGACCCGGCGGGGAGCGTCGTGCTCACGGTGCCGGCGCTGCCCGTGTAGGGCCGGGCGTAGGTGAGGGCGGCGGCGATGCGGGTGCGGGCGCCGCCGCGCCCCCGCGACGACCCCGCCTCCATGTTGCGGTTCCAGCCGGTGGTGGGCAGGCGGCGCTGGCCGTCGGCCGGGTAGGTGATCGAGACGCTCGTCTGGGGCTGGGCGCCGAGCACCCGGCCCCACATCGCCTCCCACTCGCCGGCGATCGCGGTCGCCGCGAAGTGCACGCCCCCGGGCCCGTCGACCAGGTTGTGCGACATCCACGGCATCGCCTCGTGGATGGCGTCGATGTGCTCGGGCGCCCACGACGCCTCGGCCGCCTTCACCACGCCCATCGCCACCTCGCCCAGGTTGAGCTGGCTGTCGTCCACGTCGCCGCGGCCGACGGCCGCGAAGGTGGCCAGCAGCCGGTCGTGGTTCGGGAAGGGCAGGATCCCGGTGGTCGGCTGGTGGTGGTCGGCGATGGCCACCAGGTCCATCTGCAGCTCGGCGCCGCCGTCGTTGGCGTAGCCGGCCAGCGAGTCGGGGGAGTAGTACTCGTCGAGGTCGGGGCCGTTGGGCTCGAAGAGCCAGTCCCACACCTCGTCGCCCATGCCGTGGCCGATCATCCCCATGAGGAAGGCGATCTCGGGGGCGCACGGACCGCGGGGAGCGGTGGGGTCGCCGCAGTCGCCGCGGGCGAGGATCTGGTCGAGGTAGGCGTCGTGGAAGCGCTGCCAGTGCGCCTCCTCGCCGTAGGTGTTGCTCAGGGCGTAGCCCGAGTCCGGGAAGTGGGCGCCGGAGCGCACGAGGTCGCGGTTGGCCTCGAGGAGGGCCTTGAGCTCGGGGGTGGTCACCCGCTCGATGGCGTCGAGGTCCATCCACGCGTGGGTGGTGACGCCCGCCGCGCCCACCGGACGGGCCGGCGCCAGCACGCCCAGCACGGTCGCCGCCACCAGCGTGGCCACCACCAGGGTGCGCCGGGTGGTGGACCGGCTCGAACGTCGCCTCATCGTGCTCCCCCTCGTCTGCGTGCCCGGCCAGGGTACGTTGCCGGACCATGGCTGCAGGAGGGGTGCCGACGAGGGTGGCGATCACGGGCGGCGCCGGCTTCATCGGGCGGGCCCTCGGCGAGCGCTACCGCGCCCTCGGCGCCGAGGTCGTCGCGATCGATGTGCGTTCCGACGATCCCGACGTCGTCGTCGGCGACACGAGCGTGCCCGGCGCGTGGCAGGGCGCGTTCGACGGCGCCGAGGTCGTGGTCCACACGGCCGCGCTGGTGTCCAACACCTCCGGGCTCCAGCGGGCGTGGGAGGTGAACGTGTTGGGGACCCGCCACGTGCTCGACGCTGCGGTCCGCGCCGGGGTGCGCCGCGTGGTGCACCTCTCGTCGGTCCGGGCCTTCTCCGACGTCGACTTCCCGGCGGAGGTCGACGAGCACCATCCCGTGCGCCCCGACGGCCACGAGTACGTCGACACCAAGATCGCGAGCGAGCAGGTCGCCCTCCAGGCCCACGCCGGTGGCGAGGTGCCGGTGACGGTCGTGCGCCCGGGCGACGTCTACGGCCCCGGCTCGGTGCCGTGGACCTTCTGGCCGGTGGTCGGCATCCGCACCGGCACCTTCGCCATCCCCGAGGACGGGTCGCACCTGTTCAGCCCGATCTACGTCGACGACCTCGTGGCGGGCATCGTCGCGGCCGCCTCGAGCGGGGCGGCGGCGGGCCAGGTGCTGACCCTCGCCGCCGGCGGCGTCACCAACCTCGACTTCTTCGGCCGGTACTACCGGATGCTCGGCCGAGCGCCCGAGCTCCGCCCCGCCGCTGAGGTGGCCCAGCGCTTCGACGCGGCCGGCGTCGGCGCGGACACGGTCGACTACCTGCTGCGCCGCCACACGTACTCGACCGCCAAGGCGCGCGCCCTGCTCGGCTGGGCGCCGGTCGTCGACCTCGACGAGGGGATGGCCCGGTGCGAGGAGTGGCTCCGGGCGTCGGGGCTGCTCGACGGCTGAGGCGCGGGCTCAGCGCTCGCCGGGCCCGGGCACCGGGAGGGCAGGTCGATGCGGCGGGCGGCCAGGCCGATCGCCGTGCCGATGGCGAGCCCGCCCAGGACGTCGGACGAGTGGTGCACGCCGACGTAGACGCGGCTCGCGCCGACGGTGAGGGCGATCGCCCACCACAGCGGCGCCAGGCCATCCTCGGACAGGAGCGTGGCCATGGTGGCCGCCGATGCGGCGTGGCCGCTCGGGAAGCTCGAGTTGCCGGGACGGCGGAGCTTGTGGGGGTGGGCCCGGTCGTGCACCGGGCGCTCCCGTCGCACGGCGCCCTTGGCCGGACCGTTCACGATGGCCGACTCGATGCCCAGCCACGCGAGGTGGCGCAGGAACGTGTGCGCGGGGGCCGGCGTCCGCAGCGACCGCACCGCCGAGGCCGCGATCCAGCCGCGCCCGTCGTCGCCGAACCACGAGGCCGAGTACATGATCCGATCGGCGACGGGGTTGCCCCGCAGCCGGCCGATCCGCTCGTCGAGCCACCGGTCGACGTTCACGCGTCCTCGCCCTTCGCCTTGGCCAGCCGCTGCTCGAGGCGCCCGATCCGGTCGCGGGCCAGCACGAGCTGGTCGGCGAGCTGGCGCACGAGCCGGGCGCGGAGCGCGTCGAGGCGGTCGGGCTCGACGGCGAGGATCTCCTGCACCGACTCCGTCGTCCACCCCGGGCACGGCTCGGCCGGGGCCGTGGCGCGCTCGAGCTCGAGGCCGTGCTCGTCGGCGAGGTAGGCGAGGTCGACGTCGGGGGCCCAGGTGATGGCCTCGGCCAGGCCCGGGCGCAGCGACGCCGTCGAGGCCGACGGGCCGTCGTCGATGCCGAGCAGCGCCTGCTGGACGGCGTTGGAGCTGGGGGAGTGCTGGCGCTCCTCGTCGGTCCAGGCGTGGCCGCGCAGCTCGTGGAGCAGGCAGATCGCCTCGGCTGACAGCGACCGGTTGTCGCCCTTGGCGGTGGGCCGGGGCAACGGGGGCAGGTCAGGCAGGAAGGTCGCCCGGAAGTCCTCGATGATGTCGCCGCCGATGAGCCGGTCGCGCTCGTAGGAGCGGACCGTGACCCGCCCGCCGAACGCCTCGGTGAAGCGGGCCAGGCGCTGGCGGGCGTCGAGGCGGTGGTCGCAGGGGCGGATCACGTGGCGGCTGGCGCGGACCCGTTGGCTGAGCGACGCCACGTAGTGAGCGGCGGGCGGCCGGACGTAGCAGGCCACCTCGACCTCGTCGGCGATGTCCTCGACCAGCCCCGCCAGGATGTGGGCGCCCTCCTCGCTGATGGCGAAGAGGTACTCCGAGCTGATGACCATGAGGTCGTGGGCGGGTGCGCTCAGCTTGATGACGGCCCACGCGTTGATCCCGTCCTGGCGGACGTCGGCCTCGCTGCGGCGCCCTCCGTCGGTGAGCAGGCGGGGCATGTACGCCCGCGACACGAACGCCGAGGCCAGGGTGTGGTGGGCGTCGTTGCGCTCGGGCCAGGTGGGGTACCCGAACGACCAGACGTCGGGCTCCTCGGCGGCCCGGGCGAGCGAGCGCTGGAGCGCCGAGGTGCCCGTCTTCGACGTGCCGATGTGGAGGATGACCTTCATCGGGCCACCACCTGCACCGGCACCGAGCGGAAGCCCTGGTGCTTGTTCGATCGGGTGCGCACCACCGGGCCGTCGAGGGCGAGGTCCACGCCCCGCCGGGCCAGCCCGCCGAGCACGAGGCGGACCTCGAGGCGGGCGAGGCTCGCGCCGAGGCAGAAGTGGGGGCCGACGCCGAAGGCCAGGTGCGGGTTGGGCCGGCGGCGCACGTCGAAGCGCCCCGGCTCGTCGAACGCGCGCTCGTCGAAGTTCGCCGACTGCCACCAGAGCACGACCTTGTCGCCGGCGCGGATCCGGCGCCCCTCGACCTCCACGTCGACCGTGGCGGTCCGGCGGTTGTAGACGGTGCTCGACGCCCACCGGAGCACCTCCTCGACCGCGTCGGGCAGCAGGCCCGGGTCGGCCCGCAGCGCCGCCCACTGGTCGGGCCGGTCGATGAGCGCCAGGAGGCCGGCGGCGATCGAGTTGCGCGTCGTCTCGGACCCGGCGGCGATCAGCAGGTTGAAGAACATCTGCTGCTCGAGCTCGCCCAGCTGCCCGCCGGGGAGCGCCTCGTCGGGCAGCTCCGCGGTGGCGATCGTGGACAGGAGGTCATCCGCGGGGCACCGGCGCTTGGCCGCCAGGAGCTCGGTGCCGTACTCGAACATCTCGGCCGCGGCCCGCTGGCTGCGGTCGCTGGTCTCGCCCAGGTCGCGGTCGTCGTAGTCGAGGGTGGCGTCGGCCCAGGCGAGGAGCAGGTGGCGATCGGCCTGGGGCACGCCCAGCAGCTCGGCGATGGCCTGCAGGGGTAGCTCGGCGGCCACGTCGACCAGGGCGTCGAAGCGCCCCCGCTCGATCGCCGCGTCCAGGATGGCGTCGGCCCGCACCGCCAGCGCCGCCTCGAGCTCGCGCAGGCGCCGAGGGCGCAGCGCCGGGGTGACCAGCCGGCGAACGTGGTGGTGGCGGGGCGCGTCGGACATGTTGAACAGGACCCCGGCGGCGAAGCCGAGCGGCAGGTCCTCGATGAGGGTGCCGCCACCCTCCCGCCCGGGCCCGGTGCAGGAGGAGAAGGTGGTGGCGTCGGCGGCCGCCCGGGCCACGTCGGCATGGCGGGTCAGGCACCAGAAGCCCTCGCCGTCGGGGGTCCGCTCCGTGGGCTCGTGCCAGTGCACCGGATCGTGGTCTCGCAGCCGCCGGTAGAGCTCGAGCGGCGGGCCGTCGGCGAAGCGGGCCAGATCGGTCAGGTCGATGCCCTCGACCGCCTCTCGCTGCGCTGTCGCCCTCGTCATCCCGGCCCCCTCGTCGGCCGCAGGATCCTAGGGTGCGCCACCGTGCGCGGTGACCAGCTCCCCATCGACGGCGGCGAGACCGGGCTGGTGCTCGGCGTCGGGGCCGACGGCCGGCTCCACCAGCTCGGCCTCGGCGGGCCCGGGCGCTGCCGACCCGACCCGGCGTTCCCCACCGCCCTGTTCCCGCTCGTCCTCCCCACCTTCGGCGAGGAGGCCCTGCGCGAGCCCGCCCTGCGCGCCACGCACGCCGACGGGGCCACCGGCACCCGCCTCGTGGTGGAGGCGATCGCGTCGGGGAGCCACGACGAGGGCGAGGACCACGAGGTGCGCCTGCGCGACCGGGTGGCGGCGTTCGAGGTGGTCCTGCGCTGGCGCACCTGGCCGGGCTACGGGCTGCTCGAGGCGTCGAGCGAGGTGGTCAACCGGTCCGACGCCCCGTGCACGCTGCACCAGCTGGCGTCGGCGTCGCCCGCTCTGCCCACCGCCGGTGCCCACCTCGAGCACTGGGGCGGTGGCTGGGCGAACGAGTGGACCCCGACGGTGGAGCCGGTGGGCCTCGGCACCCGCTCGCTCGCGTCGGCGGGCGGCGTGCGCTCGTCGCTGCACCTGGCGCCGCTGGTGCTCTGGTCGCTCGACGGCCCGCCGGCCGAGGAGGTGGGCGAGCTGCTGGGGGTCTCGGTCGTCTGGGGCGGCGACGTGCGGATCGCCGCCGAGCGCACCGTCCACGGCCAGGGCCGCTTGATCGCCGGCGTGCAGCACGTGGGGGCCGAGCGCCACCTGGGCCCCGGCGAATCGTTCCGGGCGCCGCCGGCCCTGCTCGGCTGGTCCGACGCCGGCACCGGACCGCTCAGCCGACGCCTCCACCGCTACGTCCGCGAGCAGGTGGTCCGCGACGGCGCCCGCCCCCGGGCGATCGCCTTCAACAACTGGGAGGCGATGGGCTTCGCCCTCGACGCCGACGGGGTGGGCGAGGTGATCGACGGCGCGGCCGACCTCGGGGCCGAGCTGTTCCTCCTCGACGACGGGTGGTTCGGCACGACCCACCCCCGTGACGACGATGCGGCCGGCCTCGGCGACTGGCAGGTGGACCGCCGGAAGTTCCCCGACGGGCTCGGGCCCGTGGTGGAGCGCGCCCTCGCCCGCGGGCTGCGGTTCGGGCTCTGGATCGAGCCGGAGATGGTCAACCCGCGCTCGGAGGCCTACGAGGCCGAGCCGGACCTGGTGGTCGCCGAGCCGGGCCGGGAGCGCCGCGAGGAGCGCCAGCAGCTCGTCCTCGACCTCTGCCAGCCCGAGGCGCTCGCCCGGGCCCGGGCGGTGGTCGATGGCGCCCTGGCCCTCCACCCCGGCATCTCGTACCTGAAGTGGGACGCGAACCGAGACCTCTTCGAGGCCGGCTCCCCGGCGCTGGGCCCCGACCGCCAGAGCCACCTGCCGATCGACCGGGTGCACGCCACGCTCGCGCTGATGGACGACGTGGCGTCCGCCCACCCCGACGTCGAGCTGATGCTGTGCGCGTCGGGCGGGGGCCGCAGCGACCTGGCGAACCTGGCCCGCTTCCACGAGCTCTGGACGTCGGACGACACCGACCCGATCGACCGGGTCCGCCTCCAGTGGGGAGCCTCGCACCTGCTCCCGGCGAACGTGCTCGGCGCCCACGTCACCCGCTGGGGCCAGAAGCCCGTCGCGTTCGGGTGCGCGGTCGCCATGAGCGCCCGGTTCGGCTTCGACCTCGACCCCCGGACGATGACCGAGGCCGAGCGCGAGGCGGCCCGCCAGGCGGTCGAGACGTACCGGCAGATCCGTCCCCTCGTGCAGCAGGGCGAGCTCCATCGCCTGGTCTCGCCCATCGGCTCGCCGTTCGGGGGCCTGGCCTACGTGGGCGAGGGCGGCCGGGCGGCGGTCGTGTTCGCGTACCGGCTCGAGGCGACCGACCTCGAGCCCCCGACGCTCGCGGCGCCCCTCGACCCCGATCGCCGCTGGCTCGTGGAGGACGCCACCCCCGGCGACCCGGGGCGGGGGGAGATCGGCGAGCTCGCCTGGCCCGACGCCCGCGCGCCCTCGGCCAAGGTGTGGGTGGTGCGCGCCGCGCCGTGAGCGGGCGCTACTGCCCGGCGAGGCGGGCGACGATCGGGCCCATGGCCTCCATGGCGTCGGCCTGGACCACCAGGTACGACGCGTCCCATCGCTCGCGGCGGGCCTCGATCACCTCGGCGATCTCGTCGGCCGTGCCGATCAGCGCGTGCGGGAACTCGAGGAGCTCCTCGGGCGTGAGGCCGAAGAGGGGCGACATCTGCTCGGCGAAGCCCTGGCGGTCGTCGGTGAGGAAGCACCCGAGGTTGAGCAGGTTGATCTCGAGGTCGTCGTAGCGGTCGCCCGCCGCGTCGCGCACCCAGCCGAGCTTCTCGTCGGTCTGGGCCGCGGTGCCCGTGCGGGCGGCGTCGGCGTCCGCGGCCCCGTTGGGCATCGTGGGGTTGATCCCGACGATGTCGGCCTGGCGCGCCGCGATGGTCAGCATCCGCTTGAGCCCACCGCCCACGAGGATGGGCGGCGCGGCCTGGATCGGCTTGGGCAGCCCCTCCATCCCCCGGATCTGGTAGTGCTCGCCCTCGAAGGTGACCGGATCGGGCCCGAGCAGGCCCTTGATGATGGTCAGGCCCTCCTCGAAGCGGTCGACGCGCACCTTGCCCGCCTCGTAGGGGATGCCGGACTGCTCGTAGTCGCTGCGCATCCACCCGGCGCCCAGGACCACCTCCACCCGGCCGCCCGACAGCCGGTCGATCGTGGCCAGCTCCTTGGCCAGCACGACCGGGTGCTTGTAGTCGTTGTCGAAGACCAGGCACCCGACCTTCAGCGTCGAGGTGGCGTCCGCCGCCGCCATCATCGCCGGCACCGGCGCCAGCTGGTCGCCGAAGTGGTCGGGGAGGAAGAGGGTGTCGAACCCGAGGTCCTCGGCGCGGCGGGCCAGCTCGGCCCACTCGGATCCGGACACCGCCGTGTGCAGCTGGATGCCGAAGCGGAAGCGACGGGGATGGGCCATGAGCGAGCCTCCAAGCAGGGGCCGGTGCGCGGAAGCGAGGCGCACCCTACCGTCGAGGCCCTGCGCCCGGAGCGGGCACCTCCGCCCGGTACGCTCGTCGGGCCGTGACCTACCTCAAGCGCCTCCTCCGCTTCGCCTTCGTGATGGGCGCGCTCGTCGCGGTCCTGACGGGCTCGATCGTGCTGGCCGCCCCGCAGATCATCGACCTGGTGAGCGCCCACCACTCCGTGCACGAGCGCCTCAGCCTCGAGCCCCTCGCCGAGCGGTCGTACATCTTCGACTCGCAGGGCAACTCGCTCGGCACGCTCATCAACGCCAACAACGAGAACCGGGTCCAGGTCGAGCTCGACGAGGTGCCCGAGACCGTCGTCGGCTCGGTGCTCGCCGCCGAGGACGCCTCCTTCTACGACCACAAGGGCGTCAACGTGCGCTCCATCGGCCGCGCGGTCGACGCCAACCTCGACTCGGGGTCGGTGAGCCAGGGCGGCTCCACCATCACCCAGCAGGTGGTCAAGAACTCCCTGGTGGGCACCGAGCAGGACCTCTCCCGCAAGATCCGCGAGGCGTTCCTCGCCGTCGAGCTCGAGAAGCAGATGAAGGAGCGGTACTGCGAGAAGCCGGTGCAGGCCGACTGCCGGGCCGGCAAGGACGCCATCCTCGAGTACTACCTGAACAGCGTGTACCTGGGCGGCGGCTCCTACGGCGTCCAGGCCGCGTCGGAGTACTACTTCAACAAGAACGCCATCGACCTCAACTGGGCCGAGGGTGCCCTGCTCGCCGCGCTCATCCGCAGCCCCAACGCCTACGACCCCTTCACCGACCCCGACCTCGCCACCGAGCGGCGCTCGATCGTGCTCAAGCGCCTGGTCGAGACGGGGCGGCTCACCCAGGACGAGGCCGACCTCTACGGCAAGGTGCCGCTCCCCACGGTGCCGAACGTGCCGAAGCCGCCGAACGACTACTTCGTCGAGGAGGTGAAGCAGGAGCTGCTCAACGACCCCAAGTTCGGCCTGGGCGCCACGCCGGCCGCGCGCAACCGCACGGTGTTCAGCGGCGGCATCCGGGTGTTCACCACCTTCGACAGCGAGCTCCAGCTCAAGGCCGAGGCCGCCCGCAACGAGACCCTCCCGAACAACCAGGGCGACGCCACCTTCCCGGTCACCGACCCCAAGACCGGCCAGCCGGTGATCGACAAGGCCACGGGCCAGCCCGACTTCGGCACCCAGGCCATCGTGTCGGTCGAGCCCAGCACGGGCGCGGTGCGCGCCATGGTCGGCGGTCCGGGCTTCGATCGCTACAAGTACAACCTGGCCACGCAGCTGCCGGGCCGCCAGCCGGGCTCGTCGATGAAGACCTTCGTGCTGGCCGCGCTCTTCGAGAACGGCTCGGTCCCGGCCGACTCGGTGAACGGCGGCACGGTCTCGTTCAAGATCCCCGGCCAGCGCGAGCCCTACCGGGTGTCGTGCCGCGGAGGCACCGGCTCGCTCACCCGCCAGACCCAGGCCTCCAACAACTGCGCGTTCCTCCGCCTCGGCCAGATCGTGGGCCTCGACAAGGTGGTCGAGGTGGCCAAGCGGCTCGGGGTGAAGAGCCCGCTCGAGGACGTCAACGACGCGACCGGCGAGACCGCCATCCCGTTCAGCCTGCCGCTCGGCGCCAAGGAGATCCGCCCGCTCGACATGGCCGCCGCCTACGCCACCTTCGCCAACGACGGGGTGTACAACGAGCCGTACTACGTCGATCGGATCGAGGACAGCGAGGGCAAGGTGATCTACCAGCACCAGGCCAACCCGGAGCCGGTCCTCGACCCGCAGACGGCCCGGCTGGTGAACGCCACCCTCGTCGCCAACGTCACGGGCGGCACCGGGCGCAACGCCCGGATCGACTCGGGCCAGCCGGCGGCGGGCAAGACGGGCACCACCAACGACTCCGCCGACGTCTGGTTCGTGGGCTACACGCCCGACCTGGCGACGGCCATCTGGATGGGTGCCGCGGGCAACCGGATCGGCCTGGCCAACGCCGGCCTCGGCGGCGCCACCGGCGGTCGCTACCCGGCGGCGACCTGGGGCCGCTACTACTCGTCGGTCTACGCCGACCGGCCCACCGTCGACTTCATCGACCCCGAGGGCACGCGCCGGGGCAAGTACCTGGGCCGGGCCCCCAACGAGATCGGCGGCTCGAGCGGCAGCACCACGACCCGCCGCACGACCCCGCGCACCACGACCCCGACCACCCCCACCACCCCGACGACGCCCGCCACGGTCGTCCCCACCACGCCCACGACCCAGCCCGCCGACGGCGGGTTCGGCGGAGGAACCGGCCAGTGACCACCAGCCCCGCCCTGCTCGCCCTGCTCGACGTGCAGGCCCACGACACCCGCCTCGACCAGCTGCGCCACCAGCTGGCGCACCTGCCGGCGCGCGAGGAGCGCGACGCGGCCGCCGCCGCGGTGGCCGACGCCGAGGCCGCCCTCGCCGCCGAGTCGGCGACCCGCGACGACCTGGCCCGCCAGCAGAAGCGCATCGACGACGAGGTCGAGTCGTTCAAGGCCAAGCGCCAGGGCTTCGACCAGAAGCTCTACGGCGGCACGGTGAGCAACCCGCGCGAGCTGCAGGACCTCCAGGACGAGATCGACGCCCTCGGCCGGCGGATCACCCAGCTCGAAGACGAGGAGCTCGAGGTGATGGAGCAGGTCGAGCCGGTCGAGGCCAAGGTGGCCGAGCTGGCCGCCACGCTCGACCAGCGCCGGGCCGTGCTCGCCGACGCCGAGGCCCGCCTGACCGTCGCCGAGGCCGAGCTGGCCGCCGAGGTCGACGCCGAGGAGGCGGTCCGCACCGAGGCGGCCGCACCGGTCCCCGCCGAGCTGCTCGGCGAGTACGAGCGCCTCCGCGCCGGGCGCGGTGGCATCGGCGTGGCGAAGCTCACCGGCACCCAGTGCGGCGGCTGCCACCTCGGGCTCTCGGCCGTCGAGGTCGCCGCCTTCCGCAAGCTGCCCGACGGCGAGTACGGCCACTGCGAGGAGTGCGGCCGCATCCTCGTGCCCTAGCCGGACGCTCGATCGTGCTCGTCTGGTTCGCCGCCACCTCGGTGGTGCTCGTCGCCGTCGTCTTCCGATCCGGCGGCGTGGACTACCGCACCGTCGTCGTCGGCGCCCTCCTCCCGGTGCTCGAGGGCCTGCTCGGCGGCCCGAGGGTCCTGCACTCCATCGTCGGACCGGTGCTGGTCCTGGCCGTGGCCATGGTGGCCACCCGCGGCCGGCGCCGCCTGCTGCGACGCCGGGTCCTCGGCGTGCCGATCGGGATGATGTGCCACCTCGTGCTCGACGGCTCGTTCGCCCGCACCGACGTGTTCTGGTGGCCGTTCACCGGCTGGGCGTTCGCCGAGGGGCAGATCCCCGAGTGGTCCCACCTCGGGGTCTCGGTGGTGCTCGAGCTGGCGGGCATCGCCATCGCCGTCTGGGCGTGGCGCCTCTTCGGCCTCGACCGCCCCGAGGCCCGCCGGCGCTTCCTGCACGAGGGCCGGCTCGACCTGCCGGCCTGAGGCTCAGACCCGCCGCACCCCGGGCGTCCCGGCGGCGATCTCCACGGTGGCGTCGACCGAGGCGGCCGCCCCGTCGGTGAGGTCGTCGACCACCACGAACTCGCATCGCCAGGCCTCGGGCGTCACGGTGCAGCGGGCGTAGCCGTGGTCGGCGAAGTTGGCGTAGGCCAGGCCGAGGGGGGAGAGGTCGAGCCCGTCGACGAGCGAGCCGAAGCCGGGCGACGAGATGCTCGTGCCCACCAGCTCGGCCGCCACGACCGGACCGTCGGCGTTCGCGTCGGGGGAGCGGAGGTCGGCCGCGCCGGCGGCGTGGATGTCGCCGGTCAGCACGACCACGTTGTCCACGCCCTCCTGCTCGATCGTGCGCAGCAGCCGAGCCCGGGCGGCCGGGTAGCCGTCCCACTGGTCGACGTTGAGGACGATGTCGCCCAGCACCAGGGCCTTCATCACGGTCTGCTGGGCGAGCACCTTCCACGTGGCGTCGGATCCGGTGAGCCCCTCGTCGAGCCAGGCCTCCTGGTCGGCGCCCAGCATGGTGCGGTCCTCGTCGTCGATCTCGGGGCACTCGCGCCGGTTCGTGGCCACCTGGTCGCCGCAGACCTGGTCGGAGCGGAACTGGCGGCCGTCGAGCACGAACAGCTCGGCGAGCGTGCCCCACCGCAGCGAGCGGTGGACCTGGAGCGAGCCGTCGTCGGCCGGCGGGTCGATGCGCAGCGGGTGGTGCTCCCAGAACGCCTGGTAGGCGGCCCGGCGACGGTCGTCGAAGCCGGGGGCGTCGTCGTCGTCCTCGGGCACGCCCGCTGCGTAGTTGTTCTCGACCTCGTGGTCGTCCCACGTGACCACCCACGGCGCCACGGCGTGGGCCGCCTGCAGGCCGGCGTCTCGCTTGTAGGCGCCGTAGAGCAGGCGGTAGTCGGCGACCGTCTGGGGCTCGTCGGCGAGGGGGACGGCCGTCTCGCCCTCGCCGCCGGGGTACTCGTACACGTAGTCGCCGAGGAAGAGCACCAGGTCGGGCTCGTCGTCGACCAGGTGCGGGTAGGCGCTCCAGGCCCCGGCGGTGCGGAGCTGGCACGAGGCAAAGGCGAGGGTGAGCTGGTCGACGGCCTCGTCGTCGGCGGGGGCGGTGCGGGTCCAGCCCACGGGGCTGGTGAAGTCGCCGATCCGGAAGCGGTACCAGTAGCTCGTGCCCGCGTCGAGGCCGTCGACGGTGACGTGCACGCTGTGGCCCAGCTCGGCGGGGGCCGGTTCGAGCCCGCTCGCCACCACGTCGTCGAAGCCCTCGTCGGCGGCCACCTCCCAGCGCACGGCGTGGTCGACCTCGCCGATGCCGCCCCAGCCGTCGTCGGCCAGCGGATCGGTCACCAGGCGGGTCCACAGCACCACCGAGCGCGGGTCGGGGTCGCCCGACGCCACGCCGAGCGCGAACGGGTCGGCGTCGATGCCCTCGGCCGGCGGCACCGTGGCGGTGGTCGTGCTGGTCGTGGTGGTCGTGGTGGGGCGCCCGATCCCGACGACCCGTCGGAGCAGGCACCCAGCACGAGGGCCCTGGTGCCGCCGGCCAGCAGGCCGAGGAACCGCCGACGGTGCATCAGGAGCCGCTCGTCGAGGTCGCGTCGCCCGGTCACGCGGCGACCCTAGCGGTGGTGCTCGGCATCGCCCGGGCGTGCCGGACGACGACGAGCGCGGCGACCGTGGATGCGGCGGCGCCGGCGAGCACGACCGCCGGGAGCCGCCCGGTGCCGCCGGCCTCGAGCAGCTGGCCGGTGAGCCAGGGGATCGTGAGCGATCCCAGCCCCGATGCGGCGATGATCTGCGAGGTGGTGGCGCCGTCGAGGCCGATGGCGCCGTCGGCGACGGCGAACATGGTGGCGAACTGGGGCCCCAGGGCGAAGCCGACGAGGCCGGTGCCCACCCAGGCGACGAGCTCGAGGCGGTCGGCGGCGAGCAGGCTGGCGGCGAGCACCGTCGACAGGGCGCACGCCGCCACGAGCACCCGACCCACCGAGATCCGGTGGGTGGCGACGACGGCGACGAGGCGTCCGAGGGTGAAGCCGGCCCAGAAGATCGCGGTGACGAGCGCGGCCGCCCGCTCGGGCCCGAGGTCGAGGTCCTCGGCCCAGGTGGTGACCCACACGGCCATGGTGGCCTCGGCGCCCACGTAGACGAAGAAGAAGGCCTGGACCGGGCGGAGGATGCGCCGCCGAGCGTCGGCCGCGACCGGCACGTGGTGGGGCTGCTCGTGGCGGGGGAGCGGTTGGCGGCTGCGGGCGAGGAGGAGGGCGAGGACCACGGCTCCCGCCGCCAGCACGGCCGCGAGGCGGCACGAGGCCGTCGGTGGCGTCGAGGGAGGCCGACACCAGGAGCGGCGCGGCGATGGCCCCGATGCCGAAGCACAGGTGCAGGAGGTTGAGGGAGGGCCGATCCGCTCCGGGGCTCGCTCCAGGCGATGAGCGTGTTGCCGCCGACGTCGGTGGCGGCGGCGCCGGCGCCCACCACCGCGAACGCCGCCACGAGCTGCCAGAGCTCGCCGGCCGCATCGATGGCGACCACCACCACGGCGACGACCGCGGCGGCCTGGACCAGCGTGCGGTGCCCTCGGCTGTGGTCGTAGCGGCGGGCGACGGCGAGCGACGTGAGGATGTAGCCGAGCGACTGGCCGGCGACGATCGCCCCGCCGCCGCCGAGGTCGGCGCCGACCTGGAGGCGCAGGTGGGTCATCGCCGGCCCCACGAAGCTGAGCGAGACCCCGAGGAGGACGAAGCCCAGCAGGTACGCCCAGCGGGGCGAGGTCACCGCGACGCCGACGGTTCGCGGGGGAGCCCGAGGACCCGCTCGGCGATGATGTTGCGCTGGATCTGCTCGGTGCCGCCGCCGATGCGGCTCGACCACTGGAACAAGAACGCGTCCTGCCAGTAGCCGTCGGCCTCGGCGTCGCCGTCCCAGAGCATCCCCGCCGCCCCCTGCACGGCGACGGCCAGCTCGCCCACGTGCTCGACGTGGTGGCTGTTGAGGAGCTTCATCACCGAGGCCTCGGCGCCGGGCGCCTGCCCCCGGCTCACCGCCGTGCGCAGGCGGTAGCCGAGCCAGCGCTGGAGCTCGCGCCGCGTGTGGAGCCGGGCCAGCTCCTGGCGCACCACGGGATCGTCGCTGGCGCCGGACCGTCGGGCGAGGGCGAGGAGGTCGGCGACGGCCACGCCCACGCCGGCGCCGATGGCGGTGCGCTCGGAGGTGAGCGTGGTGCGGGCGACGCCCCACCCGCCGTGCACCGGTCCCACCAGGTTCTCGGCGGGGATGCGCACCTCGTCGAGGAACACCTCGTTGAAGTGGGCGGGCCCGTCGATCTGGCGGAGGGGGCGCACGTCGATGCCCGGGCTGCCCATGTCGAGCACGAAGAAGCTGATGCCGTCGTGGCGTCGCGGCGCGGTGGGGTCGGTGCGGGCCAGCAGCATCCCGAGGTCGGCGAGGTGGGCGTGGGAGGTCCACACCTTCTGGCCGGTGACCACCCACTCGTCGCCGTCGAGCTCGGCGCGGGTGGCCAGCGAGGCGAGGTCGGATCCGGCCTCGGGCTCGGAGAACAGCTGGCACCAGTGGAGGTCGCCGCGCAGGGTGCCGGGCAGCCACCGGGCCTGCTGGTCCGCATCGGCGTGGGCCATCAGCGTCGGCCCCGCCATGTCGATGCCCACCATGAACGCGTTGTTGGGCACGTCGAAGCGGGCGCGCTCCTCCTCGACGATGACCCCCATCGCGGCGGGCAGGCCCCGCCCGCCGTGGGCCTCGGGCCAGTGGACCCCGGCGTAGCCGGCGGCGGCGATGGTCCGCTGGAAGGCGCGCGCCTCCTCGAGGTCGGCGAGGTCCTGCTCGTGGGTCTTCGGCCGAAGGCGGCGGAGCTCGCCGCCGGCGTGGTCCCGGGGCGCGGCGACCGACGCCAGCCAGGCGGCCACCTCGGTCCGGAAGGCGGCCTCGATCGGGTCGTCGTCGACATCCACGGACCGGGACCGTAGCGATCCCAGCATGCAGGTGGTTCTGTCAGGCACACTGCCAGGAGTGCTGGAGCGAGCGGAGGACCAGGAACGACCCGGGGGCGTCGGCGGCCGTGAGGCGACGACCGTGCTCGAGCGCAGCGGCGACGTGGCCCGCCGGGCCCGCCGCTTCGTCACCGCGGCGCTGGTCGACTGGGGGTGGGACGACGTCGAGGTGGCCGAGCTGCTCGTGAGCGAGCTGGCCTCCAACGCGGTGCAGCACAGCGAGTCGACCACCGTCGGCGTCTCGGTGCGCGAGGTCGACGGGGCGGTGCTGGTGGAGATCGCCAACGTGGGCGCCGGCGAGCCGACCCGACAGCCGCCCGACCCCACCCGCATCGGTGGCCACGGCCTCGCCGTCGTCGCCGAGCTGGCCCGGGCGTGGGGCGTGCGCCGCGCCGATGCGGCGACCGTCGTGTGGTTCGAGCTGGCCGGTCGCTAGGAGCCGGCGGCCCGCTTGCGCCGCTTGCCCTCGTGCATGGCCGCCACCCGGGGCGGCGGGATCTCGTGGCCCTCGCCGAGCAGGTCGTCGGGCAGGGCGTCGTTCGCGTCGATGTCGCCGAGCCACGGGCCGGCGTCGCCCGCCCGCTCGCCGAGCGTGGCGAGGGTGAAGTCGCTCGGGTGCACGTCGTCGAGCGCCTCCCACGGCAGCGGGAACGACACGGGGGTCCCGGGCCGAGCCCGAGGGCTCCACGCGGCCACCACGGTGGCCCCGCCCGAGCGGGTGGCGTCGACGAACACCTTCCCCTCGCGCTCGTCCTTGACGAAGGCGGTGGTGGCGATGGCCGGGTCGAGCGCCGCGGCCCGTGCCGCGATCGCTCGGGTGGCGGCGGCGGCATCGTGCAGATCGACGCCGGTCACGGGCACGAAGACGTGGACCCCCTTGGCGCCGCTGGTCTTCACCACGTGGCGCAGCCCGCAGGCCTCGAGCACCTCGCGCACGAGGCGGGCGGCGGCGACCGCGGCCGCGAACCCGTCGCCCTCGGGCGGGTCGAGGTCGAGCACGAGGTGGGTGGGGTGCTCGGGGTCGGCGGCCGTGACGAGCGTGGGGTGGTACTCGACGGCTCGCTGGTTGCCGAACCACAGCAGGGTGCGCCGGTCGTCGCAGAGGGCGTAGCGCACCTCGCGGTGGGAGGTCTCGGCCCAGAACCCCACCGTCTTCACGAAGTCCGGGGCGTACCTCGGGACGTTCTTCTGCATGAACGCCTCCTGGCCGCGGTGCACCCGGATGACCGAGAGCGGTCGCCCCCGCAGCTCGGCCAGGAGGAGGTCGGATCGCGCGTCGAGGTGGTCGACCAGGTCGCGCTTGGTGGCCCCGGCACCGTCGAACAGCGGCTGGTCGAGGTTGGTGAGCGCCACGCCCTCGCGCTCCTCGTCGACCTTGCTCGCCATCTCGTCGGACCGTACCGGGTCGACGGGTAGGTTGCGCCGATGGCCCCCCTCCGCATCGGCGTGCTCGGCGCTGCTCGCATCACGCCCCAGGCCCTCCTCAAGCCCGCCGCGGGCATCGACGAGGTCGAGGTGGCGGCGGTGGCGGCCCGCGACGCCGAGCGGGCTCGCTCGTTCGCGTCCAAGCACGGCATCGCCCGGGTGCACGACTCCTACGAGGCGCTGATCGCCGATCCCGACCTCGATGCCATCTACAACCCGCTGCCCAACGGCCTCCACGCCCGGTGGACGACCGCAGCGCTCGAGGCGGGCAAGCACGTGCTGTGCGAGAAGCCCTTCGCCTCGAACGAGGCCGAGGCCCGCGCCGTGGCGGCGGTGGCCGACGCCCATCCCGAGCTGGTGGTGATGGAGGCGTTCCACTACCGGTACCACCCCTTCGCCGAGCGGATGGCCGAGATCTGCCGCAGCGGCGAGCTGGGTCGCCTCGAGCAGATCGACACCTGGATGTGCGTCCCGCTGCCGTTCTTCAAGAACATCCGCTACGACATCGACCTGGCCGGCGGGGCCACCATGGACGTCGGCTGCTACGCCATCCACGCCGCCCGCCTCCTGGCCGGCGGCGAGCCTCGGGTGACCTGGGCTCGGGCGCGGGTGAAGGGCCCCGAGATCGATCGGGCGATGGAGGCCGACGTTGCCTACCCAGGTGGCGCGGTGGGCACGATCCGCAGCTCGCTGTGGTCGTCGGATCTGTTCTCGATCGGGGCGCGGGTGATCGGCACCGACGGGCGCATGGACGTCCGCCGCTTCACCACGCCGCAGCTGCGGGGCGGCCTCAAGGTCACCACGCCCGCCGGGTCGCGGCGCGAGCGTCCGGCGGCCGGCACCACCTACGGCTTCCAGCTGCGCGCGTTCGTCGAGGCCGTGCGACGCGGCGGGCCGAACCTCACGCCGCCATCGGACTCGATCGCCACCATGGCGGTGATCGACGCCACCTACGACGCCGCCGGCCTGCCCCGCCGAGGCACCTGAGCGCTCCGAACCGCTAGGAAGGGGGCCATGACCGACCCCGACCTGCAGTCCTCGTCCCTCTTCTCCGTCGCCGGCAAGACCGTGCTCGTGACCGGTGGGTCGCGGGGCATCGGCGAGATGATCGCCGCCGGGTTCCTGGCCAACGGCGCCCGGGTGATCATCAGCTCCCGCAAGGCCGAGCAGTGCGATGCCGCGGCGGCCCGCCTGGCCGAGACCTACGGCGGCGAGTGCCGGTCGATCCCCGCCGACCTCTCGAAGCTCGAGGGCATCGATGCGCTGACCGCCGCGCTGGACGACGAGCCCGAGATCCACGTGCTGGTGAACAACGCCGGCGCCTCGTGGGGCGCGTCGATCGAGGAGTTCCCCGAGGTCGGGTGGGACAAGGTGATGGACACGAACGTGAAGGGCGTGTTCTTCCTGACCCAGCGCCTGCTCGCGAAGCTGGAGGCGGCCGGCTCGGCCGAGGATCCGGCTCGCATCATCAACATCGGGTCGATCGACGGCATCAAGGCGCCCACGTTCGACACGTGGAGCTACGGCGCCTCGAAGGCCGCGCTGCACGCGCTCACCAAGCAGCTGGCCAACCGCCTGGTGAAGCGCAACGTGATCGCCAACGCCATCGCCCCCGGTCCGTTCCCGACGTGGATGCTCTCGACCGGCGTGGGCACCGGCGGCGACGTGGAGGGCACCGACTGGGCTGCGGTGGGCAGCACCGTGCCGCGCGGGCGCGTCGGCAGTCCCGAGGACGTGGCCGGCCTGTCGATCTTCCTCTCGTCGCGCGCGGGTGCGTACGTCGTGGGCCAGGTGATCGCCCTCGACGGCGGGATCGTGGTGGCCTAGCCGCATCGGGCCGACGGGGGGCCAGCCGCGCTGGGCGCGGGGCTCAGGTGGAACCCTCGTCGGTCGAGCCGCTCACCGGTGGGGTGGGAGGCGGCACCGGGCTGCTTCCCGGTGCGTTCGCGCAGCGCGTCGGGCAGGGGGCCGGCGACGGGGAGGGGCTGGCCGAGGGCGTCGAGCGCCTGCCCGCCGACCTGGATGGCGACGCACCCGGGCGCTCCCGGTGCGAGCCCGGCGTCGCCGCTGATGTCGAGCAGCCCGTCGTGGTGGGCGGCGTGGTGACGGTGACACAGCGGGAGGAGGTTGGCCGCGTCGGTCGCCCCGCCGTCCTCCCAGTGGACGATGTGGTGGACCTCGAGGCCTCGGCTGGCGTCGCAGCCGGGCACGGCGCAGCGGCCGCCATGGCGGTGGAGCACGGCGCGGCGCAGCTTGCGGCCGATGTGGCGGGTGGCGCGGCCGACCGAGAGCGGCGTGCCGTCGGCGCCGTGGAGCAGCACCTCGAACCGGTGGTCGCAGAGCAGGCGCCGTCGCTCGGACGCGGGCACCACGCGGCCGTGCTCGTCGGTGAGGCAGGGGCCGCCGTCCGGCCCGGCCCCCAGGTGGTACGTGATCAGGTAGCGGTCGGCGCCCGGGTGCTCGGCGGCGCCGTGGGCGAGCGCCGAGGCGGCGAGGGCGGTGGCGGTCTCGGCGAGGGTCGGGGCCTCCACCTTGGCGTCGGGGTGGCCGGCGGCGGTGGCATCGGCTTGGCGCTGGCGGAAGAGGTCGTCCCGGGTGGCGGCGATGGCGGCCTCGATGGCCGCGGTCTGCGCCGGATCGAGGTGGACGGTGAGGCGCCCGCCGCCGTCCTCGTCGTGGAACAGGCCGGCGGATCGCTCGCGCCGCGCCGCGGCGCGCTTCTCGCGCGCCGCTCGCTCCTCGGGCGTCTCGTCGTCGTGCCGGTAGGCGGGGAGCACCGCCTTGAGCTGCTCGACGGTGGCCGATCGGGCGAGGTCGGTGGCCGATGCATCGAAGCGGGCGGGCACGTTGCGAGCGACCACCGCCGCCTGGTCGAGGGAGATCTCGCCGGCGCGCAGCGCGCCCAGGAGGCAGGGCAGCTCGTCGACCCGCTTGGCCACCGCCACGAGCTGGTTGGCCGTGGCCTTCGAGCAGCCGACCCGCCAGGCCAGGAACTGGGCGGGGGAGTGGAGGCCGGGCCCGACGTGGTCGCCCTCGGCGAGCACCTCGACGGTGAGGTCGACCAGCGAGCCGTGGGCGGCGTTCACGATCCCCGCCACGGCGGCCAGCGATCGGCATCGCTGACCGTAGCCCGCATCGGCCCTTCGGACGCCCGCCATGACGGCGTCTCCGACGTCGTCGGGCTCGAGCACCTTGGGCGGGGTCATGGGGAGGATCGTACCACCCACATCGAACGCCTGTTCTCAACCAACGATGGTTTCTGTGCGTCGAGCGTGCATCTTCGATCGGTGGAATCGATATCGGACACGATCGCCGGCACCTCGCCGTCGTCGTCCGGCATGCTTGCGCCGATGGATGAGTCGATCGACCACGCCGACCGGAGGAACGCCGCCATCCGGCGGCTCGTGGGCGTGTACGACGCCGACGGCACGGCGTGGGGCGAGCTGAGCTACTGGGTGGGCGCACGCCTCGGCCGAGCGCACTGCGCGCTGTGCGACATCACCCACGGGAGCGTGCGGGAGAAGGGCGAGTGGCGCACGTGTCGGGCGGGGCTGCCGGTGCCGTTCGACACCTACCACCGCAACGACCAGCCCGATGCGGTCCGCGCCGCGCTGCACGGGGCGGCGCCGGCGGTGGTCGCCGAGACCGCCGACGCCGTCGTCGCGCTCCTCGACGGTCCGGCGCTCGACGCCTGCGGCGGTTCCCCGGACGCCCTGGTCGCGGCCATCGAACGAGCTGTCGACGCCCGCGGCCTGGCCTGGCCGTAGGGGCACGGGGCTCATGAGCGACCGGATCAGCAGCGACGACCGCGCCGAGCCCGTGGTCCTCACCGATGGGCAACGGAACGCCATCCGGTGGTCGGAGGCCGTCCTCGCCGACGTCGTCGTGCTCAACCTGCTCGTCGAGCACGTGGACGGGATCGTCATCGACTCGTTCACCATCTCGGTGGGCGCGGCGATCCTCATCCGCCTGCTCCTGCAAGCGACCCTCGGCGTCGAGCACCGCATCGCGGCGCGCTTCCGCGACCGGTCCGGCATCGGGAGCCGCATCGGCCGGGTGCTCGGCGCCTGGCTCGTGCTGTTCCTCTCGAAGTTCGTCATCCTCGAGGCGATCGACCTCGTGTTCGGGAGCGACGTCGACCTCGGCGGCGTCGTCGGGGTGATCGCGATCTCGATCGCCCTCGTGGTGGTCGAGCGCGCCGTGCTCGCGCTCTATCGGCGCCTCTGACCGTGCGCTGCCGGGCGCCAGCCCGACGGCTCGAGCGCAGCCACGGGCGCGACGATGGGAGATGGCGCGGAGGCGGAGGTGGACGATCGTCGGGGGAGCGGTCGCGGCGGCGACCGCCCTGCTCGCTCCGCTCGTCTGGTTCGTGGCGATCCCGAACTGGCGCCCGCCGCTCCGTGACGGCGAGGTGTACGGGATCGACGTCGCCTCGCACCAGGGTGAGATCGACTGGGCCGCGGTCGCCGCCGACGACATCTCGTTCGCCTACATCAAGGCGACCGAAGGCGGCGACTTCACCGATCGGCGGTTCGATCGCAACTGGCGGGAGGCCGAGCGCGCCGGGCTCGACCGAGGGGCGTACCACTTCTTCACGCTCTGCACGCCCGGTGCCGCGCAGGCACGTCACTTCCTCCGCACCGTCCCGGTGGACGAGGGCGCGCTGGCGCCGGCCATCGACCTCGAGCTGGCCGGGAACTGCGGCGACCGTCCGGGGCGAGCGACGGTCGAGCGGGAACTGGACGCCTTCCTCGACATCGTCGAGGAAGCGTGGGGCCGGCCGGTGGTCCTCTACGTCGGCGACGACTGGGACCGCACCTACCCCACCCGCCGCCGGAGCGATCGGCCCCTCTGGCACCGTCGGATCCTGCTCCGGCCGGACGTGGACGGCTGGACGATCTGGCAGGTCCACGGCTACGCCCACGTCGACGGCATCGACGGCCAGGTCGACCTCGACATCGCTCGGCCCGCTGCGTGAGCTACGGGCACTTGCGGCTGGCCGAGCGGGGCCGATGTCGCCGTGCCGGGGATGTTCGAGGACTGAGCATTGCCCCTGGTCAGGGCCAGGTGACGATGAGTCGGCCTGTAGGCGGGGTTCTGTCCTCGGGTCCGTTGCCGGGGTCCCGATGGATGGCCATCCATCTGTGCGGCCCACCTGAGGGTCCCTCCGGGGAGGGGCGGACGAGCAGCCCTGCCCTCGATTCGGCCTTGCTCCCGGTGGGGGTTGCCGAGCCGGCCAGGTCGCCCTGACCGCTGGTGCGCTCTTACCGCACCGTTTCACCCTTGCCTGTGCCTCCCGGAGGAGGCCATCGGCGGTCTGTTCTCTGTGGCCCGATCCGTGAGGTCGCCCCCACCTGGCTCGCGCCAGCACCGTGCCCTGTGGAGCCCCGACCTTCCTCAGCGCCGCCGCCCGAGGGCGACGACGCCGCGGCCACCCGGCCGACTCATCGTCACGATCAGCATGCCAGGCGCGGCCGGGGCCGCGCCGAGGAGAGCGTCAGCTGCCGGCGTCGCCCTCGGCCTCGGCGTCGCTCACCAGCTTGGCGTTGTTGCTCACGGCGTCGGTCGACGGGTAGAGCGCCGAGGTGGGCACGGCCCCGTCGCCGCCGTTGGAGAGCAGGGCGGCGCGGCGGGCGGCACCGGCGGCGATGGCCGCCCAGCGGCCCCGCCACTCCGTGGTGGTGGCGTCGGAGACGACCTGCGTGTACGACGCCGCGAGGGTGCTCTCGAGCTTGCCCATCAGGCTGAGGATGGCGGCATCGGCCGTCATCTGGTCGTCGACCGGGTCGATGACGTTGGTCTGGACCCACTCGTTGGGGTCGGTGACCTTCTGGTCGGCGCCGTCGACCGCGGCGTTGAACGTGTCGGCCAGCTCGGTGTGCTCGCCGGCGATGCGCTCGGCCTGGGCCGACAGCTCGGCGTCGGTGAGCTTCGGGCCGTAGGTGGTGTAGGCGGCGGCCACCACCAGCTCGAGCGAGGCGGCGGTGCGCAGGTTCTGCTGCTCGGTGGCCAGCTCGACCTCGGACGGCTCGCCCAAGGGCACCGTGGGGGTGACCAGGGTGGTGGTGGGGTCGACGCCGGACTGGCCGGACTTGCTGTTGTCCTTGGTGCCGCAGGCGGCGAGGAAGGCGGTGGCGGCGGCGCCGAGGCTGCCGGTGAGCAGCAGCTGGCGGCGGGAGGCGCTGGCGTCGCGGTCGGTGGGGGTCATCGTGGTGCTCCTGTGCGTCCGGCGCTCAGTTGGCCGCGGTCGTGGTCGTCTCGCCGGTGCTGTCGCCCGCATCGGGGGCGTCGCTCAGCGGGATCCCGCCCTCGTCGCTCGCCTCGGCGGGGGTGAGCTCCTCGAAGGTCGCGCCGCTGTCGATGCCGAGCAGGGCGGCCTGCTGCGACTCGGTGGCCACGACCTGGGCCACGGTGCGGCCGGTGATGGGGTCGCGCAGCAGGGGCACGGCCGAGAGGTGGGTGGCGGCGAGCGTCTCCTCGAGGCCGGCCAGCACGCCGAGCACGGCCTCCTGGCTGCCGGCACCGCCGATGGAGCCGGTGAGCTGCTCGACCAGGTCGGCATCGGCCCGGGGGGCCGGGTCCTCGTCGCCCAGCAGCGTGGTGAGGGTGTCGGCCGTGGCCTGGTGGTTCATCTGGAACTGGCGGGCCCGGTCGGTCCAGGTGGCGTCGAGCTGCCCGCTCCGCAGCGCCAGGAGGTAGGCCTGGACGGCGGCGAGCTCGTAGGGCGTGGCGAACGAGGCGAAGGCCGCGTCGGTCAGCTCCGAGTCGCCGGCCTGGGCGCCGGCCCACGGCGCGGCCCCCAGCGTCGGGGCGACCACCGCACCCGCCGTGACCAGGGCACCGATGCCCGCGGTGCGGGCCAGGAAGGTCCGGCGGGTGGTGCCTGCAGTCGGTTGCGTCGACCGGTCGATCGGCACGCGGGTTCCTCCTGTGGGATGACGGTTTCGGGGGCGCGGCGGGCGCCGAGGTGGGTGGCACCGAGGGTGCCCGGGGGCAAGCATGCTCAGCGCGACGGGGTCGCGTCCAAGCGAGCGAGGCGGCGCCGAGGTTAGAACGAGATGGCCGACAGGTCGGGGAACCACCGTCGGGCCCGTTCGAGGGTGTCGGCCCAGCGCTCGCGGTCGAACGAGCCCACCGGCTCCACCACCGTGGCGGGCGCCCAGGTGGCGGCGATCTCGTCGTCGCCCGACCAGGCGCCTACGGCGAGGCCGGCGGCGAAGGCGGCGCCGAGCGTGGTGGCCTCGCGCTCGGGCGACACCTCGACGCGGCGCTGGGTGGCGTCGGCGAGCGCCTGGAGGAACGTGGGGTTGGCGGTCATGCCGCCATCGACGCGCAGCGCCCCCAGGTGCGTGCCGCTGTCGGCCTCGGCGGCCTCGACCAGGTCGGCGGCGCGCTGGGCGACGCCTTCGAGCACGGCCCGCACGATCTGGGGCCGGCCGCTGCCGCGGGTGATGCCGAGCAGCGCGCCGCGCGCGCCGTAGTCCCACACGGGGGCGCCGAGCCCGAGCAGAGCGGGCACGTAGGCCACCCCGTCGCTCGACGCGCACTGCTGGGCCACCTCGTGGGAGTGGGCGGCGGAGTCGATGATGCCGAGGTCGTCGCGCAGCCACTCCACGTTGGTGCCCGCGGCGAGCATCACCGCTTCGAGGCCCCAGCGGCGCTCGCCGCCCACGCCGCGGGCGACGATCGGGAACGTGCCGCCGCTGCCCTGGGTGGCGAACGCCGGGCGCTCGTCGAGGCAGACGTCGAGCATGCCGCCCGTGCCGAAGGTGATCTTGGCCTGGCCGTGGCGGACGCAGCCCTGGCCGAGCAGCGACGCCTGCTGGTCGCCGAGGATGCCGGCGATGGGGGGCGATCCGGGCAGGGCGGTGGCCTCGCCGACGACACCGATCGAGTCGACCACCGCGGGCAGCGCGCCCTCGGGCAGCTTCAGCACCTCGAGGGCCCGGTCGTGCCACGCCGTCTGGTCGTCGCTGCGCAGGCCGTAGAGGGCGGCGTTGGTGGCGTCGGTGACGTGCACCGTGCCCTGCGAGAGCGTCGAGGCCACCCACGAGTCGACCGTGCCGATGCAGAGGTCGCGGCGGCGGTCGGGGTCGGCCTCGTTCCAGAGGTGGGCGGCCTTGGTGGCGAGCAGGTTCGGCGCCAGGCGCAGCCCCTCGCCGGCGAGCATCAGGCAGTCGATGACCGTGCGGAGGTCCTGCCAGCCCAGCCCGGGGCCGACGGGCTCGCCGGTGGCCCGGTCCCACACGATCGTGGACGCCCGCTGGTTGGCGATGCCCACAGCGTCGACCGTGCCGGCGTCGGCCGCCGCGGCGCGCGCCACCTCGAGCACGGCGGCCGCCATGCCGGCGGCGTCGAACTCGACCATGCCGGGGGCGGGCGACGACGGCAGCACCTCGCGGTGGTGCGACGACGTCACGCCCTCCTCGGGGGTGACCACCGCGGCGCGCACCCCGCTGGTGCCCACGTCGACGACGAGCAGCTTCACGATCCCTCCGGCGGGCTGGTAGCGACGGAGCGGCTCGCCCGACGGCGCGCTCCGATCTGGGCGCCGGCGGTGCCGACGCAGGCGGCGAGCAGGGCGAGCAGCACGATGCCCACCGGGCGGACCGGATCGCCCCGATCGAGGCGCCCGGCGATGGCGATGAGCTCGACCGGCACGAAGGCCACGAGACCGGCGATCGCTCCGTGGCGGGCCGGCTCGCTCGGCGCGTTGGCGCCCGCCGCGATGCCGGCCACGAGGAAGCCGAGCACGACGACGAGGAAGGTGAGGGCCACCAGCCCGTCGCTCACGTCGTCGCGTCCGCTCAGCGCCGAGTTGGCGAGGGCGCCCGGGAGGGCGAGCAGGTTGCCGTACGCCGCCCCGCGCAGGATGGCGAGGCGGTCGTAGCGGCCGGAGCCGGCGGCGTCGGTCACCGGCTGCTCACGCCCCCGGCCAGGCCTCGCCGCCGAACGGGTCGGGGAGGCCGAGCTTGCCGGGGTTGCAGATGCCGTGCGGATCGAGGGCGGCCTTGATCGAGGTGAGCACGCCGAATCCCTCGCCCAGCACCTCGGGGAGGAACCGAGCTCGGTTGAGGCCCACGGCGTGGTGGTGGCTGAGCGAGCCGCCCTCGGCGAGCACCGCCCGGGTGCCGGCGTCCCACACCGCCCGGTAGTAGGCCTCGCGCTCGTCGGGCGCCACCTGGGCGGCGAAGGTGAAGTACAGGCAGGCGCCCGTGAGGTACGAGTGCGACTGGTGGGCCGAGGCGGCGAGGGTGCCGGGCACGGCCGAGATGGCGCCGACGGCGGCCTCGTAGATGGCGTCGAGCTTCGACCACGGCGCCGAGATCTCCATGGTGTCGACCACGTAGCCGTTGGAGATCAGGGCCTCGAGGGCCGAGACCTCGTTGCGGTGGCCGAACCAGCGCTCCACGAGGGCGTCGTCGAGGCGGCGGGCGCCAGCGCACTCGGCATCGACCACGGCCATGGCCGCGCCCACCATGAGCGTGTCGCCCTCGTCGTAGGCGAGCAGCACGTTGTCGGTGGCCTCGACGCCGAGCTCGCCGAAGTTCCGCTGCGACTCGATGCCGTCGTAGAGCCGCAGCACCGCCACCGGCGCGCCCCGCTGGGTGATGCGGCGCATGGCATCGAGCGCGGCCGAGAAGGTCGGGAAGCTCCACGCGCCCCGGGCGGTGTGGTGCGGCGTCGGCCAGGCCTGCAGCCAGGCTCGGGTGATGACGCCGAGCGTGCCCTCGGCGCCCACGAACAGGCGGGTGAGGTCGGGGCCGATCGCCTCGCGGGGCTGGCCGCCGGTGCGCACCACGGTGCCGTCGGCGAGCACCACCTCGAGGCCGACGACGATGTCCTCGATCTTCCCGTAGCGGTTCGACAGCTGCCCGGCCCCCCGGCAGGCGATCCAGCCGCCGACCGTCGACAGCGACATGGACTGCGGCCAGTGGCCGACGGTGAGCCCGTGGGTGGCCTGCAGCTCGTCCTCGAAGGCGTCGCCGAACGTGCCGGCGAGGACCTGGACGATCCCCGCGGTGGCGTCGACCTCCTCGATGCCCGACAGCTCGGTCAGGTCGAGCAGCACGCCGCCGTGGACGGGCACGGTGCCACCCACCACCGACGACCGCCCGCCGGCGGGCGTGACCGGCACCCGGGCGTCGGCGCAGAGGCGCAGCACGGCGGCGACCTCGTCGGTGCTGGTGGGGCGGGCGATGGCGCCGGCCACCTGGCCGACCTTGCCCTCGGTGGCCCACACCATGGCGAGCGGCCACCAGTCCCGGCTGGCCTCGGCGCGCTCGCCGGGGTCGAGGCGGATGTCGGCGCAGGCCTGGGAGAGGAGGTCGAGGAACCCGTCGTCGAGCAGCACCACCGGGGCCGACAGGCGGCCGGTGGCCTCGGCGGCGCCGCCGGCGATGTCGATCGGCGGGGTGGGCGAACCGGGGGCGGGTGCGAGCGTCATACGGGCCGAACCCTACGACGCCGACGTCGGCTCAGGCGGAGGGGAGCGCCGGGATCTGCTGGGTGATGCAGTGGATGCCGCCACCGCCCACGGCGAGGATCGATCCGATCTCGAGGCCGAACGCCTCCCGCCCCGGGAACTGCTCGGCGATGAGGGCCACCATGTCGTCGTCGGCGGGGTGGCCGCAGGTGGGGACCACCACGAAGCCGTCGCCCACGTACAGGTTGAGGTACGGCACGGCGACGCGGTGGCCGTCGCGCTCGACGAAGGGGAGCACCGGCACCTCGACGGTCTCGATCCGCTCGCCGCGGGCGTCGACGTGGCCCTCGGCGACGCGCCGGTTCACGTCCATCCGCACGAAGTCGTCCTCGGTGGGGTCGTCGCAGCCCTGCACGAGCAGCACGCCGGGACGGGCGAAGGCGGCGACGTTGTCGACGTGGCCGTCGGTGTCGTCGTCGAGCGCGAGGCCGTAGGGCAGCCAGAGCAGGGCGTGCAGGCCGAGCGCGTCGCAGACGGCGTCCTCGATCTCGGTCATCGTCAGCGACGGGTTCCGGTTGGGGTGCAGGAGGCACTGGACGGTGGTGGCCCCGGTGCCCTCGCCGTCGACGGTGATGGAACCACCCTCGAAGACCAGCGGGATCGTGCGGGCCGGGTGGCCGGCGTGGGCGGCCCACGCGGCGGCCACCGCGGCGTCGGCGTCCCAGGGCGCGAACTTCTCGCCCCAACCGTTGAACGTGAAGTCGAGGGCGACGCGCTCGTCGCCGTCGAACGCGTAGATCGGGCCGCTGTCGCGGAACCAGGAGTCGTCGATGGGCAGCTCGACCACCTCGATGCCGCCCCCGCAGGCCTCCGCCGCCGCCGGGCCCTGGCCCGGCGGAGCGATCATCGACACCGGTTCGAAGCGGGCGATGGCCCGAGCCAGCTCGGCGTGGGCGTCGCGGGCCTCGTCCAGCAGCGCGCGGGTAGATCTCGTCGCGGCACGGCCAGCAGATGACGGTGCGCTCGTGGGGCGCCCACTCGGCGGGCATGCGGGTCCGTCCCATCAGCTCGACGCTCCCGGGTGCCGGTGCTCGCCGTCGAGGGTGAGGAGCGAGCCGTAGAGGTCCGGGCGACGGTCTCGGAACAGGCCCCACGCGGCGCGTCGGCGGCCAGCTCGTCGAGGTCGAAGGTCGCGGTGAGGATGGCGTCGGCGTCGCTGGGGCCTCGGCGACCTTGGCGCCGGTGTGGTCGGTGATGAACGACGAGCCGTAGAAGGTGATCTCGCGCTGGCCGTCGGCGCCCACCTCGTGGCCATACCGGTTGCTCGCCACCACCGGCACGAGGTTGGCCGCGCTGTGGCCCTGCATCGTGCGCTGCCAGTGGCCGCTCGAGTCCCAGGTGGGGTCGGGCGGCTCGGAGCCGATGGCGGTGGGGTAGAGCAGCACCTCGGCGCCCAGCAGGGCCATCGCCCGCGCCGCCTCGGGGAACCACTGGTCCCAGCAGATGGCGAGGCCCACCACCCCGTGCCGGGTGCGCCACGCCCGGAAGCCGGTGTCGCCGGGGGAGAAGTAGTACTTCTCGGTGTAGCCGGGCCCGTCGGGGATGTGGCTCTTGCGGTAGGTGCCGAGGGCGGTCCCGTCGGCGTCGATCACCACCACCGTGTTGAACCGGGCCGGGCCGGCCTGCTCGTACACGTTGCACGGCAGCACGATGCCCAGCTCGGCGGCGAGCGCCTGGAAGCGCTCGACGGTGGGGTGGCCCGGGAGCGGGCGGGCCCGGGCCAGGTGCTCGGGGAGCTGGTCGATGCAGAAGTACGGGCCCTCGAACAGCTCGGGGACGAGCACCAGCTGGGCGCCCTGGCCGGCGGCGGCCCGGATGCGCTCCTCCGCGGCCGCCACGTTGGCGCCGGCGTCGGCGACCATCGACATCTGCACCGAGGCGACCGTGAGCTCTCGCATCGGCCCGACCGTACCGGCGCCCGCGCTGGTCCTGCAGCGACCGGTGGCAGCCCACGGCCACCGGCCGCTGCCGGACGGGAGGGGCCGCTCAGGTGGCGGCGATGGCGGCGAGGGGGTCGAGGCGGGCGGCCCGGGCCGCCGGCCGCAGGGCGGCCACCACGCCGGCCAGGCCGCCGAGGGCCGCCACGACGACCAGCGCACCGGTGGGCGTGGCGAACACGAGCAGCGAGTCGGGCCCGGCCGAGGCGATGAGCGCCCAGGCGGCGCCCAGCCCGGCGCCGAGACCGAGGACCGTGCCGAGCACGGCGATCAGCACGGACTCCCAGCGGACCATGGCCCGCGTCTGGCCCCGGCTCTGGCCCACCGCTCGGAGCAGGCCGAGCTCGTGGGTGCGCTCGATGGTGCTCAGCGAGAGCGTGTTGGCGATGCCGATCAGGGCGATGACGATCGACAGGGCGAGCATCCCGTAGACGAGCACGAGCACCTGCTGCACCTGGGCGGCGAAGAGGTCCAGGTACTCCTGGCGGTCGCGGACGACCACCCCGGCCCGACCGTCGAGCGCGGCCTCGAGGGCTCGGCGGCCCTCGTCGAGGGAGACGCCGTCGGCGAGGTCCACGATCACCGAGCCGTCGCGCACGTCGACGCCCTCGTCCTCGAGGAACGAGGTCGACATCAGCACGTCGCCGGCGATCTCCTCGTTGTCGTAGATGCCGCGGACGACCACCTCGCCCGAGGTACCGGCGACGGAGCGCCACGGCACCTTGGAGCCGATCGTCCAGCCCTCGTCGCGGGCCACCGTCTCGGCCACCGCCATCGAGGGCCCCGTCACCTCCGCGAGGTCGCCCTCGACCATGCCGACGTCGACGATCCGGCCGGCGACGGCCAGGTCGCTGGCGGAGGCGAAGATCTCCCGCCCGCCGACGTCGAGGGGTGCGTAGCCCAAGCCGGCGGCCGCATCGACCTCGGGGAGCGCGGCCACCTCGCGCGCCACGTCGGTGTCGAGGTCGCCGAACCCGCTGCCCGCCGACACGACCAGGTCGCCACCGAAGCTCTCGTCGGCGAAGCGATCCAGGCCGGCCTGGAGCGACGAGGCGAACACGGTGAACAGCGCCACCACGGCCACGCCGATCATCAGGGCGGTGGAGGTGGCCGCGGTGCGGCGCGGGTTGCGGACCGCGTTGGTCCGGGCCAGGTCGCCGGTGACGCCGCGGAGGCGCAGCGGGGTGCCGAGCACCCCACCGACGGGGCGGGCGAGAGCCGGGGCGAGCACGGCCACGGCGACGATCGCCAGGCCGGCGCCCAGGCCGGCGCGGCCCATCGAGGTGTCGGCCACGCCCCAGCCGATCAGGGCGATGCCGAGGGCGGCCATGGCGAGCCCGACGCCGGTGCGCACCCGCCCGGCGCCGGTGCGGTCGACGCTGACGTCGCGGAGGGCGGCGATCGGGGCGGTCCGCGACGCGCGCACGGCCGGGCCGAGGGCGCACAGCACCGTGATGAGCGTGCCGGCGCCGAGCCCGACGACGATCGTGCCGAGGCCGAGCTGGAGGGGGCCACCCACGTCGAGGCCGAAGGCCCCGAGCAGGGCGCGCAGCCCGGCGGCGACGCCGAGCCCGGCGACGGTGCCCAGCGCGGCCGAGCCGAACCCGACGATGAGGGCTTCGACCAGCACGGCGCGGAGCGTCTGGCCTCGGGTGGCGCCCAGGGCGCGGAGCATGGCGCTCTCGCGGGTCCGCTGGGCCACCAGGATCGAGAAGGCGTTGTAGATCGAGAACGCCGCGACGACGAGCGCGATCAGGGCGAACGAGAGCAGGATCGGTCGCAGGGCGTCCAGCAGTCCGGCCACCTGGTCCTGGTTCTCGGCCTCGAAGGTCGCGCGGTCGATGACCTCGGTGCCCTCGGGCAGCTCGGCGCGGATCGAGCGCTCGAGCGCGGCGACGTCGGCGTCGGGCGCGGCGGCCACCACGATCCGGTCGACCTCGTCGGCGCCACCCGCCAGGTGCTCGCGGGCCCCCTCGGCGGAGAACAGGGTGGCGGTCACCCCGCCCTGGGAGTCCTCGCCGGCGAAGGTGGCGGTGCCCACCACCTCGACCGAGACCGGGTCGGGCGTGAGCACCGACGTCCGATCGCCGATCGCCAGGCCGGCGGCGTCCGCCGACGCCACGTCGATGACGACCTCGTCGGGCCCGGCGGGCGCCCGCCCGGACTCGATCCGGTACGGGGAGAGGTCGGGGTCGTCGATCCAGGTCAGCCCCAGGCGGGGAGGGCCGGGGGTGCCGACCTCGTCCCCATCGCGGTCGAGGATCACGGCGGTGCCGCGGATGTCGGCCTCGGCGGCCGCGACCCCGGGCGTGGCCCGCACGGCGTCGAGCACGGAGGCGGGCACGCGGCCCCGGAAGGTCTCGTCGTCCGCCTCGATCACGCGATCGGAGCGCACCACGAGGTCGATGTCGGCGGACTCGGCCCGGAACAGCCGGTCGAAGCCGGCCTGGAGGCTGGTGGTCTGCACGAGGACGCCGACCAGGAAGGCCACGCCGAGCAGGACGGCGGCGCTGGTGGCGAGGAGGCGCCGCTTGTGGGCGCGGAGGTTGGCGAGGGTCACCTGGAGCATCGGTCAGCCCCCCAGCGCCGCGAGGCGGGCGAGGACGTCGTCGACCGTCGGCGAGCCGACGTGGTCCACGATCCGGCCGTCGGCGAGGATCACGGCCTCGTGGGCGTGGGTGGCGGCCACCGGATCGTGGGTGACCATCACGACGGTCTGGCCCAGCTCGTCGGCGGCCGTCCGCAGGAAGCGGAGGATCTCGGTGCCGGCCCGGGAGTCGAGGTTGCCGGTGGGCTCGTCGGCGAAGACGAGGTCGGGCCGGGTGGCCAGGGCCCGGGCGACGGCGACGCGCTGCTGCTGGCCGCCCGAGAGCTCGGCCGGGCGGTGCCCGAGGCGGTCGCCCAGCCCCACGGTCGAGACGATGGCGTCGACCCAGGCGGGATCGGGGCGGGTGCCGGCGAGCCGCGAGGGCAGCTCGATGTTCTCCCGGGCGGTGAGCGTCGGGATCAGGTTGAACGCCTGGAACACGAACCCGATCCGATCCCGGCGGAGCCGGGTGAGGTCTCGCTCGCGCAGCGAGCCCAGCTCGACGTCGCCGATGCGGACCTCGCCCGAGGTCAGTTGGTCGAGGCCGGCGAGGCAGTGCATGAGGGTCGACTTGCCCGAGCCCGACGGGCCCATGACGGCGAGGAAGCCGCCGGTGGCGACGTCGAGGTCGACGCCGCGGAGGGCGTGCACCTCGGTGTCGCCGTGGCCGACCTTGGTGGCCGACCGGACCTGGGCGGCCATCGAGGAGGTGGGGGTCGGCGCCGGGGCCGACGTGGGAGCTGCGGTGGTGGGCATGGCTCCCAGGGTGCGGATCGGCGCCCTGGCAAGCCATCCCCCTGCACCCGAGCCGATCGGGCGTGCGCCCCCGTCCCGAGGGTGGGGTTGTCCCGACCCTCCCGGGCCGGGATCGGGGCTCAGGCCCCGAGCGAGGCGTCGAGCGCGGTCTCGGGCAGCTCGGCGGTGGTGCGCTCGAGCTCGACCGCCCGGCGGTAGTCGGCCACCTGAGCGGCCACCGCGCCGTCGTCGAGGCCGAGCACCGGAGCGATGAGCGCCCCACCTCGGCGCCGCCACCGCCGACGCGTCCCGGGCCAGCAGGCGGGCGCGGGTGCGGCGGCTCAGCACGTCGTCGACCGACCGGGCCATCTCGTGGCGGGCGGCGTAGACCGCTTCGGCCTTGAGGTAGGGAGGCCCGCCACCAGCGGCTCGCGCAGGTGGGGTCGGCCTCCGCCAGGGCGAGGACGGTGCGGGCTCGCCGCCGTACCGGTCGGCGAGGTGGGCGACCGTCGGATCGGTGCTCTCGGCGAGGCCGTCGTAGCCCTCGGCGCCGCGCAGGCGGAGCTTCTGGTGCGCGACCGGCGGGCGATGCCCGAGACCCGGGAGCCCAGCTGGTCGACCACCTCGTCGACCGTGTCGGCCGCCATCTCGCGGTAGGTGGTGAGCTTGCCGCCCGTGACCGAGACGACGCCCGACGGCGACGCCACCACCGCGTGGCGCCGGGACAGGTCGGCGGTGCGGCCGCTCGACGCGCTCTTCACGAGCGGGCGCAGGCCCGCCCAGGTGCCGAGCACGTCGCGGTCGGTGATGCCGGTGAACCGGAGGGCGCCGAGGAGGTAGTCGACGTCCTCGCGGGTGACGGGCGGGTCCTCGTTCGGACCGTCGTAGTCGGTGTCGGTCGTGCCGATGTAGGTGAGGTCCCCCCACGGCACGACGAACACGGCCCGCTTGTCCTTCGGGACCGGCACGACGACGGCGATGTCGTTGCGCACCTTCTCCCACGGGACCGTGATGTGGATGCCCTTGGCCGGGCGGATGGAATCGGGGTCGTGGCCCTCGTCGAGGGTGCGGACCTCGTCGGACCACACGCCGGCGGCGTTGACGATCGCCGAGCACCGGACCTCGATGTCGCGGCCGTCGGCGCGCACGGTGGCGCCGCTGACCCGGCCGGACGCGTCCTTGGCGATGCCGACGAGCGATGCGCCGTTCACGGCCACCGCGCCGAACTCGATGGCGGCGGTGCGGGCCACGGTGACGCAGAGGCGGGCGTCGTCGACCGTGGCGTCGTGGTACAGGTAGCTCGACGCCACCTTGTCGGCGGGCAGCGTCGGCATGTGGGCGAGCACCTCCTCGGGGGAGAGCCGCTCGTGGAACCGGCCGATCCGGGCGCCGCCCGTGAGGTCGTACATCCACATCGACATGCCGAGGGCGCGGGCCAGCTTCTTGTTGATGACGCCGCCGGAGCCCTTGAAGACGGGGAGCAGGAAGGGCAGGAGCTTCACCAGGTGCGGCGCGTTGTGGATCATGCGCTGGCGCTCGTGGAGGGCTTCGTAGACGAGGCGGATCTCGCCCTGCTGGAGGTAGCGCAGGCCGCCGTGGGCCAGCTTCGAGCTCTTCGACGAGGTGCCCGAGGCGAAGTCGTCGCGCTCGACGAGGGCGGTGCGCAGGCCGCGCGACGCGGCGTCGAGCGCCGTGCCGACGCCGGTGATGCCACCGCCGACCACCAGCACGTCGAAGGGATCGTCGGCGAGGCGGCGCAGGCCCTCGGCTCGGTCGAACCAGGTGGCGCCGGTCATCGGGGGCTCGCGGGCATCGGGGCGCGGGACATGGCCGCGATCCTAGGAGCCGACCCCGGCGACCCACCTGGTCGAGCGCCCCCGGGCCGCGGCGCGCCGTCGACCGACGCGCCCAGCGGGCCGGTGGCCCGTCATCCGGGTGGCGGACGCGCTCGCCGCCCTGCGGGGCGTGCGGTCGGCTGTCGAGAAGGTGAACCACCAGGTCAGGGGATCGATCGCGGGTCGGATGCACGAACCGGCGATCTGGTGTGGACACCTCGCGACCCGTGCGGCCATACTCGGCCCCTCGTGCGCTCCGGCCGGTCTCGGGCCAGCTCTCCTGCGACCTCCCGCAGCGTCCGAACCTGGTGCGGTCCTCCCCTCGGGCCGCGTCGTCACCTGACCGAGCCCGTCCCAACGAGCCCCCAACCATGAACCTGTCCTGGCGCACCAAGGCGGCCTGCCACGGCCTCGACCCGCAGGTCTTCTACCCGGAGACCGACGAGGAGGCGATGCCCGCCAAGCAGGTCTGCTCGATGTGCCCGGTCCAGGGAGCGTGCCTGGAGTACGCCCTGGCCCGCCGCGAGAAGGAGGGCGTCTGGGGCGGGTGCACGGAGCGGGAGCGGCGTCGGATCATCCGGCAGCGTCGACGCACGGCCTAGGGTGCGCGGCGTGTTCGCCGTGCGCCGGATCCGACCCGACGAAGGGCCCCGGCTGCGGGCGATCCGCCTGGCGGCGCTCGCCGACGCACCGGGCGACGCCACCACCACCCTGGCCCGGGCCGAGGCCCGCTCCTCGGAGCACTGGGACGAGGCGGCGCTGGCCAACGCGTCGGGCGGGCTCCAGGCCACCTTCTTCGCCGAGCCGGCCGACGAGGGCGGTGCGGTGGCCGACGGCGCCGAGCCGATCGGGCTGATCGGGGCGTACGCCAACGAGAGCGGGATCGTGAACCTGGTGGGCCTGTGGTCGGCGCCCGGCTACCGCGACGTCGGCGTCGCTCCCGCGCTCCTCGAGGCGGTCGCGGGCTGGGCCCGCACCATCGGCGCCGACCGCCTGCGGATGTGGGTGGTGGAGCGCAACGAGTACGCCAAGGCCTTCTACCGCGACGAGGGCTTCGCGCCCACCGGGGCGTCCATCCCCTACGAGCTCGACCCCCGCCTCAAGCAGGTCGCGATGGTGAAGCCGCTGTAGCCACCGGGGTTCGCCCGCCTCGCGCGGGCGCCGGTACCGTCCGAGGATGGACTTCGAGCTCTCCGAGGAACTCCAGGCGCTGCAGGAGACCTGCCGCCGCATCGCCCAGGACAAGGTCAAGCCCCGCGCCCGCGAGATCGACGCGTCGGGCGAGTACCCGCAGGACCTCTTCGAGGTGTTCCGCGACGCCGGCCTGCTCGGGCTGTGCATCCCCACCGACGTCGGCGGCGCCGGCGCGGGCATCACCGGGCTCACCCTCGCCATCGAGGAGGTGGCGAAGTACTCGAACACGGCGGCGCTGATGCTGCTGCTGACGCGCCTGCCCACCGGCCCGGTGATGATCGCGGGCACGCCCGAGCAGAACCAGCGCTACGTGGCCCCCATCGCCGACGGCTCGAAGCGGGCGGCGTTCTGCCTGTCCGAGCCCCAGGCCGGCTCCGACGTGATGGGCATGCGGACCAAGGCGGTCCGCGACGGCGACGAGTGGGTGCTGAACGGCACCAAGTGCTGGATCTCGGGCGTGGTGCAGGCCGACTGGTACACGGTCTTCGCCAAGACGTCGGACGACGTCACCGCCCGGAACCACGACTCGATCACCGCGTTCATCGTCGAGCGTGCGTGGGAGGGCGTGGAGGTGGGCGCCACCGATCGCAAGATGGGCGTGCGCGGCGTCGACACCGGCGAGCTGCTCCTGTCGAACGTCCGGGTCCCGGCCGGGAACGTGATCGGCGAGGTCGGCGGGTTCCAGCTCGCCATGCAGGCGCTCAACGCCATGCGCCCCATCGTCGCGGCGCGGGGCATCGGCCTCGCCGAGGGGGCGCTGATGTACGCCACCGAGTACGTGAAGGAGCGCGCCGCCTTCCGCAAGACGATCGCCGACATGCAGGGCATCCAGTGGAAGGTCGCCGAGCTGGCCACCGAGATCGAGGCGGCCCGGCTGCTCACCTACCGGGCGGCGTGGATGGCCGACCGCGGGCAGTTCACAAAGGAGTTCGTCCCGTTCCTGTCGATGGCGAAGTACTACGCCACCGAGGTCGGGGTGAAGGCGTCGAACGTCGCCCTCCAGATGCTCGGCGCGGCCGGCTACATGGAGGACCACCTCACCGAGCTCTACTACCGCGACGCCAAGCAGCTCACGATCGTGGAGGGCACCAGCCAGGTGCAGCTCGGGCTCATCGCCCGCGGCGTGCTGGCCCACGACCTCTGGTGGGACTGACGGCGGCTCCGGCTCGCGCCTGACAGGCTGCGGCGGTGCCGTTCGGGACGATCGCCGCATCGGGGTGGGCCAGCGGGCTGAACCTCTACGGCACCGCGCTGCTGCTCGGCCTCGCCGGGCGGTTCGGCTGGGCCGACACCCCCGAGCAGCTCCAGCGCCCCGGGGTGCTGGCGGTGCTGGCGGTGCTCTACGTGCTCGAGTTCGTGGTCGACAAGGTGCCGTGGCTCGACACCGCGTGGGACGGCGTGCACACGGTGGTGCGCCCGCTCGGCGGCGCCCTGCTGGGTGGGCTGCTCGCCCACGAGTCGGGCGATCCCGAGGTGCTCGCCGCCCTGCTCGCCGGCGGCTTCTCGCTGTCGGCCCACGCGGCGAAGGCCTCCACCCGGGCGGCGGTCAACACCTCGCCCGAGCCGGTGAGCAACGTGGTGCTGTCGGTGGCCGAGGACGGCATCGTGGCCGCCATGGTCGCCCTCGCGCTGGCCTACCCGGTGGTGGCGGGCGTCGTCGCCGTGGTGCTGGCGATCACCTCCCTCGCCGTGGCGTGGGTGCTCGTGCGGTTCGTGCGCCGGATGCGCGCCCGGTGGCGCGAACGGCGGGCGGTCCGGCGCGGCGGTGCGCTCGGTGGCTGATGCGGCGATCGGCCCCGACCGTGGGGCTCGCCCTCCGAGCGGCCGCGCCGGTCCGGGTGGCCGACGTCGGCGGGTGGACCGACACCTGGTTCAGGTCGCCCGGGCAGGTCTACCACCTGGCGGTGGGCCCCGGGGTGGTGGCGACCGCCACGGTGCGGAACCGCCGCCCCCGACGAGCCCGGCCGGGTGCGACTGCGCGCGGCCGACGTCGGCCTCGATCTCGTCGTCGATCCCTCGGCGGCAACGACCCCAGTCCCGGCGCCCTGCTGGCCCACGCCGTGGTCGGCGGGCTCGAGGCGCCGGCCTCGCCGAGGGTGCAGGTCGACGTCGAGGTCCGCTCGGGCGTCCCGGCCGGCGCCTCGCTCGGGACCTCCGCCGCGGTGCTCGTCGCCGCTCGTCGGCGTGCTCGACGGGCTGGTGGCCGTGGTCGCCGACCGACCCCCGCTCGACCCGAGCGTCCTCGCCCGGCTCGCCCACGAGGTGGAGACCGTGCGGGCCGGACGGGAGGCCGGGGTGCAGGACCAGTGGGCGGCGGCGCTCGGCGGTGCGGGCCTGCTGGCCATCGGTCCCTACCCCGAGGTGCGCCACCGGTCGATCGAGGTGCCGGCGCGCGCCTCGGTCGAGCTGGGCGAGCGGCTCGTGACGGTGGTGTTCGGGCCCCACGACTCCTCGGCGGTCCACCGCCAGGTGATCGACGCGCTGGTCACCTGCAGCGGGGTCGAGCACCACCACGCGCGCGAGGCCCTCAAGGCGCTCTCGCGGCTCGCGGGCGACGCCGCCGACGCGCTCGGCGACGGCGACCTCGACTGCTGGGGCGAGGTGCTGCGGCGGTCGGTGGAGGCGCAGGCCGCGCTGCACCCCGACCTGGTGGGGGCGCCGCACCGGCGTGCGATCGAGGTGGCCCGGTCCTCGGTGCCATCAGGTGGAAGGTCAACGGCGCCGGCGGCGGCGGCGGATCGCTCACGGTCCTCGCCGGGAGGCGCCCGGCGGCCGGCGCGCTGGCGGACGCGCTCGGTGCCGCCGATCCCACCTGGGCGGTCCTCCGCCTCCGTCCGGCGCCCGGCCTCGCCGTCGCCCCTGGTCTGAGCCTGCCGCTGCGTTCGGTGCGCCGTTCGGTGCGTCGGTGGCAGCAGGTTCAGGGTGGAGAACGGGTGGCGCAGGCGGCAGGGTCTCAGCCGTCGGCGAGGATGGCGGCCTCGCGCTCGGCCGCACGGCCCGGACCAGCTCGACGATCTCGGGTGCGGCCTTGCTCGGGGCACCCGGAGTCGAACGGGGGCTGGGGGTCGTACTCGATGCCCAGCTGCACGGCCTGGGCCACCTCGTCGCCCCAGAGCTCGGCGGCGAGGGCGAGGGCGAGGTCGATGCCGGCGGAGACCCCCGCGGCGGTCCAGACCTTGCCCTGGCGCACCACCCGCTGCTCGGTGGGTCGGGCGCCGTAGCGCGCCAGCTCGTCGTAGGCCGACCAGTGCGTGGTGGCGTCGAGCCCGTCGAGGATCCCGGCGGCGCCCAGCAGCAGGGCGCCGGTGCACACCGAGGTGGTGAAGGTCGTGGTGGCGTGGGTGCGGGCCAGCCACTCGACGATCGGGGCCCGGTCGCGCGCCAGGCGGCGGGTCACGAACCCGCCGGGCACGAGGGTGATGTCGGGGGCGGTGACCTCGTCGAAGGTGTGCTCGACGTGGAGGTGGAGCAGGCCGTTGTCGTCGGAGAGGCGCCCGGCGCGCTCGGCGCAGAGCACGACGTCGACGCCGGGCACCTGGGTGAGCACCTGGTAGGGGCCGATGGCGTCGAGGGCGGTGAGCTCGGGGTAGAGGCCGATGGCGATCTGCACGGTGGGGTCTCCTGGGTCAGGCGGGCCGGCGGGCGAAGTGCTGCCGGTAGCGGTCGGGCGTGGTGCCGGTGCGGCGGGCGAACGCCCGGTGCAGCGTCTCGGCGTGGCGCAGCCCGACGTGGCGGGCGATGGCGGCGATCGTGTCGTCGGTGGTCTCGAGGAGGCGCTTGGCCGCCTCGATCCGCAGCTCCTCGACGTGGGCTGCGGGCGTGGTCCCCGTCTCGGCCCGGAACGCCCGGGCGAACGAGCGCGGGCTCAGGTGGGCGCGCTCGGCGAGGCGGGCGACGGTCAGGTCCTCGTCGAGGTGGTCGGGCAGCCACCGCTGCACAGCGAGGATCGCCGGGGTCCGCGCGGCCTGGGCCCGCAGCTGCGCCGAGAACTGGGCCTGCCCGCCGGGGCGACGGGCGAAGACCACGAGCCACGCGGCGACCTCCTGGGCCAGCTCGGGACCGTGGTCGTCCTCGACCAGCGCCAGGGCGAGGTCGATGCCGGCGGTCACCCCGGCCGAGGTCCATCGGTCGCCGTCGCGCACGTAGATCTGGTCGGGCTCCACGGTCGCGGCGGGCGCCACCTCCGCGAGCAGGTCGCACGAGCCCCAGTGGGTGGTGGCCCGTCGGCCGTCGAGGAGCCCGGCCGCGCCCAGCACCAGGGCGCCCGTGCACACCGACGTGGTGCGGCGGGCGAGGGCGGCGAGGCGGCGCACCTCGGCGAGGGCGGGCTCGTCGGCGAGCAGGGCGCGCGTCCCGTACCCGCCCACCACCACGAGCGTGTCGACGGCGTCGATGGCGGCCAGCTCGACGTCGGCGGCGACGCTCACTCCGGAGGTCGAGCGGACCGGGTGGCCGCCCGGGGTGGCCACGGTGCAGGCGTAGCGCCCGCGGCCGGCGAGCCGGTCGGCGGCGTCGAACACCTCGAGGGGCCCGGCGAGATCGAGCAGCTGGAACCCGTCGAAGGCGACGAAGGCGATGGGGGCGGCGGTCACGGGGTGAGTGTGCGCCACCGTGCCGGTGGCAGCAACGACGAGTTCCTGACGATCCCTGCCATGACGGAGCCGGGATCTCGGCGGGCGGGGGCGTCGGCGCCTGCCATGCTGTGCGGCCATGGCATCGCACACGTGGGACGAACGGCACGGCTGGTCGGGGATCCTCGGCACCCTCACCTCGGGCGGCGACCTCGACCGCAGCGCCGCGGCGGCCGCGATGGGCGAGATCCTCGAGGGGAACGCCACGCCGTCGCAGATCGCCGGCTTCATCGTGGCGCTGCGGATGAAGGGGAGACCGCCGAGGAGCTCACCGGCCTGGTGAGCGCCATGCTCGAGCGAGCGGTCCCCGTCGAGCTCGCCGAGCCCGACGGCGTGATCGACCTGGTGGGCACCGGCGGCGACCGCAGCCACTCCATCAACGTCTCCACCCTCGCCGCCCTCACGGTCGCGGGGGCGGGCGGGCGGGTGTGCAAGCACGGCAACCGCGCCGCGTCCTCGGCGTGCGGCACCGCCGATCTGCTCGAGGCCCTCGGCGTCGCGTTCGACCTCGGCCCCGCCGGGGTGGCCCGCTGCGTCGCCGAGGCGGGGATGGGCTTCTGCTTCGCACCCCGCTACCACGGCGCCATGCGCCACGCCGGCCCCACCCGCAAGGAGCTCGGCGTCCCCACGGTGTTCAACTTCCTGGGCCCGCTCGCCAACCCGGCCCGGGTCCGACGCCAGGTGACCGGCGTCGCCGACGGGGCGATGGCCGCCCGGATGGTCGGCGTGCTCCGGGCCAACGGCGCCGAGCGGGCGATGGTGGTCTACGGGCTCGACGGCCTCGACGAGCTCACGACCACGGCACCGTCGGTGGTGCACGAGCTGCGCGACGGCGAGGTGCGCTCGTTCGAGGTCGATCCGCTCGACCTCGGCATCGCCCGGACCACGCTCGACGAGCTCCGGGGCGGCGATGCGGCCACCACCGCCGCGCTCGCCCGAGCCGTGCTCGCCGGAGAGGAGGGGCCCCACGCCGACATCGTGGCCCTGAACGCCGCGGCCGGCCTGGTGGTCGGCGGGCGGGCCGACGACCTGGCCGCGGGGCTGGCGCAGGCTCGTGCGGCGCTCGCCGATGGGCGGGCGGCAGCCGCCCTCGAGCGCCTCGTGGCCACCTCGCAGGCGGCGGCGGCCGACGAGGCCCGCTGAGGCCAGGCGGGCTACTCGGCGCCCAGGTCCCAGAGGGCGTCGAGGTCCTGGCGGGAGAACGCCTGGAAGGCCACCATCGTGCGGGTCTCGAGGATCCCGGGCAGCTGCGCCACGTGGCGGGTCACGACCTCGGCGAGCTGCTCGTGGCGGGCGACGCGCACGATCCCGACCAGGTCGACGTCGCCGGCCACGGAGTAGACCTCGGCGATCCCGTCGACGGCGGCCAGCGCCTCGGCCAGGTCGGCCACCCGTGACGGCTCGGCTCGGATGAGCAGGAAGGCGTGCACCATGGGGCGACCCTACCGCCGGGTCCCCGACCCGGGCGGGCCTCGGCGCTAGCGGCCGCCGGTGGCGAGCCGGGGCGTCGGCGAGGCGGCGAGCCCGTTGCGCTCGTCGATCTCGAGCAGCTCGCGGTGCGCCCGGGCCAGGCGGTCGAGCCGAGCGGCGAGCGCCTGGGTGCCCTCGAGCTCGGTGGGGAGGACGGGCGGCGCGAGCACGGCGGCGCTCAGCTCGGCGAGCTGGCGCGCGGTGGCCTCGAGCTCGGCGATGGCGGCGTGGAGGGGCCCCAGGGCCTGGCGTCGGGCGCTGGGGGCGAGGAGGGCGACGCGGGCGAGCTGGGCATCGAGCTCGACCCCGCGATCTCGCAGTGAGGTGGCCAGCTCGACGAGCGGCGGCGGCTCCGGGGTACGTCGCGCGAACCGCCGCGCGGGGCGGTGGTCGTCGGCGACGCGCTCGGCGAGGCGGCCGACGCGGGCCAGGCGGCGGTGCAGCCGGGCCGGGGCTCGGGGGTCGGCGAGCCACGTGAGCGGTGCGGGGGTGGCGACCCGGGGATCGACCCGGTGGTGCCGGTGCACGCGGCTGCGCACGAGCAGGGCCAGGAGGCAGCAGCCGACGATCACCGCACCCGTGGTGCTGAGGAGCGCGAGCAGGAACCACCTCACCGGCGCGAGGCTACCGGCGGCTCGAAGGAGGGCAACGGCGGCCCGCTCGGGGTGAGGGCGGCGTCGGCCTCGAGGATCCGGATGCGGTGGCCCTGGCGGTCGAGCCACTGGGCGACGCACGCCAGCTCGTCGGCCAGCGCCTTGGGGAGCGGCGCCCCCGGTGCGGTGGCATCGCCCGGCGCCGGGGCGTGGAGGTGGTCGGGCGCCGCCGGGTCGAGGTCGAGGGGGAGGGGCTCGGCTCGGATGCCGTGCTTGGTGAGCGTCCAGGTGCTCACCAAGCGGCCGCGCAGGAGCTCGGCGCGCGACCGGCCGTCGATCTCGACCACGACCCGCCCGGCGCGGCGCAGCGCGTCGAAGCGCTGCTGGCGGCGCAGGGCGGCGGCCAGGGCAGCCCCGCGATCGCGCAGGTCGGCGGCCTCCTCGAAGCGCTCGGCGGCGGCGAGGGCGTGCATCTTGGCCTCGATCGGCCCGAGGAGCAGCTGCGGCTCGTGCAGGAGGCCGCGGCGGACCGTGTCGACGAGCTGGGCGTACGCCGCCTCGGAGATGGCGCCGGCGCACGGGCACGTGGCCACCCCGAGCTGCGCGGGGGCGCAGGGCCCGCTGCGGGCGAGCGCGCCCCGCCCGCTCGGCGTCGCCGTGCACCGGCGCAGCGGCACCGCCGTCTCGATGGCCTCGGCCACGCGCTTGGCCGCCTTCGACGACGACAGCGGCCCGAGGTAGAGGGCGCCGTCGTCGCGGATGGCCCGCACCACCGACAGGCGGGGGAACGCCTCGTCGGTGAGCTTGAGGTAGGCGTAGCGCCGCCAGGTGGTGGCCTGGCGGTTGAAGCGGGGCTCGAGGCGGTGGATGAGCCGCACCTCGAGCACGGCGGCCTCGAGCGGGCTCGGGCACACGACGTGGTCGATCCGCTCGACCTCGCGCAGCAGCTGGCCGACCTTCCGCCGGTCGTCGGAGGAGAAGTACGACCGCACGCGAGAGCGGAGGTCGGTGGCCTTGCCGACGTAGAGGGTGCGGCCTCCGCCGTCGCGGAACAGGTAGACGCCGGGCTTGCGGGGCAGGTGGTCGGTGAGCCGGAGCTTCCCGGCCTGGGGGTGGGCGGCCATCTTGGGCAGGGCGGCGAGGTCGTCGAGGCCGCACACGCCGAAGCTTGCCGCCCGCTCGAGGAGCAGGTGGAGGAGGTCGGCCGTGGCGAGCGCGTCGTCGAGGGCGCGGTGGCTGGGCTGGTGGGGGAGGCGCAGCCGGGTGGCGAGCGTGCCCAGGCGGCAGTTGGGCACCTCCTCGCGCAGGAGGCGCCGCGCCAGCCCGAGCGTGTCGACCACCCGGTTGGGCAGCGCGCTGCGCCCGGTGCGCTCCATGGCGCCGTTGAGGTAGCCGAGGTCGTAGCGGACGTTGTGGCCGACGATGACCGCGTCGCCCAGGAACTCGAGGAACGTCGGCAGGACCTCGCGGGCGGTCGGCGCCCGCTCGACCATCGCCGTGGTGATGCCCGTGAGCACCGTGATGTGGCGGGGGACCGAGTGGCCGGGGTTCACGAACGTGCGGAAGGTGCCGAGCACCTCGCCGGCGCGCACCTTGACGGCGCCGATCTCGGTGATGCCCCCGTCGGCGGCGGTGCCGCCGGTGGTCTCGAGGTCGAGGACGCAGAAGGTGACCTCGTGGAGCGGGGTGCCGAGGTCGTCGAAGCTCCGCTGCATGGCCGGACCGTAGCGAACGTGCGTTCCGCGAACAAGCGTTCGATCGTGGCCGCTCCGGTACGCTGGCGCCGTGCCTGCCGACGTCCGCTACCGCTGCACCTCCTGCGGCAACCTCACCCGCTTCGACGTGACCTCCACCCGCCGCACGCGCCTACCACCACTACACGGTCGGCGGCGACCTGGCCGTGGAGGACGAGCAGGTCCTCGGCGAGTCGGTCGAGTCGGTCGAGTGCCGCTGGTGCGGCTCGGCCGGGCGCGTCGAGGTCCTCGACGGTGCCGCCGGGACCGCCGACGCCTGAGCGGGCCCCGGTGGGCCCGGGCCCCGACGACCGGCGGCTGCGGCCCGCGGCCCGGCTGGCGGTGGCCGTGGCGGTCGAGGGCGAGCGCCGCTGAGCCCCGCATCCCCGCCCGCCGAGCTGCGCCCGGTCCTCGGCTTCTCGCGGCTGTCGGCCGCCTCGTACCGGATCGTGCACCGGGTGGTCGACGAGGACGGCGTGTTCCGGGCGCAGGTGGCCGAGGCCGCCGAGGAGCGCGACGTCGGGCGGGTGGGGTGGCTCTGGCTCCACCGACCCGTGGGCTGGCTCGACGACCCGGCGCTCGCCGACTCGGCCGAAGGCAGGCCGGGCGCCGCGGGCCCCGGCGCCGCCGCGCCCGCCGGCCGCACGCGACGCGCGCCATCGGGAGGCCGCCCGCCAGGCGGAGGCGGCCCGCCGCCGCACCGCGGACGAGCTGACCGAGGTCCGACGCCAGCTCCGAGCCCTCGAGGCGGACCATCGGGCGCTGCGCGACCGGGCCGACGAGCTCGAGGCCGCTCGGGCCACGGCCCTGCGCTCGGCCAAGGACGCCGAAGCGGCGCTCGCCCTCGCCCGTCGCGACCTGAAGGTGGCGCGAGCAGCCACCCGCGAGGCCGAGGCCGAGCTGGCCGCCGCTCGGGCGGCCGGCCCCGATGTCCCCGGCGAGGCGGGCGACGCGGTGCCCTCCGGTCCTGCGGCGCCCTCCGCGACGGCGCCCGGTCCGGCCGGGGACCGGGAGCTGGCGGCGGGCGTGGTCGAGGCGAGCCGCCGCCGGCGCGCTGGCCGAGGCGCTCGGGCGGATCGCCGAGCGCCTGGTGCCCGCACCCGAGCGCGGGCCCGAGGAGGTGCCGCCGGCGTCGACGGCGAGCGGGACCTCGGCCCGACGGGGTCGGCCGAGCCGGCGAGCGCGCCGACGTCCACCCGACCTGCCGCCCGGCCTCTTCGAGGGAGCGCGGCCGCCGATCGGCACCTGGTCGGCGACCGGGCCAACCTGCTCGTCGTCGACGGGTACAACCTCGCCCGCACGGCCTGGCAGGGGCTGGCCCCCGAGGAGGAGCGCCGTCGCACCGTCGAGCTCGTGGAGGAGGTCCAGGCCCGGTCCGGCGCTCGCGCCACCGTCGTCTTCGACGGGCGCGACGAGGTGGTGGGGCCCGTCGCCAGCCGTCGGGTCCAGGTCCGGTTCTCCGCCACCGGGCAGACGGCCGACGACGCCATCGTGGCCCTGCTCGACGCCCTGTCCGACGACGGTCCGGTGGTGGTCGTGTCGAGCGATCGGGCCGTCGGCCGCGACGTGCGGGCGCGCGGCGCCTCGGTCCTCACCTCGCCCGCCTTCCTGGCCGCAGCCGGGCGGTAGCGGCCCCACGTTGTCAGACCCCCTGGGGAGGATGCGGGCACCAACCCCGGAGGTCCCCGTGGCTCAGCCCATCCCCCCATCCGACGCCGTGCTGCGCATCGACTGCGACGAGTGCGCGTCCAGGCCACGTCGGCCTGCGAGGACTGCATGGTCACGTTCCTCGTGCGCAACGAGGTGGCGACCTCGGTCGTGGTCGACCTCGCCGAGGCCCGCCGTCCGGCTCCTCGCCGAGGGCGGCCTGGCCCCGCCCCTGCGCCACGTGCGCTCGACGGGCTGAGGTGGCGCGGGCCGCGCCGTGCGACCATGGCCCGATGGCGAGGCCGTGGTCGCAGCTCGAGGCGGTGGGCCGGCGCGCTGGCCTCGACCTCGTCGCCGCCTGCTCGGCCGAGCCGTTCCCCGAGGTGCAGGCCGTGCTCGAGGAGCGGGCCGGGGCCGGGCTGGCGGCCACCATGCAGTTCACCTACCGGAGCCCGGGTCGGTCGACCACGCCCGAGCGAACGCTCCCCGGCGCCCGCACGCTCGTCGCCGGTGCGGCGTCCTACCACCGCGATCCGCCGCCCCGACCCGACGGACCGGTCGCCCGCGTCGCCCGGTACGTCTGGGCCGACGACCACGAGCGGCTGCTCGCCGGCCTCGGGGCCGTGCGCGACGCCCTCGTGGCCGACGGCCACCGGGCCTGCGTCGTCGCCGACCAGAACCACCTCGTCGACCGCGCCGTCGCCCACCGGGCCGGGCTCGGCTGGTACGGGCGCAACGCGAACCTGCTCGTGCCGGGCCGGGGGAGCTGGTTCGTGCTCGGGGCGGTCCTCACCGACGCGCTGCTGGCCGACGCCCCGGCGCCCGAGGCGGTGCCCGATGGCTGCGGCTCGTGCGACCGGTGCGCACCGGCGTGCCCCACCGGCGCGATCGTCGCCCCCGGCGTCGTCGACGCCGGGCGGTGCCTGTCCTGGTCGCTGCAGGTGCCCGGGCCCTTCCCCCGAGCGCAGCGCGTCCCCCTGGGCGACCGGATCTACGGCTGCGACGAGTGCCAGGACGTCTGCCCGCCCAACCGGGTCGAGCTCCGGCGGGCCGCGCCCGGCGGACGCGGCGAGCCGGTCCCGCTGGGCGACCCCGAACGGGCGTGGGTGGCGGTGCTCGACCTGCTGGCGGCGACCGACGAGGAGCTGCTCGCGCGCCACGGCCGCTGGTACGTGCCCCAGCGCGACCCGGCCTACCTGCGCCGCAACGCGCTCGTGGTGCTCGGCAACGTCGGCGACGGTGGCGACGAGGACGTCCGGGCCGCGCTGGTCGGGGCCCTCGCCTCGCCCGATGCGCTGGTGCGCAGCACCGCCGTGTGGTCGGCACGTCGGCTCGGGTGCGACGATCTGCTGGTGGCCCTCCTCGACGATCCCGACCCCCTCGTGCGCGAGGAGCTCGACGCCCCGGTGCCGCCGAGGGAGCCCGCGTGAAGCACCTCCTCGTCACCAACGACTTCCCCCCGAAGCTCGGCGGCATCCAGTCGTACCTGTGGGAGCTGTGGCGCCGCCTGCCGCCGGAGGAGGCCGCGGTGCTGACCACCCCCTACCAGGGGGCCGCCGCCTTCGACGCCGCCTCGCCCATCCCGATCGAGCGCATCGAGGCGCCCGTCATGGTCCCCAGCCGCTCGCTCCGCCACCAGATCGAGCGCGCCGCCGACCGCACCGGCGCCGAGCTGGTGGTCCTCGACCCGGCGCTGCCCCTCGGCCACCTGGGCCCCCAGCTCTCCCGCCCCTACGGCTTGGTGCTCCACGGCGCCGAGATCACCGTCCCCGGTCGCGTGCCCGGGCCGCGCCACGTGTTGGGCCGGGTCCTGCGGGGCGCGACCGCGATCATCGCCGCCGGGGGCTATCCCGCCGACGAGGGCGAGCTGGCGGCAGGTCGCGGCCTGCCCGTCACGGTGGTGCCGCCGGGCGTCGACGTCGAGCGCTTCGCCCCCCTGGACCCGACGGAGCGCGCCGCCGCGCGCGCCCGCCTGGGCGTGGCTCCCGAGTCCGTCCTGGTCGCCTCCGTGAGCCGCCTCGTCCCCCGCAAGGGGATGGACGTGCTGATCCGCGCCGCCGCCCGCCTCGCCCCGATCCACCCCGAGCTCGAGGTCCTCGTCGGCGGCACCGGCCGAGACGAGGCCCGCCTCCGGCGCCTGGTGGCCGAGCTCGGCGCACCGGTCCGGCTCGTGGGCCGCATCGCCGACGAGGACCTGCCGGCGTTCTACGGCGCCGCCGACCTGTTCGCGATGGGCTGCCGCAACCGCTGGCTCGGCCTCGAGCAGGAGGGGTTCGGGATCGTCTTCCTCGAGGCCGCGGCCACGGGGGTCCCGCAGATCGCGGGCCGTTCGGGGGGCGCCCACGAGGCGGTGGAGGACGGGGTCACCGGCATCGTGGTCGACGACCCGCGGTCGGTGGCCGAGACCGCCGACGCGATCCGCCGCCTGCTGGTCGACCCGGCGGCGCGCCTGGCGATGGGGGCCGCCGCCCGCCGGCGGGCCGTGGAGGCCTTCTCCTACGACCTCCTGGCCGAGCAGCTCCGTGCCGCGCTCGGCGGCGAGGGGTGGCGCTGATGGCGCCGCTCGCGGTCCCCGACATCGAGGGCCGGGGCCTGCTCGTCGCCGACCTCCTGGGGACCGCAGCCCTCGCCGTGGTCACCCTGCTGCTCGCGGTGAGCGATGCCGACGCCGTGGTGGTCCTCGGCCTGGCGGTGGCCGCCGCCCTCTTCCTGGGGGGCACGGTGGCCTGGTCGATCGGGTTCCTGCGCGCCGTCGGGCGCAGCCGGGAGGAGCAGATCGACCTGGCCGGGCTCTTCTACCTGACGGGATCGGCGCCGCCCGAGGCCCGCACCTGGTTCCTGCGCACCTGGTTCGCCCAGATGGCGATCGCCGCCGCGGCGGTCGCCGTCAGCCGCCCGCCGTTCGCGGTGATGGCCCCGGTCTGGGGCATCGGTCTCATCACGTGGTGGGCGTCACGGCACGCGACCTTCCCACCCCGGGGGGCCGACGGCGACGGGTAGCCTCGCCCCGGGGCCGGCCCGTCGCCGGCACCGACCGCCACCCTGGAGCGACCGCAGCCATGGCCGACCGCGTCACCGAGACCACCACGATCGCCGCCCCGCCGGAGGTGGTGCTGGGGATCCTGCTCGACTTCCCCCGCTACCCGGAGTGGGCGCGCGACCTGAAGTCGGTGGAGGTGCTGGCCACCGACGACGAGGGCCGGGCCACCGAGGTGCGCTTCCGGGCGGCCGGGATGGGCCGCTCGACCTCGTACACCCTCGCCTACGACCACGGCGAGCCCGACGTGCTGGCGTGGGTCCTGGCCGAGGGCGACATCACCCGCAAGCTCGACGGTCGCTACGTCCTGTCGCCCAGCGCCGACGGCGGCACCGACGTGGTCTACGAGCTCGAGGTCGAGCTGGTGGTCCCGCTGCCGGGGTTCGTGAAGCGCCGGACCCAGGGGAAGATCATGCACGCCGCCCTCGACGAGCTGAAGGCGGTGGCCGAGCGGACCCCCACGGCCTAGTGCGCATCCTCCTCTTCACGGGCAAGGGCGGGGTGGGCAAGACCACCACCGCCGCGGCCACCGCGCTGGCCTGCGCCGACGCCGGGCTGCGCACGGTGATCGTCAGCACCGATCCGGCCCACTCGCTCGCCGACGCCTTCGACGTGGAGCTGGGCGACCTGGCCGTCGAGGTGGTCCCCGGCCTGTGGGGCCAGCAGCTCGACGCCCAGGCCCGCATGGAGGACACCTGGGGCGAGATCCGCGCCTGGCTGCTCGAGGTCTTCCAGTGGGCGGGGGTCGCCGCCATCGAGGCCGAGGAGCTCGCCGTCGTGCCCGGCCTCGACGAGATCTTCGCCCTGGCCGACATCAAGGCGTACGCCGACAGCGGGCGGTGGGACGTCGTGGTGGTCGACTGCGCCCCCACCGCCGAGACCCTCCGGCTGCTCAGCCTGCCCGAGGTGCTGCGGTGGTACATGGACCGGGTCTTCCCCATGAGCCGCAAGGTGAACAAGGTCGTCTCCCCGCTGCTCGGGCGGGTGGCGGGCCTCCCGGTCCCGGGCGACGACGTGTTCGGCTCGGCGTCGCGCTTCTACGACCGGCTCGACGGGGTCCGGGAGCTGCTCACCGACACGGCCCGCACGAGCGTGCGGCTGGTGGTGAACCCCGAGCGGTTGGTGGTGGCCGAAGCCCGGCGCACCCACACCTACCTGTCGCTGTTCGGCTACCGGGTCGACGCCGTCGTGGCCAACCGCCTCCTGCCCGAGGCGATCGAGGACCCGTGGTTCGCCGAGTGGAAGGCGCGCCACGCCGAGCACCTCGCCACCATCGAGGAGGGGTTCGCGCCGCTGCCGATCCTGCGCGCCGAGCTCGCGCCCGGCGAGCTGGTGGGGGTCGACGCGCTGCGCGGGTTCGGCGCGCGCCTCTACGCCGACATCGATCCGGCGGCCGTGCTCCACCCCGGCGAGCCGCTCTCCGTGCAGCGGCGGGGGAGCACCCTCGAGCTCACCGTCGAGCTGCCGTTCGCCGATCGCGACGACCTCGAGCTCGGCCGCCGCGACGACGAGCTGCTCATCCGCGTCGGCTCGCACCGTCGGGCGCTGCTGCTGCCCGACTCGCTGCGGCGGCGGCCCGTGGGCGCGGCCTCGCTGCGCGACGGCGTGCTGCGGGTCGCCTTCGCCGGCGAACCGGTCGACGCCGCGGCCCGCCCGGCGCCGGGGGCCGGGGAGGTGGCCCGGTGAGCGGCGACGAGGGGTGGGACGCCGCGGGCGATCCCCGCGTGCAGGCCGGCGTGGAGCACCTCCAGCGGGCGGCGCGCGAGGTCATCGCCGCCTCCCGAGCGCTGCTCGACGTGGCCGAGGAGCTCGTCGAGGACCCCCAGGGCGTCGCCGGGCTGGTGGAGGCGCTCACGGGTGCCGCCGGGCGCTTCGCCCGGTCGGCGGCCGCGCCGGGCGACGAGGCCGGTGCCGACGGCGACGACGACCCTCCGGTGCAGCGGATCCCGGTCTCGTGAGCGGGGCCCCGGAGGCGCGCCGGGGCCGCAGACCGATCGGGTACCGTCGGGCGGCCGGACGTCGGCGCGCGATCCACGGAGGGTGGCTGTGAGGGTGCTCGAGGTGCGCGAGGCAGCGGGAGACCGGGCCGGGATCGCGCTGCACGGCAAGGTCACGGTGGTCCGAGGCCTCGATCCGCTCCGCCGGGCGTGGCTGCTCCGAGCGCTGGGGGGCCTGGCGGCCTCCCAGGCCGATGCGGGCACGGTCGGCGAGATCGAGGCGCACGGCATCACCTTCCCGCTCGATCGCGAGGCGCTCGCCCTCCTCGACCTGACCGAGCCGGTGGCGGCCACGGTCCGCGCCGAGGACCTGCCGGGGCACGATCCGCGCGTCGCCGAGGCCGTCGCTTCCCGCGACCGGGCGCTCGTGCGACGCCGCGAGCTCACCGACCAGATCACCCGCCAGCGCGAGGCGCTGGGCGCCGCGGTCGCCGAGCGCACCGCCGCCCTCGGCGAGCTCGACGAGCTCCAGCGCGGCGACGGTGCGGCCCGCGAGGCGCTCGCCGCCGCCGAGGCCACCCGGGCCCGCCTCGAGGCCGAGCACGCCTCGGCCACCGAGGAGCGGGCCCGCAACCTGCAGGCGCTCACCGAGGCCGTCCTCGCCCGCGACGTCGCCGGCGAGGCGCGCGCGAGCGCAGCCGAGCGCCTCGAGCGGGCGCGCACCCGCCGGCGAGACGCCATGGCGGCGGCCACGACGGCGGCCGCCGCGGTGGAGCAGGCGCGGCCGCTGGTGGCCGACGATCCCACCGACGAGCTCGTCGCCTGCCGGTCGCAGCTCGCCGCCGCCGAAGCCGCGGCGGCCGAGGCCGATCCCGACCAGGACAGCTCGCCGGTGAGCCGTCGCCTCGCCGCCCTCGAGCGTCGCCGCGTCGAGCTGGTCCGACGGCGCGAGGCGCTCGGCGACGACGGTCCGGCCGATCCGGTGGCGATCGCGCTCGAGGCGCTCCTCGCCGCCGGCACCGAGGCGCCGCCGGTCGTCGCCGCGCTGGCCCTGGCCGACACCTGGCGCGACCTGCACCAGCAGATCCTGGCCCTCGACGCCGGCGTGTCCGAGGAGGAGCACGCAGCCGAGCAGCGCGTCGCCGAGGCGCGCCAGGCGGTCATCGAGGCCGAGGTCGAGTTCAACCAGCCGGTGCTGACCCCGGAGCAGATCAACAAGGTCGAGGCCGCGCACGCGGCGGTCCTCGAGGCCCAGGACCGCACCGAGGGCCGCTTCGGCGGCAGCCGGAACCGCAAGCGGCTCGACGACGCCCGGACCGAGGAGCGCCGCGTGCTCGAGCGGCTCGGGTTCTCCACCTACGCCGACTACATGATGAGCTCCTCGAGCCGCGGGGTGGGCCCGGCGAACCGCTCGATGCTCGAGTCCGCCCGCAGCGCCCTGCAGGTCGCCGAGGCCTCGCTCGCCGCGCTGCCCGGGGCCGCCGATCGGGCGCGCCGCCGAGCCGAGCTGCTCGACCGGCGCGACGCCGTCTCGCCGCGGGTCGCGGCGCTGATCGGCCACGAGCCGACGGGCCCCGAGGCCGAGGACGAGCTGCGCTCCCTGCGCGAGCCGGTGGCGCCCGACGAGGCCGCCATGGCCGACCTGGCGCGCGAGCTGGAGGCGGTCGGCATCGCCGTGGGCCCCGAGCCCTACGACCGCGACGACCTGGTGCTGCTCGCCCGGGCGTACGTGAGCGAGCACGAGGGGGCCGCACCGCGCCGCCAGGAGCTCGACGACGCCCTCGCCGCGCTCGACGTCGCCATCGCCACGGTGCGCGGCGCCCACGAGCGAGGCCAGCAGGAGGTCCCCGACCACGGGCCGCTGCCCGAGCTGGCCGAGCCGGTCGAGGCCGCCGACGACGCCGACGACGCCGCGGCCCAGGCCCGCTCGCTGCGCGAGGCCCGCTGGGCCGAGGTCGAGACGGCCCGCGCCGCCGTGGCCGACGCCGAGGGCCGCGTCGCCCGCCATCGCGAGGCGAGCGACTCGCTGGCGCGCCTGGAGGCGGAGCTGACCACCGCGGGGATCGAGGAGGAGGCCGCCGCGGCCGCCGTGACCACGGCCGAGGCCGACCTCGCCCTCGCCGAGGGCTCGGCGTACGAGGCGGCGGTCACCGCCGCCGCCGAGGCGGAGTCGGCGCTGGCCCGCTCGACGGCGCGCGAGGAGGAGGCTCGGCGGTCGCTCGAGACCTTCGACGGGGCCAACACGGTCACCGCCCTGGTGCAGGCCGCCGAGGCGCGCGTCGCCAACGCCGAGCGCCTGGTCACCGAGGCCGCCGCCGCGGAGCAGTCCACCGCCGCCTCCCTCGCGGAGGTCGACGCCGCGTTCGCGGCCGCGGCGGCGCTCGAGCAGCAGGCCCTCGCCGAGGCCGAGGCGGTCGACCGCCAGCAGCTGGTGGACGACCTGGACTGGGAGCTGCTCTCCCGCCTCGCCGCGGTGCGCTCCGTCGGGTTGGCCGGGTCGGTGCCCCTCGTGCTCGACGAGCCCTTCGCCGTCCTCGACGACGACGAGCTCACCACGGTGCTCGACCGCCTCGCCCGCCTCGCCGACGCGGTGCAGATCGTGCTGGTCACCGATCGGGAGGCGGCGGTGGCCTGGGCGGCCCAGGCGGGCTCCGAGCGGGCGCTGGTCCGCTCGAGCTGATCGGCGGGCCCGCCTCAGGCGTACTCGGTGCCCTGGGCCCGCGCCCGGCTCTCGAGGATCTCGGCGTGGGCCTTCTCGCGGCCCTCGAAGCCCCGGGTGTTGGCGAACTTGCCGGGCTCGAGCTGCTTGTAGACCTCGAAGAAGTGCTCGATCTCGTCGGTGAGGTGGTCGGGGAGCTGGTCGATGTCCTGCACGTGGTCCCAGCGGGGGTCGCCGTGGGGGACGCAGATGATCTTGGCGTCGGGGCCGGCGTCGTCCTCCATCCAGAACACCCCGACGGGGCGCGCCCGGATCCGGCACCCGGGGAAGGTCGGCTCCTCCAAGATGACCAGGGCGTCGAGCGGGTCGCCGTCCTCGCCCAGGGTGTGGTCGATGTAGCCGTAGTCGGCGGGGTACACGGTGGCCGAGAAGAGGCGCCGATCGAGCCAGATCTCCCCGGTCTCGTGGTCGATCTCGTACTTGTTGCGGCTGCCACGGGGGATCTCCACGACCACCGGGATGGGCGTGGCGTCGGACGGGGGGAGCTCGGCCATCCACCCAGCATGCCAGCCCCCGCGCGGCCCCCGAACCGGTGCCGTGGCCCCGGAGGGTGCCCCGCTAGGGTCGACCCATGGAGTTCCGTCGGATCACGAACCTGCCGCCGTACGTCTTCACCATCATCGATGGCCTGAAGATCGAGGCTCGGCGCGCCGGGATCGACGTGGTCGACCTGGGGTTCGGCAACCCCGACCTGCCCTCGCCGCAGGTGGCCGTCGAGAAGCTCTCCGAGGCGGCCCACAACGCCCGGAACCACCGCTACTCGTCGAGCCGGGGCATCCCGAAGCTGCGCGAGGCCGTGGCCGACCTGTACCTGCGCCGCTTCGGCGTCGCCCTCGACCCCGACCGCGAGGTCATCTCCACGATCGGCGCCAAGGAGGGCTTCAGCCACCTGATGTGGGTGCTGCTCCAGCCCGGCGACGCCGCCCTGGTGCCGTCGCCCAGCTACCCGATCCACATCTGGGGGCCGCTGTTCGCCGGCGCCGACGTGCGCGAGATCCCGATGTCGACCGACACCGACTTCTTCGAGAACATCCAGGAGGCCTACGAGTACTCGTGGCCCAAGCCGCGGGTGATCGTGCTCTCGTTCCCGCACAACCCCACCACGGCCTGCGTCGACCTCGACTTCTTCCAGCGGGTGGTCGACTTCGCCCGCGAGAAGAACGTGCTCATCGTGCACGACAACGCCTACGCCGAGCTCGGCTTCGACGGCTACGAGCCGCCCAGCATCCTCCAGGCCGAGGGGGCCAAGGAGTGCGCCGTCGAGCTCTACTCCATGACCAAGTCGTTCTCGATGGCGGGGTGGCGGGTGGCCTACCTGGTCGGCAACAGCGAGGTGGTGCAGGCGCTCGCCAAGCTCAAGAGCTACCTCGACTACGGCACCTTCCAGCCCATCCAGATCGCGGCCACCGTCACGCTCAACGAGGATCCCGAGCACCCGCGCGAGGTGCAGCCGATCTACCAGGCGCGCCGCGACGCCCTCTGCGACGGGCTCCACCGCATCGGCTGGGAGATCGAGCCGCCGCGGGGGACGATGTTCGCCTGGGCGCCCATCCCCGAGCCCTACCGCGAGATGGGCTCGGTCGAGTTCGCCTCGTTCCTCGTCCAGGAGGCCCAGGTGGCCACCTCGCCCGGCGTCGGGTTCGGTCCCGGGGGCGACGGCCACGTGCGCTTCGCGCTCATCGAGAACGAGCAGCGCATCGGCCAGGCGGTGCGCGGCCTGAAGAAGGCGCTCACCAAGCTGGGCTGAGCCGCGGCGGCGCTCAGCGGCGGCCGAGCAGGCCGTGCAGGCAGAAGCTCACGGCGGTGTCGATGACCTCGTCGGTGGGCTCGAGCACGCCACGGTGCACGAGGTGCACCAGGTGGGTGTGGACGCCGAGCAGGGCGTGGGAGAGCAGCACGGGGTCGCCCGGGGCGATCTCGCCGGCGTCCATGGCCGCGCGCAGCTGGGTGGCGGCGTCCTTCACCGCGACGCTCTCGCCCTTGCGCAGCCCGTCGCTGAAGCGCTCGTCGGTGGCGGCGAACTGGAAGAGGCGGAAGTAGTCGGCGTGGTCGATCGACCAGCGCATCGATGCCCGGATGCCCCGCTCGATGCGCTCGGAGGGGGTGGCCGCATCGGCCAGCGCGGCGCGCTGGCGGCGGCGGAGGTCGAGCTGCGCGTCGGCCAGGATGGCCCGCAGCAGCGCCTCCTTCGAGTCGAAGTACCAGTAGAAGACGCCCTTGCCGACGCCCATCCCCTCGGTGATCTCGGCCACCGAGGTGGGGTGGAAGCCGTTCTCGGCGAACCGGCTGGTGGCGTAGGCCATCAGCTGGCGCCGGCGCTCCTCGCCCCGCTGGGTCAGCTGTCGGTCCACGAGGCGGGCACGGTACGGCCCACTTGACCGATCGGTCAAGTGGAGCGCGGGAACCCTCCCCGGGACGAAACGTTGCGTTCACACGCGACCCGTAGGGTCGGGGCCATGGAGACCTACGTCCTGCGCGTCTGGCTGCCCGACCGACCGGGTGCCCTCGGTGCGGTGGCCAGCCGCATCGGCGCGGTGAAGGGCGACGTCACCGGCATCGAGATCCTCGAGACGGGCGCCGGCCAGGCGGTCGACGAGCTGGTGGTCCGGCTGCCCGACGCCACCCTGGTCGACCTCCTCGTCAGCGAGGTCCGCCAGGTCGACGGCGTGCAGGTCGAGGAGGTGCGGGCGGTCGGGCCCGCCGGCCACGATCCCCGCAGCGCCACGCTCGAGACGGCGGCGCAGCTGGTGGGGGCCACCTCGCGCGCCGAGCTGCTGGAGGTGGCCCGCGACGTGGCGCCCGTGTCCCTCCAGGCGTCGTGGGTGGCGGTCGTCGACCTCGAGACCTCCGACGTGCTGGCGGCGGGGGAGCGGTCGCCCACCGCGTCCTGGATCGGCGCCTTCGTGCACGGCGCCCGCAGCGCCGAGCAGCTGGGCAGCCCCGAGGGACGGCCCGACAGCGCGGGGAGCGACGTGATCTGGGCGAAGCTGCCCGAGGTCGACCTCGCCGTGGTCGCCGGCCGGGAGCGGATCGCGTGGCGCGAGCGCGAGAAGCGCGAGCTCGACGCCTTGGCCCACATCGTGGCGATCCGCTGGTCGGAGCTGCCCGCCGAGGGCTGACGCCGCGCGTCGGTCAGGCGTCGGCCGTGGTGGCCCAGCCGCGGGCGCGGTCGACGGCCTGCAGCCAGCGGTCGTGCAGGGCATCGGCGCCTCGGCGGTCGGCGGTGGGCGTGAACTCGGCGGCGAGGGCCCAGTTGGCCTCGATGTCGGCCGTGGAGGCCCACACCCCTTCGGCCAGTCCGGCGAGGTAGGCGGCCCCGAGTGCCGTGGTCTCCTGCACGACCGGGCGGCGCACCGGCACCCCGAGCTGGTCGGCCTGGATCTGCAGCAGGAGGTCCATGACCGCTGCGCCCCCATCGGCGCGCAGCCCGGCCACCTGGTGGCCCGATCGGGCGCTCATGGCGTCGACCACGTCTCGCGTCTGGAGGGCCATGGACTCGACGGTGGCCCGCAGCACGTGGGCGCGCGTGGTGCCCCGCGTGAGGCCCACCAGGGTGCCGCGGGCGTAGGGGTCCCACCAGGGCGCGCCCAGGCCGGTGAACGCGGGCACGAGGAAGACGTCGTCGCTCGACTCGACCGAGGCGGCGAGCGGGCCGGCCTCGGCGGCCTCGTCGATGATGCCGAGGCCGTCGCGCAGCCACTGGATGGCCGAGCCGGTGGAGAAGATGGCGCCCTCGAAGGCGTAGTCGGTGCGGGTGCCGCCCCGGCCGTCGGGGATGGACCAGGCCACCGTCGTGAGCAGCCCCTCGGCCGGTTCGGGGCAGGTGGACCCGACGTTCATGAGCACGAACGACCCGGTGCCGTAGGTGTTCTTGGTGTCGCCGGGGGCGAAGCAGGCCTGGCCGAACAGGGCGGCCTGCTGGTCGCCGGCGATGCCGCTGATCGGGATGCCCGGCGGCAGCCCGGAGGAGGGGTGGGTGACCCCGAGGCGCCCGCTCGACGGGCGCACCTCCGGGAGGATGTGGCGGGGCACGCCGAAGAGCTCGCAGAGCTCGTCGGACCAGTCGAGCGTGCGGAGGTCGAAGAGCATCGTCCGGCTCGCGTTCGACGGCTCGGTGGCGTGCACGGCGCCGCCGGTGAGGTTCCACAGCAGCCACGAGTCGATGGTCCCCACCGCGAGGTGCTCGTCGGCGGTGACGCCGCCCGAGGTGAGCAGCCACTCGAGCTTCGAGGCCGAGAAGTACGGGTCGAGCACCAGGCCGGTGGCCTCGCGCACGAGGGGGAGGGCGCCGTCGGCCGCGAGCTGGTCGCAGCGCGCGGCCGTGCGGCGGTCCTGCCAGACGATGGCGCGGTGGCGCGGTCGGCCGGTGCGGCGGTCCCACGCCACGATCGTCTCGCGCTGGTCGGTGATCCCGATGGCGGCCACCGGCTCCTGCAGCGACGAGATCAGCTCGGCGGTGGTCCCCACGATGGCGTGCCAGATCTCGGTGGCGTCGTGCTCGACCCAGCCGGGCTGCGGGAAGTGCTGGGTGAACTCGCGGTAGCGGTACCCCACGGCTCGCCCGGAGGGGTCGACGGCGAAGGCGCGGACCCCGGTGGTGCCCGCGTCGAGTGCGATCACGACGGCCATGGGCGGCGACGCTACCGGTCCGACGGCTTCGGTAGCGTGCCTCCATGCGCATCGGGATGCTGACCGGCGGCGGCGACGGCCCCGGGCTCAACGCCGTGATCCGCGGCGCGGTCCGGACCGTGGCGGTCGAGCACGGCGGGGAGGTGGTCGGCTTCCGCGACGGGTGGCGCGGGGTGCTCGACGAGCGGTCCGAGCACCTCGACGTGGACCGCTGCCGGGGCATCCTGCCTCGAGGCGGCACCATCCTCGGCACCTCGCGCGACCAGCCCTACACGCGGCCCGACGGCCCGGCCCGGGTGGCCGAGGTGGTCGAGCGCCTCGGCCTCGACGCCATCGTGGCCATCGGCGGCGACGGCACGATGGGCGTCACCAAGGACCTCCACCGCGACGGCGTGCCGGTGGTGGGCGTGCCCAAGACGATCGACAACGACATCGCCCTGACCGAGATGACCTTCGGGTTCCAGACGGCGGTGCAGATCTGCACCTTCTCGATCGACCGGCTCCACACCACCGCCGAGAGCCACGACCGGGTGCTCGTGGTCGAGGTGATGGGCCGCCACGTCGGCCACATCGCCGTGTGGTCCGGCCTGGCGGGAGGCGCCGCCATCACGCTCGTGCCCGAGGAGCCCTTCGACATCGACGAGGTGTGCCGCCGGATCGCCACCCGGCACCGGCGGGGGAGCTGGGCCACGATCGTGGTCGTCGCCGAGGGCGCGGTGCCGGCCCCGGGCACCCTCGACGTGGCCGCGCCGCCCGTCGACGCCTACGGCCACCAGCGCCTCGGCGGCATCGCCAACGTGGTCGCCGCCGAGATCGAGGGGCGCACCGGCATCGAGACCCGCACCACGATCCTCGGCCACGTGCAGCGCGGCGGCACGCCCGTCGCCTTCGATCGCGTGCTCGCCACCCGGTTCGGCGTGGCCGCGGTCGACGCCGTCGCCGACCGGGCCTTCGGCGAGATGGTGGCGCTGCGCCACGGCGACATCGTCCGGGTCCCGGTGGCCGAGGCGGTCGGCCACCAGAAGGTGGTCGACCCCGCCCTGCTCCGGGTGGCGCGCGTGTTCGCCCCGCCGCTCCCCGACGACGAGGAGCCCGCCGGCGCTAGCGGGGGTTGAGCGGCGGGTCGAAGTTGTCCGCCGTCACCTCGGCCCGGTTGCCGTCGTCGGTGGGCGCGTCGATCGGCTTGCCGTCGACCTCGAAGCGGACCGACTCGAGCGACGGGAACGCCAGGGCGGTGAAGACGAGCTGGGCGAAGGCCTGCTTCTGGGCGAGGGCGCTGACGTCGCCGATCTCGCTCGTGAGGTCGATCGTGGCCGTGCGGTCGGCCACCTCGACGCCGAGCAGGGAGGTGCCGGGCGGCACGGCGGTCTGCAGGTCCTCGCTGCCCTCGGGCGGTGGCTCGAGCACGCGGCCCAGCGCCTGGGCCAGGGTCGCCTCGCCCTTGACCGTGTAGCCCTGGCGCTCGAGGCGGTCGCCCCGGAGGAAGTAGACGGCGACCTCCTGGCCGGCGTCCTCGGGCAGGGTGGTGGGCGCCGTGCTGGTGGGCGGGATGGTGGTGCGGGCGATGGGCCGGGGCTCCTCGTCGACCGGGACGCCGCACGCCCCCAGGGCCACCACGACCAGCACGGCGAGGGCGGCGAGGGCGCGGGTCGTGCCGTGCCGGGTCACGCCAGGGCCTCCTCGTCGTCGTGGGCCACCAGCTCGTCCCAGGCCACGGGCAGCTCGATCACGAAGCGGGCCCCGGGCTCGCCGTCGGGGCGGTCCTCCACCCAGACCCGGCCCTTGTGCAGGGCCACGTGCTCGGCCACGAGCGAGAGGCCGAGGCCGACGCCCTCGCTGCCGGCGCGGCGGTTGGAGCCGGCCCCGCGGGAGAAGCGGTCGAAGATCAGCTCGCGCTCCTCCTCGGGCACCCCGGGCCCGGCGTCCTCGACCGCGATCTGGATGCCGACGGGCACCTTGCGCACCTCGACGCGGGTGGCGCCGCCGCCGTACTTGCGCGCGTTGTCGAGCAGGTTGGTGATGACGCGCACGAGCCGGCGCTTGTCGGCGCGCACGAGGACGCCGGCGAGGTCGGCATCGAGCTCGATCGGCACCTCCGGCGACTGCGACCAGGCCACCGCCTGGGTCGTGAGCTCGCCGGGGCGGATCTCGCTCAGGTCGAGCCGGGCGGCCCCGGCGTCGAACCGGGAGATCTCGAGCAGGTCCTCCACCAGCTGCTTGAACCGGGCGACGTCGGCCACCATCAGGTCGACCGCGGCCTGGGCGGAGGCGTCGGGCATCTCCTCGCGGCGCGAGGAGAGGACCTCGATCGACGCCGAGAGCGTCATCAGCGGCGAGCGCAGCTCGTGGCTCACGTCGGACGCGAACCGGTTGTCCTGCTCGATGCGCTCCTCGAGCACCTGGGCCATGTGGTTGAAGGAGGACACGAGCACCCCGAGGTCGGGGTCCTCGATGGCGCCGAGGCGGGTGTCGAGGCGGCCGCCGGCGATGGCCTCGGCCGCGAGCGACACGTCGGCGAGGGGGCGCAGGGTCCGTCGGCTCACCCACCACCCCAGCGCGGCGCCGGCGATCGTGGTGACCAGGGAGGCGCCGAACAGCGAGGTCGACAGCGACTCGAGCGTGGACTCCGTGTCGGCGAGGGAGGCGAACTCGAAGTACAGGCCGTCCACGTCGGGCAGGGGCACGCCGATCAGCAGCTCGACGTCGTTGTCGAGGGCGACGCGCATGCGCGAGGCCGTGCCGTCCTCGGCGAGGGCCAGCAGGTCGGGCGGGATCGCCGACTCGTCGTAGTCGACGTTCTGGTAGGTCCACTGGCCGGAGCGGTCGCGCACCAGCGCGTTCGACCGGGTCTCCCCGCTGAGCGAGTTCAGCAGCTCGCGCAGGCCCGTGTCCTCGCCGCCGCCCCCGGCGAGGCGGGCCGAGACCACCTCGGCGTTGCGGAACGCCTGGCGGGTGGCCGAGCTCTCGCGCTGGTTCAGGATGTTCTCGCGCGTCAGGGCCCACGTGGTCCCGGCCAGCAGCGTCGACAGCACGGCGGCGCTGAGGGTGAGCGCGAGGGTGATGCGGGCGCGCAGCCCCGGACGGGGGTGCGGAAGCCCTGCCACCACCGGTCGCCGGACCGGCGCGACGGCCGGGCCGGGGCGGCGTCGGCGGTGGCCACGACCTAGGTCTGGAGCTTGTAGCCGAGGCCGCGGACGGTGACGACGTGCCGGGGGTTGGCCGGATCGGCCTCGACCTTGGTGCGCAGGCGGCGGATGTGGACGTCGACGAGGCGGCCGTCGGCGAAGTAGTCGTAGCCCCACACCTTGTCGAGCAGGGTCTCGCGGGAGAACACCTTGCCGGGCGCAGAGGCCAGCTCCACCAGCAGCTTGAACTCGGTCTTGGTGAGGTGGACCTCGTGGCCGTCGCGCCGCACGACCCCCTGGTCGGGGATGACCTCGAGGTCGCCGAAGCGCAGGTGGGGGCTGGCGGGGTCGGCGGTGCGCACCCGGCGCAGCAGCGCCCGGATGCGGGCGGAGAGCTCCTTGGGCGCGAACGGCTTCGTGAGGTAGTCGTCGGCCCCGGCCTCGAGCCCGGCCACCACGTCGTGGGTGTCGTCACGGGCGGTGACCATGACGATCGGGACGTCGGAGCTGCGCCGGATCGCCCGGCACACCTCGAAGCCGTCGATGTCGGGCAGCATGATGTCGATCAGCACGACATCGGTGGGCGACTGGGCGAAGCGGGCCAGCGCCTGCTCGCCGTTCTCGGCCTCGTCGACCGTCCAGCCCTCGTCTTCGAGCGCGAGCCGCACGGCGGTGCGGATGCGCTCGTCGTCTTCGACGCTCAGGATGCGGGTGCCCACGGCGCCGATGGTAGGGGAGCGGTGGGCCGATGCCGGGGCAGGCGCTCAGACGTCCTCGGCGCCGGCCTCGAGGAGGAGGCGGGCGAGGTCGTCCCAGATCGCCGGCGGGGCGGCGAGGACCGATCGCTCCGAGGGTGGCCCGCCGGCGAGGTCGCCGACGCGCGCCCCGGCCTCCTCGGCGATGAGCGCGCCCGCTGCGTGGTCCCACGGGTTGAGGCCGACCTCCCAGTAGGCGTCGAGGCGGCCGGCGGCGACGAGGCAGAGGTCGGTCGCGGCGGCGCCGAGGCGCCGGACGTCCGCGATGCGCCCGATCACGCGGGCCACGACCTCGGCCTGCGCGGTGCGGCGGACCGGGTCGTAGCCGAAGCCGGTGCCCACCACCGCCCGGGCGACCGACGCCGGAGCGGCGCAGCGGATCGGGGTGCCGTCCACGTGGGCCCCGCCGCCGCGGACCGCCGTGAAGGTGTCGCCGGTGAGCGGGGACACGACCACCCCGGCGACCGCGCGCCCGTCGACGAGGGCCGCGACCGAGACGTTGAAGCCCGGGAGCCCGTGCACGAAGTTGACGGTGCCGTCGATCGGGTCGATGCACCACGTCACGCCGGAGGTGCCGGCGCGGTCGGCGCCCTCCTCGCCGATCACCCCGTCGTCGGGGCGCTCGGCGAGCAGGCGCGCGACGAGGTGCCGCTCGGCCCACACGTCGAGCTCCGTCACGAGGTCGGTGGGCGTGGACTTGCTGGTGATGGCCGGGCCCGCCCCGGCGAGCGACGTGCGCAACCGGTCGCCGACCTCTCGGGCGAGCGGTTCGGCGAGGGCGAGGAGGTCGGCCCCGAGGGTCACGAACGGCGCGGGGCGCGTCGGGCGGCGGCCGGGTCGCCCCGGTCGACGATCGTCTGCCACTCGCCCATGGCGCGGAGCACCAGCACCGAGACGATGGCGACGCCCCCGGCGGCGAGGGCGGCGCCCGCCAGCCCGACGATCCCTGGCCACAGCTGGCTGTCGCCGGCCACCTGGAGGTCGGTGACCTTCCAGCCGATGAGCCCGCCGCACACGCCCGCCACCACGATCGCGGCCATCGCCAGCGCCCGCGCGGCGGGCGACGGGAGGGCGCTGTCGAGCGGCGCGCCCGTCGGCGGCGTCGCAGCGCTGCGTCCCTCGACGTCCTCGGCCATGGCGTCACGCTACCGGCGCTCCCGGGCGCACCCCCAAGCCCGGCGGCGTCCCGGCCCGGGGTCGCCCACGCCGTAGAGTGCCCGCCGATGTCCGCGCTCGTCGTGATCCCGACCTACCAGGAGGCCGAGAACGTCGTCGACGTGCTCGAGCGGGTGCGCCGGGCCCTGCCCGAGGCCAGCATCCTCGTGGTCGACGACGGCAGCCCCGACGGCACGGCCGACCTCGCCGCCGAGGCGGGCGAGCGCCTCGGGCAGGTCGACGTGCTGCGGCGGGCCGCCAAGACCGGGCTGGGCCCCTCCTACCGCGCCGGGTTCGCCTGGGGCCTCGAGCGCGGCCACGACGTGCTGGTCGAGATGGACGCCGACCTGTCGCACGATCCCGAGGTGCTCCCGGAGCTGGTGGGCGCGGTGGTCAGCGGTCGCGCCGACCTGGCGATCGGGTCGCGCTACGTCCCGGGCGGCTCGGTGCCGGGGTGGCCGGCGCACCGTCGGCTGCTGTCGCAGTGGGGCAACCGCTACGTGGGCTTCATGCTCCGGATGCCCGTGCGCGACGCCACGGCCGGGTTCCGCGCCTACCGGCGCGAGATCATCGAGCGCATCGGCCTCGATCAGGTCCGCGCCGACGGGTACGGGTTCCAGATCGAGATGGCCTACGAGGTCCACAAGGCGGGCGGGCGGATCGTCGAGCTGCCGATCTGCTTCCGCGACCGCATCCGCGGCGTGTCGAAGATGTCGCCCAACATCGTGGCCGAGGCGCTCTGGCTCGTGACCCGCTGGGGCACCCGCGACCGCCTCCGACGCCTCGGCCGTCGTCGACCCGCACGCCCCTGAGGGCGCCGGGGCCCGCTCGGGCCCCCGCCCGCGCCAGACTGGGCCTCGTGAGGTCGTGGCTGGTCGCCGGAGCGGTCATCGAGGGTCCCGGGGGGATGCTGCTCGTCGCCAACCGGCGACGGGGCGGCGAGGTCGACTGGTCGACCCCCGGGGGCGTCATCGACGACGGCGAGGAGGTGCTCGCCGGGCTGGCCCGGGAGGTGCACGAGGAGACCGGGCTGGCGGTGGTCGCCTGGGGCGAGCTGCTCTACGGGATCGAGGTCCACGCCCCCGACCTCGGATGGGACCTGCGGGTCGAGGTGCACCGGGCCGCCGAGGTGCGGGGCGAGCTGCGGATCGACGACCCCGACGGGATCGTGGTCGACGCGTGCTGGGTCGATCCCGCGGCCTGCCCGGACCGCCTCGCGGCCGCCCACCCGTGGGTGCGCGAGCCGCTGGCCGCCTGGGTGGCCGAGCGCTGGCCGGTGCGGCGCGACTTCCGGTACCTGGTGGAGGGGGCCGACCCGCGCGACCTCGTCGTGTCGTCGCTGGCGTGAGCGCGCCGCACCCGTCCGACGCCGCGATCCTCCACGTCGACATGGACGCGTTCTTCGTGTCGGTCGAGCTGCTGCGCCACCCGGAGCTCCGCGGCCGCCCGGTGGTGGTCGGCGGTTCGGGACGGCGCGGGGTGGTGGCCGCCGCGTCGTACGAGGCCCGGGCCTTCGGCGTCCACTCGGCCATGCCCTCCGCGCGGGCGCGGCAGCGGTGCCCGCACGCCACCTTCCTGCCCGGCGACCACGCCCACTACGGCGCGGTGAGCGCCCGGGTCATGGAGGTGTTCCGGTCCTACACGCCGCTCGTCGAGCCGATCTCGCTCGACGAGGCGTTCCTCGACGTGCGCGGCGCCCGACGGCTGTTCGGGCCGCCGACGCAGATCGCCGCCGCCATCCGTGAGGAGATCCGCCAGCGGGAGGGCCTCACCTGCTCGGTCGGGATCGCCCCGGTGAAGTTCCTGGCCAAGCTGGCGTCGGAGGCCGCCAAGCCGACGGCGTCGCCCTCGGGCCCGGTGCCCGGCCCGGGCGTGGTCGAGGTGGTGCCGGGTGGCGAGCTCGAGTTCCTCCACCCGCTGCCGGTCCAGGCGCTCTGGGGCGTGGGGCCGGCGACCCTCGCCCGGCTGGAGCGGCTCGGCGTGCGGACCGTCGGCGACCTGGCCGCGGTGCCGGTCGAGGCGCTGACCGCGGCGGTGGGGCGCGCCTCGGGGGCGCACCTGCACGCCCTCGCCCAGGCCATCGACCCCCGGGCGGTCGAGCCCGAGCGCGCCGCGCGCTCGATCAGCCACGAGGAGACCTACCCGCACGACCTCCGCGACCGCGACGACCTGGCGGCGGAGCTCGTGCGCCTCGGCGATGCGGTCGGGAGCCGCCTGCGCGAGGCCGGGCTGGCCGGGCGCACGGTGACCCTGAAGCTCCGCTTCGGCGACTTCACGACCATCACCCGATCGACCACCGAGGCCACGCCCGTCGACTCGGGGCGCCGCCTGGCCCGCATCGCCCGGCGGCTGCTCGACGACGTGGACGTGGGCCCGGGGGTGCGCCTGCTCGGCGTCGCCGTCTCCCAGTTCGGCGTGGGGGCCGGCGAGCAGCTCTCGCTCGACGCCCTGCTCGCCCCGGTCGACGACGGGGCCCATCGCTGGGACCACGCCGAGGAGGCGATCGATGCGGTGCGCGCCCGCTTCGGTCCGGCATCGCTGGCCCCGGCCCGCCTCGCCGGCACCGACGGGGTGCGCGTGGTGCGGCGGGGCCAGCAGCAGTGGGGGCCCGACGGTCCCGAGCCGCGGCGCGCCCCGCCTACCGATGCCCCTCGCGACGCGTTGTGAGCGCCGCCGACCTGTGCGAGACTGGCGCCGTGCCGCTTTCCGAGGACGAGCAGCGAATCCTCCAGCAGATCGAGCAGCAGTTCTACGCGAGCGACCCCGACCTCGCCGGAGAGATCGGCAACCACTCGCTCTACGTGCACTGCCTGCGCCAGCTGCGGTGGGCCGTCGTCGCGTTCCTCGGCGGCGTGGTGCTCCTCTCGGGTGCGCTGTACTGGTCCACTTCGTTCCTCATCGCCTTCGCCGGGTTCGTGGTGATGCTCGCCGCCGCGCTGTGGGGCGAGCGGAGCCTCCGGAAGATGGGCCGCGCCGGCATCGAGCAGCTGTCCGAGACGTTCCGCGCCGGTGCCCTGCGCGGCTACCTCGGCGAGGGCCCGGATCGGGTGCGCGGGCGGTTCCGCCGCGACGAGCCCGAGGCCGAGCCCGAGTCGGACTGACCGCTCAGCGACCGGCGGTCGCAGGGCGGCGCTCGGCGAGCGCCTCGACCAGCGATCGCTCCAGCTCCTCGACCCGGGCCACGTCGGCCGGGTCGAGCGCCGCCTCGGCCGACCAGCGCTCCTGGCCCACCAGCTGGGCCAGGGTGGCCAGGTCGTCGGCGATCGCCGGGTGGGCCTCGCCGGCGCGGGCAGCCACCTCGAGGGGGTCGCCGCCGGGTCGCCGACGGGTGCCTCGGGCCCGAGGCGCCCGAGCACCGTGGCCCACGCGCTCGGCGGGGCCGAGCGGGGCCGGGCCGCGCCGGCCCGACGCCGACGCCACCCGACGGCGAGCGCAGCGATGGCGACGAGCGCGGCCACCACCGGCCAGGCCAGTCCCCGGTCGCGGCGGGTGGTGGGCGTCGAGGGCCGGGTCTCGACGTCGGCGGGGTCCTGGCGGTCCTGCGGGGTGGTCGACGAGGCCGGCGGCCGGGCGGCGCTCGTGGTGGTGGCCTCCCCCTCGGGCGTCGTGGAGCTCGTCGAGCTCTCGCCGCCCACCGTCTCGTCCTGCTGGGGCGCGACGCCCGTGTAGCCCTCGGCCCCGGGGATGCCGCGCCCGGGGGTCGGCTCGAAGGGCACCCAGCCGATGTCGGGGAAGTAGACCTCGGGCCAGGCGTGGGCGTGGCGGCCCGCACGATGTACTGGTCGGGGTCGCGGGGGTCCTGCTCGCCCGGGGTGAAGCCGACGGCGACGCGCGCCGGGATGCCGAGCGAGCGCGCCATCGCCGCGTACGCCCCGGCGAACTGCTCGCAGTAGCCGATCCGGCTCTCGAGGAAGTCCACGAGGGCGTCGTCGCCGTGGCCCGCCGGCACCGACAGCGAGTACTCGTAGGTCCGGAAGTGCTCCTGGAGGGCGAGGGCGGCCGCGTACCGGTCGGCGCGTGCCGCGGGTCACCTTCGCGGGCGAGCTCGGCGGCCATCGCGGGAAGTCGGTGGGCAGGTCCTCGTAGCGGGCGGCGATGGCCGCCGGGTCGCGGCTGCCCGCCGCCGCCAGGGCGTCGGGATCGTGGACGGGCGCGGTCGACACCACGCGGTACGTGAGCCCGTCGGAGGTCGGGGCATCGGCGATGAGGGTCGAGGAGGCGGGGTCCCAGCGCAGCCCCTGGTCGGGCGAGCTGACGCTCACCGGCTCGAAGGCCGCGGGGCCCAGATCGCCGCGAGCCCGTCGATCTCGATCGACTGGTGGATCGTCGGCGCGGCGAGGTCGTCGGGGACGCGGTCGGGCAGCTCGTCGTCGGCCGGGCGGAACTCGCCGTCGCTCGACCAGATCTCGCCGTCGAAGCGATCGAGCGAGGTGAGGCGCCAGTAGGACCGGACGTCGCTGGTGACCTGGAACACCTGCTCGTCGCTCTGGTCGACCAGCCGGCGGCGCAGCTCGACCATCGGGCTGACGGTGACCCGCGAGCGGTCGCCCCGAGCGCCGCCGCGCCAGTCGACCGCGGCGTCGGACCCGGCGCCCGGGAGCGTCGGGCCCACCAGGCAGCCGGCGAGCACCGCGACGGCGCCGATCGCGGCGGCGCCGCGGACCAGCGTCCGGGTGGCCGCCGGCTCGTCGGGCGACCAGGACTGCTCGCGCCGCAGCAGCGTGGCCCGTTGGAGGCCGAGGAAGAGCAGGGACGTCGAGGCGAACGCGGCGGCCGAGGCGAGCTCGTAGCGCCCCGACCCCAAGATCGCGCAGAAGGTGAACACGGCCGCCGCGGGCGATCGCCTCGGCGCCGGCCCGCAGCCGGTGCGCGGTCCAGTCGGCGAACCAGGCGGCGAGCCACAGGGCGAGGCCGCCGGCCAGGAGGAACCCCGGGACGGCCTCGGTGGAAGCGACGACCTCGGGGTAGCGGGCGCGGGCGTCGGCGAGCGCGGCGCGCTGCGTCCCAGGTGGCGGTCGACGGGAGCCCCAGGTGGCGGTCTCGGGGAAGAGCAGCCACGTGGCGGCGAGCAGACCGCCGGCGAGGGCGATGGGCGCCACGAGGGCGCCCGGGACCCGGGCCCGCCGCACGAGGATGGCGAGGGCGTGGGCGCCGAGCACGAACCCGAGCAGGGGGCGGACGAAGGAGGTGCCCTCGAAGAGCCGGGCGAAGCCGAGCGCCACGCTCACGTGCACGAGCACGAGGGCGACCTCGACGCCAGGTCCGGGCTGGGCCGGGCGGGGCTGCCGGTGCCCGCGCCTCACGCCCGCACCTCGGCGCCCGGCTCGGCGAGCTGGCGCCAGCGATCGGCGAAGCGGTCGCCGAGGGCGACCGCGACCTCGTCGGCCCCGGAGGGTGCCGGCGCGCCGAACCGGACGATCCAGCCGCTCGGGTGGTCGCTCCGGCGGAGGTCGCGGCCTGCGTCCTCGGCGCGCTGCGCACCGCTCAGGACCACCAGGCTCGATCGTCGGTCGGCCGGGGCGGTGGGGAGGGCGAGGGCGCTCGGCTGCTGCTCCACGTGGGCGAGGTGCTCGAGGACGGCACCCTCGGCCCGACGGGCGTCGACCATCCCCGAGTCGTACCCGTCGGAGGCCACCAGCCGGATGCGGTCGCCGGACTCGGCCACGTGGTGCACGACGCTCGCGGCGGCCGAGACGGCCTGCTCGAAGGCGTCGGCGGGCATCGCCGCCGGGTCGACGTCGAGGACGAGGGTGAGGTGCCCCTGCCAGCGCTCCTCGTCGCGGCGCACGAGGAGGTCGTCGGCGCGGGCGCTCGCCGGCCAGTGGACGCGCCGGAGGTCGTCGCCCACGACGTAGGGGCGAAGGGTGGCGAGATCCTCGATGCCGCTCGTGGCCATCGAACGGGTGCTCCGGCCGGCGAGCGGCTCCTGCCGCCCGGCGCCGACCAGCCGGCCCTCCAGCGGCTCGATGCCCGGGAGGATCGTGACGGTCTGCGCGGCGGGCCCGGGCACCGCTCGCCGGGCGAGGCCGAAGGGGTCGGCGAGCTCGGCGGTCATCGGGCCGACCTGCAGCGCGCCGCGCCGCAGGGTCGGGAGGCGGTAGCCGACCTGGCGGGCGCCGCCCGCCACGAGGGGCGAGACCACCAGGCGGGCGCCGACCGTGCCCTCGACCACGTCGCGCACGGTGAGCAGCGGGGTGGCCCGCCGACCCAGGTTGCGGACGACGACGTCGACCCGGGCGGCTGCGCCGCGGGTGGGTCGGACCGGGTGGACCTCCCGGTGCAGCGCCAGGGCGGGCACCGGTCGGCGGACCCAGGCCACCGCGGCGAGGACGAGGGCCACCGCCACGGCGGCGAGCACGTAGAGCTCGAGCACGCCGAGCAGGCGCCCGGCGCCCAGCGCGGCGAGGGCGCCGGCCAGGACCGTCCAGCCTGCTCGGGTGGGCACGCTCGCCCTAGCGGCCGCTCGGCGCGGGCACGGCCTCGGGCGCCACGGGGGCCCGAGGCACCTCGACGCGCGCCAGGACGTCGGCGACGACCTCGGCGGGCGCCACCTGGGCCGAGCGCGCCGCCGGCGCCAGCAGGATGCGGTGGGCGAGCACCGGGCCGGCGAGCGCCTTGATGTCGTCGGGCGTGACGTCGGCCCGGCCGCGGGTGGCGGCGCGGGCCCGCGCCACCCGCTGGAGCGAGAGGGTGGCGCGCGGCGACATGCCCACGGCGACGCTCGGGTGGCGCCGGGTGGCCTCTGCCAGGTCGACCAGGTACCCCTGGAGCGGTGGCGCCACGTGGACCGAGCGGGCGGCGGCCACGAGCCCGTTCACCTGGGCGGCCGTGACCACGGGCCGGACGTCGTCGAGGGGCTCGTGGTCGCCGTGGGAGGCGAGGATCGCCAGCTCGGCGCCGCGGTCGGGGTAGCCGACCGACACCCGCAGGAGGAAGCGATCGAGTTGGCTCTCGGGCAGCGGGTAGGTGCCCTCGTTCTCGATCGGGTTCTGGGTGGCGATGACGAGGAACGGGGGTGGGAGGTGCCGGGTGGTGCCGTCGACCGTCACCTGGCGCTCGGCCATGGCCTCGAGCAGTGCCGCCTGCGTCTTGGGCGAGGCGCGGTTGACCTCGTCGGCGAGCACGACGTTGGCGAAGACCGGACCGGGGCGGAAGTCGAAGCGCCCGGCGTTGCGGTCCCACACGTTGACGCCCACCACGTCGGTGGGGAGCAGGTCGGGCGTGAACTGGATGCGGCCGAACCGGCCGTCGATCGAGCGGGCCAGCGCCTTGGCCAAGCTCGTCTTGCCCACCCCGGGCACGTCCTCCACGAGCACGTGCCCCTCGGCCACGAGGGCCAGCAGCACCAGGTCGATCACCTCGGGCTTGCCCTGGATCACCTCGCTCAGGTTGCGCACCAGCGCCCGGTGGAGGTCGGCGAAGCGGTCCGGTCGCTCCGCCAGGGGTTCGGTGGCCACGTGCAGCTCCTCATCGTGGTCGGAGGGCCAACGATAGGCGGACCGGCCCCGGTCGCGGAGGCGGCCGCGTGCCATGCTCGGGAGCGTGGAGCGGGCCCGGTGAGCGAGCGACGGCGCTGGTTGCGGCTCGTGGGCGCCGTGGTGGCCCACCCCGCCCTGTGGCCCACGGCGCTGCGCCAGGTGGCGCGCCTGGCGCCGCCGGGCTGGTGGCGGCGGTCGCCGCACCTCCCGCTGCCGGACCCCGCCTACCTCCGCTTCCGCCTCGAGACGCAGTACGGCGACGACCACGATCCCGACCCCGCCGACGTGGTGGCCTACCTCCGGTGGTGCCGGTCGGTGCGGTCCCTGGCGTGAGCGTCGAGCCGCTCCCGGTGCGGGCGACCCTCCACCGGCTCCGCTACCCGCTGGCCCACGCCCACGTGGCCGCCCACGGCACCGAGGACCACCGCGAGCTGGTGCTCGTCGAGGTCGAGCTGGCCGACGGGACCGTCGGGTGGGGCGAGTGCTCGGCGCTGGCCCGTCCCACGTACACGGCCGAGCACGCGGCGGGCGCCTGGCTCGTCCTGCGCGACGAGCTCGTCCCGGCGGCGCTCGCCGGGCGGGAGCCGGGCGTGGTCGGGCACCCGATGGCCACCGCGGCGGTGCGCACGGCGGTGCTCGACGCCCGCCTCCGCGCCGAGGGCGCGTCGCTCGCCGCTGCGCTGGCGGGCGAGGTCGAGGTGGCCGAGGCGGTGCCGTGGTGCGCCGTCGTGAGCCGGGGCGCGGACCTGGGCGATCTGGTGACCGCGGTGGCCGAGCGGCTGCGCGGCCCGGTCGACCTCGTGAAGCTCAAGGTGACGCCGGCGACCGAGGACCTCGCCGCGGTGCGCGAGGTGCGCTTCACCTGGCCCGACCTCCCGCTCGCGGTCGACTTCAACGGGACGGCCACCGACGACGCCCTGCGCGCCCTCGAGCGGGTCGGGCTCACCTACGTCGAGCAGCCGGCGCCCGCCGACCAGCTCCTGGAGAGCGCCCGGATGGCGGCACGGGCCGGCTGCCCGGTCGCGCTCGACGAGTCGGTGTCCTCGCCGGGCGACCTCGACGCCGCGGTCGCCCTGGGCGCCGGGTCGGTGCTGAACGTGAAGCCGGCCCGCTGCGGCGGGCCCGACCGGGCGGCCGAGCTCCTGTCGCGCGCTCGTGCGGCCGGTTGGGGCGCGTTCGTGGGCGGGATGCTGGAGTCCGGCGTCGGCCGGGCGGCGGCGCTCGCGGTGGCGGCCCAGGCGACCACGACGCTCCCGACCGATCTGGGGCCGTCGCTCAGCTACGTGGACGTGGACGTCACCGAGGCGCTGGGCCTCGACCGCAACGGCCGCATGCGGATCCCGACGGGGCCCGGGATCGGGGTCGTGCCCATCGACGACCACCTGCGGGCGGTCACGGTCGAGCGGGTCGACCTGCGCTCGTGAGGCCGCAGCCGGTCGCCGTCGACCGCTGGCGGGGCTCGGCGGCCGCGTTCCACGGACGGGAGGTGCCGCCGATCGACGCGGCGCGCCTCTGGTGGTTCGAGGTCGAGCGGCCGGCGCTGGTGCTCGGCAGCACCCAGTCCGACGACGTCGTCGATCGCTCGGCGGCGGCGCGCGCGGGGGTCGAGGTCGTGCGCCGCCGCAGCGGCGGGGGAGCGGTGCTGCTCGTGCCCGGCGACGTGACCTGGGTCGACGTGCTGCTGCCGCGCGCCGACCCGCGCTGGAGCGACGACGTGCGGCGGTCGTTCGACTGGCTGGGCGACGCCTGGGCCCGCACGCTCGTCGAGCTCGACCTCGGCCGGCCCGACCTCGCCGTCCACCACGGGGGCCTGGCGCGCACGGCGCTCTCGTCGCTCGTGTGCTTCGCCGGGCTGGGACCGGGCGAGGTGTCCGTCGGCGGGCGCAAGCTGGTCGGCATCTCGCAGCGGCGCACCCGCCGCCACGCCCGCTTCCAGTGCGCGCTGCTCCACCGGTGGGACCCGGGCCGCCTCGTGGAGCTGCTGGCGCTGCCCGCCGACGGTCGGCCCGGCACCGCCCTGGCGCTGGCCGACGTGGCCGTGGGCACCGCGGCGCTCGCCGGACGGCACACCGACGGCCCGTCGTCGGACGAGGTCGTGGCCGCGCTCGCCGCGGCCGTCGCGCCCACCGCCTGACCCGACGCCGCCCGTCGGGCACCGGGGATGTCGACGGCGACCTCCGTCGCCGCCCCTGGTCGGCGGCCGCCCGAACGCACGTTCCGGCTTGTCAGCGGAAGGATTTGGAATAGAGTGGCGCCCAATGGAAGCTGAGGGAGCGACGGGGGGAGCGGTGGAGGAGGCGATCGCCGCGCGCCCGCGGGCCAACGTCTTCGGCCACGACGCCTTCGCCGGCACCTACCGGACCCGCCTGGAGGCGAGCGGTCGCCTCGTCGTGCCCGCCGCCCTCCGCGGTCCGCTCGTCGCCGCCGGCCACGCCCACGTCCTCCCGCGGCGCACCGACTGCCTCCACCTGTTCGCCCCGCAGGGCTTCGAGGTGATGGTGGACGCGGTGGTGACCCAGCAGGGCAGCGGGGTCGTCGACCCCGAGGTCCGCCAGCGCTTCTTCAAGGCGGCGCCCCGCGTGTCGGTCGACCGCCAGGCGCGCCTGGTGGTGCCGCCGGAGCTGCGCGAGCGGATCGGCATCGAGGGCGATGCCGAGGTGGTGCTCGCCGGCGCCATCGAGCGCATCGAGCTCTGGCCCGCCCGGCGCTTCGACGACGTCGAGGCCCAGCGGATGGGCGACCTCGACCTGCTGCTCGACGGCCACGGCGGCCTGCCCACGGGGACGGCGTGAGCTCCCCATGGCGGCCCTGATGACCGAACCCCGACCCTTCGTCCACGACCCCGTGCTGGTCGAGCTGGTGGTGGAGCTCCTCGCCACCGTGCCGGCCGGCACCGTCGTCGACGCCACCCTCGGCGGCGCCGGCCATGCGGCGGCCGTGCTCCAGTCGCGCCCGGACCTCCGGGTCCTGGGACTGGATCGCGACCGGCGCGCTCTGGCCGCAGCGCAGGCTCGGCTCGCCTCCTTCGGCGACCGGGCCGAGGCACACCACGCCCGCTTCGACCAGCTGGCGACCGTGGTCGCCGCGGCCGGCGCCGCCAGCCAACCGATCGTCGGGGTCCTCTTCGACCTCGGCGTCAGCTCACCGCAGTTCGACGATGCCGACCGCGGGTTCTCCTACCGCCACGAGGCACCGCTCGACATGCGGATGGATCGCTCGACGGGCCCGTCGGCGGCCGAGGTGGTCAACGGCCTGGGCGAGCACGACCTCGCCGCCCTGCTCCGCCGCAACGCCGACGAGCGCTTCGCCGCCCGGATCGCCCGGGCCATCGTGGCCGCCCGCCCCATCGCCACGACCACCGAGCTCACCGCGGTGGTCGTCGACGCCATCCCGGCGCCCGCCCGGCGCCGGGGCGGCCATCCCGCCAAGCGCACCTTCCAGGCGATCCGCATCCACGTCAACGGCGAGCTCGACGTGCTGCCCCCGGCGCTCGACGCCGCCATCGACGTCCTCGCCCCGGGCGGGCGCCTGCTCGCCATCAGCTACCACTCCGGCGAGGACCGGATCGTGAAGGAGCGCCTGCGCCGCGCCGAGGACGGCGGCTGCACCTGCCCGCCGGGCCTGCCCTGCGCGTGCGGCGCGGTGCCCGAGGCCCGGCTGCTGAAGCGCGGGGGCTGGACCCCCACGCCCCAGGAGATCGAGCAGAACCCCCGCGCCGCCTCGGCCCGCCTCCGGGCCGCCGAGCGCCTCACCCCGGCCCCGAAGGACCAGCCATGACGAGCCCCGTCCGCGCCCCGCGCCCCACGCCCCGACGCGCCCCGCAGCCCGCCCGGGATCGTCGGTCGCACCTCCGGGTGGTGCCGCCGCCGGCCCGCCGCCGACGGTCGGGCCCGGCCGTGGTGGCCGCGATGGCGGTGGTCTTCGCCTCGCTGCTCGCCTCGGCGGTGCTCCACGGGCTGCTGGCCAGCGGCCAGACCCACCTCGACCAGCTCGACGCCGACCTGCGCCAGGAGCAGACCGAGCTGGCCCGCGAGCAGCTCGACCTGGCCAACCTGCGGTCGCCCGAGCGCATCGCCGCCGAGGCGGCGGCGAACGGCATGGTGCCGGCTTCGACGGTCCACTGGATGAGCGCCGCCAGCGGCGACGAGACCGTCGTGCTGCGCGACGCCGAGGACGGGACCGCCACGGACGACCCCACCGCCACGGACGATCCGGCCACCTCGGACGATCCGGCCACCTCGAGCGCCCAGGAGCTGGCATCGGGCTCCGGCGGCGGGACCGACCGGTGACCGACGACGACGGCTTCTTCGGCCGCCCCCGCGCCACCGCCACGCTGCCGCCCCGGGCCGAGCCCCGGGGCGGGCGCGCGCGGGGCGGAGCACCGCAGCCCGCAGCGCGCCGCGCCGGGGGCGCCCCGTCGCGTGGCGACGGGCGCCGGGCCCCAGCCGCCGCGCCGCCCGTCCGCCGGGCCCGCCCGCCCCGCCCCCGCCGCTCGCCGTCGGGTGCCCGCGCCCGTCCGGCCCCCGTCCCGCCGTCGCCCGAGCCCCGCGCCGCGCGAGCGCCCCTGCTGTCGGGCAGCGAGCTGCGCACCCGCACCGTCCGGCGGATGCTCGCGCTCGTGGTGCTGATGGCGCTGGTGGTCGTCGCCCTGGTGGCGCGGCTCGTCGACGTCCAGGTCCTGGGCACGGAGCGGCCGAGCGCGTACGGCCGCTCGCAGCGCGACGGCACCCGCTCGCTGCCGGCCACCCGCGGGGCCATCTACGACCGCAACGGCCAGGCGCTCGCCCTCTCGGTGCCCGAGCCCCGGCTGATCGCCGACCCGGCCATCGTCGAGGACGTGCCCGCCACCGCCGAGCGACTGGCCGCGATCCTCGACGTCCCGATCGAGGGGTCCTCGAGGACCTCCGCGCGGAGGTCCGCTACCGCGTCCTCGCCTCCGAGCTCACCACCGAGCAGGCCGATGCCGTGCGGGAGGGCGTCGAGGCCGGTGACCTGCCGGGCATCTCGCTGGAGGACGCCTACGTGCGGGCCAAGCCCAACGACGACCTGGCCCTCGGCGTGCTGGGCACGGCGCTCGCCGACGGCCAGCAGGACGAGGACGGCCGCACCGGGGGCATCTCGGGCGTCGAGGCCGCGTACGACGGCCAGCTCGCCGGCCGGCCCGGGAAGATGACCTACGAGCAGGACGTGTCGGGCCAGCCCATCGCCGGCGGCCAGCGCGACATCGTCCCGGCCGAGCAGGGCGCCGACGTGTACCTGACCATCGACCAGACCCTCCAGTACGAGGCCGAGCGCTCGATCGCCGACGCCGTGGCCTCGTCGGGCGCCCAGTCGGCCCAGGCCGTCATCATGCGCCCGAGCACCGGCGAGATCCTCGCCATGGCGAGCGTCGGGGTGGGCGAGGACGGCGAGGTCCACGTCACCCGCGACAACAAGCCCGTCACGGCGGTCTTCGAGCCCGGCTCGGTCAACAAGATGATCACCGTGGCCGGGGCCCTCGAGGACGGCGTGGTCACCCCGGAGTCGTGGATCAACGTGCCCGACACCCTCCAGGTCGCCGACCGGCCCTTCCACGACAGCCACCCGCACCCCACCACCGACCTGACCACCACCGAGGTCATCTACACGTCGTCCAACATCGGCACGATCAAGATCGCCCAGCTGCTGGGCAAGGCCCGCGTCGACCACTACCTCCGGGCGTTCGGGTTCGGCGAGACCACCGGCCTCGGCTTCCCCGCCGAGGAGGACGGGATCATGAAGGACCTCGACGACTGGTCGGGGGTGGACATCGGGTCGATGCCGATCGGCCAGGGCATCTCGGTCACCGCCCTGCAGATGCTGTCGGCCTACAACGTGATCGCCAACGACGGCGTGTACGTGCCGCCGCGGCTGCTCGGCGCCATCGACCGGGGGAGCGGCCAGGTGCCCGCCGAGCCCGCCGACGGCCGCCGGGTCGTGTCGGCCGACACCGCGGCGAAGATGCGGGCCATGCTCGCCAAGGTCGTGAGCGACGGCACCGGCAAGCTCGCCCAGGTCCCCGGCTACGTCCCGGCCGGCAAGACCGGCACGGCGCGCATCGCCTTCAACGTCGACCCCGAGGACGGCTACCTCGGCGAGGACGGCCGCTACCACTACTGGGCGAGCTTCGTGGGCATGGTCGACGGCGCCGACCTGTCGATCCTCGTGAGCGTGCAGGACCCGCAGACGTCGATCTTCGGCGGCGACATCGCCGCCCCGGTCTTCTCGCACCTGGCCGCCACCGCGCTGCGCCGCTACCAGATCCCGCCGCCCGCCCTGCTCGAGCCCTCCGCCCACGACGTCCCCGAGGTCGGCGCCGCCGCGAAGCAGCTCGACGGGGAGGATGTGTCGGGCACCACCGTCGTCGGGCAAGGCTGAGGCGGTGCAGCTGTCCGACCTCCTCGCCGCCGTCACGGCCCGCGAGCTCCTCGATCCTCCGCCCGTCGTCGCCGGCAGCGCCGCCGCCGACGTGCGGCGCGCCACCCACGACTCCTCGCTCGTCGGCCCCGGCGACCTCTTCTGCTGCGTCCCGGGCGCCCGCCACGACGGCCACGACTTCGCCGCCGGCGCGGTCGCCGCCGGGGCCACGGCGCTGCTGGTCGAGCGCCCCTCGGCCTGGGCGTCGCCGAGCTGCAGGTGCCGTCCGTCCGGCGCCATGGGCCCGATCGCCGCCGCCCTCGAGGGGTTCCCCTCCGACCGCCTCGACGTCGTCGGCGTGACGGGCACGAACGGCAAGACGACCACCACCCACCTGCTGGCCGCCGTCCTGCGCGCCGCCGGCGTCCGCTGCGGCGTGATCGGGACGCTCACCGGTGCTCGCACCACGCCCGAGGCGCCGCTGCTCCAGGGGAGCTGGCGGCGATGCGCGACGACGGGTGCGCCGCGGTCGCCATGGAGGTGTCCTCGCACGCCCTCGACCAGCACCGCGCCGACGGCATCGGCTTCCGCGCCGCCGCCTTCACCAACCTCAGCCAGGACCACCTCGACTTCCACGGGACGATGGAGGCCTACTTCGAGGCCAAGGCCCGGCTGTTCGAGCCGGGGCGCTGCGAGCTCGCGGTCGTCGACGTCGACGACGCGTGGGGCCGACGGCTCGCCGAGCGGCTCGAGGTCCCCGTCGTGGCCTGCTCGCTGGCCGACGCCGGCGAGCTCGCGGTGACGGCGTCGGGGTCGCGCTTCGCTTGGCGGGGGCGGCCGGTGGCGCTGGCGCTCCCCGGCCGGTTCAACGTGGCGAACGCGCTGGTGGCCGCCTCCATCGCCGAGGCGCTGGGGTCGAGCCCGACGCGGTGGCCGCCGGCCTCTCGGGGGCGGGCGTCGTCGCCGGCCGCTTCGAGCGCGCCGACGAGGGCCAGCCGTTCCTGGCGGCGGTCGACTACGCCCACACGCCCGACGGGCTGCGGCGCCTGCTCGAGGCGGCCCGCGAGCTCACGGCCGGGCGGGTGGTGCTGGTGTTCGGCGCCGGCGGCGACCGCGATCGCGACAAGCGCCCGCTGATGGGCGAGGCCGCCGCCGAGCTCGCCGACGCAGTGGTGCTCACGACCGATAACCCCCGGGGGGAGGACCCGGCTGCGATCATGGCGGCCGTGCGACGAGGGATGGACGGACCGGCCGAGGTGCTCGAGGTGCCCGATCGGGCGCAGGCGATCGCCGCCGGCGTGGTGGCCGCCCGCGCTGGCGACGTGCTGCTCGTGGCGGGCAAGGGCCACGAGACCACCCAGACGGTGGGCGACCGCACGATCCCCTTCGACGACCGCCTGGTGCTGCGCGAGGCCCTGCTCACCCGCGGCGCCCCCCACGCCACCGACGACTCGGAGCCCACCTCGTGATCGCCCTGCTCATGGCCGGCGGCCTCAGCCTCGCCGCGTCGCTCGTCGGCACCCGCTTCCTGATCGAGTGGCTCCGGAACCACCAGATCGGCCAGAACATCCGCGAGGAGGGGCCGGCCGGGCACCAGGTCAAGGCGGGCACGCCCACGATGGGGGGCATCGCCATCGTCGCGGGCGCCGTCATCGGCTACTCGGTGGCCCACCTCCGCAGCCGGGTGGTGTTCACCCGGTCGGGGATCTTCGTGCTGGCCCTGGTGGTCGGCGCCGGCCTCGTCGGCTTCCTCGACGACTGGATCGGCATCACGCGCGAGCGCAACCTCGGGTTGAACAAGCGGACCAAGGTCCTCGGCCTGCTCGTCGTGGCCGGCGGCTTCGCCATCGCGACCGTGCAGCTCACGGGGGTGCACACCGACCTGTCGTTCACCCGGTTCGACTCGTTCGATCCCGACGCCCTGCTCAGCATCGACTTCGGCAAGGTCGGGTGGGTCCTGTTCTCGATCCTGGTGATCATGGGGAGCACGAACGCGGTGAACCTCACCGACGGCCTCGACGGCCTGGCGGCCGGCGCGTCGATCTTCTCGTTCGCGACCTTCACGATCATCGGCTTCTGGGCGTTCCGGAACCCCACCATCTACGACGTCGAGCACGCGCTCGACCTGGCCGTCGTGGCCGCCGCCATGCTCGGCGGCTGCGCCGGGTTCCTGTGGTGGAACGCCCACCCGGCGAAGATCTTCATGGGCGACACCGGTTCGCTGGCGATCGGCGCGGCGCTCGCCGGCCTGGCGCTCACGCTGAACACGATCCTCCTGCTGCCGATCATCGGCGCCCTGTTCGTGGTCGAGGCCACCTCGGTGATCCTCCAGGTGTTCTCGTACCGGGCGTTCGGGCGGCGGATCTTCCGCATGGCGCCGATCCACCACCACTACGAGCTGCGCGGGTGGCCCGAGACCACGGTGATCGTGCGCTTCTGGATGATCGCCGGGCTGGCCACCGCGCTGGCGCTCGGCATCTACTACGCCGACTTCACCACCATCCCGGGGCCGTGAGCGCGGCGGGGGCGGCGGTGGTGCCGCGCCGGGCCCTCGTGGTCGGACTGGGCGTCATGGGTCGCGCCGTGGCGCGCGCCCTCGTGGTCCACGACGTCGAGGTCAGCGCCACCGACGACCTGCTGGGCGACCGGGGGGCGGAGGTCGCCCTCGGGTGCGGTGCCGCCTGGGTCGATCCGCCGGAGGGGCCGTGGGACGCCCTCGTCGGGGCCCACGACGGCGTGATCCCCAGCCCCGGCCTGCCCGAGCGCCACCCCGTGTTCGCCGCGGCCCGCCGGGTGGGCGTGCCGGTCCGCTCGGAGTTCGACCTCGCCGCAGCCTGGGACGACCGCCCGGTGGCCATGATCACCGGCACCAACGGCAAGACGACGGTGACCTCGCTCGTCACCGAGATGCTGGTGGCGTCGGGCATCGCCGCGGTCCCGGCCGGCAACGTGGAGGTGCCCCTCGTCGAGGCGATCGCGTCTCCCGGGCCCGAGGCGTTCGTGGTCGAGGCGTCGTCGTTCCGCCTGACCTTCGCCACGGCGCACCGGCCCGTCGCCGCCTGCTGGCTGAACTTCGCGCCCGACCACCTCGACGTGCACCTCGACCTCGCGGGCTACGAGGCCGCCAAGGCGCGGGTGTGGGCCAACCACGACCGGGGCGGGCTCGCCGTCGCCAACGCGGATGACCCGGTGGTGATGCGGTGGGCGCCGCCGGGGGAGCGCACCGAGACCTTCGGCACCGCCGCGGGCACCGACTGGCGCGTCGCCGGCGGCCGGCTGCTCGGCCCGGAGGGCATCGACCTCCTCGGGGTCGACGAGCTGCCCCGAGCGCTGCCCCACGACCTCCAGAACGCCCTGGCCGCCGCGGCGACCGCGCGCGGCGCCGGGGCCTCCCTCGACGGCATCCGGGCTGCTCTCCGTGCCTTTCGCAGCCTCCCCCATCGCGTGGAGCTGGTGGGCGAGGCTGGAGGCGTGCGCTGGTACGACGACTCCAAGGCCACCGCGCCCCACGCCACGGTCGCGGCCCTGCGCGGGTTCGACTCGGCCGTGCTCATCGCCGGGGGCCGGAACAAGGGCCTCGACCTCGGCGAGCTCGCCGTGCTCGCCCCCCACCTCCGCGCCGTCGTCGCCATCGGCGAGGCCGCGCCCGAGGTGGCGCGCGCCTTCGCCGGCGTCGTCCCCACCACGACCGCGACCTCCATGGCCGAGGCGGTCGGTGCGGCGCGGTCCGCCGCCCGCCCGGGCGATGCCGTCGTGCTCTCGCCGGCGTGCGCCTCGTTCGACTGGTACGGCGGCTACGCCGAGCGCGGCGACGACTTCCAGCGCGAGGTGCGCGCCGCGATCGGGGAGGCCTCGTGACGACGATCGACCACCCGGCCCTGCGGGGGCGCCCCGTCGGTGCGCCGCGCGTGGTCCGCCGGCGGGCCTGGACGGTCCCGGGCCACGCCACCTCCGCCTTCTGGTTGCTCAGCGCCATCGTCGTGGTGCTGAACCTCTTCGGACTGGTGATGGTCATGTCCGCCGGCTCGGTGCCCTCCGTGCGCGCCGGAGGCGCGCCGTGGTCGTACTTCGAGAAGCAGCTCCTCTGGACCGCGCTCGGCGTCGTCGCCCTGGGCATCACCCTCATGGTCTCGGTGCAGGTGTGGCGCCGGCTGGCGAAGCTCCTGCTGCTCACCTCGATCGGCCTGCTCGTGCTCGTCCTCGTGCCGGGCGTGGGGATCACGGCGAACGGCGCCACCCGCTGGCTGGGGTTCGGCGGCTTCCAGCTCCAGCCCTCGGAGTTCGCCAAGTTCGGCCTGCTCGTGTTCGTGGCCGACCTGCTCGACCGGCGGGCCGAGCGCATCGACGACTGGCGCTGGGGCCTCGCCCCGGTGGTCGCCTACCTCGGCGTGGTGGCGGGCCTGATCATGCTCCAGCCCAACCTGGGCACGACGATCATCATCGCCTCGATGGTGCTCGCCGTGCTGCTCGTGGCGGGCGCGCCGCCGCTGGGCCTGGGCGCCGTCACCGTGGCGGGCGCGGCGATCGCCGGCATGTTCGTGGCGTTCACGCCCTTCCGGCGCACGCGGTTCTTCCGCTTCCTCAACCCCTGGGCCGATCCGACCAACACGGGGCTGCAGAACGTGCAGAGCCTCGTGGGCCTGGCCAACGGGGGGATCCTGGGCAAGGGCCTCGGCCGCTCGACGGCCAAGTGGGGGTTCCTCCCGTTCGCCCACACCGACTTCATCTTCGCCGTGATCGGCGAGGAGTTCGGGCTGGTGGGCGCGCTGGCGGTCGTCCTGCTGTTCTTCGGCCTGTCGGCCACCGGTGCGTGGATCGCCGTGCGGGCCCGCGACCGGTACTCGATGCTGCTCGCCACCGGCATCACGGCTTGGCTCAGCGTGCAGGCGTACATGAACATCGGGGCCGTCATCGGCGTCATGCCCATCACCGGCGTGCCGCTCCCGTTCGTCTCCTTCGGCGGCTCCTCGCTCATGATCAACCTCGCCGCCACCGGCATCCTGCTCAACATCGCCCGCCACCCGGCCGAGGAGCCGCTGCGGGTGCGGCGGGCGCGGGGCGTCGGCCGCTGATGGCCGAGCCGACCTGGGCGATCGTCGCCGGCGGGGGCACCGCCGGGCACCTGCTGCCGGGCGTGGCGGTGGCGCGCGCCCTCGTCGATGCCGGCCACGACCCGGCCACGATCCACTTCGTGGGCGCCGAGCGGGGTCCGGAGGCCACCCTCGTGCCCGAGGCCGGCTTCACCGTCGACGTGCTCCCGGGCCGAGGCATCCAGCGCCGGCTGGCGCTCGCCAACGTGGGCGCCGTCCTCGACCTCGTCCGAGCGCTGGTGCGGGGCATCGGCATCGTCCGCCGTCGGCGGCCGGCGGTGGTCGTGGTCCTGGGCGGCTACGCCTCGTTCGCCTGCGGGGTGGGCGCGGTGCTCTCGCGGGTCCCGCTCGTGCTGCTCGAGCAGAACCGCCGGGCCGGCGGTGAACCGGGCCCTGCGCCGCTTCGCCGCCGCGGCGGCGGTGTCGTTCGAGGGCACCGACCTGCCGCGCCACCGTCACCGGCAACCCGCTCCGGCCCGAGATCCGCACCGCCGCCGAGCACCCCGATCCGGCGCGCTCGCGAGCCGAGCTCGGCCTGCCGGTCGACCGCACGGTCATCGCCGCCTTCTCCGGGTCGCTGGGCTCGCGCCGCATCAACGACGCGGTCCGCGAGCTCGTGGTCCGCTGGGCCGATCGCAGCGACCTCGCCGTGCGCCACGTCATCGGCCGCAACGGCTTCTCGGCCGGGCTCGACGCCCCTCCCGAGCTGCCCGAGGGCGGGCTCGCCTACCAGGTGGTCGACTACGAGGACCGCATGCACCTGCTGCTCGACGCCGCCGCCGTCGGCGTCCCGCGCGCGGGAGGGGGCGTGTTCGAGCTGATGGCCACCGGGCTGCCCGCCGTGCTCGTGCCCCTGCCGATCGCCACCCGCGACCACCAGACCGCGAACGCCCGAGCGGTCGAGGCGCTCGGCGGGGCCGTCGTCGTCCCCGACGCCGAGCTCGACGTGGACCGCCTCGAGCGGGAGCTCGGCGCGCTGCTCGACGACCGGGCCCGCCTGGCGGCGATGAGCACGGCCATGCGCTCGGGCGCGCTGGTCGATGCGGCCGAGCGCGCGGCGCGGGTGGTCGAGGGCGCAGCCCGTGGCTGACCGGCCCTCCGTGCACCTCGTCGGGATCGGCGGCGCCGGGATCAGCGCGATCGGCGTGATCCTCGCGGCCATGGGCCACGAGGTCACGGGCACCGACCTGAACGAGACCCCGGCCTGGCCCGCCCTGCTCGCGGCGGGGGTCCGCCCGAGCGTCGTGCCCGCCGAGGAGCTCTTCGGGACGGCGGAGGCGCGCGCCGCTGCGGTGGTCGCGCACTCCACGGCGTTCCCGCCGAGCGTCGAGGACCGCGCCGCGCTCGAGGCGGCCGGGGCGACCGTGCTCGACCGGGCCGGGATCCTCGCCCAGATCTGCGCGGCTCGACCGACGGTCGCCGTGTCGGGCACCCACGGCAAGACGAGCACCACGGCGATGCTCGCCACCCTCCTCGACGGCGTCGGCGCCGACCCGTCGTACCTCGTCGGGGCCACCCCGCTCGGCCTCGGGCGGGCGGCGCACTGGTCGCCCGAGGGGCCGGGCGACTTCGTGGTGGAGGCCGACGAGAGCGACGGCACGTTCCTGCGCCTCGGTGCCGAGGTCGCCGTGGTGACCAACATCGACGAGGACCACCTCGACTACTGGCACGACATCGATGCGATCGAGGCTGCGTTCCTGCGGTTCCTGTCGGCGGCCGACCGGGGGGTGGTCTGCGTCGACGACCCGCGCGGCGAGCGGGCCGCCGATCCCCGGGCCCAGCGCGTCGCCGCCGCGACCGGGGCGACCACGGTGGGCGAGAGCCCGGGCGCCAACGTCCGGGTCCACTCGGTGGCCGTGCACCGGCTCGACACCACCTTCGGGCTCGAGGTCGACGGGGTCGAGGTGGGCCCGGTCACCGTCGGCACCCCGGGTCGCCACCACGCGCGCAACGCCGCCGTCGCCTTCGCCGTGGCCCGCCAGCGCGGCGTCCCCGCCGAGGCGGCCGTGCGCGCCCTCGCCGACTACCGCGGGGTCGCCCGCCGCTTCGAGGTGGTCGGGACCGTGCGGGGCGTCACGGTGGTCGACGACTACGCCCACAACCCGGGCAAGGTGCGCGCCCTGCTGGCCTCGGCCCGGGAGGCGGGCTGGCGCCGGGTGGTCGCCGTCTTCCAGCCGCACCGCTACACGCGCACGCGCGACCTCGTCGAGGACTTCGGTGCGGCGCTCGCGCTGGCCGACGTCGTGGCCATCACCGACGTGTACGGGGCCGGGGAGGATCCGATCGAGGGGGTCACCGGCCGGCTGCTCGTCGACGCCGTGCTGGAGCACCGCCCGTGGGCCGAGGTCGCCTGGGTGCCCACGCTCGATGACGCCGAGGCCTGGGCGGGCCACGCCCTGCGGGCGGACGACCTGCTGCTCACGGTCGGTGCCGGCGACGTCTGGCGCCTGGGCCGATCGCTCGTGGCCGGTGGCCCGGAGGGGCCGTGACCCGCGACGCGAGGGCCGACCCGGCCGATCTCGCCGCGCTGGAGGCGACGCTCGGCGTCCTCGTGCGCCGCGACGTGCCCATCGGGCCGCTCACCACCTACGGGGTCGGCGGGCCGGCGGCGCTGCTAGCCGAGGTTCCCGACGCCGAGCAGCTCGCCGCGGTGGCCGCCGCGGTGGCCGCCACCCCCGTCCCGGTGCTCGTCGTCGGGCTCGGATCCAACCTGCTCGTCGCCGACGCAGGCTTCGCCGGCCTGGTGGTCGTGCTGGGCGCCGGGTTCGCCGACGTCGAGGTCGAGGGGACGCGGGTGCGCGCCGGGGCGCGCGCCAAGCTCCCCGTGGTGGCGCGCCAGAGCGCCGCCGCCGGCCTGACCGGCTTCGAGTGGGCGGCGGGCGTGCCCGGCACGGTCGGCGGCGCCGTGCGGATGAACGCCGGGGTGCACGAGGCCGACATGAGCGACGTGCTGGCGAGGGTCCGCGTCGTGGACCTCGCCACCGGCGACGATGGAGTCGTGTCCGCGTCCGACCTCGACCTCGGCTATCGGCGGTCGTCGATCACCGACGACCAGGTGGTCGTCTGGGCCGACCTCGACCTCGCCCCGGGCGGCGCGACGGCCGCCCGGGCGGCCATCCGCGACAAGACGCAGTGGCGCCGCGAGCACCAGCCCGGCGGCCGCAACGCCGGATCGGTCTTCACCAACCCGCCGGGCGACTCCGCCGGCCGGCTCATCGAGGCCGCGGGCTGCAAGGGCCTGCGGATCGGCTCGGCCGAGGTGTCCACCAAGCACGCCAACTTCATCCAGTCCGACGAAGGCGGCACCGCGGCCGACGTGTTCGCGCTGATCGCCGAGGTGCGGCGCCGGGTGTTCCGCCACCACGGCATCCTGCTGCACCCCGAGAACCACATGGTCGGGCTGCCGGCGCTCGACGACCCGGCGTGAGCTCCGAGACGCTGGCGCGCGGGCGGGTGGCGGCCACGCCGCTGATCGATCCGCGCCTCCGCGACCGCCGCATCGAGGTGGCCCGCGACCGCGGCCGGCGCCGCCTGCGACGCGTCCTGGCGCTGGTCGCGGTGCTCGTCGTCGTCGGGGCGGCCGTGGCGGCCACCCGTTCGCCGCTGCTCGACGTCGACCGGATCGTGGTGCGCGGGGTCGAGGGCGCCCAGGCCGAGCAGGTGCGCGACGCGTCGGGCATCGCACTCGGCGATGCGCTGGTCGACCTCGACGCGGGCGCCGCCGCCCGGCGCATCGAGCAGGTGCCGTGGGTCGCCTCCGCCACGGTGGCACGGGGCTGGCCCGACCGGGTCGAGGTCCGGGTGCGGGCCCGCCAGCCGGTCGCGGTGGCGGGGACGGGCCGCCGAGCGGTCCAGGTCGACGCGACCGGCCGGGCCATCGCCCCGGCCGTCGAGGGAGGCGAGCTCCCCACGGTCGACGCCGCCGCCCCCGAGCTGGGCGAGCGGGTGCCCGACGGGTCCCGCACCGCCGTGGCGGTGCTCGCCGGCCTCCCCGAGGACCTGCGCGCCGAGGTGGCCGAGGTCGGCGGCGGCGCCCGCGACCTCGAGCTGGTGCTGCGCGACGGGATCGAGGTGGCCTGGGGCGACGACGGCCAGCAGACGGCCAAGGCCGACGCCCTCGCCGCGCTGCTCGGGCAGCGCGATCGGCCGACGTTCGCGCGCATCGACGTGAGCGTCCCGCGTGCGAGCACGGTCACGTTCCGGACGGCAGCAGGGGAGTAAGGTCCAGCAGACGTCGAGGTCCACCCTCGCCCTCCACCTGCTGTCGAGGGTTCAACCTTCTCAACCACCCTGCGTGGAGGTAGCGCACATGGCCGGTCATCCGCAGAACTACCTGGCGGTCATCAAGGTCGTCGGGGTGGGCGGCGGCGGGGTGAACGCCGTCAACCGCATGATCGACGCCGGCCTCAAGGGCGTCGAGTTCATCGCGGTCAACACCGATGCGCAGGCCCTGCTGATGTCCGACGCGGACATCAAGCTCGACATCGGTCGCGAGCTCACCCGCGGCCTCGGCGCCGGCAGCGATCCCGAGGTCGGACGCCTCGCCGCCGAGGAGCACCGCCAGGAGATCGAGGAGGTGCTCCAGGGCGCCGACATGGTGTTCATCACCGCCGGCAAGGGCGGCGGCACCGGCACCGGCGCCGCCCCGGTGATCGCCGAGATCGCCAAGGGCATCGGGGCGCTCACCATCGGCGTGGTCACCCGCCCCTTCGCCTTCGAGGGCCGCCGTCGCTCGGTGCAGGCCGAGGCGGGCATCCAGAAGCTGAAGGAGAAGGTCGACACCCAGATCGTCATCCCGAACGACCGCCTCCTCACGGTGTCGAACGAGAAGACCTCGATGATCAACGCCTTCAAGATGGCCGACGAGGTCCTCCTCCAGGGCGTGCAGGGCATCACCGACCTCATCACCACCCCCGGCGTGATCAACACCGACTTCGCCGACGTGAAGATGATCATGAGCAACGCCGGCTCGGCGCTCATGGGCATCGGCAACGCCACGGGCGAGGGTCGGGCGCTGAACGCGGCCCGCGGCGCCATCTCCAGCCCGCTGCTCGAGGCGTCCATCGAGGGCGCCCGCGGCATCCTGCTCTCCATCGCCGGTGGCAGCGACCTCGGCCTGTTCGAGGTCAACGAGGCGGCCGAGGTCATCCACGGCGTGGCCCACCCCGACGCCAACATCATCTTCGGCACCGTCATCGACGACGAGATGGGCGACGAGGTCCGCGTCACCGTGATCGCCGCCGGGTTCGATCGCTGGGAGGAGAAGCCCGGCCGCTCGTCGGCGCGGCGCGAGCCCACCACCGGCGAGGTGCCCCGGGCCCGGCCCTCGTCGGCGGCCGGCGACCTGTTCGCCGACGAGCCGGAGGCCGGCGACGACGGCGAGGGCGGCGACGACGAGTTCGACGTCCCGTCGTTCCTGAAGTAGCGGCGGGCGCGCCGCTCGCGGTGGCCTTCGCCCACGCCTTCACCGACCGTCGTCGCGGCGATCTGGGCGACGTCGCCGCCTGGCTCGCCGGCCCCGAGCACGCCGCCGCGCCGCTGCCGGGGCCGCCCACCTGGCTCTCGCAGACCCACGGCGCCGACGTCGTGGTCGTGACCGAGCCCGGCGAGCACGCCGGGGCCGCGGCCGATGCCGCCGTCACGGTGGTCCCCGGCGCGCCGCTGCTCGTGCGCACGGCCGACTGCGCCGATCCTGGTCGAGGGCGGGCGGGCGTCGGCGTCGTGCACGCCGGCTGGCGGGGCCTCGAGGCCGGGGTCGTCGAGGCGGCGGTCGGCGCGCTCGCCGGCCTCGGCGGGGGCCCGACGCGCTGCACCTCGGGCCGTGCATCCGTCCCCGCTGCTACGAGTTCGGCACCGGGGAGCTCGACCGGGTGGCCGCTCGGTGCGGCGACGGCGTCGCGCCACGACGGCCTGGGGCACGCCGGCGCTCGACCTGGCGGCCGGGGTGGCCGAGGCGGCCCGCCGGCTCGGGCTCGCGTTCGAGGACGCCGGCACCTGCACCGCCTGCAGCCCCGTCCACTGGTCGTTCCGGGCGCGCGCCGATCGGGCTCGCCAGGGCCTGGTGGCCTGGGTGGTGGCGTCGTGAGCGCGCCCGACCGCGCCACCCTGCTGGCGCGCGTCGAGCAGGTGCGCGACCGGATCGCCGCAGCAGGCGGCGAGCCCGAGCGCGTGGCGCTTATCGCGGTGACCAAGGGCTTCGGGCCCGAGGTCGCCCTCGCCGCCGCCGAGGCCGGGCTCGGCGACCTGGGCGAGAACTACGCGCAGGAGCTGGTGGCCAAGGCCCGGTGCTCGCCGACGCCGGCCACGAGGTGCGGTGGCACGCCATCGGCCGCCTCCAGCGCAACAAGGTCCGGGCCCTGGCGCCGGTCGTGCACCTCTGGCAGACGGTCGACCGCCTGGCGCTCGGGACCGAGATCGCCCGGCGGGCGCCCGGCGCTGCGTGCTCGTCCAGGTGAACGTGTCCGACAGCCCCAGAAGGGCGGGTGCGAGCCGGCCGAGGCGCCCCGCCTGGTCGCGGCGCTGGGCGACCTCGGTCTCACCGTCGACGGGCTCATGACCGTGGGTCGCACGGGCGACCCGGCCCAGGCGCGCGGGTTCAGCGCTCCTGCGGCGGCTCGCCGACGACCTCGACCTCTCGGTGAGGTCGATGGGGATGTCGGGCGACCTGGAGGCCGCGGTGGCCGAGGGGCCACCATGGTCCGGGTAGGCGGCCCTGTTCGGCCCCCGTCCCGGCGTCCCGGAGCGCCCCGGCGCTCCCCGCTAGTCTTCGGGCCATGTGGCGCAAGGCGATGGTGTACCTCGGGCTCGGCGACGATGCCGAGTACGACGAGTACGGCAGCAACGACGGCTACGAGCCCGAAGCGCCTCGGCGCGAGCAGCCCGCTCCAGCCCAGCGCCAGTCGCCGCCACCGTCGGCCTACCCCGAGGAGCCGTCGGCCATCGGTGCGGTGCGCCCGATCAACCCGCGGGGGTCCGCCGACCCCCGCGAGGCCGCCGAGCTCGGCCAGACCGTGACGCCGGCGTCGGCGGGCGGCGGTGCGGTCGCCCGGCCCCGGCCCCAGGTCGTCCGGCCGGTGGCGGTCACGCCGAACGCCAAGCCGTTCGTGGTGATGCCGACGTCGTTCAACCAGGCCCAGGACGTCGCGGACCGGTTCAAGGGCAGCCAGCCGGTGATCATGAACCTCCAGGGCGCCGACCGAGACCTGTCGCGCCGGCTCATCGACTTCGCGAGCGGGCTCTGCTACGGCCTCGGAGGCCAGATGGAGCGGGTGGCCAACCAGGTCTACCTGCTCACCCCCACCAACGTGGAGGTGTCGGCGGAGGAGCGGCGACGGCTCCACGAGCGGGGCTACGACACCTGACGCTGCGCCCCGGCGCCGCCCGGGACCGGGAGTAGGGTGTCGCCCATGGAGCTCACCCTCAAGCGCATGCTCGAGCACGCGGAGTTCAAGAAGTACCGCGGCAAGGGCTACGACCCCACCGAGGTCGATGACTTCCTCGACAAGGCGGTCGCCATGGCCGGCAAGGTCGAGGTGCAGCTCCAGGCCCTCGAGCAGGCCAAGGGGTCGAGCGGCGGTCCCTCGCCGGCCGAGGTCGAGGCCGAGGTCGAGCGGCGCGTGGCCGAGCGCCTCGCCGACCAGCCCGCGCCGGCGGCGCCGGCGGGCCCGAGCGAGGACGAGATCGCCGAGGAGGCGCGGCGGACCCTCGCCATGGCCCAGCGCACCGCCGATGCCGCCGTCCGCGAGGCCCGCGACGATGCCGCCCAGATCGTGAGCTCGGCGCAGGAGCAGGCGGCGACGCTCGTCGCCGACGCCGAGGCCGCCGCCCAGGCGACCCGGGCCGAGGCCGACGGCTACGCCGCCACCACCCGGGCCGACGCCGACGCATACGCCGCCTCCACCAAGGAGGGTGCGGACGGCTACGCCACCGCCACCAAGGCCGAGGTCGACGCCGAGGCGGCCCGGGAGCGTCGCGAGGCCCGCCAGCGCCTGGCCAGCGAGATCGGCGAGCTCGAGGGGCAGCGCGAGCAGCTCCGAGCCGACGTCGGGGTGCTCGAGCGCCACGTGGAGGAGCAGCGGTCGCAGCTGGGCTCCACCCTGGCCGAGCTGCAGCAGCTCCTCGACGACCCCACCGGCTTCCGCATGGCCCCCGTCCCGGCGCTCGCCGATCCCGAGCTGCCCGACTTCTCCGACCTCGACGAGCCCGCCCCGAGACGGCGGCCGACGGCGCGAGCGGCGACGAGGCCCGCGCTCGGCGGCCGAGGCCGGCGCGCCGCCGAGGCGCCGGTGGCGGCGATCGAGGTCGAAGAGGAGATCGTGATCGTCGAGGTCGAGGCGACGGCCCCGCTCGACGGCGCGCCCGATGCTCCGCAAGACGAGGCGCCGGCGCCCGCGGAGCTCGACGCGGCCTCGGTGGCCGACGAACCGCCGCCCGCCCCCGAGCCGGGCTCGCTCGAGCTCCCGGTGGTCGACCCGTCGGCCGAGCGCCCGGCTCCGCTCCCGCTCGCCTTCGACGAGGTGGACCACGAGGCGCCCGGCCTGGGCGACGTCGAGGCCGGGCCGCCGACGGCGCCGGTGAGCCGCGTCGAGCTCGGCGTCGAGGGGGGCGGCGACGACGATGCCTTCCTCGCCGAGCTGCGCAAGGCCATGGCCGACGACGAGCCGCTCGGGCCCCGCGACGACGTGGTCGGCGATCGGGGCGACGACCTGTTCGAGGACGACGACCGGCGCGGCTGGCGCTTCGGTCGACGGCGCTGATCGCCGTGGCCTCGACGAAGGCGGCGCCGAAGCGGGCCGCGACCGCCGCCACGCCGGCCACCAAGGCCAGCGCCACCAAGGCGACGGCGAAGAAGGCGCCGGCCAAGCGGGCCGCGACGAAGCAGGCGGTGACGAAGCCAGCGGCGACGAAGGCGCCCGCGAAGAAGGCGCCCGTGGCGAAGGCACCGGCCAAGAAGGCGCCCGCGAAGAAGGCGCCCGCGGCGAAGGCACCGGCCAAGAAGGCGCCCGCGAAGAAGGCGCCCGCGGCGAAGGCACCGGCCAAGAAGGCACCGGCCAAGAGGGCGGCAGCGAAGACCGCACCGGCGCCGAAGGCCGCGTCGAAGCGGGCGACGGCCACGCGGTCGCCGTTCCCCGCCCGGTGGCTCGCCAAGCAGCAGGAGGCGCTCGAGGTGGAGCGCGCCACCTACCTCCGCCAGGCCGAGACGCTCCAGGCCGAGGCCGACATGCTCGTGGCCGACTTCGAGTCCGGCGACGTGCAGTTCGACGAGGAGTCGGGCGAGGGCGACACCCTGAGCATGGAGCGCGAGCGAGACCTGCAGCTCTCGGCTCAGGCCCGCGCCGCGATCGAGGAGATCGACCACGCGCTCGGCAAGTTCGCCACGGGCACGTACGGGATCTGCGAGGCGTCGGGCCAGCCCATCCCGAAGGAGCGCCTCGAGGCGATCCCGTGGGCGCGCGAGCGCGTCGAGTTCAAGGTCGGGGGCTTCGGCCGCCGCTAGGCCCCATCCCGATGGTCGACGCCACCTCCACCGACGCGAGCGATCCGAGCGCGCCCGCCGACGACGTCCTCGCATCCGAGGGCACCGAGCCGGCCGCGCCGCCGCGGCGCCTCGGGCTGATCGGCGTGGTGGCGGCGCTCAGCCTGGCGATCGACCAGCTCTCGAAGCACTGGGCCGTCAGCTCGCTGTCCGACGGGCACGTGGTCGACGTGGTGGGCTCGCTGCGCTTCAACCTGGCCTACAACACGGGCGTCGCGTTCAGCATGGGCACCGGGCGGGGGCTCGGGCCCTGGATCACCGTCCTGGCCCTGGCCGTCGTGGTCGGGCTCTCCCTGGGCGCCACGAGCCGCACCACGGTCGGCGCCGTCGCCGCCGGGCTGATCGCCGGTGGGGCCGTCGGGAACCTGCTCGACCGGGCGTTCCGCGGCGACGCCGGGTTCCTCCACGGCGGCGTGGTCGACTTCATCGACCTCCAGTGGTGGCCGGTGTTCAACGTCGCCGATGCGTGCGTGGTGGTCGGGGCCGGCCTGCTCGTCGTGGCCAGCTTCCGCGCCCCGGCGACGTGACCGGCCGCGAGGTCGAGGTGGAGGTCCCGGCGGCCCTCGACGGCGAGCGGGTGGATCGGGTGGTGGCGATGGTGGCCGACGTGAGCCGCACCGTGGCCACCCGGCTGGTGGCCGAGGGAGCCGTCGAGGTCGACGGGGCGACGATCGCCCGGGGGGCGGATCGGCTCCGCGCCGGCGCCGCGCTGCGGCTCCGGGTGCCCGAGGTCCGCACGGATGCCGCCCCGGAGGCCGATGCCGGCGTGCCCGTGCCGGTCGTGCACGAGGACGAGCACGTCATCGTCGTCGACAAGCCGGCGGACCTGGTGGTGCACCCGGGCGCCGGCCACGACGGGGCTACCCTCGTCAACGGCCTGCTCGCGCGGTACCCCGAGCTCGCCGACGTGGGCGACCCCGAGCGCCCGGGGATCGTGCACCGCCTCGACCGCGGCACGTCGGGCCTGCTGATGGTGGCGCGCACCCCGCTCGCCTACGAGTCGCTCGTCTCCCAGCTCGGCGACCGGTCGGTCGACCGCCAGTACCGCACCGTCGTCTGGGGCCACCTCGAGTCGACGCGGGGGGTCGTGGACGCGCCGATCGGTCGCTCGCCCAAGCACCCCACGAAGATGGCGGTCACCGAGCGGGGCAAGCCGGCGCGCACCCGCTACGAGGTGGAGGCGACGTTCGACTCGCCCGTCGACGCCTCCCTGCTCGTGTGCCGCCTCGAGACGGGCCGCACCCACCAGATCCGGGTGCACCTCTCGGCCATCGGGCACCCGGTCGTCGGCGACGAGCGGTACCACGGCGTCCGGCAGTCGCTCCCGTGCCCCCGGCCGTTCCTGCACGCCGAGGCGCTCGGGTTCGACCACCCCGCCACCGGCGAGCGGCTGTCGTTCGCCTCGCCGCTGCCCGACGACCTGGCGCAGGTCCTCGCCGGACTGCGCTGAGCGCTCGATCAGCCGATCGGCTCGGGCCAGGGCGCCTCGCCGCGAGCGATCGACGCGACGTCGGCGAGCGTCTGGCCCTCGAGCAGGCGACGCATGTGCTCGCTGACGTTGGCCCAGACCGCCAGCAGGACGCACTGGCCCTCGTGGTCGCACGCACCGTTCTGGTGGGGCTCGCCGAAGTCGCCCACCACGATCGGCCCGTCGACGGCGCTGACGATCTGAGCGAGGGTGATCTCCTCCGGCGACCGGGCGAGCACGTAGCCGCCGCCCACGCCGCGCTTGGAGCGGACCAGCCCGGCGCCTTTCAGGGCGAGGAGGATCTGCTCGAGGTAGGGCTGGGGGAGCGCGGTGCGATCGGCGATGTCTCGCACCGAGGTGGGCGTGCCGTCGGCGTGCATGGCGAGCGAGAGCAGCGCTCGGCAGGCGTAGTCGCCACGGGTCGACACCTTCACGAGGCGGCATCCTACGGGTCGGGGTGGGGTTCGGCGGCCGTGGGTGCCCCGCCGCCGGGCCGACGGTGCGATCGGGCGCGGCGGGCGGGTAGCGTTCCCCCCGGTCGATCCGGAGAGGAACGTCGTGGACCAGCCGGTGCTCCCGGACTACGCGGGGGCGTGCATCTCGAACATCGTGCCCGCCCTGCTCGACGGCACCGTCGAGCCCCCGCCCTGGCTCCCCGAGCTCGCGCTCGACGCCTCCCAGGTCGTGCTGCTCGTCCTCGACGGCCTCGGCTGGGAGCAGCTGGGCGAGCGCCGCTCGCTCGCCCCCACGCTGTGCTCGCTGCTCGGCGGGCCCATCACCACGGTGTCGCCGTCGACGACGGCCACCGCCCTCACGAGCATCGCCACCGGCCTCGCGCCCGGGCGCCACGGCGTGGTGGGCTACCGGGTGGCGGTCGACCACGAGGTGCTGAACATCCTGCGGTGGAGCACGCCCGAGGGCGATGCCCGGGCCCGGATCGTGCCCGAGAAGTTCCAGCCCACCGAGGCCTTCTGCGGCCAGCGCGCCGCCATGGTGACCAAGGCCGAGTTCGCCACCTCGGGCTTCAGCGCCGCCCACCTCGGCGGTGCCCGCTTCCGGGGCTACCGGGTCCCCTCGACGATGGTGGTGGAGCTCGGGGCTGCGCTCCGCGCCGGCGAGCCGTTCGTCTACGCCTACTACGACGGCATCGACAAGGTGTCCCACGAGTACGGCCTGGCCGACCACTACGACGCGGAGCTGGTGGCGGTCGATCGGCTGGTCGGCGACGTCCTCGGCGTGCTGCCCGCGGTGCCGCGCTCGTGGTCACCGCCGACCACGGGCAGGTCGACGTGGGCGACCGGGTGCTGCCACCCCACCCCGACGTCGCCTCCCACGCCTCGTTCCAGTCCGGCGAGGGCCGCTTCCGGTGGCTCCACGCCCGCCCCGGTCGGGCGGACGCCCTGCTCGAGGCGGCGCGCGCCCACCACGACGACGTGGCGTGGGTCGTGAGCCGGGAGCAGACCATCGACGAGGGCTGGTGGGGGCCCGAGGTCACCGACGCCGCCCGCCAGCGCCTGGGCGACGTGGCCCTGGTCTGCCGGGAGCCGGTGTCGTTCAGCGACCCGGCGGATAGTGGTCCCTTCGAGCTGATCGGTCGCCACGGATCGCTGACGGCGGCCGAGATGTACGTCCCCCTGCTCGTAGGAGCCCCACGATGACCGACACCGAGACCGACACCGACCCGACCCCCGAGGCGCCCGAAGCGCCCACCGTCGCCCGCGGGGAGCTGGTCTCGCTCGACGACGGCTCCGAGGCCGCCGACGGCGAGGAGCGGCGCGAAGCCGTGGAGGAGCCGGCCAAGGTCATGCGGATCGGCTCGATGATCAAGCAGCTCCTCGACGAGGTGCGCACGGCCGAGCTCGACGGCCCCGCCCGCGAGCGCCTGAAGGCCATCTACGACACGTCGGTGCAGGAGGTGGGAGCCGCCCTGTCGCCCGACCTCCGCGCCGAGCTCGAGCGGGTCGCCATCCCCTTCGGCGAGGGCGATCCCACCGATGCGGAGCTGCGGATCGCGCAGGCCCAGCTCGTCGGCTGGCTCGAGGGCCTGTTCCACGGGATCCAGGCCACCCTCTTCGCCCAGCAAATGGCGGCGCGCAACCAGCTCGAGGAGATGCGCCGGCAGCTCCCCGGCGGCGCCGGCCCCGGCCCGGGGATGCCCGGTGGCCCGGGCGGGCCCGAGGTGGGCGACGCCCGACCCGGCACGTACCTCTGAGGCGACGGCGGGCCGAGCCGCCGCTCGCTAGGTTCCCGCAGGTGAGCGACCCGCTGAACCGCCAGGTGGTGCTGCGCCGTCGGCCCTCGGGGCTGGTGGTCGACGACGACGTCGAGCTGATCGAGGCGGCCCCGCCGGAGCTGGCCGACGGGGAGGCGCTGGTGCGCACCACCTACGTCGGCATCGACGCCGCCGTGCGCACCTGGCTCGACGGCCAGGGCGGCTACCTGCCGCCGCTCGAGCTGGGCGATCCCATCCGGGCGGCGGGCGTGGCCGAGGTGGTGGCGACGCGGTGCGATGCCTACGCCGTGGGCGATGTGGTGACGACCTTGACCGGCCTCCAGGAGCTCGCGGTGGTGCGCGACGACGTGTTCACGACGGTGATCCCCGGGGTCGTCGACCACCGGGCGATGCTCTCGGTGTACGGCTCCACGGGCGCGACGGCCTACTTCGGCATGACCGACATCTGCCGGCCGCAGCCGGGCGAGACGGTGGTCGTGTCGGCGGCGGCGGGAGCCACCGGCTCGATCGCCGGCCAGATCGCCAAGATCCACGGGGCTCGGGTCGTCGGCATCGCCGGCGGCCCGGAGAAGTGCCGGGCGGTCGTGGACGAGTTCGGGTTCGACGCGTGCGTCGACCACCGGGCGGGCGACCTCGAGGCCCAGCTGCGCGAGCACTGCCCGAAGCGGGTCGATGCCTACTTCGACAACGTCGGCGGCCCGGTGCTCGATGCCGTGCTCGGGCGCCTCGCCCAGGGCGGCCGGGTGGCGCTCTGCGGCGTCATCTCCAGCTACCTCACCGGCGAGCACCCCGGGCCCAGCAACTACGTCAACCTGCTGGCGCGCTGCGGACGGATGCAGGGCTTCAACACGCTCCACGAGTGGGGCCGCTTCGACGAGGCGTTCGGCACCTCCGCCGCTGGGAGGCCGAGGGCCGCCTCGTGCACCGAGCCCACGTGTTCGACGGGCTCGAGCACGCCGTGGAAGCCCTCCAACGGCCACTTCCTGGGCGTCAACATCGGCAAGACCATGGTGCAGGTCCGGCACGCCCTCCGAACGAGCGCTGAGGGCGCGTCGGGGTCACCGGCCGGCGGCGGTCGCCACCTCGCCGCCGGCCCGGTCGAGCGAGCGCACGGTCCCGTCGGCGTCGACCACCACCGGGCCCGTCGACGGCGACGAGCACAGCGGCCGGCCGTCGCGCAGGAGGTCGGTGCACGCCAGCCCCTCGGGGAGGGGGCGTCCGGCGAGGGTGAGCCGGCGCTGGTCGCGGGCGACGGCCTCGCCCGTGGCCAGGTCGATCGTCCGCGCCTCCAGGGCGTCGGGGCGGCCGATCAGGAGCACGGCTCGCTCGTCGTCGGCCACGAACGAGATGGGGCGATCGACCGCGACGTCGACGGACCAGGCGGGCTCGGTGGCGTCGGGTGCCCAGCGGGTCAGGATGCTGTTGGCGGCCGCCGCGCGCAGGGCCACGACCGAGCCGTCGGGGAGCAGGTGCGCCGAGACGGTGGCATCCTCCCAGCCGTTGCGGTCGGCGAGCTCGGTGCGCGTCCCGTCGGCGTGGCGCACGACGAGCCGCTTCGCGCTGGCCGTCGGGCGTCTCGGGGCCGGTGAACCGGCCTGCGAGGACCACGGCCCGTCCGCATCGTCGACCCAGCGGGGTCGAGCCGCAGCGCTCGACCGTCGGGCGCCGGACCCATTGTCTGGTGAAGTCGCGGCCGTCGATCAGGTGGATGGGGCCGGTGGCGGTCGGCGGGAAGGCGTCGTCGGCGTGCGCGTCCTGGTAGGCCACCGCCTGGGGCTTGGCCCCGACGTCGCGCCTGCGGGCATCGGCCACGAGCGCTTTCCAGGGCGGCCGGGGTCGACGAGACGGTGGTGAAGCGGCCGTCGACCAGCACCTGCGCGCCGGTGGGCCCGGCGACGGCGAGCGCGTCACCGACGGCCTCGCTCGCGCCGTCGCCAGGCCCGTCGGCAGGGCGTCGGCGGCGGGCGGGACCTCAGGGCCCTCGCGCTGCAGCCAGCCGTAGAAGGCGTCGGCATCGCCGTCGAAGCGGTAGACAGCGGTCCACGCCAGGGAAGGCGGTCACGGTGGCGTCGAGCTGGGCCAGCAGGTTGGTGCTGCCGCACGACGTGGAGGCGTTCCGGGATGGTGGCCGCGAAGTTCGCGAAGTCGACCACGGCGGTCGCCTGGCGGACCTCGGCCGCCCTGGAGGGCACCGGCGGTCTCGAGGAGAACCAGCTGCTGAATATCGGCGGCCTCCTCGGCGGTGGGGCCGGCGAGCAGGGCGGCGATCGCCCCGCGAGGAGGGCGTCGTCGGCCGGCGCGGTCCGCGGCACCGCCACGGTGGCAGCGCGCAGGTCGGGTCGCCGGGGGTGAGGTGGACGTCGACGGTGGTCGTGGCGCTCGCCGGCGTGGTGGTGGTGGTGCGTGCTCCGGGCTCGCCGGCGGACCGACTCGGGCCCGTCATCCGCGGCCGGCCACCACGAGGACGCCGACGACGATGGCGGCCGCGGCGGCCTGCACCGACGCTCCGACCACGGCTCGCCGCCGGGCGGGTGGCCGTGCAGGCCCGGCGCCGAGCGACGGCGAGGTCGGCGTCAGGGTCGCCCGGCCCGTGCTGGGCGATGAGCTGCTCGAAGGCATCGTGCAGGCGGGTCATCGGGCGTCCTCCTCGGCGAGCAGGGAGCGGAGCTTGCGTCGCGCCCGCGCCACCCGAGCGGGCGGCGTCGGGGCGGCAGCCGAGGATCTCGGCCACCTCGGCCGACGGCCGGCCCTCGACGTCGGTGAGCCAGAGCTTTCCAGCGGTCGAGCGGCGCCAGGGCGAGGAGAACCGGCCACGTCGGACGGGTAGGTGGGCGCCTCGGCCTCGGCGGTGGGGGCGAGGCGAGGGGTGGCCCGCCGGAGGCGGCCGAGGCCGCGCCGCTCGTTGGCGGCCAGGTGGACCACGGCCCGGCGCAGGTAGGGGAGCGGGGCGTCGAGGTCGCCGATCGGCCCCCGGCGGAGGTCCGCTCGAGGGCGTCTTGGATCAGGTCGCGGGTCGCGCTCGAGGGTGGGCACACCACTGGGCGAGCCGGTGCAGCGGCGGGTGCAGAGCTGCCGCACCAGGTCGTCGTCGCCGCTCGCGCCCGGCGGGGCGGCGTGGGGCTCGGTGGTCGAGGCTCACGCGGGCGATCACCTCCCGGTCGCGCGTCTCGTCGTCGGTCCTCACACCCTTCCAGACACCGCACGAGCCCGGTCTGTGGCGCGGGGTGCGGGCCGGTGGACGGAGCTGCGCTGCCCGGGTACCGTCGGGAATCACAGCCGTGTGATTCGTCCACAGGTTGGGGACGATCCCTGTGGAACGGCTGTGGACACCCTGCCGTCCAGCGATCTCGAGGTCCTCCCGTGGGCGATTCGTTCACCCACCTCCACGTGCACACCGAGTACTCGATGCTCGACGGTGCCGCCCGCGTCGACGATGTGGTGGCCGCGGCCGCCGCCGACGGCCAGCCGGCGATCGGCATCACCGATCACGGCAACATGTACGGGACGCTGCCCTTCTACAAGGCGTGCAAGAACCACGGCATCAAGCCGATCTCCGGCGAAGAGCTGTACATGGCCCACGACTCGCGCTTCGAGCGTCCGAGCCGCCGGGGCCGGATGGACGACTCGGGCGGCGATGCCGAGGGGGGCAAGAAGCTCTACTACCACCTCACTGCGCGCTGGCCGAGAACGAGACGGGCTACAAGAACCTCATCCAGCTCTCGAGCCGGGCGTTCATGGAGGCTACTACTACAAGCCCGCGTGGACTGGGAGGTGCTCCCGGGGCTGGCGAGGGCGTCATCGCCACCACCGGCTGCCTCGGCGGCCACGTGCTGCAGCACCTCAGCAGCGGCGACGAGGAGGCCGCGCTGAGCCGCCGGACGGCTCCAGGACATCTTCGGGCGACAACCTGTTCGTCGAGATCCAGGACCACGGCATCCCCCGAGCAGCACCGCACGAACCCGATGCTGTTCGACATCGCCAAGCGCATCGGGGCGCCGCTGCTCGCCACCAACGACAGCCACTACACCCATCGCCACGGCGCGGTGGCCCACGACGCCCTGCTCTGCGTGCCAGACGGGGTCGCTCATGAGCGACCCCGACCACTTCAAGTTCCACGGCGACGACCACTACCTGAAGACCGCCCAGGAGATGCGCCAGCTGTTCCGCGACGTCGAGGTCGCCTGCGACAACTCGCTGTGGATCGCCGAGCGCTGCGACGTCGAGATCGAGTTCGGCAAGCCGCTGCTGAACTTCCCGCTGCCCGAGGGCTTCGACGACGACGCTGACTACCCTGAAGCACCTGCGATGGAGGCGCAAGCGGTAGGGCGACTGATCGACCGCATCGTCGAGCGCCTGGCCTACGAGCGCCACCGTGATCGGCAACATGAGTTCAGCTCGTACTTCCTCATCACCTGGGACCTCATCAAGCACGCCCGCGACACCGGCATCCGCGTCGGTCCGGGCCGTGGGTCCGCCGCCGGGTGCGCCGTCGCGTACTGCCTCTGGATCACCGATCTCGGCCCCATCAAGTACGACCTGCTGTTCGAGCGGTTCTTGAACCCCGACCGCATCTCGATGCCCGACATCGACATGGACTTGACCTCGCGGTACCGAGACGAGATGATCCGCTACGCCGCCGAGCGCTACGAAGCGACCACGTCGCAGATCGTCGTTCTCCACCATCAAGGCCAGGGCGGCCCGTGCGCGGCGCGAAAGATTGGCTCGGGTACCCCTATGCGGTGGGCGACAAGGTGGCCAAGGCCATGCCGCCGCTGATCATGGGGCGCGACACCCCGCTGTACGCCTGCCTCGAGCCGCACCCGAAGTACGAGGACGGGTTCAAGATGGCGGCCGACCTGCGGAAGATGTACGACGAGGAGCCCGACCTCAAGAAGGTCATCGACGTGGCCAAGGGCCTCGAGGGGCTGCGGCGCCAGGACGGCATCCACGCCGCCGCGGTGGTGATCACCAAGGATCCGCTCACCGAGTACCTGCCGATCCAGCGCAAGCCCGTCGCGGGCCAGGACATCGAGTCGGCGCCGGTGGTCACCCAGTTCGAGATGGGCGGGGTCGAGGAGCTCGGCCTGCTCAAGATGGACTTCCTGGGCCTGCGGAACCTCGATGTCATCTCCGATGCCATCGACCTGATCAAGCGGTTCCGCGGCATCGACCTCGACATCGATGCCATCTCGCTCGACGACCCGACGACGCTCGAGATGCTCTGCCGGGGCGACTCGATCGGCGTGTTCCAGCTCGAGGGCGGTGCGATGCGGTCGCTGATGCGCTCGCTCGCCCCCGACTGCTTCGAGGACGTCGCCGCCCTCATCGCGCTCTACCGACCGGGCCCGATGTCGGTGAACATGCACAACGACTACGCGGATCGCAAGAACGGCCGCAAGCCCGTCGACTACTTCGATCCCGCCGCCGAGGAGCTGCTCGGCGACACGTACGGCCTGATGATCTACCAGGAGTCCGTGATGCGGGTGAGCCAGAAGTTCGCCGGCTTCACGCTCGCCGAGGCCGACAACCTCCGCAAGGCCTGCGGCAAGAAGAAGCCCGAGCTCATGGCCAAGGAGCGCGACAAGTTCGTGAAGGGCTGCGAGGCCACCGGCTACGGCCACCTCGGCACCCCGCTGTTCGACGACATCGAGGGCTTCGCCAACTACGCGTTCAACAAGAGCCACTCGTTCGGCTACGGCGTCGTCACGTTCCAGACCGCGTACCTGAAGGCCCACCACCCGATCGAGTACCTCGCCGCGCTGCTCACGAGCGTGAAGACCTCCCTGGAGAAGGCGGCGGTCTACCTGAACGAGTGCCGCCAGATGGGCATCCAGGTGATGACCCCCGACGTGAACCGATCGAGCTCGGACTTCGAGCCGGCCCGGCTCGACGACGGCACCGAGGTCATCCCGTTCGGGCTGTCGGCGGTGCGCAACGTGGGCGAGGCGCTGGTGGAGAAGCTGATCGCCGAGCGCGAGGCCAACGGCCCCTTCGCCGACTTCTACGACTTCTGCGAGCGGGTCGACACCACGGTGCTCAACAAGAAGACGCTCGAGTCGCTCATCAAGGCGGGCGGGTTCGACTCGGTGGGCCACCCCCGTCGGGGCCTGCTGGCGGTCTACGAGCAGATCGTCGACGCGACCATCGCTCGACGCAAGGAGCGCGACCAGGGGGTGATGAGCCTCTTCGAGGTGGAGGCCGACGACGGCGGGGGCGGGGCGTTCGACGAGCGGGTGGCGATCCCCGAGCTGCACTTCGAGAAGAAGGAGAAGCTGGCCTTCGAGAAGGAGATGCTCGGCCTCTACGTGAGCGACCACCCGCTGATGGGCGCCGAGGCGGCGCTCAAGCGCAAGACCGACGGCACCCTCATCGAGGTCATGGAGGCCGATGAGGGCGCCATGCGGGTGGTCGGCGGCGTGGTCAACGGCCTCCAGCGCAAGTGGACCAAGAAGGGCGACCTGATGGCCGTCTTCACGCTGGAGGACCTCCAGACCTCGATCGAGGTCATGGTGTTCCCGAAGACGATGGCCGACATCGGCCACCTGCTCGCCGACGATGCCGTGCTGATCGTGAAGGGCCGCATCGACAAGCGCGACGACACGCCGAAGTTCATCGCCATGGACGTCGAGGTGTTCGAGGGCATCACCGACGGGGCGCCGCCGCTGTACCTGAAGGTGTCGCCGCACCGCGTCGACGCCCGCCTGGTCGACGAGCTCAAGGCCGTGCTCACCCGGTTCCCCGGCGAGGCGCGGGTGGTGCTGCACCTCGGCGAGCAGAAGCTGCGGCTGTCCGAGGAGTTCTGCGTCGACACGAGCGGCGGGCTGATCGGCGAGCTGCGCGTGCTCCTGGGGCCCGGCGCCCTCATCTGATGGCTTGACTGTCGTGGCGACGGTCAAGAAGCGGCCGGCGGGCACCACGCGCATCAGCTCGAAGCACCAGGTCACGATCCCGCAGGGCGCCTTCGAGGCGGCAGGACTGGTGGTGGGCGAGGCGATCGGAGCCCGGCGAGCTCGACCGGCTCCGCGACGAGTGGGACTGACCGTCGTCGACGCCGGCGTGGTCATCGCCCACCTCGATCCGGCCGACGCCCACCACGCCGCGGCGAGCGATGCGCTCCGCGAGGCGTTCGAGGCCTACGACGAGCTGGTGGTGCCCGCCTCCGCGCTGGCCGAGGAGCGGGCGACTCGGCTGCTCACCACCGATCGCGGCTGGCCCGAGCCGGCGTCGCTCGACCTTCCGGGCGTGCTGGTCGTCGTGTAGCCACCCGGGCCCTCAACCGCCCGGCTCGTCGTCGGCCCGACGGTCTGCCGTGGTCTCCTCGTCGCCCGGGTCGAACACCTCGCGCTCGATGCGGACCTCCGCCTGGTCGACCCCGGCGACCTCGATGCGATCTTGGGCCTGGAGCTCGCCGGTGTCGGCGTCGAAGTACAGGACCGAGGCGGTCAGCGGCACCGGATCGTCGCGCTGCAGCGAGCGGAGGCCGGCTCCGCCGGTGGAGCCCTCCACGAGCAGGCGGGTGCCCTCGCCGAGGTCGATCTCGTCGGCCCGGTGGCGGTGGCCGGCCAGGACCAGGGGCACCAGGCCGCCGAGGTCGTCGGCCACCGTCGGGTCGTGGACCAGCGCCACGTCGACGTCACGGTCGACGGCTTGGAGCCGGCGCGCCGCGATGGGCGCCTGCTGCTCGGCCACCTCGTGCTCGTCGTCGCCCGAGCCCTTCGCCGACTTGTCGGGCGTGAACCGAGGGTCGCCCTCGCCCCAGAACGTCAGCCCCGCGACGGTGGCCGTGTCGTCGTCGAGGACCACGGCGTTGGGCTGGGCAGCGACGGCTCGCGCCGTGGCCGCCGAGTCGTGGTTGCCGCGGATGTACACGTAGGGGACGCCGAGGTCGCCGATGCGCTCGACGAAGCGAGCCTCGATCGGGGTGCCCCAGTCGTTGATGTCGCCGGTGTCGACCACCACGTCGATGCCGAACTGGGCGACCACCTGGTCGATGAGGTCGAAGCCCTGCGGGTTGAGGTGGAGGTCGCTGACGTGGAGCACCCGAACGGTCGAGGCGTCGGCCCGGAACGAGCGGGCATCGTTCGCGCCCTGGTAGAGGGTGCCCACGTTCTCGATGAGCCCGGCGAGCTGGGCGCGGTAGTCCTCGAAGCGGTCGATCACGTCGCGGGCGTCGCCCACCGCCTGGGGCGCTCGGGCCAGCAGGCCCGAGTAGCGGGGCTGGGCGAGCGACTCGGGCTCCCAGGTGCGCGCGGCCATCCCCATGGTCGCGCCGACCGCCACGGCGCCGACGAGACCGCCGCCGAGCGCGGCCTGCCACCGGCGGCGACGGACGAACCCGGCGGCGGCGCCGCCCAGCACCGCGCACAGGGCGATCCGCTGCGCGAGCCGGGTCACCCCGTCGCGCACCTCGCCGGCCAGCTCGTCCTCGTCGAGGTCGAAGCTCTCGGGGTCCTCGGCGATGGCCTCGGCGTCGGCCACCCGGAGCTGGTCGACCGTGAGCTCGAGGCCGAGCGGACCGTCGTGGGAGTCGACGTCGATGCGCCCGAACGGCGCGACCTGCACCTGGGTGCCGGACGTGCCCGGCCGGGCGGCGAGGGTGGTGTCGAACGGCCCGATGGGCTGATGGACCTGGCCGAACGCAACGACGGCCGCCAGCGCGCCGATGCCGGCGACGGCGATCGCGGCGACCACCCGCAGCGTCCCTCGCGCGGCTCGGAGGGCGCGCTCGCGCCGGCCCCGGTCTGCGGGCTCGTCGAGCACCTCCACATGCGGAGGTTCCCGCGCCCGGCCCTGGCCACACCGCCGATGCGGTTCGCGCCGCCCGCCCGGCGCCTGCTACCTTCATCGCTCCCGGGGCCATTAGCTCAGTTGGCTAGAGCGCCTGCATGACGCGCAGGAGGTCGGGGGTTCGATTCCCTCATGGCCCACCACCCCCGGCGGCCCCTGACCAGCGGAGACGTCCGCTGGTGCGGTACCGGGGCGTTGCCGTCTGGTTCGAGCGCGAGGCTCGGCGTGCTCACGGACGTCCGCCACCCCCATCGTCAGCAAGTGGGTGGCGACTGCGGTGACGACGGGCGCCGCTCACCGGCATGGGTGGGCCGAGATCCTCCATCCGAGGCAATGGTTGCCGCGCGGCTACAGTCGGCGCACCAGCGCCAGCGCCCGCCGGGCACGGCGCCCTGAGGGAGGGAACCACCGGCGATGGCAGATGAGGGCTCGTCCGCGCGCAAGACCGGCGTCAAGGTGGTGGTGGGGCTGCTCGCCCTGCTCCTCGGCCTCGGGGGTGGTTACTGGTTCGCCACCCGCAACGACGGGAGCACCAGCAGCGACGCCTCGGGCGAGATCTTCCTCTCGCCGGCGGCCGACGTCGGCGAGGACCCGTACAGCCCCGATCCGCTGGCCGCAGCACCCGATCCGGCGCTGGCCAAGCCCGCCACGGAGCTGACCACGCCCGTGACCGCGGCGGCCTCGACGTCGCTGACCTCGAGCTCGGGCGGAACCCCCGGGCTCTACGGCGGGACCAAGGACTACCGGTCGTGCGATCCGCAGAAGCTGGTCGACTTCCTGATGGCCAATCCCGACAAGGCGAAGGCCTGGGTGGCGGCCCTCGATGCCGATCCGGACGTGCACTTCGCCGACGGCCGACGCCTCACGGTGGACACCATCCCCGAGTACGTCGCCACCCTGACCTCGGTCGACCTGCGCGAGGACACCCGGGTCACGAACCACAGCTTCAAGGACGGCAAGCCCGTCCCGATCCAGTCGGTCCTCCAGAAGGGCACGGCCGTGCTCGTCGACGACCACGGCGTCCCCGGACCAAGTGCTACTGCGGCAACCCGCTGCTCCCTCCGGTGGCCAGCACGACGGCCCCGAAGTACACGGGCAAGAAGTGGCCCGACTTCGATCCCGCCAAGGTCACCGTGATCGTGATCAACAAGACCCCGATCGACACGTTCACGCTGACCGACCCCAAGACCGGCGCCACCGTGCAGATCAAGGCCGGCAGCCCGATCACCCCACCCGGCACCACCACGACGACGACCACGGCGGGCCCGACGACCACCGCGGCACCGGCCACCACCACGACCGCAGCCCCGACGACGACGGCCGCGCCGACCACGACGACCACCGCCGCACCGGCGCAGGGGCCGCCGGTGCTGACCAACGCGAGGCTCGAGCGCAAACCCGCGGAGGACACCAGCTGCCAGCAGGCGTACGGCGCCGGCGTCGTCGCCTACACCGCCTCGGCCGACTTCACCGACCCGGACGGCGACGGCCGGGGCAAGGTCACCTTCGGAGGCACCGAGCAGGCCAGCGTGACGTTCACCGGTGACGGTTCGCGCGGGACCTTCGCCCAGGTGATCTGCAGCGGCACGGGCGATGTCACCGAGATGGTGCTGATCGAAGCGGCAGGGAACGCGAGCGCGCCGCTGTCGGTGACCACCCCGTGAGCCGCGGGCCAGCGCCCGGAACGGAACGAACCCGAGTCGACGACGTCGACGCCAGCTGCGAGGTGACCACGTGACCGACCCCCACGATCCCACCGGTCCGACGGACCCGACGATGCCCGGGGGTCCCGGCCAGCCGGGCTATCCGGCCCAGCAGCCCGGCCATCCGCCCCAGCAGTCGGGGTACCCGCCACAGGGCCCGATGGCACCCGGGGGGCCGGCGGTCGCGCCGCCGCCCGCCCAGCCGCCGCGCCAGGGCGGCGCCGGTGCCCTCGCGCTGATCGCCGTCGTGATGCTGCTCATCGGCGGGGCCGTCGGCTACGTCGGCGGCACGGCGCTCGAGGACGACGAGGAGGGCACCGTCGAGGCCGCTGAGGCCCCCGCCGAGGAGACGACCACCACCGTGGTGCCCGACCCCACGGTCTGGGCCCACCCCGCCGGCACCTTCCAGGTGGCGATGCCCGAGGGCTGGGACGTGGGGAGCGACAAGTACGGCCCCGGCCAGGCCGCGATCGTCGCCCGGCCTGGCGACGCCTCCGACAGCGGGTACCTGGCGGGCGGGTTGTCGGTCACGTTCGACCGGCGCCCCGACCAGCGTCCCGAGACCGAGCTCGCGGAGATCGATCCGCCGTCCAAGTGCCCGGACGGCGGGGGCAGCGAGCCGTTCACCTTCGGCGACTTCACCGGCCTGGTGGCCACGTTCACCGGATGTCCCGACGGCTTCCAGCTGCGTCGGTTCGCCCTCGCGGTCGAGGGCGGCACCAACGTCGTCATCAACTCGGCCACGAGCGACGGCAGCGATGCTGCGGTGGAGCGCGCCCTCGACACCTTCCTGCCGGGCGCCCGACCCGAGACCCAGGTGGCCGAGCCCGTGGGGTGCGGCGCCCTCGACCCGTCGCCGGACCCCGAGTTCCCCTTCGGCCTGTACGTGAAGCAGCACCTCGACGAAGAGGTCACCTACGGCTGGGTCGATCCGGCGACCGGCGAGATCGCCGAGCCGACGTCGTTGCCGTCGGGCTACGTGACCAACACGATCTTCGTGAAGGAGGGCGACGTGTACCGCTTCGTGACCTCGACCGGACCCCGCGACTACACCGCCACGGCCGAGCCGGCGCAGTGCGTCCTGCTCACCGACGAGGGCTTCGTGCCCGTGCCGGGCTGACGCCGGTCGCGGCCTCAGCCGACGTTCCACTCCACGGCGTCGGAGGTGTCGTCGTCCCTGGCGGCCGGCCAGTTCACGTTGTGACCGGCATCGCGGCCCGTGCGCGGGTCGACGAGCAGCGGCGCGTCATCCTCGGCCGGGACCACCTTGCTGATCGACACGTACGCCTTGCGGTCGTAGTTCCGTCCCGTGCCGTAGGGGACCGGCGACAGCGGTCCGCCGGTGAGGCGGTACGAGGTGCGGAAGTAGACGGCGGCGGCGGGCGGCAGGGCGCGTCCGAGGGAGAACTCGATCCACGTGCCGCCGTCCGAGGTGCGCCCGGTCCGCCCGGCCCGTGCGGGCTTCGGGCCCGGGGTGCTCCGGTCGAGCACGGGGTCGGCGCTCAGCACCGTGCCCGGAGGCACGGTGACGACGAAGGCGATGCCGCTCACCCAGGCGGTGCCCTGGTTGTAGATCTGGCCCGAGGCCGAGAGCGTCGTGCCCACCGGGCACACCCGCGTGCGGTCGGGATCGGCGCACCCGGCGTACCACCCGACGACCGAGTTGCGGGCGGCGAGGTCGTGGGCCCGCGCCGTCCCGTCGCCCCGGTCGTTGCCCGCGTGCAGCGATGTGGCGCGGCCGGTGGGATCGCCGTAGTCCGGTTCGAGGCCGAGGTCGAGGCCGGTCACCGTGCTGCCGGAGGGCACCGTCGTGCGGAGGCGGACGAACTGGTTCTCGACGGCGAAGTCCTGGTCCGGGGTGCGCCCAGCGGCGCAGTGCAGGTCGCCGGGGCACGCCGAGGGGAGCCAGCCGGTCAGGGCGGTGACGGTGGTGGCGCCGGCCGGCAGCGTGATCGACCAGGTGCCGGACGAGCCCGTCGAGACCACCGTGGTGGTGCCCAGGCGACCGACGATCACGTTCGCCACGCCCGGCTCGCCGGCATCGCGGCGTCCGTCGGAGTCGAGGTCGAAGTAGACGGTGCCCGACAACGTCCCCGGCGCCGGGGTGGCGGCGCTCGAGGGCGATGGCTCGACCGGGCCCACCAGCACCGCGAGGGCCGCCAGCGCGACCAGTCCCATCCACGTCTTCCGCATCTCGACCTCCCGCGGCAGCCCTCTCCTCACGCAGCGTAGCAGAATGCTTGCGAAGGTCACTTTTCGTGGCCGAACGGTTGCCGCACGGCAGCGCCGAGTGCGACGGCGGCCGGTCAGCTCACGCGAGGAAGCAGTTGCTCACGGCCGGGAGCCCGGCGAAGCGGGCGCTCAAGAAGTCGAGCGCCGGGACCTGGCCCTGGACGATCCCGAGGACGTGCTCGGCGACCGGGAACGTGGCCCAGGTGACGTTGGCGCCCTTGGCGCACCAGTCCTTGCGGAGCTGCGCAGCTTGCGGATACGCCACCATCTCGTCGAAGAGGGCGTGGTACTGGAAGACGGGGGCGGTCGGCTTGGTGGACCCGAGCCGGTTCTCGGCCAGGCGGGCCTTCCACGGCGTCGTCTGGAGCGGGTTCGTGGTCACGTAGTCGTCGATGTCGTGGAACGCCGTGCCCACGAGCGTCTTCACCCCGTCGAAGCTGACGAGGCACACGCTGTTCGCATCGGCCAGCAGTTGGCGGCCCCGGTCGTTCAGGTAGCTCGCCAGGTGCAGCTCGGGGTAGGCGGTGTCGAGGCCGATCGACGCCATGAGGGCCAGGGCCACGAACGGGGTGCCGTCGATGCCGTCGGCGACCTCGGTGAGGTCGGCGGGGACGCCGCCGGCCGCGACGCCCTTCAACCGCAGCTCCGCGGCGTAGGACGGCTGGAGCTGGGCCGCCCAGGCCGCGGCCCCGCCGCCCTGCGAGTAGCCCAGGACCCCCACCGGGCTGCTGGCGCTGAGGCCGGTGCCCGAGATCCGCTGCGCGGCGCGGGCGGCGTCGAGCACCGCGTAGCCCTCGGCCCGACCCACGACGTAGGTGTGGGTGCCAGGGGTTCCGAGGCCCTGGTAGTCCGTGATCGCCACCGCCCAGCCGCGGGCGAGCGCCGCCGAGATGAACAGGCCCTCGTAGTCGGTGCCGTGGCGCAGCGTGTACGACGGGGCGCAGGGGTCGCCGAGGCCCCGGGTGCCCACGGCATAGGAGACGACGGGTCGCGAGCCGAGGCCGATCCACGGCGTGCTCGGCACGATCACCGTGCCCGACACGGCGGTGCGCCCACCGGTCGCCGTGGTCGAGGTGTAGAGCATCGTCCACGCCTTGGTGCCCGGCAGTTGGCTGCGGAAGGCCGGATCGACCGTGAAGGTGGTGCTGCGCGACCGGATGACGGTGCCGTTGCCCGACGGCAACGAGCTGGGTGGGGTGTAGAAGGCGTCCTGGTCCGGGGTCGGGTCGCAGGCGGACAGCCCGGCGAGGGCCAGCAGCGCCACCGCCACGGCCACGATCGATCGAGTGCGCCCCATGCCATCCCCCTCGCGGTGCGGGCGATCGTCGCGATGTCGCCCCCTCAGACGCCGGTCACCCTACTTGGGGCTCGCCGAGGGCCCCGGACCTGGGCGACCGCACCGCGACGAGCCCGCGGACGTCGCCCTCCTCGTCGGCGAGCACCCGGTCCACGGCGAGGCCGGCTCGGTGGAGGGCTGGGGCGACGAGGCCGGCCTGGTCCGCGCCCAGCTCGACGACGAGCGCACCGTCGGGCGCGAGGGCGCGGCCGGCCTGCGCCGCGAGGCGTGCCAGGACGTCGATGCCCTCCGGACCGCCGTCGTACCAGCGGGCGTCCTCGAACGCGAGGGTGTCCCGGGCCAGCAGCGGCAGGTGCGGGGTGGGCACGTAGGGGGGCACCGCCACCACCACGTCGACCCGCCCTGCGTGCGTCGGCTCGAGCTCGGCGAGCAGGTCGCTCACCCGGGCGTCCACGCCGTTGCCCCGGGCGCAGGCCACCGCCCGAGGGTCGAGGTCGAGCCCGATCACGGCTGCCCCGGGGCGGTGGGCGGCGAGGAGGGCGGCGATGGCGCCCGACCCGGTGGCGACGTCGTAGGCGATCCCGCGGTCGGGGAGCAGCGCGAGCGCCGCCCGGGCCACCAGCTCGCTCTGCGGCCGGGGCACGTACACGCCGACGTCGCTGCGGATCCGCAGCCCGGCGAAGGTCGCGTGGCGGACGATCCAGGGGAGCGGCTCACCATCCGCGCGTCGCGCTGCGAACGCATCCAGCTCGGCGGGCGACGCCGCCGCGACCAGCAGCTCGTCCGCCTCCTGCTCAGCGGCCACGCACCCGGCGGCGGCGAGCCGATCCACCAGCGCGGCGCGCTGCACGGGGTCGACGATCACCGTGCGACGGTACCTGGGGCGGGCGCGCCGCTCGCCCGACGGACCAGCTCGACGGTCGATCGCCCACCGCGCGTGCGCCCCCTGCTCGGCGGCTGCGGCGGGCGACAGGTCGGCTTCGGTACGGTGCGCCCGTGACCTGCCGCCTTCGACGCGTCGCCCTCGTGGTCGGTGCCGTGGGTGCTGGCGCCCTCGCCCGGCTCCTCGCCCGACGTCGGGCCGAGCTGGCCTCGGTGGCGCCCGAGCTGCGCACGCCGATCGTGCTCCTCCCGGCGCACGTCACCGGACCCCGGGTCCTGGCCCTCGCCCGGCGGGGCATCGCGCGCCCCGGGCCCGTCCCCACGACGGTCCCGATCCGCAGCGAGCGCGTGCCCGCGAGCGCAGCGAGCGGGTCGGCGGGCGCCGCCGACGGTGTGCGGGTCGTGCTCTACGAGGGCGGCGACCGGACCGGGCCCCGCCCGGCGGTCGTCTGGATCCACGGCGGCGGCACGATCATGGGGAACCCCGAGCAGTCCCACGGCGCCGTGGCGCGCACCGCCGAGGTGGTGGGCGCCCTCGTGGTCAGCGTCGACTACCGGCTCGCACCCGAGCACCCCTTCCCCGCAGCCCTCGAGGACTGCTGGGCCGCCCTCGTCTGGCTCGCCGACCACGCCGATGACCTGGGCGTCGACCCCACCCGCATCGCGGTCGGCGGCGACAGCGCCGGCGGCATGCTGGCGGCGTCGCTCGCCCAGCTGGCCCGCGACCGCGGCGGGCCGCCCGTCGCCTTCCAGGCGCTGGTGTACCCCATGCTCGACGATCGCACGGTCCTGCGCGGCGAGCCCGGGCGGACGACTCGCGTGTGGACCCATCGCTCGAACGAGTACGCCTGGACGGCCTACCTGGGCCACGCCCCGAGCCCCGATCCCGAACGGCCCTACGCCGCGCCCGCCCGCACCGACGACCTGGCCGGGCTCCCACCGGCGTGGATCGGCGTGGGCGACCTCGACCTCTTCCTCGAGGAGGACCTCGACTACGCCGCCCGGCTCGAGGCGGCCGGCGTGGCGTGCGAGGTCCACGTCGAGCCGGGCATGTACCACGGGGCCGATGCGCTGCTCCCGAACCGGCCCACGATGCGGGCGTTCCGAGCGCGCGCGGACGAGGCGCTCCGAGCGGCGATCGGGGAGCAGCGGTCGTGACGACCACCCCGATCCCGACCCTGTCGGCCGACGACGCCCGGCGCCTGCGCCTCGCCAGCCTGCTCCTCGACGACCCGGCCGCCGAGCGGTCGCCCGTCGAGGTCGCCCGGTGGATGGGGGCCCTGCAGGCCCAGGACCTGGCCAGCGTGCAGTGGTCCTTCGGTGTGCGGTCGCTCGGCGCCACCCTCGCCGAGGTCGACGGCGCCTTCGAGCGCCGTGAGGTGCTCCGGACCTGGCCGATGCGCGGCACGGTCCACGCCATCGCCGCCGAGGACGCCCGCTGGATGCTCGAGCTCTGCGGCGTCCGCGCCCTCCAGGGCGTCGAGAAGCGATGGGAGCGCCTCGGCCTCGATCGGTCCACCGTCGAGGCGGCGGCGGCGCTCCTCGGCGACGCCCTCGCAGGCGGCGCCCGCCTCACCCGCAGCGCGTGCGTCGAGCTGCTGGTCGACGCCGGGCTCCACACCGCGTCCGGGCACGGCTACCACCTGCTCTGGTACGCCTCCCAGATCGGCGTCACCTGCATCGGCCCGAACCAGGGCAAGGAGCAGACCTTCGTCCTGCTCGACGAGTGGGCGCCCGAGCAGCGTGCGCTCGATGGCGACGAGGCGCTCGCGGTGCTGGCCGAGCGGTTCGTCCGCGGCCGGGGTCCGGTGACCCGCCAGGACCTCGCCGGCTGGGCGGGAATCACCCAGGGCGCCGCCAAGACCGGGATCGCCGCGGCGGGCGGCGACCTCGTCGTGGTGGACGTCGATCGCACCGAGATGGTCGTGACCGCGGCGCTGCTCGATCGGGCCCAGGAGGTGCTCGGCGCCCACGATCCGAAGCGGGCGTGGCTGCTCCCCGGCTTCGACGAGCTGGTGCTCGGCGTGAAGGACCGGACGCTCTTCCTCGAGCCGGGCCACCTCGACCGGATCGTGCCGGGGAGCAACGGCATGTTCCTCGCCACGGTCGTGGTCGACGGTCGGGTCGTGGGCACGTGGAAGCGCACCCTGCGCAAGGCCAGCGTGGCCGTCGAGGTCGAGCTGTTCGAGGCGGTGCCCAAGGCGGTGCGTGCGAGCATCGAGGCGGCCGGCGCCGGCTACGGCGCCTTCCACGGCCTTGAGCCGAAGGTGCAGATCGCGAGCCCGTGACCCCTGCCGCCCGTCACGTCGACGGGCACGGTCGGTCGGCGCGAAACGGCCTCGGCGCCCGCAGCCGGGCTGGGTACGGTTCCGCGCATGGTCGACGCGCAGGGGATCGTGCCCGATGACAAGGACTGGACGTGGGTGCTCGAGCGCCCGTGCCCGGCGTGCGGCTTCGACGCCTCCACGTGCCAGGCCACCGAGGTGGCCGGGCTCATCGAGGCCGATGCGGCCGCCTGGCGGGCGCTGCACGAGGCGGGCCGGATCCGGCCCGGTCGCCCGGACCCGGGACGTTGGTCCTCGCTCGAGTACGCGTGCCACGTCCGCGACGTCTACGTCCTCTACGACGAGCGCCTCCGCCTCATGCTGGAGCAGGACGATCCGCTCTACGCGAACTGGGATCAGGACGCCACGGCGGTGGCCGAGCGCTACGACGAGCAGGATCCCGACGAGGTGATCGCCGCCCTCGAGCGCGCCGCGTCGGCCCTCGCCGCCCGGTTCGCCACGGTCGAGGGGACGACGTGGCAGCGGCCGGGTCGTCGCTCCGATGGCGCGTCGTTCACGGTCGACACCTTCAGCCGCTACCTCGTGCACGATCCGATCCACCACCGCTGGGACATCGTCGGCGCGAGCTGATCCCGGCGGGCGTCCTCGCCGCCGGCCGATCGCCGATCGCCGAGCGGCGTTCACGGTTCGATCATCGACGCGCCGTCATCGTGACCCCGTACCCAACGAGATCCCGGCACCGGGCCGGGTCGCGGAGAGGAGAGGGTCATGAACAAGAAGCACCTGGCCGCGGCGATCACCGCGATCACGATGGGGACGGTCGGCGCCTGGCCGGTCGTCGCGAGCGCCGATCCGGTGATCAGCGTGCCGTCGGAGACGGAGATCACCATCGGGTCGGAGTCCTGGATCGGTGGTTCGGGCTGCGAGGTCGCCGGGGTCCAGACCTACGGCGGTACCTACTTCCGGATCCCGACCGCTCCGGGGTTCGAGAGCTGGACGAAGGGCATGGAGGTCGAGGCCAGCGGAGGCGAGTTCGGCTGGCTGGGGCAGACGGCGGACTTCCCGTCGGTCGACATGGAGTTCGCGTTCTTCTGCTCGCAGGCGCCCCTCGCCGACCAGCTCGACCTCGAGGACCCGAACCTGCTCTGGCTGTCGGCGCCCTACACCCGGCGCTTCGTGAGCGGGCCCGCCGCCCAGGGGGCGCGCCAGGCTCGGACGGTCACGGCCCCGAGCAGCTCGGTGGCCATCACCACCTCGACGGGCCCCGGTGACCCCGGCTTCGTCGTCGATCCCGATGCCCTGCCGCAGGTGGACCGGATGGGCCTCGCCGGGCCGGCCGCCGCGGCGCTGAAGGCCAAGGTCGATGGCAAGGCCCAGCAGGTGGCCGAGGTCGAGGACTTCGTCCGCTCCTTCTACGGCCGCCCGGCGACGGCCGAGGAGTACTTCGCCATGATGATGATGCGGAACCTGAAGGTGAGCGAGTGGGTCGCGGGCAACGTCCTCGCCGCCTCCAAGGACTTCACCTACGAGGGCAACCGGGCCAACGCGATCCGCGCCGCGATCGCCCGGGCGCACGATCCGGCGTTCGTCGCCGAGCACGCCGACGCCGACTACGTGATCGCGACCTACCTGACCGTCGCCGGGCGCCACCCCTCCGAGCAGCAGATCGCCGCTGGCGTGGCGACCCTCGGCGGCGGCACGGCCCCCCGGGTCCAGGTGGTCGAGGACGTCGCCGTCGCCTCCGGCAAGGGCGGCACGACGACCGGACGGGCGACGGCCGTCGCCGGGCCCCGGGCGAGCGTGTTCGATCGGATCCTGGCCGGCTGAGCCCCATCGGGTCGACCGGTCGGAGGGCGGGCCTGCGGGCCCGCCCTCCGGCGCCGTCGGCGGCGAAGCTCATCGAGGCCCGTGGATCCCGTCGTCCGCCATCGTCCGGTCGCCGCACGCGACGCCGTCGAGGAGCTCGATCGCCGGGTCGTCCTCCGGCGACCGGAAGGTGCCGTGGTGCGACGAGCCGTTGCTCGCCGAGAGGCCGTCGAGATCGATGTCGGTGCTCGTCCACGCCACCGTGCCATCGGCGGCGGGCGGCTCGTGGTCGAGCCCCTCGAGGCGACGATCGGATCCGCTGCCGCGGCACCCCACCCCGGTGCCGTTGCCGCGCAGTCGGTGCAGGTCGAAGAGGTAGGGCTGGCCCTGCGGGTTGCGGATCGGGGCGATCGCGCAGTCCGAGAAGGCGACGAGCTGCACGCTGCGGCCGTCGTCGAGGAGGATCTCGACCGGGGCCCGCCGGTCGGCATCGACCACGAGCATCGAGCGCTCGACCGGGCTGGCCGAATCGAACGGGAACGAGGCGCCCCCGCCGGCCGCGGTCTGGATGCCCACGGTGGTCTCGCCGGTCCGCGGGTCCGGCGCGCTGACCCAGCCGACATCGGCCCGTCCGTCGCCGTCCACGTCGGGCACCGTCCCCGTGCGCGAGCCGGCGGGCGGCGGCGTCGCCCGCCGTGCACCCGGTGGCGGGCGCGGTGGTGGGCGGTGCCGTGGTCGCCGTGGTCCCGGTGGTCGTGGGGCACCCCCGCCGGTGGTCTCGGCGGCGGCGCTCGTCGGGGCGGTGCTCGGTGGCGCGCCCTCGCTGCTGGCGTCGCGGCTGCAGCCCGCGCCGGCGAGTGCGAGGGCGACGGCGAGCAACGGGGCGAGTCGGCGGGTCGTGCGGTCCATGGCGAGCACCTCCGTCGGGACCGGTTCCCGCCGCTGCGCCCGAGCCAGACCGCGACCTCAGCCGTGGAGCGGGATGACCACGACCGGGACCGGCGACCGCTCGACGACCGCTCGGCTGGTGGAGCCCAGCAGCAGGCCCTTGATGCCGCCGCGACCTCGCGAGCCGACCACGACCATCGACGCGGTCCTCGCCTCCTCGAGCAGGCCGTCCACGGGGAGGTCGTTCACCGTGACCGCGTCGACGATGCCCGCGTCGTCGCCGGCGCACGAGTCGATGATCGCCTGGAGCGCCTGGCGGGCGTCGGGCTCGGTGGTGCCCACGCCCAGCACGCCGTCGGACTGGCCCATGTACGACCAGGTCAGCACCGCTCGGACGCGAGCCCCACGGAGCTTCGCCTCCTCGATCGCCCAGGTCAGGGCCCGGGTGGAGTTCTCCGATCCGTCGATGCCCACCACGATGTCGCTGCCCATGATCCCTCCATCGGTCTCGTCGCCCACGGCAGAGCTCCATCATGGACGCGACGCGCCGCCCGGGGCACCGGCGAAGGTCCCACCTCGCTACGGGCGAGGAGCCGCCGGGGCGCGGTGGTCGGCCGCGAGGCGCAGGAACCGGGCCATCCACGAGGCGAGGAGGTCTCGGTCGAGCGGCGCATCGAGCGAGGCGAGCGCGGCGTCGGCCACGTCGGTGCCCATGAGGTCGCGGCGGCGCTCCACCAGGCCGCGCGAGATCGGCGAGGTGAACTCGGGATGGGGCTGGATGGCCAGCGCCGCCGGCCCGAGGAGGTAGCCCGCGACCGGGCAGTGGGCGGTCCGCAGCCACACGCGGGCGCCCTCGGGCAGCTCCACGACCTGGTCCTGGTGGCTGGCGATGAGCGTCGCGGTGCCGTCGGGCGCAGGCGGCGCCATCCACGCTGGTGGCGGATCGCCGCCGGGGCCGACGATCTCGTAGCGGTGGGCCCCGGCGCCCCACCCGGCCGTCGAGCGCGCCACCCGGCCGCCCATCGCCTGGGCCAGCACCTGGTGGCCGAAGCACACCGCCACGATGGGCGCATCGACGGCCACGAGGGCGCGGAGCAGGTCCTCGAGGGCGGGGATCCACGGCAGCGGGTCGGAGGCCGAGCACGCCGAGCCCGAGACGAGCCACCCGTCGAACGCGTCGATCGCCGGCAGGGCTTCGGTGGCCGCGTCGATGGTGGTCAGGGCCAGGCCGTGGCCGGCGAACAGCTCGGAGAAGAGCTCGGGGTAGTCGCCGTGCTCGGGCACCAGATCCTCGTGGACGTGGCCGCACTGGAGCAGGGCGACGCGCAGGGGAGCGGGGTGCTCGGCGGCATCGGGCATCGCTGGGCACGGTACCCGCCGACGTGGTTGGCTGGGGACATGAGCCTCACCGACATCCCCGCCGCCCTGCACCGTGGAGAGGACGAGCTGCCCTTCGTCGAGCTCGAGCCGGGTGTGGAGCTGCAGGTCCTCCAGGTCGACATCCCCAACGGCCTCTGGGTGATCCGCAACCGCTTCGCCCCGGGGGTCAAGGTGCAGAAGCACAAGCACACGGGCCAGGTGTTCGCCTTCACCCAGTCGGGGTCGTGGAAGTACGAGGAGTACCCCGAGGTCAACGTGGCGGGCTCCTACCTGTTCGAGCCGGCCGGATCGATCCACACCCTGATCGTCCCCGAGACCAACACCGAGGTGACCGACGTCTGGTTCGCCATCTACGGCGCGAACCTCAACCTGGCCGACGACGGCAGCGTCGACCTGGTGATCGACGCCCAGCTGGTGCTCGACTTCTACAAGATGCTCTGCGCCCAGCAGGGGATCGACGATCCGCCGGTGATCGGCGCCTGAGCTACGCCGGCGCCGGCGTCCGGCGGAACTCGGCGCTGGTGTGGACCAGCGCCGAGAGGGCGGTCCGGTTGTGCACGTCGAGCTTCCGGAACGATCGCGCCAGGTGGGTCTTCACCGTGTCCACGCTGACGTCGAGCGCGCCCGCGATCTCCCGGTTGCGGTGGCCCAGCGCGGCCAGGGCCACCACCTCGGCCTCCCGCTCCGACAGGCCGAGCTGCTGGCCGGGCCACCCCCGCTCCTCACGGGTGGCACGGCCGACCCCGGCGGGGGCGGCGGGCGGCTCGGCGCCGTCCGCGATCGACCGGAGCGCGTCGGCGAGGTGCCGGGGCGGCGCCGCCTTCGAGAGCACGGCGGCGGCGCCGGCGGCGCCGAGGGCGGCCGCGGCCGGCGGGCGGCTGAAGCAAGGATCGCCACGGCCGCGGCGGCCGGGTCGGCCAGGAGGTCGCGCAGGTGCCCGAGGTCGATCCCGGTGCGCCCGAACGTGTCGTAGAGGGCCACGTCCACGGGGCTCGGCGGTGGCGTGCCGTCGGGAGGGCACCACCTCGACGGCGCACGGCGGCGTCGAGCGGGCGAGGAAGCGGCGCACGCCCTCGCCGATCAGGGCGTAGTCGCTGACGACGGCGATGCGGACGGGCGAGGGTAGCGGCCATGGGGCCGGCGCCTACCCGACCCTCGCACAGTGCAGAACCGCGGCCGTCCGCCGTGCGGGTGACGGGCGCGCCCCGCTCACTCGTAGCGGAGCCCCACCTCCCGGAGCAGGTCGATGAAGTTCGTGCCCGCGTCGGGCGCCCGGTCGCCGGGCGTGAACGTGACGGCGCGGAGGTCGCCTGACCAGGGGAAGTGGCCGTGGCGGGCATACAGCTCCCACGACACCGGCGAGCGCCGGTCGGCGCCCACGTCGATGCCCTCGAACGGCGCCATCGCGCCCAGCATCACCAGGTCGTCGAGGTGCCCTCGCGCCTCGCCGTCGACCAGGACCTCCACGTCCCACCGCCAGCTCCCCGGGGCGGTGATCGCGAGGCGGAGGTGCTCGGTGCCCGGGTCGAGGCGCTGCCCGCAGCCGGTTCTCGGTCATCAGGCCGTACCCGTTGTAGCGAAGCGGAGCACCGCCGTCCTCGACGTACGCATAGCCGCCGCCCTGGTCGCCGTGGGCCACCAGGATCGTGCCGGCGTTGCCCTCGGCGTAGCGCAGCTCGACGTCGATGTCGAAGGACCGCCACTGGATCAGCATCTGCGACCGGTAGCGCTCGAGGGTGTGGGTGCCGGCCACGATCCGGACCGGCTCCTGGAGCGGCTCGTCGTAGGGCGGCCGCACCACGTAGCGCAGCCGGGAGCCCTCGTCGAGGGGGTACACCTGGTTGCGCTGCGCGGCGGCCTCCTCAAAGGGCCGCCAGCTCGGCCACCCGCTCGGGGTGCGCGGCGGCGAGGTCGTTCTCGGTGCGGTCCTCGTCGAGTGGTACAGTTCCCACTCGTGGTCGCCGAAGGGCGTCAGCGGCTCGTGGCGGGTGACGATCTCCCACCCGTCCTCGTACCACCCGCGGTGGCCGGCCATCTCGAGGAGCTGGCCACCCCGCGCGTGGGGCGCCCCCGCATCGGCGAGGACGGGCGCGAGCGTGGTGCCTCCCAGGGGGCTGGAGGGCGACGCCCTGGCGTCGTCGGGCCGTTCGACGCCGGTGAGCCTCGAGCAGCGTGGGGAGCAGGTCGGTCACGTGGGCCCACTGGTCGCGGGTGCCGCCTGCGCTGGCCGGCGGGCCAGTGGAGGATGCACGGCACCGAGTGGCCCCCGGCGTGGGTGTTGATCTGTAGAGGCGGAACGGCGTGTTCGACGCCATCGCCCACCTCGCGGGTAGTGCACGAGCGTCTGGGGCCGCCGGCCAGGTCGATCCGGGCCAGGTCGGCGTCGAGGTCCTCGAGGTCCTTGACGTTCTTCGACACCAGGCCGCGGAAGTACGCCGTCGTGCCCTGGGCTTCGCCTCGCGCAGCGAGGCGCCGTTGTCGGAGAGGAACAGGAAGATGGTGCTGTCGGCCTCGCCCAGCCCTCGAGGGCGGCGTGAGGCGCCCGACCGACTGGTCGATGGAGTCGACCATGGCGGCGAACACCTCCATGTAGCGGGCGAACAGCTGCTGCTGCTCGGGCGGAGGTCGTCCCACGCGGGGACGTCGTCGCCGTCCTCGGCGTTGCGCGGGCGACCGGTGCCCTCGGGCAGGACCCTCGAGGGCGAGCTGTCGGCGTGGCGCTCGGCTCGAGGGCGTCCCAGCCGGCGTCGTAGCGGCCACGGTGGCGCTCGAGGCCGACCGCCTTGCACCTGCAGCGGCGCGTGCACGGCGATGTGGGCGAAGTAGCAGAGGAAGGCTGGGTGGGGTTCGACGCCTTGGCGTGGCGGATCATGTCGATCGCTCGGTCGGTGAGGTCGTCGGTGACGTAGTAGTCGTCGGGGTAGGTGTCGACCTCGACCGTGTGGTTGTCCTCCACGAGGCGGTGCGGCTGGTGGAGGTTGGTGAAGGCGTCGAGCACGCCGTAGTAGCGATCGAAGCCGCGCTGGCACGGCCAGCTGTGCCGGGGCCCGGCATCGGACAGGTCGCTGTCCTTCGTGAGGTGCCACTTGCCGATCGCGAACGCGTAGCCGGCGTCGCGGAAGATCTCGGCGGCGGTGGCCACGTCGTCGGCCAGCTCGGCGGCGTAGCCGGGGAAGCCGGGGTCGGAGTTGGCCACGTGGCCGGCGCCGGCGCGGTGCGGGTCGACGCCGGTGAGCAGGGCCGCCCGGGTGGGCGAGCACATGGGCGTGACGTGGAAGTTGGTGAACCGCAGCCCGCCGGCCGCGAGGGCGGTCGAGGTTCGGGGTGGGGATCTCCCGAGCCGTAGCGCAGCCCAGGTCGGCGAAGCCGAGGTCGTCGGCCAGCAGACGATCACGATGTTGGGGCGCCCGCCCTCGGGGCGGGCCGCTTCGGGCCAGCCTCACCCCTCGGACCCGGCGAACGTGCGTCCGACCCGGCCGTCGAACCCCTCGTACGGACCTGCTGGTTCCCCCGTGCTGCTCATGGCCGGCGACCGTATCGGTTCCGGTTCAGCTCCAGCGGCGGCAGGCGTCGACGATCCGGTCGAGCGCGGCCTGCGCGTCCACGTGGTGGACCCAGTGCGTGGCCACGTCCTCCTCGGCCGGCCGGGTGCCCTGGGCGGTGACGAGGCGCCGGTCGACGATCGTCGCGCCCCGGCTGTGCGCGCCGCCGAGCTCGACGTGGATCGGGGTCCGGGCCCGCTCGAAGAGGTCGGGGTGGGTGACCGAGAGCAGGGCGACGGGGTCGTGGAGCGGGGGCAGCGGCGACGAGGACGCGTAGCGCCCGAAGGCGGCCAGCTCGGTCTCGAGGATCTCGACGCAGAGCTGCGCGGCGGGGCCGCCCACCTCCCGGAGCCGGGCCACCAGCTCGGGGCTGCCGCACACCTGGTGGGTCAGGTCGAGGCCGCACATGTGGACCGGGCAGCCGGTGGCGGCGAACACGATGGCGGGCGGCTTCGGGGTCGGCGAAGACGTTGAACTCGGCCGCCACGGTGACGTTGCTGCCCAGGGCACGCCGCCCATCAGGGCGATGCCGGCGAGGCGGCCTGGGCGGCCGGATCGAGGCGCATCGCCAGGGCCACGTTGGTGAGCGGCCCGGTGGGCACGAGCCACAGGCCCTCCTCGGCGCGGGTGGCCTCGAGCAGGAAGCCGACGCCGTCGTCGCCCGCCTCGCGGGTGGGCGTGGGGAGCGTGGTGCCGTCCATGCCGGTCTCGCCGTGCACCTCCCGAGCGTCGACGGGCTGGGCGATGAGCGGACGGGCTGCCCCGGCGTGCACGGGCACGTCCCAGCCGAGCAGCTCCGTCACGCCAGGGCGTTGCGCGGTGCAGCCCGACGTTGCCGTTCACCGTCGTGATGCCCACCACCTCGGCGTGGGCTGCCGCGCAGATCAGCATGATGGCGTCGTCGTGGCCGGGTCGCAGTCGACGAGGATCCGGGGCGCGTAGGGCGGCCGCGGCCCGGACCGTACCCAGCGATCGGCGCAGGGCAGGATGCCCGGGTGGTTTCCGTCGGGCAGCTTGAACGTCGATCGTCCGTGGCGGGTCGCCCGCCATCCCGTGGTGGGCGAGACCATCGAGGGTCGACCCTTGCACCCTGCCCGGCGGCAAGGCTCAACCAGGCCGTGGCCGCCCGGCGGATGGGCGTCGACGTCGCCCTGGTCGGCTGCGTCGGGGCCGATGCGACGGCCGCTGGCTGCTCGAGGTGGCCTGCCGAGGGCATCGCGTCGAGGACGTGCAGGTGTCGGTGACGACCCGACCGGCACGGCGCTCATCGTCGTCGACGACGCCGGCGCCAACACGGTGACCGTGCCCCGGGCGCCAACTGCCCTGGCCATCGGCACCTCCTCGTCGAGCGCCACGACGTCGTGGTGGCCCAGCTGGAGGTGCCGGTCGAGGCGGTCGCCGACGCCTTCGACCAGGCGCGGCGTCGGGGCGCACCGTGCTCAACCCGTCACCGGTCGAGGGCGCTGAGCGCCTGGCCGGGTTCGGCCGACGTGCTGGTGGTCAACGGCGTCGAGGTCGCGCCGCTGGTCGGCATCGCCGTGGCCGACGTCCTCGGTGACCCGGTCGGCGCGGCGGGCCGCCCTCGGTCGCGATGGTCAGGCGGTGGTGGTCACGCTCGGGGCCGAGGGCGTGGTGGCGGTCGGGCCCGATGGCGAGCACCGGGTGCCTGGCTCCCCGCCACGGCCGTCGACACCACCGGTGCGGGCGACTGCTTCCTCGGGGTGCTGGCCGGCGGGCTCGCCGAGGGCTGGCTGCCGGGTCTCGCCCTCGAGCGGGCCAACCGCGGCGTCGATCGCCGTCGCCCGGCTCGGCACCGTCCCCGCCATGCCGACGCGCCGAGCTCGACGCGCCGCCGCGCTGACCCTCCCGCTCCCTCCCTCGGGGAACTTCTGGAGCGACGGCGCCCGCTCCGGGCCGGTCCACGCCAGAAGTTCGAGCTGGGGCGGGAGCCGCCGCGGCAACGGGTAGGGAGGAGCGGGGGCGGGGGCGGGGAGGCTGGGGAGGGGCGGGGAGGCTGGGAGGGGCGGGGTCAGCGCTTCTTCTTGCGGAGGTCGAAGACGCCGCGGACCACGTTGTTCACCGTGGCCCGGCCCTCGCGGCTCTTCAGGAAGTCGGTGACGGCGTTGCCGTCGTCCTTGGCCTTCGCCTTGGGCTTGGGCTCGGCCTTGCGCTTCGTCGGCGCCTTCGGTGCCTTCGGCGTCGGGGCCGGGGGCACCTGCACGTCGAAGTCGTCGGCCTCGATGCCCGAGTCGCGCACCAGGTCGCCGGGGGAGGGTGGGCCCGGCGCGCCGGCGTCCGACGGGGGTGGGGGGAGGTCGGGCCGCGCCGCCGGCGGGGCCGACCCCACGCCCATCCGCGCCGCGAGGAGCTCCCGGGCGGACTCGCGGTCGATCTCGGTCGCGTAGGTGGCCCACAGCTCGGACGCCCTCGCCATGGCATCGACCTCGGCGGGATCGATCGCACCGATCTGCGACCGGGGCGGGCAGACCTTGGTCCAGGCCACCGGGGTCGGCGCCCCGTTCTCCCGGAGCGTGGTGACCACCGCCTCGCCGATGCCGAGCTGGGTGAGGAGCTCCTCGAGGTCGTAGTCGTCGGTGATCGGGTACGTGCTCACCGCAGCCTTGAGCGCCTTGGCGTCGCGGGGCGTGTAGGCCCGGAGCCCGTGCTGGACCCGGTTGCCGAGCTGGGCGAGCACGGCGTCGGGCACGTCGTCGGGGAGCTGGGTGACGAAGAAGACCCCGACCCCCTTGGAGCGGATGAGCCGCACCGTCTGGGCGACCTGCTCCACGAACTCCTTCGGCGCGTCGGCGAACAGCAGGTGCGCCTCGTCGAAGAAGAAGACCAGCTTCGGCTTGTCGAGGTCGCCCGCCTCGGGGAGGGTCTCGAACAGCTCGGCCAGCAGCCACATGAGGAAGGTGGAGAACAAGCGCGGCCGATCCCCGACGGCGGCGAGCTCGAGGCAGTTGATCACCCCGCGCCCATCGGGAGCCGTGCGGATCAGGTGGTCGATCGCCACCTGGGGCTCGCCGAAGAGCAGCTCGGCGTCCTGCTGCTCGAGCTCCACCATCTTCCGCAGGAGCACCCCGGCCGTCTGCGACGAGATGCCGCCGATCTCCTTGAGCTCGGGCTTGCCCTCCTCGCTCGTGAGGTACTTCAGCAGCGCCGTGAGGTCGGCGAGGTCGAGCAGCGGCAGCGCCTGCTGGTCGGCGTAGTGGAACAGCATCGCCAGCGACGAGCGCTGGGCCTCGGTCGCGTCGAGCACCTTGGCGAGCAGCTGCGGACCGAACGACCCGATGGCCGCGCGGAGCGGCACCCCGGGGCCCTGCCCGCCGAGCGACCACAGCTGCACCGGTGCGCCGGCTGGGGTGTACTGCAGGCCGAGCTCGGCGACGCGCGCCGTGACCTTGTCGCCTGGGGTGGCGGGCCGGGCGAGCCCGGTCAGATCGCCCTTGATGTCGGCGGTGAACACCGGGACGCCCTGGGCCGAGAGCTGCTCGGCGAGCAGCTGGAGCGTCACCGTCTTGCCCGTGCCGGTGGCCCCGGCGATGAGGCCGTGGCGGTTGCACATGGCGGTGGGCACCTGCACGACCGCCTGCGGGCGGACGGTGCCGTCCTTCACCGCCCGGCCGATCTCGATGGTGCTGCCCTCGGCGGCGTAGGCGGCGGCGAGGCGATCGCCGAACTCGTCGGACGGGGCCGGATCGGTCATGGCCGCGAAGGTACTCCCGGCCGTAGGGTGGCCCGGGATGGGACCGACGGGAGCGACGGGCGGGCTCGACGCCACCTGGGGCGCGCCGCCCGGCGTGGACGACGCCGTGGCGCCCTACCGCAGCTCGGTCGGTCCGGTCGCCGAGGCCGACCTCGGTGCCTCCTGGCGTCCGGGCGCCCCGGTGGGCCCCGACGAGCTGCGCCGGGTCCACGTCGACCACTGGGGCTTCGACGGCGCCGCGCACCGGGGCGAGCTCGTCGTGCACGAGTCGGTCGCCGACGACGTGGTCTGGGCCTTCGGAGAGCTCTACGCCGCTCGGTTCCCGATCGAGCGCGTGGAGCCCATCGACCGCTACGGCGGCGACGACGACGCCTCGATGGCCGCGAACAACACCTCGGCGTTCAACGCCCGGCGCGTCGCAGGCACCACCACCTGGTCCGAGCACGCCTTCGGCACGGCGATCGACCTCAACCCGGTCCAGAACCCGTGCGTCCTCGCCGATGGCTCCGTGGTGCCGGAGCGAGGTCGGCCCTGGGCCGACCGGAGCCGGCGGGCACCCGGGACGATCCATCCCGGTGGCGTCGTGCACCGGACCTTCGTCGGTCTCGGCTGGAGCTGGGGCGGCGACTGGGCCGATCCCAAGGACCACCACCACCTGTCGCGGACCGGGCGCTGATCCGCCCGGTGGCCGTCAGCGGAACTGCTCGAGGACCGCGTCGGCCTCGGGCTGCTGGAGGTCGAGGACCGCGGCGCCCCCGCTCGTGGTCCGCGGCGTGACCGGGAGGACCACCGTCTGCGGATCGAGCCGGCCCATCGACCAGGCGAAGCGGGCGGCGTCGAGCAGCGTCATGTCGTCGTCGATCCGCAGGCCCGAGGACATCTTGTCGGCCGCCCGGCCCAGGTCGAGGGGGTTCCGGCTGGCGCCGACCTCGGACATGATCGACCGCAGGAACGCCTGCTGGCGCTGCGTGCGGTTGACGTCGGGCAGCCCGCCCTCGAGGACCACCTCGCCATCGATGACCTCGGCGTAGTGGCGCGACCGGACGAACGCGAGCGCCTGCGCGCCATCGAGGTGCACCGTGCCGGCCTCCTTGACGTCGAGGCCCGAGGCCAGGTCGAAGGCGGGGTGCTCGAAGTCGATGTCGATGCCCCCGAAGGAGTCGACGAGCCCGGCGAAGGAGACGAAGTCGATCTCGATGTAGCGGTGGATCGGGATGCCGAAGTTCTCGGTCACGGCCTGGATGAGGTTCGCCGGCCCGCTGTTGTACGTGGCGTTCAGCCGGCCGTTCTCGCCCGTGGCCGGGTTCTGCACCCAGAGGTCGCGGTTGAGCGAGAGCATGGTGGCGCGGTCGCCCTCGACGCGCAGCACCATGATCGTGTCGGAGCGGGCGCCCTCGACGTTCTCGCGCTGCTCCTCGCCCTGGCGGCCGTTGTCGGAGCCGACGAGCAGGTAGTTGGTGGCCCCGCCGCCGCCCGAGGCGAGCTGGCTGCTCACGTCGACCTTCTCGATCTTCTGGAAGATCGAGTTCGCCCACAGGTAGGCGCCGACGGTGCCGGCCAGGAGGAGGAGCACCACGACGATGGCGCCGATGCCCAGGATGCGGCCGGTGCGACGGCGCCGCCGGGGCGCGCCCGTCGCCGCGGCCACGTCGTCGACCGGCGCGGCGCGCCCGCCGCCCGTCAGGCGTTCGGCCACGACGCCGAGGAGCAGGCCGCCCAGGAGCCAGAGGAGCAGGATCACGGGCGGGGCCGCCTCGGCGGGGGCAGCACCTCGCCCGAGATGCGGGTCCGCTCCTGGTCGTCGAGGGCGCGCGTGCCCGCCGGCGGGCCGGCGGGCGCGGCCTCGACCACCAGCTCGACGGGGCCGAGGCCGACCACGTCGCCGACGGCGAGGGGGCGGGCCTGCTGGGGCTCGAGCCGCTCTCCGTTGACGGTCGTGCCGTTCGCCGAGCCGCGGTCGGCCACCGTCCACCCGCCCCGGGCCGGTGCGAGCACGGCGTGGTCGCGGCTGATGCGGGTGTCGTCGATCACGATCCCGCGCTCGGCCGCTCGGCCGATGCTGATGGCCCCGCCCGCGAGCACGGTGACGGCGCCGTCGTCGACCCGTCGGACCTGCAGCGCGGGCGCTCCCGTCCGGCTCGGTCGGGGGAGCGGGGGCGCCGCGCCCGGCTCGGCGCGGCCGCCGGCGTCGGGTGCGACGGCGAGGGCGCCGGGCACGCCTGGGCGCCGCCCGGCATCCGCCTCGCAGTCGAGCCCGATGCGTCCGTCGAGGCGCCACCCGTGCCGTCGGCGGCCTGGCGCAGGGCGTCGGCCAGGCCCTCGCTGGAACCACTGGCGGGCGTCGTCGACGGTGGCGAGGTCGTCGGGGTGCAGCTGGAGCAGGTACTGCGAGGGCGGCGCTGCGCCCTCGCGGTCGACCCGCACGTGGCGGACCATCTCCGAGAAGCAGGCGCGCCGCAGCTCGGGCGTCAGGCCCCGGCGGCGACCCAGGTTGCCGCCCACCGAGCGCGCCACGGAGGCCGCCTGGGCGGCCGGCTCGGGGCGGCGCAGGCGGCGCGAGCCGACGAAGCTGACGAGCGCGCCGGAGGACGAGCGCGAGGACGGGGAGCACGGGGAGCGCCGGCCTCAGAAGAGCTGGTGGAGCTGGCGACGTCGTGGCGCACCACGCTGACGTCGCCGCCGATGCACGGCCCGATGGCCGTCATGAACTCGGCGAAGTGGGCGGCGCCCATGTGGACGGTCATGGCCTCCTCGGACTCCCACTGCTCGACGATGTTGATGCGCTCGGGGAGGAGCAGGTCGGCCGAGTACCGGTAGGTGAGGCAGCCGTCCTCGGCCTCGGTGAGCGGCACGAGGGTGGCGATGGCCTCCTCGGCGGTCGCCCGGTGCTCGGGCGCGATGGTGAGGTAGCCGGTGACGACGATCATGTGGGGTGGGCCTCCTGGCGAGCGGGCGCACCGAGGTTAGGTGCCCGACCCACCCGATCTCAGGACACCCGCTCGAAGCGGACCCGCCGGCGGGCGACGTCGGCCTCGGTGCAGCGCACGTGGACGGTGCCGCCGAGCGGGAGGTCGGCCGCCGCAGCGGGCCTGACCGGTGGGTGGTCGAGCACGACCGTGCCCGACCGCGGTCCGCCCGAGCACCGAGGCCGGAACACGTGCCCGACCCGATCGGCGAGCACGAACGCCTCGGTGGCGTCGACCACGGCCCGCTCGAGCGCACGGCCCCGGCGATCGCCCTCGGCCATCAGGTCGGGGAGCGGGTCGAGCGCGCCGTCGACCCAGGCGGGCGGGCGCCCGCCCCGCACCAGCGAGAGGCACGCCTCCGATGCAAGCGGTCGACGAGCCGGCGCAGGGGAGCGGTCACGTGGGCGTAGGGAGCGCCGACGCCGGCGTGGCCCGGGTCGACCGGCGGTCGTCCCCGGAAGGTCGTGTAGGCCGCTTCCGAAGCAGTTCGGCGCAGGTCGGCGAAGGCCGCGGGCCGGGCGGGACACGTCGAGGTGGGCCAGCACCGCCCCGGGGTGCTCACCGTGGTCCCACCGGACGCCGAGGCTGGTGCGGCGGGCGAGGCGCGGAAGGTGTCGGGGTCCGGGTCCAGGCAGCGTCCGCAGCACGCCGACGCCCCTTCGAGCATGAGCCGCGGCGGCGCGGCCGGTGAGCAGCGACACCTGGGCGTTCCAGCGCTCGACGGGGAGGTCGGCGCGCCGCACGACCGTCCACGCGCCGTCGCCGTCGGCCACGACGTCCTGCCGGGCAGGCCGAGCTCGATGGCGCCGCGACGGCGGGCGTCCGCCAGCAGGGCCGGGCCCAGCCCGGCGAGCTCGACGACCGGAGCCGGCGTGCCGCCCCTCGTCGATCGACCGCTGGACGTCGCCATAGGTGAGCTGCGCCTCGAGCGCACCGTGGCGGCGCTTCGAGGCCGATGTCGGTGGTCGTCCCGTCGCTCGCCACGTCGATCGTCCGAGCAGCGCGGCCGCGGGCCGTCGGGCAGCAGGGAGGCGGCCGCCTCGCCCAGCACGGGTGGTGCAACGGGGCCCGCGTCGGGAGTAGTAGGTCTGTGTGGCGCCCGCGCCGCGCCGTCCAGGGCCCCGCCGGGCTCGACCCACGGCGACGTCGGAGATGGCGTAGCGCACCCGCCACCCGTCGCCCCGCCGCTCGACCGCCAGCGCCTGGTCGAGGTCGGCACGACCCGGCCGGATCGATGGTCACGAGGTCGAGGTCGGTCCGGTCGATCCGGTCGCGCCAGCTCGGTCCGCGGCGGCGGCCCGCGGCGGCGGCGAGGACGGCGTCGTCGAAGGGGACGACCACGCCGACCTCCGCACGGATCGACGCGGCGTCGAGCACGGGGAGCGTGGACGCGCCGGTGGGTCACCCCGGAAGGTCCTAGCAGGTCACCTCGGTAGCCTTCGGGGCATGCCGAGGACGCGGAGCGCACGGAGGCCTACCCGCAGCGGTGGGAGGCCGAGGTGGTCCTGGCCGACGGCGGCCCCATGGCCGTGCGCCCCATCCGACCCGACGATGCCGAGCGCATCGTCGCCTTCCACGAGCGCCAGTCGCCCGAGAGCATCTACTTCCGCTTCTTCTCGCCCCGGCCCCGCCTGTCCGAGCGAGACGTCGAGCGCTTCACCCACGTCGACTACGTCGACCGCATGGCGTTCGTCGGGCTGATCGGCGACGACCTCGTGGGCGTGGCCCGCTACGACCGCCACCGCGCCCGCAGCGATGCCGAGGTCGCCTTCTTCATCGACGACGAGCACCACGGGCGCGCATGGCCACCGTGCTCTCGAGTACCTGGCCGAGGCCGCCCGGGAGGCGGGCATCTCGGGGTTCACCGCATCGGTGCTGCTCCAGAACCGCAAGATGCTCGGCGTCTTCACCCAGGCCGGATTCACCGCGGCGAGCCGCTTCGAGGACGGCGTCATCGAGGTGACCTCGACATCGAGCCGACGCCCGAGGCGCTCGCCGCGATCGAGGAGCGGGCGGCGACGGCCGAGGCCTGCTCGGTCAAGCGCCTGCTCGAGCCCACGTCGATCGCGGTGGGCGGCCGAGGACGCCGGGCACCATCGGCCACCAGGTGTTCCACGAGCTCGTGCGCTGGGGCTTCCACGGCCCGGTACCCGGTGAACCGGTCGGCCGACGTGGTGGGAGCGTCCGCGCCTGGCGCTCGGTGCTCGACGTCCCGGGCGAGCTCGACCTCGCCATCATCGCCGTCCCCGCCGACGAGGTGCTGCGCGTCGCGGAGGAGTGCGCGTTCAAGCGGGTGCAGGGCCTCGTCGTGCTGTCGTCGGGCTTCGCCGACCGCGACGAGGCGGGCGACGCCGCCGAGCACGAGCTGGTGACCTACGCCCGCCGCCACGGGATGCGCCTCATCGGGCCGAACGCGCTGGGGGTGATCAACACCGACCCCGCGGTGCGGATGCACGGCACCTTCGTCCCGGTCGATCCGATCCCGGGTCGGGTGGGGCTCGTCGCCCAGTCGGGCGTCATCGGCGCGGCGATCATCGACGCCGCCCGCCAGCTGGGCCTCGGCATCTCCACGTTCGCGGCGGTGGGCAACAAGGCCGACGTCTCCAGCAACGACCTGCTCCGCTACTGGCAGGACGACCCGGGCACGGACGTGGTCATGTGCTACCTCGAGTCGTTCGGCAACCCGTCGGCCTTCTCGCGCACGGCGCGAGCCCTGTCGCTGACCAAGCCCGTCGTGGCCGTCAAGGTGGGCGGGGCCTCGGCGCACGGCTGGCACGAGCCCGAGGGCTGGCCGCCCGACGCCACGGCCGCCGCGCTCATCGAGCAGACCGGCATCATCCGCACCGACAACCTCACCCAGATGCTCTACACGGCGTCGCTGCTGGCCGGCCAGCCGCTGCCGCGCGGGCGGCGGGTCGCGGTGGTCACCAACTCCTGGGGGCCGGCGTGGCTGGCGGTCGACGCGCTGCGGGCGGTGGGGCTCGAGCCCACCGACCCGGTCGACCTGTCCAACGAGGTGGAGCCCGAGCACTTCACGCAGGCGCTCGAGGAGGTGTACCGCGCCGACGAGGTCGACGCGGTGCTGGTGGTCTACGCCCCTGCGCTGGTGGGCCACTACCGCCGCGTGGGCGCCGCCATCCGCGCCGCCGCGGCGCACGCCGGTGCGATCACCACCGTGGCGTGCATGCTCGGCGAGCACCGGCGCGGGCTGCTCGCCGACGACGACGGCTGCGTCCCCGAGTTCCCGTTCCCCGAGGAGGCGGCGCTCGCCCTCTCCCGCGTCGCCCGCTACGCCGCGTGGCGCGCCCAGCCGGTGGGGGAGCTGCTCGAGCTCGATGCGGCCGAGGTCGCCCGCGCCCGCGAGCGCGTGGCCGGCTGGCTCTCGGACCTCCCGACGCCGTCGGGCGCGGCGCGGCCCCGCCGATGGCTCGGGCCGCTGGAGGCGCAGGAGCTGCTGGCGGCGGCCGGGCTGCACCCCGCCCCGCAGGAGCTGGCCCACGACGTCGACGCCGCGGTCGAGGCCGCCCGACGGCTGGGGTACCCGGTCGCGCTGAAGGCGTCGGGCCTCGAGCGGCTCTCGAAGACGGAGGCGGGGGGCGTCGCTCGACGTGCACGGCGACGACGAGGTGCGTCGAGCGCACCGCCGGATGTGCGACTGCTCGGCGAGGCCATGTGCCCCACCATCGTGCAGGTCATGGTGCCCGAGGGCGTGGAGTGCCGGGTGGGCGTGTACCGCCACGAGGTCCTGGGCGACGTGCTCACCCTCGACCGGGCGGCTCGATGGCCGAGCGGGTGGCCGAGGAGGCGCTGCAGATCCTGCCGGTCACCGATGCCGATGCCGAGCGGCTGGTCGACGCCAGCCCCATGGCGGCGCTGCTCGCCGAGCTGGGCCCGTCGGCGCGCGCCGCGCTGGTCGAGCTGGTCGTCCGGCTGGCCGCGCTGGCCGACGCCGTGCCCGAGATCGTCGCCGTCCGCCTCAACCCGGTCCTCGTGGTCGACGGGGCCGCCGCCATCACCGATGCCCGGATCGCGCTGGCGCCCCACGTGGCCGACACCCGGCCGAAGGTCCGCCGGCTGGCCTGATCAGACCCGGGGCAGCCCGAGCACGCGGTCGGCGAGGATCGTCCGCAGGATCTGGGTGGTGCCGCCCATGATCGTGTAGGCGGGCGCGTAGGCGAGGCCGCGCGCCACGCGCCGGGCGAGGTCGTCGTCGCCCGCCTGGGCCCGGGCGCCGAGCACGCGGCCGCAGAAGGCCGCCACCGCCTGCTCGTGCTCGGTGCACAGCGTCTTGGTCGCCGCCGAGAACTGCGGTGGGGCCTGGCCCAGCACCTCGCGCAGCACCAGCAGGCGGCCCAACCGGTAGCCGGTCTCGAGGCGGGCGACCTCCTGGCGGACGCGAGGATCCCCGTGGTCGGCCAGGGGGAGGACGTCGCGGTAGAGCCGGTGGTTGCTCACGAGGCGGTCGATGCCGCCCCGCTCGTGCTCCATCTGGCGCATGACCTGGCGGAAGCTGCCGTCCTCGGTGCCCACGAGGTGGTCCGCGGGCACCCGCACCCCGGCGAAGCGGACCTCGCAGAAGTGGCCGTCGCCGGTGGCGTCGACGATCGGGCGCACCTCGACGCCCGGCGAGCGCAGGTCGACGACCAGCTCGGAGAGGCCGGCGTGGGGCGGGGCGTCGGGGTTCGTGCGCACCACCAGGTAGCACCAGCGGGCGAGGGCCGCACCGCTCGTCCACACCTTGGCGCCGTCGACCAGCCAGTCGCCGCTCCCGTCGGGGGCGGACGGCTCGCGTGCGCAGGGAGGCCACGTCGGAGCCGGCGTCGGGCTCGCTCATCCCGATCGACCAGGCATCGGTCCCGGCGAGGATCCCCGGCAGCCACCTCGCCTGCTGCTCGGGCGTGCCGAACTGGAGCAGGGTGGGGCCGATCTGGCGGTCGGCGAAGTAGCTCGCCGCCAGCGGCGCCTCGCCGATGAGCGCCTCGTACACCACGAAGCGCTCGAGCGGGCTGCGACCGCCGCCGCCGACGTCGGTGGGCCAGGTCATCCCGATCCAGCCGCGCCGCGAGCTCGAGGGCGAAGGCCGGGTCGAAGCCCATCAGCCAGCCGTCTCGCGGATCGGCCGCGGCCGGCGGCACCGACGGCGCGGCTCGGCGGCCAGCTCGGCGAGGGGCGGGGAGCGAGAGTCCACGGTGGGCGGGACCCTACCCAGCGCTCCCCGGGCCCGGCCGCCGCGATCGGTCGGTAGGGTCCGGCCCATGCGTGCCGTGGTGCTGACCGAGTACGGCGACCCCGAGGTCCTGACCTTGGCCGAGGTGCCCGAGCCCGACGTCGGCCCGGAGGACGCTGGTGGAGGTGGTGGCCACCGCGCTCAACCGGGCCGACCTGCTGCAGCGGCGGGGCTTACCCCGAGCCGGGCCCGCCGCTCCCGCACGAGGTCCCGGGGATGGAGCTCGCCGGGCGGGTGCTCCGGACCGGTGCCCTCGTGGCGCGCTGGTCGCCGGGCGACGAGGTGATGGCGATCGTGGGCGGTGGCGCCTACGCCGAGCGCATCGTCGTGCACGAGCGCCAGCTGATGGCGGTGCCCGCAGGGGTGGCCGTGGCCGACGCCGCGGCCCTGCCCGAGGTGGGCATCACCGCGCACGACGCCCTCGTCGTCCAGGGCGGTCTCCGCTCGGGCGGCTGGGCCCTCGTCCACGCCGGAGCGTCGGGCGTCGGGTCGATGGCGGTCCAGATCGCCCGCGCCGTCGGCGCCCGCGCCATCGCCACGACCTCGGCCGGCAAGGTGGCGGCCGTCGAGGCGCTCGGGGCCGACGTGGTCGTGGACTACGGCAGCGCGGACTTCCTCGAGGCCGTCGCGGCCGCCACCGGCGGTCGTGGCGTGGACGTCGTGCTCGACGTGGTGGGCGGCGACTACCTCGACCGCAACGTCCGCTCGCTGCGCGTCGGCGGCACCATCGTCCAGGTCGGCGTGATGGGCGGCGGTCGCACCCAGATCGACCTCGGCGCGCTGCTGCCCCGGCGAGCCCACCTGGTGGGCACCGTGCTGCGCGCCCGACCGCTCGAGGAGAAGGCGGCGGCCTCGCAGCGCTTCGCGGCCGAGGTGGTGCCGGCCATCGAGGCGGGCGCCGTGCGCCCGGTGATCGACCGCCGGTACCCGATCACCGAGATCGCCGAGGCCCACCGCTACCTCGAGACGAACCAGAGCATCGGCAAGGTGGTGATCGACGTGCTCAGCGCCCTCTGAGCGCGGCCGCGAGCACCACCGGGCCCAGCCACCGGGTCGCGAGCTCCTCCGCGGCCTCGGCGGTGAGGTGGACGCCGTCGGGTCGCACCTCGTGGTCGTCGAGCCAGCCGGCCGCGGCCATCCAGCCGCCGAGGTCGGCCACCGCGACCCGTCCGGGGTCGGCGGCCGCGAGGGCCTGCATCTCCCGGTGGAGGGCGAGGTGGCGCTCGGGCTCCTCCTGGGGCGAGGGCACCGGGTTCCAGAACGGGTCGGAGGTGGGCTCGGCGAGCCAGAGGACCCGATCGACCCCCGCATCGACGAGCCGGCGGGTCACGTCGGCGTAGCCCTCGGCGATGCGGCGGCGGTACCCGGGATCGGTGGGGGCGAGCGGCCCGGTGCCCTCGAAGCGCTGGTCGACCGTGTCCCAGCCGCCCGTGAGCAGGACGGCCACGTCGGGGCGGAGGTCGCGGACGGCGGCGGCGACGTCCTCTTCGACGTAGCGATCGCAGGCCTCGGGGATCTGCTCCTCGCGTCCGGGGAAGACGCGGGTCCCCCCTCGGACGAAGCCGCACCCGGCGGCGCCCACGACGGTCACCTGGGCCCGGTCGGGGTGGGCGGCCGCCCAGCGCACGAGGCCCCCACCCGTGGCCTTGGCCGTGCTGTCGCCGAAGACGACGATCCGCACCGGCGGCTCGGGTTCGGCGGCGCCAGGTCGGTGCGGGCCCAGTGGACCTCGGGGTCCTCGTCCGCCGCCGGGATGGCCTCGGCCGGCTCGCGCGCGCAGCGGGCCCGACGGTGCCTCCGGATCGATCGCGGCGGTGGCCGCGGCATCGCCGGCCGTCTCGTAGACGGGTGCGGTGGCGGGCACGGTCGCCGACGCGGCCAGCACCGCGAGCGTCGCCGCGCCGGCGGCCACGAGCGAGGGGCGGGGGGCGAGCGATGCGGCGCGGACGGGGCGCTCGAGCAGGTGCAGCGAGGCGGTGGCGACCACGACGGTCGCGCCGAGTCGGGCGAGGAGGAGCGCGGTGCCGCCCAGGCCGAGGCGGGCCTCGTCGATGAGGGTGTACAGGGGCCAGTGGTACAGGTACGCGCCGTAGCTGATGGCGCCCAGGGCGACCAGGGGGCGCACCGACAGCGCTCGCCGGACGGGACCCTCGTGGGCGAGGCCCAGCAGCAGGGCGGCGGTCACGAGCGACAGGGCGGGGAACCAACCGGCGTAGGCCGGCCCCCGGCCCGCCGGCAGCACCGCGACGCCGAGCGCCAGGACGGCGAGCGAGGGCAGCGCGAGGTGGCGCACCCACCGGGGGGCGCCGCGCTCGGCCACGAGGGCCCCGGCGGCGGCACCGGTGAGGATCTCGCCGATGCGCGCCGGCGTGGCCCAGTACGCCGCGTCGGGCCCCCAGGCGACGGCGATCAGGGGCGCGGCGACGATCGCGGCCGCGGCGAGGGCCGTGATCGGCGCGAGCGCTCGACCGCTCCCGCGGCGGCGCAGGACCAGGCCGAGCACGAGCGGCCACGCCCAGTAGAACTGCTCCTCGATGGCCAGCGACCAGTAGTGCTCGACGGGGCTCGGGCCGCCGCCGTCGACGGCGAAGATCGCGGCGTAGCTCGAGTCGCCGGCGAGTCGCACCCAGTTGAAGACCTGGAGGGCGGCGCCGGCGAGGTCGCGGCGCAGGCCGGCCACGGTGCCCCACGCCCCGAGGTGGGCGAGCACGGCGATGGCCAGGAGGCAGGCGGCCGACGCGGGGACCAGGCGTCGCGCTCGCCGGGCGTAGAACGCGCCCACCGCCAGCCCGCCGGTCTCGGCCCGCTCGGCGAGCAGGAGCCGGGTGATGAGGAACCCCGACAACGTGAAGAACACCGACACCCCGAGGTAGCCCCCGGTCGTGCCGGGCACCTCGGCGTGGAACAGGAGCACGGCGGCGACCGCCAGCCCCCGCAGGCCGTCGAGCGCCGGTTCGTGCGCGAGGCGCGACCCGGCGCGCGACGCCCCCGCCACCTCAGAACTCCTGGCCGATCCGCAGCTCGGCGTCGACCTCCTGCTGGCGGCCCCGCTCCCGGACGGCCGGCACGCGCGACAGCACCAGCGCCCCGACGATGCCGATGAGCATCCCGGCCGCGTGCGCCTCCCACGCCACCCCCTCGTCGTCGATGAAGAACTGCGTGACGAAGAACAGGGCGAGCACCACCGCCGCCGGCACGTAGACGACCTGCATGGCCGCCGACACGATGACGGTGAGCACCCGGCCGCGCGGGACGAGCACGAGGTACGCGCCCATGGCCACCGCGATCGCTCCCGACGCGCCGATGAGCGGCTCGGCGGAGCGCTGGTGGAGCGCGACGAACGCGAGCGAGGCCAGCACGCCCCCGCCGAGGTAGAGCCCGAGGAAGTTGGCGCGGCCGAGGCGCTGCTCCACGTGCGCGCCGAAGACCCACAGGAACAGCAGGTTCCCGGCCAGGTGGTCGATGCTCGCGTGCACGAAGATCGCCGTCAGCAGGCTGAGCAGGATGGCCTTGTCGTCGGGTAGGAAGTCGCTGCGGGGCCCGACGCAGTCCGCCGGGTCGGCCACGAGGGCCTCGCGGCCGACGACCTCGCAGGGCACGGTGCCGTAGCGGTACAGGAACTCGTCGCGGTCGCGCAGCTGCCAGGTCTGCTGCTGGTCCACCGCGTCCTCGCGGGCCCCGAACTGGAACCCCGACGGCTGCACGAACAGGAAGACCACGACGTTGGCGACCACGAGCGCCAGCGTGGCCCAGGGGACCACCCCGCGGCTGCGGTCGTCGCGGATCGGGATGGCCACCTCAGCCCACCCGGCCCATCCGCATGCGCATGGCCCGCTGGCGCTGGGCCTCGGGCGAGAGCGCGGGGTCGGCGAGCACGACCGTGCCCCCGGCGAGGTCGTGGAGGCCTCGGCCGGCCGCACCGAAGCGCATCATGAGCAGCGAGGCGCCGAGCACCGGCCACAGGAGCGGGACGTACGCGGTGAGGGCGAGGACCAGGGCGCGCGCGAACGACCGGCCCGTGCTCGGCGGGCCCAAGCGGTCGCGCCGGCTGATCACCAGCCCGGCGAGGTCGTGGCCCCGGGTGCGGCCGGTGGCGGCGATCTGGCGGGTCTCGGCCACGACGAACAGGACGATCCACGCGGCGGAGCTGGCCAGGACCACCAGGCGGACCGACCGCGGGTCGTCGCCGGCGAGCGGCACGCTGGCGGCGAGGGCCAGCAGCCCGATGGCGGCGCCGAGCACCGGCGCATCGTCGAGGCGTCGGAGGCGGGCGCGCCAGCGCACGTCGGCGTCGGCGACCCGCCCCAGGCGGATGAGGCGCGGCGGGCGCACCGCATCGGCGAAGCCGGGGAGGTCGCGCACCGCGACCACGCCCGGGTAGCGGTCGGCGGTGACGATGGTCGCGCCCACCCGGTCGCCGATGCCCCGTCCGAGCGGATCGCCGAGGATGCTGGCGAGCCAGAGCGCCCACGGGACGACCGAGCCCGCGAGGACGAGGCTGCCGACGACGGCCAGGTCCCCGCGCTCGGGATCGGTCGAGGCCGCGATGGCCAGCGTGCCGGCGAGCGCCAGGAGCGGCGTCAGGAGCAGGAGCAGGCTGCTGGTCGCGGCTCGGCGCCACGCGGCGGCGCCGGACGGCGGGCCGAGGCGGTCGAGCTCGGCGACGCGCACGCCGCAGAGCCGCTTGCCGGGGGTGCCGCCGAGCAGCCGCGTCGAGACCGCCTCGTAGAGCGTGAGGGCCAGCCACACCAGGAATGCGTCGGTCCAGAGGCGGTAGGCGTCGCCGAAGGCCACGAGCACCGCAGCGCCCAGCACCACCCCGACGATCGAGTCGACGGCGCGCGCCGCGGCGCGCAACCCCGTGCTCGCGACCGGTCCGGTGATCGGCGGCGGCTGGAGCGCGCGCCGACCCGCACCGGCGGGGCCGCCCACGGGGACGGCCAGGAGGGAGCGGTCAGCGGGCGTCCATCGCCACGTAGTCGCGGGCCCGAGCCGGTGTAGAGCTGGCGGGGACGGGCGATCTTCTGGTCCTGCTCGAGGAGCTCCTTCCAGTGCGCCAGCCACCCGGCCGTGCGGGGGATGGCGAACAGGACGGTGAACATCTCGATGGGGAAGCCCATCGCCTGGTAGATCAGCCCGGAGTAGAAGTCCACGTTCGGGTAGAGCTTCCGGCTGACGAAGTAGTCGTCGGCGAGCGCCACCTCCTCGAGCTTCAGGGCGATGTCGAGCAGCGGGTTCTTGCCGGTGACCTCGAAGACGTCGTAGGCGGTCTTCTTGATGATCGTGGCCCGCGGGTCGTAGTTCTTGTAGACGCGGTGGCCGAAGCCCTGGAGCCGGCCCTTGCCCTCCTTGACGGCGGCGACGTAGGCGGGGACCTCGTCGACGTGGCCGATCTCGTTGAGCATCTTGATGACGGCCTCGTTGGCCCCGCCGTGGCGGGGGCCGTAGAGGGCGGCGGTGGCCGCGGCGGCCGCCGAGTAGGGGTCCGCGTGCGACGAGCCCGCCACGCGCATCGCGGTGGTGCCGCAGTTCTGCTCGTGGTCGGCGTGGAGGATGAAGAGGATGTCGAGGGCTCGGGCCAGGATCGGGTCGGCCTGGTACTCGGGCTCGGCGATCTTCCACATCATCGACAGGAAGTTCGACGCGAAGTCGAGCCGGTTGTCGGGGTACACGAACGGCATCCCGACGCTGAAGCGGTGGGCGCCTGCGGCGAGCGTCGGCATCTTGGCGATGAGGCGCACGATCTGCTTGTCGCGCACGGCCTCGTCGTGGATCTCCTTCGCCTCCGGGTAGAAGGTCGACAGCGCGGCCACGGCCGACACGAGCATGCCCATGGGGTGGGCGTCGTGGTGGAAGCCCTCCATGAACCGCTTGCGCACGTTCTCGTGGATGAACGTGTGGTAGGTGATCTCGTGCTTCCAGTCGGCGTACTGCTCCGCGGTGGGCAGCTCGCCGTAGATGAGCAGGTAGGCCACCTCGAGGTAGGTGCTGCGCTCGGCCAGCTGCTCGATGGGGTAGCCGCGGTACCGGAGGATCCCGGCCTCGCCGTCGAGCTCGGTGATGGCCGACTCCGTGGCCGCCGTCTGGGTGAAGCCCGGGTCGGCGAACCAGAGGTTGCCGAGGAGCTTCTTCCACGCTCCGGCGTCGACGCCCCCGTTGACGATCGGGATCTCGATCGACTCGCCGGTGCGGTTGTCGGTGATGGTCACGCTCTCAGCCACGCGTCTTCCTGCCTCGTCTCGTTGCGATCAGCGTTGGCCGGTTCGTCTCCGGGGATCCCCCGGCCGTGCTTCCGGGGCCGATGGTACCGGCCGGGGCGAGGGTCCGGTACCGCCCGACGATCGTCGTCACCGACCGTTCACCTGCGGGTCGCCCCAGCTCCGGCGTCGGTGCGGGCGGACGCCGGCAGGTGGAGGCGCGGCCGGGCGGGCACCTCGGCGGCCACCACGGCCCGGAGCACATCGGCGGTGGCGCGCGCCGGCGCCGACAGCCGACCCCGACGGGGGGTGGCCAGCCCGACGGCGCGCGGGGTGGTGCCGGTGAGGGTGACCGCCTCCCAGGTGCCGTCGGTCCACTCGACCACGGCGCTCGCCGGCAGGATCGCCGCGCCGTAGCCCTGATAGGCCAGGGAGGCGAGCAGGCGCATGCCGTCGATCTCGGCCTGGGCGACGAGGCGGGCGCCGGCACGCGTCGCGTCGGCGTCGAGGTCGTCGCGGAACCCGGTGCCGGGCGGTTCGAGCAGCAGGGGCACGTCGGTCAGCTCGGCCAGGTGGATCTCGTCGCGCTCGGCGAGCGGGTGGTCGTGGGCGAGGAGCAGCACGTGCTCCTCCTCGAAGAGCACCTCCGTGTCGACGTCGGGGTCGACCGCCGGGAGGTTGACCACCGCCAGGTCGAGCGTCCCCGAGGCGAGCTGGGGGAGGAGCGAGGTCGTGGTGGCGTCGACCACGACCAGGCGGACCTTGGGGTGCGCCGCCTCCAGGGCCGCCAGGAGCTTGGGCACCAGCCATCGGCCGGTGGTGCCGATGACCCCGACGCGCACCACGCCCGACACCTCGCCCAGCGCCGAGGCCACATCGGCCCCGAGGGCCTCGAGCTCGCCCTGCACGCGCCGGGCGCGCAGCACCACGGCCTCGCCCGCCTCGGTCAGCGCGCCGGTGGTGCGGTCGACGAGCTCGGCACCGAGCTCGCGCTCGAGGTTGGCGATGTGGGTCGACACGTTCGACTGCACGGTGTGCAGCGCCCGGGCGGCGGCCGAGAAGCTGCGGTGGTCGGCGACGGCGGTGAGGGCGGAGAGCTGGCGCAGGTCCATCGCTCGTCATGATGGCAGATATCGGTAGCAACTGTTGGAACGATTGCTTGCAAGTGTTTATGCTCTGACCAACAAGACCGCCGAGGTGAACGGGTCCCCCTCCCGAACCTCGAGCGACGGGTCGAGCGGTTCCCCTGCTGCTCAGACCGATAGACCGACCGGCCCCCCCTGGCCGGTCGGTCTCACTTTTCCCGGACGATCGGTGCTCGCGACCGCGAGCGCGCTAGGGCGCCACCGACCCGAAGTCCGCGAACCCGCTCGGGTCGTGGCGGCCGAAGGTGCCGTGCTCGAAGAGGCCCCAGCCCACCTGGCCGTCGAGGGTGGCCCGGCCGACGTGGTCGAGGAGGCCGACGGGCACCATCGAGGCCACGGCGGGGTCCGCCATGTCGACGTCGAGCGGCTCCACCCAGCCCCGACCCCGCCAGGTGCCGTGGGTCCAGTTCGGATCGCCGCCGTAGCCCGTGCCGGCGTTGAGGGCGACGTAGCCGAGCGACTCGACCTCCAGCACCAGCGGGCTGCCGTCGCCGGCGGTCAGGTGGATCGTGGCACCCGTGGGCTCGCGCGTCCCGCTGCGGTAGTGGATCTCGGGGCGGGCCCAGCCGAGCTGCTCGGGCCGGCGTCCGGCGGCGGCCGGCCAGATGCGCACGGCATCGTTGAGCACCCGGTACCCGTCGGGGTCCTCCTGCACGATCACGACCACGGCGAAGTCGTCGAAGCGCAGCGGCACGTACAGCCACCAGAAGCCCTCGATCGGTGCCTCCTCGCCTCGACCCGGGGGCTCGGGCTCGCCGCTCGGACGGATGCCCCACGAGCGGTCGCGGCTGCCGACCCAGGTGTCGTGGGTGGCCGTGAAGGTCTCGCCGCCCACCCGCAGCTCGCCCTCCCAGGTGCCCAGCTGCGCGAACCGCTGCGCGTCGAGCGCCACGCGCCCGGCCGGACCGGAGCGCCACACGTGGGGCTCCTCGTCGACGGCGGGGAACGACCCGTGCCACGTGAGGTCGAAGCCGATCCCGTCGTCGTCGCCGTCGCACACGAGGCGCACCCGCTCGAGCGGCTCGAGCACCTCGATGCGGAACGGGCCCACCTGCGGGGCGAGGCGGTCGTGGCCCTCGAGGACGTCGGAGGCGCGGAGGCTCACCTGCCGGCCGCCGAGGCCCACCGTCGCGTAGGCGTCGATCAGGCCGAGGTTGGGGTAGATGCCGAGCCCGGTGATGAGGAAGGGCTCGCCCGATCGGCCGTGGGCGTTGAAGTAGCACCGGTCGTAGGCGTTGCGATCCGAGCTGACCACGTGGGCCATGGACAGCGGCGCCTGGTGGATCGGGTACTCGTCGAGGGGGTGGGGCACGGGGGACCTCCGGAGGGTGGGGAGCGCAGGCTGGCCCGGATCTGACGGGTCGTCAACCGGTGCCGCGGGGCGCCTCGCCCGTGCCGCCCTAGGCTCACGGCGATGGAGCCGGCCGCGTTCTTCGACCTCGATCGGACCCTGCTGCGGGGCGCCAGCGGGCCCATGTTCTCGACCATGCTCAAGCGGGTCGGCGTGCTGCCCGACCGCTCGATCCCCGGCGAAGGCCTGGTGTTCAAGGTGTTCGACGTGATCGGCGAGACGATCCCGTCGATGATCGCCACCCGGCAGATGGCCCGGGCGGCCGCCGGCTGGGACCGGTCGCTCGTCCAGGACGCCGGGCGCATGGCGGCCCAGCTGCTCGTGGAGGAGGTCCCGGGCTTCGCCAAGGCGGCCATCGCCGAGCACCAGGCGGCGGGTCGCAAGGTGGTGATGGCCACCACCTCCCCCTACGACCTCGTGAAGCCGCTCGCCGACGCGCTCGGGATCGACGACGTGATTGCCACCCGCTACGGCGAGGCCGACGGCCGCTACGACGGCTCGGTCGACGGGTTCTTCGTGTGGGGCCCGGGGAAGCTCGCCGCGGTGCGCGACTGGGCGGCGCGCCAGGGCGTCGACGTGGCGGCCAGCTGGGCGTACTCGGACTCGGTGTACGACCTGCCGCTGCTCTCCGCCGTGCGCCGGCCCACAGCGGTCAACCCCGACCCGCGGCTGCGCGTGGTGGCCGCGCTGCGGCGCTGGCCCACCCGCCACTTCGACGTGCCGGCCGGGGTGCCGAAGCTGGCGGGGATCGAGCCGCAGCGGGCCCTGCACCTGCTGGCCCGACCCCAGCTGTTCCCGTGGGTGCGCTTCGACGTGGGGGGCATCGACCGGATCCCCACGGACGGCCCCGCCATCCTGGTCGGCAACCACCGCTCCTACTTCGACCCGCTCGCCATCGGCTGGGCGCTCGCCCAGGCCGGGCGCCCCGTCCGCTTCCTCGGCAAGAAGGAGGTGTTCGACGCGCCCATCGTGGGCCAGGTCGTGAGCGCGCTCGGCGGCATCCGCGTCGAGCGGGGGACCGGCTCGGACGAGCCGCTCCTGGCGGCGGCGGCGGCGCTCGAGGCCGGCGAGGCCGTCGCCCTGATGCCCCAGGGCACCATCCCGCGCGGCCGGGCCTTCTTCGAGCCCGAGCTCAAGGGTCGGTGGGGCGCGGCCAAGCTCGCGTCGATGAGCGGGGCGCCGGTGATCCCGATCGGCCTGTGGGGCACCGAGAAGGTGTGGCCCCGGAGCTCGCGCACCCCCGACGTGCTGGCGATCGGCCATCCGCCCACGGTCCGCATCCGGGTCGGGGAGCCCGTGGCGCTCGCCGGCGAGGACCTCGACGACGACACGCGGGCGATCATGGCGGCGCTCGTCGACCTGCTGCCCGCCGAGGCCCGCGTGCGCCACGAGCCCACGCCCGAGGAGCTGGCCCGGACGCTGCCATCGAGCTACCAGGGCGACCCCGAGGCCGAGGGCGAGCGCCGGCCCGGGACCGACTGAGCGACCCGGCTAGTTGCCGAGGTCGGCCGGGTCGACGCCGCAGTCCTCGAACAGCCCGGCCATGGCGCTCGGGTCGCCGGCGGCCGAGGCGTCGGCGCCGAACTCGTCGACGAAGGCGTCGGCCACGCAGTCCGCCTGGTCGTCCGTCAGGCCGCTCGCCCGGAAGCCGGCGGCCAGGCTGTTGCGCATGGCATCGCCCGGGTCGCCGTCCTCGCCCGCGATCCCGCCGCCCAGCTCCATCAGGCGCGACATCGAGATGTCGCACTGGTTGATGAGGTCCATCATCGCCGTGGCGTCGCCGGGGTCGAGCGAGTCGGCCCCGACGATGCGATCGGCGAGGCAGGTCGCCTCGTCCTCGGTGAAGCCCATCTCGGTGTAGACGGCCACGAGCTGGTCGCGCTGGCCCTCGGGCACCTGGATCGATCCGTCGTCGGTCGAGCCCGGGTCCTCGGAGGGAGCGTCGGTGCTCGGTGCGCCCTCGGGGCCCGGGGCCGAGGTGGTGGTGGCGTCGGTGACCTGCAGCCCTTGGCCCTGGTCGCCGACCTCGACACCGCAGGCCGTGCCGCCCAGCGCGAGGGCGCCGATCAGGAGGCCGAGGGCGAGGCGAGGGGAGCGCAGCATGGCCCGAACGCTAGCGGCGCCCGAGCGGCGGGGGCCCGCGCCCCAGCGGCGGGGCCCCCGCCCCAGCGGCGGGCGTCAGCCGTCGCCGTCGGGCTCGGGCTCGTCCTCGGCGGCGATCTGGTCGTCGGCGTCGGCGGCCTCGAGGGCCTCGGCACCGGCGGGCGCGCCCGTGGCCTCGTCGTCGGCGGGCGCATCGGCGACCGGGGCCCACTCCGGGGCCTCGCCCGTCTCGTGGGCCACCAGGGCGGCGAGGGCGGCCTTGTAGGCCTCGTCGGCCGCGGCCTTCTGCTCGGGGGTGGCGCGCTCGCTCGACCGGAGGCGCTTCACGTCGGCGGCGGCGGCGTCCTTGGCGGCCACCAGGCGCTGCTGGGCGTCCGCCTCGCGCCGGGCGCGCCGCGCCGCGGCCTTCTCCTCCTGCACCTTGCGCTGCTCGCCCTTGACGAACGAGGCGAACAGCTCGAGGTCCTCGGTCGACGCCTCGGGCACCGGCTTGCGACCCCGGGCCATCAGCGGGCCGTCTTCTGGCGGATGATGTTCAGGGCCCCACCCGCCCGGAACCACTCGATCTGCTCCTCGTTCATCGTGTGGAGCGCCTCGAAGGCGACCGTCGTGCCGTCGGGCTTGACGATCTCGGCCCGCACCGGCTGGTCGGGGGCGAGGTCGCCGAGGCCGAGGAACGAGAGCTTGTCGTCCTCGTCGATCTGGTCGTAGGTGGCGGGGTCGGCGAAGGTCAGCGGCAGCACGCCCTGCTTCTTGAGGTTGGTCTCGTGGATGCGGGCGAAGCTGCGCACGAGGATGACCTTGCCGTTGCGGAAGCGCGGCTCCATGGCCGCGTGCTCGCGCGAGCTGCCCTCGCCGTAGTTCTCGTCGCCCACGGCCACCCAGCTGACGCCGGCCTCGTGGAGGTGCTTGGCGATGTCGGGGAAGGCCTTGGTCTCGCCGTCGATCGGGTCCTTGCCGGTGCCGTCGGCGCCGGTGAAGGCGTTGATGACGCCCATGAAGAGGTTGCCCGAGATGTTCTCGAGGTGGCCCCGGTACTTCAGCCACGGGCCCGCCATCGAGATGTGGTCGGTGGTGCACTTGCCCTGGGCCTTGAGCAGCACGGGCAGCTCGACGTAGTCCTCGCCGTCCCAGGGCGCGAAGGGCTCGAGCAGCTGGAGGCGATCGGAGGTGGGCGACACCTGGACCTCCACGCCCGAGCCGTCGGCGGGCGGCGCCGTGAAGGTGTTCTGCCCGGGGTCGAAGCCCTGCTCGGGAAGGGTGATGCCCTGGGGCTCGTCGAGGCGGACCTCCTCGCCGGCCTCGGTCGGCAGCGCGTCCGTGGCCGGGTTGAAGTCGAGGCGGCCGGCGAGGGCGAGGGCGATCACCGTGTCGGGCGAGGTGACGAAGCTCAGCGTATTCGGCGAGCCGTCGTTGCGCTTCGGGAAGTTGCGGTTGTAGCTGTTGACGATCGTGTTCTTCGTGCCCGGGTCCATGTCGGGCCGGGCCCACTGGCCGATGCACGGTCCGCACGCGTTGGCGAGCACCTCGCCGCCGATGGCCTCGAGGTCGGCGAGCAGCCCGTCGCGCTCGATCGTGGCGCGCACCTGCTCGGAGCCGGGGGTGATGAGCAGGCGGGTCTTCGCCTTCAGGCCCTTCGCCGAGGCCTGGCGGGCGATGGAGGCGGCCCGGGTGATGTCCTCGTAGGAGGAGTTGGTGCACGAGCCGATGAGGGCGGCGCTGATCTCCACCGGCCAGCCCTGCTCGGCGGCGGTGGCGCCGATCTCGCTGACCTGGTGGGCGTAGTCGGGGGAGTGGGGCCCGTTGATGAGCGGGGCGAGCGTCGACAGGTCGATCTCGATCACCTGGTCGTAGAAGTCGGCCGGGCGCTCGTAGACCTCGGGGTCGGGCCGGAGGTCGGCGGCCACCCCGAGGGCGGCGTCGGCGATGTCGGCGCGGCGGGTGGCCCGCAGGTACGCGTCGTGGGTGTCGTCGTAGGCGAACACCGAGGTGGTGGCGCCGATCTCGGCGCCCATGTTGCAGATCGTGGCCTTGCCGGTGGCGCTGATCGACTCGGCGCCGGGCCCGAAGTACTCGACGATCGCCCCCGTGCCGCCCTTCACCGTGAGGATCCGGGCGACCTCGAGGATGACGTCCTTCGGCGCGCTCCAGCCCGACAGCGCGCCGGTGAGGTGGACCCCGATGACCTTCGGGAAGCGGACGTTGAACGGGAAGCCGGTCATGACGTCGACCGCATCGGCGCCGCCCACGCCGATGGCCACCATGGCGAGGCCGCCGGCGTTCGGCGTGTGGCTGTCCGTGCCGATCATCATCCCGCCGGGGAAGGCGTACTGCTCGAGGACGACCTGGTGGATGATGCCCGAGCCCGGGCCCCAGAAGCCGATGCCGTACTTCGCCGACACGCTCTCGAGGAAGTCGTAGACCTCCTTGTTGGTGTCGACCGCGACGCCGAGGTCGATCCGGGCCCCGACCTTGGCCTGGATCAGGTGGTCGCAGTGCACCGTGGTGGGCGCCGCCACCTCGGGGAGCCCCGCCGTCATGAACTGCAGCAGCGCCATCTGGGCGGTGGCGTCCTGCATGGCGATGCGGTCGGGGTCGAAGTCGGTGTAGCTGACCGCTCGCTCCAGGCCGCCGGTCTCGGGATCGCGGAGGTGGTTGACCAGGATCTTCTCGGTGAGCGTCAGGGGCCGACCGAGGCGCTGGCGCCCGAGCGCCACCCGCTCCGGGAGCTTGGCGTACACCGCGTCCACGAGCTCGATGGGGGTCGTTGCGGTCACAGCCATGGGATCACCTCGGGTCGGTCACGACGGGGCCTGCTTGCGCCGTCGAGCAAAGCATACAACTATGAGACAAGTGCGCACCATCCGCTACCGCGACATCGCCGACGACCTGCGCCGCCGCCTGGAGGGCGACGAGCTCGCCGAGGGCCGGGTGCTGCCGTCGGAGTCGGAGCTGTCGGCAACCTACAGCGCCTCTCGGGTGACGATCCGCAAGGCGCTCGAGGCCCTCCGGGCCGAGGGGCTGGTCGACTCCCGGCAGGGCTTCGGCTGGTTCGTGGCCGGCTCGCCGGTGCGCCAGACCCTCGCCCACCTCGGCACCATCGAAGCCCAGCTCGAGGCCGAGGGGAAGGCCTCCCGGCGTCGGATCCTCGAGTTCGCGTTCGTGCGCCCGCCGGCGCGGGTCCGGGGGCTGCTCGGCGCCGACAAGGCCCTGAAGGTCGTGCGCGTGAACCTCGCCGACGGCGAGCCCTTCGCCCGGGTCACCGTGTGGTGCCCCGAGGAGCTGGGCGCCCACCTGAGCCGAGCCCAGGTCGAGGACCGCTCGTTCTACGATCTGCTGCCCGTGCCGCTCGGCGGGGCCACCCAGACCATCGGCGCCGACGCCGCCGACGACGCCGACGCCGAGCTCCTCGAGGTGCCGCTCGGGTCGCCGGTGCTCGTGTGCGAGCGCGTCACCGCCGACCTGGCGGGGCGTCCGGTGCTGATCGGCCAGTACGTGTTCCCGGCCCACCGCACCGAGTTCACCGTCGACCTCGCCCACCCGGAGGCGTCGATCGCGCCGGGCGGGCTGCGGCTCGTCGAGTAGCTAGCGCAGCACGTCGGGCCGGGCGGCCACCCGGGCGAAGTCCTCGGGCGGGATCGGGCGGCTCCAGTGGAAGCCCTGGCCGTGCTCGCACGCGAGCGACGCCAGGTCCGCAGCCTGCGCCGAGGTCTCGACGCCTTCGGCGATCGTCGCGATCCCGAGGCTGCCGGCGATGGCGATGATGCTGCGCGCGAGCGAGCGACCCCGACCGGCGTCGCCGAGCTGGTTCACGAACGCGCGGTCGATCTTCACGATGTCGATGGGGAAGTGCTGGAGGTAGGCGAGCGACGAGTAGCCGGTGCCGAAGTCGTCGATGGCGAGGCGGACCCCGAGGCCGTGGAGGTCCTCGAGCATGCGACGGGCCGTCTCCTCGTCGTGCACGAGGATCGACTCGGTGAGCTCCAGCACGACGTGCTCGGGCGACACCCCCGTCTCGCGCAGCGTGGCGGCGACGTCGTCGACGTAGCCCGGGTCGAGGAGCTGCACCGCCGAGACGTTGACGTCCATGGTGAGGGGGCCGAGCTCGGCGTGCCAGCGGGCGAGCTGCTCGCAGGCGGTCCGGAGCACCCAGCGGCCGATCGGCACGATCTCGCGGGTCGATTCGGCCACCGGGATGAACTCGAGCGGAGAGATCGGGCCGCGCTCGGGGTGGATCCAGCGCAGGAGCGCCTCGGCGCCCGTCACCGCCTCGGTCTCCATGTCCACGATCGGCTGGTAGAGGACGTGCAGCTGGCCTCGCTCCAGAGCGGACCGCAGCTCGGACCGGAACGTGAACTGGCGCAGCTCGCGGTCGTGCATCTCGGTCCGGAAGGCGCGAGCGCGCCCCTTGCCCTCCCGCTTGGCCTCGTACATCGCCAGGTCGGCGTTGCGCAGCAGGATGGCGGCCGTCTCCGACGGGCCCTGGGCCAGCGCGATGCCGATGCTCGCGGCCACGGCGAGCGCGAGGTCGCCGACGAGCAGCGGGACCGCGAGGAGCTCGCCGATGCGGGTCGCCACCTCCTCGGCGGCCTCGGCATCGGTCGACTCCAGCAGCACGGCGAACTCGTCGCCGCCGAGGCGGGCCGCGGTGTCCGCCGGGCCGAGCGCGTCCGCGATGCGCCGGCCCACGGCGGCGAGCAGGTCGTCGCCCCGGTGGTGGCCGAGGCTGTCGTTCACGCTCTTGAAGTCGTCGAGGTCGATGAAGAGGACGGCCACCGCACCGTCGTCGTGGTGGCGGGGGCGGGCCAGGGCGTGGCCGACCCGGTCGACGAAGAGCGCCCGGTTCGCCAGGCCCGTGAGGGGGTCGACGAACGCCTGCTCGACCAGCTGGCGCTGCATGGCGACGCGCTCGGTCACGTCGCGGAGCACGAGCACGATCCCCTCCACCGCCGCCTCGGCGAGGAGGTTGGTGGCGGTCCCCTCCAGCTCCCGCTCGCCGCCGTCGACGTCGACCAGCCGGGCCTGGATCGACATCGTGGACCCGGGCTCGAGGTCGGCGAGCTGGGCCAGGGGCGTGGCCAGGTCGCGGGCGGTCGGGCCACCGACGAGCGTGGACAGGTCGCCGCCGACGAGGTCGTCGGGATCGGGGCCGATGACGGTGCGCACCGCCGGCGAGGCCCAGGTGATGGTGCCGTCGACGGCGAGGATGGCGACCGCGTCGCTCGCGTGGTCGGCGAGGGCCTCGAAGCGCGATCGGTGGCGCTCGTCGGCCAGGACGTCGGCGTAGGAGACCAGCCCCGCCACCCGGATCAGGCCGAGCAGGGCGAGCGCGAGGGCGCCACCGGCCAGCACCAGCGTCGCAGCGGGGTCGGCGTGGCCGGTCGCCTCCAGCGCGGCGAGCGCGACGAGCGGCGTCGCCACGCTGCTCGCGAGCACCGCGAAGCGCACCCGACCGAGCCGACGCCACGGCAGCGTGCGCTGCGGGGCGCGCGCCAGGTCGGGGGCCAGGCCGGCGCCGGCCAGTGCGGCGGCGGCGAGCGTGGCGACGCCGAGGGCGAGGGCCGACCGGACGGCACCGGTGGGGCTCGCCCAGTGGAGCGCGACCTCGCCGACGAGCTGCACGAGCAGCGAGGCGGTGAGCAGGACGAGGGCCCGACCCCGGGGGCGGACCGCGAGGAGGCTGCGGGTCGCGAACAGGACGAGGAGCAGCGCGACGGCGGGCAGCGCCGGGAGCAGCACGCGGTCGGCGACATCGCCGTGGCCGAGCGCCAGCGAGGTGCCGATCGCCGCCGTCGCCGTCGCGCCGGCCAGCGCCGCACTGTCGATCCACCGCTGCCGGTCCCAGACGCGCGTGAGGTGCGCGGCGAGCAGGAGCAGGCCGATGCCGGTGGCCGCGTAGCCGACCGTCGCCGCGCCCAGGGTGCCGATGGTCGACTCGCTCGCGGCCTCGACCGAGGCGACGAGCAGGCCGCACCGGCCCAGGGCGATGAGCAGCCAGGCGCGACCGGTGGCGGCCCCGGTGCGACGCACACCGACGGCGATGGCGCCGACGGCCGCGACCGTCGCCGCGAGGGCCAGCACCGTGCCGGGGGTGGCGCCGCACGACGCGACCGCCGCCGCCCCGGCGAGGGGCCCGACCGCGACGGTCGCCCAGGTGGCGGCCGAGGCCGCGGCGGCCTTCGGTGATGCGTCGGCCTCGATCATCCCCACGGTCCACGTCCTCCCGTCGAGCGCGCTGCCCCGCGCCCGACCTCCTCCCATCGGCCGACGTCCCCCTCGATGGAGGAAATCTGCTTCGCCCTTTTCGGCGCCGTCGGCCGTTCGGATGACCGAAGGTGGAGATCGCCGGGCCGGGGGGCGAGACTGGTCGGATGCCGCGCTGGAACCGCACCGATCCCGACCAGGTCGCCCAGGCGTACCTGGCCTCCGCCGCGCTGGGCGCGCTCAACACCGCCAACGCGGTGCGGCCCCTCTCTCGCAAGGGCCGGGCGAGCGTGCTGGCGTTCTTCCCCGGGTGGCTCACCTCCGAGCTGCCCCTCCACGCCATCGGCTGGCAGGCCCTCGCCTCGGCGGCGTTCGTGCGGGGCGGCGCGCTCCGACGGCCCAAGGGCTGGCTGGCACTCGGCCTCTCGCTGGGCTCGTGGGCGGCGCTGGCGAAGGTGTGGAAGGACAGCACGCGAGCCGGCGAGGTCTACGCCGGGGCGCTGCGCGAGGGCTCGGCGACGACCTCGTGGCCGGCGCGGTGCCCCACCCCGAGCGGGCCGAGTCGGTGATCGTGCGCAGGCGCATCGCCGCGGGCCCGCTCACCATGTGGCGCAAGCGCTACGTCACCGACGCGAACATCGCCTACGGCGATGCGGGCCGGCGCAACCAGCTCGACATCTGGAAGCGGCCCGACCTGCCGCTCGACGGTCGAGCGCCGGTCCTCCTCCAGGTGCACGGCGGCGCCTGGATCGTCGGCAACAAGGAGCAGCAGGGCATGCCGCTGCTCGCCCACATGGCCGACCACGGGTGGATCGGCGTGTCGATCAACTACCGGCTGAGCCCTCGGGCCACCTGGCCCGACCACATCGTCGACGTCAAGCGGGCGCTGGCCTGGGTGAAGGCCCACATCGCCGACTACGGCGGCGACCCCGACTTCGTCTGCATCACCGGCGGCTCGGCGGGCGGGCACCTCTGCTCGCTCGCGGCGCTCAGCGCCAACGAGCCGGCGTTCCAGCCCGGCTTCGAGGAGGCCGACACCTCGGTCGCCGCCGCCGTGCCGTTCTACGGCGTGTACGACTGGATCAACCGCGACGGCACCGGCCGCTCCGACATGGAGGAGCTGCTCGGGATGATCGTCCTCAAGACCACCCGCCGCGAGTCGCCCGAGGTGTGGGAGCAGGCCTCCACGATGAGCTGGATCGGCCCCGACGCGCCGCCGTTCTTCGTGATCCACGGGACCAACGACTCGCTCGTCCCCGTCGAGCAGGCCCGGTCGTTCGTCTCGATGCTGCGCGCCGAGTCGAAGGAGCCGGTGGCCTACGCCGAGCTCCCGGGCGCCCAGCACGCCTTCGAGATCTTCGACTCGGCCCGCACGCTCTTCACGGTCGGCGCCGTGCACCGCTTCCTCGAGTCGATCCGCCAGCGCGAGGGCCACGGCGCCAGCGACGACGCCCTCCCACCCTCCTGAGCTCCTGGAGCGACCCCGCCCGGACCGGGCGCACCGGCGCCAGATGCTCGGGTGGGCGGGCCGGGCGGCTCCGGTGCAACCGCCATGGCGCGCCGGCGTCAGAGGGGGATGACCTCGAAGGCGACGGCGTGGCGGACGCCGAGGCGGGGACCGACCTGCTCGGCCATCCCGCGCAGGAACGGTTCGGGGTCGGTGCCCGTGGTGCCCTCGGGGAGGGCGTCGAGGTAGGTGCGGTGGGCCTCGAGCGAGGCGATGCCGCGATCGAGCGAGTCGCCGATGTCGACCCCGTGGGTGGCCCGGGGCGAGTTGCCGAACGCAGCGAAGCGCACCCCGCTCCACGGGTCGCCCCCGGCACCGGGGAACAGCCAGCGGTTGGCGGCGTCGCGCACGGCGTCGAGCAGGGCCCACCCGGTGTTGCGGTGGTCGGCGTGGTTCAAGCCGGGGAAGTCGAACGACTCCCGGAAGTTGATCGAGACCACGATGTCGGGGCGATGGCGGCGGATGGCCACCGCCAGGTCCCGGCGCAGGGCCACGTTCGCCTCCACGAGGCCGTCGGGGTGGGCGAGGAACTCGACCTCCTCGACGCCCACCGCCGCGGCCGAGGCTCGCTCCTCGCCCTGGCGGACCCGGGCGCACTCGTCGGGCGGCATCGAGTCGATCCCCGCCTCGCCCGAGGTGACCAGGCAGTAGGCCACGTGCTTGCCCTGGCCCGTCCAGCGAGCGACGGCCGACGCGACCCCGTACTCCAGGTCGTCGGGGTGGGCCACCACCGCCAGGGCGCGGTCCCAGTCCTCGGGCAGCGGTTCGAGCTCGGCCATCGGGGCACCTCCGTCGTCGGGTTCGGCGTGGGCCCCAGTCTGGCGTGGTAGCCCATCGACCATGGCCGGTCCCGATCCCACCACCCACCGCCTGCTCGCCCCGATGGCCGCGACGGTGTCGTCGGTCGCCGTGGCCGAGGGCGACGAGGTCCGCTCGGGCCAGGAGGTGCTGGTGCTCGAGGTGATGAAGATGGAGCACCCGCTCCTCGTCCACCTCGACGGCCGCATCGAGGGGCTCCGCGGGCCCGGGTCAGGCGGTGGCGCAGGGCGAGGAGCTCCTCCGCGCCGTGGGCGTCGCCGTCTGCCGAGCCGCGGAACGAGCCGAACCCGCCGCTGGAGGGCGCGGATGCGGGCGCTCCGGCGGCCGGATCGGTCGGGGCGGGCCGATCTGGCCGAGCTGCGGCGCCGGCGCGCCTGCTCGACGACGCGGCTCGGCCCGAGGCGGTGGCCAAGCGCCACGGCCGGGGCCAGCGCACGGCGCGCGCGAACGTGGCGGACCTCTGCGACCCGGGCTCGTTCGAGGAGTGGGGCGGCTTCGCCTTCGCCGCCCAGGAGTCGCGCCGGCCCACCGACGAGCTGCAGGCCAGGACCCCGGCCGACGGGCTGATCACGGGGGTGGGCACCGTCAACGGCGGCGGTCGGGCCCGATCGGGCCCGAACCGCGGTGATCGCGTACGACTACACGGTCCTCGCCGGCACCCAGGGGCAGCGCAACCACGCCAAGAAGGACCGCCTGATCGAGCTGATCGAGCGGCTGCGGCTCCCCGTGGTGCTGTTCGCCGAGGGTGGGGGTGGTCGCCCCGGCGACACCGACGTGCCCGTCATCGCTGGCCTCGACACGCGCGCGTTCGAGCTGTTCGCCCGGCTCTCGGGCCTCGTGCCGTCGGTCGGCATCGCCGCCGGACGGTGCTTCGCCGGCAACGCCGCCTTGCTCGGCTGCTGCGACGCGGTCATCGCCACCGCCGACTCGAACATCGGCATGGGCGGGCCGGCGATGATCGAGGGCGGCGGCCTCGGGGTGGTGCGGCCCGAGGACATCGGCCCCATCGACGTGCAGACGGCAAACGGCGTGGTCGACCTCCCGGTGGCCGACGAGGCCGAGGCGGTCGAGGTCGCCAAGCGCTACCTGTCGTACTTCCAGGGGCCCGTCGACGAGTGGGAGGCGCCTCCGGCCGAGGCCCTGCGCCACGTCGTGCCCGAGCAGCGCAAGCGGGTGTACGAGGTGCGCGCCGCGCTGGAGGGGATCGCGGACCTCGGTTCGGTGCTCGAGCTCCGGCGGGCGTACGGCCCCGGCATCGTCACGGCCCTGGCGCGGATCGAGGGGCGTCCGCTCGGCGTGATCGCCAACGATCCGGCCGTGCTCGGCGGTGCCATCGACGCCCCGGCGGCCGACAAGGCGGCCCGCTTCCTCCAGCTGTGCGATGCCCACGACCTGCCGGTCCTCTCGCTCTGCGACACGCCCGGCTTCCTCGTGGGGCCCGAGGCCGAGGAGGCGGCGCAGGTGCGGCGGTTCTCGCGCCTGTTCGTCACGGCTGCGTCGCTGACGGTGCCCTACGTGGTGGTGGTGCTGCGCAAGGGCTACGGGCTCGGCGCCCAGGCGATGGCCGGTGGGAGCTTCCACGCGCCCATCGCCACGCTCTCGTGGCCCACCGGCGAGTTCGGCGGCATGGGCCTCGAGGGCGCGGTGAAGCTCGGGTTCCGCCGCGAGCTGGAGGCCATCGAGGACGAGGCCGAGCGCCAGGCCGCGTTCGACCGCATGGTCGAGGCGGCGTACCGCCACGGCCAGGCGCTCAACATGGCGGCCCACCTCGAGATCGACGACGTGATCGACCCGGCCGAGACGCGCGCCCGGGTGCTCCACGCCATCTCGCTGGCCCCGCCGCCCGCGCCGCGCGCGGGGAAGAAGCGCCCGAGCATCGACCCCTGGTAGTCAGCTCGGTACGAAGCGGGCCCCGTCGGCGAGCGGCACGGTGGCGGTCGGCGCGTCGTCGTCGGCGAGGGCGACGCCGCCCCACACGAGCAGTTCGCTGCCCGTCCAGACCGCGATCGGGTCGGCTCGGGCCAGGTCGATCGGCGCCTCGGGCAGTCACTGCCACCGACCGTCCACCAGCACCTGGTCGCCGTGGCTGCTGCGGATCCCGCCGACCTCGTAGCGACGGTCGAGCCCGCCCACCACGACCGTCCCGTCGCCCGCCGCCACCACGGCCGGGGCGCCCTCGTCGTCGGCCGCCTCCGCCGGGCCCGAGCTGAGGGCGTCGACCGGCCTCCAGCGACCCGTGGCCGGATCGAGCCGGGACGCGAAGCGGCGGCCGTCGGCGAGGTTGCCCGGCGTCCAGCCGCCGATGGCGACCCCGTCGGCGGCGAAGCCCGACACCCACTGGACGTTGCGATCGGTCGGGGCGTCGAGGTCCACCACCTCGCCGGTGTCGAGGTCGATGGAGACGCCCGAGCGCGGTGCCGAGCCGAGCGGCTGGCTCGGCACCCAGACCAGGTAGCGGTCCGCCACCAGCACGGGGCCCGTGGTCGCCCAGTTGAGGCCGTAGTCCAGGCCGCTGCCGGGCACGCCGGCGAAGGGGCCCCACGCGCCGGTGGCCGGGTCGAACGACGCCCAGCCGTACTCGGAGCGCTGCGAGTGCCAGCCGAAGGCGACGAGCCGACCGTCGTGGACGACGAGCGACGCGACCTGCTGCACGGTCGCCGTCCCCTCGGTCATCACCAGGGCGTCGCTCGGCTGCTGCTCGAAGCGGGCGCGGTCGACCTGCTCCCAGCGGTCGACCGCCGGGTCGTAGCTGACCAGGTCCCATCCCCACGCGTCGTCCTGCGAGGTCAGCACGAACCACGCCTTGCCCTGGAACCAGGCGCCGGGGGTCGGGTAGGTCGACCACCACCCGTCGGTGGCGCCGATCGGCGAGCCGGCCCGGCGCTCGTACGGGAACGGCTGGTCGGCGATCTCGGTCCAGCGGTCGGTGGCCGGGTCGTAGGTGGCGCCGTCCGCCAGCTCGGTGCCGTCGGCGTCGTGGCCGCCCCACACGAGGAGCTGGTCGCCGATCCAGAGCGAGATGGGGGCGAACCGGGCCGAGAGCGGGCTGGGGGCCATCGGCCGCCACGCGCCGTCGGCGACGACGGTGCGATCGCGGCCGGCCAGCGCCAGGGCGCCGGCCACGAGCCCGAGCGCCAGGATCGCGGCGGCGACGGCCCACCTCGTCCGCCGCTCCCGTCCCGCCGGCGCGATCGGCGGGACGGGGGCGATGGAGGTGGGTCGACCGTCGGGCTCGGGTGCCGGCCAGGCGGCGATGGCGCGCAGCGCCTCGCCGATGCCCTCGTCGGTGCGGAGGTCGATCACGTCAGCTCCCTTCGGATGGCCGCGAGGCCCCGGGCGGCCGACGAGCGCACGGTGGCGCGACGGCAGCCCAAGGTCGAGGCGATGGCGTCGTCGTCGAGGCCCTCGACGTAGCGGAGCACGAGCACCGCACGCTGGCGCTCGGGGAGCGCCAGCAGCACGTCGCGCAGCTCCACCAGCTGGTCGGGAGCCTCGGGAGGCGGCGGGTCGGGCACGTGGGCCTCGGCGGTCCGGCGCCGGCGCAGCACCCCGGTGGCGCCGTTGACCACGCTCCGACGCAGGTAGGCGGCCGGGACCTCCACGGCGCTCCAGCGGGGGGCCAGCGCCGCGAACGCCTCCTGCACGACCTCCTCGGCCTCGGCCCGGCCGCCGAGCAGGAGCGTGGCGACGCGCACCATGGCCTCCCAGCGGTCGCGGTACAGGGCGACCAGGTCGTCGGGCCAGCGCGCCTCGGGCTCGGCGGCGTCGGGGAGCGGTGCGGTGCCCATCGCTTCAGTGACGCGCTCGCCGCTCGATCCGTTGCACCGTCCGATGATCGCCGATCGGATCCCGAGCGCCGCGGCCCGGCGGTTTGTAGCGTGGCCTCGTCCGAGGGGACGACGAACAGGGGAGCGCGATGGCGCACGAGCTGGTGATCCGGGGCGGCACGGTGGTCGACGGGACCGGGGCCGACGCCCGGACGGCCGATGTGGCGATCGACGGCGGCCGCATCGTCGCGGTCGGCCAGGTCGCCGACGCCGGCACGACCGAGGTCGACGCCGACGGCGCGCTCGTGACGCCGGGGTGGGTCGACATCCACTCCCACTACGACGGGCAGGCCACCTGGGACGACGACCTGGCCCCCAGCTCCTGGCACGGCGTCACGACGCTGGTGATGGGCAACTGCGGCGTGGGCTTCGCGCCGGCCGCGCCGGACCGCCACGATTGGCTGATCGGCCTGATGGAGGGCGTGGAGGACATCCCGGGCACCGCCCTCGCCGAGGGCATCACCTGGGAGTGGGAGACCTTCCCCGAGTACCTCGACGCCCTCGACCGCAAGCGCTGGACCACCGATGTCGGCACCCAGATCGCCCACGGCGCCGTTCGGGCCTACGTGATGGGCGAGCGGGGCGCCCGCAACGAGCCGGCCACGCCCGACGACATCGAGGCCATGGCCGCGATCGTGCGGGAGGCGATCGAGGCCGGCGCCCTCGGCTTCTCCACCAGCCGCACCATCGCCCACCGCGCCATCGACGGGGAGCCGGTGCCGGGCACCTTCGCCGCCGAGGACGAGCTGTTCGGCATCGGTCGGGTGCTGGGCGAGCTGGGCACCGGCGTGTTCGAGCTGGCGCCCGCCGGCGTCGCCGGGGAGGATCTGGCGGCGCCCGCCACCGAGGTGGCGTGGATGCGCAAGCTGGCCGAGGCGATCGGCCGGCCCGTCACCTTCGCCATGCTCCAGGTCGACAGCGCGCCCGACCTGTGGCGAGCTGCTCGACGAGTCTGCGGCCGCGGTGGCCACCGGCGCCCGCCTCGTGCCCCAGGTGGCCGGTCGCCCCACCGGGATGCTGTCGGGCTTCGACGCGACCTACTCGTTCTTCGACCAGATCCCGGTGTACCAGGCGCTCGCCGGGAAGACCGCGGCCGAGAAGGCGGCGTGGTTCGGCACCGCCGAGGGGCGGGCCGCCCTGCTCGGGTGGGAGCCCGACCCGCAGACCGCCAAGATCCTCCAGCACGCCGCCGAGCGGACGTTCCTGCTCGGCGACCCGCCCGACTACGAGCCCGGCCCCGAGGCGTCGATCGCGGCGGTGGCCGCGGCCAACGGCCGGTCCATCCTCGAGGTGGCGCTCGACGCCATGCTCGCCAACGACGGCCAGGGCCTGCTCTACCTGCCGATCCTCAACTACAGCGACGGCCACTCGGAGCCGACGCGCGAGATGATCCTGCACCCGGCGGCGGTGCTGGGCCTGGCCGACGGCGGCGCCCACGTGGCCACCATCTGCGATGCGTCCATGCCCACCTGGATGCTCACCCACTGGGTGCGCGATCGGACCCGGGGCGAGCGCCTGCCCCTCGAGCTCGTGGTCGAGCGCCAGACGCGGGGCACCGCCGAGCTCTACGGCCTCGGCGATCGCGGCGTCCTCGCCCCCGGCTACGTGGCCGACGTCAACGTGATCGACTTCGACAACCTCCGCCTCCACGGACCGGAGGTCCGCCACGACCTGCCGGCGGGCGGCCGCCGCATCGTGCAGCGCCGACGGCTACGTGGCCACGGTGAAGTCCGGCGCGGTGACCTTCCGCGATGGCCAGGCCACGGGAGAGCACCCGGGCGTGCTGCTCCGCGGCGCCCGCTGACCCACGCCCTACGCTCGCCCGCCATGGGGAACCCACGTCACCGCTCGGTCCGCCGCGGCGCGCTCGTCGCGCTCGCGCTGCTCCTGCCGCTCGCCGCGTGCAGCTCCGACGGAGGCAGCGACGCCTCGTCCACCGAGCCCGCCGGCGACGCGACGACGACCGCGGCCACCGCGGCGCCACCGCTCGAGATCCTGGTCGCCAACGACGACGGCTACGACGCCGAGGGCATCGACGCCCTGGTGGAGGGCCTCTCGACGCTCGACGACGTCGAGATCACGGTGGTCGCCCCCGCCACCCAGCAGAGCGGGACGGGCGGCAGCGAGACCGAGGGCGAGCTCACGGCCGAGGAGGTCGAGCTCCGCAGCGGGCACCCGGCCACCGCGGTCGAGGGCTTCCCGGCCGATTCCGTGCGGTACGCGTTCGAGACCATGGGCGTCGAGCCCGACCTGGTGGTCACGGGCATCAACGAGGGCCAGAACCTCGGGCCGGTGGTCGATGCCTCCGGCACGGTCGGCGCCGCCCGCAAGGCCGTCTCGTTCGGCGTGCCGGCCCTCGCCACCAGCCAGGGCCTCGCCGACGAGCTCGACTACGACGTCGCCGTCCCCCTGATCCTCGACTGGGTCGCCGAGCACCGCGACGCGCTCGCCGCCGGCGATGCGCCGGTGGAGGTCACCAACCTCAACGTCCCGAGCTGCGACGAGGGCGAGCTGCGGGGCCTGCTGGAGGTCGAGACCGACGTGGACGGCGACGGAGCCGCCTCCCTCGGGGCGCCCGACTGCACGTCGACCGCGCCCGAGGGCTCGCTCGACGGCGACATCGACGCCTTCCTCGCGGGGTTCGCGACCATCGACGTCGTCGCCGCCACGCCGGGCGGCTGACCGTGCCGCGGCGGGCGAGCCTCACCGAGGACGAGGTGGCCGCGCTGGCGATGGCGCTCGCCGGGGTCGAGGAGGGCACGAGGTCGAACCGACGCACCTGGCTCGTGGCCGGCGACCCACCTGCGGCGCGAGGGGCGCCGGTAGCCGCTCAGTAGTGCCAGGGGAAGGGCGACCAGTCGGGGTCGCGCTTCTCGAGGAACGAGTCGCGGCCCTCCGCAGCCTCGTCGGTGCCGTACGCGAGGCGGGTGGCCTCGCCGGCGAACACCTGCTGGCCCACGAGGCCGTCGTCGCTGAGGTTGAAGGCGAACTTCAGCATGCGCTGCGCGGTGGGCGACGTCCCGAGGATCTTGCGGGCCCACTCGAGCCCCTCGGCCTCGAGGGCGGCGTGGTCGACGACCCGGTTCACCATGCCCATCCGGTGGGCGTCCTCGGCGGAGTAGACGTCGCCGAGGAAGAAGATCTCGCGGGCGAACTTCTGGCCCACCTGCCGGGCCAGGTAGGCCGAGCCGAACCCGCCGTCGAAGCTGGCCACGTCGGCGTCGGTCTGCTTGAAGCGGGCGTGCTCGCGGCTGGCGAGCGTCAGGTCGCACACGACGTGCAGCGAGTGCCCGCCACCGGCCGCCCAGCCGTTGACGAGGGCGATCACCACCTTGGGCATCGTTCGGATCAGCCGCTGCACCTCGAGGATGTGGAGCCGGCCCGAGCGGGCGGGGTCGATCGAGGCCGCGGTGTCGCCCTCGGCGTAGCGGTAGCCGTCGCGGCCGCGGATGCGCTGGTCGCCGCCGGAGCAGAACGCCCAGCCGCCGTCCTTCGGTGCCGGCCCGTTGCCGGTGAGCAGCACGCACCCGACGTCCGCGCTCTGACGGGCGTGGTCGAGCACCCGGTAGAGCTCGTCGACGGTCGACGGGCGGAACGCGTTGCGGACCTCGGGCCGGTCGAAGGCCACGCGCACGCACCCCACGTCGACCGCCCGGTGGTAGGTGATGTCGGCGAGGTCCTCGAAGCCCGGCACCGGGCGCCAGGCGGTGGGGTCGAAGGTCTCGGACACGGTGTCGCTGCGCACCGGGCGAGGGTACCGCCGGGGCGACGGACGGCCGGACCCCGAGGGGTTCGGGCGATGGTGCCCGCCCGGCGAACGAGATCGCCCGAACCTCGGGCGCTCCGAGGGCTCAGGCGCGGGCGAGGCGGTAGGCGGTGCGGATCATCGGGAGCTGGCCGGGGAGCCGGAGCCACGCGCCGATGGCGTACGGGCTCGTGGGCGGCCCGGCCTTGAGCGCCATGTCGATGTTCGCCGGGTAGACCCCGACGATCGTGGCGAGGGCGAGCCAGCCCCCGAGCCGGCGTCGCTCGGGATCGCCCGAGAGCAGCAGGGCGCCGGCGGTGGTCTCGGCCGCCGCGGCGAGGAGGTTCCAGAACCGCGGCGCGCCGAGGGCCTTCGGGATGATCTTGAGGAACGGCTCGGGCACGAGCACGTGGGCGATGCCCATGAACAGCAGCATCGCCGCCATCCGCCTTCGGCTGGCCTCGAGCGGGTCGACGGTGGCGTCCTCGATCGCAGCGGTCATGGCCGCAGGCTAGGGGGAGTGCTGCCCGGCGCCCCGAACGGGCAGGAGGTGCCCGTGGCGCGCACCGTGTGGGTCTTCGGCGATCAGCTCAACCGCCAGATCGGCGCGCTCGCCGAGGCCGTGCCGGGCGAGGACCGGGTGCTCCTCGTCGAGAGCGAGCAGCTGGTCGCCCGGCGGCGCCACCGCCAGCGCACCCACCTCGTGCTGACGGCGATGCGACGGTTCGCGGCCGAGCTCGCCGACGACGGGTTCGACGTCGATCTCCGCCGAGCGCCCTCGCTGCGAGCGGGCCTGGCCGCGCACCGCGCGGCCGCGGCCCCCGACGAGGTCGTCGCCACCGAGCCGCTCTCGCGGCGGGCGCGCGCCCTCGTGGCGGCCGCCGACGTGCGCTCCGTCCGGTCGAACCAGTTCCTCTGCCACGAGGACGAGTTCGCCGCGTGGGCCCACCAGCGGGCGGGCAAGCGGCTCCGGATGGAGGACTTCTACCGCTGGCAGCGGACCCGCCTCGGCTACCTGGTCGACGGCGATCAGCCGGTGGGCGGCCGGTGGAACTACGACGCCGACAACCGGGAGCCTCCGCCGAAAGAGGCCACGCCCTGGCCGACGCCCCGCCGCTGGGACCTCGACCACCTCGACCGGGCGGTGCTGGCCGAGCTCGATAGGCTCGGGTTCGGCGCCGATCCCGTCGGCTGGTGGCCGACGGGCCGGGCCCAGGCCCTCGAGCGGCTCGAGCACGTGGTGGCCGAGGTGCTCCCGATCTTCGGGCCCCACGAGGACGCCATCGTCGAGCGCTCGTGGCACCTGGCCCACACCCTGCTCACGCCGGCGCTCAACCTCGGGCTGCTGCTCCCGGGCGAGGTGGCCGACGCCGCCGAGGAGGCCTTCCGCTCCGGGGCGCTGCCGGTCGCGTCGGCGGAGGGCTTCGTGCGCCAGGTGATCGGCTGGCGCGAGTACGTGTGGGGCCTCTACTGGTGGTTCGGGCCCGACTACCGGCAGCGCAACGTGCTCGACGCCCACGAGCCGCTGCCGCCGGCGTTCACCGACCCGGACCGCACGGCCATGCGCTGCGTCGGCCATGCGGCCGCAGGCGTGCGCGACCGGGCGTGGACGCACCACATCCAGCGGCTCATGGTCTTCGCCAACCTGGCGACGCTCGCCGGGGTGGACCCCGAGGCCGTGGTCGACTGGATGACCGACTCCTTCGTCGACGGCGCCGAGTGGGTGATGCTGCCGAACGTGGTCGGCATGGGGCTGCACGCCGACGGGGGCCAGATGGCGACGAAGCCGTACGTCTCGGGCGGCCGCTACCTCCACAAGATGTCGGACCACTGCGCCGGGTGCTGGTTCCGGCCCACCGAGCGCGTCGGGGAGCAGGCCTGCCCGTTCACGACGCTCTACTGGGACTTCCTCGCCCGCCACCGCGAGCGGTTCGCGCGCAACCCGCGCATGGCGCAGGCGGTGCGAGGCCTGGATCGCCTGGGCGACCTCGCCGCGGTGCGCGAGCGGGCGGTGGAGGTGCGACGGCGGCTGGCTGCGGGCGACCTGTAGCCGCGCGAGGATGCGGCGCGCCGGCCGCATCGGGCGCGCCGCATCGAACCAGGAGGGTCCCGTGGACCTCGCCGACCTCGTCGCCATCCGGGAGATCGAGCAGCTCAAGTACCGCTACGTGCGCGCGCTCGACCACAAGGACTGGGAGCTGTTCCGCTCGTGCTTCGCCGACGATGCGACCGCGACCTACGGCGACCGCCTCGAGTTCGCCGACCCCGACGCGATCGTCGCCTACATGCGCGAGAACCTCGGTCCGTCCATGATCACCCTCCACCAGGTGCACCATCCCGAGATCGAGCTCGACGGCGACGAGGCCAACGGCACCTGGAGCCTGCAGGACCGCGTGATCATGACCGAGTTCCGCCTCCTGCTCGACGGGTGCTCGTGCTACCGCGACCGCTACGCCCGGGGGGCCGACGGCGCGTGGCGGATCGTTCGCACCGGGTACGAGCGGATCTACGAGCACATCGTGTCGATGGACGACGTGCCCAGCTTCAACCTTCTGGCCAACAAGTTCGCCGCTGGATGACACCGGCCCGGAGGGTGGCTGTGGCAACCTTTGCCCCCATGCCCTCCACCCCCGCCCCCCGCCCCCGCGCGCTCGCCCTGGTGGCCGGCCTCGCCCTCGCCGCGCTCGTCCTCGCCGGCTGCGGCGGCGGCTCCGACGACGACTCATCGTCGAAGGGCGGCGGGGCCAAGACCACCACCACGTCGTCGAAGGCCAGCACCGACGAGGTCGGCGGCGACCTCCTCGGGGAGATGAAGGCGTCGCTCGCCACGGCTGGCTACGACGACGACCAGCAGGCGTGCGTGGTGAAGGCCACCAAGCAGGCCATGGCGGCGAGCATGGACACCGCCGCGCTCGACGCCGCCTACCGGGACCAGTGCTCGATCACCGCCGCGCAGGTCACGGCGGCGGCCTACTACGCCGCCCTCCTCGATCGGGGGGTCACCGACGAGGCGGCCACCTGCGCCCGCAAGATCTTCGAGAGCTTGAGCGCCGATCAGATCGACGCGTTCACCAAGGATCCCACGAAGGGCGAGTCGATCGCGACGGGCTGCGGCATCGATCCGAAGGTGCTCGACGAGGGCTGAGGCCCCTCAGCCCGCCGCCCAGAGGTGGTGCAGGGCGTAGGAGCGCCAGGGACGCCATGCCGCGGCCGCCGCCCCCGCCGCGGCGGGCGACCCGTCGAGCCCGAGCGCCACGAGGCCGCGCTGCACGCCCAGGTCGGTCGGGAGGAAGACGTCGGGGTCGCCGAGGCCCGCATGGCGACGTACGACGCCGTCCAGGGGCCGATGCCGCGGATCTCGAGGGACTGCCGCTCCACCTCGATCCGGTCGGCGCCGGGGTCGAGGTGGAGCTCGCCCGACGCCACCGCCGTCGCGGCGGCCACGAGCGCCGCGCGCGCCCGGGGCATCGGGAGCGAGGCGAGGTCGGCACCGGCGAGCGCGTCTGCGGTGGGGAACGCCCGGGCCAGGGCGTCGGTGCCGGGGGCGAGGGTCGAAGGGAGGGGGCGCCGAGGGCCTCGGCGAGGCGGCCGGCGATCGTCCGAGCACCGGCCACCGAGACCTGTTGGCCCACGATGGCCCGCACCAGCAGCTCCATCCCGTCGACGGCACCCGGCGCGCGGCGGCCGGGGACCGCGGCCACGAGCGGGGCGAGGACGGGGTCGGTGGCCAGGGCGCCGTCGACGGCGACCGGATCGGCATCGAGGTCGAGCACCCGTCGACAGCGCGCCACCGCGGGACCGAGGTCGCGCAGGTCGGCCAGCTGCCGCTGGGCCTCCACGGGGTCGGCTCGCGGCCGCAGCGCCACGACGGCCGGACCCCTCGGCAGAGCGAGCACCCGCCGGTAGGTGCCGTCCGGCTCGAACGCCTCGACCCCGAGCACGGCCCGCTCGCCGAGGAACCCGACCAGCGGACCGCCGGCGAACGGCGCGCGCGCCGCGAGGCGGAGGGCCAGCGGCGCGGTGGGGTGCGCCCCCGCGCCGCCGGGCGTCGGCGACGGGCCGCCGCGCCCGCGCTGGGTGCTCGCCCGGTCGCGGCGGAGCGTGGAGGGGTTGGCGCCGAAGGCCTCGCGCACGGTGTCGTTGAACTGGCGGACGCTCGCGAAGCCGGCGGCGAACGCGATGTCGGTGATGGGGAGCGCGGTGGTCTCGATCAGCAGGCGCGCCGTGTGGGCCCGGCGAGCGCGGGCGAGGGCGAGCGGAGCGGCGCCGAGCTCGGCCACGAGCACCCGGTGGAGGTGGCGCTCGCTGACGGCGAGGCGGCGCGCGACCCCACCCACGCCCTCGCGGTCGATGGTCCCGTCGTCGATGAGGGCGACGGCGCGGGCCGCGAGGTCGCCGCGCCCGTTCCACGCCGGCGAGCCGGGCGCCGTGTCGGGGCGGCAGCGCCGGCAGGCGCGGAAGCCCGCCCCCTGGGCTGCTGCCGCGGTCGCGAAGAAGCGCACGTTGGCCCGCCGAGGGGTGGTCGCCGGACAGCTCGGTCGGCAGAAGATGCCGGTGCTGGTGACGCCCACGAAGAACCACCCGTCGAACCGCGGGTCGCGGCTGGCCACCGCCCGGTACCGGCTGTCGTCGTCGAGGATCACCGGCGCCATCCTGGCGGGGGTGGCGCCGGTCGGCCAGCGGGAATCGGACCGAGCGGGGGAGCGTCCGCGCCCCCGCCCCGAGCGGCCCGTACCGTGGGCGCGTGATCGAGGACGAGCCGAGGACGGGACCGGCCGACGTGTCGAGGACGCTCACCGAGGCCATGGAGCGCGCGGGGGTCCACCCGGCCTACGTCCACGCCGTGCGCACCTGCGGGTTCGTGCTCACCGAGGAGAACCAGGCGGAGCTCACCGCCGAGCAGGTGCGCCGGTGGGACGCGCCCTCGATGCCTGGTTCGACGAGCACCCCGACGGTTGACCTTGGGGAACGGGCGTTCGGTGCGGTAGCCTCACGGGGTCGTCGCCCTCCTCGGGCGGCGGACAGCGATCTCAGGAGGGCGCCCCGGGCGAACCCTCGGCCTGCAGGGCCCCGCCGGACCGGCCGGCAGGAGCGGGAGATGGCTGTCGCCCTCGGCTCCGCCGAGCCGTTCCGCCCCCGATCCGCGCCCCCGGCGCCCAGGAGATCCACGTGCCCCCCACCTTCGAGTCGCTCGGCGTGCCCGCGCCCATCGTCGCCGCCCTCGCCCGTCGCGGCATCACCGAGCCCTTCGCCATCCAGGCGGCCACCATCGCCGACGCCCTCGACGGGCGCGACCTGTGCGGCAAGGCGCCGACGGGCTCGGGCAAGACGCTCGCGTTCGGCATCCCGATGGTGGCCCGCGTCACCCGGTCGGCGCCGAAGAAGCCCCACGGGCTCGTGCTGGCGCCGACGCGCGAGCTGGCCATCCAGGTGGCCGACGAGCTGCGCGCGCTCGGCACCGAGCTGCGCGTGCTCGCCGTGTACGGGGGCGCCGGCATCGAGCCGCAGATCAAGAAGCTGCGTGCCGGCGTCGACATCGTGGTGGCCACGCCGGGCCGACTGAAGGACCTCATCGACCGCCGGGTGTGCGATCTGCGCGCCGTGACCTTCGTCGTCCTCGACGAGGCCGATCGGATGGCCGACATGGGGTTCCTGCCGGAGGTCAAGCGCATCCTCGACCTCGTGCCCGCCGACCGCCAGACCGTGCTGTTCTCGGCCACCCTGGACGGCGCGATCGACGAGCTCGTCTCGCGCTACCAGGTCGATCCGGTCGTCCACGAGATGGCCGATGAGCCCGCCGGCGAGGTCACCCACCGCTTCTGGGTCGCCGAGCGGCCCGGGCGGGTGGCGCTGGTGGCCGACATCGTCGATCGCCTCGGCCACACCGTCGTGTTCTGCCGCACCAAGCACGGCTCGGATCGGGTGGCCCGCCAGCTCGGCAAGGCGGGCGTGGCCGCGGCGGCGATCCACGGCAACCGCAGCCAGTCCCAGCGCGAGCGCGCCCTCGAGGCGTTCCACCGAGGCGACGTGCAGGCGCTCGTGGCCACCGACGTTGCCGCGCGGGGGATCCACGTCGAGGGCGTCCGGGGCGTGGTCCACTTCGACCTCCCCGGCGACCCCAAGGACTACATTCACCGTTCGGGGCGCACCGGTCGGGCCGGCTCGCCGGGCACCGTCGTCGCCCTGTTCGACGCCGCGCAGCGCAAGGACGCGGTCAAGCTCAAGCGGGCGGCGGGCGTCGACGCCGAGATCGAGGAGCCCGACGTCGCCTCGCTGCCGGAGGCGCCCCAGCGGGCGTTCGCGCCCGAGCGGGCTCGCGCCCCTCGCCGGGATCCCCGCCCGGCGACGGCCGGCGCGGACCGGTCCCGGCCGGCGACGGGCGGCGCCGATCGTCGCTCGGCCAAGGCAGGCGACCACCGGCCGCGCTCGGCCAAGGCGGGCGACGACCGGCCGCGCTCGGCCAAGGCAGCCGACGACCGGCCGCGATCGGCGAAGGTGGAGCGCCCCGCGACCGTTCGGCTCGTTCCGGCAGGCCGGCGGCCCGATCGGCGGGGCGGCCTCCCACCGAGGCGCGCCCGCGCACCGGGTCGAGCGACGCCGCGGCCGCCGGGCCTCCCCGCGCGAGCCGGCCGGGGAAGGCCGAGCGGGCGGCCGCCAAGGCGCGCCGAGGGCGAGCACCGGCTGCCGACGGGCACGGCCGGCGGCACCAAGGTGCGCGAGCGGGCGTCGCGACGCAAGGCCAAGCGAGGCGCTCCTGGCCGCCGGCGAGCCGGCGCCGCGCGCCAAGAAGAAGCGCAGCGGCAAGCCCCGCCCCGGCCGGCTGCCCGCTGAGGTCGCCCGTGGTGGGCGCCCCACCACGGAGCGCGTCGCACTGGCCCGTCGCTCGGTGTGACGCAACGCATACATCGGATGATCGACATACATAGGCGTACCGATGTAAGTTGCCGTCGATGGGGCGCACGCAGGAGGAACGACGGGCCGAGACGCGCTCGCGCCTGCTCGGCGCGGCCGCCGACCTGTTCGCCCGCAAGGGCTTCCACGCCACGTCGGCCGAGGCGGTGGCGTCGGCCGCCGATCGGACCACCGGCGCTCTACGACCACTTCGGCGGCAGGAGGGCCTGCTCGTCGGGCTGCTCGAGCTGTGGATCGAGCAGACGATCATCGACCTGGCCGGCGTGCTCGAGGTCGAGCCCGACCTCGACGAGCGCCTCGGCGCCCTCTGGGAGGGCGTCGTGCGCCGGGATTCCGAGACCGGCGACGCCTGGCTCCTCCTCGAGTTCGAGCTCTGGCTGCACGCGGTGCGCGACCCCGAGCTCGGCATCGTCGGCGCCGAGCGCTTCGCGCAGATGCGCGCCGCGCTGGGCGTCGGGCTCGAGGAGTGGGCGGGGGAGTTCGGCTTCGAGCTGCCCGGCCCGGGCGACGAGCTCGCCGTGCAGGTGATCGGGCTGCTGGTGGGCGCCGCCTTCCAGTACCGGCTCGATCCCGCCGCCGTGCCGAGGCGCACCGTCGTCACCGGCCTCCGACGCGTGCTCGGCCTGCCGGCCGAGCCGCTCCCGGCGGTCGCATCAGGGGAACCAGCACAAGGGGCAGACACATGAGCATCACGCTCGGCGACATCGACCTCCTCGAGGACACCTGGGCGCGCCAGGTGCCCCACGACCAGTTCGACCTCCTGCGCGCCCAGGCGCCGGTGCACTGGCACGAGCACCCGCAGTGGCGCGGGTTCTGGGCCGTCACCCGCTACGACGACGTCCAGGCCATCAGCCGCGACCACAAGACGGTCTCCACCGAGCTCGGCACCACGTTCCTCCAGGACATGGACGAGGACGCCCTCGCCATGACGCGCCTCACGCTGCTCAACATGGACCCGCCCAAGCACAGCCGCTACCGGCGGCTCGTGAGCGCCGGGTTCACGCCGCGCATGATCGGCCGCCTGGTCGAGCACATCGACGAGCAGGCCCAGGGCATCCTCGACGGCCTGGCCGGGCGCGAGGAGATCGAGTTCGTGGAGGAGGTGGCGGCCGAGCTGCCGCTCCAGGTGATCTGCGAGATGATCGGCGTGCCCCACGAGGACCGGCACCTGATCTTCGACTGGAGCAACCGCCTCGTCGGCATGCAGGACGAGGACTTCCGCACCTCCGACGAGGACGGCCAGATGGCGGCGGCCGAGATCTACGCCTACTGCGACGCGCTCATCGAGGACCGCCGGGCGAGCCCCCGCGACGACATCATGTCGGCGCTCGTGCACGCCGAGGTCGACGGCGACCGCCTGCGCCAGGACGAGCTCGACATGTTCTTCGTCCTGCTCTGCGTGGCCGGCAACGAGACCACCCGCAACCTGATCGCCCACTCCCTCCAGGTGCTCCTCGAGCACCCCGAGGTGAAGGCCGACCTGGCCGCCAACATCGACGACGACGAGCTCTGGACCTCGGCCACCGAGGAGTTCCTTGCGCTGGGGCTCGGCGATCCACAACTTTCCGCCGGACGGCCACGGTCGACACCGAGGTGGCCGGCCAGCCGATCAAGGCCGGCGATAGTGGTCATCTACTACGCAGCGGCCAACCGCACCCGGCGCACTTCGCCGACCCGGGACAACCTTCAATCTGCGCTCGCACGCCCAACGATCACTCTGACCTTCGGTGGCGGCGGCGCCCACTTCTGCCTCGGGGCGAACCTCCGCCCAAGCCGAGATCAAGATCATGGCAGGGAGTTCCCTCCGCGCTTCCCCGACGTCGAGGCCGCTGGTCCCCACCGCCGCATGCGGTGGTCGACTTCGTGAAATCGGCATCAAGCACCTCCCGTCCTGCCTTCCACGCTCCCGCCACGGCTTCGCTTGAACTGAGCAAGGACCACCCATGCAGACCGAATCTGGCCAAGACGCCGGCATCGAGGTCTGACTTCGCCTTCACCCACTGCTGCGACGTCGTCGTCGCTGTTCCTCTGGGCGCGGCGGCTTGGCGTGCTCAGCGCGGTGGGCTTCACCCTGAGCAGCTCGAGGTCGAGCTGACCCACTGGACGAGCACATCGGCGATGCGCCGTACGAGCCGACAGATCGCAGATCCCGGGCGGGCACGAGGGCATGGGCGCCACCGACGCCGACGAGCCTAGCGAGGAACAGCTCAAGGGGCGCGATGATCCCCAGAGCACCGCGACTTCGTCCAGAAGCCCGCCGACCACGACGTGCCCGACCTCCCCGAGGAGGAAGATGCGCGAGCTGGATCGGCTTCGGCACCGCTGCATCGCCGGCCCGCAGGTCGAGATCGCCCGAGCCGAGAAGGTCAAGTTGCTACAACGCGCCGCAGCACTCGCCGCCTGGATGATCAGAGAACGTCCACTACGGGCAAGCTCATCGCCGCGCTGGTGCGGCTCGCCGGGCTTCAGGCAGGCGCCACAAGGCGGCCGGCGCCGCCGACATCAGGATCGCAGGACCGATGGCGGCGGCCACACCGGCGAGTCGGGTTTGATGGTGCTGTGGCCGGAGGTCTCGACGTCCTCGGCGATGATGCCGATGCCGCTGGGCGGCGGCGGGGCCGGCTCACGGCAGATGGCCGCGGGCGTTGGCAGGCGCCCAGGGCGTGGTGGACCGGCTCGCTCTGGCTCACCGTCGCCGAGGCCGATGTGCCCCCGCGCAGATGCAGAGCTACTCGACGCCAACAGCAAGGACACCCTGCGCAGCCGGTCGTGGACGGGCAAGCCCTGCCGCATGCTCCGCAACGACTGGACCGAGGCGTGGGAGGCGGAGGGCAACCCCAAGCCGCTCGGCATGCCCATGCAGTTCATGGTGACCTCGAACGCCGTGCAGCGGGGCCAAGGCACCGAGCATGGCGAAGATACGTGCAGTTCAACTGGTGGGGCAGATCGTGAGTCAGCTGGAACAAGATGCGCCCTCGGGTGCGATGTGATCTTCGACATGGTCGAGGAGGCATCGAGGCGATGGAGCGCACCCAACGCCCCGATGAACCAGACCGCGGAGTGTATTCGATCCCCATGTCCATCGACCGCTGCCCCGTCGCCCACGGCACCGACTTCACCGACTTCGACCTGATCCAGGGCGGGCTGCCCATGCCGGAGTCTCCGCCTGGTTCGCGAGGAACCGCCCCAAGCGTGGTCAACCCCAGACCCAGGAGAACTCAGCTTCACCGGACGGCGGGTCTGGATGGCCACCCGCCACGAGGACGTCAAGGCCGTGTCGTGCGCCCGCGACGGCTGGTCGAGCGACGCAACACCGCGATCGGTGAAGTTCGACGGCGCGGTGAGCGCCGACGAGCGCCAGATCCAGAGCCAGATGCTGATCAACATGGACGACCCGCACCACGCCAAGGTGCATGGATCGTGTCGCGCGGCGTGTTCACGCCGCGCCATGTCGCTAAGATCGAGGACGCCCAGGCGAAAGCGGGCCGAGCGGATCGTGCAGTACGAGGCGAAGGCCAAGGCGCAGCGGCGACTTCGTGGTCGACGTGGCCTGCGAGCTCCCTCCAGGTCTGGCGGACCTCATGGGCTTCCCCAGGACGACCGCAAGCAGACTGAGCGGTCGAAACCAGATGATGGCCTACGACGACCCGGATCGACGTGGACCTGGCCGTCGCCGCCGCCGAGATCCTCGGGTACGCCGTGACCATCGGCGGAGGAGCGCCGGGCCTGCCCCGCCGACGACATCATCTCCGCTGGTGGCCAGCGCGGATGACGAGACCCTCAACTCCGAGGAGTCTGGCTGTTCATCCTGATGCTGGCGGTACCAACAACGAGACCACCTGCAACGCCATCAGCCACGGCATGCACGCCTTCTTGAACAACCCCGGAGCAGGGAGCTGTACAAGGCGGAGCGCCCGGCCACCACGGCCGACGAGGTCGTCCGCTGGGCGACGCCGGTGGTCATGTTCCAGCGCACGGCGCTCGAGGACGCCGAGGTGGGCGGCCAGCTCGTGAAGGCCGGCCAGCGCGCCGGGCTCGTGTACTCGTCGGCCAACTTCGACGAGTCCGTGTTCGAGGATCCGCACCGCTTCGACATCACGCGACCCCAACCCCCACGCGTCATCGGCTTCGGCGGCGGCGGGTCCACTACTGCGTCGGCGCTAACCTCATGGCAACGAATCGACTCGATGTTCAACGCCATCAGCCGACGTCCTGCCCGACATGAAGCAGGTCGACGAGCCCCAGCGGCTCCGGCCTGGGCTGGCTCAACGCCCTCAAGGAGTACCGGGTCACCTACGCCTGATCGGTGCCGGCGGCCCCGCGCCTCAGCCCGCTTGTCGAGCTTGCCGCGGGCGTTGCGCCCGACGTCGGCCACCAGGCGGGATGCGGCGCGGGGCACTTGAAGCGGCTGGAGGCGCTCGCACCAGGCTTGGAGATCCTCGACGCCGGCGGGTGGCCGCGCCGACGGGCACCACGAGGCGACGAGCTGCTCGCCGAGGTCGGGGGAGCCTGATTCCTCGCCACGTCGGCCACCTGCGGGTGGGCGACGAGGACCTGCTCCATCTCCGCCGGGTAGACGTTGACGCCGCCGGTGACGACCATGTCGGAGAAGCGGTCGGTGATGAACGCGCAGCCGTCCTCGTCGAAGCCGACCGATCTCGCCCAGCGGAAGACCCCGGGTCGAGGTGGCCGCAGCCGTGCGCTCGGGGTCGCCCTCGTAGACGATGCCGTTTCCGGACGCGCCCTCGGAAGTACAGGCGGCTCCTCGGCCCCGACCGGCAGCTCCCGGCCGCGTCGTCGACGACGAGTGGCGGTGTAGGGCGCGACCGAGCGGCCGACCGATCCTGGACGTGAGCCACTCGTCGCTCGTGATCGAGTTGGTGACGCCGACCTCCGTGGCGCCGTAGGCCTCGAGCACGACCGGTCCCCACCACTCGATGATCCGGCGCTGGACGTCGACGGGCACGGCGCCGGTGAGGAACACGAGGCGCAGCGACGACACGTCGACCGACGCCCGGAGCTCGGGGTCGGCGGCGAGGAAGCGGGCGAGGTGGGTCGGCACCACGGTGGTCGAGGCGATCCGCTCGCGCTCGATCGTGCGGAGGCCTCCTCCGCGCCGAACTCGGGGCAGCACGGCGATCGGGGTGCCCGCCGCCAGCCGCTCGGGCGTTGAGGGCCCGGTGGTGGAGCGGGGCCAACACAGTGGCGGCCGAGGCCCACGAAGCGGTTGGCCCGGGCGCCCTCGACGAACGCGGCCCATGACGCCCGCGTGGGGAACACGTTGGGCGGCAGGTGGGTGGCCTTGGGGCGACCGGTGGTGCCCGAGGTGAAGAGCAGGTTGGGGACGATCGGCACGTCGTCGGATGGCGGGCCCGACGGAGCCGACGCCAGCCAGGCGTCCCAGCCCGGATCGGCCCAGGAGCGGGCCTCGGCGCGCGGGGCCATCGCCGCCGCCTCGCGAGCCCGCTCGGCGGTGCCGGGCCCGGCGAGGACGAGCGCCACGTCGCCGACCTCCAGCTGGTAGGCCGCCTCCGGGGCGGCCAGGTGGGCGTTGATCGCCACCACCGAGGCACCCGACCGGAGGGCGCCGAGGTGGGCGATCACCGCCATCGCCGAGTTCTCGGCGAACACCGCGACCCGCCGCCTTCCCGGCTCTGCGTCGGTCGCCGCCCGGACCAGGTGGGCGAGGCGGTCGGCCGCCTCCTCGACCTCGGCGGCGCTCCACCGGCGCTCGGGGTCGACCACCAGGGCGTCGTCGGGCTCGGTCGTCACGACCGGCGACGGTACCGGGCGCGCCGGTCGGGTCGTTGGTCCGTAGCGCGCCCCGGTGCGCTGCCGTAGGTTGCCGAGCCATGACCGAGCGCCTCACCCCCGACCAGGCGGCCGCCCTGCTCCGCCCCACCGACGTCCTCGGCATCCCGCTGGGGCCCGGGCACCCCGGTGGGCTCCTGCACGCCCTGGGCGCACGGACCGACTGGGTCGACCTCACCGTCACCGGGGCGCTGCTCACCGACTTCTACGAGCTGTTCGGCCGGCCGGGGGTCCGCTTCCTGTCGGGGTTCTACGGCCCGCTCGAGCGCCTCATGCGCGACCAGGGCGGCGCCATCGAGTTCGTGCCGGCCGACTTCCGTCGCTTCGCGCCCCTGCTCGAGCGCATCGATCCGCGCGTCATGGCCACGGCCGGCTCGCCGCCCGACGCCGAGGGCTGGTGCAGCCTCTCGCTGCACGCCGGCGCCACGGTCGCCGAGATCGAGCGGGCCGCAGACGACCCCGACCGGGTCCTCATCGTCGAGGTGTCGCCCCGCTACCCGGCCACGCGGGGGTACGGCGAGCACCAGCACCGCATCCACGTCGACCGCATCGACGTGCTGGTGGAGACCGACCGCGAGCCGTTCGTGATCGGCGACCCCGAGCCGACGGAGGTCGACCGGGCCATCGCCCTGCACGTGGATGCGTTCATCGCCGACGGCTGCACGATCCAGACGGGCATCGGCGGCATCCCCTCGACGGTGGCCTCGCTGCTCGCCGACGGCGACAAGGGCGACTTCGGCATCCACTCGGAGATGTTCACCACCGGGCTGATGAAGCTCCACAAGGCCGGCAAGGTGACGAACCGCAAGGGCATCTGGGACGGCATCTCGGTCACGACGTTCGCCGCCGGCACCCGCGAGCTCTACGACTGGCTCGACGGCAACGAGGAGGTCGCCTTCCTCCCCGTCCACCTCGTGAACTCGCCCGACCTCATCAGCCGCAACCGCAAGATGGTGTCGATCAACGGCGCCCTCGCCGTCGACCTGGCCGGCCAGGCCGTGGCCGACACCTTGGGCGGCGCCCAGTTCTCGGGGATCGGCGGCCACGAGGACTTCGTGGCCTCGTCGGGGCTCGAGCTCGAGGACCGCTCGCTGATCTGCCTGCGGTCGTCCACCTTCGTCGACGGCCAGCGGGTCTCGCGCATCGCCGGCCAGTTCCCGGCGGGGACCATCGTGACGACGCCCCGGCACCAGCTCGACGTGGTGATCACCGAGTACGGGGTCGCCGAGCTGCGCGGGGGAACGGTCCGCGAGCGGGCGCGGGCCCTCGCCGCCATCGCCCACCCGGAGTTCCGAGATCGCCTCCTCGCCGAGGCCGAGGCGTACCCGCAGGCCTGAACCCCTCCATCGGGGCGATGTCCGGCCGATGGGGGGACGACTAGCGTTGCCCGCCAGGGGACCCTCACCAGGCGCATGACCACCAACCGCACCATCCGCCATCGGGCGGCCGCGATCCTGCTCAGCGGCGGCCTCGCCACCGCGGTCTTCGCCGCGCCCGCGCCCGCGCTGCCCGCCCGGCCCGGCGCGCCCGCCCAGGAGGGCGGGTCGAGCCAGCTCAAGGCGGAGTACGACGAGGTGATCGGCGAGGAGGCCGAGCTGCTCGACCAGCTCGCCGAGGCCCAGGCGGCCTCGAAGGACGCCGCCGACGAGCTCGCCGACCTCCAATCCCGGACGAAGCAGGCGCAGGTCGACCTGGTGAACGCCCAGCTGGCGCTCCAGGACGCCGAGGCCGACCTCGGACGCCGGCTCGCCGCACGGGAGCAGGCCGAAGCGCGCGTCGCCGTCGCCCGAGATCGCCTGCGGCGCCAGATCGTGGCGTCCTACGTGGCCGGAGGCGAGGACGACGGCCTGCTTGAGGCGTTCCTCGGCGCCGAGGACGGCGACCAGGTGGGCCAGGCCCTCGCCTACGGCCGGGCGGTGTCGGGCACCACCGAGACCCTCGTGGTCGAGCTCGACGAGGCGCGCGCCGCCGAGGCGCGGGCGGCCAAGCTCGCCCGCCAGGCCCGCCAGGGCGCGCGCGACTCGCGCGACGACATCGCCGATGCCGCCACCTTCCTCAGCACCGCGGCGCAGCAGCAGCAGCAGCTCGTGCAGGACCTGAACGTGAAGGTGCTGGTCGAGGCCCAAGCCCTGCGGGAGGTGCAGGGCCGCAAGGCGGTGGTCGAGGGCCGCATCAACTCGATGAACACGGCCTCCGACGGGGTGGCCATGATCCTCGCCGACCGCCAGCGCGACCAGCCCGACTGGTTCCCCGGCGCGGTGGCACCGATCTCGACGCCGGTGCCCGGGGTCCAGATCGGGTCGCCGTACGGCATGCGCCACCACCCGATCCTGGGCATCGACCGGCTGCACGCCGGCGTCGACCTCGGCGGCGGCACCGGCACCGAGATCCACGCGGCCGCCGCCGGCGTGGTGGTGGTGGCCGAGGAGCGGGGCGGCTACGGCAACACCGTGGTGATCGACCACGGCGGCTCGCTCGGCACGCTCTACGGGCACAACAGCAGGCTCCTCGTCCGCGTCGGCGACACGGTGGAGTACGGCCAGGTGATCGCCCTGATGGGCTCGACGGGGCTGTCCACCGGTCCGCACTCGCACTTCGAGACCCGGGTCAAGGGGCTGCCGATCGACCCCCGGAGCGTGATCTCGGACTTCGGCGAGGACGTGGACTACGACGCGGTGCTCGAGGGGTTCGGCGGCAACTGACCGTCGTCGCGGCGCCGGTGCAGCGCCAGCTCGAGCAGGTCGACCACCGCGGCGACCGGCGGCGCCGGGCGGGCCTCGATGGACTCGACCGTGCAGAACACCTCGGTGCCCTCGCCGCGGCCCTGCAGGGTGACCACCAGCGACGTGGCTGGCTCGCCCTCGAACTGGCAGAGCACCTCGGCGATCGGCATCGAGCGGTCGAGGTAGGTGACCTCGCCCACGTCGTGGGCGGCCTCGAGCAGCCAGCGGAAGGTCTCGTCGGCGGGAGCGAGCACGAGCAGCGTGTCGCCGTCGAGGCGCTGGACCCGGGGTGCGCCGGGGTCGCGCGGCCGCGGCCGGGGCGGTGGGGTGGGGCGGGTGGGGCGCGGCGACCGGCGGGCGCCCGGCGCCGGCCCGCGGGGCGGCGCGCAGCACCCGGTACGCCTCGGTGATGGAGGCGGCTCGGGCCGACGAGCCCCGGCCGGCGCGATCGGGGTGGTGGGTGCGGATGAGCCGGCGGTAGGCGGCGCGGACCTCGTCGGGCGCGGCATCGGGCGCCACGCCCAGCACGATGGCCGCCTCGATCGGCGTCACGGACGGAGGAACGCAGCCAGGGCGGCCGCCAGGCGGGGCGGGTCGGCGGCGCCGCAGAGCTCGCGGGCGGAGTGCATCGACAGCTGCGCCACCCCGATGTCGGCGGTGGGGATCCCGAGGCGCGCCGCCGTGGTGGGCCCGATCGTGGAGCCGCACGGCTGGTCGTTGCGGCTCACGAAGACCTGGAGGGGCACCTCGGCCCGCTCGCACGCGTCGATCAGCAGGGCGGCGCTGCCCGCGTCGGTGGCGTAGCGCTGGTTGGCGTTGAGCTTGATCACCGGCCCGCCGTCGATGGCGACGTGGTGGCCCGGCTCGTGGCGCTCGGGGTGGTTCGGATGGGTCGCGTGGGCCATGTCGACCGACGCGCACGCGCTGGCGGGCAGGGCGCGCAGCAGGTCGTCGCGCGACCCGCCTCGGGCGGCGACGGAGCGCTCGAGCACGTGCTCGAGGAGCGGCCCGGCGGCCCCCGTGGCCGAGGTGGACCCCACCTCCTCGTGGTCGAACAGGCAGAGGACCCGCACGGCGGGCTCGGCGCCCTCCGGGGCGGTCACGGTGCCGGCGAGGGCGTGGAGGCCCGCCCAGCACGACAGCAGGTTGTCGAGGCGAGCCGAGGCCACCAGCTCGTGGCGCCGACCGAGCAGCGTGCCGGGGGTGAGGTCGTGGAACATGGCGTCGAAGCTCACGAGGTCGTCGACCGGCAGGCCCAGCTCCTCGGCGACGTGGGCGGCGAAGGCCCCCGGCTCGACGGGCCCGACGCCCCACACGGGCGTGAGGTGCTGCTGGGGGTTGAGCTTGAGGCCCTGGCCGTTCACGTCCCGATCGAGGTGGATCGCGAGCTGCGGGATGCGGGCGAGGGCGCAGTCGCAGTGGAACAGGCGCTCGTCGAGGGCGCCGTCGACGCGCACGACGGCGCGCCCGGACACGCCGAGGTCGCGGTCGAGCCAGCTGTTCCAGAGGGCCCCGCCGTAGACCTCGACGGCGATCTGCTGCCAGCCGGCGGCCCCGGTCTCGGGGTGGGGCTTGACCCGCAGGTTCGGGCTGTCGGTGTGCGCTCCGAGGATGCGGAACGGGGTGGCCGGGCCGGCGCCCTCGGGCACCTCCCAGGCCACGATGGCCCCGCCTCGGGCCAGGTAGCCGCGCCCCGGGCCCGTCGGCCAGGGCCCGGTGGCCTCGACCGGCGCGAAGCCGGCGTCGCCGAGCCGGCGGCGGGCGGCGGCCACCGCGTGGTACGGCGAGGGCGCCTCGGCGATGAAGGCCAGCAGGTCGTGCGCGTCGGTCATCGGCGCGAGGCTACGACGTGGTCGGACGGGCCCGCGGCCCCCGAACCGGTTCGAAGCGGTCGCGGCGGCTCGGGTAGTGTCGTACGACCTGCGATACGGGCCAACGGCGTCCCGAGGGAGCAGTCCCCCCTCTCGTCCTTCGTTGGAGGAACTCCGCCGATGCCCACCTCGCTGCCGCCTGCCCAGGGCCTGTACGACCCCGCGTTCGAGCACGACGCGTGCGGCGTCGCCTTCGTGGTCGACATGCACGGACGTCGCAGCCACGCCCTCGTCGAGCAGGGGATCACCGCCCTGGTCCACCTCGACCACCGTGGCGCCTCCGGCGCCGAGACCAACACGGGCGACGGCGCCGGCATCCTCATCCAGATCCCCGACGCGCTGTACCGGACCGTCGCCGGGGTGGAGCTGCCCGAGCCGGGCCGCTACGTCACGGGCATCGGGTTCCTGCCGGGCGACGACGCCCAGGTCGCGGCCGCGATCGAGGGGATCGACAAGATCGTGGCCAGCGAGGGCCTCGAGGTGCTCGGCTGGCGCGACGTCCCGGTGGTGCCCGACGACCTCGGCCAGGGCGCGCTGGGCGCCATGCCCACGTTCCGCCAGGTGTTCTTCGCCGCCCCGGGCGGCGAGCTCGAGGGCCTCGCCCTCGAGCGCCGGGCGTACGTCGTGCGCAAGCGCGTCGAGCACGAGATCGGCCCCGCCGACGACCGGGTCTACTTCCCGAGCCTGTCGTGCCGCACGATCGTCTACAAGGGCATGCTCACCACGCCCCAGCTGCGCGACTTCTACCCGGACCTGCAGGACGAGCGGGTGGAGAGCGCGATCGCCCTGGTGCACTCGCGCTTCTCGACCAACACCTTCCCGTCGTGGCCGCTGGCGCACCCCTACCGCCTGATCGCCCACAACGGCGAGATCAACACGGTCGAGGGCAACCGGAACTGGATGCGCGCTCGCGAGGCGCTGCTCGCGAGCGAGGACTTCCCGGGCGAGATCTCCCGCCTGTTCCCGATCTGCACGCCCGGCGCGTCCGACACGGCCAGCTTCGACGAGGTGCTCGAGCTGCTCCACCTCGGCGGGCGGCCGCTGCCCCACGCCGTGCTCATGATGATCCCCGAGGCCTGGGAGAACCACGAGCACATGGACCCGGCCCGCCGGGCCTTCTACCGGTTCCACGCGTCGCTGATGGAGCCCTGGGACGGCCCCGCCAACGTCTGCTTCACCGACGGCACGGTCATCGGCGCGGTGCTCGACCGCAACGGGCTGCGGCCCGGACGCTTCTGGGTGACGGCCGACGGGCTCGTGGTGCTCGGCTCCGAGGCCGGCGTGCTCGACATCCCCCACGAGCAGGTGGTCCGCAAGGGGCGCCTGCAGCCGGGGAAGATGTTCCTGGTCGACACCGCGGCCGGGCGGATCATCGAGGACGACGAGATCAAGGCCGACCTCGCCGCCGAGCAGCCCTACCAGGCGTGGCTCGACCAGGGGATCGTCGAGCTCGACTCGCTGCCCGAGCGCCCCCACGTGCGCTACCCGCACGGCGACGTGGTCCGCCGCCAGCTCACCTTCGGCTACACGATCGAGGACCAGAAGGTGCTGATCGGGCCGATGGCGCGCACCGGGGGCGAGAACCTCGGCTCGATGGGCACCGACACGCCCATCGCGGTGCTGTCGGACCGTCCCCGCCTGCTGTTCGACTACTTCGCCCAGCGCTTCGCCCAGGTGACGAACCCGCCGCTCGACGCCATCCGCGAGGAGCTGGTGACCAGCCTCGGCGGCACGATCGGCCCCGAGCAGAACCTGCTCGCGCCCGGTCCGGCCTCGTGCCGCCAGATCCAGCTGCCGTTCCCGATCCTCGACAACGACCAGCTGGCCAAGCTGCTGCACGTCGACGAGACGGTGAGCGACTTCAAGGCCGTCACCATCTCGGGCCTCTACCCCGTGGCCGAGGGCGGCGAGGGGCTCCGGGCCGCGCTCGAGGACGTGCGGCGCCAGGTCAGCGAGGCCATCGCGGGCGGTGCCAACGTCGTGGTGCTCTCCGATCGCGACTCCAGCCGCGAGCGGGCGCCGATCCCGTCCCTGCTGCTCACCTCGGCGGTCCACCACCACCTCGTCCGCGAGCAGACCCGGGTCAAGGTGGGCCTGGTGGTGGAGGCGGGCGACGCCCGCGAGGTGCACCACATGGCGCTGCTGATCGGGTACGGCGCGGCCGCCATCAACCCGTACCTCGCCTTCGAGACGATCGAGGACATGGTGGCGCGCGGCGCCCTCACCGAGGTCCCGCTCGACCGCGCCGTCAAGAACTACATCAAGGCCGCCGGCAAGGGCGTGCTCAAGGTGATGTCGAAGATGGGCATCTCCACGGTGGCGTCCTACACCGGCGCCCAGGTGTTCGAGGCGGTCGGCCTCGGCCAGGGGCTGGTCGACGAGTACTTCACCGGCACCACCTCCAAGCTGGGCGGCATCGACCTCGACGTGCTCGCCCAGGAGGTGGCCCTGCGCCACGCCAAGGCCTACCCGTCGCGCCCTGCCGAGCGGGCCCACCGCGAGCTCGAGGTGGGCGGCGAGTACCAGTGGCGCCGGGAGGGGGAGTACCACCTCTTCAACCCCGAGACGGTCTACAAGCTCCAGCACGCCACGCGCACCGGGCGCTACGACGTGTTCAAGGAGTACACCCAGCGCGTCGACGACCAGGCCCGCAACCTGGCCACGCTCCGCGGCCTGTTCCGGCTGCGCGACGGCGAGCGCCCGCCCGTGCCCCTCGACGAGGTCGAGCCGGTCAGCGAGATCGTGAAGCGCTTCTCCACCGGGGCCATGAGCTACGGCTCCATCTCGGCCGAGGCCCACGAGAACCTCGCCATCGCCATGAACCGCCTCGGGGCCAAGAGCAACACGGGCGAGGGCGGCGAGGACCCCGAGCGCCTCTACGACCCGGCGCGGCGCAGCTCGATCAAGCAGGTGGCCTCGGGCCGCTTCGGCGTCACGAGCGAGTACCTCACCAACGCGGACGACATCCAGATCAAGATGGCCCAGGGCGCCAAGCCCGGCGAGGGCGGGCAGCTGCCAGGCCACAAGGTGTACCCGTGGGTGGCCAAGACCCGGTACTCGACCCCGGGCGTGGGGCCCATCAGCCCGCCGCCGCACCACGACATCTACTCGATCGAGGACCTCGCCCAGCTGATCCACGACCTGAAGAACGCCAACCCCGAGGCGCGGATCCACGTGAAGCTGGTGGCCGAGGTGGGCGTGGGCACGGTGGCGGCGGGGGTCTCCAAGGCCCACGCGGACGTCGTGCTCATCTCGGGCCACGACGGCGGCACGGGCGCCTCGCCGCTCACCTCGCTCAAGCACGCTGGCGGCCCGTGGGAGCTCGGCCTGGCCGAGACCCAGCAGACCCTCCTGCTCAACGGCCTGCGCGACCGCATCGTGGTCCAGGCCGACGGCCAGATGAAGACGGGCCGCGATGTGATCGTCGCCGCCCTGCTCGGGGCCGAGGAGTTCGGCTTCGCCACCGCCCCGCTCGTGGTGTCGGGCTGCATCATGATGCGCGTCTGCCACCTCGACACGTGCCCGGTGGGCATCGCCACCCAGAACCCCGAGCTGCGCGCTCGCTTCGCCGGCCAGCCCGAGTTCGTGGAGCACTTCTTCGAGTTCATCGCCGAGGAGGTGCGCGAGCACCTCGCCGCCCTGGGCTTCCGCACCCTCGAGGAGGCGGTGGGCCACGCCGAGCTGATCGACGCCACCGCGGCCATCGAGCACTGGAAGGCGTCGGGGCTGGACCTCACGCCCATCCTCCACGTGCCCGAGCGTCCCTTCGGCGACGAGCTGCACCAGACCAAGGTCCAGGACCACGGCATCGAGCGCGCCCTCGACCAGCAGCTGATCTCGGCGGCGCGGGCGGCCATCGACACCAGCACCCCGATCCAGCTCGAGTTCCCCATCCGCAACGTGAACCGGACGGTCGGGACGCTGCTCGGCCACGAGGTCACCAAGCGCCACGGCGGGCTCGGCCTGCCCGACGACACCATCGACGTGACCCTTCGAGGCTCGGCGGGCCAGAGCCTCGGGGCGTTCCTGCCCAAGGGCGTCACCCTGCGGATGCTCGGCGACGCCAACGACTACGCCGGCAAGGGGCTCTCGGGCGGTCGCCTCATCGTGCGCCCGGCCGAGGCGGTGCACGGCGAGTTCGTCGCCGAGGAGAACATCATCGCCGGCAACGTGCTGCTCTACGGGGCCACGGCCGGCGAGGCGTTCTTCCGGGGCCGGGTGGGGGAGCGGTTCTGCGTCCGCAACTCCGGCGCCACCGCGGTGGTCGAGGGCGTGGGCGATCACGGCTGCGAGTACATGACCGGTGGTCGGGCGGTGATCCTCGGTCCCACCGGGCGCAACTTCGGCGCCGGCATGTCGGGCGGCATCGCCTACGTCTGGGACCCGGAGGGCACGTTCCCCAGCCTCGTCAACGACGAGATGGTCGACCTCGACCCGCTCGACGACCTCGACACGTCGTGGCTCGTCACCGCCATCTTCCGCCACCAGACCGAGACCGGGTCGGAGGTGGCGGGCCGGATCCTCTCGGACTGGCAGTACTCGGTGCGCCAGTTCGTGAAGGTGATGCCCCGCGACTACAAGCGGGTGCTGGGCGCCATCAAGGCCGCCGAGGAGGCGGGCCAGGACATCGACGAGGCCATCATGGCCGCCGCGAAGGGCTGATCGGAATGGGTGACGTACAGGGCTTCTTGAAGCACGGGCGCGAGCTGCCCAAGCGCCGGCCGGTGCCGGTGCGGCTCAAGGACTGGAAGGAGGTCTACGAGGAGTTCCCCGCCGACCACCTCCAGACCCAGGCCAGCCGGTGCATGGACTGCGGCATCCCGTTCTGCAACAACGGCTGCCCGCTGGGCAACCTCATCCCGGACTGGAACGACCTCGTCTACCGCGACCGGTGGCAGGAGGCGATCGAGCGCCTGCACGCCACCAACAACTTCCCGGAGTTCACCGGCCGGCTCTGCCCCGCCCCCTGCGAGGCGGCGTGCGTGCTCGGCATCAACCAGGACCCGGTGACCATCAAGCAGGTCGAGGTCTCGATCATCGATCGGGCCTGGGAGGAGGGCTGGGTGCAGCCCGTCGTCCCCACCGTGAAGACCGGCAAGAAGGTCGCCGTCGTGGGCTCGGGCCCGGCCGGTCTGGCCGCCGCCCAGCAGCTCACCCGCGCCGGCCACGACGTCACCGTCTTCGAGCGGGCCGATCGCATCGGCGGGCTGCTGCGCTACGGCATCCCCGAGTTCAAGATGGAGAAGCGCCACCTCGATCGCCGCATCGAGCAGATGGCCGCCGAGGGCACCACGTTCCGCACGGGCGTCGACGTGGGCATCGACGTGACCGCCGACGACCTCCGAGCCGAGTTCGACGCCGTCGTGCTCGCCGGCGGCGCCACCGCCGCGCGCGACCTGCCGATCCCCGGGCGCGAGCTCGGCGGCATCCACCAGGCCATGGAGTACCTGCCGTACGCGAACCGGGTGCAGCAGGGCGACCTGATCTCGTCGCCGATCGACGTCGCCGGCGCCCACGTGGTGATCATCGGCGGCGGCGACACCGGTGCCGACTGCCTGGGCACGGCGCACCGCCAGGGCGCGGCGTCGATCGCCCAGCTCGAGATCATGCCGAGGCCGCCCGAGGCCCGCCCCGACGCCACGCCGTGGCCCACCTGGCCGCTGGTCTACCGCACCTCGTCGGCCCACGAGGAGGGCGGCGACCGCATCTTCTCGGTCAACACCGAGCGGTTCCTCGACGACGGTGCCGGGCGGGTGAAGGCGCTGCTCGTCCACGAGGTCGAGATGGTGGAGGGCCGCTTCGAGAAGGTCGAGGGCACGGACCGGGAGATCCCGGCCGACTACGTGTTCCTCGCCATGGGCTTCACCGGGCCGGAGTCGACCTGGATCACCGAGCAGTTCGGCGTCGAGCTCGACGCCCGCTCGAACGTCGCCCGCGACGCGAACTGGTCGACCAACGTGCCCGGCGTGTTCGTCGCCGGCGACATGGGGCGGGGCCAGAGCCTGATCGTGTGGGCCATCGCCGAGGGCCGGGCCTGCGCGGCCGCCGTCGACGAGCACCTGGTGGGCGAGACGCTCCTGCCGCGGCCGCTCGAGCCCACGGCCGCGCCGCTGCGCTGAGGCCACCGGCCCCCGGGACGCGACGAGGCCCCCGGGGAACCGGGGGCCTCGTGCCGTTCGGGGGTGCGGGCTAGGAGCCCGACTTGATGGCGTCGCCGAAGGACTCCTTGGGCTGGCCGGTGATCACCACGGTCTTCATGACCTTGTCGGCGATGGTCTGCTTCTTGGCGTCCCACAGCGGGAACAGGTACCCGATGCCGCAGATCAGGCCGTCGAGGAAGTGGGCGAGGACCCGGATGACGCCCTGGCCGCCGCCGATGACCTGGCCGGTCTGCTCGCTGACCACCTTCGTGCCGACGACGCGCTTGCCGACGCTGCGGCCCGTCTGGCCGTTGAGGTAGCCGTTGTAGAAGCCCCAGCCGAGGGCGAGGAGCCAGACCAGGGACCCGAGGCCGTAGCTGATCGAGTTCTGGATGACGACGGCGATGATGGCCAGGCCGAAGTAGTCGATGAGCCCGCTGAGCGCCCGATCGGGCCACTCGGCGAGCTGGCCGGCCGGAGGGCCGCCGGCGGGGCGCCGTAGGCGGGCGGCTGGCCGTAGCCGGCGGCCGGCGGTGCGCCGGGCGGCGGCGTCGGCGCCGCGCGGGCGCCTGCTCCGGCGGATACCACTTGCCGTCGGAGGCCTGCCACCAGCCGGGGCCCTGTGAGAAGTCGCTCATGTCTGTTCGGTCTCCCGCGCTCGTGCGTCGATGGGTCCGCGGAAGGGTACGCCACCTGAGCGGGTGCGGTGGACGATCGCTCAGGAGGGCAGGCCGAAGGCGATGCTGGTGGCCCAGTGGAGGCCCACCAGCACCAGGATCGCCGGTAGCACCGCCCGGCTCCCGAGCCACGGCGGCGGCGGACGGTGGCGGATCGCCGCGGCGACGAACGCGGTGGCGAGGGCGGCGACGCCGACGAGCAGCACGACGCCGGCCGGGCTGGTGGCGAGGGCGTCGCCGACGTGCACGTGGGCGAGGGCGTCGGCCAGGCGGGTGAGCCCGCAGAAGGGGCACGGCACCCCGGTGAGGTGCAGGAACGGGCACGGCGGCAGGTGGACGCCCACCGTCCGTCCGGCCAGCAGCGCGGCACCGATGGTCGCCGTCGTGGCCGCCGCCGAGCCGTTGGCGCGCGCCCGCAGGTCGGCCGAGGATCCGTCCGCCGCTCGGGGCGGCGCCGGCGGCGGCAGCGCCGAGCTCAGCTCCACGGCCCGGGAGCCGCGAGCGACACGTCGCTGTTGGCGCTGGCGATCAGGGCCACGACCCAGAGGACGCCGATCGCGGTGCCGATCGCGCCGAGCACGATCCCGGCGATCGCCAGGCCCTTGCCCTCGGGCACGACCTCGCCGGCGTTGATCTTGCGGACCACGACGATCCCCAGGACCAGGGCCACCGGCGCCAGGATCTGGTTGAACAGGCACGGGATGACGCCCACGATGCCGATCACGAGCGAGGCGATCGCCGTGCCGTTGGCCGACGGGAGCCCGGGCGGGCCCCAGGCCGGCGCGCCGTAGGGCGCCCCGTACCCGGTGGGCGCCCCCCACGGCGAGGCCTCCACCGGGGCGGGCGGCCACGATGGGCCCGGCGCCGGCGAGCCGGGGGCGGACTCGGGCGGGTACCACCGTCCATCGGAGGCCTGCCACCACCCGGGCCCCATCGACTGCTCGCTCACCGCGCACCTCCGCACCCAGCGCCTCGCGAGGCGCGACCGGCCTCGGGGCCCCCAGTGTGGCACGGGCCTGGGCGGGATCGGTCACGACCTGCGCCTCCTCGACCTCAAGACCAGCCCGATCCGGCCGATCTGAGCTTGCGTCCGGCGTGCTCGCCGGGTGCTCGCTCTCCCACGAGGACGCCGTGTTCGACGACCTGAAGATCCGCAACAAGCTGATCCTGCTGCTGGCGGGGCCGCTCGTGATCACGCTCCTGCTGTCGGCCCTCGGCGCGCGCGACCGCAAGGCGTCCGCGTCCGAGAGCTCGCGCGTCGAGCGGCTGGTCAACGCCTCGAGCGCCAACTCCGACGTGGTGGACGCCCTCCAGGGCGAAGCGCTCGCCAGCGCCGCGTTCGTGGGCTCGGGTCGAGCCCGGTGGACCGACGAGCTGGCGACGGCCCGCAAGGCCGCCGACGAGGCCCTCGCGGTCGCGCTGCCCCGGCTCGACGGCATCGCCGGCACCTCCGCGGCGGTCGGGTCGGCCGTTGGCCTGGCCAAGGGGGCCGCCGAGAAGCTGGCGTTCTACCGCGACTCCGTCGACCAGGGGTTCCGGGCCGACCAGCTGTCCGAGCTGGTGGTGAACTACGGCCAGCTCGAGGACACGTTCCTCGCGGTGAACGCCAACGTCACCGAGACGGTCGACGATCCCGAGGCGGCCGCAGACCTCCGCGGGGCCGCGGCGCTCTCGACCTACAAGGCGGCGATCGCCACGCAGGGGGCGCTGCTCGCCGGGGCGGCCGAGGTCGGCCGCTTCGACGAGAAGGCCTTCGACACCTTCGAGAAGGCCGTCGCCCAGGAGCAGCGGACCCTCGACCTGCTGAACTCCATCACCGGGCTCCAGCGCAAGGGCGCGGTGCGCGACGCCATGGCGACCGAGGCGGCCACCGCGTTCGAGCTGCTGCGCGACCAGGCGCTCAAGGACGGCGTGGGGACCGACCTCGGCTTCGGCGGCGACGAGGTCACCGCCGCGGCGACGACGGTCACCACCGACCTCCACGAGGTGGAGGCGGGCCTCTTCGCCGGCCTGGCCTCGTCGGCCGCCGACGCCAGCCAGAGCGCGGCGCGCGCCGCCAACCTGTTCCTCGTGGCCGCCCTCGTCGCCATCGGCGCCGCGGTGATGGCCGCCCTCTTCCTCGGTCGGCGGATCACCGGCCCCCTGCGCAAGCTCACCGAGGCGGCCGACCGCCTCTCGGGCGAGCAGATGCCCCGGCTGATCGAGACGCTGAAGAACCCCGTCGGCGACGATCTCGGCTTCGTCGGGGGCTTCCGGCCCATCGAGATCGGGAGCCACGACGAGATCGGGCGCCTGGCCCACTCGTTCAACGAGGTGCAGCGGGTGGCGAGCGAGGTCGCCGAGGAGCAGGCCCAGCTGCTGCGCAAGGGCATCGGCGAGATGTTCGTGAACCTGGCCCGGCGCAACCAGGCGCTGCTCGACCGCCAGATCGAGTTCATCGACGAGCTCGAGCGGGGCGAGGAGGATCCCGACCAGCTCGACAACCTGTACCGCCTCGACCACCTGGCGACCCGCATGCGGCGCAACGCCGAATCCCTCCTCGTGCTCGCCGGCGCCGAGCCGCCGCGGCGCCGGGGTCGGCCGGCGCCGCTCGCCAACGTGGTGCGCGCCGCGCTCGCGGAGGTCGAGGACTTCGGGCGCATCGAGCTCCTGTCGTTCGACGAGGTCCTGGTCGCCTCCAACGCGGCCGCCGACCTGGCCCACCTGCTGTCGGAGCTGATGGAGAACGCCACCAACTTCTCGCCGCCCGAGACGCGGGTCGAGGTCGTGGGGCACAAGACCAAGGCGGACGGCTACGTGATCTCCATCACCGACCACGGCATCGGCATGTCCGCCGACCAGATCGTCGAGGCCAACGAGTCGCTGGCCAAGCCGCCGCTGGTCGGCCTGGCCATGTCGCGCTCGCTCGGGTTCATCGTGGTCGGTCGGCTCGCGTCCCGGCACGGGATCGCGGTCCGCATGATGCCGTCGGCCGCCGGCGGGGTCACGGCCGTCGTGTCGATCCCGCCGTCGCTCGTCGTCGACACCCCCGGCGGCATGGCGGAGGCCGAGCCCCGCTTCGAGCCCCCGGCCCGCCTCAAGCCCGTCTTCGAGGGCGCCGGCACGAGCCCCGAGGGCGAGGCCGAGCCGGAGGCGGACGGCGGCGCGGCCCCCCTCACCTTCACCCCGCTGGAGTCGTCGACGGCGACCACGCCGCCCCCCGTCACCTGGGGACCGCCCGCCACCGACGCCCCGACCCCGGCAGCGGCCTCGGCCGAGGACGACGCGCTCCCCGACGCGATCGATCTTCGACGAGGCGCCGGCCGTCGACGAGCCGCTCGAGGTGCCCGCCGCGCTGGCCGCCGAGGTCGACGAGGCCGTCGGTCCGGCCATGCCCGCCGCGCTCTCGTTCGCCGCGCCGACCGGTGAGGCACCGGCCGCCGACGCTGCACCCACCGGCGCCCTGGAGGCCTCGCCCCGACCGAGCGTCGGGCACCGCCCGTTCTTCCTCGAGGATGCGGAGCCGCCCCGCGCCTTCGGCCAGGCGCCCGCCGAGGCGCCCAAGGCCGCCGCGCCCGAGGCGCCCGCCGCGCCGACGCCGCGCCTGTTCGGCGGGCTGGCCCGCGGGCCGGCGCGGCGCCGGAGACCTCGGCCGCACCGATGGCGCCCGAGCCGCTGCCGGACGTGGCGCCGGCCGCCGAGCCCGCCGCCGAGCTGGCGACCGCCACCCCGACGCTGCCCACCCGCAACCGCTCGTCGGCCCCCGCAGCCCCGAGCGAGGACGCCCCTGCGGCGGAGGCGCCGACGGTCCCGGCGGCGCCTGGTGGCCCCCACCTCGACGGCCCTCCACCCCTCGCCCCGCGCCGGCCCGCGGCGGCGCCCGCGGAGGCCCCGGCGCGGCCGGTGCCCCCGATCCCAGGGCGGACCGCCCCACCGGCCGCCGCCCCGAGCCCGCCGCCGCCCCCGAGCCCGCCGCCGCCGCCCCCGAGGCGCCCGCGGCGAGCGCCCCGGCCACCACCTCGTCGGGCCTGGCCAAGCGGGTGCCGCGATCGGCCGGCGCCAGCCGGGCCATCCCCGGCTCGGAGGTCGAGCGCGGCGTGAACGGCAGCCGCCGCTCGCCGGAGGAGATCCGCAAGATGCTGGCCCAGCACTCCGCCGGTCGCCAGCGAGCACGAACCCAGGAGCCGGTCCCCGCCGGCGCACCCGAGGAGAAGGAACCCCATGGCTGAGCTCAGTGCCGCCGCCCGCAACGTCAACTGGCTCGTCGAGCACTTCGTCGACCACATCCCCGGGGTCAGCGAGGCCGTGGTGGTCTCCGCCGACGGGCTGCCCATGGCCGTGTCCCGGGGCCTCGACCGCGACGCCGCCGACCGGTTCGCCGCGGTCGCCTCCGGCCTGATCGGGCTGGCGTACGGTGCTGCGGGGAGGTTCGGCGGTGGCGCCGTCACCCAGATCATGATCGAGATGGAGAACGCCTTCTTGTTCGTCACGGGCATCAGCGACGGCAGCTGCCTCGCGGTCGTGGCCGCGTCGAACTGCGACGTCGGCCTCATCGGCTACGAGATGGCGGTGCTCGTCGAGCGGGCCGGCGCCGTGCTGACGCCCGAGCTGCGCGCCGAGCTCCAGGGGGCGCTGCCCCGATGACCCCGGCGGCCGCGCGAGGGGAGGCCCGATGAGCCTCAACGACGCCGGTGACGGCCTGCGGGTGCGCCCGTACGCCATCACGGGCGGACGCACGCGCGCGGCCACCGAGGTCCCGATCGAGGCGATCGTCTACCGCACCCCCAAGGGGGAGAAGGCCCAGCACGCCATGGCCCTCGAGCGGGGCCAGATCCTCCAGATCCTCACCACCCCCCAGTCCGCGGCCGAGGTCTCGGCCCGGCTCCGCCTGCCCCTCGGCGTGGCTCGCGTGGTCCTCGGCGACCTCGTCGACGAGGGGTACCTCGCCCTGAACACCCGGTCGGCCTCCGGTCGACCCGACCTCCGACTCCTCGAAAGGGTCCTCGATGGCCTCCAAGCCCTCTGACATGGTCGTCTCCGGCGACGAGCGGTCCGGGCCGGCGCCCATGCCGGTCAAGATCGTGGTCGCCGGCGGCTTCGGCGTCGGCAAGACCACCTTCGTCGGCAGCATCTCCGAGATCGAGCCGCTCACCACCGAGGCGGCGCTGACGAAGGTCAGCGAGAACGTGGACGACACGTCCAAGGTCTCCACCAAGAAGACCACCACGGTGGCGATGGACTTCGGTCGCATCAGCCTCGGCGACGACCTGGTGCTGTACCTGTTCGGCACCCCCGGCCAGGACCGCTTCTGGTTCATGTGGGACGACCTGGTCCGCGGCGCGATCGGCGCGGTCGTGCTCATCGACACCCGGCGCCTCGAGGAGTGCTTCCCGGCGGTCGACTACTTCGAGGAGCACCAGATCCCGTTCATCGTCGCCATGAACTGCTTCGACGGCCACGCCACCCACGCCCCCGACGACGTGCGCGAGGCCCTCGCCGTCTCGCCCGACACGCCGGTGCTGCTGATCGACGCCCGCGACCGCGAGTCGACCAAGTCGACGCTGCTCGAGCTCGTCCAGCACGCGCTCGTCCGCGCCACCGCCTGACGCGTGCGGCGACGAGCCGCACGATCGCATCGAGCTGCCACCGGGCCGGCCTGCTGGGCCGGCCCGATCGCGTGTGGCAGGATGCCCGCACCGGCGGGGCGATGGCCTGCACGCCGCGCTCACCTGTGATGCAGCCCCTCCCGCTCACCATCGAAGCGTCGATGCTCGACGACGTCGCCGACCTGCAGCTCGTCGGCGAGATCGACCTGTCCTCGGCCCACCTGCTCGTCGCCGAGATCGACGCGGCGATCGAGGCCGGCGCCCGCACGGTCGTGCTCGACTTCGCCGGGGTGTCGTTCGTGAACTCGACCGGGCTCGGGGCGATGGTGGCGGCCACCAAGCGCCTGCGCGCCGACGGAGGCGACCTGGTCCTCCGGCGGTTCCGTGGCATCCCGGCCTCGGCGCTCGCCACCACCGGCCTCGACCGCTTCTTCACCATCGACAGCTGAGCGGCCTCCCCTCGGTCGGCCGACCGCGCCGGGTCGATCTGCGCAAGGGTGGAGCGGCGTCGTCGCTCGACGCCGGCGATCAGTCGTCGGCGGGCTTGTACTCGCGCAGGCGGGGGAGGGTCGGCGCGCCGCCCTCGGGGCGACCGGCCGGCACCGGATCGGCGACCGTCGCGCCGACGAGCGGTGGGGCCGGGTCGAAGGGGCCGCCGAGGGCCTCGGCCAGGCTCGCCGGCTCCTCCGCGGGGACGGCGGGCGCCGGCTCGTCGGGGGCCTCGGCGGTGCCCGGCGCCGCGAACATCAGCGGGCCGGCCGCCGGCTCCTTGGCCGGCGGGGCGGGCTCCGGCGCCTCGGCGCCGGAGGGCGGCGCCGGGGCCTCCAGGGGCTCGGGCCCGGACGCCGGGTCGGGGTCGCCCTGCGGGAACGACTTGGGCGCGGGCCCGGCGGGGCGGGCGGCGGGGGTCGCGGCCGTGATGTTGAACGGGTCGACCTCGTGGCGCTCGAGGATCGCCTCGAAGTCCTCGCCCGGGATCGGTCGGGAGAGGACGTACCCCTGGGCGAGGCGGCACCCGAGGCGCCGGAGCCACTGGAGCTGCTCGGGGCGCTCGACGCCTTCGGCGACCGTCACCATGCCGAGGGCCTGGGCCATGCCGACGACGTGCTCGACGATGGCGCGGTCCTCCGGGCTCGAGTCGATGCCGTCGATGAAGCTCTTGTCGATCTTCAGCATGTCGAGGCTGAAGCGACGGACGTAGGAGAGCGACGAGTAGCCGGTGCCGAAGTCGTCGAGGGCCAGCTTCACGCCCAGGGCCTTGGCCTGGCGCAGCACGGTCCAGGCCGAGCTCACGTCGTGCATGAGCGCGCCCTCGGTGATCTCCAGGTGGATCTGGCCGGCCGCGATCCCCGCGTCGGCGAGGGCGGCGGCCACCTTGTCGCCGAAGTCGATCTGGGCGAGCTGGCGGGCCGACACGTTGACCGTGATGGTCGGCGGCTTGCCGGCCCCGGTGATGGCGGCGACCCGGGCGGCCTCGCGGCACGCCTCCTGGAGCACCCAGGTGCCCACGGGGACGATGAGGCCGGTCTCCTCGAGGATCGGGATGAACTCGCCGGGCGACATGGGGCCGCGATCGGGCGAGATCCAGCGCAGGAGGGCCTCGGCGCCGACGATCCGGCCCGTCGCCATCTCGACCACGGGCTGGTAGTGCAGGTGGAACTCGCCGGCCTCGAGGGCGTCGCGGATCTGCTCCTCGGCCGTGGCGGGCGTGAGCGTCCCGGTCATGGACCGGTCGAACACGGTGACGTGGCCCGATCCCTGGGCCTTGGCCTGGTACATGGCCACATCGGCGTCGCGCAGCACGTCCTCGGGCTTCACGCCCCGGTGCTCGGCGAGCGCCACGCCCACCGACGCCGAGATGCGCATGGTGTCGTCGCCGATGGTGAAGGGCTGCTCGATGATCTCGATCACGCGGTGGGCCACCTTCTCGGCGGCGCTCGAGCTGCTGATGTCGGGGCAGAGGACCACGAACTCGTCGCCGCCGTAGCGGATCACCCGGTCCTCGGGGCGCAGCATCGTGCGCAGGCGCTGGGCGACCGAGCGCATGAGGCGGTCGCCCACCTCGTGGCCGTGGGTGTCGTTCACGTGCTTGAACTTGTCGAGGTCGACGAAGAGCACGGCTGCCTGCGAGTTGGTCCGCTGCGAGGCCTGGATGTCGGCCGACAGCCAGTCGGCGAGCAGCATCCGGTTCGGCAGCCCGGTCAGCGCGTCGTGCAGGGACAGGCGCACCAGCTCCCGCCGGACGCTCACCGCATCCTTGTAGCGACGCCGGGCGAACACCGTCGTGGCCACCGGCACCATCACGAGCAGGGCGAACAGGCCGTTGAGGTTGAGGTCGCTGGACTCGCTGGCCCACGTGATCGCCCGGTCGAACACCCGCGTGTACATGGCCACGGCGGCGGCCACGGCGCAGACGACGCCGAGGAGGGCGAGCTCGGTCGCGGCCCGGCGCTCGGGAGCGCCGGCGGGACCGGAGGACGTGCTGGATCGACGCTTGATGACTGGAGACCCCCGAGGTGCGCGGGCCCGTGGGACCCTGCTCGTGGTCGTCCTATCGGCCCGGGCGGGGGAGCCTTGAGCGGTCCGGGGACCGCACCTGGCGGCCATCTGACGGCGGGTGGATCGGCCCGTCAGCGCTCGTCGGGGTCCGACGGCCACCAGCGCCGCAGCCAGCACCGCTCGACCGCCGCGTCCAGGGCGAGCAGCAGCACCGCGATCCACGCCGGGGCCTGGGCGCCCTCGAAGTAGGTGGGCCAGTCGAAGCCCGGGGGCAGGTGGTCGGTGGCCTGGCGGAGGGCCATCCAGGCCACGGTCCCGACGAAGAGGAGGGGCCCGCCCAGGGTGAGCACCGCACGGGCCCGCCGGAGCCGCAGCGCGACGAGGGTGGCGGCGCCGACCACCGCCGCGCCGACGACCCCGGTGGTGGCCCAACCGGCCACCACCGCGAGCGTGGTGGTGGCGACCGTGCCCACGAGCGACGGCGTCGGCCCGTCGTAGGAGAGCACCCGGGCGATGCTGATCGCGAGCGGCATCGATGGGCGCTCGTCGAGCGGCACCCAGCCGACCTCGTCGCCGGCGGCGCGACGGGGTCGCAGCGCGAGGCCCAGCGCGACGACGATGAAGGCGGCGCTCGCCCACAGGAGGCCGCGCACCACCCGCTGGGGCGTCCACTCGAGGTGGACGTCGATGCGCTCGCCGGCGGGGATGCGCCACCCGTTGGCGTAGCCGTCGACGAGGGTCGGCGGTCCGAGGTCGCGCCCGTCCGCGGTGGCGTGCCAGCCCTCGTTGTAGCTCTGGCCGAGCACCAGCCAGAAGTCGTCGTCGGCCTGGGGGATCCGCAGGTCGGCGCGGGTGCGATCCTGGTCGATCACCTCGAGGTCCGGGCGAGCGGCGGTCACCTCCGGGGCGACCAGAGGGGCGTCGCGGGGGTCGGCCTCGCCGCCCACCGCCGACCGCAGGACGAGGCGGTCGAGATCGAGCCCGGTGGCGCTCCCGGCGGCGGTGCGGAGGTCGACGGTGCCTGCGGGGAGGGCGATCGGCTGGTCGTCGCACGCGACCAGGTCGATCGGGTCGCCGGCCAGCAGGTCGGCGGTGGTCCCCGACAGCGACACCGAGAGCGGCCGGCCGTCGAGGGTCACCAGGTCGTCGCGGCAGGTGTCGTCGACGCGGTCGGGGAGGGTGGGGCCTCGAGGCCGTCGATGCCGAGCTCGACGATGCCCATCGGCATCACGAGCGGTCGGTTGGTGAACCAGTCGAGGGTCTCGACGTCGCGCACGGCGGGCAGGTCGTCCTCCACGACCAGCGTGACCCGCGAACCGGTCACCTCGCGGTCGAGCGCCACGGGGAAGGTGTGGCGGGCGTTGGGCTCGGGATCGTCCTCGATGTCGGGCAGCTCGATGCGCTGCACCGGCTCGCCGTCGACCTCGAGGCGCAGGATGCGCGGCACGCTGTGGCGGCCGTCGTTCAGCACCGTGAGGTCGAGGTGGTCGAACGAGATCGGCGCGGCGAGCTGGTAGTCGACGTACTCGCCGTGCTGGTCGAGGAAGCCGGGGGAGTACCAGGTGTCGGGGTCGCCGTCGATGGCGTTCATCGCCCGGTTCGAGAGCCCGCCGGGGAGCCGGCGCTTCGAGGTGGCGGTGATCCCGCCGTGCTCGGCGTCGGGCAGCCCCAGCGCCCGATCGACCGTGTCGTCGCTGGCCGCGCTCGAGAGGCGGACCTGGCCGACGAGGCGGAAGCTGCGGTCGCTGGGCAGGTCGAACGTGCGGGCCATGGCCGGCTCGGGGCTCGAGCGCACGGCGACGGTGCCGGCGGTGCGCTGGCGGGTGAGGACGATCGCGAGGGGGTGGTCCACGTCGCCGGTGCCCACCGCGTCGAGGAGGTCGACCGGGAGGCGCACGAGGTCGTCGGCGACGGGCCGCTCGCCCGTCTCGGCGTCGGTCACGCCGATCTCGGCGAAGCCCACGGAGCTGATGCCGTCGTAGCGGCGGAGGTGGTCCGGATCGGTCGCGGTGACGGTGACGTCGACGGTCTGGAACGTGCGCCGGTCGAAGCGCACCGTCTGGCCCTCGCTGTCGGGGTCCTCGCTCCGCGACGCGTCGTCGAGCTCGAAGCGCTGCGAGGGCCCGCCGTCGAAGGAGACCTCCACCTCGGTGATGAAGCGGTTGCGCACGCCGCCGATCGCCTGGAGGAAGGTCATCCGGTCCGCGGTGATCGGCTCCCGGTAGGTGAGGCGGATCGTCTCGTCGGTGGCCGGGCCGAAGCCGCCGATGCGCCACGCCGTGCCGCGGTCGCCGTCGACCGCGTTGTTCGGGTCGTCCTCGGGGGTGAGCGAGACGCTGTTGCCGTAGCTCGTCGCCTCGGCCCACACCCCGCCGCGCGCGTCGGACACCGAGAAGGCATCGTCGGTCGCATCGGGGAACAGCTCGAGGCGCTGGTCCTTGGGGTCGATGCGCAGCGGCTCCTGCCCGGGGCGCTCGGTGATGCCCGTCGTGTCGCGCACCGTCCCCCAGCGGCGGGCGGCGCGGCGGTTGGTGTCGGTCACGACGAGCACGGCGCCGTCGGCGAGCGCCTGCTCGAGCTCGTCGGCGTGGGGCGTGACCGAGCCCGAGTAGCGCACCAGCTCGTGTCCCGTGACGAGCCCGGCAGCCGCCAGGTCGACGAGCCCCTCGCCGTCGCCCGCCAGCAGGATGGGCTGGTCGGCGCTCGCGGTGCGCAGGATCCGCTCGGCGTCGGTGACCGGGAGGATCGCCACCCTGGGCGGGTCCTCCGCATCGGGCGGCGTCAGCAGCTCCTGCTCGTCGAGCAGGGGCAGGTCGGCGCGGGGGACGTTGCGCTCGGTGCCCCCGAAGCCGATCGGCTCGCCGAGGCCCGCCGCCTGCGCGAGCTGGGCCCAGAGGCGCCGGGGGCGGGGGGTGTTGTAGCGCTCGTAGGTGAGGTCGGAGCGCACGGAGATGTCGCCCACGCTCATGAAGCGGGCCATCGGGGCGAGGGAGTCGGGCTCGAGCACCAGCTCCTGGATGCGGCGGTCGACCGCGTTCAGCAGGTCGGCGCTGGGCGGCGAGCCGTAGGGGATGAGCTCGCGGGCGACGTAGGGGCGGTCCATCAGCCCGGGCGTGATGGGGTCGACCGTCGTGCCCCACCGGTAGGACGCGAAGTCCTCGCCGGGGATCTCCAGCACCCGCGTGCCGTCGTCGCGCTCGTCGAGGGCGCGGGCGGCATCGAGCCAGTACGACGGGATGTCCTCGGCCCGGTCGAGGTTGTCGTCGACCATCTGGCCCCGCCACAGCGGCGGGAGCCCGGCGACGGCGAGCACCACGACGCCCGCGGCCAGCGGTCGGGCGAGCGGCGGGCGCCGCCGCCCGATGGCGGCGACGAGGGACCCGGCGAACACCGCGAGGGCCAGGACCACGAGCGGCGCGGCGCGCGGCAGGCTCCGCATGGCGAGGCCGGCATCGGACTCGAGGAACGCCCGCACCGCCCGCCCGGCGGGTGCGGGGTCGTCCCACGGATGGGCGCCCACGGCGAGGAACAGGCCGGCGACGAGCAGGAGCAGGAAGAACGCCCGCTCGCGGAAGCGGGCGGCCGCAGCCCCCACCAGCCCGATGGCGGGGAGCACGTAGGTCAGCAGCAGCAGGTCGATCCGCTGGGTGTACGAGCGCGACGGTGCGATCCACGGCCCGTAGCGGTCCTCGCCGTAGAAGAACCAGTACCCGAGGCCGCGCAGCACCTCGACCGAGAGCGATGCCGTGGCCACGGTCTCCGCGGTCTCGGTGTACCGCAGGATGTCGATGCCGTAGCCGCCCTGCGCCCAGAGCCCGGCGATCCACCAGAGCGAGCAGCCGATGGTCATGGTGCCGATGCGCCCCGCGGTGGCGAGCGCGTCGCGGAGGCGGGCCTCGCGGGTCACCACGACCTCGTGGAGCAGCCAGAGGACCGGTCCCACGCCTGCCAGGATGAGGGCGGTCGCGTTGACGCTGCCGACCGTGGCGATGAGGAGGCCGAACAGCGCCGGGTACCGCCAGCCGCCGCGCCGCAGGGCGAGCACGGTGAGCCCGATCATCCACGGGAGCCCCGCGTAGGGGAGGAGGATCACCGACAGCCGGGCGGCGAGGCTGAGCACGTAGGGCGTGAGGGCGTAGACGAACGTGGCCGCCGTGACGTGCGGGCCCTCCTGGCCGATCGCCTTCAGCATGAACCGGACGCCGAGCCCGGCCGTGAAGAGGATGGTGCCGAGCCAGAGCCGCTGGGCCACCCAGTCGGGGGCCCCGAGCTGGTCGAACAGCCAGTACCAGGGCCCGATGGGCCAGAGGTACCCGATGTTCTGGTGGGTGACCGTCCCCATCCCGATGTTGGGGTCCCACATCGACGGTGCCCGGGCGAGCATGCGGCCGGGGTCGAGGTACAGGTAGGTCTTGGTGTCGGCGCCCACGCGGCCGGGCTTGGTCAGCAGCAGCGGGACGTAGACGGTGGCGGCGAGGATCGCCGTGGGCACCGCCTCGCGCAGGCGGCGCCGCAGGCCGCTCCTCAACGCGATCGACCGAGGCCAGGTCGGCCGAGCGCCTCGTCGGCGAGCCCCTCGAGGATGCGGGTGGCGGTGTTGGCCCAGGAGAAGGTGGTCGCGTGCTCGAGCGCGCCCGCCGACAGGCGGTCGCGCAGCCCGGCGTCGGTCGCGACCCGAGCCAGGTGGCGGGCGAGGTCGGCGTCGTCGTCGGCGAGCAGCCCGCTGCGGCCGTCGGCCACGGCGTCGACGTGCCCGGGGATCCGGGTGGCCACGGCGGGGGTGCCGCAGGCGGCCGCCTCGGTCAGCGTCATGCCCCACCCCTCGCGCACCGACGAGGAGGCGACCATCCAGGCCGAGCGGTAGAGCCCGACGAGCTCGTCGTCCTCGACCCGGCCCGCGAAGCGCACGAAGGTGCCGGCGTCGAGCTCCTCGACCAGGGCCTCGAGGTCGTGGCGGTCGGGCCCGGTGCCGACGAGGACGAGCTCCAGGTCGGGGGCCGAGCGGCGAGCCGCGACGACCGCCCGGATCAGCCGGTCGAAGCGCTTGACCGGCACCAGGCGGCCCACGCCCACCACGAGCGGGGTGGCCGACCGGGCGCCGCCCGGCGAGAACTGGGCGTCGATGCCCGGCGGGACGATCTCGACGAGCTCGTCACGGAAGCCGACGTCGAGCATCTCCTGCTTGGAGGAGGGCGACAGGGTGATCATCCGCGAGGAGCGGTAGAGGCGGGGGGCGACGCGACGCTCGAGGGTGTCGCCGAGCCGGGCCAGGTTCGGCGGCAGCACCATCTTCCACATGTCGGCGTGGATGTGGTGGAGGAACACGACGCGGGGCCCGGTGGCCCACAGCGGCGAGAAGAACGGCATCCCGTTCCAGATCTCGACCAGGGCGTCTCGGCGCCCGTAGCGGTGGGTGGCCTCGCTCAGCGCCGCTCGGGGGAACACCAGGTACCGGCCGGCCTTGCGGATCACCTGGTAGCCGTCGCGCACCGCGCGCGGCGGGTGCCCCTGGGCGTAGGAGGTCCGCATGACGACCTCGATGCCCGCTTCGGACCAGTGGCGGGCCACCTCGGCGGCGTGCACCTCCGAGCCCCCCGCCTCGACGTCGTCGAGGTCGCGCCACGCGAGCAGGTGGATGCGGCGGAGCCCGGCGGAGGCGGCCAGGTCGCCCAGCTTCTGGCGGTGGTCGGAGGGATCGGTCATCGTGACGGGTGGCGGGGCCTGTGGGGGGAGTGCAGTACGCTGCTCGCCGGTCGATGCCCGGTCCCGGGCACCCCTGGCACCCTAGTGCCGGCCCTCCCCGCCGAGGTGATCGGCCCCGCCCGCCCCTCTCCCGGAGGCCCCCGTCCATGTCCACGCCCGCCGCCACCACCTTCGACGAGGTCACCGAGGTGGTCTCGGGGGTCGAGGGGTGGATGACGCCCGGCCAGGCTCGTCGCCTCTGGACCTGCGCCCGCACCGTCGCCCCCGGCGGTCGGATCGTGGAGATCGGCTCGTTCCGGGGGCGCTCGATGATCGTCCTGGCCACCGCGGCGGAGCCGGGCGTGGAGCTCGTGGCCATCGACCCGCACGCGGGCAACGACCGGGGCCCCCACGAGTTCGAGGGCTTCGAGGAGCAGGCGTCGGTCGACCACGACGTCTTCAACGAGAACCTCGAGCGGGCCGGCGTGCGCGACCGGGTGCGCCACGTGCGCAAGTTCTCCCACGACGCGCTCGCGGACGTCGAGGGCGACATCGACCTGCTCTACATCGACGGCGCGCACCGCTTCGGGCCCGCGCTCGACGACATCCGCCGCTGGAGCGCCCGGGTGCGCCCGGGCGGGGAGCTGCTGATCCACGACTCGTTCTCGTCGGTGGGCGTCACCGGCGCCATCGCGGTGTCGCTGCTGACGAGCGCCTCCTGGCGCTACCTCGGTCGGTCCGAGTCCATGACCCACTACCGGCACGAGCCGGTCGGCGGGGTCGGGGCCCGGGTCCGCAACGTGGGCCGCCAGCTCGCGTCGCTGCCCTGGTTCGTCCGCAACCTGATCATCAAGGCCCTGATCCTCGCCAAGCTGGGCCGGCTCACCCAGCCCCTGTTCCGCCACGATCCGGCCACGTGGCCGCACTGATCGGGAGCCGACGATGACCACCCTCACGATCGTCATGCCCGTGTACAACGAGCGGGCCACGCTGCGCACCGCGCTCGACCGCCTCCTGGCCGTCGACATGCCGATCGAGACCGAGGTGGTGGTGGTCGACGACGGGTCCACCGACGGGTGCACCGAGACCATCGCCGACCTCGTCGAGTCCGGGGCCGTGACGCTCTACGTGCAGCACCCCAACCAGGGCAAGGGCGCCGCGCTGCGGCGGGGCATCGCCGAGGCGAAGGGCGACCTGCTCACCATCCTCGACGCCGACCTCGAGTACGACCCCGCCGACTTCCCGGCGCTGGTGCAGCCGATCCTCGACGGCGACGCCAAGGTGGTCTACGGCGCCCGGTCCTACGGCGGCCACGCCGCCTACTCGTTCTGGTTCGTGATCGGCAACAAGATGCTGGCCCTCTGGGCGTCGCTGCTGTTCGACGCCTGGCTCACCGACATCGAGACCTGCCTGAAGGTGGCGCCCACCGACCACTGGCGCCGCGTCGACCTCCGCTCGGACGGCTTCGGCATCGAGGCCGAGCTGACCGGCAAGCTCCTCGCCATGAAGGAGCGGATCTTCGAGGTGCCGATCTCGTACCGGGCCCGGGGCCGCGAGGAGGGCAAGAAGATCCAGTGGACCGACGGCGTCGCCGCCCTCTGGATCCTCCTGCGCATCCGCCTGCGGGGGAAGTGACCGCAGCCCGCACCCCCTCGGCGGGCCGCATCGTGCCCCCCGCCCGCACCGCCGTGCTGCTGGGGCTCCTCGTGCTGGTCGGCTTCGTCGTGCGCGTCGACGCCCTGCGCAACAGCGCCCCGCCCGTGCCGGCGCTCGGCGACGCCCGGGCCTACCACCTCCTCGGGGCGAACCTCGCCGACGGGCAGGGCTACATCCGGCCCTACGAGGCGCTCGAGGGCCGCGCCATCCCCACCGCCGAGTACCCGCCGGCCCTGCCCGTCGTGCTCGCCGCGGCGTCGAGGGTCGGCATCGACGGCACGGAGGGCCAGCGGGTGGTGCTGTGCGGGGTCGGCGCGCTGACGGTGGGGCTGATCGGTCTCCTCGGCCGCCGGCTGGGAGGCACCGACGCGGCGGGGTACCTGGCCGCCGCGATCGGGGCCGTGCACCCCGGGCTGTGGAACGCCGACGTCTCGCTCATGGCCGAGCCCCTCGCGTCGTTCGCGGGTGCCGCCCTGGTGCTCGCCGCGCTCGCCGCCATCGATCGGCCGTCGTGGGCGCGGACCGCGGCGCTCGGCGTGCTCACGGGCGCGGGGGCGATGGTCCGCTCCGAACTGCTCCTGATCGGGCTGGTGCTGCTCGCCGTCGTGGTCGCCCTCGGCCTCCGCGGCGGGCCGGGCCGTCGGCCCGTGCTGGTGCAGGCGGCGGCCGGCATCGTCGGGGTCCTCGTCGTCCTCGTCCCCTGGACGGCGCGCAACGCGGTGGCCTTCGACGGCCAGCTCGTCCCGCTCACGAACAACTCCGGATCGGTCGCGCGCGGCGCCAACTGCGATGCGGCGTACCGGGGCCCGTTCCGGGGCCTGTGGGTCACCGACGTGGCGCTCGAGGGCTGCGACGGCGACCCGGCTCGGGCCGGGTGCTTCTCCGGGTTCGACCTGTCGACCCACCCCGACGAGGCGAGGGCCGCCGCCCGGCTGCGCGCCGACGGCCTGGCCTACCTGCGAGCCCACTCCAGCGAGCTCCCCGGCGTCGTCGCCGCCCGCCTCGGCCGCACCGTCGGCCTCTACCGGTTCGAGCAGCAGCGCAACTTCGCGTTCGCCGAGGGCCGCAACCCCGTGTGGGACGGTCGCGGGACGCGCGCGTTCCAGGCCCTCGCGGTGCTCGGCGTGGTCGGGCTGGTCCTGGCCGCGGCCCGACGGGCGTCGCGCCAGCGCTGGCTCCTGCTCGTGCCGGTGGCGTGCTCGCTGCTGGTGGTGGCGGTCACCTACGGCAACCCGCGCTTTCGCGCCGCGGCCGAGCCCGCCGTCGTGGTGCTCGGGGCGCTGGGCGCGATCGAGGTCGCCCGGCGGGCGCGGCCCGTCGCGCCGCCGGCGCGCTGAGGGCGCTCAGCGGAAGCAGGGATCGTTGCGACCGTCCGCGGGGTCGAGCACGTCGGGCGGCGGTGGGTCCTGGAGGAACACGGCGGAGGGCACGCCGCCGAGGACGAGCTCGCCGGCGAGGTCGGTGACCTCCGACGGCTGGTCGCCCGAGAGCAGGAGCAGGTTGAACTGGGCCTCGAGGTCCGCCGCGCCGTAGTCCGGGCCGTTGCGCTCGCGCTGGATCGCGAGCAGCTCGTCGAACGCGCGGTCCCACGCGGCCCGGTCGCGCCGGGGGTCGGTGGCCGCGAGCTCTCGGGCGTCGGGCTTCGCCCGCCACTCGGCGAGGCGCGAGTCGCCGGTCACGACGGTGAGGAGGGCGTCGTAGTCGCCGGGGCAGGCCACCCGGTGCGGCTCGATGGCGGCGGAGAAGCGAGCCTCGCCGCCCACGTCGAAGCCCCGCCGCTCGAGCTCGAGCAGCAGCCCGAAGCCGATCCCGCCCAGGTAGGCCGGGTCGTCCCAGCGCAGCTGGTAGCGCGTGGCCGCGTCGAGCTGGGCCGCCACCTCGGGCGCCAGTCCCGCCACCGAGCGGCTCGACTGGTCGTAGGGGATGTCCTGGCGGGCGACGCGGATCGAGGTGACCAGGCTCAGCGCCACGAGGACGGCGGCGCCGAGCGCCACGAGGCGACGGGTGGCCGCCGGCGATGGCCGGGGGAGGAGCACGGCGAGGCCCCAGCCGAGCGTGAACACCAGCAGGGCGACGATGACGACGATCCAGCGGAACGTGTAGAGGTACAGCGCACCGAAGATCCGGCTGACCGCGAACATCCCGACGAGGAGCGTGGCGGCGAGCAGCGCGTTCAGGCGCCGGAGGGCCGGGCGCTGCCCCTGGCGGGCCACGAGCACCGCGACCACCCCCCAGGCGAGCACGAGGAGCTTGCCGGGCCAGGCGCTCCCCTCGACGGCTGCACCGCCCCACACCCACGCGCCGAACGGGTTCGAGGCCTGGAACGTCGCCTCGAGGCCGCGGCCGAGCCCGATGGGCGGGTCGGTGGGCTCGGCGAAGTTGGCGATGAGCTTCGCCACGTTGCTCGGCGAGCCCGTGGCCAGGTCGACCAGCGGGCCCGACCACAGCAGCAGCCCCGCGCCGATCGCCGCACCCACGGGCACCAGGGCGCGGACGGCCCGACGTCGCGGGCCTCGCCCGCCGTCGTCGGCGGTCGGTGCGGACCAGCCGTGCCTGGCCGCGGCGAGCACGGCGACGCCGGCGAGGGGCACGGCGAGCGGGAGGTAGCCGACGTGGCCCTGGAGCGCGTAGCTCGCGGCGGCGACCGCGAGCACGGCCGCCCAGCGCTCGCCCTCGATGGCCGACCAGGTGGCGAGGACCAGCACGGCGAAGGGCAGCAGCGACACCCACGGGTTCCAGGGCTGCGAGAGCGCATCGAGGCCGAACCCGCCGATCAGGACGAGCGCGACCACGCCGAACCAGGCGGTGGCGCCCCAGCCCGCCCGGCGCCGCACCAGCCAGACGGCGACGGCGAGCCAGGCGGCGTTGACCAGCGCGGTGGCGGCCTCGAAGGCCCACGCCGACCGTCCGAGCACCACGTAGAGCGGCCAGGTGACCCAGAACATGAGCGGACCCGGGTGGTTGCCCTGGCGCATCGCCTCGTCCTGGATCCGGCCCGCCGCGCCCACGAGCGGGGGGTCGCCGAGGAGGGAGCGCATCCGCAGCTCGGCCTGGGCCTGGTCGCCGGTGGGGTACCAGGTGCGCTGCGCCAGGGCGACGATCAGCACGACGATCGGGAGCGCCACGAGCCCGGCGACCACCAGCCACCGGAGGTCGCGACCGGGGCGGTCGCGGCGGTCGTCGACGGGCACCGGCCCACGGTAGTGGAGGCCCCGGCCCGTCCCCGGGCGACCCCGAGCCCACCCCTAGGATGGCCCGCCATGGCTGCGACGAGCACCGCCGCGCCCGACGTCGCGGCCACCGGCCCCGAGCCCGGGTCGCTGCGCAGCCGCAACCGGGAGGTCGAGGGCCTCCGGGCGGTCGCCGCCCTCGCCGTGCTCGTGACCCACGTGTCGCTCAACGCCATGGGCAACCGCGGCCCGTTCGGCGGCCTGCTCGCCCGCCTCGATGTGGGCGTGGCCGTGTTCTTCGTCCTGTCGGGCTACCTGCTCTACCGCCCCTTCGCCCGCTCGCTCCTGCGGGCCGAGCCTCGGCCGCGCACCCGTCGCTACCTGCGCCACCGCCTGCTGCGCATCGTCCCCGCCTACTGGGTGGTCGTCGCCGCCTCCTTCCTGCTCCCGGCGGTCGGCGGGCTGGTGCTGCCCACCACCGACTTCAGCGCGGCGGCGGCCGGGGCCACGTCGGTCCCGCTGCGCGACCTCGCCCGGTTCGCCACCTTCACGCAGGTCTACTGGCGCGACAGCCTGGCCGGCCCGTTCCCGCAGGCGTGGACGCTGGCCACCGAGATGGCCTTCTACCTCTTCCTGCCCGTGCTGGCGTGGGCGGTCGCCCGGAGGAACCGGGGCGACCGGCCGGCGCGGCTGCGGCGCCAGTGGCTGGTCCTCGGCGCCCTCGCCGCGGTCGCCCAGCTGTTCCGGCTCGCGGTCGTGGCCTGGTCGGCGCCGTACCAGCCGGGCGCGGCGGCCAACGCCTACACCCAGCAGCTCGCCTGGCTGCCGAACCACCTCGACCTGTTCGCGCTCGGCATGGCCCTCGCCGTGCTCCGCGTCGAGCTCGACGATCGGGGCCCGGGGGCCGGGCTGGCCGGTCGCCTCGATCGCCGCCTGGCGCAGCGGGGGGCCGCCGGGCTCTGCGCCCTCGGCGCCCTCGCCGTGCTCCTGCTGGCGGGCTACGGCCTGGGGCTGTCGCGCACGGCGCTCGCCCACGGCCCCGTCGGCGAGTTCGCCCGCCACGGCGCCTACCTCGTGGTGGCTGGGCTGTGCGTGCTCCCCGCCACCTTCGGCCGGGCGGGGGGCGGGGCGGTCCGCGCCGCCCTGCGGGCTCGGCCCATGCAGTTCCTCGGGCGGATCTCCTACGGCATCTACCTGTGGCAGATCTGGGTGATCGGCCGGTGGGTGAGCAGCCCGCTCGCGCCGCCCGAGATCGCGCAGGCCTCGCGCCACCCGGCCCAGCAGTTCAACGTCGCGTTCTGGCCGACCCTGGCCTGGACGCTCGCGGTCACCGTCGTGCTGGCCGCGGCGACGTGGTACCTCGTCGAACGGCCGGCCATGCGCTACCGCGACCGCCCCCTCGGGTGGTTCCTGGGCGGCCTCTGGGCCATCTCGCTGGCGAGCTTCGCCAGCCGCCTGTGGGCGATCGGCACGGTCACGAGCCGCGACCCCGGCAACGGGGATCCGTTCTACTACCACGCCCAGGCCAACATGCTCGCCGACCGGGTGGGGTTCGGCGAGCCCATCCAGTGGCTCACCGAGGGTCGCTTCGTGCCCTCGGCCATCCATCCGCCGCTCTTCACCCTCTGGCTCACCCCGGCGTCGCTGCTCGGCGCCCGCGGCTACCTGTCGCACAAGGCGATGGCCGCGCTGGCGGGCGTGCTCGTGGTGGTGGTGGCGGGGCTGCTCGCCCGGCGGCTGGCCGGCCCCCGCGCCGGCCTGATCGCCGCCGGGCTCACCGCGCTGTACCCGAACCTGCTCGTCATCGACGGGACCCTCTGGCCCGAGGGGCTCTACACGGCGCTCGTGGGCGCCGCCCTCCTCTTCGCCTACCGCTGGCGCGACGAGCCGAGCGCCCGCGACGCCGTGCTGCTCGGCGCGTCGGTCGGGCTCGCCGTGCTGGCCCGCGGGGAGGCCATCGCCCTGCTCCCGTTCCTCTGCCTCCCCCTGGTGCTGGGCCGGGCGCGCACGGGCGCGCCCTGGGTTCGCCACGGGGCGCTCATGGCGGCGGTCGCCCTCGGCCTGGTGGCCCCCTGGACCGTCCGCAACCTGGTGCAGTTCGCGGAGACGGTGCCGATCTCCACGAACAGCGAGGAGGTCCTCTTCTACGCCAACTGCGACGACACCTACCGGGGGCCGCTGATCGGCTACTGGTCGTTCAACTGCCAGGAGGAGGCGCGCCGCGAGCGGGTGGCGCAGGGCCTCCCGGCCGATCCGCCCGGCGACGAGTCCGAGCGGGCCGCCGGCTGGGGCGAGCTCGGGCGGGAGTACGCCGCCGCGCACCGCGACCGGTGGCCGGCGGTGGCGGTGGCCCGCTTCACGCGCGCCTGGGACCTCCAGCACAGCGACACCACGGCGCGGGCGCTCCAGTTCGAGGGCCGGCCCTACGACTGGTCGATCCGCGGCCTGTGGGCGTACCGCCTGCTGCTCGCCCCCGCCCTCGTCGGGCTCGTGGTGCTGCGCCGGCGGCGGGTGGCCATCTGGCCGCTGCTGTCGATGCTGGCCGTCGTGAGCCTGACCGCCGTCGCCGTCTACGGTCACGTGCGCTTCCGGACCGTCGGCGACCTCGTCGTGCTGGTCGCCGCCGCGGTGGCGTTCGACGCCGTGATCGGCCGCCTGCGCCGCCCTCGACCGGCCACCCCCTCGCCATGACCGCGCCCACCTCCTCGAACTCGCTGCCCGCCTGGGCCCGCCGCCGTCCCACGTGGCCGACCGCCACCGCGGTCGCGATCGTCGCCGTGGCCCTGGCCCTGCCGCTGCGGGCGCTCCTGCGGTACCAGGGACCGCCGATGGAGGAGGGGTTCATGCTGGTGTTCCCCGAGCGGGTGCTCGCCGGCGACGTCCCCCACCGCGACTTCCTCCACCTCTACGGCCCGGGCTCGCTGTGGGCGCTGGCGGCCTGGTTCAAGGCCTTCGGCGTCTCCATCACCGCCGAGCGGATCTTCGGGCTCCTGCAGCTCGCCGGCATCACCTTCGGCGTGATGGCCCTCGCCCGCCCGTGGGGCCGCAAGGTGGCGGTCGCGACCGGCCTGCTCGGCGTGCTGCTCACCACCACCGCGATCGGGCTCACCGCGCTGGCCTGGGACGGCGCGGTCGCCCTGGTGGTCGCGGCCACGTGGTGCGGCCTGCGCGCCCGGCGCTGGCTCACCGCCGGCGAGGTCGTCGGGATCGACCCCGCCGTGGCCGAGCGCCGGGCCGACCGGATGCTCGTCGCGTCGGGCGTCCTCGCCGGGCTCGGGCTGCTCTTCCGCCCCGACGTCGTCGTCGCGGTGGCGCTCGCCACCGCCGCCCTCCTCTGGGGCCTCGGCCGCCCCGATGGGTCCGGTGGGCCATCGGTGCGGTGCCGGTGCTCGCCCTCTACCTGGTGCACCTCGCGTGGGCTGGTCCGGGAACGCGATCCGGGGATGTTCCTCGAGCCCGTGTTCGACCTCCGCGGCGGCCGGTCCCTGCCCCGACCGCCGTCCTGGGACACGTTCGACGGTGCGCTGCAGAAGGTGGCGCTGCTGCGCCCCCAGCCCTGGCCGCTGCCGGCGCTGCACTCGCCGGCCCAGGCGTTCGTCTGGTTCTTCCTGCTCCCGCTGGCCACCCTCTTCGTGGTGGCCGTGGGCGTCTGGCGGGTGCGGGCCGAGCCCGCCGCGTGGCGGCCGCGCGTCCTGCTCACGGTGGGGCTGCTCGGCCTCGGGCTCATGCCCCAGGCGCTCCAGCGGGCCGACACGACCCACCTGGCCTGGGTGTCGTGCGTGACGCTCGCGTTCCTCCCGGCCGCCATCGCCGAGGCGCTGTCGCACGTGGGCCCCATCGGCCGTCGGCGCCAGCTGGCCCCGACGCTGGCGGTCGTCGCCGTCGCGCTGCTGCCCCTCGTCGTCATCCCGCACTTCACCGCCCGCACCTACGTGGACCTCGTGCGCCAGAGCGCGAACGGCGAGGTGTTCGGCTACCCGGTCACCTATCGGGGTCGCACGTTCTACCTGGGGGCGAAGGACATCGCGCCGGCCGCCCAGCGGATGCTCGAGGAGGTGGGCCCGCAGATGCAGCCGGGGGAGCGGCTCTTCGTCGGCACCGCCGACCTGCGCAAGACGCCGTACTCGGACGCCTACCTCTACTACCTGCTGCCCGACCAGGTGCCCGGGACCCGCTACATCGAGATGGACCCCGGGATGGCGAACGCGCCCGGCTCGGGACTGGCCGACGAGGTGGCGGGCTCCGACTGGCTGATCTTGAGCCACGTCTGGGACGCGTGGGACGAGCCCAACGACTCGCGGGTCCTCGGCCCCGACGAGCCCAACGAGGTCGTCCGGCGCGAGTTCTGCCTGGTGGGGGAGTACCGGGCCGATCGTGGCGACCCGGCCACCGACCCGGTGATGTTCGAGGTCTACCGGCGGCGCGAGGGCGACGCCCCGTGCCCGGCCCCGGGGGGCTGAGCGGTAGCCTCGCCGACCGTGCGCACCGTGGTCGTGGTCCCCACCTACCAGGAGGCCGAGAACGTGGAGCGCTTCCTCCGGGCGGTGCGCGCCACGGTCCCCGCGGTCGACCTGGCCGTGGTCGACGACGACAGCCCCGACGGCACCGGCCGGATCGCCGATCGCGTGGCTGGCGAGCTGGGCCGCGTCGAGGTGATCCACCGTCCGGGCAAGGAGGGCCTCGGGGCGGCCTACCGGCAGGGCTTCCGTTGGGCGATCGACGCGGGCTACGACGTCGTCGTCCAGATGGACTGCGACTTCTCCCACGACCCCGCCGTGATCCCCGAGCTGCTCTCGGCGGTGGACGACGGCGTGGACTGCGCCATCGGGAGCCGGTACGTCCCCGGCGGCTCCACGCCGGGGTGGCCGCTGCACCGGCGCCTGCTCAGCCGCTACGGCAACCGGTACACGGCCTTCGTCCTCCAGCTGCCGATCCGCGACACGACGGGCGGCTTCCGGGCCTATCGGGCCGCCACCCTCGAGGCCATCGACATCGACGGCACGCGGGCCAACGGCTACGCCTTCCAGAACGAGACGGCCTTCCGCATGGTGCACGCCGGCCTGCGCCTCGAGGAGCTGCCGATCACCTTCGTCGATCGCGCCGAGGGCACGTCCAAGATGTCGGTCAGGATCATGGCGGAGTCGATGGCCCGGGTCACCCTGTGGGGCGTCAAGCTGCGGCTCCGCCGGTGGCGCCAGCGGCGGGCGTGACCGAGCGCTCCTACCGTCGGGGGCTGACGGCGGCCGCGATCGTCGGCTTGGGCCTGCGCCTCGCCTGGGTGGCGTGGGCGTCGCGGGAGCCGACGGGCCCCAACGCCTTCTTCCTCGACCCCGCTCGCTACCTCGGCTACGGCGACCAGATCGCGCGGGGCCACGGGATGGTCGAGGGGCTGACCGGCGACCCCACCGCGTACTACCCGCCCGGCTACCCGTGGTTCGTCGGCATCGTCGACTGGGCCAGCTCGCCGGTCACCGACGCCGCCTGGCTGGCGGTGGCCTACGCGCAGGTGGTGCTCGGCACGGCGTCGATCCTCCTGTGCGCCCACGTCGCCCGCCGGCTCGCGGGACCGCTCGCCGGGGTGGTGGCCGCCTCCGTGTTCGCCATCTACCCGAACCTCATCTTCCACACCGGCGTCGTGCTGGGCGAGACGCTCTACAACTTCCTCTTCCTCGCCTTCCTCGCCGCGCTGCTCCACCGGCCGTGGACGGTCGCCTTCACGACCCGCCGGGCCCTCGCGTGCGGCCTGCTGCTGGGCCTGGCCGTCATGGTCCGGCCCATCTCGCTGGCGGTGATCCCGGTCGTCATCGGGTGCTGGGTGCTGGCCCGCAAGGACCACGCGGTGGTGCTGCGCTGGTCGGCGGCGCTGCTCGTGGGGGTGGTGGCGTGCATCGCGCCCTGGACGATCCGCAACGCCGTGCGGCTCCACGCGTTCGTGCCGATCTCCACGAACACCGGCGACAACCTCTGCATCGGGCACGCCGACGGGGCCACGGGCGCGTTCCAGACCCTCGAGGCCTGCCAGACCGACCACGAGTTCCTCGACGGGCTGCCCGCCGAGCTGGCGAGCGACAAGGAGAAGCAGCGGATCGCGCTGCGGGGGTTCGTCGACAACCTCGACCGCGAGCCGTGGCTGCTCTGGAGCCGGACGTACTACACGTGGATCCGCGACGGCGACCACGACGCCCTGTTCGCGGTCCAGCTGTACCGCCAGGACCGCTGGATGGCCATCCCCACCGAGTCCCGGCTCATCCACCTGGCCGACGCCGTCTACTGGCTCGTGGTCCTCGCCGGGCTGGCGGGATGCGTGCAGCTGGTGCGGTCGCGCCGCCCCGAGGCGCTCGCCCTCGTGGGGTGCGCCCTGATGACCGCCCTGGTGCCGCTGGCGTTCTTCGGCGACCAGCGCTTCAAGGTGCCCGTGATCCCGATGCTGATCATCGCCGGTGCCACCCTCCTGCACCGCCCCGACCCCCCGCCGCCGCACGCCCCGACCGCCGAGCCCACCGCCGCCCCCCTGAACGCCCCCACCCCCTGAACTTCTGGCGCTGATGCGCCCGGAGGGGGCCGGTTCGCTCCAGAAGTCGCGGGGCGCGGAAGGGCGCGGGCGTCCGCGTGGAGGCGGGGCGCGGGCGGGGCGGGCCCGGTGGCGCCCCGTCGGTCGGTGGTCGCTAGTCGGTGGTCGCTAGTCGGTGGGGGCGTCGTCGGACGAGGGGCCCTCGACGGGGATGCGGCCGTGGGCCTCGAGGACCTCGCGCTTGATCACCGGGGCGTCGCGGCCGGTGCCGTGGCTGCCGGCGGCCTTCTCGGCGATGAACCGCTCCTTCACCCGGGAGGTGGCCTCCTCGTGGTACTCCTCCTCCACGTTGACCTCCCACACGTCGTGGGTGGTGCCCGTGCAGATGTTCTCCACCGTGAGCATGGCGGTGAACATGGAGTGGTCCTGGTTGTTGTACCGGAACATGCCGTTGCGGCCCACGGGGTGGACGTTCGGCGCGTTGGCGGCCAGCCAAGCGCGCAGCACGTCGACGTTCTTGCGGTAGCGGTCGTCGTAGATCGGGTAGGCCTTGGGCTGGCGCACCACCCAGCCGTCCTCGATGTCGCCGGCCTTCACCAGCCCGAGCTCCTCGAGCTCGCGCTTGGCCCGCTCGATCAGCCACTCGTCGGTGGCGTTCCACTCGTCGTCGCCCATCCAGACCGTGTACTCGAGGCCCAGGGTGTTGCGACCCTCCTTGACCATGTAGGGCGACCAGGAGCCGAAGTTCTGGATGCGCATGGTGCGCACCTTGGGCTCGTGGATGTAGAGCCAGTTGTCGTCGAAGTCGATGAGCTCCTCGCGCATGGCGAGGGCGACGATCAGGTAGTCGCGGTAGCGCAGGTCCGCGGCGGCGGCGACCACCTCCGCGGGTGGGGCGGGGTCCATGGCCTCGAGCAGCTGGCTGATCGGCATCGACGACACGACGTGGTCGGCGGGGTGCGCGGTGACCGAGCCGTCGGCGTGGGTGGCCTCGACCGACACGGCCCGCCCGCCCTCGTGGCGGACCTTGGTGACCGAGGTCTCCAGGTCGATCGTCGAGCCCTTGGCGACCACCTGGTCGCGGCACGCCTCCCACATCATCCCGGGCCCGTACTTGGGGTACTGGAACTCCTCGATGAGCGAGGTGATCTCCTTCTGGTTCCGCTTGGGCAGCAGGGCGTTGACGATGGCGTTGCCGAGCGTGAGGCCCTTCACCCGCTGCGCGGCCCAGTCGGCCGGCATCTCCGACACCGGGACGCCCCAGAGCTTCTCGGTGTAGGTCTTGAAGAAGGTGCGGTACAGGCGCCAGCCGAAGCGGGCGACCAGCCAGTTCTCGTAGTTGGTCTGGTCCTTCGGCGGGCGCACCTTCGCCCAGCCGTAGGAGAGCACGCACAGGACGGCCTCGATCGGGCCGAGGTTGCGCAGGGCGTTGGCCGCCTTCAGCGGGTAGTCGTAGTACTTGCCCTGGTAGAAGATGCGGCTCTTGCGGGGCCGCATCAGGAAGTCCTCGTCGGGGAGGATCTCGTGCCAGAGGTCCTCGACCTGCTGGACCTTGGTGAAGAACCGGTGACCGCCGATGTCGAAGCGCCAGCCGTCGCGCTGGGCGGTGCGGGAGATGCCGCCCACCATGTCGTCGGCCTCGATGATGTGGGAGGCCAAGCCGTGCTTGTGGAACTGGAAGGCGGCGGTGAGCCCGGCGGGGCCGGCGCCGATCACGACCACCTGCTGGTCGGCGGCGGGGGTCTCGGGCGTCGTCGCTGACGTCTCGTCGGACATGGAGGAGGAACCGTCCTGCGGGGTGGGCGTGGAAGAATCGGGGGCGTGGAGCGAGCGACCGCGGTGCCCGTGCTCGGACCCCGAGCGGTCGGGGCGGGAGCTCGATGACCACGGCCTCGACGGCACGCGATGCCTCCGAAGCTACCGGACCCGCTCGGCCGGGCGGGTATTTCCCCGGCTTCGAGGTCCTCCGCGCGATCGCCGCGGCGATGGTGGTCGTGCACCACGCCGACAACCTCGCAGGCGGCGCCCGCAGCGGCCTGGCGCACGAGCTGGCCGCGGTGGGCGACAGCGGTGTCGCGGTGTTCTTCGTGCTCTCGGGGTTCCTGATCTACCGGCCGTTCGCGGCGGCCCACCTCGCGGGCCGACGGGCCCAGCGGGCGGTGGCGTTCTGGTGGCGGCGGCTGCTGCGCATCGTGCCCGCGTACTGGGTGGTGCTCACGACGTTCTGGGCGCTCGGCTCGTTCCGCCTCGGGGGCGACTGGTGGCGCTACTACCTGTTCCTGCAGAGCTACTCGCGAGAGACGGCGCTCGGCGGGGTGGTGCAGGCCTGGAGCCTCTGCACCGAGATGAGCTTCTACCTGCTGGTGCCCGCGTTCGCCGGGCTCCTCGCCCGACTCGGCGGGAGCGGGCTGCGGGCGCGGGTCGGGGTGCAACTCGGTGCGATCGCGGTGCTGTTCGCCTCGGCGTTCGTGGCGCGGGAGGCGATCGAGCGGGTGGCGCCCTCCTATCGCGGCCTGTCGTTCCAGTGGCTGCCGATGAACCTCGACCTGTTCGCGTCCGGCATGGCGCTGGCCGTGGTGTCGGCGTGGGCGGCCCACGACGATCGACTCCGCAGCCGCCTCGACGCGCTCGCCCGCTGGGCCGAGCCCTGGTGGCTCGCCGCCTTCGCCCTGTTCGCCTGGTACGCCGTGGCCGTCGGCCCGGCCGCCAGCTTCGAGGTCGGCTACGTGGGGTGGTTCTGGCAGCGGCGCCAGCTGGTGCTCGCCGTCATGACGCTGCTGCTCCTGGTGCCCGCCGTGTTCGGTCCGAGCGAGCGTCGGGGGCTGCGGGCGGTGTGGTCGATCCGACCGCTGGCGTGGGTGGGCACGGTGTCCTACGGCCTCTACCTCTGGCACTTCGACTGGATGAAGCGAGCCATCCCCCACGTCGACCCCTTCGGTGCCACCTCCTGGGCCGGGTGGTTCCGCAGCCCCGAGCTCGTCGCCTCGGTGCCGCTGCTCCTCGCCGTCGGGTTCGGCGTGGGCCTCGTGTTCGCGGCGGCGAGCTGGTACCTGCTCGAGCAGCCGCTCCAGCGCTTCAAGGGCCTCCTCGACCCCGCTCGACCGCACCGGGCGGCGGCGGAGCCGGAGGGCGCGTCGACGGCGTCGGGTGCCTTGGGCGGCCCGGGGCGGGCCAGGTAGCGTCGCCCGCCGTGCCCACCCCCGACGAGCGCGAGCCGGTGCTCGCCGACGAGCTGCCCGGCGGTCGCCATCGTCGGCTCGCGCTCGGGGTCCTGGCCGTGGTGCTCGCGGTGGGCGTCGTGCTGCGCTTCACCACCCGCTCCGCGCTCTGGCTCGACGAGGCGCTGAGCGTCAACATCGCCCGGCTGCCGATCGGCGAGATCCCGGACGCGCTCCGCCACGACGGCCATCCGCCCCTCTACTACGTGCTGCTGCACGGCTGGATGGCCGTCTTCGGCGAGGGCGACGTGGCGGTGCGGGCGCTGTCGGGCCTCTGCGCCCTCGCCGTGCTGCCCCTCCTGTGGGTCGCCGGCCGGCGCCTCGGCGGGACGCGGGTCGCCTGGTGCGCCCTCGCCATCGTGGCGCTCAGCCCCTATGCGATCCGCTACGGCACCGAGACCCGCATGTACGCCCTGATGATGGTGCTGGGACTGGCGGGATGGCTGCTCTACGACGATGCCCGGCGGGCCCCCACCTGGCCCCGGCTCGTCGGGCTCGCCCTCGTGAGCGCGGCGGCGCTCTGGACCCACTACTGGGCGATGTGGCTGCTCGCCGTGGTGGCCAGCGCCCTCGTCGTGCAGGTGGCCACCGCCCGCCGTCGGGGCGACCGCGAGGGCGCGGGGGTCCGCCTTCGGATCCTGGGCGCGCTGGTCGCGGGCGGCGTCCTGTTCCTCCCGTGGGCGCCGGCGCTGCTCTACCAGAGCGCCCACACGGGGACGCCCTGGGCGCGCCCGGTGCGGCCCACCGAGATGCTCACCGGCACGATCGCCGACCTCGGGGGCGGGGCGCGCGCCGAGTCGGTGCTCCTCGGCTGGGTCGTCGCCCTGCTCGCCCTCCTGGGGATCTTCGGACGCCGGCTGCCCGGCGGTCGCGTCGAGCTGGCGCCCGTCGTGCGCCCGCAGGCGCGCCCGTTCGTGGTGGCGATCGGGGCCACCCTCGCCCTCGCGTGCCTCGTGGGCTACGCCACGGGGGCCACGTACGCCACCCGGTACGCCGCCGTGGTCGTGCCCTTCGCGGTGCTGCTCGCGGCCCTGGGCCTCAGCCTCCTGCCCCGCGCGGTGGCCGGGTGCTTCCTCGCCCTGCTGTTCGGCCTCGGGGCCATCGGCGGCTACCGGAACGTGACGGTCGAGCGCACCGATGCCCGCCAGAGCGCCGCGGCCATCGAGGCGGCTGGCCACCCGGGCGACCTGGTCGTGTACTGCCCCGACCAGCTCGGCCCGTCGACGCACCGCGTCCTCGCCCCGGGCTTCGACGAGGTCACCTACCCGGACCTCGCCGGCCCCGAGCGCGTCGATTGGGTCGACTACCAGGACCGCCTCGATGCAGCCGACCCGGCCGAGTTCGCCGCCGAGGCGCTCGAGCGCGCCGGCGACCGCGACGTGTTCCTGGTGTACAGCACCTCGTACCAGACCCACGAGGAGATCTGCCCGGCGCTGTTCAACGCGCTCGGGGCGGTCCGCCCGCCCGAGGTGCTCACCGAGACGACCGAGCGTGGGAGCCGTCCGCGGCCGTCCGGTTCCCGGCGCCCTAGCGAGCCTCAGTCCTTGGTGGCCACCGCGTTGGGGTCACGTTCATCTTCGGCACGTAGGCGGCGCCTCGATCGTCCGCGCCTCGCCGGCGTAGGTCGTGCGGAGCTCGGCCCGACAGCCCGTGCACGGGCCGAACCACGGCTCCACGACCTCCGCCCGACACCGAGGGCAGGTGAACTCGAGGGTCTCGGGGACGGGGTCGGTCAACGACATGCGCCCAGGTTCGCGCGCCGGGAGCGGCACCGGGGGCGATGGCACCCGCCGAGGCGATCGCGTCCTCGACGGCGGTCACGCCGACCGCAGCCCCGACGGCGCGGCCCCCGCGAGCGCGGCGCCCGGACCCTCGACGCGCCGGATGGCCACGATCTCCGACGTGCGGAAGCTGGCGGTCCGCACGCTCCAGGCGTCGACGACGTGGCGACCGTCGCCCAGCCGGAAGAACGTCGTCATCTGGCCCTCCTGCTGGTAGGCGTCGGCCTGGTCGATCTGCTCGGTCGTGCGGTCCTTCAGGGCATGCGGTAGCTCGCCACCACGGCCTCCTCGTGCTCTCGACCTCGACCGTGTACGGCGGCGGGCATGTGCGGAGGGAAGGGGGCGCAACCCTGTGGATTGCCGAAGTTGTCCACAGGCCCGCTACTGCTGGCGGGATGTCGCGCGGGCGTAGCGCGGCCCGTGGCGGGGGCGGCGAGCGAGCCGGCCTGCAGCAGGCGGATGACCCGTCCGGCAGGCCGGCGAAGGGCTCGAGCACTCCGAGCATGGCGTCGTCGTCACGACGGCGGTGCCCGTGAGGACGTGCGTGACGAGGGAGGGAGGTGGACGTCGCCGACGTGTACCTGGGGACCGTGCCGGGATCGCCGAGCGCGACCAGCGCGACCTCGGCCGCGCTCCACGGTCCCACGCCCGGGATCAGCCGCAGCCGGGCGTGGGCGTCGGCGACGGGGGCGTCGGCCAGCCGATCGAGCTGGCGGGCCTGGGCCGCCACCCGACGGACGGTGTCGGCCCGCTTGCGCTCGACGCCGAGGACGTGGAGGTCGTAGTAGGCGACGCCGGCGAGGACCTCGGGATCGGGCGGGAGCAGCAGGTCGGTCGGGCCGGGCGCCGGCTCGCCCCATCGCTCGACGAGCTGGTGCTGGGCCCGTCGGGCCTCGTAGGTCGTCACCCGCTGCTCGAGCAACCACGCCGACGAGGGCCTCGGCCACCGCCCGGCTCCGGGGCAGGCGGACGTCCGGTCGCGCCAGAGCTTGGCCACGATCGGGTGGTCGGGCGCGAACCCGGTCGCGTCGTCGTGGCAGCCGATGAGGTCGGGCACCGCCTCGAGGGCGGCTTCGGCCCCATCGCCCCAGGCCGTGGCCCGGACGGTGCGGGGCCCGTCGGGGACCAGGCGCACCGTGGCCGCGCCACCCGGCGCGCGCGACGCCCGCCAGACGGTGTCGCCGTCGAAGCGCACGGTGGGGTCGTGCTGGCTGGCGACGGATGCCGTGCAGGGCGCGCTGCAGGTCGATGCGGAAGGGGAGGTCGACGGTCCGTTCGAGCATGGGTGGACGGCGAACGCGCAGTTCCGCCGGGAGAGCGACCGTAGCGGTCGGCGGCGTGGTGCCGCCACCGCGCTCAGCGAGGAGCGGTCGCGCCCTCGGCCACCTGGCGTGCCCACGGGTAGTCCGGCTTGCCCGACGGAGCGCGCGAGATCCGGTCGACGACCACGACCGCCTTCGGCAGCTTGTACCGGGCGAGGTGGGGCTCGGCGACGGCGCGCAGCGCCTGAGGGTGACCTCGGCGCCCTCGGCCGGCGCGACCACGGCCACCACCTCCTGGCCCCAGCGGCTCGAGGGGCGGCCCACCACGAGGGCGTCGTAGACGCCGGGGTGGTGCTTGATCGCCTGCTCGACCTCCTCGGCGAACACCTTCTCGCCGCCGGTGTTGATCGTGACCGACTCCCGGCCGTGCAGCTCGACCGTCCCGTCGGCGCGGAGCGCCGCTCGATCGCCCGGCACCGACCAGCGCCGACCGTCGATCACCGGGAAGGTGGCCGCATCTTCGTCGGGTCGCCGAGAGCCCCGGGGATCCGACCGCTCTGGGCCAGCCAGCCGACCTCGTCGTCGCCCGCCTGGAGGATCCGGGTGAGGTCGTGGGAGAGCACCGCGGCGGTGGACGACGGTGCGAAGCGGGTGGGACCGACCTCGTCGGCGGCGACGGTGCTGGCCACCGCCTGGCGCCCCGACTCCGACGACCCCAGCACGTCGACGATGTGACCTGGGGGACGGCGTCGAGCAGCTCGCGCCGCAGGGCGGGGGAGAGGATCGCCCCACCGGTGAGGACGAACCGCAGCGCGGACAGGTCGCGGGGCCGGCGCTGCTGCTCGTCGAGCAGCGGCCGGGCGAAGGCGTCGCCGACGATCAGCAGCGAGGTGACCTGCCGGCGCTCACGCGTCGAGCACGTCGGCGGCGTCGAGGTGGTCCACGTGGTCCTGATCACGATCGTGCCGCCACCGATCCAGGTGCTGAGGAGAAACGACGATGGCGCACCTCACGAGCGGGGGCGCCGGGAGCGTGGCGAGGTTGCGGCGAGCTGCGGTCTTCGACGAGCTCGTCGAGCGACTCGTGGTCGGTCCTGTCCTTGCGGCGCACGCCGAGCGCCGCCACGAGGAAGTCGGCCTGGCGCCAGCACGCCCTTCGCTGGGCCTGGTGCCGCCCGTGTAGAGCACGTAGAGGTCGTCGGGCGACGACGCCACCGGAGGTGGCGCCGGCGAGGCGGCGGCCAGGGCGGCCTCGTAGTCCACCGCACCGGGGAGCAGCTCGTCGCCCGAGCCGTCGTCCACGCGCAGCAGCAGGGCGGCGCCGCAGGCGACCGAGGACCTTGCCCAACGTGGCCGCGAAGCAGCCCTGGTAGACGATGGCGGCGGCCCCGGCATCGTCGAGGAGGTACGCCAGCTCGTCGGCGACGTAGCGGTAGTTGACGTTGAACGCGGCCGCCCCGGCCTTGGCCGCGCCGAGCTGCGACTCCAGGTAGGCGTTGCCGTTCTGGAGGTAGAGGGCGACGTGGTCGTGGGGGGACTCCCACCCCGCGCAGGCGGCGAGCGCACCGTGGCGGCCGATGCCGTGCTCGACCAGCACGTTCGCGAACCGCCGGGTCCGGTCGGTGACCTCGGTCCACGACCAGGTGCGCTCGCGCCACACGAGGCACGGGCGATCGAGGCGCTCGGCGAGGGCCTCGGATGGCGACGAGGTCGAGCTCCACCCGTCAGCCGGCGATGGTCACGCTGCGCTCGATGACGATCAGGGCTCGAGGGGGCGATCGTTTCATCGGCGGCGGTGGAGGCGATGGCGTCGACGACGGCCTTGATCGCGCCGTCGGCGACCTCGCCGAAGATGGTGTGGCGGTTCTGGAGGTGCGGCGTGGGCCCGACCGTGATGAAGAACTGCGAGCCGCTCGTACCCGGACCGGTGCGCCATCGCCAGCTTGTACGGCTGGGCGAAGGTCTGGGGCCCGGTGAACTCGTCCTCGAACTGGTAGCCGGGGCCACCGGTGCCTGAGCCGGTGGGGCAGCTGCCCTGGATCATGAAGCCGTCGATCACCCGGTGGAACACGAGGCCGTCGTAGAAGGGGGTCGAGCGGTCCCGGCCCTTGCTCCTTGGTCCTTGGGGGTGGGCTCGCCCTTGGCGAGGCCGACGAAGTTGGCCACCGTCTTGGGGCGTCGGCGTCGAACAGGGTGAGGGCGATGTCGCCGCGGTTGGTGTGGAGCGTTGCCTGCATGCTCCGATCCTGCCACGGACGGCGGACGCGGTCGGCACCGACGGTACGGTGGCCGCCGTGACGAGCGACCTGGACCTGCGGGAGCGGCGCGAGCTGTGCGACCTGTTCGAGGAGGTCGGGCCCGACGCGCCGACGCTCTCGGGCGAGTGGCGCACGCTCCAGCTCGCCGCCCACCTCGTCGTGCGCGAGCGCGACCTGCTCGCCGGGCCGGGGATCCTCGTGCCGGCGCTCGAGGGCGTGACCGCCGGCCGCATGGACAAGGCGATCCGCCGCCACGGCTACCCGGGGCTGGTCGACCTCGTCCGCAGCGGCCCGCCGTTCGGGCCGATGGCCATCCCCGCCGTGCGCCACGCCGCCAACCTCGTCGAGTTCTTCGTCCACCACGAGGACGTGCGGCGCCCGGCGGGTCGGGCGCCGAGGACCGATCGCCCCGACCTCGACGCCGAGCTGTGGACCTTCCTCGGCCGCATGGCCCCGCTCATGGTGCGCAAGGCTCGGGTGCGGGACGTCGCGCTCGACCTGGCCCGCCCCGACGGCGAGGTGCACCGCGTCGGGCGCGGCGACACGGTGCGGATCACCGGGCCGGTGGGCGAGCTCGTGCTCGAGCTCTACGGCCGGCGCACCGCCGCCGAGGTGGCCTACGACGGCCCCGACGACGCGGTCGCCCGGGTGCGAGCGGCCTCGTTCGGCATCTGATCAGCCCAGGGCGACGGGGCGGAGCGCGGCCTCGACGGCCGCCGGGTCGATGCCGCGGTTCGACCAGGGGCCCACGCCCAGCAGCAGCGATGCGACCGCCGCCTGCGGGCCGATGTCGTCGGCGCGCTCGTCGGCCGAGAGCCGAGCCGACCACCGGGCGCGGAGCCCGTGCAGCGCCGGGTGGTCGAGCCCGCCGGTGGCGGCCAGGACGGTCCAGCCCTCGTGCTCGGCCTCCACGAAGGCGAAGGCGCCCTGCACGATCGCCCGCCAGGCGGCTCGGCGGTCCGTGGCGCGACCGAGCCCGTGCGACACCCAGCGGTCGAGCCGCCCGACGATCCCCACCTGCACGGCATCGACCATCCCGCGCCGATCGCCCAAGTAGGTGTGGACGAGGGCCCGCGAGACGCCCGCTGCATCGGCGATCTGGTCGAAGGTGACGAGGAGGGGGTCGTGCTCGGCGAGGAGCCGCTCGGCGGCGTCGGCGATGAGGCGTCGGCGGGTCTCGGGATCGAGCCGGGTGGCCCGCCGCCGGCCCGGTGGCGCAGCCACGTCGGACCTCAGGCCGTGGCCCCGGCGATCTCGACCGACGTCAGCACCTCGCCCGGCCCGAGCGGGTGGTGGCAGGCGACGAAGTGGTCGGCGTCGCCGACGGGGGCCATGACGGGCACCTCGTCGCGGCACCGATCGTCGGCGCGGGGGCAGCGGGTGCGGAAGCGACAGCCCGACGGTGGCGCGAGGGGCGAGGGGATCTCGCCGCCGAGGGTCGTGCGCTCGTCGGGGCGCACCTCGGGGTCGGGCACCGGGATGGCGCTCAGCAGCGCGGCCGTGTACGGGTGCGCGGGCGAGCGGTACAGGACGTCAGGATCGCCCACCTCGCAGAGGCGCCCGAGGTACATCACCGCCACCCGGTCGCTGATGTTCTTCACCACGGCGAGGTCGTGGGCGATGAAGATGAGCGTCAGGCCGTAGCGCTCCTTCATGTCCTCGAGCAGGTTGAGGATCTGGGCCTGCACCGACACGTCGAGCGCGGAGACGGGCTCGTCGCACACGATGAGGCGCGGCTCGGTGACGACGGCGCGGGCGATCGAGATGCGCTGGCACTGGCCGCCCGAGAACTGGTGGGGCCGCCGGCCGCGGACCACCGCCGGATCGAGCCCGACGGTGAGGAGCAGCTCGTCGACCTTCGCGGCGCGCTCGTCCTTCGTGCCCACCTTCCAGATGTCGAGGCCCTCGGCGATGATGTCCTCGACCCGGCGGCGGGGGTTGAGCGACGAGATCGGGTCCTGGAAGATCATCTGGAGCCGGGTGCGCAGCGACCGGAGCTCCTTGCCCTCGAGGTCGGTGAGCTCGCGGCCCTCGAACACCACCCGGCCGCCCGTGGGGGACGGGAGCTGCATGATCGCCTTGCCGGTCGTGCTCTTGCCGCAGCCCGACTCGCCCACCAGGCCGAGCGTCTCGCCCTCGAGGACGTCGATGCTCACGTCGGTCACCGCGTGGACCGTCTGGCCGCGGCCGCTCTTGAACTCGACCACCAGGTTCTCGACCCGCAGCAGCGACGAGCCGGGATCGCGCAGATGGGCGTCGCCGATGCCGGCCATCAGTCCGCTCCTTCGATCGTCTCGCCGCCGTCGTCGGGCTCGGCGGGGCCGTCGGGGACCACGTCGGCCACCGCCGCGTGGCGGGGCGCTTCGGCCGCCGTGCCGACGGGGAAGTGGCAGCGCACCAGGTGGGTCGGGTCGGCGGCGTCGGGGACCAGCTCGGGCTCCTCGACGAGGCACCGCTCCTGGGCGTAGCGGCAGCGGGGGGCGAACTTGCACCCGGCGGGCAGGTTGACCAGGTCCGGCGGCCGCCCGCCGATGGCCTCGAGGCGCGTGTGCTTGGCCATCTCGAGCTTCGGGATGCTCTGGAGGAGCGCCTCGGTGTAGGGGTGGCGCACCGCTGAGAACAGCGTGGAGGCCGCCGCCTGCTCGACCACCTGGCCGGCGTACATGACCGCGATGTCGTGGGCTCGGCCGGCCACCACGCCGAGGTCGTGGGTCACCAGGATCATCGCCATCTGGCGGTCGCGCTGGAGCGACTGGAGCAGGTCGAGGATCTGGGCCTGGACGGTGACGTCGAGCGCGGTCGTGGGCTCGTCGGCGAAGAGCATCTTGGGCCCGCAGGCGAGGGCGATGGCGATCATGATGCGCTGACGCATGCCGCCCGACATCTCGTGGGGGTACATGCGCAGCCGCCGGGCCGGCTCGGGGATGCCCACCGACGTGAGCAGGGCCAGCGCCGTGTCGTGCGCCTGCTGCTTGGTCAGGTCGAGGTGCTCGTGGAGCGACTCGGTGATCTGCTGCTCCACCCGCAGGACGGGGTTGAGGGCGGTCATCGGGTCCTGGAAGACCATCGACATCTGGTCGCCCCAGAACTCCCGCATCACCTTCGGCGGGGCGTTGAGGATCTCGTCGCCGTCGTAGCGGACGCTGCCCGTGCGGGTCGCGTTCGACGGCATGAGCCCCATGATCGAGCGCGACAGGACGGACTTGCCGGATCCCGACTCGCCCACCACGCCGAGGGTGCGGCCGCGCTGGAGGGTCAGCGACACGCCCCGCACCGCGCGCACGGTGCCGCGGTCGGACGAGAAGGACGTGTGGAGGTCGGTGACCTCGAGCAGCGGCGCGTCGCTCACAGGGCGCTCTCCCGGACGTCGAAGCGGTCGCGGATGACGTCGCCGAGGTAGTTCAGCGAGGTCGCCGTGAGGAAGATGGCGGCGACGGGGATCCACACGATGAAGGGGGCCTCCTCGAGGTCGGTCTTCCCGGTGGCGATCATGGTGCCCCACGTGGCCGTGGGCGGCTCGACGCTCGCGCCGAGGATGGCGAGCCCGCCCTCGGCGACGATGGCGATCGCCATGCCCAGCAGGGCGATCGACACCATGGCGGGCAGGACGTTCGGCAGCACCTCGCGGAAGAGGATCCGCGAGTGCGTGGCGCCCTGGGCGCGCGCCGCGGTCACGAACTCGCGCTGGGACCAGCTGAGGGTGGACGCGCGCGTGATGCGCGCCAGCAGCGGGATCGACACGATGCCGAGGGCGATGATGAGCGTCAGCGTCACCGGCAATCGGAACGACTCGGTGTCGGCGGGGTTGCCCTTCAGCACCGACACCAGCGACAGGGCGAGCACCAGCTGGGGGATGGCCAGCAGGATGTCGAACAGGCTGACGAGGCTGTTGCCGAGCCAGTTGCGGAAGTAGCCCGCCAGCAGGCCGAGCAGCCCGCCGATCAGCAGGCCCAGGCCGATGGCGCAGACGGCGATGACGAGGGAGGTCCTGGCCCCGTAGATGGTGCGCGAGAGCAGGTCTCGGCCGTTGGCATCGGCGCCCAGCAGCGGTCCGCCGGGCTGGAAGGGCGCCAGGCGCTTCTGGGCCACCTCGGCGGTCGGATCGTTGAGCGGCAGGATCGGGGCGAGGATCGCCGAGCCGACGATCAAGATCAGCCAGCCGGCGGCGAGCCAGGCGCCGAGGCCCCAGCCCTTCTTCCTGCCGCCGACCTCGGAGTCGAGCGCGACCGCCGGCGCGATCGCCGCCTCGGCCTCCCCGTCGTCGGTCGCGCCGAGGAGCTGCGGGGTGGGGGAGGAGGGCTGGCTCATGACGAACGCTCCCGGATGCGCGGGTCGAGCACGGTGTAGAGGTAGTCGATCAAGAAGTTGATCAGCACGAACCCGATGGCGATGAGCGCCACGGCGCTCTGGAGCGCGACGTACTGGCGGGTCAGCACGGCCTCGCCGATCATGAAGCCCATCCCGGGGATGCGCAGCAGGAACTCCACGACCAGCGCCCCGCCGATGAGCGTGCCGACGCTCAGGCCGGCCACGGTCAGCAGGGTGAGGCTGGAGGGCCGCAGGGCGTGTCGCCACAGGACCCGGGAGTTCGAGATGCCCTTGGCCTTGGCCATGAGGATGAAGTCCTCCTGGAGCGTGGCCACCAGATCGGACCGCAGCAGTCGCATGTAGACGGCGATCTGGCCGAGCGACAGCGCGAAGACGGGGATCGCCACCGACTTGAAGTGGTCGATGGGACCGTCGCCGAAGGGCACGTAGCCCTCGGTCGGCAGCCAGTTCATCTGCACGCCGAGGTAGTACGTGAGGATGAGCACGGTCGCGAACGCCGGCAGCGAGATGCAGCCGAACGCCCCGGCGTTCAAGAGCTTGTCGAGCCGGCTCCCGGACCGGTAGGCGGCCCACACCGCGAGCGGCACGGCCACGAGCAGGGAGAAGACCTGCACGTAGAGCACGATGAGCAGCGAGATGGGCAGGGCCGACCCGATGCGGTCCGAGACCGGGCTGGTGCCGGTGGACGTGTAGTAGTTGCCGAAGTCGCCGCGGACGAAGTCCTTGGCCCACAGCGCCCACTGCACCGGGATCGAGCGATCGAGGTTGTTGTCCTCGCGGAAGGCGGTGCGCTGGGTCTCCTGGGGGTCGTCGAAGGGGATCACCACGACGGCCGGATCGCCGGGGACCAGCGAGATGAGCCACACGGTGAAGAACGTGACGACCACGAACACGACGCCCAGCTGCAGGAGCCGGCGGGCGAGCAACCTCATCGTGGTGAGCCTCCCATCGATGGGCCGCCGCCTCGGCGGCGGCCCATCACGGACGTGGACAACGGTCGAGCCTCGGGGCTACTGCTCGATCCAGAGGCCGATGAGCGAGTGCCCGGTGGCCAGGCCGGTGAACGGCTGGTGGGCAGGATCGTCGGTGGTGGCCTCGCCGGCCTCGGAGGGGTCGTCGCCGGGGAGCGGCGGGCCCAGGATGTTGTGGACGTCCGCGTCGGTCACGATCGCCCAGGGCGTGAACCACGCCCAGATGCTCCAGACCTGCTTGGCGAACTCCTTGTTGATGTCCTGGTAGATCTGCGCCCGCTTGTCGGGGTCGGTCTCGCTGCGGCCCTGGTCGAGCAGGTCGTTGATGACCGGATCGTCGTAGCCGCCGAAGTTGACCGGGTTGGTGGAGGCGCCGTACCACCAGACGTAGTTGATGTCCGGATCGCCACCGGGGTAGTTGCGGAACACCATCGCCTGGTACTCCTTGCCGATGGCGTCGTTGATCAGCGCCGCCTGGTCGCGCTGGACGATGGTGACCTTGACGCCCACCTGCTGGGCTCGCTGCTGGATCAGCTCGGCGAGCCGCAGCGTCGAGGTGTCGGAGGTGGAGTTCAGGGCGAACTCGGCCTTGCCGCCGTCGGCCACGTACTCCTGCACCAGCTTCTTGGCCTCCTCCTGGTCGTACTGGGGGAAGCCGGGATCCTCGACGTAGCCGATGGAGTCCTTGTAGAAGGGCCCGTCGGCCACGGTGGGCAGGCCGTCGTTCTGGAGGTCGTTGATCTCGCTGCGGTCGGCGCCCATGGCGAGGGCCTTGCGCATGCGGATGTCGTCGAAGGGCGGCACCGTCGAGTTGAGCTGGATGAAGGCCGGCTCCGCGCTGTCCTCGGAGACGAGCATGTTGACCTTGCCGTCGTCGCGCAGGCCCTTCAGCTTGTTGCCGATGTCCTCGGCGTTGCTCGTGTGGATGATGTTGGCGCCGGTGTCGCTCTCGAGCGAGTTGATCCGGACGTCACCGTCGGGCAGGAAGCGGAACTCGATGCTGTCGACGTACGGGTACGGCTTGCCGTCGGGGGCCGTCTGCCAGTAGTCGGGGTTGGCGGTGCCGGTGATCTTGTCGTTCTTGCTCCAGTCGTCGAACGTGAAGGGCCCGGTGCCGATCAGGTTCCCCTGGCAGTTGTCGGCGTCGTCGAGCTGGGCCTGGGCCATGATCCCCATGCGGCTCGAGCTGTAGAGGAAGGCCGGGAAGGCGACCCACGGGACCTTGGTCTTCACCACGACGCTGTCGCCGTCGACGGTGGTGGAGTCGATGTTCTGGAGCACGAAGGTGAACAGCAGCGGGCTGCGGCCCTCGTAGGCGCCGCGGTAGGCGTCGAGGTTGTTCTTGACGACCTCGGCGGTGAGGTCGGTGCCGTCGTGGAACGTGATGCCGTCGCGGATCGTGATCGTCCACTCGGTGAAGTCGTCGTTGGGCGTGACCGACTTGGCGAGGTAGGGGACGTAGTCGCCCTCGCTGTTGGGGACGGTGAGCGTGTCGTAGAACGCCCGGACGACCATCATCCCCGAGATGGCCAGCTGCCCCTCGGGGAGGCAGTAGCCGGCGGACGAGTCGGCCTCGACGCCGTAGACGAGCTTGCCGCCCCGCTGGGGGTCTCCCGCGTCGGCGAGGCCGCTCTCCCCGGCCTCGGCCGTGAGCTGCGCATCCTCGAGGTTCTTCGTCGAGTCCTCGTTGGCCTTGGTGCCGCCGCACCCGGCGGCGAGCAGGCTGAACGAGAGCCCCACGGCGACGAGACCGGCCCGACGGGTCGATCGGCTTGCTCCACGCATGGTGTCCCCTGGTTGGTCGGCGGCTTGCCTCGCGGCCCTGGTGTGACCACGGACAAGCGAGGTGACCGCGACCATAGCGGGATCGGACCGCACGCGATGCCGCACCGCGCGCGGAGGGTGAGGGGAGACCCCCAGGTCAGCCCTGGTCGATCCAGATCCCGATCAGCGAGTGACCGGTGACCAGCCGCTCGGACGGTGGGCCGCCCTCGCCGGGGAGGTTCGGACCGAGGATGCCGTGGACGTTCGCCGCCTCGGCGACCGCCCAGGGGGCGTGCCAGAGCCAGACGTTCCACACCTGCTCGGCGAAGGCCCGGTTGACGTTCTCGTAGGCCGCCGCTCGCTGGGCCTCGTCGGGGTTGCTGCGCGCCGCGTCGAGGTTGTCGTCGATGACCGGGTCGTCGAAGCGACCGAAGTTCACCGGGTTGCCCTTGCCGTACCACCAGATCCGATCCATGTCGGGGTCTTCGCCCGGCTGGTTGCGGAAGCTGGCGAGCTCGTACTCGCCGGCGATCACCCGCTTGATGAGGTCGGCCTCGGTCTCGATCTCCAGCTCGATCGTGAAGCCCGCCGCCTCGAGCATCTGCTTCTCGATCTGCGCCTGGCGCACCGCCACCGGGCCGGCGCTGGTGAGGAGCGAGAGCGTGGTGTCGGCCCCATCGGCCTCGAGCTCGGCGACGCCCTCCTTGGCGGCGTCGAGGTCGAAGGACGGGAACCCGGGGTCGTCGAGGTGGCCGAGCACGCCGTCGGCGAACGGGCCGTCGGCGATCTCGGGATAGCCCTTGTTGGCCTGTTCGTTGAGCGCCTCGCGGTCGATCGAGCGGGCGATGGCGAGGCGGGCCCGGCGATCGCCGAGCGGGGCCTTGGACGCGTTCATCATCAGGTAGGCCACCTCGGTGCGGTCGTCCGAGACCAGCAGGTTGATGGCACCGGCGTCGCGCAGGGCCGGGAGCGTGTCGGCCATGTCGGCGGACGTCGACGTGTGCAGCATGTTGAGCTCGCCCTGCTGCAGGGCGGCGATCCGGGCATCGCTGTTCTGGATGGGTCGGAACTCGACGGCGTCGAGGTAGGGGTACGGCTCGCCGTCGGGCGCCTCCTGCCAGTAGCTGGCGTTGCGCCGGACCTTCAGGCTCTCGTCGCGTCCAGGAGACGAAGGAGAAGGGCCCGGTGCCGATGGGCTTGGTGGCGCAGTCGGTGGGGTCGGCGTCGAGCTGGCGCTGGGCCATGATGCCGAGGCGCCCCGATGCGTAGAGGACCGCCGGGAAGGCGACCCACGGCTTCTTGGTCGTGACCCGCACCGTGACCTGGTTCACGGCCTCGACGTCCTCGATGTTGTCGAGCACGAAGCTGAAGAGGAGGGGGCTGCGACCGGGGTAGGCGCCGCGGTAGGCGTCGAGGTTGTTCTTGACGACGGTCGCGTCGAGCTTCGAGCCGTCGTGGAACACCACGCCGTGGCGCAGGGCGATCGTCCAGATCCGGTAGGTGTCGTCGTGGTCGACGGCCTTGGCGAGGTACGGCGCGTACCCACCGTCGGCATCGGGCACGGTCAGGGTGTCGTAGAGGGCTCGGGCCACCTGCATCCCCGAGATCGCCAGCTCGGCCTCGGGGAGGCAGTAGCCCTTGTCGCTGACCTCGGCCTCGAGGCCGTAGACCAGCTGGCCGCCACGCTGCGGGCTGCCGGCGTCGGCGAGGCCGCTCTCGGTCGCGCCCAGGACGCCCTCGGTCCGCGCGTCGGAGGTGGCGTCGCCGTCGTCGCCCCCGCGCCCCAGCAGCGCGCACGACCCGAGGACGAGGGCGCCGGCGGCGACGAGCGCGCCGGCGGCGACGAGCGGGCGGGGTCGGGCGGTGATGCGCATGCGGGCTCCTCGCAGCCCGGAGGGTCGGGCCGCTCGGGGCGACCTGTCGGCGGGCCGGGGGAGAAGTTGAGCGTGGCGCACCGGGCCTCGGCGGGGCGCGCCGAGCCCGAAAACGGTGGTGGCCCCGAGTAACCGACGAGTTGCCTCGCCAGCTCCTCGGGGCCGACCGTGCCGCTCGGACGCCTCGAGCCCGGAGGCCCGCTGCGCTCAGCGACGGTTGCCTGCTGCCCGGTCCGTTCCCCCGGAGGGGCCCGTCTCGTGCAACCGGCGGTGCCTGCTGCCCGGTCCGTTCCCCCGGAGGGGCCCGTCTCGTGCAACCGGCTGGCCCGTCGTCCCCACGCTCCCACCCGGAGGTCGGTGCGCTTCGACGGCGGTCCGGATCCGCTGCTCCCCCCGCCACCCGAGGGCGGCGCGGTTCGCTTCGAACCCACCTGGCGTCGGTGGCGACCCTGGCCCCGGACCCACCCCCGAACTCCCCGTCCAGCACGCTGGTCGGTTCCTCCGGAGGCTTCCTGCCCGGCGCCCGAGCCGCTCCGTGCGGCCTGGCGAGGGCAACCTTGCGCCCCCGGCACATCGCAGGTCAAGGGGTTTTTCGCCATCCCCAGGGTTGTCCACGGACCTTTTCCGTTCTCCCCAGGTTCACGCACCGAACGCACAGCGTTGGGCACAGGACATCCACAGGACGGGCCCCGTCCGCGGGGCGCAGCGACCCCCTCAGGGGTCGGCGCGCTCGGGCCCGAACCAGGCGCCCCGGTCGAGCAGGACGTCGCGGAGCACCGTCGGTCGGTCGGTCATGATCCCGTCCACCCCGAGGTCGAGGAGCTCGTGCATCTCCGCGGCCTCGTCGATGGTCCACACGTGGACCTGGATCCCCGCCTGGTGGGCCCGCTGGACGAAGCGGCGATCGGTGACCGTGACGCCGCGGAACCGGTGCGGGACCTGGGCGCAGGCGCCGGGCAGCCGCCGCAGCGGCAGGCCGAAGGAGCCGCCGCGCAGCCGCGCCGTCGCACGCGGCCCGAGCGACGTGCAGAGCCGCGGCCCGAGCGCGGCGCGGGCGCGGGCGATCCGGGCGTCGGAGAACGAGCCGATGCACACCCGGTCGAGGGCGCCGGTGCGCTCGACGACGGCCACCACGGCCTCCACCGCCGCATCGTGCTTCGGGTCGATGTTGACCCGCACCGCCGGGAACGCACCGAGGAGGTCCTCGAGGAGTGGGATCGGCTCACGCCCGTCGACCCGGGCGCCGCGCACCTCGCGGTAGGGGAGCTCCGCGATGACCCCCGTGCGATCGGTGACCCGATCGAGGCGGTCGTCGTGGAAGGCGAGGCAGATCCCGTCGGCGGTGACGTGGGCATCGGTCTCGACCCAGCGGTAGCCGAGCGCGACCGCCCCCTCGAAGGCCGGCATGGTGTTCTCGGGCCAGTCGCCGGCGCCGCCGCGGTGGGCGAACGCCAGCGGACCGGGGTGGTCGAGGAACGGCCAGGGGCTCGACGGCACGGATGGGCAGGGTACCGGGGAGCAGGGCCGGGACGGGTGATACAACGCACCGCACCCCTCTCGAACCCGGAGCCCCCTGATGCCTGCTACGCGACCCGTCCGCATCGGCGCCGACCTCGTCACCACCGACGACGACCTCGTCGTGCGGTCGCCCTTCGACGGCAGCGAGGTGGGCCGGGTGCCCCGCTGCGACGCGTCCCACGTCGAGCGCGCCGTGGCCGCGGCCTCGGCGGCGCTGGCCGAGCCGCTCGCCCCCTGGCGCCGGGCCGAGATCCTCGATGCCGCCGCCGATGCGATGGTGCGCCACCGCGAGGAGCTGGCCCGCACCATCGCGCAGGAGGCGGCGAAGCCCATCCGCACGGCACGGGTCGAGGCCGAGCGCACCGTCATCACGTTCCAGAGCGCCGCGGTCGAGGCGAGGACCCTCGTCGGCGAGGTGGTGCCGATCGAGGGGGCCAGCCCGGGCGAGGGCAAGCTCGCCTTCACCCTGCGCGTCCCGCGCGGCGTCGTCGGCGCGATCTCCCCGTTCAACTTCCCCCTCAACCTCGTCGTGCACAAGGTGGCGCCGGCGATCACCGCCGGATGCCCGGTGGTGCTCAAGCCGGCGAGCCAGACGCCGCTGTCGGCGATCCTGCTCCAGGAGATCCTGATGGACGAGTGCGGCCTGCCGCCGGGCTGGCTCAACATCGTCACCGGCTCGGGCGGCACCGTCGGCGACCCGCTGGTCGAGCACCCCGACGTGGCGGTCATCACCTTCACCGGCTCCCCCGACGTGGGCTGGGCCATCGCCGCCAAGGCGGCCGACAAGCACGTCGGCCTGGAGCTGGGCAACAACGCCCCGGTCATCATCGAGCCCTCGGGCGACTGGCAGGCCGCGGCGGCGAAGATCTCGGTCGCCGGCTTCAGCCACGCGGGCCAGTCGTGCATCTCGACGCAGCGCATCTACGTCCACCGCTCGATCGCCGACGAGTTCACCGCGGCGCTCGTCGAGCGGGTGGAGGGCCTGGTGGTCGGCGACCCGCTCGACGAGGCCACCGACGTCTCCTCGCTCATCAGCGAGTCCGAGACCGAGCGGGTGCGGGGCTGGATCGCCGACGCGCTCGACGCCGGCGCGGCGGTCCGCTGCGGGGGCGAGCTCGTCGACGGGGTCCTCGCGCCCACGGTGCTCGTCGGCGTCACGCCCGAGATGGAGGTGTGCCGCTCGGAGGTGTTCGGGCCGCTCGTGGGCATCATCGCCTACGACGACCTCGACGACGCCCTCGCCCAGGCGAACGACACCCGCTACGGCCTCCAGGCCGCGGTGTTCACGGCGGAGCTGTCGACCGCCCTGCGGGCCGCTCGCGAGCTCGACTTCGGCGGCGTCCTCGTCAACGAGGTGCCCACGTTCCGGACCGACCAGATGCCCTACGGCGGGGTGCGCGACAGCGGGAACACGAAGGAGGGGCCGCACTACGCCGTGCGGGAGATGACTCGTGAGCGCCTCGTGATCATCCAGTCCTGACCGTCGTGTCCGCTCGAGAGCGCTTCGCCGAGCTCGTCGTCGCGCCGCGCCCGTCGCTCGGGGAGGGCTGCCTCCTCATCGCCTCGCACCTCGGTCACCCGATGTCGGTGGACGAGGGGCTCGACCGGCTCGACGCGCTCGCCGCGGGGGCCCTGGTGGCGTCGGGCGGCGAGGCGCCCGTGCCGCTCGAGGACGTGGTGGAGCACCTCTTCGCCACCGTCGGGTTCCGGGGCGACCGCGCCAGCTACGGCGACGTGCGCAACTCGTTGCTCCCGGAGGTGCTGCAGCGCCGGCGTGGCATCCCCATCACGCTGTCGGTCGTGCTGCTCGAGGTCGCCGGGCGGCTGGGCGCGCCTGCGGTAGGGGTCGGCATGCCCGGGCACTTCCTGGTGGGCGATCCCGCGCACGGCGACCGGTGGTTCGACTGCTTCGACGGCGGCGCGCCGCTCGACCTGGCCGGGGCGCGCCCGCTTCGAGGCCCTCCACGGGCGTGAGGTCCGGTTCGACCCGGCGCTGCTCGGCCCGACGCCGCCGGCGCAGATCCTGGCCCGGGTGCTGAACAACCTGGCCAACGCCGAGCCGCCGTGGGCGACCCCCGCGCGCTGGTCCGGGCGCTGGAGCTGCGAGATGCCATCCCCGGGGTCCGCGCGCTTCCCGGGCGAGGGTCGAGCTGGCCGAGGCCCTCGCCGGGGTCGGGCGGGTGGGCGATGCTGCGGCCGTGCTCGCCGAGCTCCTCGAGCGGATCGACCCTCGTCGGCGCAGCGCTCGAGGCGCGCCTCGCCGTCCTCCGAGCGTCGCTGAACTGAGCGCGCCCGCTAGAGGCGCGGGGCTGCACGAGCCCGGCCAGGTGCGGCGTCTCGTTGGCGCTGACGAGCTGGGCCCGCCGGGCCGCGACGACGACGCGGCTCACGCTCGTGTAGGCCGGCTCGAAGAAGATCGTCTGGTCGAGGCCGACCACGTGCGAGAGGTAGGCGTTGATGACCCCGCCGTGGCACACGACGGCGACGCCCCTCCGGGTGGGCGGCGGCGATCTCCTCGACGGCCCCGACGACGCGCTCGCGGAAGGTGCGGCGCTGCGCCTCCGCCTCGGGGGAGCGCCACTCGGCCACCATGCGCTTCCACGCCGCCTCGTCCTCGCGCAGCTCCTCGAGGGGGACGTAGAAGTCCAGGTGCGCGTCGAACTCGCGGAGCCGGTCGTCGGCCTCGATGCCGTTGCCGGTGGCCTCCGCGAGGGGGACGGCGGTCTCGAAGGCCCGACGCTGCGGGCTCGACCAGACGGCGTCCAGGGGGTGTCGACCCCAGTGCGCCGCGAGCCGGCGGGCCTGGTCGGCTCCCTCCGGGGCGAGGGACGGGTCGGCCGGCCCCGACCCGCCGTCGATGCGGACGGGCAGGCCGTGTCGGATCATCCAGAGCTCCACGGCGGGCGAGCGTAGGCGTGGGCGGGCGACCGGCCGGCGGCCGGCGGTGCCGTAGGGTCGCCGCGGTGACCGTGCCGGAGGGGCTCCACGTCCTCGACCCCGAGCCCGATGCCGAGGAGGTCGTGGTCCTCGTCCACGGGGCGATGGACCGCAGCGCATCGTTCGGACGCATGGCCCGCCACCTCGACGGCCTCGCCCTGGTCCGCTACGACCGCCGGGGCTACGGCCGATCGGCGGCGCTCGGCGCGGTCGACCTCGACGGCCACGTGGCGGACCTGCTCGCCGTGATCGGGGGGCGCCGCTCGGTGGTGCTCGGGCACAGCTTCGGTGGCGTCGCCGCCCTCGTGGCGGCGGTGCAGGTGCCCGACGTGGTGCGCGCCGTGGTGGCCTACGAAGCACCCTCGCCGTGGGAGCCGTGGTGGCCCGGCACCCCCTCGGGCGGCGCGCCCGTCGACGCGGCCGACGAGGCGGAGGCGTTCATGCGCCGAGCGATCGGCGACCGCTACTGGGAGCGGCTCCCGGCGCGGACCCGGGCGGACCGTCGCGCCGAGGGACCGGCGCTCCAGGCCGACCTGCGCTCCCTCGCCGGGCCCGCCCCCTACGACGCAGCGGCGATCTCGGTGCCGACGCTCGCCTGCTGGGGGTCGGAGACCACCTGGTGGCACCACCGCGCCGCCGCCGAGCTGGCGGCCTCGGCGCCGCTCGGCGAGGAGGTGGTCGTCGCCGGCGCCCAGCACGGCGTCCACCTCTCCCACCCGACGGCCGCGGCCGGGCTCGTGCGTCGAGGCCTGGAGCGCTCGGGCCTCCGAGCGCTGGCGTCCCGGTAGCCTCCGGGCCGTCATGTCCCGGCTCCGCGACCTCCTGCGCCGCAAGCCCCGCCGCACGGCCTTCGTGCTGAGCGGCGGCGGCAACCTCGGGGCGCTCCAGGTGGGCATGCTGCGCGCCCTCTTCGAGCGGCGGATCGAGCCCGACCTCGTCCTCGGCTGCTCGGTGGGTGCGCTCAACGGGGCGGCGGTGGCCGCCGAGCCCTCGCTCGCCATGGTCGGCCGCCTCCAGGACCTCTGGCGGGGGATCGCCGACGAGGACGTGATGCCGGCGGGCCTGCTCCCCACCACCGTGCAGCTCGCCCGCAAGGGCGTGGCCATCCACGACAACGCGAACCTCCGGCGCGTCGTGGAGGAGGTGCTCCCCGTCGGTCGCTTCGAGGAGCTCACCGTCCCCTTCCAGTGCGTGGCCGCCGCGATCAACGAGGGGACCGAGACCTGGTTCGACGAGGGCCCGCTCGTCGAACCGATCCTGGCGTCCTCCGCGCTCCCGGCCGTCTACCCGCCCGTCGAGATCGACGGCGTCAAGGACCTCGACGGCGCGATCGTGAACGACGTTCCCGTCAGCCGCGCCGTGGCGCTCGGCGCCGACCGGATCTTCGTGCTCCACGTCGGATCGTGGGACCGCCCCCGCCCCGAGCCCAAGCGTCCGATCGACATGGCGATGTACGCCTACTGGCTGGCGCGCCGGTCGCGGTTCCGGCGCGACCTGGCGTCGATCCCCTCGTCGATCGAGGTCCTCGTGCTCCGCCCGGGGCCACCCCGCTGATCCGCTACAACGACTTCGGCCACAGCGACGAGATGATCGCCACGGCGTACCAGGCGACGTCCGCGTTCCTCGACGCCCAGGGCGGCGATCGCAGCGACGACCTGGCGGCCCGCCGTGCCCCACGTGCGGCCCGAGGATCGGCCGACGGGCGCCGTCGACGAGCCCTGAGCACGTGGGGCGTTCGGCCCATCTTGTGCTCGCGAGGTCAAGTCCGGTGGCGGCGCGCCCGATGGCTGGTGCGTCAGGAAGCACGCACCCCGGTCCTGGGGTGACCGACCAACCATCAGGAGACACCCCAATGCTGACCAGCTACGAGTTCCTCGCCACCTACCTCCGTGCCCGCTTTCGGTGACGACGAGCGCGGCGCCTCCTCGTGGAGTACGCCCTGCTCGTCGCGCTCATCGCCGTGGTGTGTGCATCGTCGCCGTGACGTTCCTCGGCAAGTCCGGCAAGTCGAAGTTCCAGACCGTCGGCCAGTCGATCAACGCCGCTGGCTGATCCGCTGCTGCGGACATCGTTCGTCGGGAGCCGGGCCCTCGGCCCGGCTCTGTTCTTGCCCGGCGGTCGGTCGAGTCGGTCGAGGGCGACCAGGGTCGCCGAAACGGGCCGATCGACCCATGCAGGGTCGGTCGTGGGTGCCGATGGATGGTGCGTCAGGAAGCATGCGCACCCCGGTCCTGGGGTGACCGACCAACCATCAGGAGACACCCCAATGCTGACCAGCTACGAGTTCCTCGCCACCTACCTCCGTGCCCGCTTCGGTGACGACGAGCGCGGCGCCTCCCTCGTGGAGTACGCCCTGCTCGTCGCGCTCATCGCCGTGGTGTGCATCGTCGCCGTGACGTTCCTCGGCAAGTCCGGCAAGTCGAAGTTCCAGACCGTCGGCCAGTCGATCAACGCCGCTGGCTGATCCGCTGCTGCGGACATCGTTCGTCGGGAGCCGGGCCCTCGGGCCCGGCTCCTGCCGTTTTGCCCGGCGGTCGGTCGAGTCGGTCGAGGGCGACCAGGGTCGCCGAAACGGGCCGATCGACCCATGCAGGGTCGGTCGTGGGGTGCCGATGGATGGTGCGTCAGGAAGCACGCACCCCGGTCCTGGGGTGACCGACCAACCATCAGGAGACACCCCAATGCTGACCAGCTACGAGTTCCTCGCCACCTACCTCCGTGCCCGCTTCGGTGACGACGAGCGCGGCGCCTCCTCGTGGAGTACGCCCTGCTCGTCGCGCTCATCGCCGTGGTGTGCATCGTCGCCGTGACGTTCCTCGGCAAGTCCGGCAAGTCGAAGTTCCAGACCGTCGGCAGCTCGATCAACGCCGCCGGCTGATCACCCCCCAGGAACCTGGGCCGGGCCTTCGGGCCCGGCCTCGCCGTTTTCGGGTCCGGCCGCGGCGCCGTAGCGGTGAGCGCTACGACCGACCGCCCCGTGCAGCTGACGACCTCCGGCCCGCCGGAGACCGATCCTCGATCCCGAGCCCGATGCGGTGCTGGCCGCCCTGGCGGCGGCGCTCGAGGCGCCCGGTGCGGACCGTCGAGCTGCCGTCGCCGTCGGTCGTCGCCGACCACCCCCGGTTCCTCGACGGCTGGGCGCGCTCGGCCAGCTCGGCCGCGATGACATGGAGCGCTACGCGGCCTTCCGCGCCGGCTACCACCGCGGCCTCGATCGCCTGCGAGCCAGCGGGTGGCGGGGGAGCGGCTACGTCCGGTGGGCGCACGAGGCCAATCGTGGCTTCCTTCGCGCCCTGCACGGCCTGGCCGTGGCGGCCGCGCGGATCGGCGAGGTCGACGAGCAGGAGCGCTGCGAGCTCTTCCTGCGCCAGCTCGATCCCACCTGGCCGCCCGCCGACCTCGACTGACCACCGACGTGCTGGTGGTCGTCACCGGGCCGGTCGCCGCGGGCAAGAGCACGGTGGCGGCCGCGCTGGGCGCTCGCCACCGCGAGCCCGGCCGCCCGGTCGTGGTCCTCGACCTCGACGACGTCGTGGCCTCCGTGGGCGGCTTGCGCTCGCCGACCCGGCCCTCCTCGAGCAGGCGCGGACGGGCCTTCGCAGGGCTGGTCCGCAGCTGGCTGGACCTGGGCGCCGACGTGGTCGCCCACGGCCCGTTCCTCGGCCCCGAGGAGGTCGAGGCGCTCGAGGGCGCCATCCCTTCGGGGGAGGTGGTGCGCCGGGTGCTGGTAACGACCACGGTCGAGGTCGCCCTCGCGCGCCTCGCGACCTCGCCCGACCGCCCGATCGCCGGCCACCCCGAGCTCGTCCGTGCGCTGTACGAGCGCTACGAGCGCCTGGCGCCGGCCATGGCACCGAGCGACTGGACGTTCGACACCGGCGTGCTGGGGGTCGACGACATCGTGGGCGTCCTCGCGCCGGTGCTCGGCGCCGTCGGGCCGTTCGCTCCCTAGCCCCGGGGCTCCGCGGGCACCCGGACGACGACGGTCTCGGGCGCCCACGTCCCGGCGAGGAGGCCGAGGAGGTGGTCGGCCACCCAGGCGGGCGAGCTCCAGGCCCCGGCCCGGTGCAGCTCGCGGAACCGCTCGATCGCCGGGAAGGTGCGCTCGTCGTGGGTGCGGATCTCGGCCTGCATGTCGGTGTCGACCACCCCGGGGGCCACGGCGTGGCAGAGCAGCGCCGGCTCCTCGGCGGCGACGATCTCGGTGAAGTGGTCCACCGCCGCCTTCGTCGCGCCGTACACGGACCACCCTCGTAGATGCTCGTCGCCGCGCCCGACGACACGTTGACGAGCACCTGTCGGGCCGGCGCCCAGCCTCGGCACCGCTCGGTGAAGCTGCGCGCGCTGTTGGCGACGCCCCGACGTTCACCAGCAGCGCGCGGTCGACCGCGGCGGGATCGTGGCGCCGCTGGGGCCCCATGGGATCGAGCACCCCGGCGTTGTTCACCCACAGGTCGATCGGGCCGAGCGTCGATGCCACCGCCGAGGCGAAGCGGTCGAGCGTGCGCGTCGGTGACGTCCACGGCTCCGGTCAGGCTCGGGCGCCGGCCGGTGCGTCGGGCTCGTGGCGAGCGCACAGCCCGAGCTGGAGGCCGTGTGCCGCGAACCGGTGGGCCAGGCCCGCTTCCAGGCCGCGGCTCGCCCCGTGATCACCGCCACCTTGCCCCGGAGAGCATCGGTGGGCAGGTCGAACGCGACGTCGGCCACGGTGGGGCTCAGTCCTCCTCGGAGAAGAAGACGTTCTTGACCTCGGTGTAGGCGTCCATCGCCTGCATCCCGAGCTCGCGCCGAGCCCGCTCTTCTTGTAGCCGCCGAAGGGCGCCTCGTACCGGACCGATCGGTTCGTGTTCACCGACAGGGTGCCGGTGCGGATCGATCGGGCGACCCGGATGGCCCGGTGGCCGACCCGGTCCAGAGCGAGCCCGACAGCCTGTAGTCCGAGTCGTTGGCGATCCGGATCGCCTCCTCCTCCGAGTCGAAGGGCAGCACCGACGCCACCGGGCCGAAGATCTCCTCCCGGGCGATGCGCATGTCGTTGGTGACGTCGGCGACCACGGCCGGGGTCAGGTAGAAGCCGTCGCCGTCGGGCACCTCGCCGCCCGAGACGAGTCGGGCGCCCTCCCCCGAGCCGATCTCGACGTACTCGAGCGACGTGCGGCGCTGGCCCTCGGAGATCAGCGGGCCCATCTCGGTCTCGGGGCGCAGCGGATCGCCCACCCGGATCGCTCGGGTGGCGGCCTCGAACACCTCGAGGAACTCGTCGTACGCGGCCCGCTCGACGAGGATCCGGCTCCGGGCGCAGCAGTCCTGGCCGGCGTTGCCGAACACCGACATCGGCGCGTCGGCGGCGGCCTTCGCCACGTTCGCGTCGGCGAACACGATGGCGGCCGACTTGCCCCCGAGCTCGAGCGACACGCGAGCGATGTGGTCGGCCGAGGCCTTCAGGATCGACGCGCCCGTGGTCGTCTCGCCGGTGAAGGAGATCTTGGCCGTGCGGTGGTCGCTCACGAGGGCGTCGCCGATGACCCCACCGGGGCCCGGCAGCACGTGCACCTGGTCGGCGGGGACCCCGGCGTCGACGAGCAGGTCGCCCAGGAGGAGCGCCGTGAGGGGCGTGAGCGAGGCCGGCTTCAGGATCACCGGGTTGCCGCAGGCCAGGGCGGCGAGCTTCCAGCAGGCGATCAGCAGCGGGAAGTTCCAGGGCACGATGAGCCCGACCGGCCCGACCGGCTCGCGCAGCACGACGTCGATCCCGGCGTCCTGCACGGGGACGACCGAACCGAGGTGCTTGTTGGCCGCCCCGGCGTAGTACTCGAACGTGCCGGCGGCGGCGCCCACCTCCCAGCGGGCGTCGCCGATCGGGTGCCCGGCGCCGCGGGCCTCGGTGGTGGCGAAGAGGTCCTCGCGCTCGCGCAGCAGCTCGGCGACCCGGTGCAGCACCCGGCCCCGCTCGGTGGCCGAGGTCCGCGCCCACGCGCCCCGGCCGTCGGCGAAGGCGGCGGTCGCCGCCGCGAGGGCGGCATCGACGTCGGCGGGGCCGGCCTTCGCGACCTCGGCGAGCGGGGCGCCGGTTGCCGGCTCGATCACCGTGAAGGTCTCCCCGGAGGCGGCGTCTCGGCGCTCGCCGGCGATGATCAGCTGCTCGGGCATCGGTGCTCCTCGGGAGGGCGGTGGCGGGGTGCGGATCGCTCGGTTCGGGGGGCCCGGCGCGAGCGGGCATCATACGGGCGACCACCGCCGGCCCCGAACGGGCCGGGGCCGAGCGAGGGAGTTCCGATGGGTCGTCTGGATGGCAAGGTCGCGCTGATCACCGGCGCTGGTGGGGGCATGGGCAAGGTGGCCGCCGAGCGGTTCGCCGCGGAGGGCGCGGCCGTCGCCGTGGTCGACGTCGCCGAGCACCCCGAGGTCGTCGACGGCATCACGGCCGCCGGAGGGCGGGCGATCGCGGTCGCCGCCGACGTGCGCCGCTTCGATGCCGTGCAGGCTGCCGTCGACGCCACCGTCGGCGCCTTCGGCAAGCTCGACGTCCTCTACAACAACGCCGGCGTCAGCCTCGGCGACGACGACGACGTGACCAGCACCCCGGAGGAGACCTGGGAGCTGACCATGGACGTCAACGTCAAGGGCCTCTGGCTGTGCTGCAAGGCGGCGATGCCGGCCCTGCTGGAGTCCGGCAACGCGTCCATCATCAACGTGGCCTCCTTCGTGGCCCACCTCGGCGCCGCCACGCCGCAGCTCGCCTACACCACCTCGAAGGGGGCGGTGCTCTCGATGACCCGCGAGATCGCGGTGATCTACGCCCGCCAGGGCCTGCGCGCCAACGCCCTGTGCCCCGGCCCGGTGCTGACGCCGCTGCTCGCCAAGTACCTCTCCGACGACGAGAAGCGCCAGCGTCGCCTGGTGCACATCCCGATGGGTCGCTTCGGCACCTCCGAGGAGATGGTCAACGGCGCGCTGTTCCTCGCGTCGGACGAGTCGAGCTTCATGACCGGCCAGAGCCTGCTCATCGACGGCGGCATCACCGCCGCGTACACGACGCCGGAGTGATGGCGGTCCGGCGACGGTCGCCGGCCTCCTAACCTCTGCGCACCGCCACGACCCGGGAGGAACCGATGGAGCGCGCCACGCTGAGCCTCGACCAGCTGAAGGCCATGATCGGCGACGGCTCGATCGACACGGTGCTGGTCGCCTTCCCCGACAACCAGGGCCGCCTGGTGGGCAAGCGGGTGATGGGCCAGTTCTTCCTCGACACCGTGGCCGCCGGCTCGATCGAGGCGTGCAACTACCTGCTCGCCGTGGACGTCGAGATGACGCCGCTGCCGGGGTACCGGGCCTTCAACTGGGAGCAGGGCTACGGCGACTTCTCCGCGGTGCCCGACCTGTCGACGCTGCGACTCGTGCCCTGGCTCGAGAAGACGGCGCTGGTGCTGTGCGACCTCGTCGAGGAGCACGATCGGTCCGTCCCGATCGAGGTCGCCCCCCGCTCGATCCTGAAGGCGCAGGAGGCCCGGGCGGCCGCGCGCGGCTTCACGGTGAACATCGGCGCCGAGCTCGAGTTCTTCCTCTTCAAGGACTCCTACGCGGAGGCGGCCGAGAAGGGGTACCGGAACCTCGTCCCGCACTCGGACGTCATCGAGGACTACCACATCCTCCAGACGACCCGGGACGAGTACCTGATCCGCGCCATCCGCCTCGGGCTCCAGGCCGCCGGCGTCCCCGTCGAGTTCTCCAAGGGCGAGGCCGGCAAGGGCCAGCACGAGATCAACCTCGTGTACGCCACGGCCACCGAGATGGCCGACCGCAACACCGTCTACAAGAACGCGGCGAAGGAGATCGCCGACCAGCACGGTCGGGCGCTCACCTTCATGGCCAAGTACGACATGGCCGAGGTCGGCTCCTCGTGCCACATCCACTCGAGCCTGTGGGACAAGAAGGGCAAGCGGTCCCTCACGTGGGACCCCAAGAAGCCCGACAACCTGAGCGACACGTTCCGCCACTGGCTCGGCGGCCTCGTCCACTGCTCCCGGGAGCTGACGCTCCTCTTCGTTTCCACGGTCAACAGCTACAAGCGGTTCCAGCCCGACTCGTGGGCGCCGACGGCGGTCGCCTGGGGGCTCGACAACCGCACCTGCGGGCTCCGCCTCGTCGGCCACGGCCAGGGCTACCGGGTCGAGTCGCGGATCCCGGGCGCCGACGTGAACAGCTACCTGGCCTTCGCCGGGATCATCGCGGCGGGGCTGCACGGCATCGAGCACGAGCTCGACCCGGGCGAGGCCTTCGTCGGCAACGCCTACACCGACCCCGACGTCGAGCACATCCCCTCCACGATCGTGGAGGCGATCGAGCTGTGGCGGGGGAGCGAGGTGGCCAAGGCCGCGTTCGGCGACGAGGTCCACCACCACATCCTCAACACCGCCGAGCAGGAGTGGGCGGCCTTCAACCGCGCCGTCACCGACTGGGAGCTGCGCCGCAACTTCGAGCAGCTCTGAGGGCCAGCTCAGGCGAGGGCGAAGCGACGGCGCAGGATCGGTCCCAGCCGCGGGTCCCGCAGGCGCCACCACTGCGCATCGGCGAAGAAGTGGGCGGCGGCCACCCCCTTGCCGAGGCCGAAGAGCCAGGGCTGGGCGGCGAACATCGCCGGGGTGAGGATCGTGAGGGGGACCAGGCTCCCGAGGACCACGGCCGGGACCACGGCGCGCCGGGCCCGGCGCGACCCGCGGACGGCGGCGCCCACCATCAGGTAGTACTGCGCGCCGTGCGCCGCCTGGTAGGTGAAGGCCGCGGGGACAGGTCGACGGTCGCGAGGTGGAGCGGCGCGCAGAAGGCGACGGCGGCGACCAGGGCGATGCGCCTGGCGCCGCGCGCCGTGGTCGCGGCGAGGACGAGGCCGATCGCCAGGAGGGCGAGGCCGGCCGTGCGCAGCAGGAGGTCCCACGACGGGGCCAGGTCCATCGCCCGCAGGATCCCGAGGACGCCCACGGCCGTCGTCGCCCGGATGAGGGCCCGCTCCCGCTCGGACATCGGCGCCTCGCCTCGCGCTCGCGCCCAGAACGCGAACATCCCGACGTTCTGCTTCGTGTAGTGCTGGGTCTGCCAGAGGAAGAACCCGGTGAGGAGCAGCAGCCCTGCCGGCCTCGAGGCCACCGCGAAGGCGGCGGCGCCCAGCACGACCAGGGCGGCGGGGAGGACCAGGAAGCGCAGCGGGTCGGCCCGGGCGATGGGCCAGAGCTCCTCGTCGAGGTAGAGGCCCGCCGTGGCCAGGACGTGGGGGCTGCCCAGCAGGAGGGTCGCCAGGTAGAGCCACAGCGGGAACGAGCCGGCCGCCCGGGCGGTGGCGATCGCGACGAACGGCACCGCCGTGGCCGCGACGATCCAGCGGTCGAGGTGCGCGAGCGGCGCGGGAGCGGTCCTCCCACGGGCCGGGAGCGCGCCACGGGTCACCGACGAGGAGGGCGAGGTGGCGCTCACCCCCTCCCATCGGCCCGTTCGGCCCCTCCCTTCGGGATCGGCGCCAAGATGGGCCGTCCAGCCCAGGGCCGGCTGGTCGTGGCTAGGTTGCAGCGATGGCTTCGGACGCGACCATCCCCGAGCACGGCCGGCCGGCCGACGAGCTCCTCGCCCTCATCGACGCCCGCCACGCGGAGGACATCGACTGGCGGGGCGGGCGGGCGTTCTCGCTCGTCTACAACGTCGGCGACCACGAGCACGAGGAGCTGATCGAGCAGGTCGGGGTCCGCTACCTGCACGACAACGCCCTCAACCCGTTCAAGTACCCGAGCGTCCTGCAGATGGAGCTCGACGTGATCGCCATGGGCTGCCAGATGCTCGGCACCGCGCCCAACGCCGGCGCGCTGAGCTCGGGCGGCACGGAGTCCATCTTCCTCGCCGTCCAGGTGGCCCGCGACCACGCCCGTCGCGAGCGCGGCATCGCGGAGCCCCAGCTGCTCACGCCGACCACGGCCCACCCGGCGTTCGCCAAGGCGGCCAAGTACCTCGACCTGGAGCACGTCAAGGTGCCGGTGGGCCCCGATGGCCGGGCCGACGTGGCCGCCACCGAGGCGGCCATGGGGGAGCGGACCGGCCTGGTGGTGGGCTCGGCCCCGTGCTATCCCTTCGGCCTCATCGATCCGATCGAGGAGCTGGCCGCGCTCGCTGCTGAGCGGGGCATCCTGTTCCACACCGACGCCTGCCTCGGCGGATGGATCCTGCCCTGGTGGGAGGAGCTGGGCGAGGCCGTCGCGCCGTGGGACTTCCGGGTCCCCGGCGTGACCTCGATCTCCGCCGACGTCCACAAGTACGGCTACGCGTTCAAGGGCGCGTCGCTGGTGGCCTACCGGAGCCGGGACCTGCTCCAGCACCAGTTCTTCTGGTACGACGAGTGGCCGGGCGGGCTCTACGCCTCGGGCACCTCGGCGGGCACGCGCTCGGCCGCGCCCATCGCCGGCGCCTGGGCCGCCATCAACCACCTCGGCCGCGACGGCTACCTGCGGCTCACCGAGCAGGTGCGCGACACCACCCGGAAGGTGCAGGCCGGGATCGCCGGCATCGATGGGGTGAAGGTCAGCTACGAGCCCGACGTCTCGCTCTTCGAGATCGCCGGCGACGGCACCGACATCGCGGCGATCGGCGACGTCATGGACGACCGGGGCTGGAACCTCGACCGCCAGCAGGGTGGGCTGCACCTCATGCTCTCGCCGTACCACGCCCAGGTGATCGACCGGTTCCTCGACGACCTGGCCCACGCCGCCGCCCACCACGGCGAGAGCCGCGGTGTGGAGGCCACCTACGGGGGCGTGGTCTGACCGAGCGCCGCGTCGTCGGCGCGGTGCTCGCCGGCGGTGCGAGCCGCCGCATGGGGACGGACAAGGCCCTCCTCGAGGTCGACGGGGTGGCCCTCGCCCGTCGGGCGGCGCGGGCGCTGGCGGCCGGCGGGGCGGGCGAGGTGGTGCTGGTCGGGGCGTCGGCGGCCGTCGGCGACCGCATGGCGATGGACGTGGTCCCCGACGATCGCCCCGGTGAGGGGCCGCTCGCCGGTCTGGCGACCGCCCTGCGGTGGGCGAGCGGGCGAGGTGGGGCCGAGGTGCTCCTGGTCGCGGCCTGCGACCAGCCCGACCTCGAGCCCGCCCTGCTGGCGGAGCTGGTCCGCCGGGTGGACGCGGCGACCGTGGCCGGCGCCGTGCCGCGGACCCTCGACGGGCGTCGCCACCCGTTCCCGCGGCCTGGCGGGTCGATGCGGCCGGGGCGCTGGCGCAGCTGGTGGCCGGCGGGGCGCGACGCATGGCCGACGCCATGGCGCTCGACGTGGAGGCGGTCGATGCGGCGGCCCCGACGCTGCTGGACCTCGACGACCCCGACGACCTGGCCCGGCGCCTGGACCGGTCCTGGTCGCGACCGCCGTAGACTGCCCGGACCCCGACCGCCGAGTGGAGCACCCGTGGACGTCCCCGAGATCGACATCGCCGAAGCCGCGGCCCGGATCGGGGCCGGCGTGCCCGTGATCGATGTGCGCGAGCCCCACGAGTACCAGGAGGGCCACGTGCCCGGGGCGACGCTCATCCCGCTCGGCTCGGTCCCCGATCGGGCCCACGAGGTCCCCGCGTCGGGCGAGGTGCTGATCGTGTGCCGGTCGGGTGCGAGGAGCCGCAACGCGGCAGGGCACCTGCGCGGCCTCGGCATCGAGGCGGTCAACGTCGGTGGCGGGACCCTCGCCTGGATCGAGGCGGGCCACCGGGTCGTGACCGGCGACGAGCCCGGCGCCTGAGGTGGCCTTCGAGCGGACGCACGGCGCCGACGACGCGGCCGATCCGGCCGGGCTCGTCGACGATGACGCCTCGTTCCGCTCGATCGTCGAGGAGCTCTGCGCCGTCGATGCCTTCGCCGTCGACACCGAGTTCCACCGGGAGCGGACGTACTACCCGCAGCTGGCGCTGATCCAGCTCGCCTGGGGCGAGCGGATCGCCCTCGTCGATCCGCTCGCCGTCGACCTCGCCCCGTTCGCGGACGCGCTGCGCGGGCCGGCCACGGTGGTGATGCACGCCGCCAGCCAGGACCTCGAGGTGCTCGACCTCGCCTGCGGCGCGCTGCCCCGCGACCTGTTCGACACCCAGCTCGCCGCGGGGTTCGTCGGCCACTCCCTCCCGAGCCTGGCGAGCCTCGTCGAGCGCTTCGAAGGCGTGCACCTGCCGAAGGGCGACCGCCTGACCGACTGGTTGCGTCGACCGCTGGGCGTCGACCAGTGCCGCTATGCGGCGGCCGACGTGGAGCACCTGCTGCACCTGCGCGAGGTGCTCACCGCGCTCCTCGAGGAGCGCGGCCGGCTCGACTGGGCCCTCGCCGAGTGCGAGGCGCTCCGCGCCCGCGGTCGGGTGGTCCGGGCCCCCGAGGACGCGTGGCTGCGCATCAAGGAGGCCCGCCAGCTGCGCGGGGAGGTGGCCGCCGTGGCGCGAGCCGTGGCGGCCTGGCGCGAGCAGCGCGCCGCCGAGCTCGACCAACCGGTCCGGTTCGTGCTCTCCGATCTGGCGGTGGTCGGGGTCGCCCAGCGGCGCCCGAAGACGGCCGAGGAGCTCCGGAAGGTGCGCGGGCTCGACGACCGCCACGCCCGGGGGAAGGTCGGCGAGGCGATCATCGCCGCGGTCGACGCGGCGCGGGGCACCACCGTGGCCCGGCCGGAGGGGCCCTCCTACGACCTCGACCGCAAGCTGCGACCCGCGGTGTCGCTGGTGTCGGCGTGGGTGAGCCAGCTCACCCGCGACCTGGAGATCGAGACCTCGCTCGTGGCGACCCGCGCCGACATCGAGTCGCTGCTCGCCGGGGACCCGACCAGCCGCCTGGCCAGCGGTTGGCGCGCCGATCTGGTGGGCGAGCGCATCCGCCAGCTCGTGTCCGGCGAGGTGGCCCTGGCGTTCGATCCCTCGGGCAGCCTCGTGCTGGAGGACCGCGGAGGGTGAGCCGGCCGGTGGATGCGGCACCGGTGGTCGCAGTGGATACACTCGCTCTCCGGATCGCATCACCACTCGGGGAGCTGGGCCCATGAAAAAGGGTCGTCATCGCCGCTACGAAGAAGCCCGCTCGCTGAAGCGGTCGTCCGAGCCGTCGTTCAACGAGCTGATCGATCGTGCCGACGAGCGCTCCTGCCCCGAGTGCGGTGCCGATCCGGGCCACGACCACGCCTCGTGGTGCATGGCGATGGTCGACGACCTCGCCGAGGCCGACGACTGGGCCTGATCGCCCGCCGCCGCTCGCTCCCTTCCCCTCTCCCCGAATCCCAGGAACCCCACCGTGTCCTTCGTCGCGCTCCGCAACGTCGCGCTGGTCGCGCACGTCGACCACGGCAAGACCACCCTGGTCGACGCCCTCCTCCGCTCCACCGGCGTGTTCGCCGCCCACCAGGCGGTGGTCGATCGGGTGATGGACTCGAACGACCAGGAGCGCGAGCGGGGCATCACCATCCTCGCCAAGGCCGCCTCGGTGCAGTGGGGCGACACCAAGATCAACCTGGTCGACACCCCGGGCCACGCCGACTTCGGCGGTGAGGTCGAGCGGGCGCTGGCGCTGGTCGACGGCGTGGTGCTGCTGGTCGACGCCGCCGAGGGCCCCCTGCCCCAGACCCGCTACGTCCTCTCGAAGGCCCTGGCCGCCGGGCTGCCCTGCGTGCTCGTCATCAACAAGGTCGATCGCGCCGACGCCCGGCCCGACGAGGTGGTCGACGAGGTGTACGAGCTCTTCATGGACCTCGGCGCCAGCGACGACGACATCGAGTTCCCGATCGTCTCGGCCATCGCGCGCGACGGCCAGGCCGTGGCCGGCATCGGGATGCCCGCCGAGGGCGACGACCTCACCCCCCTGCTCGAGGCGATCGTCACCACGATCCCGGCGCCCGACGTGGACCCCGACGGCCCGCTCCAGGCCATCGTCACCAACCTCGATGCGTCCGACTACCTCGGTCGCCTCGCCGTGGGGCGGGTCGTCCGGGGCACGATCCGCAAGGGCGATCGCGTGGCGCTGCTCGACGAGGAGGTCGCCGAGGGCGCCCGGCCCGTGGAGCGCAAGCTGTCGGGGCTGCTGGGCTTCGAGGGCATCGGTCGCGCCGAGGTCGACGAGCGGGTCGCCGGCGACCTCTTCGTCGTCGCCGGCTTCCCGGAGGTCGAGATCGGCGACACCCTGGCCGACCCGGCGACCCCCGAGGCGCTCACCCGCCTCAGCGTCGACGAGCCGGTCCTGCGGATGACCTTCGGCGTCAACACGTCGCCGCTCGCCGGCAAGGAGGGCAAGTACCTCACCTCCCGCCACCTCCGCGAGCGCCTCGAGCGTGAGGTGCTCGGCAACGTCTCGATCCGCCTCGAGGACACCGATTCGCCCGACGTGATCGAGGTCGCCGGGCGCGGCGAGCTCCAGCTCGCCGTGCTCATCGAGACGATGCGCCGGGAGGGCTACGAGCTGCAGGTGAGCCGGCCCGAGGTCATCGTCAAGGACATCGACGGCAAGCGCCACGAACCGCTCGAGCGCGGGGTGGTCGACGTGCCCGACGAGCACGTCGGCACCGTCACCCAGGCCCTCGCCCCCCGCAAGGGCCGCCCGACCGACATGGTGCCGGGCGATGCCGGGCGCACGGTCGTCACGTTCGAGGCTCCGGCGCGCGGGCTCATCGGGTTCCGCAGCCTGCTGCTCACGGCCACCCGGGGCACCGCGCTGCTCCACACCCACCACGCCGGGTGGATGCCCTGGGCGGGCGAGCTGCCCCACCGCCAGGGCGGGGCGATGCTGGCCGACCGTGCCGGCGCCACCACCGGGTACGCCCTCGACAACCTCCAGACGCGCGGCGTGCTCTTCGTGGGCGCGGGCGAGACGGTGTACGAGGGCATGGTCATCGGGGAGAACGCCCGACCCGACGAGATGATCGTCAACGCCGTGCGCGAGAAGCAGAAGACCAACATCCGCACCCACGCGTCCGACGAGGCCATCAAGCTGACCCCGCCGGTGGTCCACACGCTCGAGACCGCCATCGAGTTCATCGCCGAGGACGAGCTCGTCGAGGTGACCCCGGCGGCCATCCGCATCCGCAAGCGGGTGCTCAAGGAGCAGGACCGCCGGCGCCTGAAGCGCTGAGCGCCGGCGTGCCCCGCCGGCGGGGGACCTCCGGCCCTGGACCGATGGGCGCGCGTCGGCTTGGCTCTGGCGTCGTGGAGCCGGTCTCGTGAGCAACAAGGTCCCCAGGCAGCAGCCGTCGCTGCGGTCCACCTACGCCCAGCGGGCCCAGGACGCCGCCCACGAAGCGGCGGCGGGCGAGCGACGGCGCCGCACGATCGCAGTGGTCGCGGTGGCCGTGGTCGCCCTCATCGCCATCGCCGGGACCACCGTCCTCTTGCTCGGTCGCGGTGGCGACGATCCCGTGGCTCCGCCCGAGGTGGCGACCCGCCTGGGTTGCACCAGCTGCCACACGAGCGATGGGCGTCGGAGCGAGGGACCGACGTGGGAGGGGCTGGCGGGCAGCACCGTGACCCTCGCCGACGGCACGACCGTCGTGGCCGACGACGCGTACCTCCGGCGGGCGATCACCGACCCGCAGGCCGAGATCGTGGCCGGCTACGCCCCCGGCATGCCCCAGCAGGAGATCTCGGACGAGGATCTCGACGCCCTCGTGGCCTTCATCCAGACGCTGGCCTGAGGCCCTTCAGCGCCGGCGGAGCGCCGGGTGGGGGAGGAAGGTCTCGTCGCCACCGCCGCGGCGGCGACGATCGAGGTGCTTGGCGAGCATCCGGTAGACCTCCTCGCCGACGAGCACCTGGAGCTCGCCGGCCATCTCCTCGTAGACCGGCCGTTCGCCACCGAACGCGTCCGGCGCGTCGGTGCACCACCAGTGGAAGTCGAGGCCGCCGTCTCCCCAGTCGCGCCGCTTCCACTCGCGCACCGTCGAGGTCACGTGGCCGTCGGCCTCGGTCTCGTCGACCCGGCGCAACGGCACCATCCAGCACACCTCGGGCATCACGTCGACGTGGCGCTGACCGTTGGCCGCCGCGAGGTGGTGGAACGCGCACCCGAGCCCGTCGCCGTCGAAGCCCGGCCGGTTGAGGAAGATGCAGGCGTCGTCGTGGAGCGCGGTGGTGGTCTCGCCCGCGTCGTCGGTGCGGATCACGCCGTTGGCGAGGCCCTCGGCGCGGAACTGCCACTGCTGCGGCGTGAGGCGCTCCGCCGTCGCCTGCACGTGGGCCACGTCGTCGGGCCCGGTCAGGTGCGCGCCGTACGAGCAGCAGCCCTGCACCGCCTCGCTGAAGTCCTCGGTGAGGACGCCCTTGCAGCCCCGTCCGAAGATGCACGACCATCGGCTGGCGAGGAAGGTGACGTCGAAGATCCAGGTCCGCGCTTCGCTCGGGTCCTCGAACGACACCCACTCGTGCAGGTCCTTCGGCTTGGGCACCGGGCGACGATACCCGTGCCGCGCGAGCCCATCGGACGCCTACGGTGCGGCGATGGCCAACCCCACGGTCCGCCGGGCCACCCCTGCCGACGTCGACGGGATCTGGGAGGTGTTCCGGACGTGCTTCGGCGCGTCGCCCGCCGAGCGCGACCCGTGGGTGGCCCAGCTCGACGCCGACCGCGCCATGGTCATCGACGGTCCCCACGGCGAGGTGGCGGCGATGACCCACGTGCGCCCCTTCGAGCAGTGGTTCGGCGGCCGACCGGTGCGACTCGGCGGCTACTCGCCCGTCGGCGTGCTGCCGCACCACCGCGGCCGTGGGTGGGGGCGAGCGGTGTGCGAAGCCCAGCTGCCCGACCTCCGCGACCGGGGCGAGGTGATCGCGGGGCTGTTCCCCGCCTCCCTCGCGTTCTACCGGTCCCTCGGCTTCGAGTGCGCCGGGTCGTACGTGCACCGCCGGTTCCCGGTGGGCGACCTGGCGTCCATCCGGCCGACGCGGCCGGTGCCGGTCCGGCGGGGGACGCCCGGCGACGTCGCCGCCGTCCATCGCTGCCACGCCGCGGCGGCGCCCGGGCGCGACGGTGCGGTGTCGCGCGACGAGCGATGGTGGTCGCACCTGCTCGCCCCGGACCTCGCCGGCACCGAGCTCTACGTGGTCGACGACCCATCGGCTCGGGGCGAGCTCGCCGGCTACGCCGCCTACCGGCACCGTCGGGCCCGCCCGCCGTACGACTACGCCGTGTCGGTCATCGAGGTCCTCGCCGAGGACCCCGACGTGCTGCGCGCCCTGTGGCGGGTGGTCGCGAGCTCGGGGACCCAGGCGCCCGAGATCGATCTCGTCGGTCCGGCCGAGGACGACCTGTTCCTCCTCGCGGACGGCGCGTCGCCGGAGGTGGTGCGCAGCGAGATCCGCTGGATGCTCCGCCTGGTCGACCTCCCCGGCGCCGTCGCGGCGCGAGGCTGGCCGGCGACGGCCCGTGGCCGCATCGGGCTCCAGGTGCACGATCGCCAGGCCCCGTGGAACGACGGTCGGTGGACCCTCGAGGTGGAGGAGGGCCGAGCGCGCGCCGTCCCGGGCGGCGACGGCGCCGTCGAGGTGACGATCGGGGGCCTGTCGAGCTGGTGGGCCGGCTATGCGACCCCGGCGCGGCTGGCCCGGACGGGGTCGCTCCGCTGCGGCGACCCGTCGGTGCTGCGGACGCTCGGCGAGCTGCTTCCGGCGACGCCGCCGGTGCTGCCCGACTTCTACTGAGGCCGTCGCGCCTCAGGCATGGTCGTCGGGCTCGTCGAGCAGGTGGATCGCCTTCTCGACCGCTCGCCGGGCGCGGGTGAGGCGCTTCTCGTCGACGGGGAGCTCGGTGCCGCCGGCGTCGATCGATTCGCGCAGCCGGGCGATCGCCAGGTCGGCCAGCTCCTCGGCGATGTCCTCGAGCCGGCCGCGGATGTCGTCGAACTCGCCTGCCATGGCGACGAGTCTGCCACCGCCGACCCGGCGCCCGATCAGGCCCGGCGGCCGAGGTCGTTGATGGCGCGGATCAGCTGGTGGAGCTCGCCGACGTGGCGCTGCTGCCACCGCACGGCGAGCCGCGGCAGCTCCAGGTGGTCGGCCTCGGTCCGCTCCGGCCCGAGCGGCTCGGTGGGGGCGATGGCCCCACCGTCGAGGTAGGGCGCGAAGCGGTCGTTGAGCTCGACGAGCGCATCCTCGGCCAGGGCGTGGCGCAGGCGGAGCACGAGGCGCTCGCCCACCCAGCGCAGCGAGTGGTACGTGGCCCAGAACCCCAGCACCTCGCGGACGGCGGCGTCGACCGAGTCGGTCACCAGGACGCGCTCGAGGTCGTCGGCGGCGACGAGCCCCCGGCGGGCCAGCTCGTCGCGGACGAACCCGGTGAACCCGGCCCAGTAGGTGCCGCCCGGCACGTCGAGCAGGACGATGGGCGTGGGCTCCGCCTTGCCGGTCTGCTGCAGCGTGAGCAGCTCGAGCGTCTCGTCGAGCGTCCCGAAGCCGCCGGGCACGGCGATGAAGCCCTTGGACTCCTTCACGAGCATGAGCTTGCGGGTGAAGAAGTACTTCATCGAGACGTGCTTGGGGTCGTCGTGGATCACGTCGTTCGCCCGGGTCTCGAAGGGGAGCCGGATGCTGACCCCGATCGACGAGTCGCGGCCGGCGCCCTCCATGGCGGCGAGCATGATGCCGGGCCCGGCGCCCGTCACGACCATCCACCCCTCGGCGGCGAGGGCGGCGGCGACCGCCCGGGTCTGGGCGTACAGCGGGTCGTCGGCGAGCGTGCGGGCCGATCCGAAGATCGTGACCTTCGGCCGATCGGCGAAGGGCGCGAACATCCGGAACGCCTCGCGCATCTCGGCGAGGGCGCTGGCGGTGATCTTGAGGTCGAGCCGCTCGGTGCCGTCGGTGCCGAGCGCGAGGGCGGTGCCGACGATGCTGCGCGCCAGCTCGAGGTTGGCCGTCACCCCCGCCCGCTCGAGCAGGTCGCGGATCTCGTCGTCGATCGTGGAGGCGCTCATGGGTGGCAGCATCGCAGGCCGAGGCCCCCCGGAGGCGGTGCGCGCCGCGCCGAGCGCCGTCAGCCGGTGTAGGTCGACGTGCCGGTCACCGGCTGGGCGGCGGCGGGCGCCGGCGGGCTCGGCGACGGCCCGACGACCCCGAGCGCGGTCGTCGTGGGGGTGGTCGTCGTGGTCGTGGCCGCAGCGCGGGACCCCTCGTAGTGGACGACGATGGTCTGCTCGTAGATGAAGATCGGCGTGGTGCCGTCGCGGAGGCAGGCCGCGCGGATGGTGGTGTCGAAGTCGTCGTAGGGCCCGAAGTACTGCTCGCGGGTGTCGATCGCCCCCTGCGCTCGCCACGTGCCGTCGGGGGCCACCGTGGGCGCCACCAGGTAGCCGGTGCCGTCGGGGAAGGCGCTGTTCGGGTAGCCGAGGTGGGTCAGCTCGACCACGGCCTGGAGGCCGGTGCTCTCCCCGGTGTCGGGGTCGAGGCAGCCGGTGCCCGACGCGCTGATGGCGCTGCCGTCGGAGACGGTCGTGGGGGAGAAGGTCCAGCTCGGGGTGGGCTCCTGGGCGTGCGCCGTGGCGCCCAGCGCCGCCCACAGGGCCAGGGCCGCCGCCGCCGTCCGCACCGTCGCTCGCTTCGCCTCGCGCATCGCCGTCCCCTCGCCGCTGGTGCCCGTACGGTAGCCGGGCTGCTCAGGCCGGCTGGGGCGTACGCCCGTAGAGGGTGGTGCGCTGCTCGAGGCGACGGCCGAGGGGCTCGACCAGGGCCCGGAACCCCGCCTCGTCCATCCCCTGGCCGTGGCTCGCCCCGGCGGCGCGGGAGATGTTCTCGTCGATGAGGGTGCCGCCGAGGTCGTTGACGCCGGCCTGGAGGAGCTGGCGGACCCCGGCGACGCCGAGCTTCACCCAGGAGGCCTGGATGTTGGCGATCGAGCCGTGGTACGCGATCCGACCGACGGCGTGGACGAGCACCACCTCGCGCCAGGTCGGGCCCCGGCGGGCCTTGTGCTGGAGGTAGATCGGCGAGGCCATGTGGACGAACGGGAGGGGCACGAACTCGGTGAACCCGCCGGTCTCGGCCTGCAGCTCGCGCGTGCGGACCAGGTGGCGGGCCCAGGAGCGGGGGTGCTCGATGGAGCCGAACATGATCGTGACGTTGGACCGGAGGCCCACCGAGTGCGCCGTGCGATGGGCGTCCAGCCACTCCTGGGTGCTGACCTTGTCGCTGCACAGCACGGCGCGGACCTCGTCGTCGAGGATCTCGGCGGCGGTCCCGGGCAGCGTCGCGAGGCCGGCGTCGCGGAGCCGGACGAGGTACTCGGCGAGCGGCTCGCCCAGGCGGGCGGCGCCCTCGGTGACCTCGAGGGCCGTGAAGCCGTGGACGTGCAAGTCGGGCACGGCCGCCTTCACCGCTCGGGTGACGTCGAGGTAGTAGTCGCCGTCGAAGTCCGGGTGGATGCCGCCCTGGAGGCACACCTCCGTGGCGCCCAGGGCCGCGGCCTCGCGGGCGCGCTCGGCGATGTCGTCGAGGGTCAGCAGGTACGGGGTCCCGCGGAGGTTGAGCGACCGGGGCCCCTTCGAGAAGCCGCAGAAGCGGCACTTGAAGGTGCAGACGTTCGTGTAGTTGATGTTGCGGTTCGAGACCCACGTCACCGCGTCGCCCACGGCCTCCTGGCGCAGCTCGTCGGCGAGCTGCGCCACCGCGGCCACCTCGCGGCCACGGGCCGAGACCAGCGTCGTGATCTGATCCTCGTCGGGGACCTCGCCGCGCCGGACCGCGTCGAGCACCGCGCCCACCGCACCGGTCGCCCGGGCCGGGCCGGGCACGAGGGTGGGAGGGTCGGCGTCGAGGCCGACGTACCACTGCGTCGACCGGCGCCCGATGAGCACGACCTCGGCGCCGTCGCCGACGTTGCGCACCTCGCCCACGGTCTGGGGGTGCACGGCACCCGGATCGTCGCGCCCGAGGCCCTCCGCATCGGCGCGGTCGAGCACGGCGAAGCGCAGGTCCTCGTGGACCCATCGCTCGGGTGCGGTGGCGAACTCGGGGTAGATGGTGAGGCGGGGAGCCAGCTCGAAGCCGGCGGCCTCGGTCACGGCGCGCAGGCGGTCGCGCTCGGGCCAGGGTCGCTCGGGGTTGACGTGGTCGGCCGTGACGGGGGAGACCCCGCCCCAGTCGTCGATGCCGGCGTCGAGCAGGATGGCGAAGTCGTCGGACAGGTTCGGCGGCGCCTGCAGGTGGATCTCGGGCGGCAGGATCAGCCGGGCGAGGGCGATCGCCTCGAGGAACTCGTCGGGCGGGCACGGGGCCGCCTGGTGCATCGCGGTGCCCGCCTTGGGCAGGAAGTTCTGGACGATCACCTCCTGCACGTGGCCGTGGCGAGCGTGGCTGGCGGCGATCGCCTCCAGGGCGGCGATGCGATCGGCCCGGTCCTCCCCGAAGCCGACCAGGATGCCGGTGGTGAACGGGATGGCCAGCTCGCCCGCGGCCTCGAGCGTGGCGAGGCGCCGGGAGGCGACCTTGTCGGGGCTGCCGCGGTGGGCGTCGAGGTCGTCGCGGAGCGACTCGATCATCATCCCCTGCGAGGGAGCGACGGCGCGGAGGGCCGCCAGCTCGTCCGCGTGGAGCGCACCCGCGTTGGCGTGCGGCAGCAGCCCGGTCTCGGTCACCACGAGCCGGGCCATGGCGACGAGGTAGTCCACGGTCGACGCATAGCCGTGCTCGGCGAGCCACCGCGCCGCGAGCGGGTAGCGCTCCTCGGGCCGTTCGCCCAGCGTGAAGAGCGCCTCGTGGCAGCCGGCCTCGGCGCCCTGGCGTGCCAGGCGGAGCACCTGCTCGGGCGTGAGGTAGGGCGCGTCGAGGCGGGCGGGCGGCTGGGCGAAGGTGCAGTAGCCGCACCGGTCCCGGCACAGCATCGTGAGGGGGATGAACACCTTGGGGGAGTAGGTGATCCGGGTGCCCCAGGCGGCGTCGCGCACGGCGCTCGCCTCCTCGAGGAGGGCGGGGAGCGGCTGGTCCCAGCGGGGACCGGGGTGCGACGGCATGGCGGCAGGCTACCGGTCGCCCTCGCCGCCGCGGGTCGGCCCGACGGGCGAGGCGCGCCAGGTCGCCCGCGCCGGATGGGTCGCTCTCTGTGGTGGGAATTCTCACTCCTTGAGGTTTTCGGGTCGCGTCCGATGGAGGGACCATGGCGATCCACCACGCAGCGCGACGACGGGCTCGGACGGTGGCGATGGCGCTCGTCGCCGTGGCCACCGCGGCGATCCCGACCCTGGTGCTGGGCGGCCCGGCGCAGGCCGCGGCGACCCCGGTCCTGTCGTCGTCGACGGTCAGCGCCGCAGACCTCGCCGCCTGGTTCCGCTCGAAGGGCAAGGTCAGCAGCGCGACCGTCGACATCGACACGCTGGCGCGCCTGTACATCGAGGAGGGGGCGGACGAGGGCGTGGCGGGCGACCTGGCGTTCGCCCAGTCGATCGTGGAGACCGGGTACTTCGGCTTCTCGACGCGCGTGCCGGCCACGTTCAACAACTTCTCGGGCCTGGGCGCGGTCGACGGTGGATCGAGCGCGGCGGCGTTCCCCGATGCCCGCACCGGGGTGCGAGCCCAGATCCAGCACCTGCGGGCCTACGGCGACCCGACGGCGTCGGTGGCCGCGCTGGCGCACCCCCTGGTCGACCCTCGCTTCAACCTGGTCGCCCCGAAGGGCAAGGCGCCGACCTGGGAGCAGTTCGGCAACGGCATCTGGGCCACCGACCCCGGCTACAGCACCAAGGTCCTCTCGATCCACCAGCAGATCGTCGCCTTCGCCGGCGCCGCCACCCCGCCCACCACGGCACCGACCACCACGACCACGCGGCCGGCATCGACCTGGGCACCGTTCGCCGGGAGCTCGGACCTCGTCGCCCAGGGGCACCGCGACCTCCTCGCCCGCGACCCCAGTGCGGCGGAGCTCGCCCTCGGGCGCGACGTGCTCGAGCGCGGGCTCTTCACGGCACCGGGGTACCTGGCCACCTTGGTGGAGGGAGAGGGCGCCGAGCACGGCGCGCCGATCGTCCGGCTGTACCTCGCGGCCCTCGGCCGGCTGCCCGACCCCAGCGGCATGGGCTACTGGACGCGGCGCCACCTCGCCGGCTGGACCCTCGCCGAGATCGCCGACCAGATCCTGGTCTCGACGGAGTTCGAGCGCCGCTTCGGCGCCCCGGCCGACCGGGCGTTCGTCGACCAGCTCTACGAGAACGTGCTCGACCGCGCCGGCGATCCGAGCGGGATCGACTACTGGACCCGACGCCTCGTCGGCGGCCAGATCTCGCGGCGGGGCCTCGTGGTGCAGTTCAGCGAGTCGAGCGAGCACGTGCGCTCGGCGCAGATCGAGGTCGAGACGTCGATCGTCTACCTCGGCATGGTCCGCCGGGCGCCGGACCCCTCGGTGATCGGTTGGTGGACCACCCGGCGGACGGGCGGCGCCAGCCTCGACGTCCTGGTCGACCTGGTGTTCGGGTCCAGCGCCTACCGCGCCCGGTTCAGCTGAGCCGAGACGCGGCGGCGTCGTCGACCAGCCACACGACCCGGTCGGCGGCGAGCCGCGACGCCGGCAGCTCGTCCCCGCTCGCCACGGCGGCGAGCGCCTCGGCCTTCTCCTCGCCGGCGACGGTGACCAGCACCAGGCGGGCCCGGGCGATGCCGGCGAAGGTGAGCGTCATCCGCTCGTAGGGGTTGCGGCCGGACGGATCGACGTTCATGGCGACCAGCCGGCCCGGGTCGGCGTCGAGCGCCGGCGAGCCCGGGAACAGCGAGGCGGTGTGGCCGTCGGGGCCGAGGCCGAGGTGGACCAGGTCGAGGCGGCCGAGGTCGCCGAGGCGCAGCTGGTAGGCGTCGGCCCCCTCGGCGCAGCGCATCAGGTGGGTGGCGTTGGCGGCGCCGACGCGGTCGAGGAGCGCCTCCCGCGCGAGGCGGTAGTTGGAGTCCTCGTGGTCGTGGGGCACGCAGCGCTCGTCGCCCCAGTAGACGTCGACCTTCCACCAGTCGATCTGGGAGCCGGCGTCGGCGGCGAGGCGCTCGTAGCAGGCCCGCGCCGTGGCCCCGCCGGAGAGGGCGAGCGAGAACGTGTCGAGCGGTCGGGTCCGGAAGGCGTCGATCGCCTGCTGCGCGAACGCGCCGGCGACGTCGTCGACGACCACGAGCTCGCCGGGGACGGCCACGGTCAGCGCGCCTCCGCGAGCGCGTCGGCCTTGGCCTGGAGGGTGCCGAGCAGGTCGTCGTAGGACGCGATGAAGGCGGCCACGCCCTCGCGCTCGAGCTGGTCGGTGACCTCACCGAGGTCGATGCCCAGCTCGGCCAGCGCGTCGATCGTCGCCCGAGCACCGTCGAGGTCGGCGTCCGCCGTCCGGGCCACGGTCCCGTCGCGCTCGAAGGCCTCCAGGGTGCCCTCCGGCATCGTGTTGACGGTGTCGGGCGCGATGAGCGTGTCGACGTAGAGGGTGGCCGGGTAGCTCGGATCCTTGGTGGACGTGGAGGCCCACAGCGGGCGCTGCACGCGAGCGCCGCGCGCGGCGAGCGCCTCCCACCGCTCCCCCTGGAACCGATCTCGGAACAGCTCGTAGGCGAGCTGTGCGTTGGCGACGGCGGCGCGGCCCCGCAGGGCCAGGGCCTCGGGCGTGCCGATCTCGTCGAGGCGGGCGTCGACCGCCGCGTCGACCCGGCTGACGAAGAACGACGCCACGCTCGAGGTGCCCGACAGGTCGCCCTCGCACGCCTCCAGGCCGGCGAGGTACGCCTCGATCACGGCGTCGTAGCGCTCCAGGCTGAAGAGGAGGGTGACGTTCACCGAGCGCCCGGCGGCGATGACCCGCTCGATGGCGGGCAGGCCGGCCTCGGTGCCGGGGATCTTGACGTAGAGGTTGGGCTCGTCGATGCGGCGGTGCAGGTCGAGCGCGGCCGCCGCGGTGGCCTCGGTCTCGTGGGCCAGCGAGGGGGCCACCTCGACGGACACGAAGCCGTCCAGGCCGTCGCTCGCGTCGAAGACGGGCCGGAGGGTGGCGAGCGCCTCCTCGATGTCGGTGACCACCAGGTCCCAGTAGGCGTCCTCGACCGACGCGCCCCCTGCGACGAGCGGGCCGAACTGGTCGTCGTACTGGTCCGAGCCGGCGATCGCCTTCTGGAAGATCGACGGGTTCGAGGTCACGCCCCGGACGCCGCGCTCGACCCAGCGGGCGAGCTCGCCGCCACGGGTCCAGTCGCGCCGGAGGTTGTCGAGCCAGGGGCTCTGACCGCCCTGGTCCCAGAGGTCGTGCAGCGTGCTCATGGGCCCTCCTGGGCTGGGGTCAGTCGTCGATCTCGTCGAGGAGCCCGCGAGCCACCTCGACCACGTGCTCGGCCGACATCCCGAGCTCGCGCAGCACCAGCGAGCCGGGCGCCGACGCGCCGAACCGGTCGATGCCGATGGCCTCGTCGGCCCAGCGGTCCCACCCGAAGGTGACGCCCGCCTCGACGGCGAGGGTCGGCACGATGCCGGGCAGCACCTCGGCCTGGTACGCCTCGTCCTGGTCGTCGAAGTCCTCCCAGCAGGGCATGGACACGACCCGGACCCGCAGGTCGTCGTCCGCGAGCGTGGCCGCGGCCTCCAGGCAGAGCGCGACCTCCGAACCGGTGGCGACGAGCACCAGGTCGGGCAGCTGGCCCTCGTCGGCGCCGAGCTCGGCGAGGACGTAGGCGCCCCGGCGGACCCCCGGGTTGGCCTCGGTCCCCGCCAGGACGGGCAGGTCCTGGCGGCTGAGCACGAGGGCGGTCGGGCCCCGGTGCTCGATCGCCTGGGCCCACGCGACGGCGGTCTCGTTGGCGTCGGCGGGGCGCACGACGCGAAGGCCGGGCATGGCCCGCAGGGAGGCGAGGTGCTCGATCGGCTGGTGCGTCGGTCCGTCCTCGCCCACGCCCACGCTGTCGTGGGTCCAGCTGTAGATCACCTGGTGCTCGGCCAGGGCCGCGAGGCGCACGGCGGGGCGCATGTAGTCGGAGAACACGAAGAAGGTGCCGCCGACCGGGATCACGCCGCCGTGGGCGGCCATGCCGTTGGCGATCGCGCCCATGGCGTGCTCGCGCACGCCGAAGTAGAGCTGGCGCCCCGCGGGCGTCTCGCGGTCGAACTGCTCGTGGCCCTTCAGCAGGGTGCCGGTGTTGCCCGAGAGGTCGGCGCCCCCGCCCATCAGGCCCGGAACCGTCTCGGTCAGCGCGGCGAAGCAGGCGCCGCTCGCCACCCGCGTCGCCACCTTCTCGCCGGGCTGCCAACGGGGGAGGGCGTCCGCCCAGCCCTCGAGGCCCTCGCCGGCGAGGGCGGCGTCGAGCGCCGCCCGGTCCACGTTGGCGTCGGCGAGGCGCTTCGCCCAGGCCCGGCGGTCCTCGGCGCCCCGCGATCCGGCCTCCCGGTAGAGCGCCGCCACCTCGTCGGGGATGTGGAAGGTCTCGTCGGGCGGGAGGCCCATGACCGCCTTGGTGGCCGCGACCTCCTCGTCGCTGAAGGCCTTGCCGTGCGCCGCTGGGCTGTCGGTGAGCTTCGGCGACGGGTAGGCGATGTGGCTGCGGACCACGATCAGCGACGGCCGATCCTCCACCGCCATCGCCGTGCGGATGGCACCCTCGAGCACGTCGAGGTCGTTGGCGGCCTCGCCGAGCTGCTGCACGTGCCAGCCGTACGCCTCGAAGCGCCCGGCGGCGTCATCGGTGAGGGCGAGCTCGGTCGGGCCGTCGATCGTGATGTGGTTGTCGTCGTAGACGTAGACGAGGCGCCCCAGCCCGAGGTGGCCGGCGAGCGAGGCGGCCTCGTGGCTGATCCCCTCGGAGAGGTCGCCGTCGCCGCAGAGCACGAAGGTGTGGTGGTCGCACACGTCGCTCCCGAACCGGGCGCGAAGGTGCGCTTCGGCGATCCCCAGCCCGACGCCGTTGCCGACGCCCTGGCCGAGCGGACCGGTGGTGACCTCGACGCCAGGCGTGTGGCCGCGCTCGGGGTGGCCGGGCGTGCGCGAGCCCCACTGCCGGAACGCCTTCAGGTCGTCGAGCGACACGTCGTAGCCGGTGAGGTGGAGCATCGAGTAGAGCAGCACCGACGCGTGCCCCGCGGAGAGCACGAACCGGTCGCGGTCGAACCACGCCGGCTCCGCCGGGTCGTAGCGCATGATCCGCGTCCACAGCACGTGGGCCAGCGGGGCGAGCGCCATGGCGGTGCCCTGGTGGCCGCTGTTGGCCGCCTGGGGCAGGTCCATGGCCAGGCCGCGGATCGTGTCGATGGCGCGGAGTTCGAGGTCGTCGGTGGTCATCTGCGAGCAGCCCGGGTCGGGAGAGGGACGCCTCACCCTACCCAGCGCGCCGCCGCGGCCATCCCGCCTGGTCGGCAGCGGTCCCCGCGAACCTGACGTGCCGTCAGATCCGGTATCGTCTGGCTCACCCACAGAGGACGTAGGGGGTCCAACCACCGTGATCGAGCACGATCGTCTCTACATCGGCGGCGAGCTGGTCAAGCCGGCCGGCACCAGCACCATCGAGGTCATCAACCCGTACACCGAGGAGGTGTGCGGCCGGGTCCCCGAGGGCACCGAGGCCGACATCGACGCCGCGGTGTCCGCGGCGCGCACCGCGTTCGACAGCACCGGCTGGTCCGAGATGTCGGTGGCCGACCGCTGCGCGATCCTGGCGCGGGCCTCGGCCGGCATCCAGGCCCGCATGGACGAGCTGACCGGCCTCATCTCCACCGAGATGGGCAGCCCTCGGGCTGGGGCAAGTACGTTCGGCCAGGTCCTGGCCCTGAGCATGATCCTCGACTACTACGCGAGTCTTCGGCGAGATGTACGCCACCGAGGAGACGGCGCCCGGGCATGTTCGGTCCGGTGGTGGTCCGCAAGGAGGCCATGGGTGTCGTCGGGGCGATCATCCCGTGGAACGTTCCGCTGTTCGAGGCGGTCATGAAGGTCGCTCCGCGGTCGTCGCCGGGTCACCGTCGTGCTGGAAGGCGCCCGAGACGCCGCTCGACACCTGGTGCTCGCCGAGATCATGGAGGAGGCCGGGCTGCCCAAGGGCGTGCTCAGCATCGTCCCTGCCGGCCGCGAGGTGGGCGAGCACCTCGTCACCCACCCGCTCGTCGACAAGGTGACCTTTCACCGGCTCCACCGCGCCGGCCGGCAAGATCGCCGCGGCGTGCGGCGAGCTGCTGCGGCCCGTCACGCTGGAGCTGGGCGGGCAAGTCGGCGGCCATCGTGCTCGACGACGCCGACGTCGCCACGGTCGTGCCGAACCTGATCGACGCCGGCCTGATGAACAACGGCCAGGCGTGCGTCGCGACGACGCGGATCTTGGCCTCGCGGGCCAACTACGCCACCGTGGTCGACGCCCTCACCGAAGCGGTGGCCGCTTCACCGTGGGCGATCCGCTCGACGCCACCACGCAGGTGGGCCCGGTCGGTGGCCGAGCGCCAGCGCGCGACCGGATCCTGGGGCTGATCGAGTCGGGACGAAGCGAGGGTGCCTGCATCACCACCGGCGGTGGCCGCACCGCGCACGACACGGGATGGTTCATCGAGCCCACCGTGTTCGCCGACGTCGACAACAAGATGACCATCGCCCAGGAGGAGATCTTCGGGCCGGTGCTGTCGGTCATCCCCTACGACGACGTCGACGATGCGGTGCGCATCGCGAACGATTCGCCCTACGGCCTGGGCGGGTCGGTCTGGGGTGGCACCGAGCAGGCCACGATGATCGCCGAGCGGGTCCGCACGGGCACGATCCAGGTCAACCACTTCGGCATGGCCTTCGGGGCGCCCCTTCGGCGGCTACAAGAGCCTCGGGGCTGGGCCGGGAGCTGGGCCCCGAGGGCGTCGACGCCTTCATGGAGAAGAAGGCGCTCAGCCTCGATCCCGCGACCTCCCGGCCGGGTGAGCGGCGCCTGATCCGAACGGTGACCCGCCGGCCTGCCCGGCGGGCACCGTCGTGCTCGGCCAGACCAGGCGCGGGCCACGAGGAGGCAACGATGGGCGAGCGAGCGTTCGAGCTGGCGGGATCAACCACTGGCCCTGGTGTGCCGGGACATGGCCCGCACTGTCGCCTTCTACGAGGGCGTGCTGGGCATGCCCCTCGTGAAGACCATCGAGCTGCCGTTCGGCCTCGGGCAGCACTTCTTCTTCGATTGCGGTGGCGGCGACACGCTCGCCTTCTTCTGGTTCCCCGACGCCGCCGAGCCCCAGCCCGGCATCAGCGGCCCCGGGTGCCGCCCCGACCGGGGCTCGCTCACCAGCGCCATCGGCTCGATGAACCACGTGGCGTTCTCGGTGCCCCCGGAGGCGATGGAGGCCTACCGCGACCGGCTGCGGGCGGCGGGCGTCGAGACCTCGGAGATCGCCGACCACGACGACAGCGAGTACGGACTGGCCACCGAGCCCCACGACGGCGTGTTCGTCCGGTCGCTGTACTTCCAGGACCCCGACGGCATCCTGCTCGAGTTCGCCGCCTGGACCCGCGCGCTGGGCCCCGACGACGTCGGCCACGCGCCTCGGGGCGCGGTCCGCCCGGCGCCCGCCTGATCAGGGCGCGGCGGCGTCGAGCAGCAGGATGCTCGCGCTGCGATCGTGCAGGGCCGAGCGCCCGCCGACCGGCCCGACCTCGCCGGCCGTGAACATGCCGGCCACCGCGCCGGACTCGACGTGGTCGGCGAGGATGGCGGCGTCGTGGTGCGGCGCCCCGAAGAGATCCACGCCGCGGGCGGTGCTGGTGAAGGCGAGGGCGGCCCGACCGGGCGCACCGGCCAGGAGCGCCCGGAGGTCGTCGTCGGCGGCCACCCGGTCGCGGACGTGGAACTGGACGGTGGTGCCCACGGCCACCTCCCGTCCGACCGCGACCGCCCGGCGCTCCTTGTCGGCCCCGAGCACGGGCACGAGGAGGAAGTCGTCTCGCTCGAGCTCCGGCCTGCGCTCGTCGACGGCGACACCCAGCTCGAGCGAGCGCGCCATCCGCGACCGATCCTCCGGCGAGGCCGCGGCGGCCGCCGCGAGCAGGAGGTCGAGCGCGGGACGGCCGGCGATCTCGTCGATCATCCGGCCCGACGAGCGGGTGACCACGAACGGGTCGCCCACGGGATCTGCCCCCTGGGAGAGCACCGGCATCGCCGCGATCGACGGCGGGAGCAGGAGGCCAACGGCGCCGCGATCGATGGTGGTGCGATCGACGGCGAGCCGGTTGCCGCCCGGCGCCGAGGCGATGCCGCCGACCACCTGGAGGTCGGGCGCGACCACGGTGAGCTCGTCGATCAGATCGGCGACCCCGACCCGGGGCTCGGCGAGCAGCACCAGCGTGCCCCGGACGCCGGCCAGCTCGAGGTCGGCGGCGACGGTCGGCCCGCCCGGGGCGCCGTCTCGCGGCTCGAAGCGCACGGTGCGGATGCGAGCGCCCACGTTCGCGGCGAACAGGCTGATCGCCGCGCCCCCTTCGACCTCTCGACCACCGCCGATGACCGAGGCGGCGGTGGCGCCCACCAAGCTCCCGGGCGAGAGCGTGGCGTGGACCGCGGCGGCGAGGTCCTCGAAGGCCCCTGCGAAGGGCGCCGTGGCGAACAGCAGCGCGGCATCGGGCTCGGGGCCGAGGCGCTCGAGCACCTGCCCGATCACCTCGCCGATGGCGTGGGTGGCCAGCGGGTGCTCGGAGATCGCCGCGGCGAACGCCACCCGATCAGTCCTCGACGGGCGCCAGCAACGTGAAGGGCACGGTGGTGACGGGACCCAGATCGATGCGCACCTGGGCCTCCACGGTGCCGTAGGCGGCGAACTCCAGCTCGGCCCGCACGAGGCGGTAGGCGAACTTGCCGGGCTCGACCTGGAGCGGCTGGACGTTGCGCGCCACCTGCTCGCCATCGCGGACGTAGACCGTCTCGAGGGCACCGGTCCCGCCCTCGTCGGGCGCGCAGCGGACGAGGACGACCAGGTGGGGCTCGAGGGTGACCGGGACCGGCTGGGGCGCCACCTGCGAGAAGTGGACCCCGGTCAGGTCGATCCGCGTCGAGGGCCCGGCGACCTGGCGGAGCTCGATGTTCTCGATGAAGACGGCCGCGACGATGTCCATGGAGGGGACGGTACCGGCCTCGACGGCCGCGTCCGAACACCGGGGGAGGTGCGGGGGAGCGGCCTAGGGTGGTCCGATGGCCGCGACCGAACCGGCGCTCTCGACGCGCGACGCCATCCTCGTGGAGGCCCGCCGCTGCTTCGCCGAGCACGGCTACGAGGGCACCTCGCTGAACGAGATCGCCGAGGCCGTCGGCATCCGCCGACCGAGCCTCCTGCACCACTTCCCGTCGAAGGAGGCGATCTACAGCGAGGTCTTCACCCTGTCCCTCGCCGAGTGGTCGGTGCGGGTCGAGGACGCCGTGAGCCGTGGCCTCGAGGGGTGGCAGAAGGTCGATCTCGTGATCACCACGGGCTTCCGCTTCTTCATGGAGAACCCGGAGTTCGTGCGCATCATCAGCCGCGAGGCCCTCGACGACGGCGCCAACCTCGGGATCGACCTGGGTGCGGCGCTGCGCCCCTTCCTCCAGCGGGCCATGGGCTGGTTCGAGCACGAGATCGCCGCCGGGCGCTTCCGGCGCGTCGACACCGAGCAGCTCCTGATCACCGCCTACTCGATCATGTTCGGGTACTTCAGCGAGGCGCCCTTCCTCGCGAGCCTGCTCGACCGCGACCCGATGGACCCCCAGGCGCTCGAGGCGCGGCTCCAGCACGTGCGGAACCTGTTCCACGTCGCGCTGTCGCCGACGGCGCCCTGAGGCCCGGCGGGGCGCGGCCTCGTCGGTAGGCTCGCCCGCCATGTCCGGAGCCACCCTCAGCGAAGCCGACTCGAAGGCCCTCCTCGCCGCCCACGGCGTGCCCTTCGCACCCGAGCGGGTGGTGCGCAGCGTGCCGGAGGCGGTCGCCGCCGCGGAGGAGCTGGGGCTCCCGGTGGTGGTGAAGCTCAACGGCGACCGCATCGCCCACAAGACCGAGCGGGGGCTGGTCCGGCTGGGCCTCGCCGGCCCCGAAGCGGTGGCCGCCGCCGCCACCGAGCTGCTCGCGGCCGCCACGCCGGAGGACGGTGAGGTGGGCCTCCTCGTCGCACCGATGCTGCGCGGCAACCGGGAGCTGCTCGCTGGCCTGGCCACGGATCCCCAGTTCGGGGCCACGGTGGTGGTCGGCGTGGGCGGCATCCTCGCCGAGGCCGTGGCCGACGTGACGGTGCGCCCCGTGCCGATCTCGGCGGCCGACGCCCACGAGATGATCGACGAGCTGCGGACCCAGGCCCTCCTCGGGCCCTTCCGAGGCGAGCCGGCCGTGGACCGCGACGCGCTCGTCGGCGTGCTGCTCGCGCTCTCGGCGGCCGCCACCGCCGACGAGCGGATCGCCTCGGTCGACCTGAACCCGATGATCGTGGTCGACGGCCGCCCGATCGCCGTCGACGCGCTCGTCGAGCTCCGCGACGCGCCGCCGACGCGCGCCGATGCCCGCCCGCGCCCGGCGGCCGAGGCGTTCGGCGCCCTGTTCGACCCGCGCGGGGTGGTCGTCGCCGGTGCGTCGAGCCACCCGGGCAAGTTCGGCTTCGTGAGCCTCCACAACCTGCTGGCATCGGGCTACGAGGGGGCGGTGGCCGCCACCAACCGCGAGCGCGCCGAGGTGCTCGGCATCCAGACGGTGGCCGACCTCGAGGAGCTGCCCGAGGGCGCGTTCGACCTGATCTTCGTGTGCACCCCGGCGTCGGTGAACCCCGATCTGCTCCGCGCCGCCGCGGCCAAGGGCATCCGGGCGGCCTTCGTGACGTCGGCGGGCTACGGCGAGGCGGGCGAGGCCGGCGTGGCGGCCCAGGAGGAGCTGGTGGCCCTCTGCGACGAGCTCGGGATCCTCCTCGCCGGTCCCAACGGGCAGGGGGTGGTCTCGACCCCGTCGAAGCTGTGCGCGCAGATCGTCGCACCGAACCCGCCGCCCGGCTCGATCGGGGTCGCCAGCCAGTCCGGCAACTTCGTGTCGTCCTTCCTCAACTACGCCGTCCAGACGGGCGTCGGCATCAGCCGGGCCGTGTCGGCCGGCAACGCTGCGGCCGTCACGGTGGCCGACTACCTCGACCACTACGCCGACGACGAGGCCACCTCGGTCGGGCTCGCCTACGTGGAGGGCGTGCCGGACGGCCGGGCGTTCCTCGAGCGGATGCGCGCCGTGGCCGAGCGCAAGCCCCTCGTGCTGGTCAAGGGCGGGGCCACGAGCGGGGGGCAGCGGGCGGCCGCGAGCCACACCGGCTCCCTGGCCACCGACGATCGCACCTTCGACGGCGCGTGCCGGCAGGCGGGCATCACCCGCGCCTCCACGGTGGAGGAGGCGTTCGAAGCGGCGGCCACGTTCGCCACCCAACCGCTGCCGGCGGGCCCGCGGGTGGTCGTGATGACGACCGCTGGTGGCTGGGGCGTCGTGACCGCCGATGCCATCACGCGCAGCAGCCTGCACCTGGCCGAGCTCCCTGCGGACCTGTTCGCGGCCATCGACGAGCACCTCCCCCCGCGCTGGAGCCGCAACAACCCGGTCGACCTCGCCGGCGGCGAGACGCGCGACACGATCCCCACCGTCCTCGCCCTCATCGCCGAGCACCCCGAGGTCGACGCCGTGGTCCAGCTGGGCATCGGCATCCAGGCCAACCAGGCCCGCCTCATGCGGGAGGGTCGCTTCTACCCCGACCACGGGCTCGAGCGCATCGTGGCCTACCACGAGCGCCAGGACGCCCGGTTCGCCGAGGCGGCGGCCGCGGTGTCGGACGCCACCGGCAAGCCGATCCTCCTCGCCACCGAGCTGGCCGTCGCCGATCCGACGAACGCGGCGCCGGCGGCCGTCCGGGCCACCGGACGGCTCTGCTACGCCTCGGCCGACCGCGCGGTGACGGCGCTCGCCCACGCCTGGGAGCGGGCGCGCTGGCTCCAGGCGCGCGGGCTGGCCTGACGTGCTCGGCCTCCGCCGGGCGGTCCTCGTCGGGCTCCTGCTCGGCAGCACCGCCCTCGCCCCTGCGCCCTCGGAGGCCCAACAGGTGCCGGTCGCGGTCACCGGCGCCGATCCGGCGCTGACCCGCGACCTCGACGCGCTGGTGGCGCAGGCTCCACCCGACACCTGCCTGCGGGTCTCGGTGGCCGGCGTCGCCGTCTACGACCACCGCGGCAGCGACCTCCAGTCCCCGGCGTCCACCGAGAAGGTCCTGACCGCGGGCGCCGTGCTCGACGGCCTCGGCCCCGACCACCGGCTCCGGACCGAGCTCGTGGCCTCCTCGGCACCCGTCGAGGGCGTCGTCGCCGGCGACGTCACCCTCGTCGGTGGGGGCGATCCGGTGCTGGTGACCGAGGCCTACCGCGGCCTGCGCTCGATCGGCGACGATCGTCCCCACACGTCGCTCGACGCCCTCGCCGATGCCCTGCGCGGGGCGGGCGTCACCGAGATCCGCGGGCGGCTCCTGGTCGACGATGCCCACTTCGATGCCGAGCGTCGCGTGCCGTCGTGGCCGCCGCGGATCACCGCAGACGACCCCAACCCCCTCGGGGCCCTCGTGGTCGACGACGGCTGGGTCCTCGACCGCACCGACGAGGGCGTGGTGCGGCGCCGGCCCGACGATCCGGCGGTGGCGGCCGGCGAGGCGATGGTGTGGCTGCTCGCCACCCGGGAATCCGCCTCGCCTCGACCGAGGTGGCTCGGGGACGGCGCCCCGAGGGGCGACGGCGCTCGCCGGCGTGGACTCGCCCCCGGTGTCCGACCTCGTCGACGAGATGCTGCTGCGCAGCGACAACCACATCGCCGAGCAGCTGCTGAAGGAGCTCGGCGTGGTGGCCGAGGGCCGGGGCGAGACGGCGGCGGGAGCTCGCGCCGTCGCTGCGTGGACCGCCAGCGTCGGCGCGGCCACGCCGGGCTCGGTGGTCGTCGACGGATCGGGCCTCGACCCGACGAACGCGACCTCGTGCCAGGGGCTCGTGGCGGCGCTCGATGCGCTCGGGCCCGACGGCGTCGTCGGCCGCGGCCTCCCGGTCGCCGGTCGGACGGGGACGCTGGCCGGCCGCTTCGCCGCGACCGCGGCGGCCGGGCGGCTCCGGGCCAAGACGGGCACCCTCGACGACGTCCGGGCGCTGGCGGGGTTCGTCGAGCTGCCCGAAGGGGGCACCGCCACCTTCGCCTTCGTCGCCAACGGGCAGGTGGGTGAGCGGACCCAGGCCGTCGAGGCGTTCCTCGCCGAGGTGCTGGCGACATGGCGGCCACCGTGCCCCGCCGGGCGCGCGGCGCCGGTCGACGCGCCCCTCGCCGCGTCCGCCGTGCTGGTGCCGATCGCGCCGGGACCGTGGGGGGCCGTCGCCGCCCCGGGCCTGGTGACGGCCCTGGTCGCCCTCGAGGCTCCGGCCACCGCGCCCCTCGACCGCTGCGCCCGCACGTCTCGCACCCCGGTCGCGCTGGGAACCGGGTGAGCGGGCGACGGCGCTCCCTTGCGCGCCGCGACCGTGCCAGCTAGGAAGATCGAGCCCGACGGCCAGGAGTGGATGTGGCACCAGCAGGTGGGAAGCAGGACGAGAAGGGCGTCGGCGAGGTGGTCAACGACCTCTGGCAGCTGACGCGCGACTACGCGAAGCAGGAGACGATCGACCCGCTCAAGTCGCTCGGTCGGTTCCTGAGCCGGGGCATCGGCGGTGCCGCCCTGCTGGCCCTGGGGGTCCTGTTCGGCGCTCTCGCCGTCCTGCGGGCGCTGCAGACCGAGACCGGGGAGCACCTGACGGGCAGCTGGGACTTCGTGCCGTACGCCGTGGCCCTCCTGTTCACCCTCGCGTGCACCGTCCTCGCGGTGCTCGCGATCAAGAAGCCCATGCGGGCCAGCAAGGAGCAGCGGTGAGCGAACCGAAGCAGAAGATCACCCGCGACGACCTCGAGGCCAAGTTCCGCGAGCTCACGGGCGATGTCGATCAGAAGGCCGAGGAGGCCAAGGAGACCGCCATCGCGGTCGGCGCGGTGGTCGCGGCGGCCGTGCTGCTCGGCGTGTTCCTCTTCGGCCGCAGCCGGGGCCGCAAGAAGACGACGATCGTCGAGGTGCGTCGCTTCTGATGGCGCGCTCGATCCGACCCGGTGGCGGGGCCACGGGAGGCGTGCTCCGCACGGTGGAGCGCACCGGGCTCCGCAAGGGGGTGAGCGGGTCCAAGGGGTGGTTCTACGTCGGCACCGGCCTCTGGACGCTGCGCACGGTGCGGCGGCTGGCCGAGCGCAAGGAGGAGATCCTCATCTCCGAGGAGCTCCGCCCGGGCCAGCGCCTCGTGATCTCCAACGGTCGCGCCACGATCGAGGACGGTCCCGCGCCGCGGCCGACGGGCCGTCGAGCCCGGCGCAAGGAGGCGAAGGCCCGGTCGAAGGCGGCCGCCAAGGCCGAGACGCGCGCCGCTCGACGGTCGAAGCGGGGCGACGCCGCCGCCTGACCTCGGCCGTTGGCCGCGTCCGGGCGGCGCGCGCCAACATGGAGCGGTGAAGGTCCAGCTCCGCAACCCGACGCGCACCCTCGAGGTGGACGGCCCGATCAGCATCGTGAAGCTCCTCCAGCAGCTCGAGCTGAACCGGGAGTCGGTGCTGGTCATCCGGGGCGGGACGCTCGTGCCCGGCGACGCGATCCTCGAGGATGCCGATGAGGTCGAGGTCCGGCCGGTCATCTCCGGCGGCGCGTCGTGAAGTGCCGGGTGTGCCGGGAGCCCGCGGTCATCGACATCCGGCGCCACAACGCCAACTTCTGCGTCGAGCACTTCCTGCGGCTGTGCCGCGACCAGGTGGCCCGGGCGATCGAGGACTTCGAGATGCTGCGGCCGGGCGATCGCGTCCTGGTCGCCGTCTCGGGCGGCAAGGACAGCCTCGCCGTCTGGGACCTCCTGCGCGAGCTCGGCTACGAGGCCGATGGGCTCTACGTCGGGCTCGGCATCGGGGGCTACTCCGATCGCAGCGGCGCCCAGACGAAGGCCTTCGCCGCCGAGCGGGGATGGCCGCTGCAGGTGATCGATCTGCGCGCCGACCATGGCTACGACGTCCCGACGGCGGCCAAGGTCACCAAGCGCGTGCCGTGCTCGGCGTGCGGGCTCTCGAAGCGCCACCTCTTCGACCGCGCTGCGCTGGAGGGGGGCTACGACGCCGTGGTCACCGGGCACAACCTCGACGACGAGGCCGCCGTGCTGTTCGGCAACACGCTGCGCTGGGAGGCCGAGTACCTGGCCCGCCAGCTGCCGGTGCTGCCGGCTCGCCACGGGTTCCCGCGGAAGGTGAAGCCGCTCGTGCGCCTCGGGGAGCGGGAGACCGCCGCCTACTGCGTGCTCCGGGGCATCGAGTACATCGTCGAGGAGTGCCCGATGGCGGCCGGCAACAAGCACCTGGGCTACAAGGAGGCGCTCAACGCGATCGAGGCCGCCTCGCCCGGATCGAAGCACGCCTTCTACTTCGGCTTCCTCGATCGGGCGGCGCCGCGGTTCGCCGACGCCGCGCCCGCGTCGGCCGAGGGCGAGGTGCTCGGCACCTGCTCGACGTGCGGTGCCCCGTCGACCAACGACACCTGCGCGTTCTGTCGCCTGGTGGAGCGCACCGCGGGCGCCCAGCCCGTGGTCCTGACCGTGAAGGGATCCTCGTGACCGATGTCGTCGTGCCCGACCGCTCGCTGCGCGCGGGCGAGCGGGTGCTCCTGATCGATCGGAAGAAGCGCCGCTACCTCGTGACGCTGGAGGACGGGGGCGAGTTCCACACCCACTCGGGGTTCATCCCCCACGCCGAGATCATCGGCCAGCAGGAGGGCGCGGCCCTTCGCTCCACGCGCGGGGCCACCTTCTCGGTGTTCCGCCCGACGCTCGCCGACTTCGTGTTGAAGATGCCGCGCGGCGCGCAGGTGATCTACCCGAAGGACCTCGGGGCGATCCTGATGCAGGCCGACATCTTCCCGGGCGCCCGCGTGCTGGAGTCCGGCGTGGGGTCCGGCGCCCTCTCGATGACGCTGCTGCGCGCCGGTGCGGTGGTGCACGGCTACGAGGTCCGCGAGGACTTCGCCTCGCGCGCCCGCAAGAACGTCGAGGCCTTCTGCGGGCCCGAGGCGCTCGAGCGCTACACCGTCGAGGTCCGCGACTGCTACGAGGGCATCGAGCTCACGCAGCTCGATCGGATCGTGCTCGACCTGCCCGAGCCGTGGCAGGTCGTCCCGCACGCCGAGCGGGCGCTGCGCCCCGGCGGGATCCTGGTCGCCTACACCCCGGCGATCACCCAGGCCGTGCAGCTGCGCGAGCGGCTGGTCGACAGCGGCTTCGAGCTGGCCGAGACCATGGAGGTCCTCCACCGAGGCTGGAACATCGACGGGATGTCGGTGCGGCCCGACCATCGCATGGTCGCCCACACCGGCTTCCTCACCCACGCGCGGCTCCTCCCCAGCGCCTGACCGCGGCTGCTCGGGGCCGTGGGACCAACGGCCCTCCCGAGGACCTGACCCGCGGGTCAGGATTCCGTGGCAGGCTCGTCGCGTGCACGGGCCCAGGGAACAGGAGGCGCCATCGTGACCGGGAACGTCGAGGAGTTCGACGTCGTCATCGTCGGCGCCGGCATCTCGGGCATCGGCGCCGCCCACCACCTCGCCGAGCAGTGCCCGGAGAAGACGTTCCTGGTGCTCGAGGCGCACGAGAGCTACGGCGGCACCTGGCTCATCCACCAGTACCCGGGGATCCGATCCGACAGCGACCTGTACACGTTCGGGTACCGGTTCAAGCCGTGGACCGGCGCCCCGATCGCCACCGGCGAGGAGATCCAGCGCTACCTGGGGGAGGTCATCGCCGAGGACGGCCTCGACGAGCACGTCCGCTATCGCCACCGCATCGAGCGGGCCTCGTTCGACTCGGCCACCGACCGCTGGACCCTGGAGGCGACGAACGCGGCCACAGGTGAGCTGGTCCGGGTGGCGACGTCGTTCCTCTGGATGTGCCAGGGCTACTACCGCCACGAGTCCGGCTACACCCCCACCTGGCCGGGGATGGAGCGCTTCGGCGGCCGGATCGTCCACCCGCAGACCTGGCCCGAGGACCTCGACCTCGCCGGCTCGCGCGTCACCGTGATCGGCTCGGGCGCGACCGCGGCGACCCTGGTGCCGGCGATCGCGGGCGACTGCGAGCACGTCACCTTGCTGCAGCGCTCGCCCACCTACTTCGTGACCGGCTTCAACCACAACGAGCTGGCCGATCTGCTGCGGTCGATCGAGATCCCCGAGGAGTGGATCCACGAGATCGTGCGGCGCAAGACGCTGAAGGACCAGGGCGAGCTCACCCAGCTCGCCCTCGACGAGCCGGAGCTGGTGAAGGCCGAGCTGCTCAACGGGGTGCGCGCCTACCTGGGCGACGACTTCGATGTGGACACCCACTTCTCGCCCCGCTATCGCCCCTGGCAGCAGCGCATCGCGTTCATCCCCGAGGGCGACCTGTTCCAGGGGATCGCCAGCGGCCGGGCCTCGGTCGTCACCGACACCATCGAGACCTTCACGGAGACCGGCATCCGGACCACCGGCGGCACCGAGATCGAGGCCGACGTGATCGTCACCGCGACCGGGTTCGACCTGAGCGTCATGGGCGGCATCGCGTTCGAGGTCGACGGCGATCCCGTCGACTGGGCCGAGACCGTGACCTACCGCGGGATGATGTTCACGGGCGTGCCCAACCTGCTGTGGATCATGGGCTACTTCCGGGCCAGCTGGACCCTGCGCGTCGATCTGCTGGGCGACTTCACGTGCCGGCTGCTCCAGCACCTCGACGAGCTCGGGGCGACCCGGGTCACCCCGCGGCTGCGCCCCGACGAGGAGGGCCTCGAGCGCCTCCCGTGGATGGATCCCGACAACTTCAACCCCGGCTACCTGCAGCGCAGCATGCACCTGATGCCCAAGCGCCTCGACCGGCCCGAGTGGGGCCACACCCAGGACTACTGGCGCGAGCGCGACGAGATCCCGGAGGTCGACCTCGACGACGGGTGCCTGGCCTTCGAGTAGGCCCCCGGACGCGCCGATGGGGCCCCGGAGGGCCCCATCGGTCGACGTTCGGTGGTGCGGCGGAGGGTCAGCCGACCTCGATGAAAATGCACTCGCCGGGGCACTCCTCGGCGGACTCGATGGTCGCCTCCTCCTGGCCGGCGGGCACGTTGGCGAGCCCCTCGGGGCCGCCCGGATCGGAGAAGACCTTGCCGCCCTCCTTGACGTAGGCGAGCCCGTCGTCGAGCAGGGTGAAGACGTCGGGAGCGATCTCCTCGCAGAGCCCGTCGCCGGTGCAGAGATCCTGGTCGATCCAGACCTTCATGTGGGTTGCCTCTCTCGTCAGGTGGAGCGTCCACGTCGGCGCTCCCTGGCCCATCCCGGAGCGTAGCGGACCACCTGCGCCTTCCAGGAACCCCGGCGAGGGACCTCGGTCACGCCGCCGGGCGGGCGCGCCGTGTTTCGTCGGGATGAAGCCTGGGGACCCTCCGTTGCGGCGCGCAGGGCATCCGGTAGCGTCGCCGCGGAGCCCCCGAAGCCGGTTGGAAGGTGGTCCGATGAGCGACGATGCCGAACGCGCGCTGGCCGAGCAGGCCGCCGAGCTCGACGAGCTCCGAGAGCAGGCCGCCGCCCTCGAGGACGAGGTGGTCGGGCTGCGCCGACGCCTGCAGGACGCCCCGAAGCGGGTGCGAACGCTCGAGGAGCGCCTGCTCGAGACCAAGGGCCAGCTCGCCCAGGCGGTGACCCAGAACGAGAAGCTCACCTACACGCTCCGCGAGGCGCGCGAGCACATCGCGGCACTGCGCGAGGAGGTCGACAAGCTCACCCAGCCGCCGGCGGCGTACGGCACGGTGCTCGGCATCAACGAGGACGACGAGACGGTCGACGTGTTCTCGGGCGGCCGCAAGATGCGGGTGGCGGCCCTTCCCGAGGTGCTCGGCTCGCTGCGGCGCGGCGACGAGGTGGCGCTGAACGAGAGCTTCAGCGTGATCCTCTCCCGCCAGAGCGAGCGCACCGGCGAGGTCGTGACCGTGAAGGACGTGATGGGCGCCGGGCGCGTGCTCGTCGTCGGCCGGGCCGACGAGGAGCGCGTCTGCGAGCTCCTCGAGGAGGTGGTCGAGGTCGGCATCCGCGTGGGCGACACCGTGCTGATGGACTCGCGCTCGGGCCTCGTCGTCGAGAAGCTGGCCCGGCCCGAGGTCGAGGAGCTGGTGCTCGAAGAGGTGCCCGACATCTCCTACGCGGACGTCGGCGGCCTCGACGGCCAGATCGAGCAGATCGCCGACGCCGTCGAGCTGCCGTTCCTGCACGCCGAGCTGTTCGCCGAGCACCGGCTGCCGGCCCCCAAGGGGATCCTGCTCTACGGCCCGCCCGGGTGCGGCAAGACCCTGATCGCCAAGGCGGTGGCGAACTCGCTCGCCAAGAAGGTGGCCGAGGTGTCGGGCGACGACCAGGCTCGCAGCTACTTCCTGAACATCAAGGGCCCGGAGCTGCTCAACAAGTACGTCGGCGAGACCGAGCGGCAGATCCGCCTGGTGTTCCAGCGGGCCCGCGAGAAGAGCGAGGAGGGCTGGCCGGTCATCGTGTTCTTCGACGAGATGGACTCGATGTTCCGCACCCGGGGCTCGGGCATCAGCTCCGACATGGAGTCCACGATCGTGCCCCAGCTCCTCGCCGAGATCGACGGCGTGGAGACCCTCAAGAACGTGATCGTCATCGGGGCGTCCAACCGCGAGGACCTCATCGATCCCGCGATCCTGCGCCCGGGCCGCCTCGACGTGAAGATCAAGATCGAGCGGCCCGACGAGGCGGCGGCGGCCCAGATCTTCGGCCGCTACCTGACGGCCGACCTCCCCCTCAGCGCCGATGCCGTGCGCGACCTCGGCGGCGGCGATCCCGACAAGTGCGTCCAGGCGATGATCGAGCGCACGGTCGAGGAGATGTACCGCGACGACGAGGACAACCAGTTCCTCGAGGTCACGTACCAGAACGGCGACAAGGAGATCATGTACTTCAAGGACTTCGCGTCCGGCGCCATGATCGAGAACATCGTCCGCCGGGCCAAGAAGCTGGCCATCAAGCGCTTCATCGCCGAGGGCCGCAAGGGCATCGAGGTCGATGATCTGATCGCCTCGATCCACCAGGAGTACAAGGAGCACGAGGACCTGCCCAACACCACCAACCCCGACGACTGGGCGAAGATCTCGGGCAAGAAGGGCGAGCGGATCGTCTACATCCGCACCCTCATCAAGCGCGACGAGGAGTCCGAGCCGGCGGGCGGTCGAGCGATCGAGCGGGTCGGAACGGGCCAGTACCTCTGAGCTGGAGCACCGCCGCGTCGGCGGCGGCGGCGAGTACCAGCACGGTCGCCACGCGCAGCTGGATCCCCGGGATCAGCAGGTGGCGAGCGGACTCCATCCCGTCGAGGTGCCACACGACCAGGGCGTGGGGGAGGGCGCTGGCGCCCAAGAAGGCCCCGACGGCGACGATCGGACGTCGCTCGCGGCGCAGCAGCAGGGTCACGAGCAGCCCCGTGGCCCAGATGGCCACGACGACGTCGGTGCGGACCGTGGCGGACCACCGCACCCCCGGCACCTCGCGGCGCCACCTCGGCTCGTAGGTGGGGAGCCCGTCGCCGTTGTTGAAGACGCGCTCGGGGCGGGCCTGGGTCTCCGACACCAGGTAGCCGGGGTGGGTGGCCACGTAGCGCAGGAGCGTCGCCTGGCCGTCGGCGTCGAGCCACGCCCGCCACGGCGCCCAGCGTGGCTCGGGGGGCACCGGCGTGAACGGGGCCAGGTCGCGCACCGGGTCGAGGGCCTCGGGGATCGCCTCCAGCTCCTGGGCCTGGGGCATGCCGTGCGCCTCGAACCAGGCGACCCGATCGGCGTAGGGCAGCACGCGCACGGCGTAGACGTGCTCGAGGGGCTGCAGGTTGCGCTCACCGGCCCGGGCCGTCCCGGCGAGCAGGAAGCTGAGCGCCACGAGGTAGGCCCCGGCGAGGGCGATCGTCCGCCGGGCCCGTCGGGGCCGTAGGGCGACGGCCAGCAGCACGAGCCCTCCCAGGGCGACGGGGACCGCGTGGCTGTCGCGCGCCACCAGCCACAGGCCGGCCACCACGACCAGCACCACCGCCCGCCGGGGGGAGGGGCGGTTCGCGAACCACAGCGCCGCGGCGGCCACCAGCGCGAGCGTCGAGAGGGCGAGCGACTCGGTCAGGACCTGCTCGTCCCACATGCTGACCGGCCAGGCGAGCGACAGGACGAGGACGCCGCCGACGCCGACGGCGCGCCCGAGGCCCGATCGCGTCGACACCGCCACCACCGCGGCCAGCACCCCCCACGAGAGCGCGGCGACGGCGGCCTGGAGCACGGTGAAGCGCTGCTGGTCGAGCTGGGCGACCGACAGCACCAACGGCATCAGGATCGGACGCCCGCCGACGAGGCGCTCGGCGCTGAGCAGGCCGGTCGACGCCGACGCGACGTAGTCCGCGCTGTCGTTCCAGAAGATCGGGTCGCCGCCGTTGCGCACCCACCAGCGCCCGACGGCACCGATCGCGGCGACGACGAGCCCGATGCCGAGCCCGTCCCACCGCGCTCGCGATCGGAGGAACCGCCGCAGGTCGCCCACCAGGTGCACGGCCGCTCACCCTAGGGGTGCGTGCGCCTCGGCTCCGGGGCAGGCCGGTAGGGTGCGCGGATGGCGCAGCCGAAGGTGTTGGGCATCGAGACCGAGTACGGCATCGTCGTGCGCGGCGCCGCCGAGCCCAACCCCGTCACCGCCTCGTCGCTGCTGATCAACGCCTACGTGAACGAGCTCGAGCGCGAGCGGCTGGCGGGCCCCAAGGTGGCGTGGGACTTCGAGGACGAGTCGCCCGGCAACGACGCCCGGGGCGCCTCGGGGCCCTCGTCGCCGCCCGAGGTCGAGACCCACCTCGTCAACGCCGTGCTCACCAACGGGGCTCGCTACTACGTCGACCACGCCCACCCGGAGCTGTCCACGCCCGAGTGCGCCGACGCCCGCGCGGTCGTCGTCTACGACCGGGCCGCGGAGGAGATCGTCCGGCGCTCGATCGTGGCCGCCGACCGGCTGCTGCCCGAGGGCCAGGAGCTGGTGGTCCACAAGAACAACTCGGACGGCAAGGGCAACTCCTACGGCTGCCACGAGAACTACCTGATGGCCCGCTCGGCACCGTTCGGGCGGATCGTGGCCCACGCCACGGCGCACCTCATCACCCGCCAGGTCTTCACCGGGAGCGGGAAGGTGGGCACCGAGGTGCCCGGCCTGTCCGATGCCGACGTGCCCTACCAGCTCACCCAGCGCGCCGACTTCTTCGAGGCCGAGGTCGGGCTCGAGACCACCCTCAAGCGCCCGATCATCAACACCCGCGACGAGCCCCACGCCGACGCCCAGAAGTACCGGCGGCTCCACGTCATCACCGGCGACGCGAACTGCGCCGAGGTGGCGACCCTGCTGAAGGTGGGGACCACGGCGCTGGTCCTGTGCCTGATCGAAGACGAGGCGCTCCCGCGGACCTTCTCCTTCCGGGCGCCGGTGGCCACCATGCGGGAGGTCTCCCACGACCTCACGCTGCGACGCCCGCTCGAGCTGGTGGACGGGACCACGGTGACGGCGCTCGAGGTGCAGTGGGAGCTGCTCGCCCGGGCTCGGGCGTGGGCCGAGGCCGAGGGGCTCGAGGCGGTCGGCGGGAGCGAGGTGGGCGAGCTGGTGCTCCGGGAGTGGGAGGCCGTGCTCACCGACCTGGAGGCCGATCCCACGCGCTGTCGCGACCGCGTCGACTGGGTGGCCAAGCACCACCTGCTGCGCGCCTACCAGGACCGCCACGGCGTCGGCTGGAGCGACCCGCGCGTGGCGGCGATGGCCCTCCAGTACCACGACCTCCGCCCGCACCGCTCGCTGGCCGACCGGGTCGGCCTGCGCCGCCTGGTCTCGCCCGAGGAGGTGGCCGCTGCGATGACCGAGCCGCCGAGCGACACGCGGGCCTACTTCCGGGGCCGCTGCCTGCAGCGCTGGTCATCCGACATCGTCGCCGCCAACTGGGACTCGATCGTGTTCGACATCGGCCAGTCCACGCTGCGCCGGGTGCCGATGATGGAACCGCTGCGCGGGACGCGCTCCCACGTCGGTACCGTGGTCGACGAGAGCGCCGACCCCGCCGAGCTCCTGGCCCGGCTGAGCGGCTGAGTGGAGGAACCATCTGATGGCTGAACGGGAACAGAAGCGCAAGGCCGCTCCGGCCCGCGAGTCCGACGAGGTGGTCGAGGCCCCGGCCACCACCGACACCGGCGAGAAGCTCAAGGCCGACATCGACGACCTGCTCGACGAGATCGACGAGGTCCTCGAGTCGAACGCCGAGGACTTCGTCCGCTCCTACGTCCAGAAGGGCGGGCAGTAGCGGTCGTCCCGCAGCCCGCGACGGCCCCGGTAGGGTGCCGCCCGTGCACATCCCGACCTTCCGCACCCAGGACGATCCCGGTCCCGACTTCGCCGCCCTGCTCCGCTCGCAGGGCCTCGGGCCGGCGGCGCCGGAGTCCGCCGTGAGCGCGGCCGGCACCATCCCCCACGGCACCACCGTGGTCGCCATCCGGTACGCGGACGGGGTCGTCATGGCCGGGGACCGGCGAGCGACGTCGGGCAACCTCATCAGCCACCGGTCGATCGAGAAGGTGTTCCCGGCCGATCGCTGGTCGGGCGTCGCCATCGCCGGCGCGGCCGGCCCGGCGATGGAGATGGTCAAGCTCTTCCAGCTCCAGCTCGAGCACTACGAGAAGGTCGAGGGCGAGGCGCTCTCGCTGGAGGGCAAGGCCAACCAGCTCAGCCAGATGGTGCGCAACCACCTGCCCGCCGCCATGCAGGGCCTCGCCGTCGTGCCGCTCTTCGCCGGCTTCGACACCCGGCGATCGGTGGGCCGGCTGTTCCAGTACGACGTGACGGGCGGCCGCTACGAGGAGGACGACTACGCGACGTCCGGCTCGGGCGGCCTCCACGCTGCCACCGTGATCAAGCTCGGCTTCGCCGACGGGCTGGATCGGGGCGAGGCGCTCGACCTCGCCCTGCGCGCCCTGGTCACCGCGGCCGACGAGGACTCGGCCACCGGCGGGCCCGACCCGGTCCGGGGCATCTGGCCGGTCGTCGCCACCATCGACGCCGCCGGCTTCACCCGGGTGGACGACCAGGAGCTGGCCGACCGCTATGCCGCCATCGCCCCAGGAGGCGCCCGATGAGCATGCCGTTCTACGTCGCGCCCGAGCAGGTGATGAAGGACCGTGCGGACTACGCGCGCAAGGGCATCGCCCGAGGGCGCAGCCTCGTGGGCGCCGTGTGCGCCGAGGGCATCGTGATCTGCGCCGAGAACCCGTCGAGCACCCTGCGCAAGGTGTCGGAGATCTACGACCGCATCGCCTTCGCCGGCGTCGGCAAGTACAACGAGTTCGACCAGCTGCGGATCTCGGGGGTCCGGGCGGCCGACCTGAAGGGGTACTCCTTCAGCCGGGAGGACGTCGACGCCCGGAGCTTGGCCAACCAGTACGCCCAGATCCTCGGCCAGGTGTTCACGCACGAGATGAAGCCGCTCGAGGTGGAGATCCTCGTCGCCGAGGTGGGCCACGAGCCTGCGGACGACCAGCTGTTCCACCTCCTCTACGACGGCACCGTGATCGACGAGGATCGCTTCGCCGTGCTCGGCGGCGATGCCGAGGCCGTGGGCGAGCGCTTCCGCGCCGCCTCGGAGGCCGACGCCGACCTCGCCGGCGTGCTGCGCGCCGCGGTCGGCGCCCTCGCCGGGGCCGACCGCCAGCTCGCGGCCGCCGAGCTCGAGGTGGCGCTCCTCGATCGAGCCGGCGCCCGCCGGTGCTTCCGGCGCCTGGCCGACGACGAGGTCGCCGGCCTCATCGGCTGATCGGTCCCGATAGCCTGCCCCGATGCTCCGCCATCGGGCCGCACCCGTCGTCCTCGCCCTCGCCGTCGCGCTGGTCGGGTGCTCGGGCTCGGGCTCCGACGACGCCGCACCGTCCACCACGGCCGCGCCGACCACGACCACCACGGCACCGGCGCGCACCGACCCCGCCGAGTGGGCCGAGGGCTTCTGCGCGGCGTTCACCACGTGGGTCGACGCCATCGGCGCCGCGACCGACACCCTGCCCGCGACCGTCGAGCCCGGGGACTACGCCGGTGCCAAGCAGGCCAAGGTCGCGCAGCTCGATGCGGCCGCCGAGGCGTCCGGTGCCCTGGTCGAGGCGCTCGGCGAGCTCGATCCTCCGGACGTCGAGGGGGGCGACGAGCTGGTGGCCGACCTCGAGGACCGGTTCGACGGCGTGCAGGCCTCGTTCGAGGCGGCGAGCGCCGACGTCGCCGCCCTGGACGAGGACCCCGCCACCTTCCAGGCGGCGCTCGGCGAGGTCACCGACCGCATCGCCCAGGAGCTCACCGTCATCTCCACGGCGATCGAGGAGCTCGACACGGCCTACCCGTCGCCCGAGCTCGACGCAGCCCTCGCCTCGTCCTGCCAGCCCTGAGCGGCGGGTCGGCGAGCGTGGCGTCCCGCACCTCCCGCTCGCCGGTACGGTGACGCCGTGGAGCGCCGCATCTTCGGGATCGAGAACGAGTACGGCGTCACCTGCACCTCGCGCGGGCAGCGACGGCTCAGCCCCGACGAGGTGGCGCGCTACCTGTTCCGACGGGTGGTCTCCTGGGGTCGCAGCTCGAACGTGTTCCTGGCCAACGGCGCCCGGCTGTACCTCGACGTGGGGAGCCACCCCGAGTACGCCACGCCCGAGTGCGACTCGGTCCGCCAGCTGGTCGTCCACGACAAGGCGGGGGAGCGCATCCTCGAGCAGCTCCTCGCCAGCGCCGAGGAGCGCCTCCAGGAGGAGGGCATCCGGCACGATCTACCTCTTCAAGAACAACACCGACTCGGCCGGCAACAGCTACGGCTGCCACGAGAACTACCTGACGAGCCGTCGCGACGACTTCGGCCACTACGCCGAGGTCCTCATCCCGTTCCTCGTCAGCCGCCAGATCTACGCCGGGGCCGGCAAGGTGCTGCAGACGGCGCGGGGCGATGTTCTCGCTGAGCCAGCGGGCCGAGCACATCTGGGAGGGGTGTCGTCGGCCACCACGCGGAGCCGGCCGATCATCAACACCCGCGACGAGCCCCACGCCGATGCCGAGCGCTACCGCCGGCTCCACGTCATCGTGGGCGACTCGAACATGAGCGAGCACGCCACCTTCCTGAAGGTCGGGGCCACCTCGCTGCTGCTGCGGATGCTCGAGGAGCCCAACGTCGTGCTGCGCGACATGACCCTGGAGAACCCGATACGCGCCATCCGCGAGATCAGCCACGACATCACGTGCACCCGCCGGGTCCGCCTGGCCAACGGTCGCGAGGTGTCCGCGCTCGACATCCAGCGCGAGTACCTGCAGCGAGCCATCCGCTACGCCGAGACCCGGGGCCTGAGCCCCGAGGAGAAGATGGCCCTCGACGCGGGAGCACGCCATCACCACCATCGAGCGCGACCCGCCTCGCTCGACCGCGAGGCCGACTGGGTCATGAAGTACCACCTGGTCGAGCGCTACCGCGAGCGCCACGGGCTCTCGCTGTCGGACCCGAAGGTGGCGCTGATCGACCTGCAGTACCACGACATCAACCGCCAGCGCGGGCTCTTCTACCGGATGCAGGCGAAGGGCCTCGCCGAGCGGATCTGCGACGATGAGGAGATCGAGGTCGCGACCGACGAGCCGCCCCAGACCACGCGGGCGCGCCTGCGCGGCGAGTTCATCCGCCGGGCGAAGGAGCGCAAGCGGGACTACACGGTGGACTGGGTGCACCTGAAGCTCAACGACCAGGCGCAGCGCACCGTGCTGTGCAAGGACCCCTTCAAGGCCCACGACGACCGGGTCGAGAAGCTGATCGACTCCCTCTAGGGCGTGCCGACGTTCCGCGAAGCGGTCGTGGCCGAGGACCTCGGCGGACGCGAGGGCTGCCGACGGGTGCGCCTCGACGACGGGGCGCGCGCGTACGCGCTGACCCAGCTGACCGGTCCCGTCGCGGTCGGCGACCGGGTGGTCGTCAACACGACCGCGGTCGACCTCGGCCTGGGCTCCGGCGGCTGGCACGTCGTGCACTGGAACCTCGCCCGCGGCGCGTGGTCCGGAGCCGGGCCGGGGCACCTGATGAAGCTCCGCTACACCAGCCTCCAGGTCGACACCGGCTCGGCGGAGGAGGACGAGGGCGTCGCGGACGACCTGGAGGGCATCCCGGTCGTGGCCTGCGCCGTGCACAGCCAGCTGCCGGTCGTCGCCGCGCTCTACGCCCGGCATCGACCCGGCGGTCGGCTCGCCCACGTCATGACCGACGGGGCAGCGCTCCCGCTGGCCCTCAGCGACCAGGTCGCCGCGCTCGTGGCAGGTGGGCTCCTCTGCGGCACGGTCACCGCGGGCCACGCGTTCGGCGGCGACCTCGAGGCCCTGAACGTGCCCGCCGCCCTCGCCCTCGCCCGCCACCGGCTCGGCGCCGACGCCGTCGTCGTGGCGATGGGCCCCGGCGTGGCCGGGACCGCGTCGCGCCTGGGCTTCACCGGCCTCGAGGCCGCCCCCGCGCTGGACGCGGCGGCCTGGCTCGGAGGACGGCCGGTGCTGTGCCTGCGCGCCTCGTCCGCCGATCCCCGCCCCCGGCACCGCGGGATCAGCCACCACAGCCGCACCGTGCTCGACGCCGTGCGCACCGAGGTCGACGTCGCCCTGGCCCCCGGCCTCGATCCGCTCGGCGACCGCCACCGGTGGCACCGGATCGACCCCGGCCCCGTGGCCGAGGTGCTGGACGACGCGGGCCTCGAGGTCACCACGATGGGCCGCACCGTCGCCGAGGATCCGCTCTACTTCGCCGCCGCCGGCGCAGCCGGCGTCCTCGCCGCCACCCTCGGAGCGCCCTGATGGCCCCGGCCGACAAGATCGAGCGCCTGCTGACGCTCATGAACCTCCTGCTCGCGACGCCCCGGGCGGTCAGCGCCGACCACCTGCGGGCGACGGTCCCGGGGTACCCCGAGGACGACGCCTCGTTCAAGCGAGCCTTCGAGCGCGACAAGGACGACCTCCGGGAGATGGGCGTGCCGCTCCTCGTCGAGACGATCCCGGGATCGGACCCGCCGCTGCTCGGCTACCGGATCCGCCCGGCCGACTACGAGCTGCGCGATCCCGGCCTCGAGCCCGACGAGCTCGAGGCCCTGAACCTGGCGGCGGCCGTGACCGGCTTCGCCGGCGGCATGGGCCAGCGAGCCCTGTTCAAGCTCGGCGCCGGCGCCGCCGACCAGCCCCGGGCCGAGCTGCCGACCGACCCGTCGCTCGTCGCGGCCTTCCGCGGGGTGGCCGAGCGCCGGCTGCTGCGGTTCACCTACCGCGGCGTGGCGCGCGAGGTGCACCCGTACCGCCTCGAGTTCGGGCGCGGCCGCTGGTACCTGAACGGGTTCGATCGATCGCGCGGCGAGGACCGCTGGTTCCGGATGGATCGCATCGAGGGCGCGGTCGAGCCCGGCGAGCAGCCCGACGCCTTCGAGCGACCCGAGGAGGCCGTGCCCGGCCTCCAGCTCGACCCCTGGGTCCTGGGCGGCGGGGGCGACCCGGTGCGCGCCGAGGTCTGGTTCGATCCCGCGGTCGCCCACAGCGTGCGACTGGAGGTCGACCCCGCCGCGATCCGGAGCGACGACGAGGACGGCCTGATCGTCGTGCTCGACGTGGTCAACCGGGAGGGCTTCCGGTCCTGGGTGCTCAGCTACCTCGATCGCGCCGAGGTCCGGGGGCCCGAGGCGCTGCGCGCCGAGGTGGTCGCCTGGCTGGAGGCGCTCGCCGACGGCGAGGGGCCGACGAGGTGAGCGGGCCGCGCATCACCGCGGCGGCGCGGGTCCAGCGGTTGCTGGCCGTGCTCCAGTGGGCGGCTCGCCATCCCGACGGCGTGCCGGTCGACGAGCTGTGCCAGCGCTTCCGCCTGAAGCAGGCCGACCTGGCCCGCGAGCTCGAGCTGGCGTCGATGATCGGCGCCGACGCGGCCCACTACGACGAGATGCCCTTCGAGGTCTTCGCCGAGGATGGCCTGGTCTACGTCCGGCTCTTCGCCTTCCGCCGACCGCTGCGGCTCACCCCGGCCGAGGGCCTGGCGCTGGTGGCCGCCGCCGATGTGCTGGTCGACCGGGCCGACGACCCGGACCTCGCCGGCCCGCTGCAGCGAGCGCTCGCCAAGCTGGCGGGGCTCCTCGGCATCGAGCCCGGCCAGGCCGTCGACGTCGACCTCGACCCCGACGGCGGCGAGCTCGGGCGCCGGCTGGTCCGGGCGGCCGCGGACGATCGCCAGGTGGCCTTCACGTACTGGACCTACGGCCGCGATGCGGTCGCCCGCCGGATCGTCGACCCGTGGGTGCTGTTCCCCGATCGGGGCACCTGGTACCTCGCCGGCCGGGCGCACGACGCGGGCGCGGCGCGCCACTTCCGGCTCGACCGGATCGAGGACCTGGAGGTGCTCGACGCCTCGCGGCGGGAGCCGCCGCCGAAGGACCTCGAGGCGTCGCTGGGCGTCGGTCGCGACGCCCCCCAGGTGGTCCTCGACCTGGCGCCCAACGCCCGCTGGGTGGCGGAGGCGCACCCGATGCTGGCCGTGGAGGAGCGGGCGGACGGGTGGGCTCGGGTCACCCTGGCGGTGACCGCCACGCCGTGGCTCGAGCGGCTCCTGCTGCGCCTCGGCGCCGATGCCCGCGTCGTCACCATCGACCCGGAGCTCGGCGGGCCCGACCTCGCGTCGCGCGCCGCCGCCCGGGTGCTCGCTCGCTACCAGGGGTGAGGTCGGCGTTCGGAAGGTGGCGCGCTAGGTTCGGCCCGTGACCCCCGACCCCCACGAGCCGGCGCGCCCGGAGGCCGCCGAGCCCGACGGGGTGGAGCGTCGCCGGGCCCGCGAGGCCGAGCCCACCGGGGTCACGACGGTCGTCGTCGACCCTGTCGAGGAGGAGGCCACGGCCCCGGGCACGAAGTCGGCGACCCGCAACACCCTCGAGTGGATCGCCGTGATCGCCGGGGCGATCGTGATCGCCGTCGTCATCCGGACCTTCGTGCTCCAGACCTTCTGGATCCCGTCGCCGTCGATGTCGCCGACGCTGGTCGAAGACGACCGCGTCCTGGTCAACAAGCTCTCCTACCGGTTCCACGACGTGAACCGCGGCGACGTCATCGTCTTCGAGCGGCCGCCCACCGAGCCGCCCAACGAGATCAAGGACCTGATCAAGCGAGTCGTCGGCCTCCCCGGCGACCACGTGTCGATCATCGACGGGACCGTGCGGATCGACGGGCGAGAGCTCGACGAGCCCTACGTGCACGGCCTCGACACGGTGTACGACGGGTCGTGCCTCCAGCCGAACGTCGACCTCACGGGCCTCGACACCGACGCGGGCTGGGAGGTCCCCGACGGCGAGCTGTTCGTGATGGGCGACAATCGCGTCAACTCGCACGACGGTCGCTGCTTCGGCCCGATCGACGAGGACCTCGTGGTCGGGCGGGCCTTCTTCATCATGTGGCCGCCGGCGCACGCGGGCGGGCTCTGAGCCCGGTCTCAGTCCAGCGGGCGGAACACGATGCCCGTGCGGGGCTTGGGGTGGAAGAAGGTGCTCTTCGGCGGCATCCGATCGCCGGTGTGGGCGTTCGCCTCGATGGCGGCGACCGTCACCGGGCGGATGAGGATGGCCCAGTCGGCCTCGCCGTCGCGCACGGCGGCCTGGGCCCGATCGGTGCCGTGCTGGTAGTGGAGCTCGTGCGGGCCCAGCTCCTCGAGCGCGGCCGCGACCCGGGCGCTGTCGAGGTCGTCGAGGTCGGGGTGACGGCTCGGGTCGAGGTGCACGAGCGTGCCGCCGCCGTCGGCCCCCACGACCGCCACGGCATCGAGCTCGTCGAGGCGCAGGAGCACGCGACCGTCGGCGACCTCGTCGGGGGTGGCCGCGCCGACCACCGAAGCCCCGGGGAGCGAGCCGAGGCGGGCCGCGAGGTCCTCGCCTGCGAAGCCTTGGACGAGGCGGTGGATGGGCCGGACCGTCAGCTGCTCGTCGCTCAGCTCGACCACGTAGCAGAGGGTGGACTCGGCGGCGCCCGCGGTGCCGTCGCCGGCCTCACGGCGCTCGTCTCGGTAGGCGAGGCTCGTCTCGTAGCGGTGGTGGCCGTCCGCGATCACGAGCGGCGATCCGCCGATGGCGGCGCCGATCGCCTCGATCGCGGCGGGATCGGCGATCCGCCAGGTCTCGTGACGGGTGCCGTCCTCGTCGGTCCAGGACTGGGCCGGCGCCTCGTCGACGGGGAGGAGCGCGGTGAGGCCGCGCGCCAGCGACAGGCCCCAGATGGCCGAGAGGTTCGCCCGGGTGCCGCGCAGGAGGTCGAGCCGATCGCTCTTGGCCTTCGGGGTGGTGTGCTCGTGGGGGAGGATCTCGCCCTCGCCGGGTCGGCTGAGCTCGAGCGCACCGAGCACCCCGAGCGTGGCGACGGGACGCCCCAGATCGTCGGTGGTGGTCATGCGGTAGGCGGTGAGCTCGGGGGTCGGATCGAGCACGAGCACCCCCTCGGCCTGCCAGGCGCGGAGCCGGGCGCCGGCCGCTTCGTAGCGGTCGGGCCCGTCCTCCTCGACCGGGAGGTCGACGAGCACCGCGTTGTGCGGGTCGCGGGCGACGAGGGCGGCGCGATCGGCGGGGGAGAGCACGTCGTAGGGCGGCGCGGTCACGTCGTCGGGAGCGAAGCGGGCGGGGTCGTAGCGGAGGCCGGCGAAGGGCGCGAAGCGTGGCACGCCTCCTGCCTAGCAGGCGCGGCCCGCGACCTCGGCCGGGGCCCGAGTGCAAACTTTTGCAAGCACATCGCTCGCGTCGATACGCTTTTCGCATGGCTCAGACCAATCCCCTCAAGAAGTACCTCGACGCGGGCATGTCCTTCACCTCGATGACCCAGGCCAAGGCCGAGGCCCTCGTGAAGGACCTGGTGAAGACCGGCGAGGTCCAGACCGAGCAGGCCCAGGCGGTCGTCGCCGACCTCGTGGAGCGCAGCCGCAAGAACACCGAGGCGCTCATCGACCAGGTCCGCCGCGAGATCGCCTCCTCGGCCGAGAGCCTCGGCCTGGCCACGATCGCCGACGTGACCCGGCTGGAGAAGCTGATCGCCGCGATCCGCCCCTCGGCGCCCGAGGCCCCCGAGGCGGCCCCGGCCAAGAAGGCCCCCGCCAAGAAGGCCCCGGCCAAGAAGGCCGCCGCCAAGAAGGCCCCGGCGAAGAAGGCCGCCGCCAAGAAGGCCCCGGCCAAGAAGGCCGCCGCCAAGAAGTCGGCGCCCAAGGCCGGCTGAGGTCCCGACGGCCACGCGGCGACGGCTCGACGCCGAGCTCGTCCGCCGCGGGCTGGTCGCGAGCCGCGACCGGGCCCGGGAGGCGATCGAGCGAGGTGACGTGGTGGTGGCCGGTGCGCCGGCCACCAAGCCGTCGCGCCTGGTCGCCCCCGACGAGGCGATCGTGGTCGCCGGCCCCCGGCCGCGCTTCGTCGGACGTGGCGGCGAGAAGCTGGCCGGCGCCCTCGAGCGGTTCGCGATCGACCTCGCCGGCCGGCGGGTGCTCGACGCCGGGGCCTCCACCGGCGGCTTCACCGACTGCGCCCTCCAGGCCGGCGCCGCGGAGGTGGTGGCGGTCGACGTGGGCCGGGGCCAGCTGCACCAGCGGCTGCGGACCGACGATCGGGTCGTCGTCCACGAGCGCACCAACGTGCGCCACCTCGAGCCGGGCGACCTCGGCGCGCCGTTCGGTGCCGTCGTCGCCGACCTGTCGTTCATCTCCCTGCGCACGGTGGCGCCCGCCCTCGTCGCGCTCGCCGCGCCGGGCGCCGACCTGATCTGGCTGGTCAAGCCGCAGTTCGAGGCCGGCCGCGCCGAGGTGGCCCGAGGCCGCGGGGTCGTCACCGATCCCGACGTCTGGGCGCGGGTCCTCGACGAGGTCGTTGGCGCGCTCGGCGGGCTCGGAGCCGCGATCATGGGGATCATGGCCTCCCCCCTCCGCGGCGCCGACGGCAACGTCGAGTTCCTCCTCCACGCCCGCACCTCGGCGTCGGGCGCGCCACGCCCGGCCGAGGCCCTGGTGGCCGACGCCGTGGCCGAGGCGCTCGGGTGAGCACCGTCGGGCTGGTGGTGCACTCGGGTCGAGCCGAGGCGGTCGCGCTCGCCCACACGGTCCGCGCCTGGCTGGCCCAGCGCGAGCACCAGGTGGTCGACGCCGAGTCCGACGCGCCCGGTCCCGTCGACCTCGTGCTCGCCATCGGGGGCGACGGCACCGTCCTGCGCGCCGCCCGCTGGGCGGCCGAGGCGGACGCCGACGTGCTCGGCATCAACCTCGGCGAGCTCGGCTACCTCGCCGAGGTCGAGCCCGATGGCTGGGAGGACGCCCTCGGCGCGTACTTCGCCGGGAGGCACCGGATCCAGGAGCGCATGCTGGTGGCCTGCGCCGCAGACGATGGCCGCACCCTGCCCCTCGCCCTCAACGAGGTGGTGATCGAGAAGCAGGACCTGGGGCGGACGGTCCGCCTCTCCGTGGCCATCGACGGCGGCTACTTCACGAGCTACGTCGCCGACGGGCTGATCGTGGCCACCCCCACCGGTTCCACGGCCTACTCGCTCTCGGCGCGCGGCCCGATCGTCGACCCGTCGCACCGGGCGCTGATCGCCACGCCGGTGTCGCCGCACACGCTGTTCGACCGCTCGCTCGTCCTCGGCCCGTCGAGCGTGGTGGAGGTGACCGTCCAGGGCGACCGCGATGCCACGCTGGTGATCGACGGCCAGCCCCACGGCCTCGCCGAGGTCGGTCGGCGGATCACGATCACCGCCGCGCCGGATCCGGCTCGGTTCGCCCGCTTCGGCGGACGGTCGTTCCACCAGGTGCTGAAGGCCAAGTTCGGGCTCAGCGACCGATGAGCGACGCGGCGCCGTCTGGCCAGCTGGTCGAGCTGGCGGTCACCGACCTCGGGATCATCGAGCACGTCCGCCTGCTCTTCGGGCCCGGCTGCACCGCGCTCACGGGGGAGACGGGTGCGGGCAAGACGCTCCTGGTGGGCGCGATCGAGCTCCTCCTCGGCGGCCGCGCCGACCCCGCCCTGGTCCGCGACGGCTGCGCGGAGGCGGTGGTCGAGGGCCGCTTCGACATCGACGGCGACGAGGTGGTGCTCACCCGGGTCGTCCCGGCGGACGGGCGCTCCCGGGCGTACATCGACGGCCGGCTCGCGACCGCCACGTCCGTGGGGGAGCGGGCCCGGGCGATCGTCGACCTCCACGGCCAGCACGACCACCAGTCGCTGCTCCGCGCCGCCGTGCAGCGCGACGCGCTCGACCGCTTCGGCGCGGTCGACCTCGGCCGCTGCGAGCGGCGCGAGCCCGCCGCACCGAGGTGGCGGCCGAGCTCGCCCTGCTGGGGGGCGATGCGGGCGCCCGGGCCCGGGAGCTCGACCTCGTCCGGTACCAGCTCGCAGAGCTGGACGGCGCCGAGCTGACGGATGCCGACGAGGATCGCGAGCTCGATGCCCAGGAGGACCTCCTGGCCGGCGCTCTCGCCCACCGGGAGGCGGCCGCCGCCGCGGTCGCCGCGCTCGCCGACGAGGGCGGCGCCTCCGATGCCCTCGGCCTCGCCGTGGCCGCCGTCGACGGACGGGCGCCGTTCGCCCCGCTCGACGAGCGCCTCCGCGCCGCCCAGGCCGAGGTGGCCGACGTGGCCGCCGAGCTCCGACGCCTGGGCGAGGGGATCGACGACGACCCCGAGCGCCTCGCCGCCATCCGCGATCGGCGCCAGCTGCTCGTGGAGCTGCGGCGCAAGTACGGCGCCGCGCCATCGCCCGACGGGAGCGAGGGCGGGTCGGGCACCCTCGCCGACGTGATCGCCTACCACGCGGCGCTGCAGCAGCGCCTCGCCGACCTCGAGGGCCACGATGCCCGGGCGGCGATGCTCGACGCTCGGGCGCAGGAGGCGGCGGCGGAGGAGGCGACCGCCGCGGCCGAGGTGGGGCGCGCCCGCCGCGCCGCGGCTGGGCCGCTGGCCCGAGCCGTGGAGGCGCACCTCGGCGAGCTCGCCATGGGCTCGGCTCGCGTCGAGGTGGCCGTGGGCGATGCCGACCCGGGCGACGAGGTCACGTTCCTCCTGGCGGCGAACCCCGGGGCGACCGCCGGGCCGCTCGCCCGGGTGGCCTCCGGCGGCGAGCTGGCCCGCACCATGCTCGCCTTGCGCCTCGTGCTCTCGATGGCGCCTCCGGTCCTCGTGTTCGACGAGGTCGACGCCGGCATCGGCGGCCAGGCCGCGCTGGCCGTGGGTCGCGCCCTGGCCGACCTCGGTGCGGACCACCAGGTGCTCGTCGTGACCCACCTGCCGCAGGTGGCCGCCTTCGCCGACGCCCAGATCTCGGTGCGCAAGCAGGCGCACGCGGATCGGACCGTGGCCACGGCGCTCGCCCTCGACGACGACGCTCGTGTGGTCGAGCTCTCCCGGATGCTGTCGGGCACCCCGGAGAGCGAGCGGGTCCGCGAGGCCGCCCACGAGCTGCTCGAGCACGCCGCCGCGGTGCGGGGCCGGTGATCGGGCGGGCCCTGGGGCCGAACCGGACGCCTAGGCTGGCCGGCACGCAGCGGTCGGGGCGGCGACACCGCGCGCGGCCGGGCGACGAACGACCGCAACGACGCGGAGCCGAGCCATGACCGATCGAGAACCCGTGCCCGGCGAGCCCGCCGTCGACGAGCTCCTCCCGGCCATCCCGTCGCTCACCGCGCCGTGCCGGGTCGATCGGCGCACGAAGGACCTCGCCCGCCGCCTCGTCCCGGGCGAGATCGCGGTGATCGACCACCTCGACCTCGACACGGTCGCCACGGAGGCGCTGCTGGCGGCGGGCGTGCGCGCCGTCGTCAACGCCGCCGCCTGCATCTCGGGCCGGTACCCCAACCCTGGCCCGCTCCTGCTCCCGGCGGCGGGCATCCCGGTCGTCGACGGCGTCGGCCCGATGGTGATGAGCTCCCTCGTCGACGGCGACGTCCTCACGATCGACGGCGACCGCATCCTGCGCGACGGCGAGGTCGTGGCGGTCGGCACGCGCCAGGGCACGGCCTCGTTCGGCTCGGTGCTCGAGCACGCCCGGCGCAACATGGGCGACGAGCTCCAGCGCTTCGCCGAGAACACGCTGAGCTACCTCCGCACCGAGGGGCACCTGCTCCTCGACGATCCGGTGATCCCCGACATCCCCGTCGAGTTCCGCGGTCGGCAGGTGCTGCTGGTCGTGCGCGGGGTCGACTACAAGCAGGACCTGCAGCTGCTCCGGCGCTCCGGCTACCTCAAGGAGCAGCGCCCCCTGCTCGTCGGGGTCGACGGTGGCGCCGACGCCATCATGGACCTCGGCCTCCGGCCCGACGTGATCATCGGCGACATGGATTCCGTGTCCGAGCGCGCCTTGCGCTGCGGTGCCGCCCTGGTCGTGCACGGCTACGCCGACGGCCACGGCCGGGCGCGGAGCTGCTCGACCAGCTGGGGCTGCCCTACGTCGTGTTCGCCTCGGCCGGGACGTCGGAGGACATCGCCATGCTCGTCGCCTTCGAGAAGGGCGCCGACCTGATCGTGGCCGTCGGCACCCACTCCTCGATGGCCGACTTCCTCGACAAGGGGCGCCCGGGGATGGCCTCCACCTTCCTCGTGCGGATGAAGGTCGGGCCGATCCTCGTCGACGCCAAGGGGGTGAACCGGCTCTACGACACGCGGGTGCGCGGCCGCGACCTCGTGTGGATGGTGCTGGCGGCCATCATCTGCCTCGTGATCCTGAGCCTGGCGAGCGAGCCCGTCCGCACCGTCCTGCGCGGCCTGTCCCTGCCGCTGCGCTGACCCGAGGCCCCATGATCAACATCCGCTACCACATCGTCTCCATCACGGCGGTCTTCCTCGCGCTCGGGATCGGCATCGCGCTCGGCAGCACCTTCCTCGACGGGGCCACGGTCGACGTCTTGAACCGCAACATCGCCGATGCCGAGCAGCGCATCGGCGACGCCAAGGCGCGCATCGCCGAGCTGGAGCAGCAGGCCGACGACGCCGAAGCGCGCGACGACGCCCTGATCCTGCTGGGCACCGAGCGCCTCCTCGGCGGTTCGCTGTCCGACCAGCGCGTGCTCCTCGTGGCCGACCAGGGCGTCGACGACGGCGAGCTCGACGCCCTGCGGTCGGTCCTCGAGCGCAGCGGCGCCGACCTCCGCGGCACGCTGGTGCTCCGGGATCGCTTCGCGTCGGGCACCGAGAGCGACGACGAGCTGGCGGCCGTTCTCGGCCTGGAGGACCCGACGCCGGTGGAGCTGCGCGCCGCCGCCACCGAGGCGCTGGGCGAGGCGCTGGCGGATGCCGCCGACGTCGCCGGCGACGAGGAGGTGGGAGGCGCCGACGACGCCACGACCACCACCGACGAGGGCGCAGCGACCACCACGACGACCGAGCCGGCCGACGAGTCGCCGTCGCCCGGGGAGGGCACCGAGCCCGAGGCCATCACCGCGCTGCGCGACCGCGGCTTCGGCGACGTGGTCCCCGGACCGGCGTACGCCGACGACGATCCCCTCCGCGAGGAGCGCGGCTACCGGTACGTGTTCGTGGGCTCGGCCGAGCCCGAGCCGGCCGACACCGACCTCCTCCTCGCCCTGCTCCCCGACGGCGTGGACGCCGACGTGCTCCCCGCGGTGGTCGTGGCGTCCACCCCGGCCCCGCCCGAGGACGGCGAGGAGCTCGCGCCCTCCGTGGTGCGGCGCGTGCGAGACGACGACCTCCGCTCGAAGCGCTACAGCACGGTCGACGACCTCGACACCTTCGCCGGCCTGGTGGCCACCAGCTTCACGGTCGCCGACCTCGGGTCGGTCGAGCCGGGGCACTACGGCCAGGCCGAGGGCGCGTCGGCGGTGCTCCCACCCGCGCCATGACCGAGGCGTCGACCCTCCGGTCCGCGGCGGGGATGGGCGCCATCACCGCCGTCTCGCGGGTGGTCGGCTTCGGTCGGGTCCTGGTCGTCGCCGCGGTGCTCGGCACCACCTACCTGGGCAACGCGTTCCAGTCGGCCAACTCGGTGTCGAACGTGGTGTTCGAGCTGGTGGCAGCCGGCGCGCTGTCGTCGGTCCTGGTGCCGGTGTTCGTGGACCTGCTCGCCCGCAGCCAGGAGGAGGCCGAGGCGGTGGCCGGCGGGGTCCTCGGCGTCGCCATGGGCGCGCTGGGCGTCCTGGCCGCCGTGGGCGTCGCCCTGGCCCCGACCCTCGCCCACCTGCTCACGATCGGCGTCCCCGCGGAGGTCGCCTCGGACCAGCGGCGCCTGATCAGCTTCCTCCTGGTCTTCTTCATCCCGCAGGTCGTGCTCTACGCCGTCGCCACGGTGGCGACCGGCGTCCTGCACGCCCGGCAGCGGTTCCTCGCCGTCGCCGCCGCGCCGATCGCCAACACCGTGGTGATGGTCGCCTGCCTCCTGGTGCTCCGCCAGGCCACCGACGCAGCGCCGACCCTCGACCTCACGGCGGGGGAGCGGGCGCTGCTGGCCGCCGCGGGCACCGGCGGCGTGGTCGCGTTCACCGGCGTGATCGTGATCGCCTGCCGGGCATCGGGGTTCCACCTGCGGCCTCGGATCCGGAACCTCCACGCGGGCGTGGGCCCCGCGCTCCGGCGGGCGGGTTGGGGCGTGGTCCTGCACAGCAGCGCCGGGGTGCTGCTCGCCGGGTCGCTGCTCGTGGGCGCCGCGGTCGAGGGCGGCGTCGTGGCGTACCAGGCGGCCTGGGTGTTCTTCCTCGCGCCCTACGCGATCCTGTCGCAGCCGATCCACACCGCGATCCTCCCCGAGCTGGTGGTCGAGGCCCGCTCGGGCGACCTCGAGCGCTTCACCGCCTCGGTGCGCTGGTCGGTCGAGCGGATCGCCCTGGCGCTCGTTCCGGTCAGCGCCCTGCTCGTGGCCGTCGCCGCGCCCGCGATGCGGGTGGTCTCGGTGGGCCGGGCCGGCGTCGGCGACGGTCCGGCGCTGCTCGGCGCGGCCCTCGCCACGCTGGCCGTCGGCCTCCTCCCGTACGGCGCGTTTCTGCTGCTGGCCCGGGCCTCCTACGCGCTCGACGACAGCCGCACGCCGGGCCAGGTGGCGCTGCTCGTCGCCGCCGCCGGTGCGGCCACCATGGCGATCGGCGCGCCGCTCACGCACGGAACGGCCCGGATCGCTCTCATCGGCGCCGCGCACTCGGGCGCCCACCTCGTGGGCGCCCTGGTGCTGGGGGCCTCTCGCCCGTCGCCTCGGCGGCCCCGTCGCCCTCGCCTGCTGGCGCCGCTGGTGGTGGCGGGCGCCGTGGCGGCCGCCACCGCCTGGGCGGCCGGGCGGGCGATCGCCGGGACCGACCCCACCCGGGCCGTCGACCTGCTCGCCTGCGCCGGGGCCACGGGGGTCGTGGTCGCGATCCTCGGCGGGGCTGCGCTCGCGACGGCGTCCGCAGCCGCCTCACCCCACGGGCCACGGTGCGCGTCACCGGCGCACCGGTCGCTTCGTGGCGGGCGCCGCGCCCGGCCGGGGGCGGTCATGAGGCGGCTCCTCCTGGCGATCGCCGCCGCCGTCGTGGTGGTCGTCGTAGTTGGTGTCGATCGAGCGGCGGCCCACCCTCGCCGGTGCCGGAGGTCCGGCGGGTGCTCGTCGTCAGCGTGCCGGGCATGACGTGGACGAGCTCGGCTCCTCGGACGTGCCGGTGCTCCAGGGCTGGTCGCCGACGCCGCCATCGGCCAGGTGTCGACGCGGTCGGACGGCGCGGCGCGGCCCCGGCGGAGGCGTACCTGACGATGGGCGCCGGGACGCGCCGTCGTCTCGGCCACCGACGCTCGGCGTGGCGCTCGACGTTGACGAGCGCCACGGCGGCGTCCCGTCGACGAGCCTGTCGAGCTGGAGGTCGACGGCGACGGCCCGAGCGCCATCGTACCTGCCGGCGTAGGGGGCGACGGCCGAGGCGAACGAGCGCTCGGCCTTCGGCGCGGAGATCGGTCGCCTCGGCGACCTGCTCGGGGCGGCGGACGTGGGCCGGGCCGTGATCGCCAACGCCGATGCGGCCGAGGGGTTCCCCGCCGGGCTGGCGCCCACCGGCGGCGCCTACGGCCGCAGCGCCGCCACCATGCTGATGGGTGCCGACGGCCAGGTGCCGGCGGGCTCGGTGGGCCGCGACCTCCTGGCCGAGGATCCCGACGCGCCGTTCGGGCGCCGGCTCGATCCGGCCGCGGTCCTCCGCACGTTCGACGGCGCCTGGACGTCCGACGGCCCGGCCGTGGTGCTGGTCGAGGCATCCGACTGCCGCCACGGCTTCACGCGCCGAGGGCGACCCCTCGCAGGCCGAGCGGCTGCGGCGCGAGGCCGTGCGCTCGGCCGACCGGCTGTCGGCGACCTGCTCGAGCGCGGACCCCGGCGCCGACGCCGTCCTGCTCGTGGCGCCCACCAGCCCCACGACCCTCGGCGTGGTAGCGCTGCGGGCACCGGGCGTCGAGCCGGGCCTGCTGCGATCCGCATCGACCCGCCGACGGCTGTCTCGCTCGCCGACGCACTCCCGACCGTCCTCGGCCTCGTCGGCATCGACGCGCCCGACGACGTCGAGGGCCGACCCTTCCAGGTCTCGGCGTCGAGCGGCGATCGGGTCGGCCGGTTGGAGGCCCAGGCGTCGGCGGCGGGCGAGCGCGACGGCGCTGTTGCCCTGGGTCGTGGCGGCGATCACCGTCGGGCTCGCTCCTCGTGCTCGGGGTCGCGCAGCGAAGCGGCTCCCGGCCCGAGCGCAGCACGCCCTGCGGCCCCTCGCCCTCGGTGCGATCGGCGTGGTGCCCGGCACCTTCGTGGCGGCGGGCGTGCCTGCGGCCGTGTGGGGGTCGCCGCCTTCGTCGGGGTGGTCCTGCTCGTCGCCGCCGCCGTGGCGGCCGTGTCGCTGGCTGCGGAGGGCGCGCCGGGCATCGCGCCGGTGGTCGCCGTCGCCTCGGTGGTGGTCCTCACCGCGCCTGACGTGGTCCTCGGTGCACCGCTCCAGGTGAACGCCATCTTCGGCTACTCCCCGGCGGTCGCCGGCCGCTTCACGGCCTCGGCAACCTGGCCTTCGCCCTGTTCTCGGTGGTGGCGGCCGTCGCCTTGGCGGTCCTCGCCCACGATCGGTGGGGGCGGCGCTCGACGGCCCGGTGGTCGCGCCTCCTCGCCTTCGTCGTCATCCTCGACGGCTCCCCCTGCTCGGCGCCGACGTGGGCGTCGTCGCCACCGTGCCGGCTATGCTGGTCGTCTGCGCCCTGCGCGACGTGCGCATCGGTCGCATCCAGGTGCTCCTCGCCCTGGCCGCCGGCGCCCTGGTCGTCGCCTTCGCCCTCGACGCCGCGCCGCCCGCCGGCTCGCAGACCCACCTCGCCCGCTTCGGCGGGAACCTCGCCGATGGTCGCTTCGGGGCGGTGGCGACGGTCCTCGGCCGTCGGGCCCAGGCCAGCTTCGGCGGCGGGGGAGCGATCCTCGCCCTCGGGGCGGTGGGCCTCGTGCTCGCCGTCGTGGTCCACGCCCGCCTGGCGGGCAGCGAGCGAGTCGCCGAGCTCCGCTCGCGCCGGTGGCCGAGCGCGGACCTCGCGCTCGCCTACGGGGTGGGGGCTGGCGCTGTTGGGCACCGTGGCGAACGACTCGTCGGTCGCCGTCCCTGCCACCATGCTGATCGTGCTCGTGCCCGTCCTGGTCCTGCGGCGGCTCCCGGCGTGATCGTGGCCCTCGCCTTCGCGGCCGGCCTCGTCGTCGTCCTCGTGCTCGAGCGAGGGGCGCGCGAGGTGCTCGCCCGGCCCGTGCTCGCGGCGCAACTACCGCATACGAGCTGGCGACGGCCGCCGGCCTGCTGCTGGTGGTGGCGGTGGTCCTGGTGGAGGGCGGTCGGACCGTCGTGGAGCGCTCGGCGCAGGCGACGGCGCGCGACGGCTCCGGATCGGCCGCTCGTGGTCGCGGTGGTCGTGGCGTTCGGCGCGCTGGGGCTCATCGACGACCTCCTCGGCGACGATGCCGAGAAGGGGCTGGCCGGCCACCTGCGCGCCGCTCGGCACGGTCGGGTCACCACGGGCGCGATCAAGCTCGCCGGCGGGGCCTCGTTCGCGCTCCTCGCCGCGGCCGCGCTCGGCGGCGGACGGCCGCTGCGGACGGTGGTCGACGCCGCCCTCATCGCGCTCGCGGCCAACCTCGCCAACCTCTTCGATCGGGCCCCGGGGCGCGCTACCAAGGTGGGGCTCCTCGCGTGGGCACCCCTGGCGATCGTCGCCGGCAGCTCGGCCACGGGCCTGGCGGTGGCGGTGGTCGCGGGTGCCGCCGCCGGGCTCCTGCCGGCCGACCTCGCCGAGCGCTCGATGATCGGCGACACCGGCGCCAACGCCCTGGGGGCGGCGCTCGGGGTCGCCGCCGTGCTCGCGCTCGGCCCGGGCGCGCGCGACGTCGTCGCCCTGGTGCTGCTGGCGCTGACGCTCGCCTCGGAGGTGGTCTCGTTCAGCCGGGTGATCGACGCGACGCCCCCGCTGCGCGCCGCCGACCGCCTCGGTCGCCGCCGTCCGGAGGGCGCGTGAAGACGCCGACGACGGGGCGCCGCCGGGCGGCCCTGGTCCTGCTGCTGGCGGCGATCGGCGGCAGCGGGCTCGTCGGCTCCGGTGCGAGGGCCGGCGCGGAGGCGGCTCGCGCCCCGTCCGCCCGCAAGGTCCTCGTGATCTCGGTCCCCGGGGTCACCTGGGACGACCTGCGGGGGCGCGACCTTCCGGCGCTGCGCTCGGTGCTGGCCGACGCCTCGTTGGCCGGGCTGGCGCCGAGGAGCACCCGGCCCCGATCGGGCCCGGGCGACGGGTACCTCACCCTCTCGGCCGGCAGCCGTGCTGCGACGGTCGTCGGCGTCGATGGGCAGGTGCTCGGGCTCGACGAGGAGGCCAGCGGGTCCGGCGCGGGCGAGATCTTCCAGCGGCGCACCGGGGCGGCCCCCGAGGGCGAGGCCGTCGCCCTGGCCTGGCCGGGGCTCGTCCGGGCCAACGCCCGTCAGCCCTACGGGACCGAGATCGGGGCGCTGGCCGACGCGCTGGCCGAGGGCGGTGCGTCCATCGCGGCGATCGGCAACGCCGACGGCCTCGACACGGTGGGGGAGTCCTACGAGCGCCAGGTCGGCCTGGCGGCGGCCGACGGGCGCGGGGTCGTGGCGGGTGGCGCGCTCGGGCCCGACCTCCTCGTCGCCGACCCCACCCAGCCCTTCGGCGAACGGCTCAACCTCGACGTCGTCACGGCGCGCTTCGAGCGGGCCTGGTCCGCGGTGGGGCCCGGGGTGGTGCTCGTCGAGGGATCCGACCTGGCGCGCGCCCTGCGGTACCGGCCCCTCGTCGACGATGCCCGCTACGACGAGATGTGGTCCGACGCGCTCCGTGCGACGGACGCGCTCATCGGGCGGCTCCTGCCGTCCGTCGACCTCGACCGCGATGCTGTCGTCGTCGTGGCGCCGTACCCGCGTGCGGGCGATCGGGACCTCACGGCGGTCGGGGTCCGGCCGCCCGGGGGCGCGGCGGGCTACCTCCGGTCCGCGTCCACCCAGCGCGCCGGGTTCCTGACCCTCGTGGACCTGGCACCGACGTTCCTCGACCAGCTGGGGCTCCCCCGACCCGAGTCGATGGAGGGCCGGCCGGCGGTCGTCGAGCGCGACCCGGCACCGCTCGACGACCGCATCGACCACCTCGTCGAGCTCAACCGGGCGTCGCGCTTCCGCGAGCACCTGCTCGCCCCGACGAGCCTGCTCGCCGTCGTGGGGGGCGCGGCCGTGGTCGCGGCTGCGATCGCGGCCCACGCCAACGGGTGGTCGGCGCGGGCGCTCGCGGCCATCGGCCTCGCCGCCCGTGCGGTCCTGGCCGTCCTCCCCGCGTCGTACCTCGTCCGACCGCTGCCGCTCGAGGATCTCGGCGGGGCGGGCGCCCTGGCCGTGGTCGCCGCCGTCGCGCTGGCGGTCGCGGTGCTCGCGACGGTCGCGGGCCGTGGTCGGTTCGGCTCGCGACGGCCGCTCGTCGTCGTGCTGGGCCTGGTGGCGGCGGTGCTGGTCGTCGACGTGACCACCGGCTCGCACCTCAGCCTGAGCGCGGCCTTCGGGTACTCCGCCACCGGCAACTCCCGCCTGTACGGGATCTCCAACTACTCGTACGCCCAGCTCGCCGCAGCCGCCTGCCTCCTGGCCTCGTGGGTGGCGCTGATCGTGCCCGGCCGACGTGGCGTGGCTGCCTCGACCGCGGTGATGGGCGCGACGATCGTCGTCCTCGGCGTGCCGGTGTGGGGCGCCGACGTGGGCGGGGTGCTCGCCTTCACACCCGCCGCGGCCACGTTCTGGTTCTCGGTCCGCGGCGCTCGGATCCGGGCCCGGACCCTGCTCGCCGGTGCGGTCGCGGCGCTGGTGGCGATCGCCGCGTTCGGTGCGCTCGACCTGGCTCGCCCGGCCGACGATCGCGGGCACCTGGGGCGGCTGCTCGAGCGCATCGGTGCGGAGGGCCTCGACCCGCTGGCATCGGTCGCCCATCGCAAGCTGATCGCCAACCTCGAGGTGTCCACCGCCTCCATCTGGGTGCTGGCCATCCCGGTGGCCGCCCTCCTCTGGTGGTTCCTGCGCCACCACGCGGGCCCGCCGAGCGCCCGGATCCTGGCCGCCTTCCCGACGCTGCGCGCCGGCCTGCACGCCCTCGTCGTCGCCGCGGTGCTCGGCAGCCTGCTGAACGACTCCGGGGCGATCATCGGGGGCCTGATGGCCCTCGTCGCCTCGCTCGCGCTGGCCGACCGGCTCGTCGCGCTCGAGCCGCCCGCGCCGGTGCGCGCCGACGGCGACGCGCCGGGGTAGGGTGCGATCCCGTGGTGATGACGGCATCGAACACGGAGGACCGCCCATGACGAAGCACATCTTCGTGACGGGCGGGGTGGCCAGCTCGCTCGGCAAGGGCCTGACGGCCTCGTCGCTGGGCCGGCTCCTGAAGGCTCGGGGCCTGCGGGTCACGATGCAGAAGCTCGACCCGTACATCAACGTCGACCCCGGCACGATGAACCCGTTCGAGCACGGCGAGGTGTTCGTCACCGACGACGGCGGCGAGACCGACCTCGACCTGGGCCACTACGAGCGGTTCATCGACGAGAACCTCTCGCGCGACTCGAACGCCACGACGGGCTCGATCTACTCGGCCGTGCTGGCCGCCGAGCGCAAGGGCGCCTACCTGGGCAAGACCGTGCAGGTCATCCCGCACATCACCGACGAGATCAAGCGCCGCATCACCCGGTTGGCCCGCCCCGACGTGGACGTGGTGATCACCGAGGTGGGCGGCACCGTGGGCGACATCGAGATCCTCCCGTTCCTCGAGGCCATCCGCCAGTTCCGCCTCGACGTCGGGCGCGACAACGTCTGCTACGTCCACGTGACCCTCGTGCCCTTCATCGGCCCGTCGGGCGAGCAGAAGACCAAGCCCACCCAGCACTCCGTCACGGAGCTGCGCAGCCGGGGCATCCAGCCCGACATCATCGTGTGCCGCTCCGAGGCGGCCGTGCCGCCCGACCTGAAGCGCAAGATCTCCAACCTGTGCGACGTGCCGCCCCAGGCGGTGGTCAACGCGGCCGACGCCGGCAACATCTACGAGATCCCCCTCGTCCTCCACGAGGAGGGCCTCGACGCCGAGGTGTGCTCGATCCTGCGCCTCGACGACGGGGCCCCGGACCTCAGCGAGTGGGAGGCGCTCGTCGATCGGGTCGAGGCCGCCACCAAGCCGGTCCGCATCGGGATCATCGGCAAGTACGTGACCCTCATCGACGCCTACCTGTCGGTGGTCGAGGCCACCAAGCACGGTGGCTTCCACCACGGCGCCAAGGTCGAGATCGAGTGGATCCAGGCCGAGGAGGTCGAGGGGCTGCTCGCCGGCGGCCGGCTGCGCGACCTCGACGGGCTCGTGATCCCGGGCGGCTTCGGCGAGCGTGGGACCGAGGGCAAGATCGCCGCGGCCGCCTACGCGCGGGAGCACAAGATCCCGTGCCTCGGCCTGTGCCTCGGGCTCCAGATGATGGTGATCGAGTACGGCCGCAACGTGCTCGGCCTGACTGGCGCGAACTCCACCGAGCTCGACCCGCAGACGCCCCACCCGGTGATCGACCTGATGGACTCCCAGCGCGACGTCACCGACATGGGCGGCACGATGCGCCTGGGGGCCTACGTGGCCGAGCTGGCGCCGGGCTCGAAGGTCGCCGAGGCCTACGGGAAGACCGTGGTGTCCGAGCGCCACCGGCACCGCTACGAGTTCAACCCCCGCTACCGCAGCCAGTACGAGGCATCCGACCTGTGGCTGTCGGGATCGTCGCCCGACCACCGCCTGGTCGAGTTCGTCGAGCTCCGCGACCACCCGTTCTGGGTCGGCACCCAGGCCCACCCGGAGTTCAAGAGCCGGCCCACCAACCCGGCACCGCTGTTCCGCGACTTCGTCGGCGCCGCGCTGGCCCGGGCCGAGGACCGCAACCCGCACCTCTTCGACCTGGACGCGCCGGCGACGGCGGCGGTCGACGCCTGACCGTGCCCGGCTTCCGCCACCTCGGCGAGCGGGAGGTGGCGGCCGGTTACCGCATCCGCCTCGTCCGGGCCACCTTCGAGGCGCCCGACGGCTCGACGTTCGAGCGCGACGTCATCCGCGACAAGCGGGTCGTCGCGGTCGTGCCGCTGCTCGACGACGGGCGCCACGTGCTGCTCGTGCGCCAGTACCGCGGGCCCGTCGACCGCGAGATGCTCGAGATCCCCGCCGGCCTCTGCGACGTGGAGGGCGAGGACGACCCCGAGGTGACCGCCCGGCGCGAGCTGGCCGAGGAGATCGGTCGCGAGGCCGGGTCGCTCGAATTGCTCGCCACCGTGCACCAGTCGGCCGGGATCTCCGACGAGCACGGCCTGATCTACCTCGGCCGCGACCTGCACGAGGTGCCCGACGACCGGCAGGGGGTGGAGGAGGCCCACCTGACCGTCGAGGCCTTCGACCTCGGCGGCCTCGACGAGGCGATCGCCTCGGGCACGCTCACCGACGCCAAGACCCTGATCGGCCTCCTCCGGACCCGCGACCTCCTGCGCTCGGGTCGCTGACGGTGGGCGAGCCCCCGGGCCTCGCCGACGACCTGCCCGTCGAGGTCGAGGACTTCCTCACCGCCCTGCGAGTCGAGCGAGGCCGCTCGCCCAACACCCTGCGCGCCTACGCCAACGACCTGCGCCGCTACGTCGCCTGGCTCGACCAGCGCGGCACCTCGATCGCGGGGGTCGCCGAGGTCGACGTCGAAGCGTACGTGGCCGAGCTCCGGGCCGGGGACCTCTCGCCGGCGACGGTCAAGCGCACCTTGGTGTCGGTGCGTGGACTGCACCGCTTCCTGGCCGGCGAGCACGACCACGTCGCCGACCCCGCGGCCGCCGTCGAGGTTCCTCGCACCCCGAAGGGGCTCCCGAAGGCGCTCTCGGAGGCCGACGTCGAGCGCCTGCTGTCCTCGGTCGCGCCCGTCACCCCCGTGGGTCGGCGCGATCGGGCCGTCCTCGAGCTCCTCTACGGGACCGGGATCCGCATCGGCGAGCTCTGCGGCATCCGCCTGTCCGACCTCGACCTCGATGCTGCGCTGCTCCGGGTGCTGGGCAAGGGGGCCAAGGAGCGCATCGTGCCGGTCGGCCGCCACGCGGGCCGGGCGCTCGTCGACTGGCTCGGCCCCGAGGGACGCCCCCAGCTCGAGCCCGAGCGCTGGGCCCGTCGAGACGACGCCGACGCCCTGTTCCTCAACCAGCGCGGCGGGCGGCTGCAGCGCCAGGGCGCCTGGCTCGCGGTGCGGCGAGCGGGCGAGGCGGTGGGACTGGGCGAGGTGCTCACGCCCCACGTCCTGCGCCACTCGTGCGCCACCCACATGCTCGACCACGGGGCCGACATCCGCACCGTGCAGGAGCTGCTGGGCCACGCGTCGATCAGCACGACGCAGGTGTACACGCTCGTGTCGGGCGAGCGGCTCCGGGCCGTCTACCGGTCGGCCCACCCTCGCGCCGTCGCTGGATAGCCTGAGCGCATGGCCACCGACCCGACCACCGTCCGCACCGACCTGGCGTCCGAGCGCGACGACCTCGAGCGGCGCCTCGCCGAGCTCACGGCCGACGGGTCGGCGGCGCCCGACTTCGACGAGAACTTCGCCGACTCGGCCCAGGTGACCGCCGAGCAGGTCGAGAACGCGACGCTGGCCGCCACCCTGCGCGACCAGCTCAGCGACGTGGAGGATGCCCTGGCCCGGATCGACGCGGGCACCTACGGCAGCTGCGAGGTGTGCGGGGCGGCCATCGCGCCGGCTCGCCTCGAGGCCATGCCCGCGACCCGGTTCTGCATCGATCACGCCTGATGGCCGGAGCCGCCCACCTGGTGAAGCGGTTCTTCGGTTCCGTCCTCCCGATCGGCCCGAGCGCGGTCGACGACGCGTGGGCGCGCGCCAACCTCCTCGACGCGGAGCAGGACGTGTGGGCCCGCCTGTCGCGCGTCGACCGGCGCCACGCGGCCGGCGTCGCCCGGCGCGTCGAGCGCGCCCTCGGCGACGAGGCGACCCGCCCGGTGCTGGCCGCCGCCCTGCTCCACGACTGCGGCAAGGTCGTCTCGGGACTCGGCACCTACGGTCGCGTGATCGCGACCCTCTCGGTGCGCCTGGCCGGGCGAGACATCGCCGAGGCGTGGACCGAGACGAGCGGGTTCACCCGGCGCGTCGGGCTCTACGTCGAGCACCCGCGCCTGGGTGCCGACCTGCTCGGGATCGCCGGCTCGGCGCCGCTGACGGTGGCGTGGACCGCCGAGCACCACCTCCCGCCCGAGGACTGGACGGTGCCCCGACCGATCGCCGAGGCCCTCAAGGCCGCCGACGACGACTGAGGGCGGTCAGCCCCGGCCGAGCAGGCCGAGCGCGTCGCGGGCGCGCGCCAAGGTGGCGGCGGCCCGCTCGGAGGCCTTGTCGGCGCCGATGGCCAGCAGGCGGAGCGTCTCGGCCGGGTCCGCTTCGAGCTCGCGGAAGCGCGCCTGGATCGGAGCCAGCAGCGCCACCACGGCCTCGGCCGTGTCGGCCTTGAGCGGGCCGTACTGCTCGTAGCCGAGCGCCGCGTCCTCGGGACGGCGACCGGTGCAGGCCCCGAGGATGGACAGGAGGTTCGACACGCCGGGCTTGGCGGCCACGTCGAAGCGGACCTCGCCGTCGTTGTCGGTCACGGCCCGCTTGATCTTCCGCTCGATCGCCTTGGGCTCGTCGAGCAGCAGCACCGTGCCGGCCGTCGAGGCCGCGGACTTGGACATCTTGGCGGTGGGGTCCTGGAGGTCCATGACCCGGGCGGCCGAGGTGGGGAAGGTGGCGGTGGGGACCGTGAAGGTGGCGCCGTAGCGGGCGTTGAAGCGCTCGGCGAGGTCGCGCGTCAGCCTCGACGTGCTGGCGCTGGTCGTCGCCCACGGGCACCTCGTCGGCGTAGAGGAGGATGTCGGCGGCCATCAGCGCCGGGTAGGTGAACAGCCCGGCCGAGACGAAGCCGGCGCGCGTCGACTTGTCCCTTGAACTGGGTCATGCGGCTGAGCTCGCCGTGGGCGGCGGTGCACTGCATGATCCAGGCGAGCTCGGCGTGCTCGTGGACGTGGACCGCACGAACAGCGTGCACACCTCGGGATCGAGCCCGATGGCGAGGAGGATCTGGGCGAGGCGCAGCGACGATCGGTGGAGCTCGGCGAGATCCTGCGAGATGGTGAGGGCGTGGAGGTCCACCACGCAGTAGAGGCTCTCGGCCCGGTGCTGCTCGTCGACCCAGCGCACCATGGCCCTGAGCACGTTGCCGAGGTGGACGTCGCCGGTGGGCTGGATGCCGGAGAACACGCGGGTCATGGCGGGCGAGCCTATAGGTCCACCACCTGGCGACGGAACCGGTAAGAGAACCCCTGGACGAAACCACACCGGTGTTAACTACGCTGGCACCCGATGGCGTACGAGGTGCAGACCGAGGTGTTCGAGGGCCGTTCTGACCTGCTCCTGCACCTGATCCTGAGCCAGCAGGTGGAGCTCTACGAGATCTCGCTGTCCACGATCGTGGATGCGTACCTCGCCGAGCTCGAGCGCATGGAGGTCCTCGACCTCGAGGTCGCCACCGAGTTCCTGCTCATCGCCGCCACGCTCGTCGAGCTCAAGACGCGACGGCTCCTCCCCGAGGACGCCGACGTCGACCTCGACGACGAGCTCGCCCTCTGGGAGGAGCGCGACCTGCCGCTCGCCCGCCTGGTCGAGGTGCAAGACGTTCAAGGACGCCGCCCGGCTGCTGTCCATGCTCGCCGACGATGCCGCCCGGTGCTTCCCGCGCACCGCAGGGCTCGACGAGCGCTTCGTCGACCTCGCGCCCGACCTGCTCGCCGGCGTCACCCCGGTCGACCTGCGGGCCGCGTTCCTCCGGGCGATCGAGCCCAAGCCGGTGCCGACGGTCCGGCTCGACCACGTGGCCCCCGCCCGCCTCAGCGTGACCGAGGCCTGCCAGGAGCTCATCGAGGAGCTCCCCTCGTCGGCCGCACGACGTTCCGGCCCTGACCGACGTGCTCGTGGAGCGCCTCGACGTCATCGTGCGCTTCCTCGCCGTGCTCGAGCTGTTCAAGCAGGGCGCCGTCGACCTCGACCAGGCGGGGACCTTCGGCGAGCTCACCATCACCTGGTTGGGTGGCCCGGACGACGCGGATGGCTCCGTCCTCGCTCGAGCCCGCCGACCGGGTCGACGCCTACGAGGGTAGCTCGCCGATGTCCACCGAAGCGTCCCGGGCCATCGAGGCCATCCTCATGGTCGCCCAGAGCCCGTCGAGACCCACCTGCTCGCCCAGCTCCTCGAGGTGGCCCCGCGGTCGTCGACGAGCTGTGCGACGAGCTGGCCGCCGGCTACCAGGGAGCAGGGCCGCGGCTTCGAGCTCGTCCGGGTGGCGGGCGGCTACCGCATCCAGAGCGCGGCCGACCTCGCGGCCTACGTCGAGCGCTTCGCCCTGGAGGGCCAGAGCGCCCGCCTCTCCAACGCGGCGCTCGAGACCTTGGCCATCGTCGCCTACAAGCAGCCGCTGTCGCGAGCGCAGGTGGCGGCCATCCGCGGGTGAACGTCGACGGCGTCATGCGGACGCTCCAGCAGCGCGGCTACATCGCCGAGGTCGGTCGCGACCGGGGCCCGGGCCAGGCCGCCCTGTTCGGCACGACGCGGGAGTTCCTCGAGCGCATGGGCCTCGACCGCATCGAGGACCTGCCCGACATCGCCGCCCTGTTCCCCTCGGCCGAGGTCATGGAGGCGCTCGAGCAGACCCTCCGCCGAGCGCCCCGCCGAGCCCGAGCAGCCCACGCTCGCCGTCGACGGACCGGCCCTCGCCCCGCCGGCCGCGGGGAGGGGCCGATCGCCCCGACGAGATCCGGGCCATCGACGAGGCGCCTGCTCCCGAGCCCCCGTCGTGGGCCGGTCGACACCGCCGACATCGACGGCGATGGCGAGGCGGATCGCCACCGGAGCCCTGATGGACGAGGGCGAGCGGCTCCAGAAGGTCCTCGCCCGCGCCGGCCTCGGCAGCCGCCGCACGTGCGAGGAGCTGATCGCCGAGGGCGCGTGCGGGTGAACGGCGAGATCGCCGAGCTGGGTCGGCGGGTGCGGCCTCGAGGTGGACCTCGTCGAGGTCGACGGAGCGCCCATCGGCATCCGTCCCGACCTCGTCCACTACCTGCTCAACAAGCCCGCCGGCGTGGTGACGACGGCGGCCGACCCCCAGGGGCGCCCGACCGTGGTGGAGCTGGTGCCCGCGGCGCCACGGGTGTCCCCGTCGGGCGGCTCGACCTCGACACCGAGGGCCTGCTCCTGCTCACCAACGACGGCGAGCTGGCCAACCGCATCGCCCACCCGTCCCACGGCGTCGACAAGGAGTACCTGGCGCAGGTGCGCGGCACGCCCTCGCGGGTGGCGCTGCGAGCCCTGCGCGAGGGGGTCGAGCTCGACGACGGGCCCACCGCACCCGCCCAGGCCTCGCTCACCGCCGAGGGCCTGGTGAAGCTCACGATCCACGAGGGCCGCAACCGCCAGGTGCGACGGATGCTCGACGCCGTCGGCCACCCCGTCGAGCGCCTGATCCGGACCCGGATCGGCCCGGTGGCCGACCGGCGCCTGGCGCCCGGCGCGTGGCGGTCGCTCACGGGCGCCGAGCTGCGCGCTCTCGAGCGGGCGGTCGCCGACGCCGGGCGAACCACCTCCGGTCCCGATCGCGACGCCCGGTAGCATCGCCGCGATGCCCGCCACCGTCCGCGCCCTGCGCGGCGCCACCACCTGCGCCGCCGACACCCCCGACGAGATCGCCGGGCGGACCGTGGAGCTGCTCGAGGAGGTGTTCGCCCGCAACGGGGTCGACCACGACGACCTCATCAGCATCTGGTTCACGGCCACCGAGGACCTCGTGTCGGCGTTCCCGGCCGCCGGGGCCCGGACCATCGGCCTGGGCGACGTCCCGCTGCTCTGCGCCCGGGAGATCCCGGTGGTCGGCAGCATGCCGCGCTGCGTCCGCGTCCTGATCCACCTGCACACCGAGCGCTCCCGCGACGAGCTGCACCACGTGTACCTGCACGACGCGCGCTCGCTGCGCGACGACCTCCCCAGCTAGCGCGCGATGGCCGACGTCGCCGGCGAGCGCCGGGCGTGCCTGATCGGGACCGGCCTGATCGGGGGATCCATCGGCCTCGGGCTGCGCGCCCAGGGCTGGCACGTGTCGGGCGTCGACCGGGATGCGGCCACCCAGGCCCGGGCGCTCGAGCGCGGGGCGATCGACGCCACGGGCATCGATCCGGCGGCCGCCATCACGTTCGTCGCCGCCCCGGTCCAGCAGGTGGCCGACCTCGTCCGCCGTGCGCTCGCCGAGACCGCGGGCGCGGTCACCGACGTCGGCTCGGTCAAGGCGGGCATCGTCGACGAGATCGACGATCCTCGGTTCGTGGGCGGCCACCCGATGGCCGGCTCCGAGCAGCTCGGGATCGACGGGAGCGCCGCCGAGCTCTTCGAGGGCGCCGTGTGGGTGCTGACGCCCGTGGCGGGCACCGACGCCGACGCCCACCAGCTGGTCCGCTCGGTCGTGCGGTCCCTCGGGGCCGACGTCGTCGAGCTCCCGCCCGAGCGCCACGGCGCGCTCGTGGCGGTGGTCTCGCACGTGCCCCACCTCACCGCCGCGGCGCTGATGACGATCGCGGACCAGCGCGCCGACGAGCACGCCGCCCTGCTGCGCCTGGCCGCGGGCGGCTTCCGCGACATGACCCGGATCGCGGCGGGGACGCCGACCATCTGGCCCGACATCTGCGCCGAGAACCGCGTCGCCATCCTCGACGCGATCGACCAGGTCCGGGGCCAGCTCGACCACCTCCGAGCGCTGGTGGAGGTCGGCGACCGCGGCGGGCTGCTCGAGGTGCTGGAGCGGGCGCAGGGGGCACGTCGCAACCTCCCGGGTCGGGCCGTCCAGCCCGAGGCGCTGGCCGAGCTGCGCGTCCCCATCCTCGACCGCCCCGGCGGCATCGCCGAGGTGTCGACGCTCGCGGCCGAGCTCGGCGTCAACATCTCCGACCTCGAGATCGCCCACTCCAGCGAGGGCGAGCGCGGCGTGCTGATCCTCGTGGTCGACCGCGACGGCGCCGACGCCCTGCGCGACGGCCTCGCGGGTCGGGGCTACCGGCCGATGCTCGCCCCCCTGCGATGACGCGGGCCGCGGACCTCGGGGCGCTGGCGGACCCGTTCCCGGTCGCCCGATCGCCGGCCCGCTCGACGCGACCGTGGTCGTGCCGGGATCCAAGTCGATCACCAACCGTGCCCTGGTGCGCGGCCCTGTCCGAGGGCACGAGCCGCCTCGAGGGGGCGCTGGTGGCCGACGACACCGAGGCGATGGTGGGCGTCCTGCAGGCGCTGGGGCTCGAGGTGGCGATCCACGCCCCGGACGGCGCCGGACGCGAAGTGCCGGTCATCGAGGTCGTCGGCTGCGCCGGCGAGCTGCCGCCGTCCGATGCGCTGCTCGACGTGCGCCAGAGCGGCACCACGGCACGGTTCCTCCTGCCGATGCTGTCGCTCGGCCACGGGGCCTACCGCGTCACCGCCCACCCGCAGATGCAGGCCCGGCCGATGGGGGAGACCTTCACGGCCCTCCGCTCCCTCGGCAGCGCGATCGAGGAGCAGGCGGCCGACGGCTCGCTGCCGGCCACGGTGTCGGGCGGGGCGCGCAGCGGCGTCGTGCGGCTCGCAGGCGACGTCTCGAGCCAGTTCCTCTCGGGCCTCCTGCTGTCGGCCCCGTGCCGCCCCGACGGCCTCGTCGTGGAGCTCACGACCGAGCTCGTGTCACGGCCGTACGTGGAGCTGACGATCGCGGTGATGGCCGCGTTCGGCGCCTCGGTCGACCAGCTCGACGAGCGCACGTTCGCGGTGGCGCCCGGCGGCTACCGCGCCACGACCCATCCCATCGAGCCCGACGCGAGCGCCGCGTCGTACCCGCTCGCGGCGGCGGCGATCTGCGGTGGCCGGGTGACCGTCGCCGGGCTCGGGCCCGATGTCCTGCAGGGCGATGCCCGCTTCGCCGACGTCCTCGCCCAGATGGGGGCCGTCGTCCGCCGCGACGAGGCCGGCACCACCGTCGTCCTCGACCCAGAGGCGACGCTGCTCGGCGGAGCGTTCGACTTCACCCACATCTCCGACACGGCCCAGACCGCCGCGGTGCTGGCGCCCTTCGCCGATCGCGCCGTGCGCATCGGGGGCATCGGCTTCATCCGCCGCAAGGAGATCGATCGCGTGGCCGCCGTCGCCGCCGAGCTCCGCCGGGCCGGCATCGACGTGGAGGTCGACGACGACGGCTGGACGATCCACCCGGGCCCGGTGCGACCCGCCACCTTCGAGACCTACGAGGACCACCGGATGGCCATGAGCTTCGCCCTGCTCGGCCTCCGCACCCCCGGCGTGGCGATCGCCGGCCCCGGCTGCGTCGCCAAGACGTTCCCGGGGTACTGGGCGATGCTCGACGGTCTGCGGTCGGCGACGGGCGGCCGGTAGGGTTCGGCCCCGTGCCCGACACCGATCCGATCACCGTCATCGCCATCGACGGCCCTGCCGGCTCCGGCAAGTCCACGGTGGGCCGCCGCCTGGCCGAGCACCTCGGGCTGGACTACCTCGACACGGGCGCCATGTATCGCGGCGTGACCTTCGCCGCCCTGCGCCGCGGGATCGATCCCGCCGACGCCGACGACGTGGCCCACCTGGCCTCGCAGGTCGAGCTCGACGTGGCCGGCGGGATCGTGGTGGTGGACGGCGTCGACGCCACCATCGAGATCCGGGGCCCGGAGGTCACCCGCGCGGTGTCGCTCGTCGCCGCCAACCCGGCCGTGCGCGCCGAGATGGTCCGCCGCCAGCGAGCGTGGGCCGCCGAGCACGGTGGGGGCGTCCTCGAGGGGCGCGACATCGGCACGGTGGTGTTCCCCGATGCCGCGCTCAAGGTGTACCTGACCGCATCGCCCGAGGTGCGCGCCCAGCGACGGGCGAAGGAGGTGACCGACCTCGACTACGAGACGGTCGCCGCGGACATCGCCCGGCGCGACGCGGCCGACCAGGGCCGTGAGGCCAGCCCGCTGACCGAGGCCGCCGATGCGCTCGTGGTCGACACCAGCGACCTCGGGATCGACGAGATCGTCGCCGACCTGGTGCGCCGCCTGCCGTGAGCGTGCCGACCGCAGACCACGCCCGTCCCGGCACCCGGGGGGAGCTGCTCTTCTACGCCGTGGTCCGCGCCGCCCTCGTGGGGCTGTGCCGCCTGTGGTTCCGCGTCCGGGCCACCGGCACCGAGCACGTCCCCGCATCGGGTGCGTACATCCTGGCGCCCGTGCACCGCTCGAACCTCGACTTCGCCCTGGTGCTCGTGTGCTCCAAGCGACGACTGCGCTATCTGGCCAAGGACTCGCTCTGGAAGGGCGGGGGCTTCTGGGCCAAGGTGTTCACGGCGCTCGGCGGGATCCCGGTGGCGCGCGGCACCGCCGACCGGGAGGCGCTGCGCACGTGCGTCGAGGTGATCGAGGCCGGCGAGCCGCTGGTGATCTTCCCGGAGGGCACCCGCCAGCTCGGCCCCGAGGTGCAGGAGCTCTTCGACGGCCCGGCGTTCGTCCAGAGCCGCACCGGCGTCCCCATCGTCCCCGTCGGCATCGGTGGATCGGAGGCGGCCATGCCGAAGGGGGCGAGGTTCATCAAGCCGCACAAGGTGACCGTGATCGTCGGCCCGGCGCTCCCGTTCGAGGAGCAGGAGGGGTCGAAGGCCAAGCGCGCCGCGATCCGGGCGCGCACGGCGGAGCTGCGCACCGTCCTGCAAGGCCTCTTCGACGAGGCCCAGCGCCGAGCCGGCACCCCCAACCCCTGAGGGGGCGGAGGGCCTAGAGGTAGCGGGGGGAGGCGAACACCTCGCGCACCATCGGCTCGAAGTGCTCGAGCGGGTAGGTCTCGCCGTCGGGGTCGAAGGCGACCTGGTCCCACTCGTCGGCGAAGAGGGCGGCGAGGTCGAAGAACTCCTCGCCCTCGTACTGGTCGCGAGCGTTCGGGTCGGCGCCGAAGTGGGCGTAGTAGTGCTTGCCCTGGAAGTCCTGGTGGACCCGGATGGCGTCGTAGACCTCGCGCCGCACGTAGGGCTTGAGGATCTCGGCCGCGATCCCGGGGTGGTTCATCACGCTGATGAGCTTGCCGATGTCGTGGCAGAGCGCCGCCACGATCATCTCCTGGTCGGCCCCGGCCTGCTCGGCGAGCGTCGCGGTCTGGAGCGCGTGGACCTTCTGGTTGGTGCTGAACCCGTCGGTGATGGCCTCGAGGCGCTCGATCATCCCCAGCACCTCGTCGGCCACCCTCGGCTGGTTGGCCATGGTCTCGGCGCCGATGACCGCCCACTGCTCGGCGGTCGACTCGTCCATCCGGGTGAAGCTGCCCATGGGCCCAGTCTGCCTCAGAGCGACGCGAGCACGTCGGCCGCGTGGATGCTGCGCTCATCCGCGGCGGGCCGGTCCGGGACCGATCCGCCGAGGGAGAACGTGGCCAGCACGTCGATGCCGGCCAGCAGGTCGCGCAGGTTGCGGGGCGTGGGGAAGTACTCGTCCTCGGTGGTGATGGCCACCTCCTCGACCCCGTCGGCGGGGTCGAGGGCCGCCAGGACATCGAGGACGAGCGACTCCGGCGCGACGCCCCGGCGGTCACGCCGACCGTGCCCGACAGGTCGTCGGGGAGCTCGGCGACCGAGTTGATGCGGTGCACCCGGGCGGTGCCGGCCTCCCGGGCCAGCTTCTCGAGCGCCACGGTGTTGGACGAGTTGGCCGAGCCGATCACGACCACGGCATCGCAGCGCGGGGCGATCTCGGCGAGGGCGCCCTGACGGTTCGTGGTGGCGAAGCACAGGTCCGAGCGGCCAGGGGTCCACAGGTCGGGGAACCGCTCGCGGGTGGCCTCGAGGACCCCCTGCCAGTCGCGGTGGCTGAGGGTGGTCTGGGCGAGCATCGCGACCGGCTCGGCGAAGGCGGGGAGGGCGTCGACCTCCTCGCGGCTCTCGACCCGGTGGATCGAGTCGGGGGCGACCGCCATGGTGCCGACCGCCTCCTCGTGGCCCTCGTGGCCCACGTAGACGATCTGGTAGCCCTTGCCCGCACGGACCTTCACCTCGTGGTGGACCTTGGTGACGAGCGGGCACACGGCATCGACCACGTAGCCCCCGTTGGCCCGCGCCGCCGCCACGACCTCGGGGGCCGAACCGTGGGCCGAGAGCATCAGCGGGCTGCCCGGCGGCACCTCGGCCACGTCGTCGACGAACACGACCCCCAGGTCCTCGAACCGCTGCACCACCGCCTGGTTGTGGACGATCTCGTGGTAGCAGTACACGGGCGGCTCGAAGGCCCGCACCATCCACGCGAGCGCCTTGATGGCCATCTCGACGCCGGCGCAGAACCCGCGCGGGGCGGCGAGCAGGACCTTGTCGACAGCCATGGGGTCACCCTACCGGCGCGGACCCGGGGGACCGAGGGGTCGCCCCGGTAGGATTCCCCGCCTATGTCTGCCCCCCGAGTCCTCGCCGTCGCGCCCGGTTCCCCCGCGGCGCGCGCCGGGATCCAGGTGGGCGACGAGGTCGTGGCCATCGACGGGGAGCGTCCTCGCGACATCATCCGCTGGACCTGGCTCACCGACGAGGCCGATCCGGTGCTCGAGGTGGCGCGCGGGGGGCTGGAGCGGACCGTCGAGGTGGTCAAGGGCGCCGGCGAGCCCCTCGGGATCGACGTGCACTCGGCCCTGTTCGACCAGCTCCGCACGTGCGACAACCACTGCGAGTTCTGCTTCATCTACCAGCTCCCGCCCGGGCTGCGATCGAGCCTGTACCAGAAGGACGACGACTACCGGCTGAGCTTCCTCTACGGGAACTTCACCACCCTGACCCGCTTCACCGAGGCCGACCTCGAGCGGGTGGTGACCGAGGGCCTGACGCCGCTGAACGTGTCGATCCACGCCGTCGACCCCGACGCGCGCAACGACCTCCTGCGCAACCGGCGAGGCGGGCCGAGCCTCCGCTGGCTCCGCGCCCTGCTCGACCACGACGTCGAGGTCCACGGCCAGCTCGTCTGCTGCCCCGGCCTCAACGACGGCGCGGTGCTCGACGACACCCTCGCCGGCGTCCTCGAGCGCTTCCCCGAGCTCGCCAGCCTCTGCGTCGTGCCGCTCGGCATCTCCCGCTACAACACCGAGCCCCGGATGCGGCCCACCACCGCGGCCGAGGCCGCAGCGGTCATCGACGCGGTGGAGGACTGGCAGGAGGTGTACCGGCGCGTCCTCGGCCGCCGCCTGGTCCACGCCGCCGACGAGTACTACCTGCTGGCCGGCCGGCCCTTCCCGCCGGCGGAGGCGTACGAGGGCTTCTCGATGCACGAGGACGGCGTCGGCATGGCCCGCTCCTTCGAGCTCGAGTTCGACGGGCAGCTGGCGCCCACCGGCCCCCAGGCCGGCTTCTTCGCCTGGGCCGAGGGCGCCGTCGCCCCGGCGGGCAGCCGCTACGAGGCCGCGTCCGACCTCGGCGCACCCGCCGAGGGCTACCGGGCCGAGCGGCTCGCCCCGGCGCCGAGCGCGGTCGCCGTCGCGCTGCGGCCCGGCCCGGCGCGACGCACCGGTCACCGTCCTGACCGGCGAGGCGGCGGCACCGGTGCTCGCCCGCTCGTGGCGCGGTCGGGCCGGACCGACGCCCGGGTCCTCCCCGTCGAGAACCGGTTCTTCGGCGGGACCACCTCCGTCGCCGGGCTGCTGGTGGGGGAGGACCTCGCCCGCGTCCTCGCCGATGCGCCCGACGACCACCGCTACCTGCTGGCCGACGTGTGCCTCTCCGGCGGCCGCTTCCTCGACGGCACCACCCCCGACGACCTGCCCCGGCCGGTCGAGATCGTCCCGACCGACGGCGCCGCGCTGCGCCGTGCCTTGGAGGCCTGACGTGTCCGAGCTCCCCCTGGTGGCCATCGTCGGCCGCCCCAACGTGGGCAAGTCGAGCCTGCTCAACCGCATCATCGGTCGCCGCGAGGCGATCGTCGAGGAGCTTCCGGGCGTCACCCGGGACCGCAAGGAGGTGGAGGCCGAGTGGGTGGGGCGGCGCTTCCGCCTGGTCGACACCGGCGGCTGGATGCCCGGCGGGAGCGCGCTCGACGAGAAGGTGAGCCGCCAGTCCGAGCAGGCCATCGCCGAAGCAGATGCGCTCATCGTCGTGGCCGACGTGACCATGGGCGTCACCGAGGAGGACGCCCGGATCGCCGACCTGCTCCGCCAGTGCACCCAGCCGGTGTTCGTGGTGGCCAACAAGGTCGACGACCCGAGCCGCGAGGCCGCGATGTGGGAGCTGCTCCAGCTCGGCCTGGGCAACCCGTTCCCGGTGAGCGCGCTCCACGGTGCCGGCACCGGCGACCTGCTCGACGCCGTGGTCGAGGTGCTGCCCGACCCCGAGGACGATCGGGACGCGCCGCCGACCGAGCGGAGCGACGACAAGGTCTTCGCGGTCGCCCTCGTCGGCCGGCCCAACGTCGGCAAGTCCACCCTCTTCAACCGGCTCATCGGCGAGGACCGCTCGGTCGTGCACGACATGCCCGGCACCACGAGGGACGCCATCGACACCATCGTCGAGACCCCCGACGGGCCCATCCGCTTCGTCGACACCGCGGGCATGCGCCGCAAGAGCCGCATCGACGAGGGGACCGAGTACTACTCGTTCGTCCGGGCGCTGCAGGCCGTCGACGCCAGCGACGTGGCCCTGCTCGTCATCGACGCCACCGAGAGCGTGACCCACCAGGACCAGCGCCTCGCCGAGCGGATCGATGCCGCCGGGTGCCCGATCGTGATCGTGCTGAACAAGTACGAGCTGCTGGACAGCGAGCAGAAGGAGGCCGTGGCCTACGACCTGCGCCAGAAGCTGGCCTTCCTCGGCGACTCGGAGGTGCTCCGGATCTCCGCGCTGACCGGCAAGAACGTCCACCGGCTGCTGCCGATGCTCGCCGGCACCATCGAGGGCTACCACAAGCGGGTGCCCACCCGGAAGGTCAACGACGTGGTCTTCGCCGCCCAGTCGGCCCAGCCGGCGCCGCACGGGGCCCGCATCCTCTACGCGACGCAGGGCGCCGCCGATCCGCCCACGTTCACGCTCTTCGCCAACAAGGAGCTCCCCGCCACCTACCTCCGCTACATCGAGCGGAAGCTCCGCGAGGAGCTCCAGCTGGGGGCGACGCCGATCAAGCTCCGCGTCCGCCAGCGGTCGAACTGACGGGCCGGCGGCCATGGAGGCGGTGGCGACCGGGCTGACCTCGGCGGAGGTCGAGGAGCGACGGGCGCGCGGTGAGGTCAACGAGGTCGAGGAGCGCACCTCTCGCACGGTGGGCGAGATCGTGCGGGCCAACGTCCTCACCCGCTTCAACGCCATCCTCGGCGCCATCGCAGTCCGCGGTGCTGGCCACCGGCCGCTGGGGCGACGCCCTCTTCGTGGGCGTTCTGGTCATCAACTCGTTCATCGGCATCGTGCAGGAGGTGGCGCCAGCGCCATGACTGCCGCGGTGCTCCACGCGCCCACGGCGGGCGTGCTCCGGGACGGCGAGGCGCAGGAGGTCCCGCTCGGCCAGATCGTGCTCGACGACCTGGTGCTGCTGCTGGCGACAGGTGCCGGCCGACGGCGAGGTGGTGGGCGCCGAGGCTTGGGGTCAACGAGTCGGCGCTCACCGGCGGAGCGACGCCATCCACAAGGCGCCCGGCGATCCCGTGCTCTCGGGCACGATCGTTGTCGCCGGACGGGGCCGGTTCCGGGCGACCGCCGTCGGACGCGACGCCTACGCCCGCAAGCTCGCGGCCGAGGTCAAGGCCTTCACCCGCACCACGAGCGAGATCCAGACCTCGATCGACACCCTGCTGCGCTACATCACCTGGATCATCGTGGCGGTCACCCCGCTGCTGCTCTGGTCGCAGGCCCGAACGGCCGAGTCGAGCGACTGGCGAGATCCGGTCACCGGGACCGCGGCGGCCCTGGTGGGCATGGTGCCCGAGGGCCTGGTGCTGCTCACCAGCGTGGCCTTCCTGCTCGCCGCGCTGGCGCTCACCCGCCGGCAGGTCCTGGTGCAGGAGCTGCCGGCCGTGGAGGGGCTGGCGAGGGTCGACGTCGTCTGCCTCGACAAGACCGGCACGCTCACGGTCGGCGAGATCGCCTTCGACGCCCTCCACGTGCTCGACGGCGACGAGGAGGGCGTGAGCGCCGCCCTGGGCGCCATGGCCCACCGCGAGGGCGCCAACGCGTCGATGGCCGCCGTGGGGGAGCGGTTCGCCGCGCCCGCGGGCTGGGTGGCCGACGGCGAGGTCCCGTTCTCCTCGGCGAGGAAGTGGAGCGCGGCCGCGTTCCAGGGCCACGGGAGCTGGCTCCTCGGGGCCCCCGAGGTCCTCCTCGACGACGCGGACCCGCTCCGGGGCCGCGTGGCCGAGCTGGCGGCGACCGGACGCCGGGTCCTGCTGGTGCAGCACGCCGACGCGCCCCTGGCGGGCGAGGTGCTGCCGGCCGATCGCCGATCGGTGGCGCTGTGCACCCTGGCCGAGCAGATCCGTCCCGACGCCGCCGAGACGCTCCGCTACTTCGCATCCCAAGACGTCGACATCAAGGTGATCTCGGGCGACAGCCCCACCACCGTCGCGGCGATCGCCACCGAGGTCGGCCTCGACGTCGGCGACCCGATCGACGCCCGCTCGCTCGGCGAGGAGCCCGAGGACCTGGCCGATGCGGTGGCCCACGGGGTGGTGTTCGGCCGGGTGAGCCCCCATCAGAAGCGCGCCATGGTGCGGGCGCTCCAGGCCCAGGGCCGGACGGTGGCCATGACGGGCGACGGCGTCAACGACGCGCTGGCGCTCAAGGACGCGGACATCGGCGTGGCCATGGGCAACGGGGCGCCGGCCACGAGGGCCGCGGCCCAGCTCGTGCTGCTCGACGGACGCTTCTCGTCGCTGCCGGCCGTGCTCGGGGAGGGCCGGCGGGTCATCGGCAACATCGAGCGGGTGGCCAGCCTGTTCGTCTCGAAGAACGTGTACTCGTTCCTGCTCGTGCTGCTCGTGACCGTGGCCGGGCTGCCCTACCCGTTCCTCCCGCGGCACCTGACCCTGATCAGCTCGGTCACGATCGGGATCCCGGCCTTCGTCCTGGCCCTCGGCCCCAACCCGGAGCGCTACCGGCCCGGGTTCCTCCGGCAGGTGCTGTCGTTCGCCATCCCCTCCGGGGCGATCACCGCCCTCGCCATCTTCGCCGCCTACGCGCTCGCCGCCGCCGAGGGCCTCACCCCCGACGAGCGGCGCACCGCCGCCACCATCGCCGCCCTGGTGGTCGCGCTGTGGATCCTGGCCGTCCTCGCCCGTCCCTACGCACCGTGGAAGCTGCTGCTGCTCACCGCCATGGCGGGGGTGGCCGCGGCCGCGATCGCCATCCCGCCCGTCCGGGACCTCTTCGACCTGTCGATCCCCGCCACGCTCCTGCCCCAGGCCCTCGGCATCGGTGCCGCCGGCGCCTTCGGCGTCGAGCTCGTGGCCCGGGCGGTCACCGCCCACCGGCCCGCAGCGCACCGGTAGCCTCGCACCGGACATGGAACACCCCCTGCTGCTCGTCGTCGCGGCGGCCTGCGCGGTCGCCGCCGGGGTCTGGTCGAACTCCGCGTCCCGCCTCCGCCAGGTGGCCCGGCGCGCCGAGGTCGAGTTCGGGCGCGAGTCCGACGTGGCCACGGTGGCGCGGTCGGCCTTCCGGAAGGACGTCCACGCCGCGGTGCTCTACAGCGCCCTCACCGTGGTCGCCGCCGGCCTCTCGGCGATGAGCTCCCGCTGGGCGGTGTTCCTGCTGCTGCTGGTGCTGGTGCCGGTGGTCGTGTCGGTGGTGTACGGGCGCGACTTCGTCCGCGACTCCCGCCTCGCCGAGAGCCGCTTCGACATCGAGCGGCGGGCCGAGGAGGTGCTCACCCAGGAGGACCTCGCCCCGCGCCGCTGGGCCGAGCGGCTCGCGCCCGAGGACCTGCCCGACGTCGCGGGCTTCGAGGTGGGACGGGTGTACCAGGCCGGCACCGGGATGATGGCCGGCGACTTCTACGACGTCGTGCGGGTGGCGCCCACCCGGGTGGCGGCGGTGATCGGCGACGTCACCGGCCACGGGATCGAGCCGTCGATCACCGCGTTCCAGGCGAAGTACCTCCTGCGGGTCTTCCTACGGCAGTACCGCGACCCGGCCCAAGCCCTCGAGGAGCTCAACGCCCAGCTGTCGGCGCTCGATCGGGGCGAGGAGATGATCTCGATGTGCGTCGTGGTCTTCGACACCGACGCCGGCACGCTGCGCTACGCCTCCGCCGGGCACCCGGCCGTGTGGCTGTGGCACGAGCGCGACGTGCGGCCGCTGCGCTCCACCGGGCCGCTCCTGATGCTCGACGCCGCCAGCGCGTTCCACTCGCGCGAGCTGCGCCTCGACGACGGCGACCTGGTGCTGCTCTACACCGATGGGCTCTCCGAGGCGCGCGCCGGCGACCAGCTCTTCGGCGAGGACCGCATCGCCAACGCGATCCGGCGCGACCCGGGCGCCGACCCCGACGTGCTGGTGAAGTCGCTGCTCGAGGCGGCCCGCGACTTCGCCCGCGAGCCGATCACCGACGACATCGCCATCCTCGCCGTCCGGCGGGCCTGAGGTCCCTCGCACCCGCCACCTCCGAGCGCTCGGGGGTCGACCGGTAGGATCCGGAGGTGACCGACGACGTCTCCGCCACCTCGCCGATCGACGCCCCCGGCAGCGACCCCACCGAGAGCGAGCGGGTGGCGGCGGCCGCCGAGCGGGCGCTGGCCGGGAACCTCGCCAAGGGGGGCGACAAGCTGGCCGCCCAGGGCAAGCTCTTCGTCCGCGACCGCCTCGACCTGCTGCTCGATCCGGGCTCGTTCGTCGAGGACGGCCTCCTCGCCAACACGGCGGCCGGCGACCTCCCGGCCGACGGCGTGGTCACCGGCGTCGGCACGATCGAGGGGCGACCGGTCGTGGTCGTCGCCAACGACCCCACCGTGAAGGCGGGCTCCTGGGGGGCGCGGACCGTCGAGAAGATGATCCGCGCCGCCGAGCACGCCCTGCGCCACGAGCTGCCGATCTTCTGGCTCGTCGACTCGGCCGGCGCCCGCATCACCGACCAGGTCGAGCTCTTCCCGGGTCGCCGTGGCGCCGGGAGGATCTTCTACAACCAGGTGAAGCTCTCGGGGCGGGTGCCCCAGATCTGCTGCCTCTTCGGCCCCTCGGCCGCCGGCGGCGCCTACATCCCGAGCTTCTGCGACATCGTGATCATGGTCGAGGGCAACGCCTCGATGTACCTGGGGTCGCCCCGGATGGCCGAGATGGTGGTGGGGGAGCGGACCACGCTCGAGGAGATGGGCGGCGCCCGCATGCACGCCACCCAGTCGGGCTGCGGCGACAACCTCGCCGTCGACGACGAGGACGCCATCGACCAAGCGCGGGCCTGGTTCACGTACTTCCCCTCCACCTGGCGCGAGGACCCGCCCGCCTACGAGGCCGCCGAGCCCGGCGCTCCGCTCCACAGCGGCTCGGTGCCGGCCGACGACAAGGCCGCCTACGACGTGCACGAGATCATCGACGGGCTCGTCGACGCCGAGAGCTTCTTCGAGATCAAGCCGCTGTTCGCGCCCGAGCTGGTCTGCGGACTCGGCCTGGTCGAGGGCCGCCCCGTGGGGTTCGTGGCCAACAACCCGATGGTCAAGGGCGGCGTGCTCTTCACCGACACCGCCGACAAGGCGGCTCGGTTCGTCTGGTGCTGCGACGCGTTCAACATCCCGCTGGTGTTCCTGGCCGACGTGCCGGGCTTCATGATCGGCACCCAGGTCGAGCGCCAGGGGATCATCCGCCACGGCGCCAAGATGGTCACGGCGATCTCCGAGGCGACGGTGCCGAAGCTGTGCATCGTGCTGCGCAAGGCGTACGGCGCCGGCCTCTACGCCATGGCCGGCCCGGCCTTCGAGCCCGAGGCCACCATCGCCCTGCCCACGGCCAAGATCGCCGTGATGGGCCCGGAGGCGGCGGTCAACGCCGTCTTCGCCAACAAGATCGCCGCCATCGAGGACCCCGACGAGCGCGAGGCGTTCGTGGCCGAGCAGCGCCGCATCTACGAAGAGGACGTGGACATCCTGCGCCTGGCGTCCGAGCTGGTGGTCGACGCCATCGTCGAGCCCACCGAGCTGCGCCAGGAGATCGCCCGGCGCCTCGAGCGGGCCCGAGGCAAGGACCGGCGCTTCTCCGACCGCCGCCACGGCGTGCCCCCGGTGTGAGCCGACCGTGACGATCCCCTACGGCCTGCCGGCCGACGTGGTCATCCGAGACGTCGGGCCCCGCGACGGGCTCCAGCCCGAAGCGCCCGTCGCCGTCGCCGATCGGGTGCGGTTGGTCGAGGCGCTGGTCGCCGCCGGCGTCACCCGCATCGAGGTGGCCGCGTTCGTGTCGCCCAAGGCGGTGCCGGCCATGGCGGGCGCCGCCGAGGTGGTCGCGGCGGTTCCTCCGGCCGACGACCTGATCCGCGCCGCACTCGTCCCCAACGTGCGCGGCGCCGAGCTGGCGCTCGCGGCGGGCGTCGACGAGCTCACCGTCACCATCTCCGCGTCGGCCGCGTACAGCCTGCGCAACGTGAAGATGTCGCCCGACGAGTCCGAGGAGGTGATCAGCGCCATCGTCGAGCTGACCGCATCGCACCCCGGTCGGGCGGGGGGCATCCCCATCGACGCCGTCGTCTCGTGCGCGTTCGGCTCGCCCTACGAGGGCGAGATCGACCCAGGCGAGGTGGCCGCCCGCTGCGCACGGCTGCGCGAGCGCGGCGTCAGCGCCATCACGCTCGCCGACACGACCGGCATGGCCACGCCCCGACGGATCCACGAGGTGCTCGACGCCGTCGAGGACCTGCGGCTCGACGCGGCGGACATCGGCCTGCACCTCCACGACACGCGAGGCACCGCCCTGGTCAACGCCTACGCCGCGCTCGGCCGGGGGGTCCGCCGCTTCGACACCGCCGTGGGCGGGCTGGGAGGGTCGCCGTTCGCCCACGGCGCCGGCGGCAACCTGGCCACCGAGGAGCTCGTGGCGATGCTCGACGACCTGGACGTCCGCACGGGCATCGATGTCGCCGGCCTCGTGGCGGCGGCCGCCCTCCTCGAGGAGCTGGTGGGCCGACCGGTGCCGAGCCGCGTCGCTCGCCACGGGCCGCGCACGGCGGTCGCGCGACCCGGCGCCGATCAGGCGAGCGAGGGCGCCGGCGGGAGCTGAGCCCCGAGCCGGGCGGCGAAGGCCTCGCCGTCCCAGCGCGGACCGGGCTCGGGGCGATCGTTCGCCAGCAGCTCCCGCACGGCGGTCGCGGCCGCCTCGGGCTCGTCGGTCTCGATCCGCCGCACGGCGCCGGTGCCCGCCACGCCGCGCAGGCGCAACCGGTCGTACTCGTCGCCGACCAGCCCCACGGCCGGCACCCCGGCGGCGGCGGCCAGCACGGCGAGGTGGAAGCGGGAGCCGATGGCGATCGTGGCCCCGGCGACCAGGGCCACCGCCGCGGCCGGGTCGTCGAGCTCGAACGGCACCAGGTGGGCCCCGAACCACGGGTCGTCGAGGATCCGACGGTCGTCGGCGTCGGGATCGCCGGTGCAGTGGGCCAGGTGGACCAGGGCGGTGTGCTCGGGCAGGGCCTCGATCGCCGTCCGCGCTGCGGCCAGGTGCCGCTCGCCGTCGATGCCGCCCCGGAGGGAGATCACGGCGTAGGCCCGGTCGTCGGGGATGTTCCGGCTGTGGCGCCATGCCCGCACGCGACCCGCCGCCGCCGGGGCGCCGCCGAGCGAGGCCGTCGCCGGGTCGGGGACCACGGTCGCCTCCACCACCCGGCCCACCCGTCGAGCGGCGTCGGCGGAGGCGCGGTCGCGGACGGTCACCGATGCGGCGGCGTTGAGGATCTCCGCGGTCGCGGCCTGGTCGCGCCGGGTCTCGAGCGGACCCACCGAGGGCCCCTCCACGAGCACCGGCAGACCGAACGCCCGGGCCACGAGGACCTCCCCGGCCAAGACCAGCAGCGCCTCGTCGGCGTAGCGGGAGGCGATCCCGCCCCCGGGGGCGACGACGAGGGCGCTCGCCGTCGCGAACGGCTCGAGCACCTCGCGGATCGCCACGTCGTCGGGCATCTCGCCCTTCGCCATCCGACGGGCGGCCGCGACGAGGTCGCGCGACCGGCGGGCCGGCTCGGTGCGACGCAGGGTGGAGGTCGCCGGGGCGACCGACACGGGGCGGGGTGCGACCTCGACGCCGAACCGCTCGGCGATCCCGTCGGTCGGGTGGGCCAGCAGCACCGGCACGACGTCGGGCAGGTGGCGGGCGGGCGTGCAGCACCTCGGCGGTGATCAGATCATCGCCGAGGTGCGGCGTCGACGAGATCCCGGTGGAGACGAGGACCCGGCGCCCTGGGCGATGGCGCAGGTCGATCGACGCCTCGGCGTCGTACCACCCGACGCCGTCTTGCACGAGGCCCACCCGGAGGCGCCGCGTCGGGCGGCGCCCCGGCGGCACCGCGAGGCGCACGAGCACCTCGCGCCCCGGAGGCACCGGCCCGGGAGCGGTGCTCGAGCTCGAAGCCGACCGGTTCGCCCGCATCGGTCGCGAACCGCCCGCCGACCACGGTCGCCGGGGCGTCGTCGGGCCGCCAGGTTCGCTCCCCGTCGTTGGCGATCCCGACGGTGAGGACCGCGCTGCGTCCCTCGACGAGCTGGAGCGGGCCGTGATCGAGGAGGCGGAGCCGCGCCTCGCCCGGCACGGGCCTCGGAGCCCGGCGATCCACCAGGCGGGCGACCGGCCCGACGGCCGCGGCGTCGACGGGAGGCAGCGGAGCGGTGGCCGCTGCCGCGCCGAGGACCGCGACCACGGCCGCCTCGTCTCCGCTCGGGAGGGGCGACCGCCGGGGCGCCGTGGGCGCGTGCTCCGGCAGGTAGTAGGTGGTGCTGACCGACCAGCCCCGGTCGGTCCGCAGGCCAGGGCGCTGGCGCTCGTAGCCGTCGACCTTGGCGCGCCGGGCGGCCTCGGAGGCGAGCGCCAGGTCGAGGTGGTAGATCGCCTCGGGCCACAGCTGGTGATCGCCGGCCACGGTCGGGAGCTCGTGGGGGAGTGGCGAGAACCGGGTGAGGCCGGGCTCGTTGCGGAACAGCCGGAGGACCGGGTCAGGGTGCCAGGGCGGCTGGTCGAGCATCGCCCGGCCCTCGTCGACGACCCAGCGGTACTGGAGGTAGGCGTGGGTGATGCCCTCGTCCCAGCCCGGCGTGGCCAGGCGTCGGAGCAGGTCCTCGCTCACCACGTCGTCGCTGTCGAGCCGCAGCACCCAGTCGCCGCGCGCCTGGGCGTGGAGCCAGGCCAGGTTCGCTTCGAGCGGCGGCTGGAACTCGGCGCGGACCACCCGGTCGGCGACGCGCTGGAGGCCACCGAGGTCGGCCACCGGCACCCGCTCGTCGACGGCGACCACGATCTCGTGGGCCACCGGCCGCACCCGCTCGAGGGCGGCGCCCACCAGCCGCACCGGGCCGTCGGTGAAGACGACGACGGAGAGGCGGGGGAGGGACGGCACGCCGGCCGAGGGTACCCGCCACGGCCTTGCCGCCGACCTCGCCGAGCGGCGAGGGTGTGGCGTGCCCTGGTGCGAGACCTGCGATCGCTTCTACAACCCGAGCTCGGTCGCGCCCGACGGCACCTGCGTCACCTGCGGCCGGTTCATCGCCGAGCCCGACGACGACGAGGAGGAGCGGGGCAAGGCGCCGTGGCACTTCTGGCTGCTCGTCGCCGCCCTCGTGGCCTACCTCGGTTGGCGCCTCGTCCAGGTCGTGATCTGGCTGGTCACGGGCGACTGGCCGGGCTGAGGGCCGGGGCCGGTTCCAGCTTCCGACCGCCCGCACCCAGCCGCTAGGGTGATCCAGCCCGACGGGCTGTAGCGCAGTTTGGTTAGCGCACTTGACTGGGGGTCAAGGGGTCGGAGGTTCAAATCCTCTCAGCCCGACCAAAGGGAAACGCAGGTCGGGGCCGGTCCTTCGGGACCGGCCCCGCCGCGCCAGGGCCTCTCTGCCCGCCAGCAAGCGAGGAGCAGGGTCGACCTCCGGTCCGAGCCGCGCTCCGCCGATAGCATCGGCGGCGTGGATGCCACCTTCGCGCTCGCCCTCGTCGTCGCCGCCACCGCCGCGGTGCGAGGGGTGTGGTCGCCCTGCGGCCTGTCGATGCTGTCGTCGATCACGCCCATGACCGAAGCCGGCCGCGGCCACCGCTTCTCGTGGACGGCCTCGTGGTTCACCCTCGGCGGCGTCGTGGGCGGCCTGTCCACCGGTGCCGTCGCGGCGCTCGGTGCAGGAGCCATCGCCGCGCTCGACCTCGCCGACACCACGCGGTGGGCGCTCGCCGCGGCGATCGCCATCGTCACCGTGGGCATCGACCTCGGCATCGCCGGCATCTCGCTGCCGATCTTCAAGCGCCAGGTGAACGATGCCTGGCTCCGCCGGTATCGAGCGTGGGTCTACGGCGCCGGGTTCGGCTGGCAGATCGGCACCGGCGTCGCCACCTACATCATGACCGCCGGCGTCTTCCTCACGATCGCCCTCGGGGTCCTGACCGGCTCGCCCCTGGCGGCACTGGCCATCGGTGGCTTCTTCGGCCTCGTGCGGGGGAGCGCGGTGTGGATCGGCCGACCGGCCACCTCGCCCGCCGCCCTCGGCGAGGTGCACGACCGCCTCGACCGGCTCGCTCCGGCGTCTCGGGCGGCGGCCGCCGGCGCGCAGGCCGTGGCTGCGGTCGCGCTCGCCGCCCTCGGCCTCGGCGCCGTCGCCGCCGTCGCGGTCGCCGCGGCCATCGGGCTGGCGGCCCTGGCCCCGCGGCTGGCCCGACGCCGCGCCGTGCCCGCCTGACCTCACCCAGGGGCGGCGGTAGCGTCGGCGCCATGTGCGGCCGCTTCGTGTCCTCGTCGACGCCCGACGAGATCGCGCAGTACTTCGATGCGGAGCCGCCGACCGAGGCCGCCATCGAGCCGTCCTGGAACGTGGCCCCCACGCGCGACGTCTACGTGGTGATGGAGGACGGCGGCGTCCGGAGGGTGGCCGCCCACCACTGGGGGCTCGTGCCCTTCTGGGCCAAGAGCCCCGCCATCGGGTCGAAGATGATCAACGCCCGCGCCGAGGGTCTCGCCGAGAAGGGCGCCTACAAGCACGCCTTCCGGAAGCGCCGCTGCATCGTCCCGGCCGACGCGTTCTACGAGTGGCGCAAGGTCCCCGGCCAGAAGGCCAAGCAGCCCTACGCCATCGAGCGGCGCGACGGGGAGCCGATCGCGTTCGCCGGCCTCTGGGAGCAGTGGCGCGGGGGCGACGACAAGGGCGGCGCCCTCCGGTCGACCACGATCATCACCACCGAGCCGAACGAGCTCATGGCCACCATCCACGACCGGATGCCCGTGATCCTGCCGCCCTCCGCCTGGGACGCCTGGCTGGACCCGGCCAACGACGACCTGGAGGCGCTCGGCAAGCTGCTGGTGCCCGCGCCCGAGGGCCTCCTCCTGCTGCGCCCCGTGTCGACCGAGGTCAACAACGTCCGCAACGACGGGGCCCAGCTCCTCGACGAGGTCGACCTGCCCCCGGAGCAGGGAGCGCTCGACGCGTGACCTCGCCCGCCCGCGGCCCGGGCCTGCGGCGCCGGTGGGACCGGTTCGTCCTGCGGACCGAGGGCCGCCTCGACGGCGATGCCGCCGACCGGGTGCTGCCCTGGACGCTGGCGCTCGTCCTGTTCGTCGCCCTCGCGGCGATGAGCGCGGCGACCGTGCGCTCGCTCGACGGTGGCTCGGGTCTCGGACCGTGGATCCAGGCGGCGTGGCGACGGGAGCACGGCATGGCCGGTCAGCCCGTCGGCGGGCTCGATCCCGCCTCGGGCTCCTGGTCCCTCGGCTCCGAGCCGATCCTGCTGCTCGCCCGATGGCTGCCCGTCGAGGCCGTGCTCACCCTGTTCCAGGCGTTCGTCATCGCCGTCGCGGTGGTGCCCCTCTGGCGCCTGGCGCGCCGGGAGGCCCACCTCCGCGTCGGAGCGACCGCGGTCGTCGTGGTCGCCTACGCGCTGGCGCCAGCGCTCCAGCGCACGAACCTGAGCGCCTTCCACCCCGAGGCGATGGCCCTCCCGGCGCTGATGGCCGCCTACCTCCGCGCTCGCCAGGAGCAGTGGGTCCGCTACGCCCTCCTCGCCGGGATCGTGCTCATCGCCCGCGGCGACCTCGGGCTCACCCTGGCGGCGCTGGGCCTCCTCGTGGTCCTCGCCGGGCACCGCCGGGCCGGCGCCATCACCTCGGTGGTCGGCATCGCCTGGACGGCGGTCGCGGTCGTGGTCGCCTCGCCCGACCTGCCCGACGGCCGCCTGACCCCGCCGAGGAGTTCGTGGCCCGCGCCACCGGGCCGCTGGCCGTGGTGCCACGCCTGCTCGCCGATCCGATCCAGCTCGGCCGCCAGCTGTTCGCCGAGCCGTCCGTGCTGTTCCTCGTCGTCGTGCTGGCGCCGCTGCTCTTCCTCCGCTGGTCTCGCCGCGCCGGGTCGCGGCTGCTGCGCCGGCGATGGCCCTGGCGATGATCGCCGACACGCTCGTCCAGGAGGCCGCCGAGCGCGGCGTGGTCAACCTCTCGCCGGCCGCCGCCCACATCGCTCCCGCCCTCGCGTTCGTCTTCGTGGCCCTGATCTTCGCCCTCGAGCGCATCGGCGACCTGAGCGTGACCCGGGTCAACGTCGATCGGCGGGTGCTGCTGGCGCTGCTGGCCGGCGCCACGCTCCTGTTCCTGACCGAGTCGCCCAGCTCCCCGTACGAGGCCCCGTGGAGCTGGGGCTCGCGCGATGCCGTCGACGGGGCCCGCCTCGAGGCGGCGGACCTCGTGGCCGACGAGGAGGCGGTCGCCACCTCGCCCTCGGTCACCGCCCAGGTCGCGGCCCGTGCCCGGCTCGTGGAGCTGCCTCCGGCGCCGGCCGACCTCGATGCGCCGCTGCTCGACGGGCTGGCCGAGGGGGTCGACGTGGTGCTGCTCGACACGACGGGGGAGGACCCGCTCACCCGCCGGCCGTTCTGGACCGGATCGGACGTGCGACGCGTCGTGCGCCGTCTCGAGCGCGCCGGGTTCGTGTCCGTGTACGACGCGCAGGGCATCCGCCTCCTGCGCCTCGAACCTCAGGCCGTGGCCACCTCGGAGTGACCGGCGCGGCGCACGGCGGCGCGCAGCGCGTCGGCGGCGGCGTCGAGCGCCTCCGGCGCGACGCCTGCATCGGCGCGGCGGAAGTCGAGGTCGGCCTCGCTCTCGATCGGGATGACGTGCACGTGGGTGTGGGGCACCTCGAGGCCGGCGACGATCAGGCCGATGCGCGACGGCGAGAAGGCCGCCATCTGGGCCTCGCCGAGCTTGCGGGCCACCACCATCAGGTGGGCGGCCGTGTCGTCGTCGAGGTCGACCCAGTGGTCCACCTCGGCGCGGGGGACGACGAGGACGTGGCCCGTGGCGATGGGAGCGATCGTGAGGAAGGCCACGCAGCGGTCGTCTCGCCACACGAAGCGGCCGGGGATCTCGCCGTCGATGATGCGGGTGAAGAGGGTCGCCATGGCGCCGATCCTAGGGACGGTGCGCTCGGGCGTCCCCGGAGGCCGGCGCGGCCCCTCGGTAGGATCCGTCCGTGACCGCGAGCGACGCCCCGGTCGTCGCCGCCCCCGATGCGGCGGCGGACGGCGAGGACCGGATCCTCACCCTCCCCAACCTGATCTCGCTGGTGCGGCTGTCGTGCCTGCCGCTGTTCCTCTACCTGCTCTTCGGCCGGGAGGACCGGGCCGCGGCCGCGTGGCTGCTGGCCGGCCTCGGCGCCACCGATTGGATCGATGGCTACATCGCCCGCCACTTCGACCAGGTGTCGAGCCTGGGGAAGATCCTCGATCCGGTGGCCGACCGCCTGCTGTTCTTCGTCGGCGTCGGGGGCATCCTCGTCGACGGGAGCGTGCCGGTCTGGTTCGCCGTCGCCGTCCTCGTGCGGGAGCTCGTCGTGGCCGTGACGACCGTGGTGCTCGCGCTCCTGGGTGCGAGGCGGGTGGACGTCACCTGGTTCGGCAAGGCCGGCACCTTCGCCCTCATGTTCGCCTTCCCCCTGTTCCTGGCGGGCGAGTCGGACCTCAGCTGGGCCGACCAGGCCCACGTCGCCGCCTGGATCTTCGGCATCCCGGGCCTCGTCCTCAGCTACGTCGCGTGGGCCCTCTACGCCCCGCTCGGGCTGGCCGCGCTGCGGGCCGGACGCGCCGATCGGGCGGCCGCCGCCGGGTGAGGGGCCGTTGGGCCCTGGCCGAACTGGGTAGGTTCGGACCATGAAGGCCGTGATCATGGCAGGCGGCGAAGGCACCCGCCTGCGTCCCCTGACGTCCAACTGCCCGAAGCCGATGCTGCCGCTGGCGAACCGGCCGATGATGGAGCACATCGTCGGCCTGCTGAAGCAGCACGGCATCGACGAGATCGTCGTGACGGTGGCGTTCCTCGCCAACCAGATCCGCACGTACTTCGGCGATGGCTCCGAGTTCGGCGTGAAGATGGTCTACGCCACCGAGGACCAGCCGCTCGGCACCGCCGGCTCGGTCCGCAACGCCATGGACGTGCTCGACGAGCGGTTCCTCGTCATCTCGGGCGACGTCCTCACCGACATCGACCTCGGCAAGATCCTCGCCTTCCACGACGAGAAGGGGGCGCTGGCCACCATCGGGCTCGCCCACGTCGACAACCCGCTCGAGTTCGGGATCGTCATCACCCGGGAGGACGGCTCGATCGAGCGGTTCCTCGAGAAGCCCACCTGGGGCCAGGTGTTCAGCGACACCATCAACACCGGGATCTTCGTGCTCGAGCCCGAGATCTTCGACTACATCCCCGATGGACGGCCGGTCGACTTCTCCGGCGAGGTGTTCCCGGCGCTCCTCGCCGACGGGCGCCCGCTGTACGGCGCCGTGGCCGAGGGGTACTGGGAGGACGTCGGCACGCTCGAGAGCTACGTGTCGGCCCACAAGGACGTCATGGACGGCAAGGTCCAGGTGGACGTGCCCGGCTTCGAGTTCGGCCAGGGCGTCTGGATCGGCGAGGGCGCCGAGGTCCACCCCGACGCCCGGATCGAGGGCTTCGCCATCATCGGCGAGAACAGCCGCGTCGAGGCCGGCGCTCGGATCGGCGACTACACCGTCCTCGGCGGCAACGTGCGGGTCCGCGGCGATGCCGACCTCGAGCGCTCGGTCGTGCACGACAACGCCTACCTCGCCGAGAACGTCCGGCTGCGCGGCTCGGTGATCGGCCGGGCCAGCGACCTGCGCCGCGGGGCCCGCTGCGACGAGGGCTCGGTGATCGGCGACGAGTGCTTCATCGGCGACGATGCCCAGGTCGGCGGCGGGGTGAAGATCTACCCGTTCAAGACGGTCGAGGCCGGCGCCACCATCAACGCCTCGATCATCTGGGAGTCCAAGGGCGCGCGCAGCCTGTTCGGCCGCGACGGCGTGTCGGGCCTGGCCAACGTCGACATCAGCCCGGAGCTGGCGGCCCGCGTTGCGATGGCCTTCGCGACGACGCTGCGCAAGGACGCCACCGTCATCACGTCGCGCGACTCGTCGCGCGCGGCCCGGATGCTGAAGCGGGCGTTCATGGCCGGTCTCAACGCGAGCGGGATCAACGTGCTCGACCTCGAGGTCGCGCCGGTGCCCGTGACCCGCTTCCTCACGCGCCAGCCCGTCGCCGCAGCCGGGGTGACCATCCGCCTCGTCGAGGGCGACTCGCAATCGGTGGTGATCCGGTTCTTCGACCGGGACGGCGTCGACATCACCGAGGACGCGCAGCGCAAGATCGAGCGGCTCTTCGGGCGCGAGGACTTCCGCCGCGTGCTCGCCTCCGAGATCGGCGACATCGGCTTCCCCCCGCGGGCGCTCGAGCACTACACGGCCGCCCTGGGCGAGACCGTCGACCTCGCCGCGGTTCGAGGAGCCGGCTTCAAGCTGGTGATCGACTACAGCTACGGCGCCACCGCCTTCGTGATGCCGAACGTGCTCTCGAAGCTGGGGGCCGACGTGCTCGGGGTCAACCCCTACGCGTCCACCCGCCAGGCCATCAACCTCGATCGCGACGAGGCGGTCGCCCAGGTCAGCGCGCTCGTGAAGGCATCCGGCGCCCACCTCGGCGCCGTCATCGACCCCGACGGCGAGCACCTGACCCTGGTCGACGACACCGGCCAGCGCCTCACCGACGACGAGGCCCGCCTCGCCTTCGTGTCGCTGGTCGGGGGCCACCTGGTCGGCGACCGCATCGCCCTGCCGGTCAACATGAGCAGCGCAGCCGACGCCCTGGTCGAGCCCCACGACGTGCGGATCCAGCACACCAAGACCTCGACGGCTGCGCTGATGGCTGCGGCGAGCGAGTCGGGCGTCGGCTTCGCGGCCAGCGGCGACGGCGGCTTCATCCTGCCCGGGTTCCTGCCGGCGTTCGACGCGGGCGCCGCGCTCATCAAGCTGCTCGAGCTGCTCGCCCTGGAGGGGCGGAGCCTGTCGTCGGTGCGCGACTCGCTGCCGCGCACGCACCTGGCCCACGAGACGGTCGTGACCCCGTGGGAGCAGAAGGGCCTCGTCATGCGGACCCTGGTGGAGCTGAGCAAGGATCGCCGGCTCGAGCTGATCGACGGCGTGAAGGTGATCCACGACGATGGCTGGGTGCTCGCGCTGCCCGATCCCGAGGAGCCCGTCACCCACATCTGGGCCGAGGGCCCCGACGCGGCAGCCGCGCGCGGGCTCGCCCAGGAGTACGTGCGGCGCATCCGCCAGACCCTTCGGTGAGCACCCGCAACCTCCACCTCAGCCTGAGGGTCCGGACGGCTCCGTGACCGGCGGACGTGGGATAGCCTCAGCGCCCATGAACGTCCCCGATGATCTGCAGTACTCGTCCGACCACGAATGGATCCGGGTCGACGGCAACCGGGTGATCGTCGGGATCACCGACTACGCGCAAGATGCGCTGGGCGACGTGGTCTACGTGCAGGTGCCCGACCAGGGCGCGACCGTCGCCGCCGGCGCCGGCATCAGCGAGGTCGAGTCGACCAAGTCGGTGTCGGACATCTACGCACCCGTGGCGGGGACGATCGTCGAGGTCAACGGGGAGCTCGAGGACGCGCCGGAGAAGCTCAACAGCGACCCGTACGGCGATGGGTGGATCTGCGTCATCGAGGTCGCGGACCCCGGCGCCATCGCCGGGCTGCTCGACGCCGACGGCTACCGCGGCCTGATCGAGGGCTGAGCACCTCGTGGCTGGGCCCGAGGGCGAGGAGCGGATCGTGGACGACGTCACCTGTCCCGCGTGCGGCCACCTGAACCAGGTGGGGGCGAACTTCTGCTCGTCGTGCGGCCAGCCGCTCGAGCGCCACGAGGATCCGGCCACCATCACCTTCAGCCTCGAGGCGGAGAGCGGCGAGGAGCTCCAGATCGACCTGGGCAGCGTCGGGTCCGGGGGGATGCTCGTCGTCACCCGCGGCCCGAACACCGGCTCGGAGTTCGCCCTCGAGCACGTCATCACCACGGCCGGACGGCACCCCCAGAGCGACATCTTCCTCGACGACGTGACCGTCTCGCGGCGCCACGCCGAGGTGGAGCGCACCGCCTCGGGGGCGGTCGTCGTGCGCGACGTCGGGTCGCTCAACGGCACCTACCTCAACCAGCAGCGCATCGACGGCGACGCCACCATGGCCCACGGCGACGAGCTGCAGATCGGCAAGTTCAAGCTGGTCTACCTTGCCGGGCAGGGGAGCTGACGTGACCGACCACCTCTCGATCGGCGAGGTGCTCTCGCTCCTGCAGGACGAGTTCCCCGACGTGACCATCTCCAAGATCCGGTTCCTGGAGAGCCAGGGCCTGATCGACCCGGAGCGCACGCCGTCGGGCTATCGCAAGTTCTACGAGGCCGACATCGACCGCCTGCGCTGGATCCTCGTGCAGCAGCGCAGCACTTCCTGCCCCTGAAGGTGATCAAGGACCGCCTCACCGACCCCGAGGCGGGCAAGGGCGAGCTCCTGCTCGCCGGGGGCGAGCCGCCACCCATCGCCACCGCCCGGGACGACGTCGCCGACACCGACGCGGCGGACGCGACCGACGGTGCCGCGCCGGCCGACCCGATCGACACCGCCGACGCAGCGCCGAGCGAGCCCCCGGACGCCGCGGCCGACGAGCCCGACGACCAGGACCGACCGCCGCCGATCTGGATGGCCGACCTGGCCCGAGCCTCGGCCGAGGCCAAGGCCGGGGCGGCCGCCGCCGAGGCGGCCCGACCGCTGCACGCCGACCCCGGCCCCACCGAGGTCAGCCTGACCTTCGACGAGCTGTCCATCGCCTCGGGCGTCACCAAGGAGCAGCTCCGCAGCCTGGAGCAGTACGGCCTCCTCACCGGCCGCTCCCTCGGCGACGACGTCTTCTACGACGGCGACGCGCTGCTCGTCGCCTCCAAGGCGGCCGGGTTCCTCGCTCGGGGCGTCGAGGCGCGCCACCTGCGCATGTTCAAGGTCGCGGCCGAGCGCGAAGCGGGGTTCCTCGAGCAGCTCACGATGCCGCTGCTGAAGCAGCGCAACCCGCAGGCCCGGCGCGACGCGGTCGACCTGGTCGAGGAGCTCTCGTCGCTCGGGCACGACCTCCGCACCGCGCTGCTCCGGTCGAACCTGCGCCGCCACCTCGACCAGGGCTGAGGTGGGAGACGGACCGCCGACGCTGCTGGCGTCGAGCGACGAGCTCGCCGAGCACGCCCGGCGCCTGGCGGCGGCCATCGATGCCGACCACCCCGACGGCGTCACGCTCGTCGGGGTGCTGAAGGGCTCGGTCGTCTTCCTGGCCGACCTGGCCCGCCGCCTGACCGTGCCGTGCCGCCTCGAGCTGCTGGCCGTGGCCCCCTACGACGGCGCCGCCGGCCGGACCCGGGTGGTCAAGGACCTCGACCGGACCGTGGAGGGCGAGGACGTCGTGCTCGTGAGCGGCATCGTCGACACGGGCCTGACCGCCGACTTCCTCCTGCGGCACCTCCGGGAGTCGCGACCCCGGTCGCTGCGGGTGTGCGCGCTGGCCGACAAGCAGGCCCGGCGGATCCTGCCGCTCGGCATCGACTACCGAGCGATCGACGCTCCCGACGCCTTCCTCGTCGGCTACGGCCTCGACTACTCGGGCCGCTACCGGAACCTCGCCGACCTCTGGATCGCCGACGGCCCGGCCCTCGCCGCCGATCCCGACCGCTACGTGGACGACCTGTATCGCACGGAGCGCTGAGCGGATCGCCCGTCGGCGATCGGGGAGACGACGGTACGCTGGTCCCCGTGATCGAGATGGAGCTGGTCGGCGTGCGGGTGGAGATGCCCAGCAGCTCGCCCATCGCGCTCCTCCGCGAGGTGGGCGGGGAGCGGCGGGTGCTGCCGATCTTCATCGGCACGCCCGAGGCCACGGCGATCGCCTTCGCCCTCGAGGAGGTCGTCACGCCGCGGCCGATGACCCACGACCTGCTGCGCAACCTGCTCGACGACCTGGGCGTCAGCCTCGAGCGCGTGTCGGTCACCGAGCTGCGCGACGGGGTCTTCCACGCCGAGCTGCTGCTCCACGGCCACGACGGCACCCACACGGTCACCAGCCGTCCGTCCGACGCCATCGCCCTCGCCGCCCGCACCGGCTCGCCCATCTTCGCCGACGAGGACGTGCTCGCCGAGGCCGGCTACCTCGAGGAGGAGCCCGAGCCGGAGTCGGACGACGCCCCCGCCGAAGAGGTCGTGGAGCAGTTCCGCGACTTCATCGACTCGGTCAACCCCGAGGACTTCGCGACCTGATCGATCGCCCGCCGGCCGGTCGGGCATTGACCCCGCGCGCGAGGTTCCGTAGGGTGACAGGGTCGTAACTTCACCGATGTCGTCCGGGCGGCGCCATCGGCGCACCCGAGGTAGGTCGGATGGCTCAGCACTACAGCGGCAAGAAGGCCGCCGAGATCGTCGGCATTAGCTACCGCCAGCTCGACTACTGGGCTCGCACGGACCTCGTGCGTCCGTCGGTGGCCGACGCCGCCGGGAGCGGGAGCCGCCGCCAGTACGGCTACCGCGACCTCCTCGAGCTCAAGGTCGTCAAGTCCATGCTCGACGCGGGGATCAAGCTCGAGTCGGTCCGGAGCGCCTTCGACTACCTCCGCGAGCAGCTCGGCGAGGACGTGGCGTCCGCCCAGCTGGTCATCGGCGGCGGCAAGGCGATCCTGGTGCGCGACGACCAGGAGCTGCTCGACGTGATCAAGAACGGCCAGCTCGTGATGACCAGCCTGCTCTCGCTCGACGGCGTGCAGCGCGAGATCGACTCGGCCATCGTCGAGCTGTTCCCCGGCGAGGAACGCAGCGCCGAGGCCGACGGGCCTCGGGCGGCCACCGGGAGCTGACCCGATCCCGGCCGTCGACCCGCCCCCGCCCGTCACCGTCGGGCTGCCCTACGAGCAGGTCGCGTTCGCGCACAACTCCGAGCGCCAGTTCGCCCGCCTCCTCGACTTCTACCGGGTGCGGTGGGAGTACGAGCCTCACACGTTCGTGCTGGAGCGGGGCGAGGACGGGTCGCCGACCTGGGCGTTCTCGCCCGACTTCTTCCTGCCCGACCACCGCCGCTACCTCGAGGTCACCACGCTCAACCAGAAGCTGGTGACCAAGAAGCACCGCAAGCTCCGGCGGCTGCGCGAGCTCCACCCCCTGATCGACATCACGCTGCTCTACCAGCGCGACTACCTGGCACTGCTGGTCAAGTACGGCCTCGAGCCGCCCGAGCAGCTCGCCGACGCCGATCCCGGCGGCCGGCACGTGGCCACCGAGCCGCTCGGGCTCCTGGGGCTCGGCGTCGTCGCCGCCGAGGCCGACGACCGGGACCGCTGGGCGCCGCCCGCGGCTGGCTGAGCGGCCGGAGCCGACGACGCCGGCCACTACGGTGGCCGGGTGACGCTTCGCACCTCGCCCCTCGACGCTGCCCACCGGGCCCTCGACGCCAAGATGGTCCCCTTCGGGGGCTGGGACATGCCGCTGTCGTACCCGTCGGGCACGCTGGCTGAGCACCGGGCGTGCCGCACCGGCGCGGTCGCCTTCGACGTGAGCCACCTCGGCACCGTGCGCATCGAGGGCCCCGACGCGCTCGACCGCCTCCAGCGCGCGCTCACCAACGACCTCACGAAGGTCGGCCCCGGACGGGCCCAGTACACCCACCTGCTCGACCCGGTCGACGCCTCGGTGGTCGACGACATCATCGTGTGGTGGGTCGACGACGAGCGCTTCGACGTCATGCCGAACGCCTCCAACACCGCCGGGGTCACCGGCGCGCTGGGGGAGGGCGCGCGCGACGTGACCGCCGAGCGGGCGGTCATCGCCCTCCAGGGCCCCGCGGCCCGACGCACGCTCGCGTCGATCTGGCCCGAGGCCGCCGCCATCGGACGCTTCCACGTGGCGCGGATGGCGTGGGAGGGGGTCGAGGGCGTGGTCGCCGGGACGGGCTACACCGGCGAGGACGGCCTCGAGGTCGCCGTGCCCGCCGCCGAGGGGGCGCGCCTCTGGCAGGCCGTGCTCGACGCCGGCTTCGAGCCCGCCGGCCTCGGCGCTCGCGACACCCTCCGGCTCGAGGCCGCCCTCCCGCTCCACGGCCACGAGCTCGGCCCGGGCATCACCCCGCTCCAGGCCGGCCTCGGCTGGGTGGTGAGCTGGGACAAGGGCGAGTTCCTCGGTCGCGAGGCGCTCGACGCCGAGCGCACCGCCGGGGTCCCCCGACGCCTCCGAGCGCTCACGGTCGCCGGTCGGCGACCGCCCCGTGCCGATCAGGCGGTGCTCGTCGACGGCGTGCCGGTCGGCACGGTGACGAGCGGCAACTTCTCGCCTGTGCTCGGGCAGGGGATCGCCCTCGCGTTCCTCCCGCCCACCGTCGACATCGGCGACGAGGTCGCCATCGACGTGCGCGGCGACGCCGTCCCCGCCACCGTCGTCAAGCCCCCGTTCGTGACGGCGACGCCGAGCGAGCCGATCGGCTGAGCTCGGGCTGCCGCCACGCGGCGGCTACTCGGCGAGCTCCTCCACCGGCGGGCACGAGCAGACCAGGTTGCGGTCGCCGTAGCCGCCGTCGATGCGCCGCACGGGCGGCCAGTACCGGTCGCCGTGGCGCACCGTGGGGGAGGGGAACGCCGCCTCCTCGCGGGTGTAGGGGTGGTCCCACGGACCGACGAGGCACGACACCGTGTGGGGCGCGTGCCGCAGCGGGTTGTCGTCGGCGGGCCACTCGCCGGCGCCGACCTTGGCGATCTCGGCGCGGATGGCGATCATGGCGTCGCAGAAGCGGTCGAGCTCGCCCAGGTCCTCCGACTCGGTGGGCTCGATCATCAGGGTGCCCGGGACCGGGAAGCTCATGGTCGGGGCGTGGAAGCCGAAGTCGATGAGGCGCTTGGCCACGTCGTCGACCGTGACGCCGGTCTCCTTGGTGATCGGCCGCAGGTCGACGATGCACTCGTGGGCCACCAGGCCGCCCCGCCCCGTGTACAGGACGGGGTAGTGCGGCTGGAGCCGTCGGGCGACGTAGTTGGCGTTGAGGATGGCGACCTGGGTGGCCCGGCGGAGGCCGTCGCCGCCCATCATCCGGATGTAGGCCCACGGGATCGGCAGGATCGACGCCGAGCCGAAGGGCGCTGCCGAGATCGGCCCGGGCCCCGACGCCGGACCGGCCTCGGCCAGCAGCGGGTGGTTGGGCAGGTAGGGCGCCAGGTGGGCGCCCACGGCCACCGGGCCCACGCCGGGGCCGCCACCGCCGTGGGGGATGCAGAACGTCTTGTGGAGGTTCAGGTGGCTCACGTCGGCCCCGAAGCGACCGGGGCGCGCGAGACCGACCATGGCGTTGAGGTTGGCGCCGTCGAGGTACACCTGGCCCCCAGCGTCGTGGACCGCAGCACAGATGTCGGTCACCGCCTCCTCGAACACCCCGTGGGTGCTCGGATAGGTGATCATCAGGGCGGCCAGGCGATCGCCGTGGTCGGCGATCTTCGCCCGCAGGTCGTCGAGGTCGACGTTGCCGGCGTCGTCGCAGCCGACCACGACCACCCGCATGCCGGCCATCACCGCCGGCGCGGCGTTGGTGCCGTGGGCCGACGACGGGATCAGGCACACGTCGCGGCCCGCGTCGCCGTTGGCGAGGTGGAACTGCGGATCGCGAGCAGGCCCGCCAGCTCGCCCTGGAGCCGGCGTTGGGCTGGAGCGACACCGCGGCGTAGCCGGTGATCTCCACCAGCCACGCCTCGAGCTCGCGGACGAGCTGCAGGTAGCCCGCCGCCTGGTCGACCGGCGCGAAGGGGTGGATCTGGCCGAACTCGGGCCAGGTGATGGCCTCCATCTCGGCGGTGGCGTTGAGCTTCATGGTGCACGAGCCGAGGGGGATCATGGAGCGGTCGAGCGCAGTGCGGTCGGCGAGCATCCGCAGGTAGCGCAGCATGGCGGTCTCGGAGCGGTGCTGGTGGAACACGGGGTGGGCGAGGAACGTCGTCTCGCTCGAGACCGGCGGGAACGGCATCGGCCACGGTGGCATCGAGCTGGTCCCAGTCCGGCGCGTCGAGGCCGAACGCGCCCACCACGGCGTCGAGGTGCGCCCGCACCGTCGTCTCGTCGCAGGCGATGCCCACCACGTCGCCGTCGACGACGCAGGTTCACCCGCGATCGAGCGCGGCCGCGACCACCGCGGCCGCCCGACCCGGCACGGCGGCCTGGATGGTGTCGAAGAACGCGTCGTGGCGCACCTCGACGCCACCGGCGCGGAGCGCGGCGGCGAGGAGTGCGGCGAGGCGGTGGGTGCGCCGGGCGATGGCGGTCAGGCCCTCGGGCCCGTGGTACACGGCGTACATGGAGGCGACGACGGCGAGCAGCACCTGGGCGGTGCAGATGTTCGAGGTGGCCTTCTCTCGGCGGATGTGCTGCTCACGGGTCTGGAGGGCGAGCCGGTAGGCGCGATCGCCATCGGCATCGACCGAGACCCCGACCAGGCGGCCGGGCATCGACCGCTGCAGGCCCTCGCGCACGGCCATGAACCCGGCGTGGGGCCCGCCGTAGCCGAGCGGGACGCCGAACCGCTGGGCGACGCCGACCACCACGTCGGCGCCCATCGAGCCGGGAGCGCAGCATGGTCAGGCCGAGCAGATCGGCGTCGACGGCCACGATCGCACCGACCTCGTGCGCGGCGCCGATCACCGCGGTCCAGTCGGCGACGCGCCCCGAGGACCCGGGGTAGGGGAGCAGGAGGCCGAACGGCTCGACGCCGTCGGGCAGCCCGCCGCGCAGATCGGCGACGACGACCTCGAGCCCGAGCGGCACGGCGCGGGTCCGGACGACCTCGATGGTCTGGGGGTGGCAGTCGGCGTCGACCAGGAACGCGGCGCCCTCGCCCGGCCCCTTGGCGGCCCGGCGGGCCAGGGTCATCGCCTCGGCGGCGGCCGTGCCCTCGTCGAGGAGCGAGGCGTTGGCGAGCGCCATGCCCGTCAGGTCCGCGACCATCGTCTGGAAGTTGAGGAGGGCCTCGAGGCGCCCCTGGGAGATCTCCGGCTGGTACGGCGTGTAGGCCGTGTACCAGGCCGGGCTCTCGAGCACGTTGCGGAGGATCACCGCCGGGGTGATCGTGCCGTGGTAGCCGAGGCCGATCATCGACGTCACGACCCGGTTCTGCGCCGCCAGCTCGCGCAGGTCGGCGAGCGCCTCCACCTCGCTGCGAGCGGCGGGCAGGGCGAGGCCCTCGAGGCTGCGGATCGACTGGGGGAGGGCCGCGTCGGTCAGCTCGTCGAGCGAGCCGAAGCCGAGGTCGGCGAGCATCTTCGCCTGCTGATCGGCCTGGGGGCCGAGGTGGCGGGACTCGAAGGGGGCGTCGGCCTCGAGCTCGGCGAGGGTGGGACGGTCGGACATGGGTGCTCCTCGGTCGCGGTGGGCGCGGCGGATGGGCCTCCCCGCTGTCGACGGACCTGAGAGCTTCCCCCGGCGAGCGGGGTTTCCCCTTCGGTGAGGAGCGACGGTGCCCCTGCTTTCCAGCGCTGCCTGTGCGGACGGTCCTGGTGCCTGAGAGATTCCGGGGAGGACTTGCTCCTTCGGCGTGCCCCGAGGGGCACTCTCCCGCCCGCGCTGAACGGCCCACGGAGCGTACCAGCCGTGGGCGACGGGTCCGGGGAGGTGGGCGCCGGCTCCCCCGATGCCGACTACCATCCGCGACAGGGCGGCGTCCGTCGCTCGCCGTGGGCGCAGTGCGCCCCGATCGTGGAGGGTCCCATGGGCATCGACCGCAAGCTCGCCGCCATCGGCCTCGCCAGCTCCCTCGTCCTGGTGGGCGCGGGGTGCGGCAAGGCCGCCGACAAGGCCGCGGAGAAGGTGGCCGAGAAGGCCGCCGAGAGCGCGACCGGCGGTGACGTCGACATCGACTCCGATGGCAACAGCGTCAAGATCACCGACAAGGACGGCAACACCTTCGAGGCCGACACCACCGGCGACGGTGCGACGCTCCCCGACGGATGGCCGTCGAACCTGGCGCCGCCCGACGACGTCAAGATCGTCACCGCGTCCACCAACACCATCAACGGCAACAAGACGATGGTCGTGCTGGCCTCGGCCGAGGGCACCGTCGAGGAGTGGGCCGGCGGTCTCAAGGCCCAGCTGGAGGACGCCGGCTACGAGATCCAGAACGACGCCACCACCAGCGGCAGCGAGGGCTCCTACGCCGGCCTGACGGCCACGGGCGACTACGAGATGTTCGCGTCGATCAGCGACTCGAGCACCGACGAGGGCTCGGTCGACATCAGCATCACGCTGAGCGAGCCCACCAGCTGATCCTCGGGGCCGGCCCGGAGGGCCGGCCCCTCAGTCCACCGGCTCGGTGGTGCCGAAGGCGTCGGGCTCGACCTGCGCGATCCAGTCGAAGATCGGCTGTGCGCAGAACCAGCCGGCGAGGTGGCCGCCGACCTGCTGGGCGGTGGCCTCGGCCACATCGCCGTCCATCGCCACCACCGGGCCCGCCGCCCGGGCGAGGAGCTCGACCTCGCAGGTGCGCTCCATGGTCACGTACCAGAAGATCGCCTCCTCGACGCTGCGGCCCACCGTCAGCAGGCCGTGGTTGCGCAAGATGGCCGCCTTGTGGGCCCCGAGGGCGTGGGCGATGCGCTTGCCCTCCTCGGGATCGTCGACGACGCCTCGGTAGTCGTCGAAGAGGACGTGGTCGCCGTAGAAGATGCACGAGTCCTGGGTCAGGGGCTCGAGGGTGCGACCGAGCGCCGAGTAGGCCCGGCCGAACTTGGAGTGGCTGTGGGCCGCGGCGACCACGTCGGGGCGGGCGGCGTGGATCGACGAGTGGATGGCGAAGGCGGCACGGTTCACCGGCCAGTCGCCCTCGACCACCTCGCCGTGGTGGTCGACCCGGATCAGGTCGTCCACGGTGATCTGCTTGAAGCTCATCCCGAACGGGTTGACCCAGAACTCGTCGGGGTGCTCTGGATCTCGCGCCGTGATGTGGCCGGCGACGCCCTCGTCGAAGCCGAAGCGACCGAAGATGCGGAAGGAGAGCGCGAGCCGCTGCTTGCGCCAGAGGCGCTCGTGGTCGAGCTCTCGCTCGACGGCGATGGGGCGAGGCGTGCGTCCGGAGGCCATGGGTCGAGTCTACGAACGGCGCGCGGCGCCCGCTCGGCCCTCGTTCAGAGCACCCGGTCGCGGTAGGCGGGGGTGGCGATGAGCACCGCGACGATCCCGTCGACGCCGTCGGCGGCGTGGGCGGCGAGGAGGTCGTCGACCAGGGTCGCGCTGGGCGCCCGGCCGGTCATGCCGCGCGCCAGCTCGATCACCGTCACGAGCACATCGGTCTTGCGTTTGTACTCGCTCGACTCGGAGAACTGGAGCACCACCTGGCCACGGTTCCAGGTCTTCGCCTGCAGCCGCTTGAGGTAGAACGCCCGCCCCGACGGATCGGGGTCGCGCTCGAAGACGTTGCGGTAGATCTGGTCGATGAACTCGGCATCGGTGAGCGAGCCGTAGCGCCGCGCGAACTCGGACGACGCCGCGAACTGGAGCGAGATGCGCGACAGCGTGGTCCCGTTGCGCCGGCGGTTCGCCCAGAAGTCGAGGCCGCTCGGATCGGGGTTGCGGAGGAAGTACGCGCGGTAGAGCCGCGTGGAGGGCCCGTAGGCGCCGTCGAACCACGTGGTGAAGCGCCGAAGGTTGATGTACGCGCCGGGGGTGAGCATCCCGGCCTCGAGCTCGGCGGTCTCGGTGTCGATCTGGCCCGCCGCGGGGACGGTGCCCGCGAAGTCCCGGTACTGCTGGCGGACGAAGTCGGCCACCGTCCCGAAGGGAGCGACCGTCGGTGCGCTCAGCGGCGATTCGGGGCCGAGGCCGACGGCGTTCTGCGCGGCGACGGCGTAGCGCACGAGGGCGCCCGCCGGGGGAGCGGGCACCAGCGTCGACGAGCCCGTTGCCGCGACCTGCCCACCGGGCGTGGCCGTCGGTGCGCCGACGTAGGACGTCACCTGGTAGCCGGTCAGCGGGCTGGCGCCGTCGTCCGGGGCGCTCCACGCGACGGTGAGCCCGGTGCCACCCGCGGTGATCGACGGGGCGACCGGGGCACCGGGCAGGCCCGGTCCCTCCACCACGACGGGGATCACCGTCGAGGCGCTGCGGTTGCCGTTGACGTCCAGCGAGCGCACCTCGACGTACGACGTGCCGACCCCGCTGACCGTGAGGTCCGGAGCGACGCCCAGGTGCTGGGACCAGGCGCTGGTCGAACCGTTCGGCGCGTGGACGCGGACCTCCTGGCCCCGCAGGCCGCGATCGTCCGCGCCGGAGAAGCGCACCTTGGCGGTGAGGCGGTTGACGCCGTCGGGGCGGGTGCTCGGCAGCACCGCCGCCCCGGCCACCGGGTAGGTGGTGTCGGTCCAGTCCCGTCCGGCGAGGGTCGCCACATCGGCGATCTTCCCCTGGCCCTGCTTCGACGGGTGGAAGTGGTCGCCGCAGCCGCCGCTCACGAGGCCCGGGATCGGGCAGAGCGAGGCGGTGTTCCGGCTGATGTCGAGGTCGGTGAAGTTCCACTGCGCCTGGGGGAGCAGCGGACCGTCGGGGGGCGACACGCGGTTCGAGGTCAGGTCGAACAGCTGGCGATCGTCGAAGCGGCAGCGCAGGACCTTGGCGCACTCCGTGGCGAGGACGTCGTTGTAGGCCTTCGCTCGGGTCCGGACGGCGGCCCGCCGGTCGCGGTCGGCCTGGGCGTAGCTGTCGGCGTTGTCGAGGAGCGACTGGCACGGGAACTCGGCGCCGAACACGTCGATGCTCCAGTACGTGCGGGCCCCGTTGAGGCCCCCGGCCTGGCTGCTCTCGGGCTCGGGGTGGTACGTCGCGTTCTGGGGAGCGCCGCGGATGTACCAGAGGTTGTAGATGTCGGGAACGCTCATGACCTGGATCAGCGCGTCGGGCGCCTGCACCTTGACGCGATCGAGGCCGGCCTTGAACTGGGTCCGGTAGCTCTCGATGCTGGTCATGTCGTTGACCGAGCTGCGACAGAGGTCGTTGCCACCGAACTCGACCAGGACCAGGCCCGTGTCGGCGGGCGCCGGGCTCACGTCGCCGCTGCCCCCGGACTTGCCGTTCTGGATCTGCGGGGCGAAGTCCGACATGCGGTCGCCGTTCGTCGAGAGGTTGTACCGCTTGTTGGTCGGCACCCCGAGCCGTGCGGCGACGCTCGAGACCTCCCACCCGGTCGCCCAGCTGTTCTTCGGGTTCTCCTGCGAGAGCGCGCCCGTCCCGGTGCTCTGGGTGATCGAGTCGCCGACGGCGACGATGCTCGTCGGCTTGCCCGGGCGGGCGGGCGTCGGCGTCGGCGCGGCGATCGCCTGCGGCTGGGCCTGGCCCGACGCCGGCGCGATCCCCACCAACCCGGCCCCGCCGGCCAGCCCGAGCGCGAGCGCGCCCACCATCGTTCGACGACGCAACGTGGAGCGCACGCCAGGCCCCTTCCTTCCCCCGGACCGCCCGCTCGGCGCTCCCTCGGCGCGACCCTAGGCGATCGCCCGGCTCGGGGTCGGACCTCGCACCCGACCTCGGGGTCCGCGGGCGAGCGCCCGGTCGGCGCTAGTTTCGTCACGTGACGAAACCACGGGAGGGGCCACGGTGCCGGTGGTGCGGTCGCCCGCTGCCGACCCCGGCCCGCACGGGCCGTCCGCGGCGGTACTGCCGGGCCGGGTGCCGCCAGCAGGCCCACCTGGCCCGCAAGCTGGCCGCCGCCCACGGCCTCGGCGATGACGACGTGATCGTCGACCGCCTGCGCCTCGAGGAGCTGCAGGGCGCGCTGTACTGCTTGCAGGCCGCCATCGAGGACGTCGACGGCGACCTCGCCGGCGGCCCGTCGGCCCGGGAGGTGCGCTCGGCGCTGGACTGGCTCCTCGACAACGCCCGACCGCTGGCCGAGGTGTGGATCGAGCCCCGCACCGTGGCCGAGACCTCGCTCCACTCGACATAACGTAGATTATCGGCGCCGTTGGGTCGCACCGTTGGGGAGAGCGACGGGCACTGCCCCGGCGCCTGATCCCGACCCTGCCGCGCCCGGGGGTCGTGCTCGACCTGGGCGCAGCCGGACCGGTCGGAACGTCAGGGCGTCGGCACGGGCTGGGGTGCCGGCGGGCCCACGTAGCGAGCGCTGGGACGGATGATGCGGTTGTCGGTGGCCTGCTCGAGGACGTTGGCGCACCAGCCGATCACCCGGCTCACCGCAACGTCGGCGTGAACAGCTCGGGCGGCAGGCCGGCGGCCTCCATCACCACGCCGGCGTAGTACTCGACGTTGGCGTAGAGCTGGCGACCGGGCTTGAGCTCGGCGAGCGCGTCGACGATGAGGCGCTCGACCGCGATCGCGAGCTCGGCCCGCTCGCCGCCGAGCCCCTCGGCCACCGATCGCAGGAGCACCGAACGAGGGTCGTCGGTGCGGTAGACCGCATGGCCGAAGCCCATGATCCGCTCTCCCGCTCCACGAGGTCGCGGATGTGGGCGGGCGCTCGCTCGGCCGTGCCGATCTCGTCGAGGAGCGCCAGGGCCCGGCTCGGCGCCCCGCCGTGGAGCGGGCCCGAGAGCGCGCCCAGCGCCCCGACCACCTGCCGCCGACGTCGGCCCCGGTCGACGTGATGACGCGCCGTGAACGTCGAGGCGTTGAAGCCGTGATCGACCGTCAGCATCAGGTACTGCTCGACGGCCCGAGCGACCTCGGGGTCGGGCACCTCGCCGTTCACCATCCACAGGTAGTTGGCGGCGTGGGAAGGTCCGAGCGAGGGGCCACCGGGGCCATGCCGAGCGAGCGGCGGTGGAGGGCGGCCACGACGGTGGCGTGACCGCCGCCAGGCGCAGGGCATCGGCGGCGCAGGGCGGGGCCGTCGAGGTCGTAGGACGGCGCGAAGCGCTCCGCGGCCGCCACCGCCGAGAGCACGGTGCGGAGCCCGTCGAGCGGTCCGGTGCCAGGCGCTCGAGCCGCGACCTCGTCGACCAGTGCATCGAAGCCGGGCGGCAGCGCCCGGCGGGCTGCCACCTGCGCGGCGAAGGCGGCGAGACCGTCGCGGTCGGGCAGGGCCCCGTCGAAGAGCAGCGCCCACACGTCCTCGAGCGAGCGCCGCTCGGCGAGCTCGACCGCCGAGAACTGGCGGTAGTGGAAGAAGCCCTCCGCCCCTCGCACGTCGCCCACGGACGTCTCGGTGACGACGACGCCCTTGAGCCCCCGGGGCACGTCGACCGCCGCCTCGCCGGGATGGCGCAGGCTGGCGATGCGCATGAGGTCGCGCAGCGAGACGATCCCGACGAGCTCCCTGCGTCGACCACCGGGATGTGGCGGTATCCGCGCGCGGCGAGGCGGTCCAGGGCCTCGTCGACCGACGCGATCGAGGTCACGACGTCGGGGGTGGCGGTCATCCACTCCCCCACGGTGGCCACCCGGCCGTCGGCGCCGGCGGCGGCCGCTCGGACGAGGTCGCGCTCGGTGAGGATCCCGATCGGATCGCTGCGACCGCTGCCCACCACGACCACCGACCCCACCCCGCCCGCCACCATGGCGCTCGAGGCCTCGGCGAGCGCCGCGCCGGGCCCGACGGTGATCACGGGATGGCTCATCAGATCGCCCACGGTGCGGGCCGCGGCCACGGGACGGTGCGGCACCGCACCCACGGCGCCTTCGGTTGCGTTGTCGATGCTCATCGCCCGAAGTTGACACATCCCACGACATTGATCAATCTTGATGCTCGATCAACGTGACGAGGAGGATGGGTGGAGCGACGGTTGACGACCGCCGAGGCCGCCGAGCGGCTCGGCGTGAAGCCCGAGACCCTGTACGCGTACGTGAGCCGGGGCCTCATCGAGCGCCATCGCGACGCCGACGGGTCCACCTTCGACGTGCGAGACGTGGAGCGCCTGGCGAGCAGCGGGCGTCGCTCGAAGCAGCTGCCGGCCCTCGTGTTCCCCTCGGCGCTCACCCTCATCGACGAGGGGCGGTGCTGGTACCGCGGGGTCGAGGTGGGCCGAGCGGCGGCCGACCACCGCTTCGAGGAGGTGGCCGAGTGGCTCTGGCGAGGGCGCTGGCCCGACGAGGTGCGCTGGCCGATCGACGCCCGCACCCTCGACGAGGTGCTCGCCGCGCAGGCCGCCCTCGGCCCGCGCACCCTCCCGCTCGATCGGTTCCGGGTCATCGCCGCGGTGGCGGCGGCGCTCGACTCCCATCGCCACGACACGTCGCCCGACGCGGTCACCTTCACCGCCCGCCGGCTCCTCCGGCTCCTGGCCCACGGGCTCCCCCGCGCGGATGGCCGCGAGGCGCGCCGAGCCGAGCCGGCGCGGTCCATCGCCGAGGTGCTCTGGACCCGACTCACGTCGCGGCCGCGGACGCCCGAGCGCATCGCCGTGCTCGACGCCGCCCTCGTCCTGCTGGCCGATCACGAGCTGGCCAGCAGCACCCTCGCGGTGCGCATGGCCGCGATGGTGCGGGCCGACACCTACGAGGTCGTCGGGACCGGCCTCCACGTCATCGGCGGCACCCGCCACGGCGGCGCCTCGCTCGAGATCGAGGCTGCGCTGCACGATGCGTCCCGCATCGGCATCGGGCGCGCGCTCGACGCCCGGCTCCGGGGCGGGGGCCGACTGCACGGGTTCGGCCATCCGCTCTACCCCGACGGCGACCCGCGCGCTCGCGTCCTGCTCGACCGGCTCGACGACCTCGACGCCCCTCCCGACCGCCGGGCGGTGGTCGACGAGCTCCTCGAGGCGGTCGCCCGCCGCGAGGGCCAGGGGGTGCCCAACGTCGACGCCGCCCTCGCCGCCCTCTCGTTCCTCTGCGACATGGGTCCGGGCGCCGGGGAGGCGATCTTCGCCCTGGCCCGGACCGCAGGGTGGATCGCGCACGCCCTCGAGCAGTACCAGCGGCCCACCTTCGTGCGGGGTCGGGTCGACTACGTGGGGCCGATGCCGAGCTGACGAGCGCGACCCGTTCGGACGGGAACCGCCCCGGCTGCCACCGAGTAGGTTGGCGACCCTATGTCTCGCAGGATCGACATCGAGCTCACCAGCGACCGCGGCGACGGTTCGTGGACGTGGCGCGCCGCCGGCGCCAAGCAGCCCAAGGGCGTGCTGCGCGCCGAGCTGCTGCCCGCCGGCGCCGCCGTCGGCCAGGAGCTCCGGGCGGACGTCGAGGTGTCGCTCGACGGCACCGAGGTCACCGCCGTCCTGCCTCCGAAGGAGAAGAACCGGGCCGAGGTGCAGACCCTCGAGCTGATCGCCCGCCCGGTCCGCGACGACGAGCTGGTCACCAGCAAGCTCGCCGGCAAGGGCGGCCGCGACCGGGGCGACCGGCGCGACCGCGGCGATCGCGGGCCGCGGCGCGAGGGCGACCGAGGCCCCCGCCGAGACGGCGAGCGGCGAGGCGGGCGGACGGCGACCGCCGACCGCGCGGCGACGGGGAGCGCGGCCCGCCGTGACGGCGGCTCGGGCCGCACGGAGCGCCCGCGGCGCGAGCGCCCGGCTCCCCGCCGAAGCCCAAGCCCAAGCGGCTCCGGGCTGGCCGCACCCACCGGAAGGCGGCGGTGGAGGGCCTGTCCGCCGCCGAGCAGGTCATCGCCGAGCAGCTCCTGATGGGCGGCATCCGCGGTGCGCCAGGCCGTCGACAAGCAGAACGAGCAGGCCCGCCTCGCCGGCGGCCGCGAGGTCGCGGCCGAGCCGCTGCTGGCCATCGCCGAGCGGCTCCTCCCCGACCTGCGCGCCGCCGAGTGGCGCGACAAGGCCGAGGCCGCCCTGCACGACCTCGACGAGCTCGACCTGCGCGACCTGCGGTCGGTCGTGGTCGCCGCCGAGAGCGGCGCGAAGGACGACGACGCCCGCGCCCTCGCGGAGCAGCTGCGCACCGGGCTCGCCGAGCGGGTCGACAAGGAGCAGGCCGCCTGGATCGCCGAGCTGACCCAGACCCTCGCCGAGGGGCGCGTGGTGCGAGCGCTCCGGCTGAGCAGCCGCCCGCCGAAGGCCGGGGCACCCCTGCCCGCCGACCTGGCCGCCAAGCTCACCGAGGCCGCCGCCGGTGCCCTCACCGCCGACACGCTCCCCGACCGGTGGGCCACGGTCCTCGACGCGCTCTCCTTCTCGCCGGTCCGCCTCACCGTCGCCCCGGCTTCGAAGCCCGAGGCGCCCTCCGAGGAGCTCGTCGCCGTGGTCACCCGCATGGCCGACCGGGTGCCCAAGGTCGCCGAGGCCTTCGGCATCGAGCCTTCGGCCGCACCGGCCCGCAAGCGCACCCGGGGCGGCCGAGGCGGACGGGCCCGCACCGGAGGCGCCCCCGCCCGCCCCGCCCTGCGGCGGCCGCCACGCCGGACGCGCCGGCGCCCTCCCCGCAGGAGGCCCCGGAGCCGGCGGCCGCCGCCGACGGGGGCGAGCCGACCGAGCCGACGCCCGATGCCGGCGCACCGGCCCCCGAGCCCGAGGCGACGAGCGGCACGAGCGAGCCGACGTCGGACGCCCCGGTCACCGACGAACCTGCGGTCGCCGACGATGCCCCAGCGCCAGCCGATGCCGCCGCCCCGGCGCCATCAGACGACGCCCCCACATCTGACGACGCCGAGCGCTAGCTAGCTCCCGCCGTCGCGGGGCACCACGACCGACGCACGCGAGGCTCGGCCGCGGAACGCGCCCGTGGCCGGGTCCTCGTCCCAGCGCGCCCCGCAGGTGCTGCACTCGCACGAGTCCAGGCGCACCGAGCCCAGGTACAGCCGGGCGACGTCGGTGCTCTCGCAGTACGGGCAGGTGGCGTGCGTGCGGCGCAGCGGCGACATCGCCCCGCACCCTAGCGGCGTCCCGCGCCCCGAACCTGACTGATCGGTCAAGTGCGTTGTAGCGTCGCCGCCATGACCGTCGACTACGAACTGCGCGGCCACGTCGCCGTGATGACCATCAACCGACCCGATGCCCGCAACGCGGTGAACACCGCCGTCGCCCAGGGCCTCGAGGCCGCCATCGACCAGCTCGAGGCGGACGACGAGGCCTGGGTCGGCATCATCACCGGCGCGCAGACCGAGAAGGGGTGGATCTTCTGCGCCGGGGCCGACCTCAAGCAGATGAGCACCGATCCGGGCGGGATGATGACCCCGAAGGGCGGCTTCGCCGGCTTCGTGCAGCGGGAGCGCTCCAAGCCCGTGATCGCGGCGGTCGACGGCCCGGCGCTCGCCGGCGGCACCGAGATCGTCCTGGCGTGCGACCTGGTCGTGGCCTCGGACAAGGCCGTGTTCGGCATCCCGGAGGTCAAGCGCAACCTGGTCGCCGGGGCGGGCGGCCTCTTCCGCCTCCCCCGCAAGATCCCTCGCAACATCGCCATGGAGCTGGCCCTGACCGGTCGCCTCGACTTCCCGGCCGAGCGGGCCCACCACTTCGGCCTGGTGAACTACCTCTGCCCCGAGGGCGGCGCGCTCGACCGGGCGATCGAGCTCGCCGAGCAGATCGCCGAGGCCGCCCCGCTCGCCGTGCGCGAGAGCCGCAAGATCATGCTCGGCTCCACCGACCAGCCCGACGAGGTGGGCTGGAAGATGTCCGGCGACGGGATGATGGCGATGTTCGGCACCGAGGACTTCAACGAGGGCCTCATGGCCTTCATCGAGAAGCGCGCTCCGGAGTGGAAGGGCCGCTGACCGCCACCCGCGCCGCCACCATCAGGTGATGGTGGCGATCACCCCGTGGTCGTGGAGGTACTCCGCCAGGCCCGGGGCCAGCCGCAGGTCGACGACGTCTGCCAGGGCCACGAACCGGGCCTCGGCGGCGTCGTCGCCCGGGCGCGGCTCGGCCGCCTCGAGCAGCGTGACCGCGTGGCCCAGCACCACCTGGTGCGGTTCATCGACCAGCTCGCACACGCCGAGGAGCGGCCCGCACACGCCCTCCACCCCCGCCTCCTCCGCGAGCTCGCGGACCACCGCCTCGGCGAGCGTCTCGCCCTCGGCGACCCGACCGCCCGGGAGCGCCCAGGTGCCCTGCGCCCGACCCCGGCCGCGTCGCACGAGCAGGAGGCGCTCGTCGTCGACGACGACGGCGCTGACGCACAGCTCAGGCATCGGTGCCATCCTCGTCGAGCGCTCGGTGCACCACGATCGCCCGAGCCTTCAGGCCGAACGTCTCGAAGAAGTTCTTGGTGGCCCGATCGCCTGGCAGCGCCAGCGCATCGATGCCCCGAGCGCCCACCGACCGGGCGTGCTCGACCAGGAGGTCCATCATGGCCTCCCCGATCCCGATGCCGCGCGCCTCGGGGTCCACGTAGAGGTCCGACACGACCGCCAAGCGCGTCCCGTCGCCCAGGACCTCGATCGAGCTGATGCCGTACCCGACGACGGTGCCGTCGATGGTCCCGACGACGGCGCTCCCCCGCGCCACGGGTGCCCCGAGCTGGTCGGCGAACGACCGCTCGACCGGATCCGGCCGCCCGAGCTGCGCCCGCCAGACGGGCCCGCCACGCTGGGCGGCGAGCTCGTCGCGCGCCGCCTCGGCCAGGCGGGCGATGGCGTCGAGATCGCCGGCGAGGGCTGCACGGGCACCCTCCACGGCTAGCCCTCCCGGAGTTGGGCGACCTTGCCGAGGATGGTCTTGCGCCCACGGTGGGCCTGCTCGTAGGCCTCCACCGCATCGAGCTCCTCGGACGACAGGCCGGCCAGCCGGGGGATCACCTGCGACGCCGCCAGGCTGTCGTAGTCGGCGATCGGCAGCGACGCGGACGCCTGGCTGGAGCGCACCGGGGCCACCGCGGCCGGCGCCGGCGTCGCCTGGGGGGCAGGTGCCGGCTCGGGCGCCGGCTCGCTGCCGGGGCCGGCCGGGGCCCCACCCAGGCCGAACTCGGTGAGCAGCGCCTCGGCCTGCTCCTGGACGCGGGCGACGCGCTTGGCCGCCTCGGCCTGGCCCGTGGTGACCGCGAACTGGCCGACCACCTTCGCCATGTTCACCTGCGCCCGTCCCCGCTCCACGAAGGAGGGCAGCAGGCGCCGGGCCTCGAGCGCGAACCCGATCGGCGCGAAGACGGCGAGCTCGACCGCGTGGTCCAGGGGCTTCTTGTCGGTCACCGGACCATGTTGGTCCACCGGCGGACGCTCAGACGAGTCCGAGCTGGCGCTTGACGGGGCAGTCGTCGCCGTCGAGGCCGCCCGGGCAGTCGGTCCGCTTGGCCGAGAACTGGCTGCGACGGACCAGGAGGAAGCACTCGTTGCAGGAGAACTCCTCGGCCGCGCGCGGGGCGACGCGGTCGCCGCCCTCGGTGCGGTCGTCGGTGACCGTCTCCTCGTCCTCGTCCTCGTCCTCGTCGGCACCGGCGGCGATCCGATCGCGCAGGATCGTGTCGAGGTCCTCCTCGACGTCGTCGGGGTCGACGTCGTCGTCGTCGTCCTCCTCGTCGTCGCCGCGAGCCTTGGCCGGGGCCGGCGGGGCCTCGTCCTCGTCGTCCTCGTCCTCGTCGACCTCGACGTCGTCGCCCTCGAGGTCCTCGTCGAGGTCCTCGGCGTCCTCGTCCACCTCGAGCTCGTCGTCCTCGATCAGCTCGTCGTCTGCCATGTCTTCCTTCGTCGGACCGTCGTGCCTGGGGCCACGGGCATCGTCGGGGTGATGCCGCGGGCGGATACTACGCGCGCGGACCCCGACCTCCGCACCTCGAGCTCAGCGCTGCGATCGACGGGCCTCCGCCCGCCGCTCCGCGTCGAGTCGCTCGAGCCGGGGCTCGGGCGAGTGGTCGACGAAGCGCATCATCTCGGCCACCGCCCGGTGGCCGGCCTGATCGGCGATCAGCTGGTGCATCTCCTGGGCCACCTCCCGGTAGGCGGGGTGGCCCTGGGGGCCGCTGCGCAGCTCGAGGAGGTGCATCGCCTCGCGAGCGTTCATCTGCATCGAGAAGCGGACCTGGTAGGCGAGGCAGACGGCGTAGGAGGCCTCCGTCTCGAAGGTCGGCTCGAGGAGCTCGTAGAGCTCCCGCGACCGGTCCATCGCCCGGTGGAACGCCGGAGCGGCGCCGGCCAGCTCGACGGCCTCGGGCATGGTGTAGCCGTGGCGAGGCGTGAGGGGCTGCCACTCGATCGTGAGCATGCGGTGGCGCTGGAGGTCACGGAAGGCGCCGTAGTCGGCCAACACGTCGAAGCGGTAGTCGATCCGCTCGAGCGCCCGGCCCGGCCGATGGCGTCGGTTCGCCCGGTCGCCCACGTAGGCCCGCACCACCGCGAGGCGGTCCTCGACGCCCATGGCCCGCACGCGGGCCTCGATCTGCGCTTCGGGCGCGTGCACGTGCGGGTAGAGCATGGCCGTGACCAGCTTGACCTCGGCATCGGGGTCGAAGTCGACCAGCGTGGTGCGGGCCGCAGGGGCCACCTGCTCGTCGGGCGGGAACAGCTGCTCGGCCAGCTCGTCCATCGCCTCGCGGTTGTCCGCGAGGTACTCGCTCCAGGCCGTGCCCCGCTCGGGCAGGTCGACCCGCTTGAGGAACGAGGGGATCACCTTCCGGAGCTCCTGGAGCATCAGGTCGGCGTAGCTGCGCGCCTCGGGCAGGGGGTGCGACCGCATCCGCAGGAGGAGGGCCTCGTACGCCTGGCCCGTGCCGTAGATCCCCACGTTCGAGAGCGACGCCGCCGGCAGCACCCGCGCAGGGCGTCGAAGGCCTTGGCCCTGATCGCCTGGCGGTACACGAAGTCCGAGTCGCTCGGGTCCTTCGGGAACTGCTCCCGGAAGAAGTCGTTGAGCTGGGGCAGCAGCTCGGCGTAGGTGTCGAACAGGCGGTCCATCTCGCCGACGAAGCGCGTGCCGAGGGGCGACCCCAAGATGCCCGGATCGCGGTAGAAGCGGTACCGACCGCCGATGCGCGCGTCGTAGGCGATGTAGCGGGTGCTCTGCTCGAGGTACGACATCAGCCGCCCCCACTCGAGCACCTTGGTGAGCACGTTCGAGGCCTGCTCGCAGGCCAGGTGCACCCCGCCGAGCTGGGCCACCGAGTCGTCGCCGTACTCGAAGAACACCCGGTCGTAGAGCTCTTCGGCCCGGCGCAGCCCGACGGTGGCATCGATGGTCTGGTCGCCCGAGATGTCGAGCTCGCCGACGAACTCGTCGAGGAACAGGCGCCGGAGGCTCTTGGGCGAGCGCGAGTACCTCGCGAACAGGGCGCCCTTGACCACCTCCGGCAGGTTCACCAGGGCGAACACGGGCTGGTCGAGGTTCGTGAAGTAGCGGCGGAGCACATCGGACTCCGACTCGCTGAACTCCTCGGCCACGTACACCGTCACAGCGGGTGACCCTAGAGGCTCGGGCGAGGCCGCTTCGTGGATGCCCACCGACGTGGCGATCAGCCCTCGGCGTCGCCCCCGACGGTCGGCCGACCGGTGGCGCGGCCGACCGAGCGGGCATCGGCGAACGCCTCCCGAGCGGCGTCGAGGGCGCCGGGACGGGCCCACAGGTCGACGACCGTGGCCGCCAGGGCCCGGGCACCGTCGAGCACCGCCCGATCCCCCTCGGGCCCGGCCGCGAAGCGGACGAAGTCCTCCGTGTGGATCGCCACGCTGGGCGGCGAGACGGCGATCATCGGGTGGATCGCGGGCACGACGTGGCTGACGTTGCCCATGTCCGTGCTGCCGACGATGCCCTGGAGCGAGGAGGGGTCGACGAGGCGGCGGCCGGTGCGCTCGAGGTTCTCGCGGTACAGCTCGATCATCGGATCGTTGTCGACCATGTCGGCGAACGCCGGATCGATCCAGCGGTGCTCCATGGTGCAGCCCGAGGCGGCGGCCCCCGCCTCCAGGCAGCCGAGCACCCGCGCCTTGAGCTTCTGGAGGCCGCGCACCGTGGGCGACCGCACGTACCAGGTGGCCGCGGCCCGCGCCGGGACGACGTTGGCCGCCGTCCCGGCCTCGGTGAAGATGCCGTGGATGCGCTCGTCGGGGCGGATGTGCTGGCGCAGCGCCGCCACGTTGACGTAGCCGAGCACCGCGGCGTCGAGCGCGTTGCGCCCGGCCTGGGGGGCGGCCGCGGCGTGGGCGGCCCGGCCGTGGTAGGTGACCTCGAGCTGCTGGATGGCGATGGCGCCGAAGCGGGCGAGGTCCATGCCGGCGGGGTGGACCATCAAGGCCGCGTCGACGTCGTCGAGCGCGCCCTGCTCCGCCATCAGGATCTTGCCGCCCCCGCCCTCCTCCGCCGGGGTGCCGAGCACCACGACGGTGCCGCCGAGCTCGTCGGCCAGCGTCGCCGCCGCGATGCCCGCGCCGGCGCCCGCGGTGCCGATGATGTTGTGGCCGCACGCGTGGCCGATGCCCGGCAGGGCGTCGTACTCGCACATGACGGCGATCCGGGGCCCGCCCGTCCCGGCGACCGCCTCGAACGCCGTCGGGAGCCCGTAGGCCCCACGGGTCACGGCGAGGCCCGCCCCTTCGAGCAGGTCGGCCAGCACGTCGTGGGCGTGGTGCTCCTCGAACCCCAGCTCGGGCCGGGCGTGGATGGCGTGCGAGGCCTCGAGCAGCCGGTCGGCGTGGTCGGCGACCGCCCGGTCGGTGCGATCCTTCAGGGCGTCGAGGTCGGCCATCGCCGCAGGCTAGGCGGCGCCCGGATCGTCTGCGGCGCCGTCGTGGCGGAGGACGACCTTGCCCAGGTGGCGGCCGCTCGCGAGGCGCTCGAGCGCGTCGGGGTAGCGCTCCACGGGCAGCTCCAGGTCCACGGCGACGCGAAGCCCCTGCTCGACGAGCCGGACCACCTCGGCGAACTCGCCGTAGCCCCCCATCGTCGAGCCGATGATCTCGTGCTGCTTGAAGAACAGGCGCGGGAGGTTCACCTCGACCACCGGGCCCGACGTGCCGCCGCACACCACCAGGCGGCCGCCGGGCACGAGCGCGCCCACCGAGCGCTCCCAGGTGGCCGGCCCGACGCTCTCGAGGACGACCTCGCACCGCACCGGCCACGGCTCGTCGGAGGCGAAGCACGCGGTGGCGCCCGCCTCCTCGGCGCGCCGACGCGTCTCGGCGTCGCGCGACGTGCCGTAGACCGTCGCTCCCATCGTCTGGGCGAGGGCGAGCGCGGCCATCGACACCCCGCCGCCGATCCCGACGATGAGGACGGACTCCCCTGCGCGCAGGCGCGCCCGTCGGAGCATCCGGTAGGCCGTGAGCGTGGCCAGGGGGAACGCCGCGCACTCGCTCCAGGTCCGCTCGCGGGGCTTGGGGACCACGTTGCGGGCGGGCACGACCACCAGCTCGCCGTGGCCACCCCAGCGCTGCTCGCCGACGATCTGGAACCCGGGGTGCATCGGGGCGTCGTCGCCGTGGGCCACGACCATCTCGAGGGGCGAGACCGCGGGTTGACCACCACCTCGTCGCCGACGGCCACGCCCTCGACGGCGGAGCCGACGGCCTCGACCACCCCGGCCACGTCGCAGCCCGGGACGTGCGGCAGGTGCGGACGGGGCTTGCCCTTGGTGACCCACAGGTCCATGTGGTTCAGCGCGCTCGCCACCGGTCGGACCCGCACGTCGTCGGGGCCGACCGCCGGGTCGGGCACCTCGCCGTAGCGGTAGCTGCCGGGCGACTCGTCGAGGATCCAGGCCTGCATGCGTGCGACCGTACCGGCCGCGCCCTCAGACCACGCAGGTCAGCGCATCGGCCTCGACCCGCACGACCACCTGGCGAGCGGCAGCGACACGCTCGCCGTCGAGCCAGATCGGCGTGGGCCGCTCGAGCTCGATCTGCACGGACGCGGTCCGCTGCTGGGCGATGCCGGGGTGCGGGACGTGGGTCCCGGTGGCCAGCCGCCGACGGGCCTTCCACCGGTCGTCCAGGCCGAGGTCGCCGTCGAACACGTCGACGAGCCCGTCGTTGGGGTGGCTGCGGGGGGCCACGTCCCACCGACCGATCCACTGCGCGTTCATGATGGCGACCACCCGGCCTCGCCACCAGGAGCGTCTCGCGACCAGGTGGGCCACGAACCAGTGCTGGCGACCGTCGAGCAGGACCGAGCACAGGTCCACCGGGAGGCGGACGGCCTCGCCCGAGCGGAGCCGGGCCTCGTCGCCCCGAGCCCCGACGGTGCGGGCCAGATCGCCCCCGAGCAGGCCCAGCTCGGGCAGCGGTCCGCCGGCGCGCCGCGACGGCTCCACCAGGGCACGGGCCTCGGCATCGCTGCGCACCACGACGCCGCCTGCGGCCAACGCCCTGCGCTGCCCCACGGTCGCCCCTTCTCGATCGTCATCCGCCCGCCTCCGCCGCCACGCCGGCCGGGCGGGCGACCTCGCTGGACGCGGCCACGATGCCCCGGAACAGCTCGTCGGCCGCCGCCCGCGGTCGAGGCCGTCACCGGCTCGGGGGCCACGTCGCCGATCTGGCGCAGGAGGTCGATCAGCTGCTTGATGTTCCGCACGAAGTCGCCCCCGAGAGGTCCTCGTCGCTGAGGACCGTGCGGAACGACTCGCCCGCGGCCCAGGCGTGGGCGAGCGCGAGGAACGTCGGGTCGGGCAGCCGCGCCGCGGGCAGGCCGACCCGCTCCTGGTCGCCGCGAGGCGCCGGGCGACCTCCTCGATGCGGCTCACCCGGTCCCGCCCGCGGCTCGGGAACCACGGTGCGGGCGGCTGGTCCTTCGAGCGGTGCTCGTAGGTGAGCACCGACGCCACGCCGGCGAGCGAGGCCACGTCGAGCCCGTCGAGGAGCCCCTCGCACACGACGGTGGCGACGAGGAGGTCCGACTCGTGGAAGATCCGGGCCAGGACCTCGCCGCGCTCGGTGAGCGACCAGCCCCGGAGGAACCGGCGTCGCTCGAGGAGCGACACGATCGCGTCGAAGCGTCGCTCGAGCGACGACGAGCGGTCCTCCACCCGTCGGTCGAGCTCGTCGAGCTGGCGCCGCAACCGATCGCGCTCCGCGGCGGCGCGCAGGTGCCGGTCGAGGTCGGGGCAGGCGGCCACCGGGTGGTCGAGCGCGGCCCGGCGGGCGCGCACCACCTCGGCGGACCCGTCGGCCGAGGCCGCCGGCCTCCCCCGCTCCTCGCGCACCTTCCGCAGGGCGTTCGCCGCCTGGCGCTGGAAGGCCCGGTGCTGCGGGTCGTACGGCTCGGGCAGGTCCATCGAGCCCACGACGAGGGGCGCCTCATCGAGGTCATCGTCGTCGACCACGTGGACCCGAGCGTCGACGTCGATCAGGCGCAGGCGGACCGCGCCCTTGCGGTGCCCGACCGACAGCACGCCGAAGCGCTGACCGGCGACGAGCACCACGTCGCCCGGGCCGAGCGCGGCGACCGCGTCGGCGAGCGTCGAGCGCGCGGCCCGTCGGGCGTCGCGCCCCGCTCGGCGCTCCGCGGCCCGGAGGTCCCGGTACTCGTCGACGCTCCCCCGCTCGCACGTGGCGTCGACCTCGGCGCTGGCCAGCAGCTCGCGCCGGCTGGCCCGCCGGTGCACGAGCCGGCCGAGGGCTCGGTCGGCCTGGTACTGGGCGAAGGACCGGCCCAGCAGCTCGTGGGCTCGCTCACGGTCGTAGCGGCGCACCAGGTTGACCACCATGTTCGCCGTCGGGGCGAACGCGGACCGCAGCACGAACTCCCGGCTCGAGGCCAGCGCAGCCACCCGGTCGAAGCCGTACCAGGGCGACCACAGCACCAGCGCGTGGCCCACCGGATCGAGCCCGCGGCGACCGGCCCGACCGGTCAGCTGGGTGTACTGCGAGGGGGTGAGGTCCTCGTGGTGCTCGCCCGTGAACTTCGACAGCGACTCGATCACCACGGACCGGGCGGGCATGTTGATGCCGAGCGCGAGGGTCTCCGTGGCGAACACCACCTTGACGAGGCCCTCGACGAAGCAGGCCTCCACCGCCTCCTTGAACGGCGGCACCATGCCGGCGTGGTGGGCGGCGACGCCGTCCTCGAGGGCGCTGCGCCAGCGGTCGAAGCCGAGCAGGCGCAGGTCGTCGTCGGAGAGGTGGTCGACCCGCTCGTCGACGATGGCCCGGATGCGGGCCCGCTCCTCGGCGCTCGTGAGGCGGGCACCCTCGTCGACCAGCGCCCGGACGGCGTCGTCGCACCCCTTCCGGCTGAAGATGAACACGATGGCGGGCAGCAGTCCACCCGCGGCGAGGTGCTCGACGACCTCGCCACGCCGCGGCGTGCCCCACCGTGACCGCCCCCGCTGGCGGTACCGGTCACGACCCCGGCCGTCGTCCGCCGCCGGCGCGTCGAAGCGGCTCCCCTCCGGGTTGACCCGGCCGTCCACCAGCGTCTCCACCTGCGCGAGCCGGTCGTTGGCCTTGTCGTAGACGAGGAAGTGGTTCACCAGCTCGACGGGCCGCTCGTGCTCCACGACCGTCTCGGTCGGCCCCCGCGCCGCTTCGATCCACCCGGCGAGCTCGTCGGCGTTCGACACGGTGGCCGAGAGGCAGGCGAACCGGACCTCGCGCGGCGCGTGGACGACCACCTCCTCCCACACCGGCCCGCGGTACGGGTCCTGGAGGTAGTGGACCTCGTCGAGCACCACCCAGGCGAGGCCTCGGAGCGCAGGAGCGCCGGCGTAGATCATGTTGCGCAGGACCTCCGTGGTCATCACGACCACGGAGGCGTCGGGGTTGATGGCGTTGTCGCCCGTCAGCAGGCCCACCCGCTCGGCCCCCAGCCGCCGGGCGAGGTCGGCGTACTTCTGGTTCGAGAGGGCCTTGATCGGCGTGGTGTAGAAGGCGCGGCGCCCCTCGGCCAGCGCCACGTCGACGGCGTGGTCGGCGACGACCGTCTTGCCGGCGCCCGTGGGCGCGGCCACGAGCACGTTGCGGCCGAGGTCGATCGCGGCGTTCGCCTCGAGCTGGAAGCGGTCGAGGGCGAAGGCGCCGGAGCTCACGCCTCCGCGGCCGCCCGGCGACCGAGCGCGATGCGACCGATGACGATCGAGATCTCGTAGAAGACGACCATCGGCAGGGCGAGGGCGAAGAGGCTGATCGGGTCGGCGCTCGGGGTGATGATGGCGGCGACCACGAAGATGATCACGATGCCGAAGCGGCGGAACTGGCGCAGCTGCTGGGGCTTCACCACCCCGACCAGCTGGAGGAACACGAGGACGATCGGGAACTGGAAGCCAGCCCCGAACGCCAGCATCATGTACACGATCAGGGTGATGTAGTTCTTGACCGTGTACTGGATCTCGACCTGGCCGCCACCCATGCTCTGGAGGAACTTCAGGGCCTGGGGCAGCGTGTAGTACGCGACGGCTGCCCCACCGATGAACAGCAGGGTGGCCGAGAACACGAAGGCCGAGGCGAAGCGGCGCTCGTTCTGGTAGAGCCCCGGGGCGATGAACCGCCACAGCTGCCAGAGCAGGAACGGCATGGCGATGGCGATGCCCAGGTAGGCCGACACCTGGATCCGCAGCATGAACAGCTCGAGCGGATCGAACGACAGGAACTTGTCGGAGATGTTCGGATCGCCCGAGAGCTCCTCGAGCGGCCGGCGCAAGATGTCGAGCACCGGGAAGTAGATCATCCACCCGACCACCGCACCGACGGCGATGGCGATGGCGCAGCGGATGATCCGGGTCCGCAGCTCGATCAGGTGCTCCATGAGCGACATCCGACCGTCGTCGGCAGGCGCTCCCTTGGGCGCGGCGACCGTGTCGGTCACGCGTCAGCCCGCCGCGCGGTCGGCGGGATCGATCGCCGGTCGGGCGCCGGGCTCGTCGCCGGTCGCCGCCACGGCACCCCCGGCCTCGACGTGCTCGTCGTTGCGGGCCACCACCTCGTCGATCGTCGAGGTCGTCGCGGTCGACGAGGGCGTCGCATCGGCCATCGAGCCGCTCTGGGGCTTCTCGGTGGCCGAGGCATCGACGACCGAATCCATCGCGCTGCGCATCTCGGCCTGGAAGCTGTTCGAGACCTTGCGGATCTCGCCCATGACGCTGCCGAACGTCTTCATCGCCTTCGGCAGCTGCTGGGGACCGAGCACGATGAGGGCGACCAGGAAGATGACGAGGACCTCAGGTCCGCCCACGTTGAACATGGGCCCGAGCCTACCGGCGGTCGAGCCGGTCGACCGAGCCGCGGGTGCGGCGGGTCTCCACGCGGACGGGGATCAGGCCGTCCTCGAGCTTGCGGAAGCGCCGACGGGCCGCCTCGGCCTCCTCCACGGCGGACGCGATGGCCCGCAGCAGCACGGCGGCGGCGAGGGCACCGAGGCCGAGCACGGCGGGCGGGGCGATCCAGGTGCTGTCCACGACGAGGAGCGTAGCGGCGGAGGGGCGGCCGCGTGCCGCGTCGGACCGATCAGCCGGGGGTCATCTTGCGCAGCGTGTCGATCCAGTCGTCGCGCTGCAGCAGGGCGTGGAAGTCGAGGAGGTCGTCGTGGTCGATCGGATCGCCCTCGTGGACCTCGTGCAGCTCCTCGGGGAGGTGCCAGGTCACGAGGCGGACGCCCGACGTGACCAGGAGCTCGACGATGCGGGGCTCGGCGGACTTCACGACGATGCGACCGCAGCTCGGGCACGAGAACGAGTACGAGCCGGCGCTGTTGGCGCTGCAGACCCGCACGGTCACGTCCGCGCTGGTCAGCTCCACGTCGCCGCAGTCGCTGCAGCTCGCCCGAATGGTTGCCATAGGTCGTCGTCCCTCCGGATTCCTGTGCCCATCCATCGGTCGTCCCCCGGCGATCTTGAGCATCCCGGCGCCCCGTCGCCATGCTGGTCGCGGGGCCAGGCCCTGGGCCACCATGGACCCCGTGGCGCCCCTGATCCCCTCCAAGCTCGACCCGCCGCTCGGCTTCGCCCACCGTGGGGCGCGCGCCCACGCCCGGGAGAACACCGTCGAGGCGTTCGCCCTGGCCCTCCGGCTCGGCGCCACGGCCCTCGAGAGCGACGTGTGGCTCACCGCGGACGGCGTGGCGGTCCTCGACCACGACGGCGTCGTGGGCGGTCGGGTGCGTCGGCGGCCCATCGCCACCGTGGCCCGGGCCGAGCTCCCGAGCCACATCCCCTGCGCTCGCCGAGGTGCTCGAGGAGGTGGGCACCGACCTGCACCTCTCGCTCGACGTGAAGGATCCCGCCGCCGGCCCCGAGGCGGTGCGCGTCGCCATGGCGGCCGATCCGACCCTTCCCGCCCGACTGTGGATGTGCGACCAGGACCACGACCGGCTGCTGGCGCTCCGCGCCGTGTCGCCCCACGTGCGCCTGGTGGACTCCACCCGGCTCAGCCGCATCCGCGAGGGCATCGAGCGGCGCGCCGCCCGGCTCCAGGAGCTGGGCATCGACGCCCTGAACCTCCACCACAGCGACTGGTCGGGCGGCCACACCACCCTCGTGCACCGCTTCGGGCGCATCGCCTTCGGGTGGGACGCGCAGTTCGATCGGACCCTCGACGATCTGCTGCGGATGGGGATCGACGGCGTCTACAGCGACCACGTCGATCGGATGGTCGACGCGCTGGCCCGCCACGCCGGGCGGGCCGGGACGGCCTCCTCCTCCTGAGGCGACCGATGCGTCAGGCGCCGACCTCCCAGGTGGGCCGGCTGTGGAGCAGCGCCCCGAGGTCGCCCGGGCCCGCCTTCGCCTGGGCTGCCGCCAGCTGGCGGTCGGTCTCGGTGCCGTAGTCGGCGCGCTGCACCGCTCGGAACACGCCGATCGGCGTCGGGTCGTGGGGGCCGGCGGCGAGCCGGGAGAGCGTGAAGGCCAGCCCGGGCTCCTCGCGGGTCTCGTCGTGGACGAGGATGGCGTCCTCCCCCACGTCGGCGACCTTGACGATGTGGGCCCGGCCCTGCGGGCTGAGCGCCACCCCGAGCTCGCGCTCGGCGCCGAACCGGATCTGCTCGCCGTGCACCAGCGGGATGGTCATCTCGTCGCGCACCGACTTGCCGGTGATGGTCTCGAAGGCGCCGTTGTTGAACACGTTGCAGGTCTGGAAGATCTCGACGAACGACGCCCCGCGGTGCTCGCGAGCGCGCTTGAACGTCTCGATCATGTGCTTGCGGTCCATGTCGTGGGTGCGGGCGACGAAGGTCGCCTCGGCCCCCAGGGCCACGCTGATCGGGTTGAACGGCTGGTCGAGCGACCCGAACGGGGTGGACTTGGTGACCTTCCCGACCTCGCTGGTGGGCGAGTACTGGCCCTTCGTGAGCCCGTAGATCTGGTTGTTGAACATCAGGATCGTGAGGTTCACGTTGCGACGCAGCGCGTGGATCAGGTGGTTGCCGCCGATCGAGAGCATGTCGCCGTCGCCGCCGACCACCCACACGTCGAGGTCCGGGCGGGCGAGCGCCAGGCCGGTGGCGATGGCCGGCGCGCGCCCGTGGATGGAGTGCATCCCGTAGGTGTCCATGTAGTACGGGAACCGCGCGGCGCAGCCGATGCCCGAGACGAAGACCGTGGTCTCGGGTCGGCCGCCCAGCTCGGGCAGCGCCATCTGCACGGCCTTGAGGATCGAGTAGTCGCCGCACCCCGGGCACCAGCGGACCTCCTGGTCGCTGGCCCAGTCGCGCGGCGAGGTGGCGGCGTCGAGGGTGTCGGTCACTGATCCATCTCCTTCAGCAGGGCCACCTCGAGCTCGCCGGCGGTGAAGGGGACCCCCTGCACCTTGGTGACCGAGCGGGCGTCGACGAGGTACTCGGCCCGCAGCACCCGCGACAGCTGGCCCAGGTTGAGCTCGGGCACCACCACCTTCGGGTAGCGGGCCAGGACCTCGCCCAGGTTGGCCGGGAACGGGTTGAGGTGCACGAGGTGGGCGCAGGCCACGTGGCGGCCGCGGGCGCGCACCCGGTTGACGGCGCCGTCGATGGCGCCCCACGTGCTCCCCCACCCGATGACCAGCAGCTCTGCGTCATCGACATCGCCGTGCACCTGCACCGGCGGGATGTCCTGGGCGATCCCGGCCACCTTGTCGGCCCGGAGGTGGACCATGCGCTCGTGGTTGGCCGGGTCGTAGGAGATGTTGCCGGTGCCGTCCTGCTTCTCGATGCCGCCGATGCGGTGCTCGAGCCCCGGCGTGCCCGGCACCGCCCACGGGCGTGCCAGCGTCTCCGGATCGCGCAGGTAGGGCCAGAACTCGGGGTTCCCCTCGGCATCGGTGTGGTTGGGCTCGGTGGCGAACTCGACCGAGATGTCCGGGAGGTCGGCGACGTCGGGCAGCCGCCAGGGCTCCGAGCCGTTGGCGAGGTAGCCGTCGGACAGCAGGATCACCGGGGTGCGGTACTTCAGGGCGATCCGCGAAGCCTCGATCGCCGCGTCGAAGCACTGCGCCGGGCTGTAGGCGGCCACGATCGGGATCGGCGACTCGCCGTGGCGCCCGTACAGCGCCTGCAGCAGGTCGGCCTGCTCGGTCTTGGTGGGCAGGCCGGTGGAGGGGCCGCCACGCTGGATGTCGACGATCACCAGCGGCAGCTCGAGGCTGACCGCGAGGCCCATCGCCTCGGACTTGAGCGCCACGCCGGGACCGCTGGTGGTGGTGACGGCGAGGTGGCCGCCGAACGCGGCGCCCAGCGCCGAGCCGATGCCGGCGATCTCGTCTTCGGCCTGGAGCGTCCGGATGCCGAAGGCCTTGTGGCGCGACAGCTCGTGGAGGATGTCGGACGCCGGCGTGATCGGGTAGCTGCCGAGGAACACGGGCAGCTCGGCCAGCTGCCCCGCCGCCACCAGCCCCCACGCCAGCGCCGTGTTGCCGTTCATGTTCGTGTAGGTGCCGGGCTCGTGGTGGGCCGGCCGCACGGAGAACGGGTGGTCGAACAGCTCCGCCGTCTCCCCGAAGGCGTGGCCGGTCGTGAAGGCCGCCCGGTTCGCGGCGACGACCTGGGGGTTCTTGGCGAACTTCTCGTCGATCCAGCGCAGCGTCGGCTCGGATGGTCGGGTGTACATCCAGCTCACCAGGCCGAGCGCGAAGAAGTTCTTCGACCGCTCGGCGTCGCGGGGCTTCACCCCGAGGGGCGCCACCGCGTCCTTGGTGAGCGAGGTCATCGGGACCTCGTAGACCGTGTAGCGCTCGAGGCTGCCGTCGGTGAGCGGGTTCGTGCGGTAGCCGGCCTTCGTGAGGTTCCGCTCCTCGAAGGCGTCGGTGTTCACGATCACCGTCCCGCCCGGCGCCAGGTGGTGCAGTTCGGAGCGCAGCGCCGCCGGGTTCATGGCCACCAGCACGTTCGGCGCGTCGCCCGGCGTGGTGATGTCGTGGTCGGAGATGTGGACCTGGAACGCGGAGACGCCGGCGATGGTGCCGGCGGGGGCCCGGATCTCGGCGGGGAACTCGGGCAGCGTGGCCAGGTCGTTGCCGAACACCGCGCTCGCGCTGGTGAACCGGTCGCCCGTCAGCTGCATGCCGTCGCCGGAGTCGCCGGCGAAGCGGATGATGACCTGGTCGATCTCGACCGGGTCGATGTGGGCAAGGTCGGCCACGTTGCCTCCTCGTCGTCCCCCGGGGCTCGGGGTGCATCTGCCCCGCTCCGCAGGGTAGCCAGGCCACCGCCCCTTCGGGAGGGACCTTCGGCCCGAGCCGCCGCAGCCCGCCGGACGCGACGGTGCCCGACCCGTGCGGGCCGGGCACCGTCGAGGGTCCGAGGCGAGGCTCAGCTCACGAGATGGAGGCCTCGTAGATCCCGGCGATGGCCCCGTCGAGCGTGGCGTCGAACTCGGCGTCGCTCTGCTGGGCGGTGAGGCCCTCGGTGAGGGCGCGGCTGAACGAGGCGATCACGCCCGGGTTGGCCGCCAGCTTGGCGTTCGCGTCCTCCCGGGAGTAGCCGCCCGAGAGGGCGACGACGCGCAGCACCGACGGGTGGTCGACGAGGTCCTGGTAGAAGCCGGCGGTGTCGGGGAGGGTGAGCTTCAGCATGATCGGCTGGTCCGCGGGCTGATCGCCGAGCTGGCGGAGGATCGCCGCCTTGAGCTGCTCCTCGGCCTGCGCCTTGGTGCCCGAGTGGATGTCGACCTCGGGCTCGATGATCGGCACGAGGCCGGCGGCCAGGATCTGGCGGCCCACCTCGAACTGCTGGTCGACCACGGCGTCGACGCCGGCGCCGGCCTCCTTGATGACCGAGCGCATCTTGGTGCCGAACATGCCCTTGGCCACCCGCGCTCGAGGAGCTCGTCGAGGCCGCCGATGGGCTTCATCACCTGGGCGCCGTCGGCCTCGTCGGCCAGGCCCTTGTCGACCTTCAGGAACGGCACGACCTGCTTCTTCGACCACAGGTACTCGCCGGTGTCCAGACCGGCCACCTGGCGGTCCATGGTCATCTCGAAGAGGATCGCACCGAGCACGCGATCGCCGCCGAACGAGGGGCTCTCGATGATCCGGCTGCGCATCTCGTGGATGCGGTCGAACATCTGGGCATCGCCGTCGTACTGGTCCTCGTCGACGCCGTAGAGCCTGAGCGCCTTCGGGGTGCTCCCGCCGCTCTGGTCGAGCGCGGCGATGAAGCCCTTGCCCGTGCGGACCTTCTCCAGCTGCTCCTGGTTCATCGTTGTGCTGTCCCCATCGTTGGTGTGACCGGTGTCGGCCCCATCTTGGCCGACGTCCGAAGGGACCGCCCAACCCGCGCCGGCGTCAGGGCACCCCGTCGGCGCCGGTCGCCAGCTCGGCGCCGGCCGCCTCGAGCAGCGCGCCGACCCGAGCGCGCTGACGGGCTCGCACGACGGTGGTCGCGACGACCTCGGTGCGGCTGGCAGTCCCGGAGGCGGTCCGGAAGAAGCGGCGGCGCACCCGCCCCCGGACGACGACCTCGGTGCCCTCGACCAACCGCTCGGCGGACTCGGGGGCACCGAACCAGGCGACGGGGACCGATTCGGCGGGACCGTCGAACGGACGGACCGTGACCTCGAGGGCGACCAGGCGGTCGCCCGACGGCAGGGTGCGGGCGGCCGCGTCGCAGGACAGGGTGCCGCGGAGGATGACGACGTTCACGTGGGAGCTCCCATCGGTGAGCCCGGTCGACGGACCGGGAGGAACGGTGGGACGACGCCACGTCGTCGAGGTGGGGCCCGCGACGGGCCGATGCCGGTGAACCCTAGCGGCGGGGGGTGACGGCGAGCGCCGGCTCAGCCGAGCGACGCCGCCCGCTCGGCGGCGTCGGCGAAGTCGCGCTCGTGGCCGGCGATCCACCGGAACAGCTCGCGCGCTCGGGCGACGTCGCCCGCCCGCTCGTACAGGTCGGCGAGGGCGTAGGCCTGGCGCAGGTGGTGGACCTGGGGCTGGCGCACCGACCGCTGCGATCGACCGAGCAGCGCGATGGCGGCCGCCAGCTGGCCTCGGTCGCCGAGCGAGCCGGCCATCACGATCCGTCCCTCGGTCACCAGGTCCGCGGCGGGCGACGCCTCGCGCAGCTCGTCCCAGAGCGCCTCCACGTCGCGATGGCGCCCGAGCGCCCGGTAGGAGTCGGCGAGCACCGGGTGCTGCTCGGTGGATCCGGTGAGCTCACGGAACGCCTCGAGCTCGCGGATCGCGTCCTTCCAGCGGCCGAGCCGGTAGTAGGTCAGCCCGAGGAGCTCTCGCACCGACACCGCTCCCGGCGCCTGCTCGGCCAGCGGCTTCAGCGCCTTGCGCGCCTCCTCGTAGCGCTCGCGCTCGAAGGCGTGGGCCGCGTCGCGCAGCCGCTCGTTGGCCCGCTCGCCCCGTGCGCCCCCGAGGGCAGCCTGCAGCTCCCGGCGAGCGTCGTCGCCCGCCGAGCCCTGCCCTGCGGGCCGGGGCGGGCGCGCCCGGCGCTTGGTCGGCTCCGCCGACCGGCCGCGGCGCACGGCGGCGTCGGCCTCGTCGCGCACGTCGTCGACTCGGACCCACACCTCCCGGGAGCGGTCGGGGGCCGGCCGGGTGTCACGCCCGACGGCGCCGACGCTGTTGCGGGCATCGAACTCCTCGGCTGTGAGGCGTCCGGCGCCCTTGCGGCCGAGGCTCCCCCACTGCTTCGGGCCCGCCGTGCGCGGCTCCTCGCGCTCGGGCCCGCCGGGGCGGGGACCGCGCCCGGTCGAAGGACGACCGTCCCCGGTGCGCCGCCCGTCGCTCGGCCGAGCCCCCGCGCTGCTGCGCCCCGCACCTCGCCGGCCGTCGTCGCGCCGATCCGTGCTGCCGCCCGGGCCACGCCGATCACCGGTGCCGCGACCCTCGTCGCGGCGCCCGCCCGCACGCTCCGGCGGGCTGCCCGCTGACGGTCGACCCCGACCGGACGACCCCGAGCGCTGCGAACCGGTTCCCGACGGACGGCCTCGGCTCGAGGAGCCCGCGCGGCTCGAGCCGCCGCCCGATCCGGCGCGCCCCGAGCCCGAGGCGCTGCGGCCGTCGCCGCGGGAGCTCCCCCCGTCGCTCGGGCGCCCACCCGACCGTCCACGGGTGCTCCGGCCCGAGGCGCCGCTGCCCGAGCGCCCCGAGCCCGCGCCGGCGCCCGTGGTGCGGCGGGGCCCGCCACCGGAGCTCGGGCGCGGAGAGCGGTCGTTGGAAGGCATCGGACCACCCTACCGGTCACCGATCGGCCCCTCCGCATCCGCCAGCACCCAGACCGACCGCCTGAGCAGGCAAAACGCGAAGAGGACCCCGCCGAAGCGGGGCCCTCTCCAAAGAAATCCGGCGGCGACCTACTCTCCCAGGGCGAATCCACCCAAGTACCATCGGCGCAGTTCGGCTTAACTTCCGTGTTCGGAATGGGAACGGGTGTGACCCGAACGCAATAGCCACCGAAATCTGTTGTCAACGGCGAGCGCTACGAGAGCGCTCGAGCCCTTGAAGACTCCATAGCGAGCACGAACATCATTGTCGATCCAAGCCCTCGGCCGATTAGTACCGGTCGGCTGAACGTGTTACCACGCTTACACCTCCGGCCTATCAACGTGATGGTCTATCACAGGCCTTACCTGGTTAACCCAGTGGGAAACCTCATCTTGAACCAGGCTTCGCACTTAGATGCTTTCAGCGCTTATCCCTTCCGCAGGTCGCTAACCAGCAGTGCCCTTGGCAGGACAACTGGCACACGAGAGCTGCGTCCATCCCGGTCCTCTCGTACTAGGGACAGGCTTTCTCAAGTTTCCTCCGGCTGCAGAGGATAGGGACCGAACTGTCTCACGACGTTCTGAACCCAGCTCGCGTACCGCTTTAATGGGCGAACAGCCCAACCCTTGGGACCTGCTTCAGCCCCAGGATGCGATGAGCCGACATCGAGGTGCCAAACCTTCCCGTCGATATGGACTCTTGGGGAAGATGAGCCTGTTATCCCCGGGGTACCTTTTATCCGTTGAGCGACGGCGCTTCCACACGCAACCGCCGGATCACTATGCCCTGCTTTCGCACCTGCTTGACTTGTAGGTCTCGCAGTCAAGCTCCCTTGTGCCATTGCACTCGACGGCTGATTGCCAACCAGCCTGAGGGAACCTTTGGGCGCCTCCGTTACTCTTTAGGAGGCGACCGCCCCAGTCAAACTACCCACCTGACGCTGTCCCCCATCCGGATCACGGACGTGGGTTAGAGTTCCGTCATGAGCAGGGTGGTATTTCAAGGGTGACTCCACACAGGCTAGCGCCCATGCTTCCAAGTCTCCCACCTATCCTACACAACACATAACAAAACTCAACATCAAGCTATAGTAAAGGTCCACGGGGTCTTTCCGTCCTTCTGCAGCTAACGAGCATCTTTACTCGTACTTCAATTTCGCCGGGTCTGTGGTTGAGACAGTAGGAAAGTCGTTACGCCATTCGTGCAGGTCGGAACTTACCCGACAAGGAATTTCGCTACCTTAGGACCGTTATAGTTACGGCCGCCATTCACCGGGGCTTCAGTTCAGAGCTTCGCCCTTGCGGGCTAACCCTTCCCTTTAACCTTCCGGCATTGGGCAGGCGTCACAGCGTATACATCGTCTTGCGACTTCGCACGCTGCTGTGTTTTTAGTAAACAGTCGCTTTCCCCTGGTCTGTGCCACCCCTTCGAGCTCCGGACGCGAGGTCCTTCACCCTAATGGGGTCCTCCTTCTCCCGAAGTTACGGAGGCATTTTGCCGAGTTCCTTAACCACAGTTCTCCCGATCGCCTTGGTATTCTCTACCCGCCCACCTGTGTCGGTTTGGGGTACGGGCACCATGCCAGCTCGCTAGAGGCTTTTCTCGGCAGCATGGGATCAGTGACTTCGCCTTGAACGGCTCGGCATTGCGTCTCAGGATTCATGAGGGCCGGACTTACCTGGACCTCTCCCTACGCGCTTACCCCAGGACAACCATCGCCTGGGCTCACCTACCCTCCTGCGTCCCCTCATTGCTAACCGCCTTCCCGTGGGTCGGTTCGTCACCCGAAGGTGACAGCCCCTTAGCAACCGGAACTTGGTTTGGGCGCGGACACGGTGGTACCGGAATATCAACCGGTTGTGCATCGACTACGCCTGTCGGCCTCGCCTTAGCTCCCGACTTACCCTGGGAGGATTAGCCTTCCCCAGGAACCCTTGGGCTTACGGCGGAGGGGTTTCTCACCCCTCTCTCGCTACTCATGCCAGCATTCTCACTCGCACGCGCTCCACGACTGGTTTCCACCGCCGCTTCGCTGCACGTGCGACGCTCCCCTACCACCCACGCAAGCGTGGATCCGCGGCTTCGGCTCTGGACTTGAGCCCCGTTACATTATCCGCGCAAGATCACTCGACCAGTGAGCTGTTACGCACTCTTTCAAGGGTGGCTGCTTCTAAGCCAACCTCCTGGCTGTCTGGGCAATCTCACATCGTTTTCCACTTAGTCCAGAATTAGGGGCCTTAGCCGGCGGTCTGGGCTGTTTCCCTCTCGACTGCGAAGCTCATCCCCCGCAGTCTCACTGCCGCACTCTGGAGTCATGGTATTCGGAGTTTGGTTGGGGTCGGTAAGCTTGTGGGCCCCCTAACCCATCCAGTGCTCTACCCCCATGACTGAACGTGCGACGCTGCACCTAAATGCATTTCGGGGAGAACCAGCTATCACCGAGTTTGATTGGCCTTTCACCCCTATCCACAGCTCATCCCCCAGTTTTTAACCTAGGTGGGTTCGGTCCTCCACGAGGTCTTACCCCCGCTTCAACCTGGCCATGGATAGATCACTCGGCTTCGGGTCTACAGCACGCGACTGAACGCCCTGTTCAGACTCGCTTTCGCTCCGGCTCCCCATCACTGGTTAACCTTGCCACGTACCGTAACTCGCTGGCTCATTCTTCAAAAGGCACGCCATCGCGGCCACCCGAAGGTGACGACGCTTTGACTGATTGTAAACCAACGGTTTCAGGTACTATTTCACTCCCCTCCCGGGGTACTTTTCACCTTTCCCTCACGGTACTGGTGCACTATCGGTCGTCTACGTATACTTAGCCTTACGAGGTGGTCCTCGCAGATTCACGCCAGTTTTCACGGTCCCGGCGTTACTTGGGAACTTCGAGCAGAGACTGAGTACGTTTCGTGTACGGGGCTGTTACCCACTGCGGCGCCGCTTTCCAGACGGCTTCCACTACGCATCAGTTTGGTAACTCTGTGACGGGTCTGGTGCCCCGACTCTCGAGTCCCACAACCCCCACATGGCAACGCCACCAGGCTTTGACACCATGCAGGTTTGGGCTGCTCCCGTTTCGCTCGCCGCTACTCAGGGAGTCACTGTTGTTTTCCTTTCCTCGGGGTACTGAGATGTTTCAATTCCCCCGGTTCCCTCTACCGGTGCTATGTGTTCACACCGGAGTGACGCCTGCTAAGGCGCCGGGTTTCCCCATTCGGACATCCACGGTTCGTAACGCTCTCTAGGCAGCTGACCGTGGCTTTTCGCAGCCGGACACGTCCTTCATCGGTAGTAGACGCCAAGGCATCCACCGTTGGCTCTTTGTAGCTTGGAAGAACAAAGATGCTCGTGCTCGCTATGCAGTTCTCAAGGGGCTCGTGGGGCCGGCGAACCGACCCCGAGGCGCACGGAAGCCCTCGCCGTGATGGCGAGGGCTCGTGGAGCACACCTTCAGAACGGAACAGAGGACGGAACGACCGGCCAGCGCCAGCCATCGAGAGGAAACACCTGCGATCGACGACTCGAGCTGGACGACCCAACTAGCACATGCTTCAACTTGGGAATCCTCGACCGCATTCGGGTCGAGATGACTCCTTAGAAAGGAGGTGATCCAGCCGCACCTTCCGGTACGGCTACCTTGTTACGACTTCACCCTAATCGCTGATTCCACCTTCGACAGCTCCGTCCCAAAGGGTTCGGCCACTGGCTTCGGGCGTTTCCAACTTTCATGGTGTGACGGGCGGTGTGTACAAGGCCCGGGAACGTATTCACCCCGGCGTTGCTGATCCGGGATTACTAGCAACTCCAGCTTCATGGAGTCGAGTTGCAGACTCCAATCCGAACTGAGACCGGCTTTATGGGATTCGCTCCACCTCGCGGTTTCGCAGCCCTTTGTACCGGCCATTGTAGCATGTTTGCAGCCCTGGACATAAGGGGCATGATGACTTGACGTCGTCCCCACCTTCCTCCGAGTTGACCCCGGCAGTCTCCTATGAGTCCCCGGCATTACCCGCTGGCAACATAGGACGAGGGTTGCGCTCGTTGCGGGACTTAACCCAACATCTCACGACACGAGCTGACGACAGCCATGCAGCACCTGTCACTCGGCTCCCTTGCGGGCACTCCCGACTTTCATCAGGATTCCGAGGATGTCAAACCCAGGTAAGGTTCTTCGCGTTGCGTCGAATTAAACCACATGCTCCACCGCTTGTGCGGGCCCCCGTCAATTCCTTTGAGTTTTAGCCTTGCGGCCGTACTCCCCAGGCGGGGCACTTAATGCGTTAGCTACGGCACGGAATCCGTTAGAAGATCCCACACCTAGTGCCCAACGTTTACGGCGTGGACTACCAGGGTATCTAATCCTGTTTGCTCCCCACGCTTTCGCTCCTCAGCGTCAGTTCCGGCCCAGAGCGCCGCCTTCGCCGCTGGTGTTCCTTCTGATATCTGCGCATTTCACCGCTACACCAGAAATTCCACGCTCCCCTACCGGACTCTAGCCAGAGCAGTATCGGAAGCGAACCCAGGTTGAGCCTGGGGATTTGACTTCCGACTTACTCAGCCACCTACGAGCTCTTTACGCCCAATAAATCCGGACAACGCTTGCCCCCTACGTGTTACCGCGGCTGCTGGCACGTAGTTAGCCGGGGCTTCTTCTGCAGGTACCGTCTTGATTCGTCCCTGCTGAAAGGGGTTTACAACCCGAGAGCCTTCATCCCCCACGCGGCGTTGCTGCGTCAGGCTTTCGCCCATTGCGCAAGATTCCCCACTGCTGCCTCCCGTAGGAGTCTGGGCCGTGTCTCAGTCCCAGTGTGGCTGATCGTCCTCTCAGACCAGCTACCCGTCGATGCCTTGGTGGGCCGTTACCCCGCCAACAAGCTGATAGGCCGCGAGGCCCTCCCGAAGCGGAATCCATTTCCTCACCCGGTCATGCGGCCAGGTGGGGGCATCCGGTATTAGCTCTCCTTTCGGAGGGTTATCCCGGTCTTCGGGGCAGGTTCCTCACGTGTTACTCACCCGTTCGCCACTAGGTCTTCACCGGTGTTGCCACCGGATGGACCTCGTTCGACTTGCATGTGTTAGGCACGCCGCCAGCGTTCGTCCTGAGCCAGGATCAAACTCTCCATCGAGATCGTGAGAAGGCCCGCCTGCAAGCAGGAGGACCTTCCGTAGATCGGAGAGCCACCTCGAGGCCTGAACCTCTTCGGTGACTGGCATCAGTTCCAACGTCCACTGACTGTGGTTCGTTTGTCCGTGATGCGTATGTATTCATTGACAGCCGCAACGATGCTCGAGAGCAGCGCTGCGGTCGCCCGCATGTGCTTTTTCGTCCTCTATTCCGTTCTCAAGGTGCGCTCACCTGCCCGTGGGGCAGGCCGCTCGGCACTCGAGCCACTGGCTCGTTGGTGCCGGTCCCTCGCTCAGCAGCCGTAGCGGCCGTGCGAGGCGGGTTGTCACCTTAGGGCGTTCGCTCGGCGCTGTCAACCTCGGAGGGCTGCGGTGCCGGTGTGCCGGTGGGGCGACGAGGAGAGAACCTAGAGGGCCGCTGACCTGGGATCCAAATCGAGGACGTGTGCCATCGGTAACACGCCGTTCACGTGCCCGCGAGCCGCAGCTCAGGGGTGGGCCACGACCACGAGGCCGTAGGCCCGCTTCCCCTTGCGCAGCACCGCCCAGCGGCCGTGGAGCAGGTCGTCGGCGCCGAGGGTTCGCCCCGGCTCGGCCCGGACGCCGTTCACGTAGACGCCGCCCTGCTCGATGGCCCGGCGCGCCTCGCCGCGGGAGGCGGCGAGGAACCCCTCGACCGCCAGCACCTGCGCCAGCTCGATGCCCTCGCCCAGGACACCGGCGTCGAGCTCGTGGGTCGGGACCTCCCGGCCCACCGCCTCGAGCTGCGCCGGGCTGGCCTCGGTGGGGTCGGCCCCGAAGAGCAGCTCGGACACGCGCGACGCGGTGAGCGCCTCGCCGGCGCCGTGCACGAGCGCGGTGACCTCCTCGGCGAGGCGACGCTGCGCGAGGCGGCGGCCCGGCTCGGCCTCGTGGGCGGCGACCACGTCGTCGACCTCGGCCACGGGCAGGAGCGTGAACTGGAGCAGGAACTGGCGCACCTGCCGGTCGTCGACGTGCATCCAGTGCTGGAAGAACTGGTAGGGGCTCGTCTTGGCCGCATCGAGCCAGATCCGCGCCCCGGTGGTCTTGCCCAGCTTGGTGCCGTCGGGCGCGGTGAGCAGGGGCCAGGCCAGCACCCACGCGGGCCGGCCGTGCACCCGTCGGATCAGGTCGACGCCGCCCAGCATGTTGCCCCACTGGTCCGAACCGCCGATCTGGAGCTGCACGCCGTGCTCCTCCTCGAGCCGCAGGAAGTCGTGGGCCTGGAGGAGCATGTAGGAGAACTCGGTGTAGGAGATCCCGTGCTCGGAGGCGAGCCGCTGCTTCACCGACTCCCGACCGAGCATCACGTTCACCGTGACGTGCTTGCCGATGTCGCGGAGGAAGTCGAGGAGGCGGACCTCGCCGGTCCAGTCCCGGTTGTCGACCAGCTCGCCGCCGCCGCCGTCGAGGTCCACGATCCGGGCGATCTGGGCCTCGATCGCCGCCACGTTGGCCTCGAGCGTGGCGGCGTCGAGGAGGTTGCGCTCCTCCGATCGGCCGCTGGGGTCGCCGACCATCCCCGTGGCGCCCCCGGCCAGGGCGACCGGCCGGTGGCCGGCCTCCTGGAAGCGGCGCAGCACGAGCAGCCCGAGGAGGTTCCCGATGTGGAGGCTGTCGGCGGTGGGGTCGCAGCCGTAGTAGAGCGAGATCGGCCCCTCGGCCAGGCGGGCGGCGAGCCCCTCGGGATCGGTGCAGTCCTGCACCAGGCCCCGGGCCCGCAGGTCGTCGAGGAGTCCTGCGTCGGTCATGGGGCCATCGTCGCACGACGCACCGGGACCGCCCGGCATCGTTCCCGGCCTGGCGCGTTGGACCCGGCGAGCGCAGGTGGGCGAGGCTGGGCGCGATGGGCAGCGACGCCGACGAGCACCACGCGGACGAGAGCCCGCTGTCGATGACCTGGTCGGTCGGCCGCATCGCCGCGGTCGTCGCCATGCTGGCGATCATCGGCTTCTGGGCCTGGGTGTTCTCGGGTGCGCCGGCCAAGGCGAACCCCGACTACCTCGACGACCGCGACTACGCGGCGGCGCTCGAGGCCCGCTGCCAGGAGCTCCGCGACGACATCGCCGAGCTCCCGTCGGCGACCGAGCTCCCCGATCGCACCGAGCGCGCGGCCGTCCTCGACCAGGCCAACGCCCTCGTGGCCGGCTTCATCGACGACGTCGCCGCAGAGGCACCGACGGAGGCTCGGCCGCCACGGCGATCGACGGATGGCTCGGCGACTGGCGGACCTACCTCGGCGATCGCGAGCGGTACGTCGAGCGGCTGCGCGCCGACGAGGGCGACCGGTTCTACGTGAGCAAGAGCCCCCTCGGCGACACGGTCGACGAGACGATCGAGGTGTTCGCCGACGTCAACCGGATCGAGGCGTGCGCGACCCCGGGCGACGTGGGCTGACGTCGGGCTCGCCAGCGCCGGCGAGCACCGCCCGCGCCACCTCGAGCCCCCGCCGCACGAACCGCCGGGTGCTGTCGTCCACCGGCGGGTCGAGGCCGTCGAGCTCGGCCGGGCGGACCCACCGGAGGGCGAGCGACTCCTCGTTCGCCTCCTCGCTCGCGCCCGCCGGGGCCAGGACCACGTAGCGCACGTCGAGGTGGAGGTGGGGCGCCTCCCCCGGCGGCTCCACGCGGTGGACGTCGACGTCGACGGCAGGCACCACCACGCGCAGGCCGACCAGCCCCGTCTCCTCGCAGGCCTCGCGGTGGGCCACGGCGGCCAGGTTCGCGTCGCCGTCCGCGTGGCCCCCCGGCTGGAACCACCGGCCGAGCTTGCGGTGGAGCATCAGGAGCGTCCGCTCGCCTGCGGCGTCCACCACCAGCGCCGAGCCCGTCAGGTGGGCGTCGACGCTGGCGCGCCACGCAGCGTCGGCATGGGCCTCGACGTAGGCCACCACCTGGTCGCGGTGGGCCCGGCCGGGCTCGTCGAGCGCGGCGGCGCGGAGCAGCGCGAGGGCCAGCGCCAGGTCCTCGTCGCGACCGAGGCGGGGGTCGTGCTCGTCGAGCACCTCGAAGGTCGTCACCGCCCCTTCCTACCAACCGGGGACGCCGGCGCCCGGGCGCTCACCACGGCCGGGAGCGGTGGGGCGAGCCGGGCACCGAGAACCGCCAGGGGAGGTCCTTCGCCACCGAGATGCCGATGCGCGGCCCGACCACCGGGTCAGACGGCGGCGGCACCCCGTCGTCGACGAGCCGCACTCCACCGGCGGGCCCCAGCAGGTCGGCGCCCAGGTCGTCGCCGGTGATGGCGAGGGCGGCGCAGAGCTTGCCGGGTCCGTTGGCCAGGTCGACCTCGCGGCGCGCCGTGGGGCGGGCGGCTCGCATGGCCGCGACCCCGGCCACGGGCTCGACGGCCCGGATCAGCACGGCGCCGGCCCCCTCGCCGCCGTGAGCGACCACGTTGGCGCACCAGTGGATGCCGTACGAGCGGTACACGTAGAGCCGGCCCACCTCCCCGAACATGATCGCCGCCCGCGGCGTCGGCCCTCGGAAGGCGTGGCTCGCGGGGTCGCGCTCGCCGCCGTAGGCCTCGACCTCCACGATGCGCCCCGCCCGGTCGCCGCGCACGAGGAGGAGGTTGAGCAGATCGGGTGCGACCGCCTCGGGCGGGCGGCGCAGGTGGGCGCGCCCGAGGGCCCGGAGGGCGGCCACCTCAGGCCTCGGCGCCGCGGCCCGTGGTGGCCCACCACACCGGGCCGTCGGCGCGCAGCAGCACCCGGGACCCGGGCTCGACGAGCACCGCCTGCCCCGGTCCGACCTCCAGCTGCTCGCCACCGGCAGCGGCGCTCGCGGGCTGGCCCAGCGGGAGCAGGAGCGAGGGCTCGACCACGGAGATCCAGCTGCCGTCGAGCCCGGGCCGGACCTCGGTGAGGGCGAACGCGTCCTCGCCGGCGTCGTAGCGGAGGCGGTCGCCCCGGTGGACGGTGCGCGGCCTGGCGGGCGCGCCGGGCTCGAACCGCAGCACGTGCAGCAGCTCGGCCACGTCGACGTGCTTCGGGGTGAGCCCGCCGCGCAGTACGTTGTCGGAGGCGGCCATGACCTCGATCCCCGCCCCCGTCAGGTAGGCGTGCAGGTTCCCGGCCGGGAGGTGGACCGGATCGCCGGGCTCGAGGTGGAGCAGGTGCAGCAGCAGCGGTGCGAGGCACGTCGGGTCGTCGGGGTACCGGGCGGCGAGCACGCGGACCCACGCCCAGGGGTCGTCGGGGTCCGACGGGGCCGATGCCGCCGCCGAGGCGGCGGCGGCGGCCACCGCCCGCCGGCCCGGCGCATCGAGCTGGAGCAACCAGGCGACGGCATCCTGCAGCGGATCGTCGGAGACCCGCAGCAGGCCGGTCATCGGCACGACCGCATCGCCGAGGCGCTCGACGAGGTCGGCGGCGTGGGCCGGGTCGCGGAACCCGCAGAGCGCGAACGACTCGTCGATGGCCACGAGCATCTCGGGCTTGGCGCTGCGATCCCGGTACGAGCGCTCGTCGGCGTCGACGGGGATCCCCGCGCTCTCCTCCCGAGCGAACCCGACGCGCGCCTGGTCGGCGGACGGGTGGGCCTGGAGCGAGAGCGGCTCCCCGATCGCCAGGACCTTCAGGAGGAACGGAAGGGCTCGCGCTCCCTCGCCCGCCAGCCGCTCGCCGAGCCACCGGACGGGGTCGGCCGAGACCACCTGGGCCAGCGCCATCCCCCGGAGCGGCCCGGAGGCGACGACCGAGCTGCCGCGGGGGTGGGTGCCCACCCAGAGCTCGGCCTCGGGCCCTCCCGACGGGGCCGTCCCGACGAGGCGGGCGAGGCCGTCGGTGCGGCCCCAGGCGTAGCGCTGGACGGGGTTGTCGAGCAGGAGCATGGCCTGCCGATCCTAGGGAGCCGTCCGGGGCGGGCCGTCGATGCTCAGGCGTCGGCGACCAGCGCCAGGGACCGGCGCAGGCGGTCGGGCACCGGCACCTTGTCCTTGGTGCCCGGCTCCACGCAGACCGAGGTCACCGTGGCGGTGAACACCGGGCGCTCGCGCACGGTGCCCTGGTAGCGCAGGTCGAAGGAGGTGGTGCCCCACCGACCCACGCCGCAGTCGATGTCGACCACGTCGCCGTAGGTGGCCGAGCCCTGCCACTCGATGGTGGCGCGGACCACCATCCAGTCGACGTCGTCGTCGGTGCCGGTCCAGCCGAGCGCCTCCTCGAACCAGCGAGCGCAGACCACGTCGCACCAGCCGAGGTAGTGCCCGTTGAACACCACGCGCTGCATGTCGACCTCCTGGTACCGCACGCGGATCCCGTCGCGGAAGGGCCAGCCGGGCGCCGGCTCAGCCACCGCACACCCGATCGGCGTCGGCCGCCACCCGGGCGCGGAACCGCTCGAGCTGCTCGGCGACCGGGCCCGGCCCGGCGCCGCCACGCGTGGTGCGGCGGGTGACCGACACCCCGGGCTCGAGGATGGCGGCGCCCTCGGCGCCGAGGCGCTCGTCGGCGGCGACCAGCTCGGCCATGGACGCCTCCCCCGCCAGCGCCCGCCGGACGATCTCGCCGACGATCGCGTGGGCCTCGCGAAACGGCGTGCCCCGCTCGACCAGGAGCTCGGCGAGGTCGGTGGCCGCCGCGTAGGGCGAGTCGGCGGCGGCGGCCATGGCGTCGGCGCGGAAGGTCGCCGTGGCCAGGAGCCCGCCGAGCGCGACGAGGGCGAGCTGCACCTGGTCGACCGCGTCGAACAGGGGCTCCTTGTCCTCCTGCAGGTCGCGGTTGTAGGTGAGGGGCAGGCCCTTCAACGTGGTGAGCAGACCGGTGAGGTGGCCGATCAGGCGCCCCGACCGGCCGCGCGCCAGCTCGGCGATGTCGGGGTTCTTCTTCTGGGGCATCATCGACGACCCGGTGCTGAACCCGTCGTCGAGGCCCAGGAAGCCGAACTCGTCGGAGGCCCAGAGGCACACCTCCTCGCCGATGCGCGAGAGGTGCACGCCCACCAGGGCCAGGGCGAAGAGGGCCTCGGCCACGAAGTCGCGATCGCTGACGGCGTCGAGCGAGTTGTCGAAGACCGCCGCGAAGCCGAGGTCGAGGCCGGTGCCCACCGGGTCGAGCGGCAGCGAGGAGCCCGCGAGCGCGCCGGCGCCGAGCGGCGACACGTCGGCGCGGCGCCGGGCGTCGAGCAGGCGGTCGACGTCGCGCGCCAGCGCCCAGCCGTGGGCCAGCAGGTGGTGCCGGAGCAGGATCGGCTGAGCCCGCTGGAGGTGGGTGTACCCGGGCAGGTAGGCGTCGCCGGCCTCGTCGGCTCGCGCCAGCAGGACCTCCTGCAGGGCGAGGATCCCCTCGGCGACCTCACCGAGGGCCCGCTTGGCGTAGAGGCGCAGGTCGGTGGCCACCTGGTCGTTGCGGCTGCGGCCGGTGTGGAGCTTGCCGCCCGCCGGGCCGGCGATCTCGGTCGCCCGGCGCTCGACGGCGGTGTGGATGTCCTCGTCGGCCGGACCGAAGGCGAACGTGCCGGCCGCGAGCTCGTCGGCGACCTGGTCGAGGGCGCCCAGGATCGCCGCCGCCTCCTCCTCGGTGAGGAGGTCGCCGCGAAGCAGGCCGCGCACGTGGGCGCGCGACCCGGCGATGTCGTCGGGCCAGAGGCGCTGGTCGTAGGGCAGCGAGACCGTGTACGCCAGCAGGGCGTCGGCCGGCCCGGAGGCGAACCGCCCGTGCCAGAGGGTCCTCCCCTCCCCCTCGGTCAGCTCGGCCATCAGCTCGACGGCCGCTTGGAGGCCTGGCGGGCCGACCAGGTCTCGATGCCGAGGCCCCACAGCCGCACGAAGCCGGCCGAGTCCTCGTGGCGGAAGGTGTCGGCGGCGTCGTAGGTGGCCAGCTCGTAGTCGTAGAGCGAGTGCTCGGAGCGCCGGCCCGTGACCTGGCACGAGCCCGGGGCGAGGCGCAGGCGGACCTCGCCGGTCACGAACTCCTGGCTCTTGTCGACGAACGCGTCGAAGGACTCCTTGAGCGGGCTGAACCACAGGCCGTCGTAGATGAGCTCGGCGTAGCGCGGCTCGATCCTCGCCTTCTCGCGGTCGAGGTCGCGCTCCAGGCAGATCGACTCGAGGTCCTTGTGGGCGAGGATCAGCGCCAGCGCGGCCGGGCACTCGTAGGTCTCGCGGCTCTTGATGCCGACGCGGCGGTTCTCCACCATGTCGATGCGGCCCCAGCCGTAGCTGCCGACGATGCCGTTGAGCCGATCGATGATGTCGAGCATCTCGAGGCGCTCGCCGTCGACCGAGACGGGCTGGCCCTGCTCGAAGCCGATCACCACGTCGCGCGGCTCGGTCTCGGTCGGCTTGGTGAGCAGCCACACCCCGGGCGGCGGCACCGCCCAGGGATCCTCCATCTCGCCGCACTCGATCGCCCGGCCCCAGAGGTTGTCGTCGATCGAGTACACCTTCTCCTTCGTCGCCACGATCGGGATCTGGTGGTCGTACGCGTAGTGGATGGAGTCCTCGCGGGTCATCCCCCACCCCCGCACCGGGGCGAGGACCTCGAGGTCCGGAGCCAGCGCTCGCGTCGAAACCTCGAAGCGGACCTGGTCGTTGCCCTTGCCGGTGCAACCGTGGGCGACGGCCTGGGCGCCGTGGTAGCGGGCGGTCTCCACGAGGTGCTTGACGATGACGGGCCGGCTCAGGGCCGACACGAGCGGGTAGCGCCCCTCGTACATGGCGTTGGCCTTGAGCGCGGGCGCCACGAAGTCGTCGGCGAACTCCTTGCGGGCGTCGACCACGATCGCCTCGAGGGCACCGGCCGCCTTGGCGCGCTCGCGCACGACGTCCCAGTCGTCGCTGGCCTGGCCGACGTCGACGGCGAGGCAGATCACCTCGACGCCCCACTGCTCGATCATCCAGCGCACGGCCACGGAGGTGTCGAGACCACCGCTGTAGGCCAGTACCACGCGCTTCGCCACGTTGCTTCCTCGTTCCTTGGTTCGGTGAGCGGGCGTCAGCGCCCGGATCGGATCATGTCAGGCCGGCCAGCTCGCGGTACCAGTCGGCGGCGGTGCTGCCGGGGGTGCCCTCGCCGACGATGACGAGGATGGTGTCGTCGCCGGCGACGGTGCCCACGATCTCGGGGCGACCCGAGCGGTCGAGGGCGGCGGCGACCACGTTCGCGGTGCCGGGCGGCGTGCGCAGGACGACCAGGTTCGCCGAGTGGGCCACCTCGACCACGTGGTCGGCAAAGGCCCGCCGGACCAGCTCCTCGGGCAGCACCGGGTGCTTGGTGAGCTCGGGCACGGCGTAGGTGGCCTCGCCGCCGGCGATGCGCACCCGGACGGCCCCCAGATCGTCGAGGTCGCGGCTGACCGTGGCCTGCGTGGCGGCCACGCCCTCCTCGGCGAGGAGCGCCACGAGCTGCTCCTGGCTGTGCACGGCGTGGCCGGCGAGGAGCTTGGCCACGAGGTGCTGGCGCTGCGCCTTGGCGAGGCGGGTGGGCGCTGCGCTCGAGCTCATCGCCCCGCCTCCGAGGCGATGAGGAGCCACTCGAGCGCACCGCGCGCCGCCGGCAGGCGGTTGGCGGCCTCGGGCCACACCCGGCTCTGCGGGCCGTCGAGGACCTCGTCGGTGACCTCCTCGCCGCGGTGGGCGGGGAGGCAGTGCAGGAAGATGGCGTCGGTGGCGGCGACATCCATCAGCGCGACGTCGACACGGTAGGGGGCGAAGATCGGGCGCCGCTGCGCGGCCTCGGCCTCCTGGCCCATCGAGTACCAGGCGTCGGTGACCACGACGTGGGCACCCTCGACGAGCGCCTGGGGATCGTCGCCGGCCACCACCTTCGGGCTGCCGGCCGCCTCGAACCGGGCGAGGTCGTCGACGTGGGGGTCGTAGCCGTCCGGGCAGGCGAAGCGGACCTCGATCCCCTCCGCCGCGCAGGCGAGGGCCAGCGAGCGGGCGACGTTGGAGTAGTCGCCGACCCAGGTGACGATGCGCCCGGCCAGGTCGGCGCCGAACTCGGCGCGCATGGTGAGGAGGTCGGCGACCGCCTGCAGCGGGTGGCTGAGGTCGGACAGCAGGTTGACGACGGGGATCTCGACCGCGCCGGCCATCCGCTCGAGCACGGTGTGGTCGAACACGCGCGCCGCGATCACCGCGTGGTAGCAGGCGAGCGTGCGGGCCACGTCCTCGGCGGACTCCCGTCCGTCGATGTCGACCTCATCGGGCTTGAGGTAGATCGGGTGGCCCCCGAGCTCGACCACCGCCATCTCGGTGGAGTTGCGCGTGCGGTTCGAGGGCTTCTCGAAGATGAGCGCAGCGCCCCGGCCCTCGAGCACCTGGACCGGATGGGCGCTGACGGCGCGGTCGAGCACCTGGCGCAGCTCGGCCGGGGTCAGGTCGTCGATCTCGAGCAGGTGGCGGGTCACGACGGGACCTCCTGACGATCGAGGGCGGCGCCGATCTCAGCGACGGCTTCGTCGATCTCGTCGTCGGTGATCAGCAGCGACGGCGCCAGCCGCAGCGCGGTGGGCGTCACGGCGTTGACCACGACGCCGTGGGTGAGCAGGTCGGCCGCTACCGCCCGGGCATCGATGCCGGCCTCCAGCTCCACGGCCAGGAGCAGGCCGAGCCCTCGCACGACCGCGACGTGCGGATGGCCGCCGAGCCCCTCGGCGAGGGCCTGGCCCGCCCGGCGCGCCCGCGAGGGCACGTCCTCGGCCTCCATGACCGCGAGCACCGCAGCGGCCGCCGCGGTGGCGAGGGGCTGGCCGCCGTAGGTGGTGGCGTGGTCGCCGGGCTCGAACGCGGCGGCGACCTCGGCCTTGGCCCAGCACGCCCCGATGGGGACGCCGTTGCCGAGCGCCTTGGCCATGGTGACCACGTCGGGCACGACGTCGAAGTGCTGGTGGCCGAACCAGGCGCCGGTGCGACCGAGGCCGGTCTGGACCTCGTCGACCATGAACAGGACGCCCCGCTCGTCGCACAGCTGCCGGACGCCGGCGACGTACTCGGGCGTCGCCGGGTTGACCCCGCCCTCGCCCTGCACCGGCTCGAGCAGCACGGCGGCGACTGTGGGGTCGAGTGCCGCCTCGAGCGCGTCGAGGTCGTTCCACGCGACGTGGCGGAAGCCCTCGGGGAGGGGCTGGAAGGCCTCGTGCTTCTGGGGCTGGCCGGTGGCGTGGAGGGTGGCGAGCGTCCGCCCGTGGAACGAGCCGAGGGCGCTGACGACGACGTGGCGGCCCCGACCGCCCCACTTGCGGGCCAGCTTCAGGGCGCACTCGTTGGCCTCGGCGCCCGAGTTCGCGAAGAACACCTGGCCGCCGCCGCCGAGGAGGCGGTCGAGGGTCGAGGCGACGTGCCATCCCGGCTCGGTGCCGAAGAGGTTCGACACGTGCAGCAGCGTCCGGGCCTGCTGGTGGAGCGCCTCGGCCACCGCGGGGTGGCTGTGGCCGAGCGCGGTGACGGCGAGCCCGCCGAGCAGGTCGAGGTACGGCCGGCCGTCGGCATCCCAGAGCCGCACGCCCTCGCCCCGGACGAACTGCACCGACGGGGGCCCGTAGGTGGGCATCAGCGGGCACCGCTCGAGGGCGGCAGGCGCGTGCATCGCGGTGGCGTGCCCGACGGTCATGCGACCACCTCGTCGGCCCGGGTGATCATGGTGCCGACGCCGGCGTCGGTGAGCAGCTCGAGCAGCACCACGTGGGCGATGCGCCCGTCGAGGATGTGGGCCGAGCCGACGCCCGAGGCGATGGCGTCGAGGCAGGCCTCGACCTTCGGGATCATCCCCCCGGCGATGATGCCGTCGGCGATCAGCAGGCGAGCCCGGGCCACCGACAGGCGGCTCACGAGCGACGAGGTGTCGGCCACGTCGGTGAGCACGCCGGGGACGTCGGTGAGGTAGACGAGCTTCTCGGCCTCGAGGCTGGCCGCGATGGCGATGGCGGCCGAGTCCGCGTTGATGTTGTACGCCTGCCCCGCCGGGTCCGCCCCGATCGTGGAGATGACCGGGATGAAGTCCGCGGCGAGCAGCGTGTCGAGGATCTTGCGGTTCACATCGACCACGTCGCCCACGTAGCCGAGCGCCTCGTCGCGCTGGCGGGCGACGATGAGCCCGGCGTCCTCGCCCGACAGGCCGACCGCCACCTGGTCGCGGAGGTTGATGGCCGAGACGATGTCAGCGTTGACCCGGCCGGTGAGGACCATCCGGGCGACGTCGAGGGTCTCTTCGTCGGTGACGCGGAGGCCGTCGCGGAACTCGCTCTGCTTGCCCAGCTTGCCGAGCAGCTCGCCGATCTGGGGGCCGCCGCCGTGCACGACGACCACCTTCAGCCCGACCGCCCGCAGGAGGACGACGTCGGCCGCGAAGGAGTGCGCGAGGGCCTCGTCGACCATGGCGTTGCCACCGAACTTCACGACCACCGTCTTGCCCGAGAACGCCTGGATGTAGGGCAGCGCCTCGACGAGGATGGCCGCGCGCGTGGGCGCGTCGACCTCGGCCAGGGCGGCGGGCTCTGCGGACGGTTCGTCAGCCATCGCCCGATTCTATGCAGGCTTATGCATGGCTATGCAAGAGGATCTCAGAAGCGGAGCTCGAAGCCCCGCTCGTAGGACCCGAACCCGCGGCGCCGGTAGAACGGGACCGAGCGCTCGCTCGGGTGCACCCCGAGGTACTGGAGGCCGATCTCCCGAGCGTGAGCGACCATCGCGTCCAGGAGGGCGCCGCCGATGCCCTGGTCGCGCGCCTCGGGCACCACGTAGAGGGCCTGCACCAGCCCGGCCCGGCGGTCCCACACCTCGGGCCCGGGGATGCGGTGCACCACGGCGAGCCAGCCGATCCCGACCACATCGCCCTCGACCTCGGCGACGAAGGTCCGATGGGTCGCCGCGTGGTCCGCCAGCCACTCCCCCAGCGCCGTGGTGAACGCCTCCAGGGTCACGGCGGGACGCTCGGGCCCCTCCTCCACCCGCCATCGCCACCGGAGCGCCGCGGTGGCGATGAGGTCGTCGGGTCCCCCGCGGCGGACCACGGGCCCGGGGGCCATCAGCTGCCGCCGGTGTTCTCGTCGATGTACTCGTGGGTGAGGTCGTTGGTGAGGATCAGCGCGGCGCCGTCGCCGAGGCCGAGGTCGCAGTCGATCTCGAGGTGGCGCTCGGCCATCACGGCCGCCACCGCGGCCTCGTCGTGGGGGATGCTCACGCCGCCCTCGGCCACCCGGATGCCGCCGTAGCAGACCGACACCCGCTCCTGGTCGAAGGCGATGCCGGCGCTGCCGAGCTCGCTGGCCAGGCGCCCCCAGTACGGGTCCTGGCCGAACCACGAGCACTTGCACAGCGCGCTGCGGGCGATGGCGCGAGCGCCGGCGTCAGCGTCGGCGTCGCTCGCCGCGCCCTTCACGGTGAGCTTCACCACCTTGGTGGCGCCCTCCGCGTCGGAGGCCATCTGGAACGCCAGCTGGGCGCAGGCCTCGCCGATGGCGGCGGCCAGGTCGTCATCAGGGACCGGCCCGGCCTCGCCGCTGGCCAGGATGATCACCGTGTCGTTCGTGGACCGGCACGCATCGGTCATCAGCACGTTGAAGCTGGTGGAGACCCCGGCTCGGAGCATGCGCCGCAGGTCCGCCGACGGCACCTCGGCGTCGGTCGTGAGCACGGCGAGCATCGTCGCCATGTTCGGCGAGCATCGCCGCCCCTTGGCCATCCCGCCGACGACCGCTCCCGAGTCGCCGACCGGCACCACGACCTCCTTGCGGTGCGTGTCCGTGGTGCGGATGGCCTCGGCTGCGGCAGGGCCGCCCTGTGTGGTGCGCGCCGCCGCCAGCGCGGGGACGCCCGCGAGGATCACGTCGATCGGCAGCGGGATGCCGATCAGGCCCGTCGAGCACACCAGCACCTCGTGGGGCTCGCAGCCCAGCTCGGCCGCCGTCGCCGCGCACATCGCCTGGGCGTCGCGTCGGCCCGGCGCACCGGTGGCGGCGTTCGCGTTGCCGGAGTTCAAGATCACGGCGGCGGCGTGGCCGCCCGTGCGGCGGAGGTGCTCGTCGGAGGTGAGCACGGGCGCTGCGGTCATCTTGTTGTCGGTGAAGACGGCGGCTGCCTCGACCGGGCGGCCGCTCGCGGTGGCGACGAGCGAGAGGTCGGGGTCGCCGGAGGCCTTGATGCCGCACGCGACGCCGGCGGCGACGAACCCCTTGGCTGCGGTGACGCTCATCTGGTTCCCTCCTGGCGGTCCGAGCGGTCCATGGTGGCCGATCGGGCTACGGGTAGAGGCCGACCAGCGGCAGGCCGGCCGTCTCGTCGACGCCCAGCGCCACGTTGGCGGCCTGGACCGCTCCCCCGCTCGCCCCCTTGGTGAGGTTGTCGAGCGCCGCGATGGCCACGACCCACCCCGTCCGCTCGTCGGCCCGGGCCGTCACGTGCACCTGCTGGGAGCCGAGCGTCGCCTTCGTCGACGGCGACCCGTCGACGACCACCACGAACGGCTCGGCGTCGTACGCGTCGTGGAGGGCGGCGAGCAGCGCCTCGGTGCTGGTGGATCCGACGGGCCGGGCGTAGCAGGTGGCCAGGATGCCCCGGTTCATCGGCGCCAGGTGCGGCGTGAACAGCACCTGGGCCGGGGCGCCGGCGGCGTGGGCGAGGTTCTGCTCGATCTCGGGCGTGTGCCGGTGGTCCAGCAGCCCGTAGGCGGTGAAGTCCTCGTCGACCGCGCAGAACGTGGTGGTCGGCTTGGGCGGACGGCCGGCGCCCGACACCCCGCTGGCCGCGTCGACCACGATGCCCGTGGGCTCCACCAGCCCGGACGCGAGGAGCGGGGCCAGGGCGAGCGTGGCGGTGGTGACGTAGCAGCCCGGCGTGGCGATCAGCGTCGCCGTGCGGAGCTCGTCGCGGAACAGCTCGGGCAGGCCGTAGACGGCGTCGGCCAGCAGCTCGGGCACGGTGTGCTCCTCGCCGTACCACCGCGGGTAGAGCGAGGCGTCCTTCAGCCGGAAGTCGGCGGCGAGGTCGACCACCAGGCGATCGGGGCCGAGCAGCGACGGCACGATGGCCTGCGAGGCGCCGTGCGGGAGGCCGCAGAAGACGACGTCGACGTCGTCGGCCATCCCCTCCTGGTACGGGGCGAAGACCAGGTCGGGGTAGGCAGCCGAGAGGCTCGGGTAGAGATCCGCCGCCCGCGTGCCCGCCTGGCTGTCGCCCGTGGCGAACACCAGCTCGAGGTCGGGGTGGCCGGCCACCAGGCGGAGCAGCTCCGCGCCCGTGAACCCCGATGCCCCCACGATGCCGACCCGATGCGCCATGCGCCGAAGTCTATGTACGTCCGTGCATGCCTATGCAAGACCGAGGGAACTGACCGCGATCTTCGGTGGCCGGCCAACGAGGGCGAGGGTCAGTACGCATCGGGAGGCGCGGGTCGGACGGAGGCGGGGTCCTTGACAGGCGCGGCGGCTCGCCGTAGAACCTGGACTCGTGTCCAGCACAGGTGTCCAGGAGCGCCCGCAGGCGCCGCGCCGCCACCTGAGCGACCGCCAGGCGCGCCCCGTGGACCGCCTGGTCGAGGCCGCGGCCGAGGAGGTGGTCGAGGTCGGCTACGCCGCGATGACCGTCCGCAACGTGGCCAAGCGCGCCGGGGTCGCACCGGCCACGGCCTACACCTACTTCGCCTCGAAGGAGCACCTGGTGTCGGAGGTGTACCTGCGCCGGTTCGCCGCCCAGCCCGAGTCGACGCCCGATCCGGGGCGCCCCGCGGCGGCGCGGGCCACCGACGCCCTGCTCGCCTTCGCGCTCGCCGTCTCCGAGGAGACCGAGCTGGCCGCCGCGGTGACGGTCGCCATGCTCGCCGACGACCCCGAGGTCCGCGACCTGCGGGCGCGGATCGGCCTCGAGGTGCACCGCCGCCTCGTCGACGCCCTGGGCGACGACGCCGAGCCCACCGCCATCCGGACCCTCGAGCTGGCCACCAGCGGCGCCCTGCTCCAGGTGGGCACCGGCCACCTCGCCTACGACGACGTGCCGCGGCTCCTCGCCGAGACCGCCGAGCTGGTGCTGGGAGGCGCCGCCCGATGACCGTGACCAGCGAGCCCCTCGTGTACGACCCGTACGCCTACGAGATCCACGAGGACCCCTACCCCACCTACCGCCGCATGCGGGAGGAGGCGCCCTTGTACCGCAACGACGAGCGCGGCTTCTGGGCGCTCAGCCGCCACGCCGACGTGATGGCGGCGTTCCGCGACAGCGAGCGGTACTCGAACGCCGAGGGCGTGTCGATCGATCCGGCAGCCAGCGGCCCGCACGCCCACCGCACGATGAGCTTCCTCGCCATGGACCCGCCCCAGCACGGGCGCATGCGCGGCCTGGTGGCCCGGGGCTTCACGCCGCGCCGCGTGGCCGGCATGGAGGACCGCATCCGGGCCCTCACCGTCGAGCACCTCGACGTGTGCCTGGAGCAGGGCTCGTTCGACTTCGTCGATGACCTCGCCGGCAAGCTGCCGATGGACGTCATCTCCGAGATGCTCGACGTGCCGAGGGCCGACCGAGCCGAGCTGCGGCGCCTGTCGGACCTGCTGATCCACCGCGAGGAGGGCGTGACCGACGTCCCGCCGGCGGGGATCGCGGCCGCGCTGGACCTCGTCGTCTACTACGCCGACATGATCGCCGCGCGCCGGGCCAACCCCGGCGACGACCTGATCTCGGCGCTGTGTGCAGCCGAGGTCGACGGCGATCGCCTCACCGACGACGAGATCACCGGCTTCCTCTTCCTCATGGTCGTGGCCGGGAACGAGACGACCACCAAGCTCCTCGCCCACGCCTGGTACTGGGCCTGGCGCAACCCCGACGAGCTGGCCAAGGTGCACGCCGACCACGGACGCATCCCCGCCTGGGTCGAGGAGACGCTGCGCTACGACACGTCGAGCCAGCTGCTCGCCCGAGTGACGACGCAGGACGTCGAGCTCCACGGCCAGGTGGTGCCGAAGGGCGATCGGATCGTGCTGCTCGCCGGCTCGGCCAACCGCGACGAGCGCGCCTTCCCCGACCCCGATCGCTTCGACCTCGACCGGGACCGGGAGACCGCCGGCATCGCCAGCTTCGGCGTCGGCCGCCACTTCTGCATGGGCGCCTCCCTCGCCCGCCTCGAGGGCCAGGTGGTGCTCGAGGAGCTGATGAGGCGGGTGCGCTCCTACGACATCGACCCGGCCGGCACCGAGCGGGTCCACTCGGTCAACGTGCGCGGCTTCGCCCACCTCCCCACCACGGTGGTGGCGCGCTGATGCCCCGGTTCGAGCCCCACCCCGAGCGTCGCCCCGCCCTCGTGACCGGAGCCTCATCCGGCATCGGCGCCGCGGCCGAGGCCACCTGGCCGCCGCCGGCCACCCGGTCGTGCTCACCGCCCGCCGGCTCGACCGGCTCGAGGCGCTGGCCGAGAGGATCCGAGCCGAGGGCGGCGAGGCCGTCGCCCTGGCGCTCGACCTGGCCGACCCGGGCTCGATCGACGCCTGCGCCGATGCGGCCGCCGACGCGCTCGGTCCGCTCGACGTCGTCGTCGCCAACGCCGGCCAGATCAGCTCGTCCACCGCGATGGCGGACGATCCCGACGAGTTCGCCCGCAACGTCCACGTCAACCTCCTCGGCAGCCAGCGCCTCCTCGCCCGCCTCGGCCCGGCGATGGTCGAGCGGGGCCACGGCGACGTCGTGCTCGTGACCTCCGACGTCGTCATCCACCCCCGCACCCACATGGCCGCCTACGTCGCCGCCAAGTCCGGCCTCGAGGGGCTCAGCCGGGCCATGCAGATGGAGCTCGAGGGCACCGGCGTGCGGGTCGGCATGGTGCGCCCGGGCCCGTCGAGCACCGAGCAGGGCACGGACTGGGACGAGGCCACCGTCCTGCACATCATCCCGGCCTGGGAGCGCTGGGGCCTGCTGCGCCACAACGGCGCCCTGCTCCCCCACAACGTGGCCGATGCCATCGTCGCCATGGTGTCGGCTCCCAAGGGGACCCACCTCAGCCTCATCGAGGTGCAGCCCGAAGCCCCCGTCGTCCCCGATCGGAGCCACCGATGACCGACACCCGCTCCCCCACGCTCCCCGAGCCACCGAAGGTGTCGGGGGCGACGGCGAGACCGGTCACCTCGAGGAGCTCCGCGTCGATCCGATCGCCCTGATGCAGCGCGGCGCGACGAGTGCGGCGACGTCGGCGAGTTCCGCCTCGCCGACAAGGACGTGGTGCTGCTCACCGGGGCCGAGGCCAACGAGGTCTTCTTCCGAGCGACCGACGAGGAGCTCGATCAGGCGGCCGCCTACCCGTTCATGACGCCGGTCTTCGGCGAGGGCGTCGTGTTCGATGCGTCGCCCGAGGAGCGTCGCCGGGCGCTGCACAACCAGAGCCTGCGCGACAAGTTCATGCGGGGCCACGCCGCCACCATCACCGCCGAGATCGAGCGCATGCTGGCCGACTGGGACGACGAGGGGACGATCGACCTGCTCGACTTCACTGCCGAGCTCTTCATCTACACCTCGACCGCGGCCTTCATCGGCCACAAGTTCCGCGAGGAGCTCGACGGCCACGTGGCCGAGCTCTTCCACGACCTCGAGCGGCACCGACGCCATCGCCTTCGTCGACCCCTACGCGGACATCGAGAGCTCGCCGGCGCGACGCCGCCCGGGCCGAGCTGGTCGAGATCATCCAGGGATCATGGACCGCCGGCGAGCGGCAGGACCTCCCGTCGACGGCGAGGAGCGCGACCTGGTCGACGTGCTCATGTCGATCACGAACCCCGACGGTCGACTACTTCTCCGCCGACACCATCACCGGCATGTTCATCTCGATGATGTTCGCCGGCCACCACACGACCTCCACCACGGCCTCCTGGCTGATCATCGAGCTCATCCGCCACCCCGACGTGCTGGCGAAGGTGGTGGCCGAGATGGACGCGCTCGCCGATGCCGGCGGCGGGGTCGTCACCTACCAGGACCTCCGAGAGGTGCCGTGGCTGGAAGCGTCGATCAAGGAGACGCTCCGGCTGCACCGCCGCTCATCCTCCTGCTGCGCCTGGCCAAGGAGCCGTTCGACGTGGGCGGCTACCACGTCCAGGCCGGCAAGCTCGTCGGCGCCTCGATCTCGGTCTCGAACCGGCTCGCCGGGGCCTTCGAGGACCCCGACGAGTTCGACCCGAGCCGGTACCTCGAGCCTCGCCAGGACGATCTCGACAACCCCTGGAACTGGATCCCTTCGGCGCCGGGCGCCACCGCTGCGTCGGTGCGGCGTTCGCCCTGATGCAGCTGAAGGCGATCTTCACGGTGCTGCTGCGCGACTGGGAGCTGACGCCCGCGCAGCCGCCCGACAGCTACCGCAACGACCACTCGAAGATGGTCGTGCAGCTGGCCCAGCCCTGCGCCGTCCACCACAAGCGCCGGGCCCGCTCGTCCGAGGGGGTGGCGTGATGGGGTTCCGCATCGTGGTCGACCGCGACCTCTGCCAGGGCCACGGCACCTGCGAGGGCGAAGCGCCCGAGCTCTTCGAGGTGCCGAAGTCGGGCCAGGTGGTCGTGCTCGACGAGCAGCCCGGCGACGGGCACCGCAAGGCCGCCGAGCTGGCCGTGAGGTACTGCCCCACCCACGCTCTCTCGATCGTCGAGGACTGACCGTCCCGCCCGGGACAGAAGGGAACCTGCCATGACCGCGTATCCCCGCGAGGAGCTCGAGGAGATGGTGCAGCGCTGGCTGCAGGCCAACCGCGACGCCGAGGCCGCCGGCGACTGGAAGCCGATGGCCGACCTCTACACCGAGGACGCCACCTACGGCTGGAACTACGGCGACCGCACCGACTTCATGGCCGTGGGGCGTGAGGAGATCCGCGAGATCGCCCTCGGCTACGAGATGGAGGGCCTCGATGGGTGGGAGTACCCGTACGAGGAGATCGTGATCGACGACCAGAAGGGCATGGTGATCGGCTTCTGGCGCCAGATCGCCGACGCCACCCGCGAGGACGGCAGCCGCTACGAGATCGCCGGCATCGGCGGCAGCTGGTTCATCTACGGCGGGAACTTCCAGTGGCGCTGGCAGCGCGACTGGTTCGACTTCGGCAACGCCGCCTCGCTGTTCATGGAGATGATGACGGCAGGCCAGCTCTCCGAGGGCATGGTCGGGCGCATGAACCGCTCGATGAAGCCGGACCTGCCGGGCTACTACCCGCAGGGCAAGGCGCCGGTGAACCTCTGGGAGGGCCGCTCCTGATGGAGGGCCTCGACCGGAACCTGATCGACGGTCGCCTCGTGCCCGCTGCGGGCGGCGCGACCTTCGAGACGATCAACCCCGCCACCGAGCAGGTGCTCGGCGTCGCCGCGGATGGCACCGCCGCCGACCTCGACGCCGCCATCGGCGCCGCGCGCACCGCGTTCGACGCCACGTCGTGGGCGCGCGACCACGCCTTCCGGGCGCAGTGCCTGCGCCAGCTGCACGACGCCCTCGTGTCGCACGCGGACGAGCTGCGCGAGCTGACCATCGCCGAGGTCGGTGCCCCCCGCTTCCTCACGTCGATCGCCCAGCTCGATTCGCCGATCGAGGACCTCCTCTGGGCGGCCGACCTGGCCGAGCGCTACGCGTGGCGCACGGACCTGGGCGAGGCCACGCCGGTGGGCATCAAGACCCGGCGGTGGGTGGAGAAGGAGGCGGCGGGCGTGGTGGGCGCCATCACGCCGTGGAACTTCCCCCACCAGATCAACCTGGCGAAGCTCGGCCCCGCCCTCGCCGCCGGCTGCACCGTGGTGCTCAAGCCGGCGCCCGACACGCCGTGGGCGGCCGCGGCGGTGGCCCAGATCGCCGCGACCGAGACCGACCTGCCGCCAGGCGTGCTGAACGTGGTCAACAGCTCGGACCACGCCATCGGGGCGATGCTGTCGTCGGATCCTCGCGTGGACGTCGTGTCGTTCACCGGTTCGACCGCCACCGGGAAGAAGGTCATGGCCGCCTCGGCCGAGACGCTCAAGCGGGTGTTCCTCGAGCTGGGCGGCAAGTCCGCGTTCATCGTGCTCGACGACGCAGACGTCGCCGGGGCGGCCGGCATGGCCGCCTTCGCCGCCTGCACCCACGCCGGGCAGGGCTGCGCCATCACCACGCGCCTGCTGCTCCCCCGGGCTCGCTTCGACGAGGGCGTGGCCGCCGCCGTGGCGGCCATGGAGGCGCTGGGTGCGAAGGACCCGCTGGATCCGGGCACGATCTGCGGGCCGGTGATCTCAGCCCGCCAGCGCGACCGGATCGAGGGCTACCTCCGCCTCGCGACGGAGGAGGGCGGCACCTTCGCCACCGGCGGCGGCCGGTCGGCGGCCCACGACCGTGGCTTCTTCATCGACCCGACGCTGGTGGTGGGGCTCGACAACTCGTCGCGGGTGGCTCGCGAGGAGATCTTCGGCCCGGTCCTCGTCGCCATCCCCCACGACGGCGACGACGATGCGGTTCGCCTTGCGAACGACTCGCCCTACGGGCTGTCCGGGGCGGTGCACTCGGGCGACTCCGAGCGAGCCTGGGCCGTGGCGCGCGCCGTGCGGACCGGCACCATGAGCGTGAACGGTGGCGTCTGGTACTCGGGTGACGTGCCCTTCGGCGGCTACAAGGCATCGGGCATCGGGCGCGAGATGGGCGTGCAGGGCTTCGAGGAGTACCTCGAGACCAAGGCGATCGCAGAAGCGGTCTAGGAGAGGGACGAGATGGGACGGTTCGACGACAAGGTGGCCATCGTCACCGGTGCGGCAGGTGGCATCGGCGAGGCCTACGCCCGGGCGCTCGCCGCCGAGGGCGCGAACGTGGTGGTGGCCGACGTGGATGCGGAGCGCGGCGCGGCGACCGCCGCCTCCATCGATGCCGACGCCGGTGGCGCGGCGGCCTTCGTGCGCTGCGACGTGAGCGACCCCGCGTCGGCGGACGCCATGGCCAGGGAGGCGGTCGAGCGGTTCGGCGGCATCGATCTGCTCGTCAACAACGCCGCCATCTACGGGACCATGCAGTTCGACCTGCTGGTGACCGTGGACTGGGACTACTACCGCCGCTTCATGGCGGTGAACATGGACGGCGCGCTGGTCGTGACCCGGGCCTGCCTCGAGCCGATGACGGCCCGGGGCGGGGGCGCCATCGTCAACCAGTCGTCCACGGCGGCGTGGCTGTACTCGGGCTTCTACGGGTTGGCCAAGGTCGGCATCAACGGGCTCACCCAGCAGCTCGCCCACGAGCTCGGCGGTCGGAGCATCCGGGTCAACGCCATCGCCCCGGGCCCCACCGACACCGAGGCGACCCGCAACCAGGTCGGCGAGGGCATGGTGGCCAGCCTGGTGAAGGACCTCGCCATCAAGCGTCCCGGCCAGCCCGCCGACATGGTGGGCGCCTGCCTGTTCCTCCTCTCCGACGATGCCGCGTGGATCACCGGCCAGATCCTGAACGTCGACGGCGGGCAGATCTTCCGATGAGCGACGCAACCCACGCAGGCGTCGGCTTCATCGGGCTCGGCCAGATCGGCGCGCCGATGGCGACCCGCTGGCTCGAGTGGCCCGGCGGGCTGACCGTCTTCGACGTCCACCCGCCCGCCACCGAGCCCTTCGCCGCCGGCGGCGCCCACGTGGCCCGGTCCCCCGCCGAGGTCGCCCGGCGGGCGAGCGTGATCTCGATCATGGTCCGCGACGACGCCCAGGTGACCGAGGTCCTGAGCGGCACCGACGGCATCCTCGCCGCGGCGGCACCCGGGACCGTGGTGGCCGTCCACTCGACCGTCGAGGCCGACACGCCGGCCCGCCTGGCCGGCATCGCCGCCGCCCACGGGGTGGAGGTCATCGACGCTCCGGTCAGCGGGGGCTTCAGGGGCGCCCACGCCGGCACCCTGGCGCTGATGGTCGGCGGCTCCGAGGAGGCGGTGGCCCAGGTGCGCGAGCCCTTCGCCCTCCTCGGCACGCTCGTCGCCCACCTCGGCCCGGTGGGCGCCGGCACGCGGGCCAAGCTGGCGCGGAACCTCATCACCTTCGCGAGCTACGCCGCGGTCGGCGAGGCGTACCGGCTCGCCGAGGCCGCCGGCGTCGACCTGCAGCTCCTCGGGGAGGTCGTGCGCCACAGCGACCGGATCACCGGTGGTCCCGGGGCGGTGATGCTGCGCCGCTCGGCCGGGCCGCTCGCCGACGACGACGGCCTGAAGGCGATCTTCACCCACACGCGCGGGCTCGGCGAGAAGGACCTCGCCCTGGCCCTGGCCCTGGCCGCCGAGCACGGTCTCGACCTCCCGATCGCCCGCCTCGCCCACGACCACCTGGGCGCCGCCCTCGGCGTCCCCCACGACGACTGACCCGACCCACCCCAGCCGCCACCCGCGCTGCCGCGGCGGGGCGCGGACCACGACCACCGAGCGCGGCCGGACCGAGAGGACGCGACCATGAGCGACGACGAGCTCCGCACGCGGGGCAAGGCCAACATGAAGGCGGTCTACGGCTGGGACGTGGACCACGTCGAGGGCTCCTTCGTGGAGTACACGATCGACCACCTCTTCGGCCGCGTGTGGGCGGAGGGGAACCTCTCGGTGAAGGAGCGGCGCCTGCTCCTGATCGGCCTGGCAGCCGGGTCCGGGCTGGAGGACGTGGCGGGGCTCCAGCTCGATGCCGCGACCCGGCTCGGCGAGCTCGACGCCGACGACCTGCGGGCCATCGTCGTCTTCCTGGCGCACTACGCCGGGTGGCCGCGTGCCGCCAAGCTCAACATGGAGGTCGAGAAGATCGTCGCCCGCCTCGCCTCCGAACCGGATCAGCCGTGAGCGACGTCGCGCGGCCCTGGGCCGGCCGCAGCCACGCGCAGCTCGCCGAGCTCGCCCGGGAGCTGCTGCTCTGCGGCCACCTCATCGACCGCTCGGGGATGCCGCACCTGATCTCGCGATTCGGGCGCGAGGGGATGACCGAGATCGCCATCGCCGAGTGGATGGGTGCCAGCCCGGTCTACGCCAAGCGCATGCAGCGCCTCCTCGACTTCGAGGGCGACACGGTGGAGACCACCTTCAAGGGGATGCAGCTCGACATCGGTGCGCCTCCGGAGTTCCTCGACTTCCGCTACCAGGTGATCGACGACCGGCACGGGACGTTCCACCTCGACCACTGCGGCGCACTCATGGACGTCGAGCCGATGGGCGACGAGTTCGTCCATGCCATGTGCCACACCATCGAGGACCCGACGTTCGACGCCACCGCGACCGCAGCGAACCCCCGGGCCCAGGTCCGCCCGGTCCACCGCCCTCCTCGCGTGCCGGCCGACCGCCACCCCCACTGCGCGTGGACGGTGACGATCGAGCCCGATGCCGTCGCCCTCCCCGTGCCCGAGCAGGCCCGGGCGATGGCCCGGTCCAACGCCGCCGAGCTCCCGCTCGCCGTCGCCGACCCCGACCTCCCCACCGACGACGGCTGGGATCGCTACGCCGCCGCGCTCGACCCCGACCTCGTGATGGAGCGGTTCTCGTCGGCGACCCTCGGCCGGATCTGCGACGAGGTGGCGCTCCAGGGCCAGCTCCTCGCCCGGTCGTACCTGGTCGAGGTGGCCGACCGGCTCCCGCCCGAGCAGGTGATCGAAGTGGGGGCGGCCCAGGCGGCGGGCGTCGCCGGCGTGACCACCAAGCGCCTCGCCGCGGCGCTGGACCTCGCGCCCGACCTGGATGGGCTGGCCGAGGTGCTCCGCGTCCACCCCCTGCTGCTGCCTCGCGGGTACGTCGACCTTCACCTCGCCCGCGAGGGCGACGCGCTCGTGGTGGCCGTGCGCCCCTCGCCGGGGACGGCGGAGCTCGACGGGCTGTCGTGGCCGGCCATCCTCGCCGGCCCCGGCGGCGACGAGGTCCTCCACGCCACGGTCGTCACGCTCGTGCGGACCGCCTCGGTCGAGCGGACCGATGCCGCCGCCGGCGAGCTCGCCCGGTGGCGCATCGTCGAGGACCCGTCGGCCGAGCCGGCACCGATCCCCGCCACGGTCACCCTGACCGAGTTCTCCACCGGCGCCGCCTTCCGGTTCCAGCGCCGAGGATGACGCGTCCGAGCGTGGCCTAGCGTCGCGGCCGTCCGGGGGTCGGCCTCGCGCCGAACACCCTCGCCACCCCCGCCCCAGGAGCCAGCCGTGCCGCTCGACCCTCGCGTCGCCAAGATCGTCGCCCTCTACTCCCGCCTCGACCCCGAGCGCGTGCGGCACCTTCCGCGACCGCCGCTTCAGCGGCGCGGTGATGGCGAAGCGGGGCCGGGGCGTCGTCATGGCCGCCGGTCCCACGCCCGCGTCCGAGCGCGACGTGATGGTCCCGGTCGCCGGTGGGCAGATCGTGGTTCGGCTCTACGCACCCCGGGCCGCGGGGCCCACCCCGCTCCACGTCTTCCTCCACGGCGGCGGCTGGTGCGTCGGCACGCTCGAGGAGCGCGACCCTCGGTGCCGGGAGATCTCCGCCGGCGCCACCTGCACGGTCGCCTCCGTCGACTACCGGATGGCGCCCGAGAACGCCTACCCGACCCCGCCGGAGGACTGCTACGCCGCCCTCTGCTGGCTGGTCGAGCACGCCGAGGAGCTGGGCATCGACCCGGAGCGGGTGTCGATCGGGGGCGAATCGGCCGGCGCCAACCTGGCGGCCGCCGTCTGCCTGATGGCGCGCGATCGGGAGGGGCCGACGATCCGGTACCAGTGGCTCGACGTGCCTGCGGTGGACCTGACGATGTCGCAGCCATCGGTGCACGAGGTCCCCGACGGCAACCTGCTCGACCTCGCCGCCATCGAGGAGTTCCTCGACGCGTACCTGATGGGCGACCGCGCCAAGGCCACCGAGCCCTACGCCTCGCCGCTGCACGCCCCCGACCTGTCCGGCCTGCCGCCGGCGTGGATCACCAGCTGCGAGTTCGACAAGCTCCGCGACGATGGCGTCGCCTACGCCAAGGCCCTCGCCGATGCCGGGGTCGAGGTCGACTTCCGCATCCTCGCGGGCCACGTCCACCCGAGCTTCGCCTTCACCCGCCTCCTCCCCTCGGCCAAGGCCTACGAGCGCGAGGCGATCGCGGCGCTGGCCCGAGCGCTGCACGCCTGAGCGACCCTGCCGCGCCAGGCGTCAGGCGTCGGGCTCGAGGACGGCGGCGTCGCCGGCGCGGATCGTGCCCGGCTCGAGGACGGTCGCGTAGATCCGGCTCACCGGGCCGTGGCGGTGGTGCATGGCGTCGAAGTCGCCGCCGGCGAACCACCGGGCGTTCTTCTTGCAGGGCAGCGCCCATGCGCTGAGCTCGCAGCGAACCTCGCCGACCTGGAGCTGCGCACCCGGCACGACCCGATCCCAGGGGAGCCCGGTGAGCGTGACGTTCTCCCCTGCCGCACCGGGGAAGAGCGCGTGACCGGCGGCGTTCAGCCCGTCGATGACCTCGACCGACCACAGGCACAGCGCCTGCCACGGCCGACCGTGGTGCACCCGGGTCGACTGCACGTCCCCCTCCACGCCGGACCACCCGACCACGGCCTCGTCGATCGCCTGCTTCGGCACCCCACCGGCGCCGGCGAAGACCCCGGCGACCGCGCCCTCCGCCGACCGCCCGAAGGCGCCGACGGCGCGCAGTGCGGCGATCGCCGATCGCCACTCCTGCCACAGCACATCGACCGCGGTGCGGGTCGCCGGCGACCTGCTCGTCGGAGAGCGCCTCCACGACGGCACGATGGGGGGCCGCCGGGCTCGACGGGTCGGGCGGCCATCCCCCGGGCAGCAGGTCGAAGAGCGTCAGGCGGTGCGCCAGCGTGCGCTCGACGTCCTGCTCGGTGAAGCGGTACGGCCCGATCTGGTGCATCGCCGGAAGGCTACGAGGCGCCGCACGGCTGCCCGGTCGCAAACACGTGGCCGCCGTCGCCCGCGAGGCTGCGAGCCTGGCCCGATGGTGGGCGACGAGCACGACGACGGGATCTTCGACGAGGCGGCCGCGGCGACCTACGACGCCGACGTGGCCGATCGGTTCCGACCAGAGGTGCTCGGCCCGACGGTCGACGCCCTCGCGGCGCTGGCCGGCGACGGCCGGGCGCTCGAGCTCGCCATCGGGACGGGCCGGGTGGCCCTCCCCCTCGCCGAGCGAGGGGTGCCGGTCCACGGGATCGAGCGGAGTCGGGCCATGGTGGCGAAGCTGCGCGAGAAGGCGGGCGGGGCCGCCCTCGAGGTGGCGATCGGCGACATGGCGACGACCCGCGTGCCCGGCGAGTTCGCCCTCGTGTACCTCGTGTTCAGCACGCTCTCCAACCTGCTCACCCAGGATGCCCAGGTGGACTGCTTCGCCAACGCGGCCGCCCACCTCGGTCCGGGTGGCCGCTTCGTGGTCGAGGCCGGGCTCCCCGCCTCCGGCTGCTCGCTCCCGGGCAGCGGTTCGTGGCCTTCGACCGTCCCCGATCACGTGGGCGTGGACGAGTACGACGTGGCGAACCAGCTGCTCACCTCGCACCATAGGTACACCCGCGGACCGCATCGACGGGTTCACCTCGCAGCACCGTTGGGCCTATCCCGCCGAGCTCGACCTGATGGCGCGGCTCGCCGGCATGGAGCTCGAGCACCGGTGGGCGGACTGGGACCGCTCGCCGTACACCAGCGAGAGCACGGGCCACGGTCTCCGTTGTCTCCGTCTGGCGCCGACCCCGAAGGCGATCGCGTGTCGCCTGACGCGGTCGCCTGCAGCCGAAGTCACGCCAGCCGCGCAGCGTGGGTAACGCCGTGGGCCGACTCGACCGCGGCGATGAGGCGCTGGCGCACCTCTCGGCGACTCCTCTGCGCCGGCGACCAGGTCGTCGACTTGACTGGTCCGCGTCGGTGAGGGTGCGATCGACCGACTGGAGCCGCACGGCGAACGCCAGGCTGCGCGCCCTCGGCGATGCCCGCGCCGCGGTACACGTCGAAGAGCCGGACCGACCACACGAGCTCGTCGCCGGCGGCGAGGGTGCGCTCGACGTCGATCGCGCTGACCTCCGTCGGCACCACGAAGGCGAGGTCGATGTCGCTCGCCGGGAACCGGCTGATCTGGCGGTACGCCTCGCTGCGGCGCGGGCGGCGAACAGGGCGCCGAGGTCGACCTCGAGGTAGGCGACCCGCTCGCCGATGTCGTGGCGGGCGAGCACCTCGGGGTCGATCTCGCCGACGATGCCGTGCGACGTCCCCGCCACGAGGACCTCGGCGCCTCGGGTGGGGTGCAGGCCGGGGAGCTCGGCGTTGCGGACCGCGGGCTGCTCCAGCCGCAGCTGCTCGGCCAGCACCTGCCACACCTCGACGGCCGACGGCGCCTCGCGCCCGGCGAGGATCACGGCGACGTGCTCGCGCTCGTCGGGCAGCACCTGGCCGTCCGGCGCCGGCAGGAACACGTGGCCGATCTCCCACAGGCCCACGCCGAGCTGGCGGCGGGCGTGGTTGCGGCCGACCGCCGCGACGAGGCCGGGCAGGAGCGCCGTGCGCAGGACCGACTCCTCGGCCACGAGCGGGTTGACCAGCTCGATGCCCGACGGATCGAGCCCGGAGGCCGCGAGCTGGCCCGGCGCGAGGAACGGGAGGGGCAGCGTCTCCGCCAGCCCGAGGCCGGTGAGCAGCCGCCGCACCGACCGACGCTCGAGCTGGGTGGCGGTGAGGCGTCCGGCTCGGGGCGCCGTCAGCTCCCGGTTCGCGATGTTGCGGTAGCCGAAGTGGCGGCCGACCTCCTCGATCACGTCGATCTCGGTGGCGGAGTCGTAGCGCCAGGTGGGGACCTGCACCTCGTGGTCGTCGCCCACCGCGGTGGCCGTGAAGCCGATCGGATCGAGCAGCCCGGCGATCTGGTCCGCGGACAGCTCGGTGCCGAGCAGGGCGTTCACCCGGCCGGTGCGCACGAGCACCGCCGGTCGCTCCGGCAGCCGGCCGCGCACGTCGACCTGCACCGGCTCCGTCGTGGCGCCGCAGATCTCGGCGGCCAGCTGGCAGAAGCGATCGGCGGCGAGCTGGCCGACCCCGGGGTCGATGCCCTTCTCGAAGCGGGCCGACGCCTCCGACCGCAGCCCCAGCCGGCGCGAGGAGCGGGAGATCGAGGTCGGATCGAACCAGGCCATCTCGAGCAGCACGTTCGTGGTGCCCTCGGCGATCTCACCCGCGGCCCCGCCCATGATCCCGGCGATGCCGACCGGGCGGTCGTCGCCATCGCAGATGAGGAGGTCGTCGGCGGTGAGCGTGCGCTCGACGTCGTCGAGCGTGGTGATCTGCTCGCCGTCGACGGCCCGGCGCACCCGCAGCCGGGCGCCGGCGATCGCATCGAGGTCGTAGGGGTGGTTGGGCTGGCCCGTCTCGAGCATCACGTAGTTCGAGATGTCGACCATCGCCGAGATCGAGCGCATGCCCGCCCGGGCCAGGCGCTGCTGCATCCAGTCGGGGGCCGTGGCGGTCGGGTCGACGCCGCGCAGCACCCGCGCCAAGAAGCGGCCGCACCCCGCGGGATCCACGACCTCGACGCCGAACGAGCCGGCGGAGGTCTCGGCGTGGGCCACGCCGCCGCTCCCCTGCGCCCCCCAGGCGACGGGCGCCCCGGAGGGGACCGCCTCGGGCGCCGAGGGCGCCACGAACCGCACGCCGACCTTGGGGGCGATGTCGCGGGCCAGGCCCATGACGTTCATGGCGTCGGGCCGGTTGGGGTTGACCTCGAGCTCCCAGAGGACGTCGGGCGCGATGCCGAGGGCCTCGCTGATCGGCGTGCCCAGGGCGAGCGCTGGGTCGAGGACGAGGATGCCGCCGTGATCGTCGGAGACCCCGAGCTCGCGCGCCGAGCAGAGCATGCCGTTCGACCACTCCCCCCGGAGCTTGCGGCGCTCGATCTTCATCCCACCGGGCATGACGGTGCCGAGCGTGGCCAGCGGGACGAGGTCGCCGACGGCCATGTTGAAGGCACCGCAGCAGATCTGGAGGGGCTCGCCGTCGCCCCGGTCCACGTCGACGAGCTGGATCTTGTCGGCGTTCGGGTGCCCCTTCAGCGCGAGGACCCGCACGACCTCGATGCCGTCGAGGCCCTCGCCGAGGCGGGTCTCCTCCTCGACGGGCGTGCCGAGGTCGTCGAAGGCGGCGGCCATGGCCTCGGGGGCCACGGGCGCGTCGAGCAGCTCCTGGAGCCAGGAGTGGAGGACCTTCATCAGAACTGCTCCAGGAAGCGGACGTCGGTGCTGGCCAGCTCGCGCAGGTCGGTGACGCCGTGGCGGGTGGCCGCGAGGCGGTCGAGCCCGAACCCGAAGGCGAAGCCCGAGAACTCCTCGGGGTCGATGCCGCAGTTGGCGAGGACGTTGGGGTGGACCATGCCGCAGCCGCCGAGCTCGAGCCAGGTGCCGTCGGGGCGCTGGATGTCGAACTCGGCCGACGGCTCGGTGAACGGGAAGTAGGACGGGCGGAGGCGGCTCGTCCAGCCGGGCCCGAAGTAGGCCTTGGTGAAGCGATCGATGGTGCCGGCGAGATGGGCGAAGGTAATGCCCCGATCGACGACGAGGCACTCGAGCTGGTGGAAGACGGCGAGGTGCGTCGAGTCGGTGGCCTCGTTGCGGTACACGCGCCCGGGCATCACCGAGTAGATCGGCGGGGCCTGGCCCTCCATCACCCGGATCTGCACGGGCGAGGTGTGGGTGCGCATGACGACCTCCTTCGGGCCGCCGAGGCCGACGAAGAAGGTGTCCTGCATGTCGCGCGCCGGGTGGAACTGGCCGAAGTTCAGCGCGGTGAAGTTGTGCCAGTCGTCTTCGACCTCGGGGCCCTCGGCCACCGTGAAGCCGAGGCCCACGAACACGTCCTCGAGCTCCTCGATGGTCTGCGTGACCAGGTGCAGGTGGCCCGCGTCGCGCTCGGCGCGCACCTCGGTGAGGTCGAGCCGCTCCGCGTCGGCCTGCTCGCGTCGAGCGCTCGCCTCGAGGATCGACCGACGGCCCTCGAGGGCGGTGCGGAGCGCTTCGGTGGCCTCGTTCATCGCCAGGCCGGCCTCACGCCGCGCGTCGGGATCGAGGCCACCGAGCTGCTTCTTCAGGCCACCGAGCGCCGATGCCTTCCCGAGCAGGTCGCGCTGCAGCTCGCCCAGCTCATCGAGGGTCGAGGCGCCGTCGATCCGGTGGGCGGACTCGGCCTGGATGCGGCGGATCTCGTCGATCATGGTGGCGGCAACCTTGCCGCCTGCGCGCCCGTCGCGTCCACTCGGTTCGGCCCGGCGCGACCGGGTCGGAAGCGCGCGTGCTCAGGCGGTCGCGGTCGCGGCGAACCGCGCCCGGCTGACGGCCGATCGGTGCTCCCAGGAGGCGAGCAGGGAGCCGTGGTCGACGCTGCAGCCGAGGTGGGAGGCCGCCCGCCCGTGGGGGTCGTCGACCAGCAGCTCGCCCGGGCCGAAGGTCGCCAGCCGGGGCACCCTCTCGGGCCAGTCTCGGTGGTGCCCCGCCTCCTTGGCCGCCACCACCTCGGCGAACCAGGCGGCGTAGTCGTGGTCGAGCACGAGCCGCTCGGGCAGGTGGCGGTCGAACGCCGGGAGGTGCGCGAGCTGCACCTCGGCGGCGACCTCGATCGCGGCACGAGAGGCCTCGGGGTAGGTGGCCGTGGCGTGGTCGACCAGCTCGGCGACGAGCTCGGCCCACGAGACCGGGGGCACCAGGGCATCGGAGCGCTGGCCGAGGAGGAGGTGCAGGTTCGGGTACCGCTCGCGCTCGTCGGGGTCGTCGACCGCCGCCTCGAGCCGCTGCTCCAGCAGGTCGATCTCGCCCAGCCCGGTCTCCTGGCGCAGCAGCCGGTCGAGGTGGCGGGTCATGCCGAAGTTCTGGCAGAGGAGGAAGGCCCGCCGCAGCCGACGCATCGACGCGTACTCCTCGCGCGTGAAGGTGGCCGTCTGGACCACGAGGGCGTGCTGTCCGGGGCCCACGGGGCTCGCCGTCTCGATCCGGTGGACCTCCCGGTAGGAGGGCGCGTTCATCGGGCTGTTCACCAGGACCGTCGTCGGGTTGACGGTGCCCTCGACCTCCCGGTCGACGCACTGCTGCAGGTCGGCGCGGAACGACGCGGCCGTCTGGCCCGGCAGCCCCATCATCAGCTCGACGGCGAACGGCAGCCCCGCCTCGCGCATCTCCGCCGCGATGGCGTCGTAGCGCTCGACCTTGATGTTCGACCGGGCGACGGCCTCGAGCGTCGCCTCGTCGGTGGTCTGCAGCGCCAGCAGCCCTCGGTTGACGATGCCCGCGTCCACCAGGGTCCGGATGATCGGGGCGAGGTGCTTGACCGTGTTCTTGGCGAAGTTGGCGCCGAAGCCCCGCGGGTGGCCGTGCTCGGCGTGCAGGCGGGCCAGCTCGGCGGCCAGCTCGAGGTCGCGGGCGAAGATCCCGAAGTTGGCGTCGGCGAACGAGACCACCTCGGCCTCGGCGGCGGCGCACCAGCGCAGCTCGGCGATCACCCGATCGAGCTCGTGGCGGCGGATCCGGCTCTGCGTGGCCGACCCCCAGTCGCAGAACGTGCAGCCGTACGGGCAGCCGCGGTTGGACTCGAGGATCACCTGGTCGAGCGGGGCGTGGGCGTAGGTGTCGAAGAGCCCGGCGAGGAACGGCGACGGCACGGCGCCGAGGTCCGCCATCCGCGCCCGATCGCCGGTCCGCACGATCCGGCCGCGGCACCGGTAGGTGAGCCCGTCGACCCCGGCGAGCGGCGCCAGGTGGGCGCCCTCGTCGAGGGGCCCGAGGGCGTCGAGCAGCTCGAACGCGCTCTGCTCCCCCTCGCCCCGCACCAGGACGTCCACCTCGGGGTGCGCGGCGAGGTACGCCTCGGCGGCCTCCGCCCGCTTGGGGACGTCCGGGCCGCCGAGCACCACCAGGCTCCCCGGCTGGCGCGCCTTCACGGCCCGGGCCACCTCCAGGACCTGCACGTGGGACCAGACGTACGCCGAGCCGAGCAGGACGAGGGGCTCGACCGCGTGCAGGTCGAGCAGCCGGGGATCCCACTCCCAGTCGCAGCGGACGTCGTAGCGCTCCGTGAGGCGCCCACCGTCCCCGTGGATCAGGTTCGACGCGATGAGCCCGAGGGCGAGCGGCGGCCCGAGCGTGAACGACACCGGGACGACCCGGGTGCGCCGGGGTGCACCCGCCGCCCGGCGCCGCACCTCGTCCGCCTCCCGGGCGAGCGCGGCGGCCCGGAAGGCAGCCACGACGGCCGCCCGGTCGGCGTCGGGCGAGCGCCGGGCCCTCGGCACCTCGGCCGCCGGAGCGAGCAGCCCGTGGGCGGCGAGCGCGTCGACGATCGCCACCGCCCGGGATGTCGAGCTGCCGGCCCGGCGGGCCAGCCGATCGACGTGCTCGCCGGCGGGGCGCGGCGAGGCGAGGCCGGGGAGCTCGAGCAGCTCGTCGACGGCGAGGGCGAGGATGCGCCGACCATCGTGGCCCACCACCTCGAAGCCGTCCTCGGCCGGGTGGGCGGCGAGCGGTGTCCTGAGCACGACCGCCCCCGCTGCGCCGCTCGCCGGGCGCGAGGTGGGGGCATCGGGACGGCGGCGGGGCCGGACTTCCGCGGGGCGCCGCACCAGCGCGCCGCGACGCACCAGCCGGCGCGCCGTCGCCACGAACCTCGCGTCCTCGGGATCGCCCGTGGCCGAGCGCGCGGCGTGCGAGATGGCCCGGTGCCGGCCGTCGGCGAACGCCACGAGCAGCTGGAGGACGTCGCGGTCGACCACCTCCCCCAGGTCGGGGACCTCGAGCCGGTCGGGCCACACGGCGACCACGAGCGCGTCCGAGCAGCGCAGCGTCGTCGCGTCGCCTCCGCTGGGCCCGTCGGCCACGACACCCCCGTGCGGTCGAGCCCCGGCGACCCTACCGAGCCACCCCGAGGCGTGCTGGGGCCGGGTCGTCAGCGCTCGGCGCGCCGCCGCCGCAGCACCTCGAAGCACAGGACCGTGCCGGCCATCGCCACGTTCAGCGATTCGGCCGGGCCGGCCATGGGGATCGAGACCTGCAGGTCCGACGCCGCCACGACCTCGGCGTCCAGGCCGTGCGCCTCGCTGCCGAGCACGAGCGCGAGGGGACCGTCGAGCGGTGCGGCGTCGTAGGGCTCGCCGCCGCGGACCACCGCCGTGGCGACTCGCCACCCCTCTCGCTGGAGCCGCGCCACCACGGTCACGGCATCGCCGGCACCGATCACCTCGACGCCGAACCAAGCGCCCGCCGACGCGCGCACCACCTTCGGGCTGGTGGGATCGGCGCCGCCGGCGCAGACCACGGCCGCTGCGCCCGCAGCCGCAGCGGCGCGGATCAGGGTGCCGACGTTGCCGGGGATCTGCAGCCCGGCGAGGACCACGACGAACCCGCGCCCCCTCCCCGGCGATGCCGTCGGGACGGCGGGCCAGGTCGGCTCGGGTCGCTCGACCACGGCGAGCACGCCCTGCGACGTGGCCACGTCGCCGATGCGGTCCAGGGCGCCGGTCGGCAGCGCCCAGGGCTCGATCCCGGGCCCCAGGCGACCGAGCACGGGCGCGACCCCGGGGCGGTCGATCGCGGCCTCGTCGACGTACACGTCGCGGACGCGGGCGCCGGCGTCGAGGGCGGCGCCGAGCAGCACCGGCCCCTCCACGACGAGCGCCCGCTGCTCCGCCCGCTCCCCCGCCTGGCGGACCAGCTTCGAGAGCCGGGCGACGCGGGGGTTGCGGACCGAGAGCGGGCGCATCGTGCGTGGTGCTCCCCGGGATCCGGGGAGCAGGGTCAGGCCGAGGCCTTGGCCGAACCGGCCTCGGTGGCCACCTTCACCAGCGCGGCGAACGCGCCCGGGTCGGTGACGGCCAGGTCGGCGAGGACCTTGCGGTCGACCTCGACCTCGGCGAGCTTCAGGCCGTTGATGAACCGGCTGTAGCTGATGCCGTTCTGGCGGCAGGCCGCGTTGATCCGCTGGATCCACAGCTTGCGGAACTCGCCCTTGCGCGCCCGACGGTCGCGGAAGGCGTACTGCAGGGAGTGCATCACCTGCTCGTTGGCGGCCCGGTACGAACGGCTCTTGTTGCCGTAGTAGCCCTTGGCCCGCTCGAGGGTGGCGCGGCGGTGCTTCTTGGAGTGAACAGCGCGCTTGACTCGTGCCATCTCTCAGTCCTCTCTTGTGGTGTCGGGCGGGGCTACTTGCCCAGCATCTTCTTGATGCGGGCCTGATCGCCCGGGGCCAGGACGACCTCGTCCTTCAGCCGCCGGGTGCGGGTCGACGGCTTCTTCTCGAGGATGTGGTTGCGCATGGCGCGCCGACGGCGGAGCTTGCCGGTGCCGGTGGCCTTGAAGCGCTTGGCCGCGCCGCGGTGGGTCTTCATCTTGGGCATGTCGTGTGCTTCCTCTCGCGCCGTGGGCGCACCAGGGGATCAGGCGTCGGTGTCGGCCGCCTCGGCGGCGGGCTCCGGCGCGGTGGGCTCGGTCGGGGCGGCGCCATCGGGCGCCGGCTCGGCCTGCGAACGCTTCTTGGCCTCGGCCTGGGCCTTCTTGTCGGGGGCGAGGACCATGATCATGTTCCTCGGCCCGTCGAGCTTCGGATAGACCTCGACCCGGCCGGTGTGGGCCACCTCCTCGGCCACCCGGTCGAGGATCTTCTTGCCCAGCTCCGGGTGGGCGACCTCTCGCCCTCGGAACATGATCGTGATCTTGACCTTGTGGCCCTCGTCGAGGAACTTCTCCACCTTGCGGGTCTTGGTGCCGAAGTCGCCGCCGCCGATCTTGGGGCGGTACTTCATCTCCTTGATGACCACGTTGGTGGACTTGCGCCGGGACTCCTTGGCCTTCTGCGCCGTCTCGTACTTGTACTTGCCGTAGTCCATGACCCGGCAGACGGGCGGGTTGGCCTTGTCCGCGACCTCGACCAGATCGAGGTCGAGGGCCCGGGCGTAGTTCAGCGCCTCGGGCAGCGGCTTGATCCCGATCTGCTCCCCGTCGGGCCCGACGAGGCGGACCTCCCGGGCGCGGATGCGATCGTTGATCCGGGGCTCGTTGTTGGTGGGCGGTGCTATGGCCGGTGGCTCTTCATGAAGTGCGTAGGTCCTCCCTGACGCAGTCGGCGGGGTTGGTGGGTCCGTCCGCACCGATGCCCAAAAGCACGGAGCGCGGACGTCGGAGAAGCCGACATCCGCGCACGCCCGAAGGCCCTTGCAGCATCGACCCGGACGCACGTGCCCGTGGCGGGCGGTGGCCGGGTGGGGGCGAGACCCCGCTTTCCCTGGGTTGTTGCCTCGCTAGGGTACCAGCGCGGCCGTCCCGCCCGGCAACTCCGGTGCGGCTCGGACCCGCGGCCCCTTCGACCCCGACGAGCGAGGACCTTCCCGATGAGCCTGTGGACCCCCGGTGGCGAGCGACCGGTCGGCGGCGACGAGGGGGGTGCGGCGCCGTCGTCGGCGCCCGGCTTCGGTGACCAGCTCAGCCCCGACCAGGAGGCCGAGGCCCAGCAGATGGCCGCCGAGATGGCGGCGGTGCGCGAGCAGCTCGCCCAGGTGCCCGCCGCGCAGGTCGTGGCCAACCACGCCATGGGGTGCTGGGAGCTCGCCGCCATCCACCTCTCGTCGCAGCCGCCCCGCTTCGACGAGGCCCAGGTGGCCATCGATGCGTTCGGGGCCCTGGTGGGCGTGGTGGAGGGCCGCCTCGGCGAGGACGAGGCCACCCTCCACGATGCGCTCGCCCAGCTTCGCCTGGCGTTCGTGCAGCTGAAGGCCAGCTTCGACGCGCCGGCCGACAGCCCCACGGCCGAGACCACCGAGGAGGACGGCGGCGACTGACCGCCGGATGGCTCAGGTGGTGCGGCGCCGCAGGTCGACCGCCTCGAGGCCCGTGGGCCCGGGCACCACGTCGAAGCTGACGTAGGCCCCCTCGGGGATCGTCCGCGAGCCGTCGGCGATGCGGGTGCAGTGGAAGTACCACGTCGGGCCGTCGCCGTCGGCCCGGACGGTGCCCGCGCCCACGCGGTCGTCGAACGAGGCGACGCGCCCGGTCCAGCTCCCGAAGCTCGACGCCAGGACCCCGTCGCGCTCGCCCATCAGTGGACGATCTTGGCCAGCGGGAGCTCGATGATGTCGGACGCGCCCGCGTCCTTCAGCGCCGGGATCAGGATGTTGATCTCGCGCTTGGGGACCACGGTCTCCACGGCGTAGCCGCCCTCGCCGTGGAGCTTGGACACGGTCGGCGCCTTCATGGAGGGGAGCAGGTCGATCACCCCGTCGAGATCGGACGCACCCACGTTCAGCTTGACCAGCACCTTGCTGCGGGCCTCGAGGACGCCCTGCAGGAGGGTGCGCACCTGGTGCATGGCGTGGGCCTTGTCGGGGTCCGCGTAGGCCGCCGGGTTCGCCACCAGCTCGGTGTAGCTCTGCAGGATCTGGTCGATCTCCTTGAGCCCGGCGGCGCGCAGGGCCCGCCCGGTCTCGGTGATCTCGACGATGCAGTCGACGATGTCGGGGATCTTGGCCTCGGTGGCGCCGTAGCTGAGGCGGATGTCGGCCTCGATCCCCTTCGACTCGAAGAAGCGCCGCGTCACGACCGGGTACTCGGTGGAGACCCGCACGCCCTGGGGCAGGTCCTCGACCCGCTCGACGGGCGAGTCGCCGGCCACGGCGACGACCATGCGGATCGGTCGGGAGGTCGCCTTCGAGTACTGGAGCTCGCCCAGCGTCTCGACCGTGCTCGAGGTCTCCTCGATCCAGTCGCGACCGGTGATGCCCAGGTCGAACATGCCCTCGGCCACGTACATCGGGATCTCCTGGGGGCGCAGGATGCGCACGGAGTCGATCCGGGGATCGTCGATCGTCGCCTTGTAGTCGACGGTGGAGGACCGGTTGACCTGCAGGTCTGCCGCGGCGAACAGCTCCAGCGTGGCCTTCTCGAGCGATCCCTTGGGCAGCACCAGCTTCAGCACGGGCGTTGACGGTACCGGCCCGTCCCCCACCCGGGCCAAAGGGTTCGCGGCCGACCCCCCGGTCAGCCCGCGTAGCGCGCCGCGCCGGGCACGGCGACGGTGGGCGCCGGACCGCTCGGCGCCGCCGGTGGCGGCGCGGTCGTGGGTGGTGGCGCGGTCGACGTCGTGCTCGGGGGCGTGGACGCCCGGGCGGCCGCCCGGCCGTCGGCGAGCACCTCGGCCACGGCGTCGTAGGCCGGCTTCGGTGCGAAGGCGTCGTCGAAGAGGAGCGGCCGCGCCGGCGTCGGCAGCAGGCCGAGCGCATCGAGCCACGTGTCGCGGTCGGAGACGCCCCAGGTCGTCACCTCCTCGCACGACGTCACGGCCAGGCACGCGGTCACGATCGTGCGATAGGCCTCGGCCTGGCGTCGGAGGGCGTCGGGGTCGTCGGGATCGGTGGCGACGTCGAGCTCGGTGACGGCCACGGCCAGGCCGAGGTCGGCGAACTGCTGGAGCTCGGCTTGGAACCGCGCCCGGTCGGGCCCGTCGGGCGTGGGGCGGTGGGTCTGGATGCCGACCCCGTCGAGGGGCACCCCCTCGGCGAGCAGGTCGCGCACCAGCGCGAGCAGCGCCTCGTGCTTGAGCGGACCGAGGTCGGTGCCGTACTCGTTGAGCCACAGCTCCGCCGTCGGGTCGACCTCGTGGGCGAGGCGGAAGGTGTCGGCGATCCAGCTCGGACCGAGGACCCGCTCGAACACCGATCCCGACGTGGCCGTGCCGGCGGTCTCGAGCGGCTCGTTCACCACATCCCATCGGTGGACGCGACCCCGGTAGCGCTCGAGCAGCCCGCGGACGTGCTCGGCCAGCTCGGCGCGCAGCTCGTCGGGGTCGGTCAGCGCGACCACCCATGCCGGCGTGTAGCGGTCCTGCGCCCACACCAGGTTGTGGCCGCGCACCTCCAGGTCGTTGGCCTCGGCGAAGGCGACGACGGCGTCGGCCCCGGCGTAGTCGACCTGGTCGCGCTGGGGCTCGACGGCGTACCACTTCATGGCGTTCTCGGGGGTCACCGACGAGAACTCCCGGGCGAGGATCCCCGAGTGCTGCGGATCGGCGATCTGGCCCGGCTCCAACGTGGCGCCGATCCGCAGGCCCGCCCGGGCGGCCAGGGCGCGCAGCGGATCGGACCTCGGGGCCGTCGGGGCGGCGGCGGCCGCCGGCGCGAGCGCCGAGGCGACCAGCGCGAGCACCACGGCGGCGGCGCGCCCCCTCCGATCCACGACCCCAGGCTAGGGCGGCGATCCTCCGCCCGCCGCGCCCTCCTCGTGGGCGGTGATCACGCGCACGAGCAGGTCCTCCAACGTCTGGCGGTCCTGGCGGGGCAGCACGCCGAAGACGTCGTCGGCCACGGTGGCGGCCACCCCCTCGAACTGCTCGATGGCGTGGCGCCCCTCGTCGGTGACCTCCACCGCGTAGCGACGACGATCGGCCGGGTCGCGCCGGCGCTCGACGTAGCCGGCGGCCTCGAGCACGTCGAGCAGCCCGACGAGGTCGGACGGGTCGATGCCGAGCTGGTCGCCGAGGGCCCGTTGCGACGGCGCCGTCGCTCCGGTGGCCACGGCCCGCAGCACCGAGAAGCACCCGGGGCGCAGCCCGGCATCCACCGCCCAGGCCTCCTCGGCCATCCGCACGGAGAACGCGCGCCGCATGACCGCACCCAACCGGGCGAGGGCCAGCACCGGCGGGGCGTCGGCGACTTGCGGTTCCATGGGACCAACCCTATCGTTGGGCTGTCCAACGATCTAGTCCCCCCACGAAGGCGGAGCCCATGACCGCAGCCGACCTCGATCCCTCCCCGTCTGCGGTCGAGGTCGCCGGCCTCCAGAAGCGCTACGGCGACTTCGAGGCCGTCCGGGGCATCGACTTCTCCGTGGGCGTCGGCGAGACGTTCGGCTTCCTCGGGCCCAACGGCGCCGGGAAGAGCACCACGATCAAGATGCTCTGCACCCTGGTGACGCCGAGCGGCGGGACCGCTCGCGTCGCCGGCCACGACATCGTCCGGGAGCGGGCGCAGGTGCGGCGCAACATCGGGCTCGTCTTCCAGGACACGACGCTCGACACCTACCTCACCGCCGCCCAGAACCTCCGGTTCCACGCCGACCTCTACGACATGCCCCGGCACCTCGTCGAGGGCCGCATGCAGCAGGTGCTCGAGATGGTGGGCCTCTGGGACCGCAAGGACCAGGAGGTGGCGGCGTTCTCCGGCGGCATGAAGCGCCGCCTCGAGATCGCACGGGGCCTCATGCACTCCCCCCGCGTCCTGTTCCTCGACGAGCCGACCGTCGGCCTCGACCCGCAGACGCGGGCCTCGATCTGGGGCTACATCGGCGAGCTGCGCCAGCAGGAGCAGATCACCATCTTCCTCACCACGCACTACATGGACGAGGCCGAGCACTGCGACCGCATCGCCATCATGGACAGCGGCGAGCTGAAGGTCCTCGACACCCCCGAGGCGCTCAAGGCCGGCGTGGGCACGGATCGGGTGCAGATCACGACCGCCGACGACGAGGCCGCCATCGCGGCCATCGCCGCCACCTTCGACCTCGAGGCCGTCATGAGCGAGGGCAAGGTCACCATCAACGTCGCGGCCGGGGAGGCGTTCGTCCCCCGGCTCTTCGCCGAGCTCGGCATCGCGATCCACTCGGTGTCGGTCGCCCGGCCCACGCTCGACGACGTCTTCATGTCCATCACCGGCCGCACGATCCGCGACGCCGAGGCGTCGGCGGGCGATCGGTTCCGAGCGGCCACCGCCGCCTTCCGGGGAGGATCCCGATGACCACGCTCGACCGTCCCGCCACCGCCGAGGTCGCGTCCGTCCGGGTCACCGGCGGGGGCGCCTCCCAGGACCTCCGCGCCATCAAGGTCGTCATGGCGCGCGAGCTCATCCGCTTCCGCCAGGACAAGATCCGCATCGTCTCCGCCCTCGTGCAGCCGGTGCTGTTCATCTTCGTGCTGGGCACCGGGCTGTCGTCGATCACCGACCAGAGCACGTCGGGGCTCGACTTCCGCACGTTCATGTTCCCGGGCGTGCTCGCCACCTCGGTGCTCTTCACGGCGGTGTTCTCGGCCATGTCGATCGTCTGGGACCGCGAGTTCGGCTTCCTCCGCGAGATGCTGGTCGCCCCGGTGCGCCGCAGCTCGATCATCGTGGGCAAGGCGCTCGGCGGCGCCCTCGTGGCCACGATCCAGGGCCTGCTCGTGCTCGCCTTCGCCCCGCTCGTCGACGTGCCCCTCCACCCCGTGATGGTGGTGGTGCTGGCCGTCGAGATCTTCCTGCTCTCGTTCACCTTGACCTCGATGGGCCTGGTGATGGCGGCTCGCATCCAGCAGATGCAGACGATGATGGGGATCATGCAGATGGTGCTGCTGCCCCTGTCGTTCCTCTCCGGCGCCCTCTACCCCATCGACAACCTGCCGAAGTGGCTCCACACGCTGGTGATGATCAACCCCGTCACCTACGCCGTGCACGCCGTGCGCAGCACCGTGTTCCACTTCCTCGATGCGCCCCAGCAGGCCAAGGACGCGCTGAACCCGCCGCTCACCTGGAACGGCTGGGTGGTGCCCATGGGGGTGCAGCTCGGCGTGGTGATCGTGCTCGGGCTGGGCCTGATGCTGCTGGCCGCCCAGCAGTTCGAGAAGGCCGAGTAGCCCGACCTCGCCCGGCGAGGTTCAGCCGACGCCGAGCAGGTCGACCACGAAGACGAGGGTCTCGCCGCCCTTGATGACGCCGCCGGCACCCCGATCGCCGTAGCCGAGGTGCGGGGGGATGGTGATCCTGCGGCGGCCGCCCAGCTTCATGCCGGCCACGCCCTGGTCCCAGCCGGCGATGACCTGGCCGGCGCCGAGGCGGAACCCGAAGGTGTCGTTGCGGTCCCACGAGGCGTCGAACTGGCCCTTGGTCGACCACGCCACCCCCACGTAGTGCACCTCCACCGGGTGGCCGGCGGTGGCCTCGGGCCCGTCGCCCTCCACGAGGTCCTCGATGACCAGGTCGGTGGGCGGCGCTTCGTCGGGGATGGTGATCTCGGGCTTCTCGCTCATGGCCGGCGACCCTATCGGCCGGCCCGCCTCCCGCCCTCCTCCCCCACCGTCAGCCGTTGCGGATGCGGCTGAGCAACGTGGCCATCTCGACGGCGACCTTGGCGCCGTCCTCGCCGACGTTGTGGCCGCCCGGCCCCTCCGAGCGAGCCAGGGCCTGGTCGAGGTTCTCCACGGTGAGCGCCCCGAAGGCGATGGGGACGCCGGTCTCGAGCTGCGCCTGTTGGATGCCCCCGGCGCACTCCCCCGCGACGGCCTCGTAGTGCGTGGTCTCGCCGCGGATGACGCAGCCGAGCGCGACGACCGCGTCGACGCGGCCCGACAGCGCCCACGTCTTGGCGGCGAGCGGCAGCTCGAAGGCGCCGGGCACCCAGTCGACGGTGACCTGCGACTCGGGCACGCCGGCCGCGGCGAGCCCACGCTGCACGCCGTCGAGCAGGCGCAGGGTGATGCGCGAGTTCCACCGGGCGGCGACGACGGCGACGTGCAGGTCGGTCCCGTCGAGCACGGCGTCCGGCACGTCCTCCGCCTGGTGGTCGCCGGCCATCAGGCCTCGCCGCCCAGCGTCTCGACGTCGTCGGCCGACGCCGGCGGCACGGCGCCGGCCGGATCGGCCGGCAGGTCCTCGAGGCCCTCGAGCAGGTGGCCCATCTTCTCCGCCTTGGTCTTGAGGTAGCGGAGGTTCTCGGGGTTGGGGGCGGTGATCGACGGCACCCGATCCGTGATGTCGAGGCCGAAGCCGTCGAGGCCGCCGTACTTCGCCGGGTTGTTGGTGATGAGGCGCATCGTGGTGACGCCCAGATCGACCAGGATCTGGGCGCCGATGCCGTACTCGCGGGAGTCGACCGGGAGCCCGAGCGCTTCGTTCGCCTCCACCGTGTCGGCGCCCTCGTCCTGCAGCTCGTACGCGCGGATCTTGTGGCCGATGCCGATCCCTCGGCCCTCGTGGCCGCGGAGGTAGACGATGACGCCCTGGCCCTCCTCGGAGATGAGCTTCATGGCGGCGTCGAGCTGCACCCCGCAGTCGCACCGCATCGACCCGAAGACGTCGCCCGTGAGGCACTCGGAGTGCACCCGGACGAGGACGTCGTCGGCGCCGGCGATGTCACCCTTCACCAGGGCCACGTGCTGCTCGCCGTCGAGCACCGACTCGTACACCTTGCAGGCGAAGTCGCCCCAGGCGGTGGGGATCCGAGCATCGGCGATCTGGCGGACGAGCTTCTCCGTGCGACGCCGGTACCGGATCAGGTCCGCGATGGAGATCATGTAGAGGTTGTGCTCGCGGGCGAAGCGCCGCAGCTCGGGCTGGCGGGCCATGTCGAGCTTGTCGCCGGTCACGATCTCGCAGAGGATGCCCGCCGGGTAGAGCCCGGCCATGCGGGCGAGGTCGACCGTGGCCTCGGTGTGGCCGGCCCGCTTGAGCACCCCGCCCTCCCGGGCCTCGAGCGGGAGGATGTGGCCGGGACGGGCCAGGTCGCCGGGTCGGGTCGTGGGATCGACCATGGCCAGCACGGTGGCCGCCCGATCGCCCGCCGAGATGCCCGTCGTCGTGCCGTGGCGGTAGTCCACGCTGACGAGGAACGCCGTGCGCATGGACTCGGTGTTCGACTCGACCATCGGGCGGAGGTCGAGCTCGGCCGCGCGCTCCGAGGTGATCGGCGCGCAGATGAAGCCCGAGGTGTGCTGCAGGAAGAAGGCGATCTTCTCCGGCGTCACGTGCTCGGCGGCCATGATCAGGTCGCCCTCGTTCTCCCGATCCTCGTCGTCGACGACCACGATGATCTCGCCGCGGGCGAAGGCGGCGAGCGCTTCGGGGATGTCGGCGAGCGGGCCGTCGTCGGAGGGGCCGCGGTTGCCGACCTCGAAGTCGGCCACGTTGCCCGGCATCTCGGCGGGGCTGGTGTCGGTCATGGACGGTGTCCTTCCAGGAGCGACTCGACGTACTTGGCCACGACGTCGAGCTCGAGGTTCACGGGGTCTCCGGGGCCCTTGCGCCCCAGGGTGGTGACCGCCGCGGTGTGGGGGATGATGGCGACCGAGAACCCGTCGTCGTGCACCTTCGCCACGGTGAGGCTGGTGCCGTCGATGGTGATCGAGCCCTTGTGCACCACGTAGCGCAGGAGGTCGGCGGGCATCGAGATCCGCAGGTCGGGCGCCGGGTCCACGATCGTGCCCACGGCGTCGACGTGGCCCTGCACGAGGTGACCGCCGAGCCGATCGGCCAGGCGGACCGGCCGCTCGAGGTTGACCCCGTCGCCGGGCCGGAGGGCCCCCAGGCAGGTGCGGGCGTAGGTCTCCTCGACCACGTCGGCCTCCCACCAGTCCTCACCCCACGCCACGACGGTGAGGCAGGTGCCGTTGACGGCGATCGACGCACCCAGCTCGACGTCGTCGAGCACGGTGGTGGCGCCGATGCGCAGCTTGGGGCCCGCACGGGAGATGACCGTGCCGAGCTCCTCGACGATCCCGGTGAACACCTACGCGCCTCCCTCGGCGTCGGATGGGCCGCGGACGGGCTCCACCTCGCCCACGCGGACCACGGGCACCGGGCCGGTGACCGGCGACGGGGCGAACGGGGTGAGGTCGACGCGCACGTCGCCGCCGACCATCCGCACGTCGGTGATGGCGCCCCGCCACACATCGGCCATCGTCTCGGCTCCGGGCCCGGCGAGCATCGGTCGGCCGTCCTCGCCGCCGAAGAGGACGGGGGCCAGGTAGGCGACGTAGTGGTCGACCAGGCCCCGGCGGTGGAACTCGCCGGCCACGGTGGGACCGCCCTCGACCAGGACCTGCAGCACGCCGCGCTCGCCGAGCTGCTCGAGCAGGTCGTCGAGATCGCCCTGGAACTCGAGCGCAGGCTGGACCCGCGCCTCGGCCGGCGCCGTGCCCAGGACGACGCGCAGGGGGTCGCGCCCCTCGACGTGGCGCACGGTGAGCGCCGGGTCGTCGGCACGGACGGTGCCGGCCCCGACCACGACCGCGTCGCTCTCGGCGCGCAGCTGGTGGGCGTCGGCCCGGGCGGCGCCGCCGGTGATCCACTGGCTCGTGCCGTCGGGCGCCGCGGTGCACCCGTCGAGGCTGGCGGCGAGCTTGAGCACGACCCACGGCCGCCCGGTGCGCCGGTGCTTCAGGTAGGGCGCGAGCAGGGTGCGGGCCGGCTCCTGCTGCACGCCGACCTCGACCTCGACGCCCGCCTCGCGCAGGCGGGCCACGCCGGACCCGGCCACCAGCGGGTCGGGATCCTCGAGCGCGACGACCACCCGGGCGAGCCCGGCGGCGAGCAGGGCATCGGCGCACGGGCCGGTGCGCCCCGTGTGCGAGCAGGGCTCGAGGGTGACCCAGGCCGTCCCGCCTCGGGCGGCGTCGCCCGCCGCGCCGAGCGCGACGACCTCGGCGTGGCGGCCGCCGGCGGGCTCGGTGGCCCCGTGAACACCGCGCCCGACGGCGCTTCGACCACGCAGCCCACCCACGGGTTCGGCGACGTGCGGGCGCGGACCGAGGCGGCGAGCTCGATCGCCTGGTTCATGGCCTCGATGTCGTCCACGTGCCTGCTGCTCGTTCCCATCACGGGATGCGCGGCGCGCGGAGCACAGCGCACCCCTCGCTCTCATCCGGACTCTCACCGTCGGCTCCGGGATCTCACCGGATCGGCCCGAGCCGAGGCTCGGGTTCGCGGGCTTCACCGCCGGTCGGGACTTGCACCCTGCCCCGCGAGGAGGCGTGTTCGTTCTCGGTTGTGCGCCCACTCTACGAACGCGATCCGGTCGCGGACAACCCCGACCGTTCTCGTCGCGACCGGCCGCGGGCGACGGCCGCAGTGCGGCCGGTCGCCCGCCCGCAGGGCGAGGGCGTGCGGGACGACGTCGACCACGGCCTCGAGGCACTCGACCGCGCCCTTCGGGGAGCCCGGCACGTTCACGACCAGGGCCCGGCCCCGGGTGCCGGCGATCCCTCGCGACAGCCGTCCGAGCGGGCTGACGAGGCGCATCGCCTCGGCGAGCCCGGGGGCCTCCCGATCGATCACCCGGCGGGTCCCCTCGGGCGTCAGGTCCCGGGGGCCGAAGCCGGTGCCCCCGGTGGTCACCAGGAGCCCGGCGAAGCCCGCCGACTGGGCCAGCAGGGTCTCGGCGACGGCCTCCACCCCGTCGGGGCAGGTGACGACCGCCTCGACGGTGGCGCCCGCGCGCTCCAGCGCCGCCTGGAGCGCCGGACCGCCACGATCCTCTCGGCTGCCGTCGGCGACGCCATCGGACACGACGATGACCCGGGCCACCCATCGCGGGGGGCCGGGTGCGCCGGGGATCGGCACGGGGTCAGCCATGGGGCTCCTCCTCGGAGGCGGGGGTGGCGCCCGACGGTCGTCGCCAGGCGAACAGGGCCATGCCGTCGGTGCCCTCGACCTGCGGGAGCAGCAGGGCGCCGCCGCCCCAGGGCGACCACGGCGCACCCGGCGCGGGGAGGCGGGCCCAGCCGGGGTGCGCCGCCTCGAAGGTGCTCGCCACCTCCACGGTCTCGGCGCGCGTCAGGGTGCACACGGAGTAGACGAGGGCGCCGCCGGGCCGCACGAGCGGCGCGGCGGCCTCGAGGAGGGCCACCTGGAGCCGGGCCAGGCGCTCGGGCGCCTCCGCGTCGATCCGCCAGCGGGCGTCGGGGCGGCGGCGGAGCGATCCGAGGCCCGAGCAGGGCGCGTCGACCAGGATGCGATCGAAGGTGCCGGCGCCGAAGGGCGGGTGCTGCCCGTCGGCCACCACGACCTGGAGGGCGTCGCCCGCGAGTCCCAGCCGCTCGGCGTTGGCGCGCACGAGGCCGGCTCGCGCCGGTCGGACGTCCGCGGCGACGACCGAGGCGGTGCCGGCGAGGCCGGTGGCCTTGCCGCCCGGTGCGGCGCAGAGGTCGAGGACGCGCTCGCCCGGCCGCGCGCCCACGGCGTCGACCACCCGCTGCGAGGCCGGGTCCTGGACGTAGCCGTCGGCTCGCTCGGCCACCGGGGCGGCGCCGTTCATCGAGGTGAGGGCAGCCAGGGCGTCGGTCTCGCCCAGATCGGCGACGAGGCGCTCGAGGACCCAGTCGGGGTAGCTCAGGCGCACGGCATCGGAGGGCCAGGCGTCGTCGGCCGCCGCGATCTTGCGCAGCACGGCGTTCACCAGCCCGCGCCTTGCGCGGCACGGTGTCGACCGTGGCCGAGACGGCGGCGTGCGGCGGCGTCGCCAGCTCCCGGAGCTGGTACGCCCCCAGCCGCAGCGCGGCGCGGACGGTCGGATCGAGGTCGCCGATCGCGAACCGGTCGACGAACCAGTCGCACGAGCGGCGGTGGCGGACGGTCCCGTAGACGAGCTGGGTGGCGAACGCCCGGTCGCGGGCGGCCAGGCCCGATCGCTCGAGCAGCTTGGGCAGGAGGAGGTTGGCGTAGGCGCCGTCGCGCTCGATGCGCACGAGGGCCTCGACCGCCACCCTCCGGGCGTCGGGTGCCGGCGCGGTGGCCGGGCTCGGCGCCGATCGACGAGCCGGCGGGCGCCGACCTCTGCCGCTCACGTCGGCTCCCCGAGCCGCTCGCCCTCGGCCGGCCGGGCGCCGTTGCGCCACGCGGCCACGTCGAGCACGCCCTTGCCCTCGGGCTGCACCCGCCGGAGCTGGAGGCCCCCATCGCCCGTGGCCACCACGTCGGCGACGAGCTCGCCGGGCTCGGCCGCCTCCGGCGCGGCCACCGGATGCGCGGCCGCGACCTTCAGGCGGCGCCCCCGGAACGTCGTCCACGCCCCGCCCACCCGCACCACGCGGTCGAGCTCGACGGCGGGTCGCGACCAGTCGAGCCGGAGGTCGTCGGCACCGAGCTTGTCGGCGTAGGTGACCTCGCCGACCTGGGGCGCAGGCGCCTCGAGCCCCCGAGCCAGCACCTCGACGAGCAGGGCGCTCCCCGCCCCCGTGAGCTGCTCGCGCAGCTCGGCGGCGGTGCTGGTGCGGCGGATCGCCAGCTCGCGGCAGGCGTACACCGGTCCCGTGTCGAGCCCCTCCTCCACCCCCATCACGCACACGCCCGTGCGCTCGTCGCCGGCGAGCAGGGCCCGCTCCACCGGCGCCGCGCCGCGCCAGCGCGGCAGCAGCGAGAAGTGCAGGTTCACCATCGGGAGCTGCTCGAGGAGCGGGCGACGCAGGATGCGCCCGTAGGCCACCACGACCCCGAGGTCGGCGCCCACGGTGGCGGCGTCGTCGACGTCGTGGCTCACCGGGAGGCCGAGCGCGAGCGCGGCCAGCTTCACCGGCGACGGCGAGGGCTCGCCGCGGCGGCCGCGCCGCTTGTCGGGCCGGGTGACCACCAGGGCGACCTCGAACCCGGCGGCGACGAGCGCCTCGAGCGGGGGGACCGCCATCTCGGGGGTGCCGAGGAAGGCGAGGCGCCGGGGATGGACGGGCGGCGACGGCAGTGCGGCCGGACCGCCGGGGGCGATCGGATCGGTCACCGGCGCCTCAGCGCAGCGAGAGGCCCGAGAGGCCGCGCTTGGGCTTGGGCTCCTCGAAGCCGAGCATGAGGTCGCGCACCTGGCGCTTGGCCTGGCGGGCCTGGTCCTCGTCGAGGCGCTCGACCAGCAGGATGCCGTCGAGGTGGTCGAGCTCGTGCTGGAACATCCGCCCCGCCAGCTCGGAGGCCTCGATCGACACCTCGTTGCCGTCGAGGTCGCGACCCACCACGTGGACGCGGTTCGGGCGCACGATCTCCCAGGCCAGGCCGGGGACCGAGAGGCAGCCCTCCTCGTAGGCCCACTCGCCGTCGGACTCGACGATCTCGGGGTTGACGCTGCTGCGCGGCCCCTTGCCGTCGGCCAGGTCCCACACGAACAGGCGCTTCTGGACACCGACCTGGGGGGCGGCGAGCCCGAGCCCCGGCGCCGCGTACATCGTCTCCACCATGTCGTCCACGAGCTTCACGAGGCGACCGTCGATGTCGGTGACCTCGGCCGCCTGCTGCTTGAGGACCGGATCGCCGATCACGCGGATCTCGTAGGGGGCCATGGGCGCCAGGCTACCGTCGGCGGGTGCCATCCCCAGCGCCCGACGGCGCCGACCACTACTTCGCCGTCGCCCCCGGGGCGGCCTCCGCCGAGCGCACGGTCGAGCTGGTGCTCCCGGAGGGCCGGCTCGTGCCCCTGGTCACCGATCGGGGGACCTTCTCGCCCGATCGGGTCGACGCGGGCACGCGGGCGCTGCTCGCCGAGGGCCCCGACGTCGCCGCCGTGCGCACGCTGGTCGACCTCGGCTGCGGCTACGGCCCGATCGCCATCGCCCTCGCCCTGCGGGCCGACCCCGGTGCGACGGTGTGGGCGGTCGACGTGAACGAGCGGGCCCGCGCCCTGTGCCGGCGCAACGCCGAGGCCGCCGGGGTGGGGGCATCGGTGCAGGTCGTGGCCCCCGACGCCGTCCCCGCCGACCTCGCGATCGACCAGCTGTGGTCGAACCCTCCGATCCGCATCGGCAAGGCGGCGCTCCACGACCTGCTGGCCACCTGGCTCGATCGGCTCGCCGCCGACGGGCGGGCCCACCTCGTGGTGCAGAAGCACCTCGGCGCCGACTCCCTGGCCCGCTGGCTCGACGAGCAGGGCTGGCCCACGACGCGACGGGCGACGCGCGGCGCGTACCGGATCCTCGACGTGGCGCCCCGCCGATGACCCGCCACCTGGGCAACACCGAGCTCCAAGCGGCTGCACCGCGAGTGGCGGCGCAAGGCGGACGCTCGGCTCGCGCTGGTGCTCGACTCCGTTGGCCACCCCCGCCAACGTCGGGTCGATCCTGCGGACCGCCGCCGCGATGCGGGTCGAGGAGGTCTGGCTCTGCGGCCAGACCGCCGGCCCCGACGTCGGCGCGACCCGCAAGACCGCGCTCGGCTCGGAGCGGTTCCTCGAATTCCACGACGTGCCCGACCCGGCGGTGGCGATCGGCGAGGCCCGCGCCGCGGCTACCGGGTCGTCGGCATCGAGCTGGCCGAGGGGGCGACCCCGCTCCACGAGGCCGACCTGGCCGGCGACCTGTGCCTCGTGGTCGGCCACGAGGAGCGAGGCCTGGCCAGGGGCACCCTCGACGCCGTCGGCGAGCTGGCCTTCGTCCCCCAGCTCGGCCGGATCGGATCGCTCAACGTGGCGACGGCCACGGCGATCGCGTCTACGAGGCCCGTCGCCAGGGCTGGCCGACGGCCTGACCGCGCCGGAATCCGACCCCGGGCGGGGCCGCCCGGCCCGTAGGTTGCTCGCATGGGCCTGCCGATCACCGTCGTCGATGCGTTCACCGACCAGCCGTTCTCGGGGAACCCCGCCGGCATCGTCGTGCTCGAGGCGCCGGCACCCGAGCGCTGGATGCAGTCCGTCGCGGCCGAGGTCAACGTGGCCGAGACCGCCTTCCTCGTGCCCCGCGACGATGGCGCCTGGGGCCTCCGCTGGTTCACGCCCACCGTCGAGGTCGACCTCTGCGGCCACGCGACGCTCGCGAGCGCCCACGTGCTCGGCGGCGAGCAGTCGTTCCACACCCGTTCAGGGCGTCCTCCGGTGCGCCCCGCCGAGGGCGGGGCCATCGCGCTCGACCTGCCCGGCACCGCACCCCAGCCGCTCGACGCCGACCTCGGCGCGTGGGCCCGGGCCCTCGGCCTGCCCACCGATGCCGTCGTCGCGGTCGGCGAGGGCGCGGGATGGTCGCTCGTCGAGGTGGCGACGGTCGGCGCCGTCACCGACCTCGTCGTGGACCGGACGGCCCTCGTCGCCCTCGGCGGCCACGCCATCGTCGTGGCCGATGCGACCGACGATCCGACCGCCGAGGTGGACTCGGTGTGCCGCACCTTCGCCCCGGCCGCCGGCATCGACGAGGATCCGGTGACCGGCTCCGCCCACTGCGTCATCGGCCCCTGGCTCGAGGCTCGGACCGGGCGCACCACCTTCACGGGCCGCCAGGCGTCCGCCCGCGGCGGCATCGTCGGGATGGAGGTCCGGGGCGACCGGGTCCGCCTCGTCGGCCGGGCGGTCACGGTCTGGCGCGGCGAGCTCCTCGCCGGGCCGTCCGCCTCCTGAGCGGGGGCGGCGTCAGGCGCGGAGCGGATCGACCTCGATGCGCAGCCGGCCCGGAGGCCGTTCGACCGAGGCGAGGGCATCGCACAGCGTCGGGTGATCAGCGGCGATCAGGCGCCACGTGCCATCGAGCGGGCCCTGGACCCGGACGCCGAGGGGGTGGCCGAGGGCCGCGACGTGGTCGGGCGCCGCCGGGCCCGAGACGAGCGCCATCGCCGTCGTCGGCGGGAGGCCGAGCGCCCGCCGCAGCGGCAGCTCCGAGGCCACGAGCCGGGCCGGATCGCCCCGCCGGGCGGCGACCAGGACCGGGTGGTCGGGCGTCCGCGCCTGCACGAGGACCCGGCCGTCGCTTCGCCCCCGCGGGCCACCGTCCGAGCGGCCCTCGCCACCAGCGCCATCGCCTGCTCGGCCGCCCGGTAGCGCAGGGCGAGCAACTCCTGGTCCATGTCGAGGAAGGCGACCGCGCCCGCTCGCGCACCCGGTGCAGCAGCGCTCGGTGCCGACGAGGACCCGAGCACCGAGGATCGCCGGGTCGTCGTCGGGGGTGGAGGCGGTCACCTCGCCGACGGCGGTGCCCGCGAGCGCCTCCAGCTCCTCGCGGGCGCAGCTGACCCCGAGCCGGAGGTTCTTGAACCCGGCACCCCCGCACTCGAGGCACACCGGGGGGCGGGTCGCGCCGCAGCGGCCGCAGGAGAGGGCCCCGAGGCCCTCCTCGGTCCCCGCCTCGATGCCGACCGCGGCGTCGCACACCTCGCACCGGGCGATGGTCCGACACGTGGTGCACGACAGGAGCCGGGCCCGGCCGGTCCGGTTGAGGATGCACAGGACCCGCCCGCCGCCGCGCACGAGGTCGACCAGGCGGGGCGAGAACAGCGGCCCCAGGGAGGGGTCGAGGTCGCGCTGGTCGACCACCTCGACCCGCGGCCACGCACCCCGCTCGGTGCCGCGACCGGCCTCGACCAGCTCCCCCACCCGAGCGCTTCGAGGCTGGGGCAGGGAGAGACCAGCACGCATCGGGACCCCGGCTCGGCGGGGCGCTTGGCGGCGACGTCGCTCGTGCCAGGTGGGCGCCTGCTCCTGCTGGTGGCTCGCCTCGTCGTGCTCGTCGAGCACGAGCACCAGCCCGAGCCGGGGCGCCGGCGCCCACGCGCCCGCGCGGGAGCCCACCACCGCCTGCGCCGTGGTCGCGGCGTGGACCCACTCCCCCGTCGCCGCCGAACCGGGGCGATCGGCCGCGACGATCGCCGTGCGCACCCCGTCGCGGCGCAGGCGGCGCCCGAGCTGCTGGGCCTCGTCGACCGACGGGCAGAGGACCAGCACCTGGCCCGGCACGGAGCGCACGGCCGCCAGCACGAGCGGGTACCGGTCGGCTCCCGGCCCGAGCCGCACCACGGCCCGCCCGACCTGCCGGGCGCGCCCGAGCAGGTCCTCGTGCGGGAGCGATCGACCGAGGTCCGCATCGGCCGGCGACCCCGCCGACCGGGGGCCACCGATCGATGCCGTGCCCCGTGCGAAGCGAGCCACCCCGGGGGGCGCCGCCGTCCGCAGGAACGACGCCCGCCGCCCGGCCCAGCGCCACGACGCCCACCCGGCCAGCTCGAGCAGCTCGGGCTCGGGACCTCGCCCGCTCACCTTGGCGAGCAGCTTCAATCGGACCCCGGGCTCGGGCACCACATCGACGCCCACCACCCAGCCGCCGACGCGCCGACCGTGGAGCTCGATGCGCACGACGTCGCCCAGCTCGACGGAGGTCCCGTCGGGCACGAGGTAGTCGAACTCCTTGTCGATGGCGGCGACGTCGGGCAGGACGCGCACCACACGGGGCGATCCCTCCGACTCGACCGCGGCGCTCACCGCCTCACCCTGGCACACGGCCCCGGCCGCGCCGGAGGGCGGGCCCGCAGGCCCGCCCTCCGGCGATCGAGGTGGTGGCGCTCAGAGGCCGAGGGCGCTCTTGAGGTCGCCGGCCCGGGTGGTGTGCTCCCAGGTGAACTCGGGCTCGTTGCGGCCGAAGTGACCGTAGGCGGCGGTCTTCTGGTAGATCGGGCGGCGCAGCTCGAGGTCGCGCAGGATGGCGCCGGGGCGCAGGTCGAAGACCTCGCGCACGGCCTCGACGATCTTGGCCTCCTCGACCTTGGCCGTCCCGAAGGTCTCGACCAGCAGCGACACCGGCTCGGCGACGCCGATGGCGTAGGCCACCTGCACCTCGGCGCGATCGGCGGCGCCGGCCGCCACGAGGTTCTTGGCCACCCAGCGCCCCGCGTAGGCGGCGGAGCGGTCCACCTTGGACGGGTCCTTGCCGGAGAAGGCACCGCCGCCGTGGCGGGCCATGCCGCCGTAGGTGTCGACGATGATCTTGCGACCGGTGAGGCCCACGTCGGCGTGGGGGCCGCCGAGCTCGAACTTGCCGGTGGGGTTGACGAGCACCTTGAAGTCGTCGCCGGCGAAGCGCTCGGGCAGCGTCGGGCGGATCACGTGCTCGATCAGGTCGGGCTTGATGGTGGTCTCGGCGTCGACGCCGGGCTGGTGCTGGGTGGAGATCAGCACCGTCTTCAGCTCGACGGGGGTGTTGCCGTCGTAGTCGAAGGTGACCTGCGTCTTCCCGTCGGGCCGCAGGTACGGCAGGATCCCGGCCTTGCGGACCTCGGCGAGGCGAGCGGAGAGCCGGTGCGCCAGCCAGATCGGCAGCGGCATCAGGTCTTCGGTCTCGTTGCAGGCGTAGCCGAACATCATCCCCTGGTCGCCGGCGCCCTGCTTGGCCAGCTCGTCCTCGCCGGCCGAGCCCGTCCGGGTCTCGTAGGCGGTGTCGACGCCCTGGGCGATGTCGGGCGACTGCGGGTCGATCGAGGTGATCACGCCGCAGGTGTTGCCGTCGAAGCCGGTGTTGCCGTTGTCGAAGCCGATCCCGTTGATGGTCTCGCGCACGATCTTCGGGAACTCGACGTAGGCGGTGGTGGTGATCTCGCCGGCCACCACGACGAGGCCGGTGGTCACGAGGGTCTCGCACGCCACGCGGGCCATCGGGTCCTCGGTCAGGATCGCATCGAGGACGGCGTCGGAGATCTGGTCGGCCATCTTGTCGGGATGGCCCTCCGTCACCGACTCCGAGGTGAAGGTCCAACGGGTCACAGGGTGCTCCTTGCGTCTGCTCGACGGGGTTGGTCGGGGGTGGGCGAATTCAGCGGACAGTGGACGATAGACGGTAGGCCACGACCGCATCGAGGATGCGATCCGCGACCTCCGCCTTGCTGGCGAGCTCGACCTCGAGGACCGAGCCACCGGCTCCGTGGATCGAGACCGCGTTGGTGTCGTGCTCGAAGCCCACCGACGGTGCCGACACATCGTTGGCCACCAGCAGGTCGGCGCCCTTGCGCGCCAGCTTCTCGGCGGCGTTGGCGGCGACATCGGTGGTCTCGGCCGCGAAGCCGACCAGGGTCTGGCCCTCCGCCTTGGCGGCGCCCAGCTCGGCGAGGATGTCCTCGGTGGGCTCGAGGCGGACCTCGGGGACGCCGCCGTGCTTCTTGATCTTCTGGTCGGCGACGGCGACGGGCCGGAAGTCGGCCACCGCGGCGGCCATCACCACGACGTCGGCGTCGGCGGCCGCGGCGTGGACGGCGTCGCGCATCTCCGCCGCGGTGGCCACCCGAACCACCGACAGGCCCGGTCGCTCGGCGGCCGGTGCGGTCGAGACGAGCGTGACGCGCGCCCCCCGGCGGTGGGCGGCCTCGGCCACCGCGATCCCCTGCTTGCCCGACGAGCGGTTCCCGATGAAGCGGACCGGGTCGATCGGCTCCCGGGTGCCGCCGGCGGTGACGAGCACGTGGAGCCCGGCGAGGTCGGGCTCGGTGAGGGCGGCCTCGACCGCCGCGACGATCGCCTGCCGGGGCGGCGAGGCGGCCGTGGCCCACCTCGCCGCCGGCGAGGCGCCCGGCCTCGGGCTCGACCACCAGGACGCCGCGCCGCCGGAGGGTGGCGAGGTTGTCCTGCACCGCCGGGTGCTCCCACATCTCGGTGTGCATCGCCGGGCACACGACGACCGGGGCCCGGGTGGCGAGCAGCGTGGCGGTCAGCAGGTCCGACGATCGCCCGGCCGCGTAGTCCGACAGGAGGCGGGCGGTGGCCGGGCACACCACGATCAGGTCGGCGCCCTGGCCGAGGCGCGTGTGGGGGATCGGGCTGGCCTCGTCCCACAGCGACGTCTGCACCAGCTCGGAGGCCAGTGCCGAGAAGGTGGTCTCCCCGACGAAGTGCCGAGCGCCCGACGTCAGGATCGGGGCCACGTGGGCGCCCGCATCGACGAGGCGACGGCACACCTCGACCGCCTTGTACGCGGCGATGCCCCCGGTCACCCCGAGGACGATGCGGCGACCGGACAGCACGAGGGTCAGCGGCGCGAGAGGATCAGGCGCCGTCGGCCTCGGCGGCGTCGGCGGCCGCCTGGGCCTCGGCGGCCAGCGCCTCGGGGTCGATGTCGACGGCCTCGATCTTGTCGGCCGCGATCTCCTCGAAGGCGATCGACAGCGGCTTGCGGGCCACCGACGTGACCTGCGGCGGGACCAGGCTGCCCGAGGTGTCGCCCAGCTGGCCGAAGTAGGAGTTGATCTGCCGAGCCCGCTTGGCGCCGAGCGTGACCAGGCGGAACTTCGAGCCCGCACGCTCGAGGAGGCCCTCGATCGGCGGGTTCATCATCGTCTCGTGCTGCCAGGTCATCGCGCTCGACATTCCTTCGATCGTGGGTCGCCAAGGGGCCGTGCGAGCCTACCGCCCGGGCAGCCCGATGAGCGAGATGGGGCCGAGCCGCTCACGCGAAGCGCGCGGTGGCGGCGGCCACCAGCGCGTCGACGATGGCGTCGGGACCGGTCGTCGTGGAGTCGATGACCAGGTCGTAGACGGTGAGATCGGTGAGGTCGATCCCGTAGTAGTCCTGGTACCGCTGGCGCTCGGAGGCCTCGCGATCGGCGTTGGCGGCCAGCGCGGCGTCGAGCTCGTGGCCCTCGCGCCCCGCCACGCGACGCGCCCGCTCGCGATCGTCGCAGGCGATCCAGACCCGCAGGGCGTCGAGCCCGTCACGGGTGGCGAGCCAGCCGGCGAGGCGGGACTCGAGCAGCACGCGACCTTCCCGCGCCCGCTCCAGCAGCCGGTCGTCGAGGGAGCGGTCGATGGACTCGTCGGCTTCGGCGAGCCGCGCGAACTCGGCGAGCGACAGCCCGTGCTCGGACGCCAGGGACCGGAAAACGGTGCCGCCATCGAGGTGGGCGAGACCGAGCCGGGTGGCGGCCGACCTCGCGACGGTGCTGGTCCCCGAGCCGGGCAAGCCCGACAGGGTGATCAGCACGAGGTCAGCTGAAGGCGGCGAGCAGCGCTTCGCGCTGCTGCTTGCCCAGGCCGCGCAGGCGCCGGGAGTCCGCGATGCCGATCTCGTCCATGGTCCGGCGAGCCTTGACCTTGCCCACGCCGGGCAGGGACTCGAGCACGGCGAGCACCTTGGTCTTGCCGACCAGCTCGTCGTTCTCCGCCTGGGCGAGGACCTCGGCGAGCGAGAGGGAGCCCAGCTTCAGGCGCTCCTTCAGCTCGGCCCGGGCCTTGCGCGCGGCGGCGGCCTTCTCCAGGGCAGCGGCTCGCTGCTCAGGGGTCAATGACGGGGGTTGTGCCATGACGAAAACCCTACTCCTGCCCTCTGGCGCGATTCGGGGATGATGCGTCGTGCGTCACACCACCCGCTGCGCCCCGATCAGAGGGCGATCGACTCGACCAGCTCGCTCGCGGCCAGCACGGGGTCGGGTGCCTGGGTGACGGCCCGGCCGATGACGAGCAGGTCGGCGCCGGCGTCGAACGCCTCCTGGGGCGTGGCCGCCCGCGCCTGATCGTGGGTGGGCGAGCCCGCCGGGCGGATGCCGGGCGTGACGATCGTCAGGCGCGGGCCCATCAACCGGGCCTCGTGCGCGTCCTCCACCGCGCACACGATGCCGCCGCACCCGGCCTCGATGGCGAGCGCCACCCGCTTGGGCAGGATGTGGGGCGGCGCGCCCGAGTCCGAGGTGAGGATCGTGACGGCGAGGGCGCAGGGCTCGGGCAGGCCGGCCTCGCTCGCCCCGGCGCGCAGGCCCTCGACGCCGGCCTGGAGCATGTCGACGCCGCCGAAGGCGTGCATGGTGACGTAGCTGGCGCCGAGCCCGCCCAGCACCTTGGACGCCTTGCCCACGGTGGTCGGGATGTCGTGGAGCTTGAGGTCGACGAACACCTCGTAGCCCAGCTCCACCATCGACTCGATGGCATCGGGCCCGGCGGCGCTGTAGAGCTCGAGGCCGACCTTCACCACCCCGAACCACGGCCGCAGCGTCTGGGCGAGGCGCCGGGCCGCCACCAGGTCGTCGAGGTCGAGCACGAGGGCCAGGCGACGACGCACGTCGTGGTCGGCGTCGACGAGGGGCGCCTCAGCGGCGGTCGGGTCCATGGATCGCTCCGATCAGTTGGTCCAGGTCATCGATCGAGTGCCGGCGGCACCAGTCAACCAGGCCAGCGGCCACCAGGCCGGGGGCTCGGGGGTCGGCGAAGGTCGCGGTGCCGACCTGCACGGCGCGGGCCCCCGCCACCACCAGCTCGGCGGCGCCCTCCGCGTCCGTCACGCCGCCGACGCCGACGATCGCCACCTCGGGCCGGGCGGCGGCGACGTCGTGGACGGCGCGCACGGCGACCGGGTGGATCGCTGCGCCCGACAGGCCGCCGCCGCCGTTCCCGAGGCGGTAGGTCCGGGTGGCGGGGTCGATCGCCATGCCCATCACCGTGTTCACGAGGGTGACCGCCTCCGCTCCCCCGCGCACGGCGGCGTCGACGATGGGCACCAGGTCGCCCGCGTTCGGGCTGAGCTTCGCCCACCGCGGGCGCCCGCAGCCCGCGGTGGCCGCCATCGCCGCCTCGGTCGCCTCGGCCGAGTGGGCGAACATCCCGGCGCGGTCCTCCACGTTGGGGCAGCTCAGGTTCACCTCGACCGCGACCACCTGGGCCGGCGCCTCGGCCAGCAGGTCTGCGGCGCGCCGGTACTCGTCGACGCTGCGGCCCCAGATGGACGCGACGATCGTGGCGCCGGTGTCGACCAGGGGCGGCACGTCGTCTCGGAGCCAGGCGGCCACCCCGGGCCCTTGGAGGCCGACGGCGTTGAGCATGCCCGCCACCGCGTCGTGGACCCTCGGTGCCGGGTTGCCCGCCCACGGCTCGGCGCAGACGCTCTTGGTGACCACCGCCCCGAGCCCGGCCAGGTCGACGTAGGGCGCCAGCTCGGCGCCGTGGCCGGCGGTGCCCGACGCGGCGAGGACGGGGTTGCGGAGCACGACGGACCCGACCCGGGTGGCCATCCCGGGGATCGTCGGCACCCGCTTCGACCTCACCGCTGGTGGAACTCCTGCAGCGACTTCACGTGGAGGTCGTGGGTCTGCCAGTCGGCCATCCCGTCAGCCGCCGCGAGGGCCGCGGCGGCCGTGGTGAGGCACGGGATGCCCGCCACGCCGGCGGCGGCGCGGATGTAGCCGCCATCGGCCCTCGGGCCGCGACCTCGGGGGCTGTTGACCACGAGGTGGATGTCGCCGCGCTGGATCAGGTCGACGGCGGTCTCGGTCGCGCCCTCGTCGCCGAGCTTGTCGACCCGGGCCGCGACCGCGACCCCGGCCGCCTCCAGCGCATCCGCCGTGCCGGCCGTGGCCACCAGCTCGAAGCCGAGCTCGACGAAGCGCTGGGCGGCCTTCACCCCGTTGGGCTTGTCGCGGTCGGCCAGCGAGATGAAGATCCGACCGGCGTCGGGGAGCCGGTCGCCCGCCGCGATCTGGCTCTTGGCGAAGGCCAGGCCGAAGCTGCGGTCGATGCCCATGACCTCGCCGGTGGAGCGCATCTCGGGCCCGAGCACCCGGTCGGCGTCCGGGAACCGGTTGAAGGGGAGGACGGCCTCCTTCACGGCCACGTGGCCGTCGCGGATCGGCTCGCCGAGCAGCCCTTCGGCGCGCAGCTCCTCGAGCGTGGAGCCGAGCATCACCCGGCTGGCCACCTTGACGAGCGGGACCCCGGTCGCCTTGGCCACGAACGGCACCGTGCGGCTCGCCCGCGGGTTGGCCTCGATCACGTAGACCTCGCCGTCGCGCACCGCGTACTGGACGTTGATCAGGCCCCGGACGTCGAGCGCCTCGGCGATGGCGCGGGTGTGGGCCTCGATCGTGGCGATCGTGTCGGGCCCCAGCGAGTAGGGCGGCAGGGCGCAAGCGGAGTCGCCGGAGTGCACCCCCGCCTCCTCGACGTGCTCCATGACGCCACCGATGATCGCCTCGCCGGTGCGGTCGCGGATGGCGTCCACGTCGACCTCGGTGGCGTCCTCGAGGAACCGGTCGACCAGCACCGGCCGCTCGGCGGAGAGGCCGCCCTCCTTGCCGAGCGAGCCGAAGCCGATCAGCTGGGCCATCGCCGACTCGAGCTGGGCGTCGTCGTAGACGATCTCCATGGCCCGGCCTCCCAGCACGTAGCTCGGGCGCACGAGCACCGGGTAGCCGATCTCGTCCGCGATGGCCTTGGCGCCAGCGTAGGAGGTGGCGGTGCCGCCGGGGGGCTGGGGGATGCCGAGCTGGGCGCAGAGCGCGTTCCACCCCTCGCGGTCCTCGGCGAGGTCGATCGAGGCGGGCGAGGTGCCGAGCACCAGCTCGGCGGGGATCTGGCCCGAGAGCTTCAGCGGCGTCTGGCCGCCGAGGCTCACGATCACGCCCTTCAGGTCGCCCGAGGCCCGCTCGCCCTCGATGACGTTCATGACGTCCTCGTAGGTGAGGGGCTCGAAGTAGAGGCGGTCGGACGTGTCGTAGTCCGTGCTCACCGTCTCGGGGTTGCAGTTCAGCATGATCGTCTCGAAGCCGGCGTCGCGCAGCGAGAAGCTGGCGTGGACGCAGCAGTAGTCGAACTCGATGCCCTGGCCGATGCGGTTCGGGCCCGAGCCGAGGATCAGGACCTTCGGCCGGTCCGACGCCCGCACCTCATCGGTGTCCTCGTAGGTCGAGTAGTGGTACGGCGTCTCGGCCTCGAACTCGGCCCCGCAGGTGTCGACCGTCTTGAAGGTCACGACCACCCCCTCGGCCAGGCGTGCCGCTCGGACCTCGGTCTCGGGCACGCCCCACAGGTGGGCGAGCTGGGCATCGCCGAAGCCGAGGCGCTTGGCCCGGCGCCAGCGGGCCCGGTCCATGCCGGCGGGGCCGACCCGCTCGAGCTCGGCTCGCTCCTCGGTGATGAGGCTCATCTGGTCGAGGAACCACGGATCGACCTTCGTGCGGTCGGCCACCTGATCGACCGTGAGGCCCCGACGCAGCGCCGCCTCGAGCTGGAACGGGCGCTCGGGGGTGCCGATCGAGGCGGCGGCGAGGAGGTCGTCGTCGCTCAGGTCGTCGTACTGGACCTCGGCCGGGTCGCCGTTGAGCCCGAGGCGTCCCTGCTCGAGCGAGCGCAGCGCCTTCTGGAGCGACTCGGGGAAGGTGCGGCCGATCGCCATGGCCTCGCCCACCGACTGCATCTGGGTCCCGAGCACCGGGCGCTGGCCGGGGAACTTCTCGAACGCCCACCGCGGCACCTTGGTGACCACGTAGTCGATCGTGGGCTCGAAGCTGGCGGGCGTCTTGCGGGTGATGTCGTTCGGGATCTCGTCGAGCGTGTAGCCCACGGCGAGCGCGCCGATCTTGGCGATCGGGAAGCCGGTGGCCTTCGAGGCGAGCGCCGAGCTGCGGCTGACGCGCGGGTTCATCTCGATGACGACCATGTCGCCGTTCGTGGGATCGAGCGCAACTGCACGTTCGACCCGCCCGTCTCGACCCCGACGCGCCGCAGGCAGGCGAACGCCGCGTCTCGCATCTTCTGGTACTCGACGTCGGACAGGGTCTGGGCCGGCGCCACGGTGATCGAGTCGCCGGTGTGGACGCCCATCGGGTCCACGTTCTCGATCGAGCAGATGATCACGCAGTTGTCGGCGGTCCCGCATGACCTCGAGCTCGTACTCCTTCCAGCCCGCGATCGACTTCTCGATCAGGATCTCGGTGATCGGGCTGGCGTCGAGGCCGAAGCTGGCGACCTTCTCGAACTCCTCGGGCGTGGAGGCGATCCCGGTGCCCTTGCCGCCCAGGATGTAGGCGGGGCGGATCACGACGGGCAGGCCGATGCGCTCGACCACCTCGCGGGCCACGGCCATGGCGGCGTCGACCTGCTGGGCCTTCGGAGCCCGGCGCAGCTCGGCCGGCGGGCGGGCCGAGCCCGACGACGGCACGTCGAGGCCGATCTCGATCATCGCCTCCTTGAACCGCTCGCGGTCCTCGGCGGTGGCGATGGCCTCGGCATCCGCGCCGATCATCTCGACGCCGAAGCGCTCGAGCACCCCGGCCTCGGCGAGCTCCATCGCCAGGTTCAACGCCGTCTGGCCACCGAGGGTGGGCAGGAGGGCGTCGGGGCGCTCCTTGTCGATGATGGCGGTGAGGATCTCGACGTCGAGGGGCTCGACGTAGGTGGCGTCCGCGAAGTCCGGATCGGTCATGATCGTGGCCGGGTTCGAGTTGGCCAGGATGACCCGGTAGCCCTCCTCGCGCAGGACGCGGCAGGCCTGGGTCCCCGAGTAGTCGAACTCGCAGGCCTGGCCGATCACGATCGGGCCCGAGCCGATCAGCAGGATCGATGAGATGTCGGTGCGCTTGGGCATCAGGCCTCCCCTCCCCGGGCGCCGGTGGATCGCATGAGGTCGACGAAGTCGTCGAAGAGGTAGGCGGAGTCGTGGGGGCCGGGGCCGGCCTCGGGGTGGTGCTGCACCGAGAAGGCGGGCACGTCGAGCGCCCGGATGCCCTCGATCACGCCGTCGTTGAGGTTGACGTGGGTGACCTCGGCCCGGTCGATCGACCCCTCGGCCACGGCGAAGTTGTGGTTCTGGCTGGTGATCTCCACCACGCCGTCGCGCATCCGCCGGACGGGGTGGTTGCCGCCGTGGTGGCCGAACGGCAGCTTCTCGGTGCGGCCCCCGAGCGCCGTGGCCAGCAGCTGGTGGCCGAGGCAGATCCCGAACACCGGCACCTCGCCGAGCAGGCCCCGCACGTTCTCGACCGCCCACGGCAAGGTGGCCGGGTCGCCGGGACCGTTCGACAGGAACACGCCGTCGGCGCCCTTGGCGAGGACCTCGTCCGCGCTGGTGCCGGCCGGGACCACCTCGACGGTGGCGATGCGCCCGAGGTGGCGCAGGATCGTCGTCTTGATGCCGAAGTCGTAGGCGACCACCCGCAGGGGGCCGTCGCCCACGGTGTAGGGCTCGGCGGTGGTGACCTGGCTGACCAGGTCGACGCCGTCGGTGCCGGGCTCGGCCGTCGCCGCCGCCCGCAGGGCCGCCTCGTCGACGGTGCTGCCGTCGGGCGCCTCGCCGAGCGCGCCGAACGCGCCGGGCAGGGCGCCGGTGTCGCGGATGTGGCGGGTGAGGCGGCGTGTGTCGACGCCCCCGATGCCGGGCACGCCGTGGCGGTCGAGCCAGGCGTCGAGGTCCTCGGTGGCCCGCCAGTTCGAGCGACGACGGGCGAGCTCGCGGACGATCACGCCGCGGGCGTGGGGCCGGGCGGCCTCGTCGTCGGTGGCGTTGACGCCGTAGTTGCCGATGTGCGGGTACGTGAAGGTGATGATCTGGCCGGCGTAGGACGGGTCCGAGAGGACCTCCTGGTAGCCCGAGAGGACGGTGTTGAACACGACCTCGCCGGTGGCGATCCCGTTCGACGGCGTGGCGCCGAGCGCCTCGCCCTCGAAGGTGGTGCCGTCGCTCAGCACGAGCAGCGCGGGGCGCACGGTCATGCTCCCACCTCCTGCGCACGTGCGGCCCGGGTCGGGGCAAAAAGAAGGCCCCCGACTGGGGGCCCGAGCGGAACGGTGGGTTGTGCCATCGCAGTTCTCCTGTCCGTGCGGGCCTCACCGGACCCACTTCACGGTCAGGAGCGCAACCTACCACCCCGCTCCCCGCCGACGAAGTTGGCTTCGCACGTTCGTTGCTCCGCACCCCCCTCGAACTTCTGGAGCACGAGCGCCCCCACCGGGCCGGGTGCCGCCAGAAGCTCGCCGACGGTGCCGCCGACCCCTCGAACTTCTGGAGCACGAGCGCCCCCACCCGGCCGGGTGCCGGCAGAAGCCCATCGGTGGTGGGGCGAGGCGGGGGCGGGGGCGGGGGATCCGGGTCGCGGACGGGCGAGGGTGACCTAGCGTTCCCCGCATGGCCCTCCCCGCACCTGCACCCGATCGCACCGCCGTCGTCACCGGCGCCTCGTCCGGCATCGGCGCCGCCATCGCCCGCGACCTCGTCGCCCGCGGCCACGGCGTGACGCTCGTGGCCCGCTCCGCCGACAAGCTCGCCGCCCTCGCCGAGGAGCTGTCGACCGCGGGCGTGCGAGCCGAGGTGCTGGCCTGCGACCTGTCCGATCGCGCCGCCCGGGCCGAGCTGCTGGGGCGGGTCGAGGCCCTCGGGCTCACCGCCGACCTCCTCGTGAACAACGCCGGGCTCTCCACCCTCGGCCCCGTCGCCACGAGCGACCCCGAGGCCGAGGTGAACATGATCGAGGTCGACGTCGTCGCCCTCGCCGACCTCACCTCCCGCTTCCTGCCCGGGATGGTCGAGCGGCGCCGGGGCGCGATCCTCAACGTGGCCTCCACGGCGGCCTTCCAGCCGCTCCCCGGCCAGGCCGGCTACGGCGCCTGCAAGGCCTTCGTCCTCAGCTACACCCGCTCGCTCGGCGGCGAGCTGAAGGGCACGGGCGTGAGCGCCACCGCCCTGTGCCCCGGCCCCGTCGACACCGGCTTCGGGGAGACCGCCGGGTTCTCCAAGGAGGACGCCGAGAGCGCGCTCCCCTCCTTCATGTGGGAGACGCCCGAGGCCGTGGCCCGGTGCGGCATCGACGCCCTCGCCAAGGGCCACCCGGTGGCCATCCCCGGCCCGGCCAACCGAGCCGCGGCGATGTTCGCCCACCTCGCGCCAAGCAGCTCCTCGTCCCGCTCCTCGCCAGCCGCCACCCCGGTCTGAAGTAGGCCGCCTCGGGACCGGCCGCGCGACGCCCGACCAACCGGCCGCGTTCTCCGCCCCGATCACGCGCCCAGAAGCGCGCCAACCGAGCACCGAACACCACCGCCCCACCCCGCCGCGTTCTCCGCCCCGATCACGCGCCCAGAGCGCGCCAACCGAGCACCGAACACCACCGCCCCACCCCGCCGCGTTCTCCGCCCCGATCACGCGCCCTGAGCGACGGAATCGAGCACCGAACACCACCGCCCGGCGGGACCGGGCGGTGCCGGGCTGTCAGCGCTGGGCTTCGCCTCCGATGACCACCGGCTCGCCGAACAGCACGGTGTGGCGGACCTTGCCTCGCACCTCGCGGCCCTCGTAGGGGGTGTTGGTGGAGCGGCTGGCCATCGCCCGCCCCGACACCGTCCAGGTGGCTTCGGGGTCGATCACGCAGAGGTTGGCGGGCTCGCCCTCGGCGACCGGGCGACCGTGGAGGTGGTCCAGGCCGACGGCGCGGGCCGGGTTCCACGAGAGCGCGCCGAGCACCTGCTGGATCGGCAGATCGAGCTCGGTGAGCGCCAGGGCGAGGGCCGTCTCAAGGCCGAGCATGCCCGGGGGCGCCTGGTCGAACGGCAGCTCCTTGGTCTCGGCGGTGTGGGGCGCGTGGTCGGTGGCGATGATGCCGATCGTGCCGTCGGCCAGCGCCTCCTTCACGGCCGCCACGTCCTCCGCGGTGCGCAGCGGCGGGTTGACCTTGAAGACCGGGTCGTACGAGGCGCACTCGGCGTGGGTGAGCGTGAAGTGGTGGGGTGTGGCCTCGGCGGTGACCGGGAGCCCGGAGGCGACGGCCGCACGGATCATGGCGACCGACCCGGCCGTGCTCATGTGCTGGAAGTGGATGCGGCAGCCGGTGAGGCGAGCCAGGGCGATGTCGCGCATCACCATCAGCTCCTCCGCCTCGGCCGGCTGGCCGGCGATGCCGAGGCGGGCCGACCACTCCCCCTCGTGCATGTGGCCCCCGCCGCAGAGGGCGTCGTCCTCGCAGTGCTGGGCGAGCACGACGTCGAGGCCGCGTGCGTACTCCATGGCCCGGCGCATCAGCAGGTTGCTCTGCACGCCGGCGCCGTCGTCGGTGAAGACCCGCACGCCGAGCGCGGCCATCTCGGCCATCGGGGCCAGCTGCTCGCCGGCCCGGCCGACGGTGATGGCACCCGAGGTGTGCACGTCGCACGGAGCGGTGCGGCCGAGGTCGAGCACCTGCTGCACCACGGCGGCGGAGTCGATCGGCGGCGTGGTGTTGGGCATGGCGAGGATGGCGGTGTAGCCCCCGAGCGCCGCGCCTCGGGCGCCGGACTCGACCGTCTCGGCCTCCTCCTTGCCGGGCTCGCGCAGGTGGGTGTGCACGTCGACGAGGCCGGGCGCCACGATGCACCCCGACGCGTCGAGCTCCCGGTCGGCCGACAGGTCGGGGCCCACGGCGGCGATCCGTCCGTCGACGACCACCACGTCGCCGCTGCGCTCGCCGGCCTCGTCGACGATGCGGCCGCCCTTGAGGACGAGGGACGGGGAATCAGGCACGGACGAGCTCCTGGTCGGTGGGGTCGGCGGGGACGGGCGGTGGGAGCTCGGCCCCGGAGCCGAGCAGCAGGTAGAGGACGGCCATGCGGACGGCGACGCCGTTGCGGACCTGGTCGAGGATCACCGATCGGGGCAGGTCGGCCACCTCGGCGGCGATCTCGACGCCCCGGTTCATCGGGCCGGGGTGCATCACGAGGGCGTCGTCGCCCAGCAGCTCGACGCGGCGGTTGGTGAGGCCGTAGGTGGCGGTGTACTCCCGCAACGAGGGCAGCAGCGCCTCGGTCATGCGCTCGCGCTGCATGCGCAGCAGGTAGGCGACGTCGACGGTGGGCAGCACCGCGTCGATGTCGTGGCTGACCGTGACCGGCCAGCCGTCGAGGTTCGGCGGGAGGAGGGTGGGCGGGGCCACGAGCACCACCTCGGCCCCCATCGCGGTGAACGCCGAGATGTCGGAGCGGGCCACCCGGCTGTGCTTGATGTCGCCGACGATGGCGATGCGGCGCCCCTCGAGGCCGCCGAGGTGCTCGCGGATCGTGTAGCAGTCGAGCAGGGCCTGGGTCGGGTGCTGGTGCCAGCCGTCGCCCGCGTTCACCACCGAGGCGTCGACCCAGCCGGCGATCCGGTGGGGCGCGCCGGCCGACGAGTGGCGGACCACGATGCCGTCGATGCCCATGGCCTCGATGGTCTTCGCGGTGTCGAGCAGCGACTCGCCCTTCTTCACCGACGACGAGCTCACCGAGAAGTTCATGGTGTCGGCCGAGAGCCGCTTGGCCGCCGTCTCGAACGAGAGGCGGGTGCGGGTCGAGTCCTCGTAGAAGAGCCAGGCGATCGTCTTGCCGCGCAGCGCGGGGACCTTCGGGATCTGGCGGGCCGACACCTCGACGAACGAGTCGGTGAGGCGCATCACCTGCTCGATGCCCTCGCGACCGCCCAGGTCCTCGATGTCGAGCAGGTGCCGCGAGCGGTCGGTCATCGGACCATCTCCCCGAGGTCGACGCCGTCGGCGTGGACGTCGACCACCTCGTCGCGCCGGGTGGGGAGGTTCTTGCCCACGTAGTCGGGTCGGATCGGCAGCTCTCGGTGGCCGCGGTCGACCATCACCGCCAGCTGCACGGCTCGCGGTCGCCCGTAGTCGGACAGGGCGTTGAGCGCGGCGCGGATCGTGCGGCCGGTGAACAGCACGTCGTCGCAGAGCACCACGACCTTGCCGTCGAGGGGCCAGGGGATGTGCGTCACCGCCTCGGGCAGCACCGGGCGCAGGCCGATGTCGTCTCGGTAGAAGGCGACGTCGAGGCTGCCCACCGGGACCTCGTGGCCCTCGATGGAGGCGAGGGCCGCCGCGAGCGAGTCGGCCACCGGCACCCCGCCGGTCTGCAGCCCGACGAGGAGCACGTCGTCGGTGCCGTGGTTGGCCTCGATGACCTCGTGGGCCATGCGCCAGACCGCCCGCTGGACGTCGTCGGCGTCCATGACGCGGGTGCGGGGCGCGAAGACGCCCCCGTACGGGGGCGCCTGGCGTCGTTCTCGTTCGGCCATGTCGGCTCGCTTCCTGTCCGTCTGGGCCTCACGGGACCCGCTTCACGGTCAGGAGGGCACGGTACCACCCGACGCCCGGGCGGGGGCGACGGCGCTCAGTGGCCCGGACGGTCGCGGATCCACACCAGGGTCCCGGTGTCGAGGGTCCCGGCGTGGGCCAGCCCGGCGGCCGCAGCCACCTTGCCGGCGCGCTCGTTGTCGGGATGGGTGCGGGCGAAGAGCCGCCGCACCGGCAGCTCTCGCAGCACCCAGTCCGCGAACAGCCCCACCGCGCTGGCCATCGCGCCGCGGCCGCGCTCGTCGGGGAAGAGCCAGTAGCCCAGCTCGGCCCACTGCTCGTCGGGCTCCACGACGATGAGGCCCGACCTCGCCCACGATCTCCGACGGTCGCGCCGAGGAGGTCACGACCAGGTCGATCGCCAGGCCCTTGGCCCGGCGCTCCTCCTCGCCGCGGATCCAGCGCCGGGCGGCGTCCTCGCTCGCGTCGTGGGGCACCGAGGTGTGCCGGGCCACCTCCGGGTCGGCCCACGCCCGGGCGAGGGCCGCGGCGTCGTGCTCGCCCGCGCCCCACGGCCGCAGGGCGATCTGGCGGTCGGGGTCGGCGAGCGGGGGCCACGGCAGCGGGAAGACCCACGGCTCGCCCCAGCCCTCCCCGCCATCGCCGTCAGCCCTCGCGCCGCTCGGTGGCGAGCCGGCCGAGGAGGCCGTTGACGAACGTGGACGAGTCGTCGGTGGAGTAGCGCTTGGCCAGCTCGACCGCTTCGGAGATGCAGGCCCCCACCGGGACGTCGGTGTGGGCGAGCTCGTAGGCCGCCATCCGCAGCAGCGCCCGATCGATGGCGGGCATCCGCTCGACGGGCCAGCGGTGCGACAACCGCCCGAGCGCCTCGTCGATCTCGGCCAGGTGGTCGCTCACGCCCACCACCAGCTCACCGGCGAAGGGCTCGGGGGGCAGCGGCAGATCGTCGAGCACGGCGGCGTAGGGGTCGAGGCCCTTCGCCTCCGCCTCGTAGAGCAGGGCGAGGGCGCGCTCGCGCGCTTCGCGCCGGGTGCCGATGCCGTCGAAGCCCGACACCCGCTCGACCGCCTCGGGCGGCCTCGGCGCCTCGTCGAGGTCGATCTCCTCCACGGACGCGACGACGTCGCCCTCGTCGAGGTGGAGCTCCGGCGGGAGCAGGGCAGGATCGGAGGCGTCGGACACGATCGGACCTAGGCGCGGGTGATGTACTCGCCGGTGCGGGTGTCGACCCGGAGCTTGTCGCCGATGTTGACGAAGAGCGGCACCTGGACGACCTTGCCGGTCTCGAGGGTGGCGGGCTTGCGGGCACCCGAGACGCGATCGCCCTGGATGCCGGGCTCGGTCTCGGCCACGGTGAGCTCGACGGCCGCCGGCAGGTCGACGCCGACGATCTCGTCGCCGTACATCTGGAGCACCGCGCTGTCGGACTCGCGGAGGTAGTCGGCCGCCGACCCCAGCGCGGCGGGCGCCACGTTGAGCTGCTCGTAGGTCTCGGCGTCCATGAAGACGTAGTCCGTGCCGTCGTTGTAGAGGTACTGCATCTCGCGCTTGTCGATCTTGGCCTGCTCCACCTTCTCGCCGGCGCGGAAGGTCTTCTCGAGCTGGGCGCCCGTGCGCACGTTGCGCAGGGTGGTGCGCACGAAGGCCCCGCCCTTGCCCGGCTTCACGTGCTGGAACTCGACCACCTGGTAGAGCCCCTCGGAGAGGTTGAGGCTCATGCCGTTCTTGAGGTCGTTGGTGGTGATGGCCATCGGGGTTCCTTCGGGCGTTCGGTTCGGCGGTCAGACCGCGGCGTTCTTCGGGGTGAGCGTGATCGGACGGCAGCCTCCGTCGGCGACGACGACCGTGTCCTCGATGCGCACGCCGCCGTGCTCGGGGAGGTAGACGCCCGGTTCGACGGTGACCACGCAGCGCTCGACGAGCGTAGCAGCGGAGGTCTTGGCCACCCGAGGGTCCTCGTGGATGTCGAGGCCGACGCCGTGGCCGGTGCCGTGGAGGAAGGCGTCCTCCCAGCCCGCCTCGGCGATCACCTCGCGGCAGGCGGCGTCGACCGCGCGCGCCTCGACCCCCGCCGCGACCGCCGCGACGCCTGCCGCCTGCGACGCCCGCACCACGTCCCACATGCGCTGCTGGGTCGCGGTGATCTCGCCGACGGCGACGGTCCTCGTCATGTCCGAGTGGTAGCCGTCGAGCAGGGCGCCGAAGTCGAGCACGACCAGGTCGCCCTCGACGATCGGGCGCGGGCTCGGGCGATGGTGCGGGAGCGCGCCGTTGGGCCCGCTCGCCACGATGGTCTCGAAGCTGACGTCGTCGGCCCCGAGGCGACGCATGGCCGCGTCGAGCTCGAGGCCGAACTCGACCTCGGTGGGGCGCTCGGCCAGCCGATGGCGGACCTCGGCCAGCGCGGCATCGGCGATGGCCGCGGCCCGCTCGAGCCGATCGATCTCCCCGTCGTCCTTCACCAGGCGGAGCCCGGCCACCAGGCCCGTGGTGGGCACCAGCTCGAGGCTCGGGAACCACGACTCGGCGTAGGTGCGCTGCGCCGCCCACGTGACCGCCTCGGCCTCCAGGCCCAGCGACGCGGCACCGGCGGCACCCACCGCCCCGACCACCACGTCGCGCTGGCCGGTGGAGGCGACCTCGATGGTCGCGCCCACGCCCGCCGCCCCGAGCTGGGCCTCGGCCTGCTGGCCGTAGCGGCCGTCGGTGACGAACGTGAGGCCGGCCTCGGTCACCACCAGCAGCGCCGCCGACCCGGTGAAGCCGGTCAGGTAGCGGATGCTCGTGAGGCTGGTGACCAGCAGCGCCGGCACCTCGGCGCGCTCCATGGCGGCGCGGAGCCGGTCGGCGCGACCGGAGACGTCCATCGGGGCGAGCTCGCCCGGCGCCGCGCTCATCGACCGGCTGCCAGGAGGTCGGCCACGGCCTCGATCGCCAGCCGGTACCCGTCGCCGCCCTGCCCCGCGATGGTGGCGGCGGCGACAGGCTCGATCACCGACAGGTGCCGCCACGCCTCCCGGGCCTTGGGATCGGAGAGGTGGAGCTCGACGATCGGGCCGGCGAAGGCGTCGAGCGCATCGTGGAGCGACCAGGCGTAGTGCGTCAGCGCGCCCGGGTTGATCACGATCGCCGCGCAGCGCCCCCGGGCGGCGTGGAGGGCATCGACCAGCACGCCCTCGTGGTTCGACTGCAGGTGCTCGAGCGCCAGCCCGGCGCCGTCGGCCGCCGCCGTGGCGGTCGCGACGTGGTCGGCCAGGGTGGCGGTGCCGTAGACCGCGGGGTCGCGCTCGCCCAGCAGGTTCAGGTTCGGCCCGGACAGGAGCAGGACGGTCGGCCGGTCGGACATCTCCCCATCCTCGCCCATCCGCCGGGCCCCCGGGCACACCGCAGGGCGGCGGCCCGCGGCCGCGGCGCCGGCGGAGGTCAGCGGAGGGGCTCGAGGGCGGCGAGGAGCAGGGCCCGGTCGTCGACCCGCACCGGCTCGACGCCGTCGGGCCCGTCGAGCACGAAGGTCAGCCCGGCGACCGCCTTCTTGTCGCGGGCGAACAGCGAGACGAGCGCCTCGGGATCGGAACCGGGCGGCAGCGCCATCGGCAGGTCGTAGCCCCCGACGACCTTGCGGTGCTCCGCGACGCGAGCGGCATCGATCCGGCCGAGGCGCCGGGCCAGCTCGGCGGCGTAGATGAGCCCGATGGCCACCGCCTCGCCGTGGCGGAGGTCGTAGCCGCCGGCGGTCTCGAGGGCGTGGCCGAGGGTGTGGCCGTAGTTCAGGATGGCCCGCCGGCCCGACTCGCGCTCGTCGCTGCCCACGACCTCGGCCTTGCAGCGCACGCACGCCGCCACCGCCTCGTCGAGCGGGAGGTCGGCGAGGTCGTCGACGCCGAGGAACGCGTACTTGGCCATCTCGCCGAGGCCGTTGCGGTACTCGCGGGGGGCCAGGGTGCCCAGCACCTCGGTGTCGCAGAGCACCGCGTCGGGCTGCCAGAAGGCCCCCACCAGGTTCTTGCCCTCGGGGAGGTTGACGCCGGTCTTGCCGCCGATCGCCGCATCGATCTGGGCGAGCAGGGTGGTGGCCACGTGCACCACCGGGATCCCGCGGTGGTACACCGCGGCGGCGAACCCGGCGGTGTCGGTGACGACGCCTCCACCGACCGCCACCACGCAGTCGCCGCGGTTGAGCCCCCACTGCGCCCAGTCGCGGCAGAGGTCCTCGACGGTGCCGAGGTCCTTGCCGTGCTCGCCCTCGGGCATGGTGAACACCCGGTGCTCCACCCCCGGATCGACGGTGACCGGGATGGACGCCTGCGTCACCACGGCCACGCGCTGCACGCCGACCGGGAGGACCTCGAGGAGGCGGTGGCGGGCCCCGGCGCCGACGAGGACCGGGTACGAGCGGTCGGCGAGGGGCACGGTGAGCTCGATCACGACGGCGCCACCTCCCGGTCCACGGCGTCGGGGGCCACGTCGCCCGCGGCCACCAGGGCGTCGACCACCGCCTCGGCGAGGCGCCACTTCGGCCGCTCGCCGGCCTCGTGGGCGGGGCGCACCTCGACCACGACGTCGGCGACCTCGCGGTACCACGGGTCGCGCGCCTCGTACATCTCGGCCAGGATCGCCTTGGGGTCGACGTCGCCGTGCAGGAGCGGTCGGTGGGGCTTGGGCTTGGCCCGCGAGCCGAGGAACGCCGGGTCGCCGTGGAGGTAGGCCACCACCGCATCGTCGCGCTGGAGGCGACGCCGGTTGCGCCCGGTGACGACCACGCCGCCGCCCGCACCGACCACGAGGGGCTCGGACGAGGCGAGGAGGTCGTCGAGCAGATCGGCCTCGACCTCGCGGAAGGCGACCTCGCCCTCCCCCTCGAACCACGCGGCGACGGACCGCCCGCTGCGCGCCTCGAGCTCGTCGTCGGCGTCGACGAAGCGTCGTCCGAGGAGGGCCGCCACCTTCTTGCCCACGGTGGTCTTCCCCGAGCCCATCAGCCCCACCAGCACGACGTGGGCCGGGCTCGTGCGATCAGGCACCGACCGGGCCCTCGGCGATCGCCTGCGCCGACGCGGCCGCGTTGCGGACCAGCTCGGCCACCGAGTCGCCGCCGAACTTCCGGGCGGCCTCGTCGGCGAGCACGAGGGCCACCATGTGCTCGACGACGACGCCGAGCGCGGGCACGGCCGTCACGTCGGTGCGCTCCTTGAACGACACGCCCGGCTCCTTGGTGGCGGTGTCGACGGTGGCGAGGGTCGGGCGGTTCAGCGTGGCGAGGGGCTTCATGGCGGCGCGCACCACGACGGGCTCGCCGGTGGAGATGCCGCCCTCGAGGCCGCCGGAGAGGTTGGAGCGGCGCTGGTAGCCCGCGGCGTCGGTCCACTCCAGCGGATCGTGGGCCGCGCTCCCCCGCCGGCCGGCCACCTCGAACCCATCGCCGATCTCGACGCCCTTCACCGCCTGGATGCTCATCACCGCCCGGGCCAGCTCGGCATCGAGCTTGCGGTCCCAGTGCACGTGGCTGCCCAGGCCGATGGGCACCCCGTACGCGATGGCCTCGACCACGCCGCCGAGCGAGTCGCCCTCCTTGGCCGCCTCCTTGATCTCCGCGACCATCGCCGCCGAGGCCTCGGCATCGAGGCAGCGGACCTCGTCCTCGTCGACGCGGGCCAGGTCGCCCGGCCCGGGGCGCTCACCCGACCCCGACCGGGCCGGGCCCATCTGGATGACGTGGGAGACGATCTCGACGCCGAGGGTGCGCAGCAGGAGCTTGGCGAGGGTCCCCGCCGCGACGCGCGCCGCGGTCTCGCGAGCCGACGCCCGCTCGAGGACGTCGCGCGCATCGGTGAACCCGTACTTCTGCATCCCGGCGAGGTCGGCGTGGCCGGGGCGGACCTGGGTGAGCGGCGCCTGCGTGGGGCCGTCGGCCGCGTCGGGCGACATCTCCCGCTGCCACTTGTCGGGGTTGCGCTCCCACTCGGTGTTGGCGACCTCGATGGCGACCGGCGACCCGAGCGTGCGTCCGTGCCGCACCCCGCCCACCAGGGTGACCTGGTCCTGCTCGAAGCGCATCCGAGGCCCGCGCCCGTAGCCGAGGCGGCGCCGCGCCAGCTCGCCGGCGATGTCGGCGGCCGCCACCTCGAGGCCCGCGGGCAGGCCCTCGACGATCACCACGAGGGCGCGGCCGTGGGACTCTCCGGCGGTCAGGTAGCGGATCACCGGGCCAACCTACCGGTCGAAGGTGACCTCGGAGAAAGCTGCAGCGGGCACGGCGCGAGCGGCGTCGGCATCGTCGGTGAAGCCGTAGAAGTCCAGGATCGGCGCCGCGAACATGATGACCACGACGGTGCCGATGGCGAGCGACGGACCGAACGGGAAGTAGTCGCTGCGACCCCGCTTGACCATGAAGCCCACCCCGATCACCAGCCCGATGAGGCTCGACGCGATGAGCGCGATGAGCGGGAGCACGGGGTGGATCCAGCCGGCCCACATGCCGAGGATCACGGCGAGCTTGACGTCGCCCATCCCCATGCAGTCCTTGCGGGCCACGACCGCGTACGCCAGCGTCGTGAGCAGCAGGATGCCGGCGAACGCGATGCCGCAGACGTAGGCCCGGATGATCGACCCCACCGGATCGTCGGCGGCCACCACGGACAGGATCGGGATCGCGATCGCCGAGGCCACGATCGTCGGATAGGTGATGCGGTTCGGGAGGATGTACAGCTCCAGGTCGATCACCGAGAGCACCAGCAGCACCGAGAAGAGCAGGCAGTACGGGATCAGGGGCGCGGTGGCCCCGAAGCGCACGCCGGCGAGCACCCAGAGCAGCGCGTTGGTGAGCTCCACGATGGGGTAGCCGGCCGGGATCGGCTCGCCGCACGAGCGGCACCGACCCCGCAGCAGCAGCCACGACAGCACGGGGATGTTGTCGCGCGGCGCGATGGGCGCCTCGCACCGCGGGCAGCGCGACGGCGGGTGCAGCAGCGAATCGCCCGAGGGGATCCGCACGATGGCGACGTTGCAGAACGAGCCGAAGGCCAGCCCGAACAGGAACAGGAACCCGAGGAGGAGCGCCGTCGACATCGGGTCGACGCTACCGGGCGCTCAGGAGGGCGGCGGGCATGGCCCGATGCCCTCGGCCCGGCCGCCCCGATCGCCTCAGGGCTTGACGGACGAGAGGAACTTCAGCAGCGAGCCCCGCTCGTCGTCGCCGTCCTCGTGCGCCTCGGGGTCAGCGGAGGTCTCGTCGGCGGACTCGACCGGCGCCTCGGCCGGCGAGAAAGGGGTGGCACCACCGAGCCCCTCCTCCATCACGGCGTCGTGGTGGGCGGCGGGCTCCGGGGCCTCGGGGAGGTCGAAGGCGGCGAAGGCGTCGTCGACGGGCAGGTCGGCCACCGCCGCGTCGCCGGCCGGGATGTGACGGCCGTCGACGACGCCCGTCAGGTCGCTGCCCTCGTAGGCGACGCCCTCGCCGGGCAGCGGCTCGGGCAGCAGGGCGTCGTCGGACTCCTCGAGCACGACGGGCCGGTCCTCGACGACCAGGTCCTCGAGCTCGGTCATGGCCGGACCGTCGAGCGCCTCGAAGGCGTCGTACGCGTCGTAGCCGTCGGGCGCCACCTCGGGCTCGAGCTCCTCGTGGTGCCCGAGCGGCTCGAAGCGGTCGTCGTCCATCGGCGCCGACACCGCGGCGTGCGAGAGCCGGACGTCGACGAGCTCCAGCCCGGCGAGGTCCTTCACGACGCGGCACGCGGCCAGGTCCGTCGTGCCGAGCGCGTCCGCCAGGTCGCGAGCGTTGCCGCCACCGCCGATGGCCGCGACGGCGCGCCACTGGTCGGCGCTCAGGTGGACGCCGTCCTCGCCGGCCTCGGCGACGAGGGAGATCCAGGCATCCATGCTGGGCACGACCGTCTCCACCTCGGCCCACTCGGCCACCAGCGACTCGGCCGCCGCCAGGGCCGACTCGACGTCGGTCGCCGCCTCGTGCCCCGGCTGGTCGCCCTCGGCGAAGGCGAACCCGCCCTCGTCGAGGCGCAGCAGCTCGAACAGGACGTCGGAGGCCTCGCCGGCGTGGGGCGCAGAGCTCACCCCGCCACGCACGATCGACCCCTCGTGCAGGGCCAGCTCGCCCGAGACCCCCGGGCCGGCCACCTCGAGCACGCCGGACTTGCCGGTGCCGGCGAGGAGCCGGAGCACGTCCGGCAGGGCAAAGGACTTGAGGTCACCCTGTAGGGCCACGGCATCCTCCTGAGGGATGGTCGATGCACGATCGGTCCCCCCTCCATCGGCACCAGGGCGGCCGAAGTGAAGGGAACGCCCACCCAGCGCGATCCCGCCGGCCCCGCTCAGCCGGCTGCGGCTCGCATCGCGGCCACGTCGGGGACCACGCCGGTCCAGCGCTCGACCGCGAGCGCGGCCTGGTGGACGAGCATGCCCAGCCCGTCGACGACGACGGCGCCGGCGGCCGCCGCCTGGCGCAGCAGGGCGGTGTCGAGCGGCGAGTACACCAGGTCGACGACGACCTGGCCTTCGCGCAGGAGCCCGTCGGGCACCGGCGAGGCGGCGTCGGGCCCGGTGGCCCCCATCCCGACCGAGGTGGCGTTGACCACCAGGTCGGCGACCGCCACCTCCGCCACGCCGGCCACCTCGGCCACGGCCCCGCCGAGCTCGGCGGCCGCCCGGGCTCGGGCCTCGGTCCGGTTCACGACCGCCACCCGCTCCGCGCCCGCCCCGGCCAGGGCTCGCACCACCGAGCGGGCGGCGCCACCGGCGCCCAGCACCACGCAGCGCCGGCCGGCGACCTCGACCCCGGCATCGGCCGCGAGCGACCGGACGAGCCCATCGCCATCGGTGTTGTGCCCCACGAGCTCGTGGCCCTCCCAGGCGATGCAGTTCACGGCGCGCAGCGCCGCGGCGGCATCGCTCACCCGGTCGAGTGCCGGGAGCACCGCCTCCTTGTGGGGCATGGTCACCGACAGCCCCCCGAGGTCGAGGGCGCGCATGGCGGCCACGGCGGCCTCGGCCCGACCCGCCCCGACGTCGAAGGCGACGAACGCCCAGTCGAGCCCGGCCGCCCCGAACGCGGCGTTGACGATGGCCGGCGACCGGGAGTGGCGGACCGGCGAGCCGATGACGGCGGCGAGCCGGGTGGTGCCCCGCAGGTCGCCGGCGTCAGCCACAGCCGAGGTCCTTGGCGATGCACTCCTGCTTCGCCCGCTGGAACTCGGCATCGGTGACCGCGAAGGTGTGGACGCCCGGATCGGTGAGCACGTAGTACATCCACGGGCCGGCCTCCGGCGCGGCAGCCGCCTCGAGCGCGTAGGCGCCGGGCGAGGCGATCGGCGTCGGCGGCAGCCCCACCTGCAGGCGGGTGTTGTAGGGCGAGTCGCTCTCGAGGTCGATGTCGCCGCCCTCGATCGACGCGAGGTAGCGCGACGTGGCGTCGATCCCCAGCGCCCACCCCTCCCGGAGCCGGTTGGTGATCACCCGGGCGATCTTGGGGGCCTCCTCGGCGCTCCCGGCCTCCTCCTGGACGAGCGACGCGATCGTGAGGAGGTCGTAGGCGTCGAGCTGCTCGCCGGTCTCGGCGCTCAGCGTCGCCGCCGCATCGTCGAGGCCGAGCTGCGCCGCCCGCGCGTCCATCTCGGCGGCCATGCGGTCGAGCACGTCGACGGCGGTGTCCTCGTCGGTCACCTCGTAGGTGGCGGGGAAGAGCAGGCCCTCGTAGTTCGTGCTCCCCTCGGGCTGGAGCGCACTCTGCACCTCGCCGCGGTCGAGCGCGCCCTGCAGGTCCTCCACCGTCAGGCGCGGCACCTGCTCGGCGATCCGCGCCACGATCTGGGCCACCGTGTAGCCCTCGGGGATGGTGACCTTGGTGGTGGCCACCTGCGGGGTCGACTCGGGCCCGGCGTTGAGGGCGTCGACCGCCTCGCGGAACGACATGTCCTCGCGCAGCTCGTAGGTGCCGGCCTGCACCGAGTCGAGCCCCTTCCCGTTGACCCACAGGTTGAACAGGGTCGAGTTGGTGATCACGCCCTCGTCGGCCATCAGCTTGGCCACCCCGCTCGAGGTCGTCCCCTCCGGGACCACGATGGCCACGACCGACCCGGGTGGACCCGGCGGATCGACCTGCGAGCGATACCACCACCGGCCGCCGAGCACGGCCAAGGCCACGAGCGCGCCGACCACGAGGAGGGCCACCGCCCACCGGGGCACGCGGCCCTCGGCCGGCAGCTCGACCCACTCGTCGTCGTCCGCTGCCCTCCGCGGGGCGCGCGGCGGCCGGCCCGGTGGCGTGCTCGCGCCGGTCGGGCGGGCGGGCCGCCGAGGCCCGCGCCGTGGCGCGGACGGCGCCGCGCCGACGCGGCCGGGCCGCTCGCTCTCGGCCGAGGGGTCCGTGGTCCAGATGTCGTCGGCAGGGCCCGACGTCGGGTTGCGGTCGTCGAAGGTCACGAGGCGTCCTCCGCCCGCCGCCGGTCGAGCCAGTCCTGCAGGATCACCGATGCGGCCACGGTGTCGACCAGCTGGCGCCGAGCTCGCCCGTCGAGGTCGCCCCGCTCCCGCAGCGCCCGGTCGGCGATCCGGGTGGTCAGGCGCTCGTCGTGCACCTGGACGGGCACCCCGACGACCTCGGCCAGCTCGTCGCGCTCGGCCAGCACCGCCGTGGCCGCCGGGCCGAGGCGACCCTCGAGGTCGACGGGCAGGCCGAGCAGCAGCAGCTCGGCGTCCCACTCCCGCACGAGCTCGGCGATCTCGCGGTGCAGCCGCGGCCGGTCGCGGTGGCGCTCGAGGGTGCCGACGGGCGTGGCGACGCGACCGTCCGCATCGGACACGGCGAGGCCGATCCGTCGTGAGCCGAGATCGAGGGCGAGCACGCGCATGGGCCGGCTAGGCGATGCCGGCAGCCGCTCGGGCCTGGTCGAGGGCGGCGTCGATCTGCGACGGGTCCTTGCCGCCCGCCACGGCGAGCTCGGGGTGCTTGCCGCCCCCGCCGCCGACCGTGCGCGCCGCGTCGGCCAGCAGGGCGCCGGCGTCGAGGCCGCCGGCCTCGGTGGCCGCCACGAGGGCGACGCCGCCGCCCTCGGGTGCGCCGATGAGCACGACGGCGCGCACCCCGGGCTGGTCGCGCACGGCGACCCCGAGGCTGCGCAGGTCGTCGCGGGCCAAGCCGTCGACGCGGGCCACGACGATCCCGTCGACGGCCGCGGCCGCCAGGTCGGAGGCGCCGCTCGAGGCGAGCTTGGCGCGCAGCGAGCGCACCTCGGCGCGCAGGTCGCGCAGCTCGGCCAGGCGCTTGTCGAGGCCGTCGAGCAGCTCGGGCTGGGGGACGCCGATCCGCTCCGCCACGGTGGCGAGCTCCGCCTCCTCGCGTCGGAGCCGCTCGATGGGCCCGGTGCCGCTGACCGCCTCGATGCGCCGGAGGTTGGACCCGATGGACGACTCGGCCACGATCTTCAGCGGACCGATGTCGCCGGTGCGGCGCACGTGGGTGCCACCGCACAGCTCGGTGCTGTGGGGCCCCGCCTCGAGGACGCGGACGATGTCGCCGTACTTCTCGCCGAAGAACGCGATGGCGCCGAGCTCCACCGCCTCGGCCTTGGTGGTCTCGAAGTGGCGGACCGGCTCGTTGGCCAGCACGTCGGCGTTGGCGAGGTCCTCGATCTCGGCGATCTGCTCGGACGTGAGGGCCTCGAAGTGGCTGAAGTCGAAGCGCAGGCGGTCCGGGCCGACCCACGATCCCTGCTGCTTGACGTGGTCGCCCAGCACCTGCCGCAGCGCCCAGTGGAGCAGGTGGGTTCCGGTGTGGTTGCGCCGGATGGCGTCGCGGCGCTCGACATCGATGGCCGCCACGACCACGTCGCCGGGCGCGAGCGAGCCGGGCGCCTCCACGACGTGGCGGTGGAGGCCGGGCAGGGGCTGGAGGGTGTCGACCACGCGGATCGGGTCGCCGCCCACCGGCGTGAGCGTGCCCGTGTCGCCGACCTGGCCACCCGACTCGGCGTAGAACGGGGTGCGGTCGAGCAGCACGCTGGCGCCACCGTCGGCGCCGGGCACCACGGCCAGCACCCGGGCCTCCACCTCGAGGACCTCACGGCCCACGAACTCGGTGGTGCCGTGCGCGTCGAGCACGGCCGCGAACGCATCGGCCTCGTCGCCCACGGCGACGCTCCCCTTCTTGCCGCCCTGGCGGGCGCGCTCGCGCTGGTCGCCCATCGCCGCGTCGAAGCCGGCCCGGTCGATGGCGAAGCCGCGCCCCTCGGCGATCTCGGTGGTCACCTCGAGCGGGAACCCGTAGGTGTCGTGGAGGGCGAAGGCAACGGTCCCCGGGAGCTCGCCGCCCTCGGGGACCTCGGCCAGGGCCGCGTCGAGGATGCCGAGGCCGCTGCGCAGGGTCCGGCGGAACTGGTCCTCCTCGCCCGAGCACGGCGAGCACGGTGTCGGCGCTGGCCTGCAGCTGCGGGTACGCCTCGCCCATCAGCTCGATGGTGCGCGGCGCGAGCAGCGGCGTGACGGGACGCTCGACGCCCAGCAGGTACGCGAACCGGATGGCGCGGCGGATGATGCGCCGGAGCACGTAGCTGCGCTCCTCGTTCGACGGGACCACGCCGTCGGTGACGAGGAACGTCATGGTGCGGGCGTGGTCGGCGAGCAGCTTCAGCGCCACGTCGGCGTCGGCGTCGGCGCCGAGGCGCGCCCCGGTGGCCTCCTCGGCGACGGCGATCAGCGAGCGGAGCTCGTCGGTGGCGAAGACGTCGGGGGTGCCGAGGGTGATGGCGAGGATGCGCTCGAGGCCGGCGCCGGTGTCGATGTTCTTCGACTCGAGCGGCTTGAGGCTCCCGTCGCCGAGGCGGAAGTACTGCTGGAAGACGAGGTTCCAGAACTCGACGAAGCGGTGCTCGGCCGCCGGGTTGGCCGGGCCGCCGTCGGGGCCGAACTCGGGGCCGAAGTCCCAGAACAGCTCGGAGGACGGACCGCACGGGCCCGTGTCGCCCATCTCCCAGAAGTTGTCCTTGTCGAGGCGGACGATCCGCTCGGCCGGGAACCCGACCTCCTCGACCCAGAGCTGGGCGGCCTCGTCGTCGTCGACGTGGCAGGTGACCCAGATCCGGTCGCCGTCGAGGCCCAGGACCTCGGTGGACAGCTCCCACGCCCAACGGATGGCGTCGGCCTTGAAGTAGTCGCCGAAGCTGAAGTTGCCGAGCATCTCGAAGAACGAGAGGTGACGGGGCGAGCGCCCGATGGCGTCGAGGTCGTTGTGCTTGCCGCCGGCTCGCACGCAGGTCTGGATGGAGCTGGCGCGCGGCGGCCGGAACGGCACCGGCTCCTCGCCGATGAAGTAGGGGACGAACGGCATCATCCCCGAGTTCGTGAACATCGGCGCCGAGGGGTGCAGCGGGATCAGCCCGCTCGCGGGGACGGCGGTGTGCTGGCGGGCCTGCCAGAAGTCGGTCCACGCCCGTCGCAGCTCCTGTGCCTGCACCGTCCCTCCTCGCGCCTCGGACCGGGCGCCCAGCGCACCCGGTGGTGGTCGGACCACCCTACCGGTCGGCCGATGGCTCCCACGACGCCGTTCGGGGCGCCGGGCGCTGGCCCCAGCACCACCGGGCGAGCCCGAGCCCCACGAGGAGGGGCACCACGGCGAGCAGGTCGCCCCGGTGCAGGCCGTGGGTGGCGGTGAGCGACGCGACCTGGGGGCCGTCCCAGGGCTGGTGGCCGGCCACCATCATGATCGCGGCGAGGCCCCCGAGGCCCAGCGCCACGAGCGCGGCGACGACGGCCGCACCCCGCTCAGCGACGGGCACGACGCCGGCCCGCCGCGCCGGTCCCCACCTGCCCGCCCGACCGGTGCGCCCGGCGCGCCGCGGGCTCGGGCTCGACCACCGCTCGGGGCGCCGACGAACGTCCGCGCCTCGACGCGCGCCCGCAGCTCGGCCTCGGTGGCTGCGCATGGCGTCGCGACCCTCCGAGGCGGCGGCCCGCACCGTGTCGGCGAGGCCCCTCGCCCCGGCGGCGGCGCACGCGACCTGCTCGGGGAGGTACTGCTCGACGGTGGCCTCGACCTTGCGCTTGGCCCAGAAGGCGCCTCCGGCGCCGACGGCCATCCCCGTGCCCATCCAGATGATGCGCTTGAACACCTCGGCTACCTCCGCATCCGCCGGGCAGCCGGCTCGCACCCGAGCGCAGGGCGACGGTCTTGATCACCGGCGCCGAGAGCGCCCGGTAGGCGAGCTTGGACGTGGCGTCGACCGTGGCCGAGATCGACTCGGCGCTGCCGACCAGCCGGTCGACCCGTTCGAGCTCCACGTTGGCCTCGGCGAGCGCCGCGGCCATGTCGTCGATCAGCGGGAGCGCCTGGGCGTTGAGCTCGTCGAGGGTCCGGGTCACGCGGCGCACCGCCACGAGGATCCGCTGGAGGGCGAAGAGGGTGGCGACGACGGCCACGATGCTGCAGCCGGTCACGATGATGAGCGCAAGGTCGTCCGCGGCCAGCTCGGCGACGATCACCGGGGGCCCTCGCTGCTGCGTCGCTCTGCCATGCGCTGGGCGATCTCCCGTTCCCGACCGTGCCCCGAGGGCTCGTAGTACACCTGGTCGGCCACCTCGGGCGGCCGGTGCTCCTGGGGCACCCAGCCCCGTGGATCGTCGTGAGGATACTCGTAGCCCGAGCCGTGCCCGAGGCGCGCCGCCCCCTGGTAGTGGGCGTCGCGCAGGTGGGCGGGCACGCCCGACGACGGCTGCTCGCGAACCGCGGCGCGCGCCCGGCCGATGGCGACCGTGCTGCGGTTGGACTTCGGTGCGGCGGCGAGGTGCACGACGGCCTGGGCCAGGTTGAGCTGCGCCTCGGGGAGCCCGACGTACTCGACGGCCTGGGCCGCGGCGGTGGCCACGAGCAGCGAGAGCGGGTCGGCCTCGCCGACGTCCTCGGAGGCGAGGATGACCAGGCGGCGGGCGATGAACCGGGCATCCTCGCCCGCCTCGAGCATGGTGGCCAGCCAGTACAGGCCGGCGTCGACGTCGGAGCCGCGGATGCTCTTGATGAAGGCCGAGATCACGTCGTAGTGGTCGTCGCGCCCGTACCGCAGCGCCTTGGTGCCGAGTGCCGCCTCCGCATCGGCCAGGGTCACCCGGGCGTCGCCGCCGTCGGCCGCGGCGCGCTGCTGCGCCAGCGCGACGGCGACGTCGAGGCTGGTGAGCGTGTGGCGACCATCCCCGTTGGCGCGCGCCGCGAGGTGCTCGACGGCGTCGTCGTCGGCCGTCGCCCCCTCGGCGGCGAGGCCCTTGGCGATGAGGTCGCGAGCGGCGTCGGGCCCGAGCGCCTCGAGGCGGAACAGCGTCGAGCGGCTGAGCAGCGGCGGGTTGACCTCGAAGTAGGGGTTCTCGGTGGTGGCGCCGATCAGGGTCAGCAGCCCGCTCTCGACCGAGGGCAGCAGCGCGTCCTGCTGGGCCTTGTTAAACCGGTGCACCTCGTCGAGGAACAGGATGGTCCCCTGCTGGCGCTCGCCGAGGCGCTGCTGGGCCCGCGCCACGACGTCGCGCACGTCCTTCACCCCGGCGGTCACCGCGGAGAGGGTCTCGAAGGCCTTCGCCGTGTGGCCGGCGATCACCCGCGCCAGGGTGGTCTTGCCCGTCCCGGGCGGGCCCCACAGGATCACCGACGACAGGCGGTCGGCCTCGATCAGCACCCGCAGCGGCTGGCCGGGACCGACCAGGTGGTGCTGGCCCACGATGTCGTCGAGCGTGCGGGGCCGGAGGCGGTCGGCGAGCGGGGCGCGGCGGCTCAGCTGGTCCTCGACCGACGACGAGAACAGGTCGTCCACGTCAGGTGGCGCCGACGCCGCCGGCGTCCTTGGCGTCGCGGTCCTTGTCCTTGGCCAGCAGGCGGTCGAGCTTGGCCTCGAGGCGGTTGAGGTCGTCGGAGTCGATGACGCGCAGGCGCAGGCTCGCGAGCTCGCGCGCCAGGTAGTCGAGGTCGGCCTTCACCTCGGCCGCCCGCCGACGGTCCTCCGCCGCCTCCCGACGATCGCGCTCGGCCTGGCGGGTCTCGGCGAGCAGGATCAGGGGTGCGGCGTAGGCGGCCTGGGTGGAGAAGGCCAGGTTGAGCAGGATGAACGGGTACTTGTCGAAGCGCCACTCCGGCGGCGCGGTGGCGTTCCAGGTGAACCACAGGATCACCACCAGCGTCTGGACGGCCAGGAAGCGGGCCGTGCCCAGCGTGTGGGCGATGCGCTCGCTGAAGCGACCGAACCCCTCGGGGTCGTAGTGGTACCCGAAGCGATCCCCGTAGCGGGGGGTCGAGAGGTCGGTGGACGACCTCCGGAGCTTCCGGGCGAGCAGCACGGGTCGACGCTACCCGGCCCTGCCGCCGCCGATCCGCATGGTTCCGGGCGGCGCTAGGCCCCCGGCGTGCTCGCCCAGTACTCGTTGAGCCGGCCCTGGACCTTGAACAGCCACACGAGCCCGCCCACGATCGGCAGGAGGACCCACCAGCCCGTCAGCCAGCTCACCGGCGCCTCGCCACCGCGGCGCTGGTAGAGCCCGCCCACCTCGTGGGGCAGCAGGAACACGGTGGTCAGCCCGCCGGTGACGATGCCGAGCACCAGGCCGAGCACGCCCCCGATGCCCTGGCCCGAGTGGTCCTTCATCTCCTTGAACAGGGCGTACTGCCAGTACACCCCGTAGATCCCGAGCGTGACGATGCTGAGCAGGATCACCACGATCGGCGAGCGCTGCGCTCCGGTCGGCCCCATCGGTCCCCCACGTGCCGGCGCCGGCCCCACGCCGGCGACGGCCGGACGCTACTCCGAGGCGGCGGCGGTGCGCTCGGGCACGGCGTCGACGCCGGCCTCCCGGCGCTGCGCGGCGGTGATGGGCGCCGGGGCGCTGGTCAGCGGGTCGAACCCACCGCCGGTCTTCGGGAAGGCGATGACCTCGCGGATCGACGGGGCACCGCTGAGCAGGGCGCAGATGCGGTCCCAGCCGAAGGCGATGCCGCCGTGGGGCGGGGCGCCGTAGCGGAAGGCCTCGAGCAGGAAGCCGAACTTCTCCTCGGCCTCCTCGGCGCCGAGCCCCATGACCTCGAACACCCGCTCCTGCACGTCGCGGCGGTGGATGCGGATGCTGCCGCCACCGATCTCGTTGCCGTTGCAGACGATGTCGTAGGCGTAGGCGAGCGCCGAGCCCGGGTCGGCGTCGAACGTGTCGAGGCACTCCGGTTTGGGCGAGGTGAAGGCGTGGTGCACGGCGGTCCAGGCCCCCGACCCGACGGCGACGTCGTCGGTCTCGCCGGCGGGCTCGAACAGCGGGGCGTCGACCACCCAGGTGAACGCCCAGGCGCCCTCGTCGATGAGCTCGCACCGCCGGCCGATCTCGAGGCGGGCGGCGCCGAGGAGCGCCTTGGCGGCGCGCTCGGTGCCGGCGCCGAAGAAGACGGCATCGCCCGGCGCCGCGCCGCAGTGGGCGGCGAGCCCGGCGCGCTCGTCGTCCGACAGGTTCTTGGCCACGGGCCCCTTCAGCTCGCCGTCGTCGCCGACCAGCACGTAGGCCAGGCCGCGAGCGCCGCGCGCCTTGGCCCAGTCCTGCCAGGCGTCGAGCTGCTTGCGGGTCTGGGCGGCCCCGCCGGGCATCACGACGGCGCCGACGTGCGGCGCCTGGAACACGCCGAAGCCGGTGTCGGCGAAGTACGCCGTGCAATCGACCAGCTCGAGGTCGAAGCGGAGGTCGGGCTTGTCGGAGCCGTACCGGCGCATGGCCTCGGCGTAGGTGATCCGCGGGATCGGGAGCGCGATCTGGTGGCCGATCAGCGCCCACAGCGCCGAGACGATCCGCTCGGCGAGGGCGATCACGTCGTCTTCGACCACGAAGCTCATCTCGATGTCGAGCTGGGTGAACTCGGGCTGGCGATCGGCCCGGAAGTCCTCGTCGCGGTAGCACCGGGCGATCTGGAAGTAGCGCTCGAGGCCGCCCACCATCAGCAGCTGCTTGAACAGCTGCGGGCTCTGGGGCAGGGCGTACCAGGAGCCGGGCTGGAGCCGGGCCGGCACCACGAAGTCGCGTGCGCCCTCGGGGGTGCTGCGGGTCAGCGTGGGCGTCTCGACCTCCACGAACCCGTCGTCGAGCAGCACGCGCCGCGCCGCCTGGTTGACGTCGCTGCGGAGGCGGATGGCCGCCGCCGACTCGGCCCGGCGCAGGTCGAGGTAGCGGTACTTGTAGCGGACCTCGTCGGAGATCGAGGTGGCCTCGTGCTCCTCGATCTGGAACGGGAGCGGCGCCGCCTCGCTCAGCACCTCGACCGCGCTCGCCTCGACCTCGATCTCGCCGGTGGCGAGGTTCGGGTTGTCGTTGCCCTCGGGTCGGCGGGTCACCGTGCCGGTGATGCGCAGGCAGAACTCCGAGCGCAGCGGATGGGCCACCGCCTCGTCGTGGATGACGACCTGCACGATGCCGCTCGCGTCGCGGAGGTCGACGAAGGCCACGCCACCGTGGTCGCGCCGGGTGGCGACCCAGCCGCACAGCACCACCTCGGTGCCGACGTCGTCGGCGGTGAGCTCCCCGGCTCGATGGGTTCGCAGGCCGACGGCGCTGGTCATGGGACGTCCTTGGTGAGGAGGGTGGCGAGGTGGGCGGCGAGGTCGTCGCGGCCGACGGCGTCCTGCTGGTCGCCGAAGCCGACGCGCAGGGGTCGGACGGTCGCGGTGCCGTCGGCGAGCTCCTGGTCGCCGACGATCACGGCGTGCGACGCACCCGATCGGTCGGCGGCCTTCATCTGGGCCCGCATGCCCTTGGCGTCGAAGGCGCGGTCGCAGCAGATGCCGGCCGCGCGCAGCTCGGCGGTGATGGCCCGGGCGGCGGACCCGCCGGTGACGTCCACGACGAACACGTCGACGCGCGCGTCGGGCCCGGGCAGCACCCCCTCGGCGTCGCAGGCGATGAGGAGGCGCTCGATGCCGGAGCCGAACCCGATGCCGGGCGTGGGCGGGCCGCCCAGCTCCTCGACCAGGCCGTCGTAGCGGCCGCCGCCGAGGATCGTGGCCTGGGCGTTGTCGACGAGCGAGGGCACCAGCTCGAAGGTGGTGTGGGTGTAGTAGTCGAACCCTCGGACCAGTCGAGGGGCGAGGACGAAGGGGATGCCGACCTCGCGCAGCCCCTCCTTCACCCGCTCAAAGTGGGCGTGGCTCTCCGGCGAGAGGTGGTCGGCGATCGCCGGCGCGTCCTCCGTGGCCCGCCGGGTCTCGGTGCGCTTCGAGTCGAGCACCCGCATGGGGTGGTGCTCGACCTTGTCGCGATCGTCGGGGGCGAGGGCGTCGAGGCGCTCGCGCAGGAACTCGCGCAGCACCTCGACGTAGCGCATCCGGTCCTTGGCCGTGCCCATCGTGTTGAGCAGCAGCTCGACCCGACGCAGCCCGAGCGCCCGCAGGAACTCCCAGCCGAGCGTGATGACCTCGACGTCGACGTCGGGGTCGGCCGACCCGAGCACCTCGAGGCCCACCTGGTGGTGCTGGCGGAGGCGCCCGGCCTGCACGTTCTCGTAGCGGAACGCCGGGGTGGCGTACCAGACCTTCCACGGCGACGGCGGCTGGTGCTGCACGAACGCCCGCACCACCGACGCCGTCCCCTCGGGGCGCAGGGCGACGTGGCGGTCGCCCTTGTCGCGGAAGTCGTACATCTCCTTGCGGACGGCATCGGCGCCCTCCGACTCGCGCTGGAAGACGCCGATCTCCTCGAACATCGGGCTCTGGAGCAGGCCGTAGCCGGCGAGCTCGACCGTCCGGGCGTAGGTGGCGAGCAGCTGCTCCCAGCGCGCCGAGGTCGGGGGCAGCACGTCCTGCGTGCCCTTCGGGGCCTGGTACTTCGCACGAGCCATGGAGGGGCGAGGCTACCGCCCGCTCCCCCGCACCCCCGAACCGGTTGCGGCGCTGGTCAGCGGCGCTGGGGCGTGGAGTGGTCCCAGTCGGCGAGCAGCGTGCGGATCGCGGTGATGAGCACGAGGGGCTGGTCGAGCATCCCGTGGTGGCCGGCCTCGGGGAGCTCGACCACGGGTGCCACGCGGCCGAGGCGCTCGTACATCGACTGGCCGATGTCGGGCGTGACCAGGCCGTGCTCGGCCCGGAGCAGGGCGAAGCGGCACGTCACCTGGGGCAGGTACGGCAGCGCCACCGCCCGGATCGACGACGTGAACGCGCTGAACAGGTCGTGGTCGAACTTCCAGCTCCACCCGCCCTCGACGGCGTGGAGCGAGCGCCGGGCCACGTGGTGCATCACGTAGGGCTCGTAGTGGTCCTGGGGCGGGATGGTCCGGAACCGGGCGAGGGCGTCCTCGGCCGTCGGGTAGACGCGCGGCACGCCGAACGCCGCGCCGGCCTGCGCCGCGCCCACCTCGTGGTCGGGCTCGGCCACCGGCGAGTCGAGCACGATCACCCCGGCAAGGCGGTCCGAGTGCATCGCCGCGGTGGCGATGGTGACGAACCCGCCCATCGAGTGGCCGACCACCACCGGCGGGCCGTCGATGCCGGCATCGTCGGCCACCGCCATCACCTCGTCGGCCCACCGCTCGAGCGAGTACGCCTCACGCCGGTCGCTGTCGCCGTGACCGGACAGGTCGAGCGCCACCACCCGGAACTGGCGCGAGAAGGGCGCGGCGATGTGGGTCCACCAGTGGGCGTGCGCGGCCCCGCCGTGCACGAAGACGATCCGCGCCGGCCCGGCTCGCCCCAGGCCAGGTAGTGGATGCCGGTCCCGTCGACGTCGACGTGCTCGTCGAAGAACGGCGTGTGGAGCGCCCGCCGGAACCAGGCCGGGGCGTCGTCCGCGATCAGCGTGTCCACGTCGGCGACCATCGGGGCACGGTAGACCGCGCGGGCCCGGATCGGCCGATCGACGTCGCCTCAGCCGCCGGTGCTGGCGCCGGGCAGGACCCGGTAGCTCTGGTACACGCCGTCGATGCTGCGGATGCTGCCGAGCACGGCGTCGAGGTGCGACGGATCGCCCAGCTCGCAGTCGAACTTCATGAGCGCCATGCGGTCGCGGTCGGTCTTCATGGTGCAGGCGATGATGTTGACCTTGTGGGCGGCGAGCACGCCCGACACGTCGCCCAGCAGGCCGGGGCGGTCGAGCGAGCGGACCTCGATCGAGGCCACGAAGATGCCGCCCGAGAGGTCCGAGTCCCACTCGACCTCGATCAGCCGGTCGACCTGGCCCGCCTGGAGGGAGGCGGCGTTGGCGCAGTCGGCGCGGTGGACCGACACGCCCCGGCCCGCGTGACGAACCCGATGATCTCGTCGCCCGGCACCGGCGTGCAGCAGCGCGACAGCCGGATCATCACGTCGTCGAGGCCCTCGACGTGGACCCCGACGCCGCTGCGGGCGCGAGCCGCCCGAGCGCCGGGTGACCGAGGTCGGCAGCTGCTCCTCTCGGCCGGGATCGCCCGAGTGCAGGAGCCGGCTGATGCGGCCCACCACCGCCTCGGGCGAGACGTGGTGCTCGCCGATGGCCGTGTAGAGGGCGTCGACGTCGACGTAGTTGAGGTCCTGGGCCGCCTCCTCGAGCACCGCCTGCGGGAGCTTCTGGGTGGGCAGCGACTCCTTGCGCAGCTGGCGCTGCAGCTCCTCGCCCGTTCTCCCGCGCCTTCGCGGCGCTCGCGGAGAACCACTGGCGGATCTTGTTCGAGGCGCGGGGTCCGCACGATCTGCAGCCAGTCTCGGCTGGGGCCCGACCCCTCGACCTTCGAGGTGAAGATCTCGCAGGTGTCGCCCGATGCCAGCTGGTGGCTGAGGGCCACGAGCCGCCCGTTCACTCGGGCGCCGACGCACGAGTGGCCGACCTCGGTGTGCACCGCGTAGGCGAAGTCGATCGGCGTGGCCCCCTTCACCATGGTGATGACCCGGCCCTTCGGCGTGAAGACGTAGACCTCGTCCTGCTCGAGGTCGACCTTCAGGGTCTCCATGAACTGCTCGGGGTCCGAGGTCTCCTTCTCCCAGTCGACGATGCGGTTCAGCCACGCGAGCTCGTCGGACGGGGTGCCCCGCTTGTAGGCGAAGTGGGCGGCGACGCCGAACTCGGCGCGCTGGTGCATCTCGCTCGTGCGCACCTGCACCTCGAGGGGCTTGCCCTGGGGCCCGACCACGGTGGTGTGCAGCGACTGGTAGAGGTTGAACTTGGGCATGGCGACGTAGTCCTTGAACCGCCCCTGCACCGGCCGCCAGGTGGCGTGGATGGACCCGAGCGCCGCGCAGCAGTCGCGCACCGAGTCGACCTGGACCCGGATGCCCACCAGGTCGTAGATGTCGTCGAACTGGCGGCCCTTGACGACCATCTTCTCGTAGATGCTCCACAGGTGCTTCGGGCGCCCCGACACGTCGGCGTGCACGCCGAGCTCGGCCAGGCGCACCCGCACCTCCTCCAGCACCTGCTCGAGGTAGAGCTCGCGCTCGGGGGCCCGGGTGGCGACCATGTGGTCGATCTCGGCGTACTGCTTGGGGTGCAGGGTGGCGAAGCTGAGGTCCTCGAGCTGCTGCTTGAGGTCCTGCATGCCGAGGCGGTGGGCCAGCGGCGCGTACACGTCGAGGGTCTCGCGGGCGATGCGCGCCTGCTTGTCGGGCGCCATGGCGCCGAGCGTGCGCATGTTGTGCAGGCGGTCGGCCAGCTTGATCATCAAGACCCGCAGGTCCTTGGCCATGGCCACGAGCATCTTGCGCATCGACGCCGCCTGCTGGGCGGCCTTGGAGTCGAACTGGACGCGGTCGAGCTTGGTGACCCCGTCGACGATCTGGGCGACGTCGTCGCCGAAGCGCTCGGCCAGCTCGTCGAGGGTGACGCCCGTGTCCTCCACCGAGTCGTGGAGCAGGGCCGCGGCCACGGTCTCCTCGTCGAGGCCCAGGTCGGCGACGATCCGGGCGACGGCGAGCGGATGGTGGATGTAGGGCTCGCCGCTCTTGCGCGACTGGCCCTCGTGGGCGGCGGCCGCCAGCTCGTGGGCCTGGGCGATGAGGGCGGTGGACGTCTTCGGGTGGTGCTCGCGGAAGGTCGTGATCAGGGGCGCGAGCTCGACCGAGGCCGGTGCGCTCGAACGGCGCCAGGGCAGCACCCGGCTGACGGTCGACATGCGCTCAGCCTACGGGCGGGCGCAACCCCCGGGGCCCGCCGCTCAGTAGGTGATGAGCGACGTCACGGGGGCGTCGCCGAGGGCGGCGCGGCCACCCAGGAAGCCGAGCTCGATCAGGAAGGCCAGGGCCGCGACGCGAGCGCCGGTCTGGCCCACGAGCTCGACCGTGGCGGCCGCGGTGCCGCCGGTGGCCAGCACGTCGTCGAGCACGAGCACCACGTCGTCGGCGGTGACGGCGTCGCGGTGGATCTCGAGCAGGTCGGTCCCGTACTCGAGCTCGTACTCCTGGCGGTGGATCGCCGAGGGCAGCTTGCCGGCCTTGCGCACGGGCACGAACCCGGCACCCAGTTCGACCGCCACGGGCGTGGCCAGGATGAAGCCGCGAGCCTCGATGCCGACGACCTTGGTGACGCCGAGGTCGCGGAACGGCGCCGCCAACCGCTCGACCACCTCGGCGAGCCCGGCGGGGTGGGCCAGCAGCGGGGTGATGTCCTTGAAGACGATCCCTGGCTTGGGGAAGTCCGCGATGTCGCGGATGTGGTCGGTGAGCTCGATGGCCATCAGCGCTTGCGCCCCTGCTTGCGCGGGCGGGCCTCGACCTCGTCGGTGGCGACGCTCCCGCTCGTCCCGACGGCGGCGCCCACCGCGACCGGCTCCTCGACGTCGCGCCGGGCGAGGCGCTCGCGCAGCTCTCGGTAGCGCGGCTCGCGCTCCTTCAGCAGGGCGAGCGTCGGGGTGGCGATGAAGATCGACGAGTAGGCGCCCGAGAGCAGGCCGAGGAAGAGGGCGAGCCCGAACTCCTCGAGGGTGGTGGCCCCGAGCACGAACGAGCCGAGCACGAGCACGGTCGTGATCGGGAGCAGGGCGGTGATCGAGGTGTTGAGCGAGCGCATCAGCACCTGGTTCATCGAGAGGTTCGCCATCTCGGTGTAGGTCATCTTCGACTTGCGACCGAGCAGACGGGTGTTCTCGTCGACGCGGTCGAACACCACGATGCCGTCGTAGATCGAGAAGCCCAGGATGGTGAGCAGGGCGATCACCGTCGCCGGGGTCACCGGGAACTGGAACACGGCGTAGAGCCCCACCACGATCAGCAGGTCGTGGATCAGGGCGAGCACCGTGGCCAGGGCCATGCGGAACTCGAAGCGCAACGTGATGTACAGGGTGATCACGATCAGGAAGACGATGAGCGCGGTCCGGGCCTTCGCCGAGATCTGCTGGCCCCAGGACGGACCGACCGTGTCGACGGTGACCTCCGAGGCCTTGGACCCGGTCTGCTCGGCGAGCACGTCGGTGACGGCGCGCCCCACGCGCTCGCGCTCGGTCTGCTCGGCCGTGGCGAGGGCCTCGACCTGGCCGCGCATGGCGACGGTCGCATTCTGCACGACCTGGGCCTTGGCGTCGCCCGAGGTGCCGTCGAGGTCCTTGGCGAGGGCGTCGATCTCGTCCTGGAGGGTGGCGAGCTCGTCGGGGACGTCCGTGCGGAACGGGCCCTCGATCCCCTCGAGCTGGCCGACCACGCGGTCGACCCGGCGCTTGGAGGCGCCGCTCAGGTCGGCGGCGATGGCGTCGAGGTCGCTGGCCGCGCCCTCGAGGGCCGCGGTCGTCGCCTTCGTGGGCGATGCCGTGGCCTCCGCCTCGACGCGCAGGATGCGCTGGTTCCCGTCGCCGGTGGCCTGGGTCACCTCCTGCACCTGCACGTCGTCGTAGCCCAGGCCGCGCACCGCGGACTCGACGTCGGCCACGTCGGCCTTGCCGGCGGGCACCTCCCACACGGTGCCGCCCGTGAAGTCGATGCCCAGGTTGAGGCCGTTGGCGAACAGGGCGCCGAGGCCGATGGCCACGAGCAGGCCGCTGATGGTGAACCAGAGCTTCCACCGACCGACGATGTCGAAGTCGGTCTCGCCGTGGTACAGCCGGGAGAGCACGCCGGGGCGGCGCCCCTCGCTCACGGGGGAGGTCACGACGTCGCTCCTGCCTGCTCGCCGGCGCGCTCGCGGGAGCTGTCGAGCCCGAGGAACCGGGAGTTGGACAACCGCTCGGAGCGGGCCAGGAGGGCCACCACCGGGCGGGTGAAGAAGTAGGCCACGATCAGGTCGAGCACGACCGAGATGCCGAGGAAGAAGGCGAAGCCCCGCACCGGCCCGACCGTGAGCCACCAGAGGAGGAAGGCGCCGATGAACGACGCGACGTCGGCCGTGATGATGGTGCGGATGGCGCTCTCGAAGCCGCGCTCGGTGGAGCTGCGCACGCTCCGCCCGGCGCGCACCTCGTCCTTGAGCCGTTCGAAGTAGACGACGTAGGAGTCCACCGTGGTGCCCACCGACACCACGATGCCGATGATGCCCGACAGCGTGAGGGCCAGGCCCTGGTTGGCCGACAGCCAGCAGATGAGCCCGTACATCAGCCCGCCCCACACGCTCAGGCCGGCGACCACCACGAGGCCGAGGCCCCGGTAGTAGGCGAGCATGTAGATCGCGACGAGGGCGATGCCCACGGCGCCGGCGAGCAGCCCGGCGTGGAGCGAGTCCTTGCCGAGCGTGGCCGACACCTGCTGGAGCGCCGCCTGCTCGAACTCGACGGGCAGCGACCCGTAGCGCAGCACGAGGGCCAGCTCCTTGGCCTCGGCCTGGTCGAAGCTGCCGCTGATCGTGAAGTTGCCCGAGGCGAGGTCCGGGCCGTTGACCGTGGGCGCCGAGAGCACCTCGCCGTCGAGCACGATGGCGATGGCGCCTCGCGATGCGCCCGTCTCGTCCTGGCCCTGGGCCGGGCACGTGGGCTCGGCCTGGTAGCAGGCGTTGAAGGCGGCGTTGGCCTCGGCCTTGCGCGACCCCTTGACCGAGACGTTGACCGCCCACTGGTTCGAGATGGCGGCCTCGGCCGACGACAGGGCGTCGCCCGTGAAGCCGACCGGCCCGAGCGTGTAGATCAGCGAGCCGTCCTTGGACGGGACGACCACGCCACCGTCGGGCGTCGGGGTCGACGCCTCGGCCGCGGCGATCGCCTCGTCGCTGAGCGCCGTGCCCGCCCGGCAGCCCGATGCCGAGCTGCCGTCGGCACCCCCGGCGACCGTCGTGGTGGTCGTCGAGCCGTCGGCCGGGGCCGTGGTGGTGGTCTCGGCCGTCGTGGTCGTGGTCTCCGGCGGGATGGTCTCGGCCGTCGTGGTGGTGGGCGGCGCCGTGGTGGTGGTCGTGGTCGGGGCGAACTGCTGCGGAAGGGCGCCCTCGCCGGCGGCGAGCCCGGCCGCGCCCATCCCCTCCTCGCCGTCGCCCGCCGCGGTCGTCGTGGTGGCGTCCGCCGCCGCGGTCGTGGTGGCCCCCGCCTCGGTGGTCGTCGTGCCGTCGGCCGCCGTCGTGGTCGTCTCGCCGTCGGCGGTCGTGGTGGTGGACGAGGCGCTGGTGGCCGGGGCCGCATCGGGGTTCGGCGTGACGCCGAGGACCGGGCGGAACTCGAGCTTCGCCGTGCACCCGACGACCTGCTCGGCCTTCTCCCGATCGGTGACGCCCGGCAGCTGCACGATCACGGTGCGCCCCTGCCGGGTGATGTCGGGCTCGGCCACGCCGAGGCCGTCGATGCGCTGGCGGATGATGTCCTTGGCCTTCTCGACGCTCTCCTCCGAGGGCGCCTGGCCGTCGATGTCGCGGGCCTGGAGGACGACGGAGAAGCCGCCCTGGAGGTCGAGGCCGAGCGTGGGCGACGAGTCGGTGAGCACGGCGGTGAGCACCGAGCCCAGCGAGGCCAAGACGATGAGCACCAGCGGGACGAGCAGCGAGCGTGGCGACTTCACGACGCCCCCTCCTCGAGGTCGCCCGACGTCGTCGTCGGGCGAGGGTCGGACGTGGTCACCGGATCCTCCGCACGGGTGGGGTCGGGGCCGGCGAGCCGGCTCGAGACGGCGAGCTTGGCCATGGTGATCACCACGTCGGGCGCCACCTCGACCTGCACGGTGTCGTCGCCGACGTCGGCGACGGTGCCGTGGATCCCGCTGAACGACTCGATGCGATCGCCCGGGGCGAGCGTCTCGACGAACGCACGGTGCTCACGCTGGCGCTGCTGCTGCGGTCGGATGATGAGCGCCCAGAAGGGCACGATCAGCACGATCGTCAGGATCAGGACGGGAAGCAACGAGGGGTCCGTTCGGTGCGGGAAAAAGCCTCGGGAACCCTAGTGCGCCGGGCTCCCCCACCCCGCCTCACCCCCAGACGTCGAGGACCGCTCGGCGGGCGGCGTCGAAGCGGCCCGCCGCGATGGCGCCGCGGAGGTCGACGACGAGCTGCGAGAGCCACGCGACGTTGTGGATCGTGAGGAGCCGGGCGGCCGTCGGCTCGCCGAGCCGGTGCAGGTGGCGCAGGTAGGCCCGGCTGTAGCGGGCGCAGACCGAGCAGCCGCAGGAGGCGTCGAGCGGGCCCTCGTCGCGCTCGGAGGCGAGGTTCTTGATCATGAGGCGGCCCTCGGAGGTGAGGACGGTGCCGTGGCGGGCGTGGCGGGTGGGCAGCACGCAGTCGAACAGGTCGACGCCGAGGCCGACCGCCTCGACGATGCTCGCCGGGTCGCCGACCCCCATGAGGTAGCGCGGCTGGTCGGCGGGCAGGTGCTCGAGGGCGGCGGCCAGCGCGGGGAGCATCTCCTCGCGGGTCTCCCCCACGGACAGACCGCCGACGGCGTAGCCGTCGAAGCCGGTGTCGACCACCTGGCGGGCGCTCGCCGCCCGCAGATCGAGGTCGATCCCGCCCTGGCAGATGCCGAACTGCGACTGCACGAGGCCCCGTTCGTCGCGCCAGGCCGCGAGGTCGAGGAACGCGCGGCGGCCCCGCTCGGCCCACGACGCGGTGCGCTCGACCGCGGCACGGACCACCCGATCGGGCGACGGCAGCGGCGGGCACACGTCGAGCACCATCTGGATGTCGCCGCCCAGCTTGGCCTGCACCTCGGCCGCGCCCTCCGGGGTCAGGTGGTGGGTCGAGCCGTCGTAGGTGGATCGGAAGGTCGCACCGTCGTCGGTGACCTTGGGCTCGAGCGAGAAGATCTGGAACCCGCCCGAGTCGGTGAGCACGTGGCCCGACCAGTCCATGAACCGGTGGAGGCCGCCCAGGTCGGCGATGAGGTCGGCCCCCGGGCGCAGCATCAGGTGGTACGTGTTGCCGAGGATCAGCGGGATGCCGAGGCGCTCGAGGTCGCCGGCGTCGAGCGCCTTGACCGAGGCCCGGGTGCCGACCGGCATGAACAGCGGCGTGGGCAGGACGCCCCGGGCGGTGGCGATCGTCCCCGTGCGCGCCGCGCCGTCGGTGGCGGCGACGTCGATCGTGAGCTTCATCGGCCAGCATCCTCCCCGCGGGCGCGCTCGAGGAGCATGGCGTCGCCGAACGACAGGAACCGGTACCCCTCCTGGAGCGCGACGGCGTAGAGGTCGCGCCAGCGTGGGCCCACGAACGCCCGCACGAGCACGAGCAGCGACGAGCGGGGGACGTGGAAGTTGGTGAGCAGCCGGTCCACCAGCGCCCACGGATGGCCGTCGCGGATGAACAGGCTCGTGGCGCCGACCGCCTCGCCGCTGGCGGCGTAGGACTCGAGCGCCCGCACGACCGTGGTGCCCACGGCGAGGACCCGTCGATCGCCGTGGTCGAGCGCCTCGCGCGTCGCATCGGGGATCCGGTAGCGCTCGGCGTGCATCGGGTGGTCCTCGACCGCGTCGGTGGTGATCGGGCGGAACGTCCCGAGCCCCACCACCAGCTCGACGGTGGCCACCTCGGCCCCGGCGGCCCGGCAGGCCGACAGGACGTCATCGGTGAGGTGGAGCCCGGCGGTGGGTGCGGCCACCGAGCCCGGGCTGCGGGCGTACACCGTCTGGTACCGGTCGACGTCCCCGAGCGGCTCGTGGATGTACGGCGGGAGCGGCACCTCGCCGACGGCCGCCAGCACGGCGAGGTCGTCGTCGGCGCCTCCGTGCACGGTGACGGCCCGGCGCCCGTCGTCGCCGAGGACCTCGCCGACCTCGACCTCGAGGTCGGCGGCCTCGGGGGCGGCCGGCCGGAGCCGAGCCCCGACCGCGACGCGCCGGCTCGGGCGCACGAGCGCCTCCCACCAGCCCTCCGGGTGCCGTTCGAGCAGCAGCACCTCGACGGCCCCGCCGGTGGGCTTGCGCAGGTGCAGCCGAGCCGGGATGACCTTGGTGTCGTTGAGGACGATCAGGTCGTCCGGCCCGACCAGCGCGGGCAGGTCGCGCACGTGGCGGTGCACCGGCGGACGCCCGGGCCCGCCGTCGACCAGCAGCCGGGCCGCGTCGCGAGGCTCGATCGGCGTCTGGGCGATCGAGCCGGGCGGCAGCACGTAGTCGAGCTCGGCGGTGTCCACGGGATCGACCAGCGTACGGGCCGCGACGGGCTCAGCCCGAGGTGAGCTCGTCGAGCGAGCGCAGCGCAGCGCCGGCCAGCACCTGGGCCCCGAGGCCGATGGCCCGCTCGTGGACGTCGAAGGCGCCGGCGTGCAGGTCGACGCGGAGCCCGGCGGGGTCCCACACGCCGAGGCGGAAGTAGCCGAGCTTCGCCCGCTCGCCGTACCAGGAGAAGTCCTCGCCCCCGGCGCTCTGGGTGGTGGGGCCGACGTGGTCGACGCCCTCGGCGTCGTGGGCGGCGCGTCGCACCTGCTCGACCGCCCAGGGGTCGTTGAGGATGGGCGGCGCGCCCACCAGGTGCTCGAGCTCCCAGGTGGCGCCGAGCGGCTCGGCGATCGAGGCGATGATGCGCCGGAGGTGGCCGGGCGCGGCCTCCCAGGCGCCGCGCCCCGATGCCCGCAGCGACCCGAGCAGGGTGGCCTCGGTGGCGATGACGTTCGCGGCCGAACCGACCTGGATCGAGCCGAACGTGAGGTTGAGGCCGTCGCGCGGGTCCGACAGGCGCCCGAGGGTCATCGGCAGCTCGATGGCGACGCGCGCGGCGATGTGGGCCAGGTCGGCCGTCTCGTGGGGTCGCCCGGTGTGGCCGCCCGGGCCGTGCAGGCGGATGCAGAGCTGATCGGCCGCCGAGGTGATGGGCCCGGCGCTGACGCCGATCGACCCGACCGGGCGCGACGGGTCGGCGTGGAGGGCGTATACGACCTCGACCCCGTCGACCACGCCCGCCTCGAGCAGGGTCGACGCCCCGCCCGGGACCGACTCCTCCGCGGGCTGGAAGATCAGCCGCACCCGTCCCGGTCCGCCCGAGCGCTCGAGCTCGTCGTGGACGGCGAGCGCGGCACCGAGGGCCGCGGCCGTGTGGACGTCGTGGCCGCACGCGTGGCAGACGCCGGGCACCGTGGATCGGTACGGCACCTCCTTGGCGTCGTGGAGGCGCAGGGCGTCGATGTCGGCCCGGATGGCCACGATCGGGCCTTCGGTGCCGACGTCGCAGAGGGCGCCGGTGCCCGAGGGGCCGACCTCGGCGGCGAGCCCCGCCCGGCGGAGGCGCTCGACGAGCACCTCGGTGGTGCGGTGCTCCTCCCACGACGGCTCGGGGTGCGCGTGCAGGTCGCGGCGCAGGGCGATGAGGTCGCCCTCGAGCTCGGCGATGCGGGCGGCGATGCGGGCCGGGGCGCTCACCGCGACGGCTCGCCGGACGAGAGCTCGCGGGCCAGCTGGTCGACGACGGCCCAGAGGTTGGTGCCCCCCTCGCTCGCCCGTCGCTGGCGCTCGTAGCTGGCACCGTGCTCGCAGATGGCCGTGATCCCGTCGAGCTCGTCGGCGCACCCGAGCCGCTCGGCGTCGGGCCGCACGTCGGCGACCAGCTGGAGGATCGCCTCGCGGGCGGGCTGCACCCTCCCGCCGTCGTCCACGATCAGCTCGGCGTCGAGGCCGTGGCCGCCGCCCGCCACTTGTTCTCGCAGAGGATCCAGTCGCGCTGGCGGGCCGGGGCCGCACCCTCGTCGTGGCGCCGGTCGATGTGGGCGACGAGCGCCTGGGCGAGCGCGGCGACCGACGCCACCTCCCCCATGGTGGGGATGCCGTCGCACATCCGCAGCTCCACGGTGCCGAAGTCGGGGTGGGGTCGCACGTCCCACCACACCTCGCGCACGGTGCTGATCGCCCCGGCGGCCACGAGCGTCGACATGTACTGCTCGAAGTCGGCCCAGTCGGCCAGGTCCGCCGGCAGCCCGGCGGTGGGCAGGCCCTCGAACACCTTGGAGCGGGTGGACGCCAGCCCGGTGTCGTGGCCCTCCCAGAACGGGCTCGACGCCGTGAGGGCGAGCAGGTGCGGGATCCGGTTGGCGACGGCGTTGGCAACCACGATCGCCTTCTCGCCGGACCGGACGCCGACGTGGACGTGCACCCCGAAGATCTGCAGCCGGCGCGCCATCCACGGCATCTCGTCGACCAGCCGGTCGTAGCGCTCGTTGGGGCTCACCCGCTGCTCGCCCCACAGCGAGAACGGGTGGCTGCCCGAGCAGATCACGGTGCAGCCGTGGCGAGCGGCAGCCGCCCGGACCTCGGCCAGGGTGGCCTCGAGGTCGGCGCGGGCCTCGGCGACGGTGCTGCACACGCCCGTGACGATCTCGATGCAGCACTCGAACAGCTCGTGCTTCGCCTTCGGGTGCACGCCCTCGGGGTGGCCGACGCCGAGCTCGGTGAGCACCGGCGTGGCGACCGAGGCGAGCTGCCCCGTGCGCAGGTCGATGAGCTCCAACTCGACCTCGACGCCGAGCGAGGGCCCGTCCGAGGCGTTGAACTCGATCTGCACGGCGTGAGGCTACCGCCGCACGAGCGGTCGCTAGCCGAACAGCCCCGGGGGCGGCGCGTCGTCGCCCGAGCGGGGCGGCGCCACCAGCCCGAGGTGCTCCCACGCCGCCGGCGTCGCCACCCGGCCGCGGGGCGTGCGCATGAGCAGGCCCTCGCGGATGAGGAAGGGCTCGTACACGTCCTCGACGGTCTCGGTGGGCTCGGCCACGCTGATCGCCAGGGTCGACAGCCCGACGGGGCCGCCGGCGAAGCGCTCGCACAGCGCCCGCAGCAGCGCGCGGTCGACCTTGTCGAGGCCCCGCTGGTCGACGCCGAAGACGGCGAGGCCCTCGCGCGCCGACTCGGCGTCGACGACGCCGGCGCCACGCACCTCGGCGAAGTCGCGCACCCGGCGCAGCAGGCGGTTGGCGATGCGGGGGGTGCCGCGGGCCCGACGGGCGATCTCGGCGCAGCCGTCGGCGTCGGCCCGCACGTCGAGGATCCCCGCGGCGCGCGCCACGATGGCCTCGAGGTCGTCGGGCTCGTAGTAGTCGAGGCGGGCGACCAGCCCGAAGCGGTCGCGGAGCGGACCGGTGATGAGCCCGGTGCGCGTGGTGGCACCCACCAGGGTGAAGCGCGGGACGTCCATCCGGATCGAGCGGGCGGCGGGGCCCTTGCCGAGCACGATGTCGAGCTGGAAGTCCTCGATGGCCGGATAGAGGACCTCCTCCACCGCTCGCGACAACCGGTGGATCTCGTCGATGAACAGCACGTCGCCCTCGTCGAGCTGCGAGAGGATCGAGGCGAGGTCGCCGCCGCGCTCGAGCGCCGGGCCGGAGGTCACGTGCAGCTCGGCGCCCATCTCGGCGGCGACGATCCCGGCGAGGGTGGTCTTGCCGAGCCCGGGCGGGCCGGCGAAGAGGAGGTGGTCGGCGGCCTGGCCTCGACGTCGGGCGGCCTCGAGGATGATCGAGAGGTGGTCCTTCAGCTCGGCCTGGCCCACGAAGTCGTCGAGGGTGCGCGGCCGGAGGCTGACCTCCTCGGACAGCTCGCCGGGCTCGACCGGCTCGGGGGCCAGCAGCTCGTCGCGCACCTCAGCGAGCCCCGGCGAGGCGCCGCAGCGCCTCCTTCAGCAGCGAGCCCGGGTCGCCGTCGGGCAGCTCGCGGGTGGCTTCGGCGATCTCGTCGGGGCCGTAGCCGAGCTCGGCGAGCGCGCCGCACGTCGGCGCGCCGACGCCGGGGCCGCCGGGGCGCCATCGACCACGATGACGTCGTCGCCGAGCGGGATGTCGAGCTTGGCCTTGAGCTCGATCAGGAGGCGGGCCGCCGTCTTCTTGCCGACGCCGGGCACGAGGCAGAGGGCGGCGACGTCGTCGTCGGCGAGCACCCGGGCCAGGTTGACCGGCGGGTGCACCGACAGGATCGCCATGGCGAGCGCGGGACCGACGCCGTGGGCGCCGAGGAGCGCCTCGAAGGCGTCGCGCTCGTCCTTGGTGGCGAAGCCGTAGAGGGTGTCCGCGTCCTCGCGGACGTGGTGGTGGACCCACGCGAACACCTCGGCACCCAGGTCGCCCAGGCGGGCCGAGGTGGCCGGCCCGGCCTGCACCCGGTAGCCGACGCCGCCGACCTCGATCAGGATCTCGCCGGTGAGCGAGCGGTCGAGCAGGGTGCCGCGCAGCGAGCCGATCATCGACGTCCTCCGGTGGTGCTGAGCTGGGCGCGCGCCAGGCGGGCACGCACCGGGGCGTGGGCGAGGTGGCAGAGGGCGAGCGCGGCGGCGTCGGCCGCGTCGGCCGGCTTCGGCGGGGCCGCCAGCCCCAGCAGCCGCTGGACCATCTGGCCGACCTGGGCCTTGTCGGCCGAGCCGTCGCCGGCCACGGCGAGCTTCACCTCGTTGGGCGAGTACTGGACGACCTCGCAGCCCGCGGCGACGGCCTCGGCCATCGCCAGCCCGCTGGCCTGGCCCACCGACATGGCCGTGCGCACGTTGCTCTGGAAGAAGATCCGCTCCACGGCCACCACGTCGGGGCGGAGCTCGGCGATCAGCGAGCGCAGCTCGCCTGGAGCTCGGCCAGGCGCTGGGGCAGCGCATCGGCCGGCGACGTGCGGATCACCCCGATGGCGCGCGCCGGGTGCCGGGCGCGCCGGCGTGCACGGCGCCGTAGCCGCAGCGTGAGAGCCCCGGGTCGATCCCCAACACGAACACCTGTACGACGCCAGCAAGGTCGTCGAGCCGGGCGGCGGACGCTCGCTCGCACCGTCCGGACTCACGATCGGGCGGGTGGGGCCGATCGGTTGCGGGTGACCACCACCTCTCCGACCACGGGCGAGCCGGAGCCGATCGTCGCGCTGGAGGGCGTTCGCCGCCGCTTCGGGACCGTCGACGCCCTCGCCGGGCTCGACCTCATCGTCCCCGCCAACCGCATCACCGTGCTGCTCGGCCCCAACGGCGCCGGCAAGACCACGGCGATCCGGATGATCACCGGCGCGCTCGACGCCCACGCCGGTTCGGTCCGCACCTTCGGGCTCGACCCGTCGATCTACGGCGAGGAGGTGCGTCGCCGCTGCGGCGTGGTGTCGGCCAAGCCGGCCCTCTACGACCGCCTGAGCGGCCACGCCAACCTCGCCTACGCCGCCGAGCTGTACGGCCTCGGGCGCGGCGACCAGATCGACCGCCGCATCCGCGACGCGGCGGCGCGCTTCGGCATCGAGCACGCCCTCGAGCACCGCGTCGGCGGGTTCTCGACCGGCATGAAGACCCGCCTGGCCCTGGCCCGCTCGATCCTGCACCAGCCGGACCTGCTCCACTTCGACGAGCCGACGTCGGGCCTCGACCCCGAGTCGAGCCACGCCGTGCTCGAGATGATCCGTGAGATGACCGACGACGGCCGCACCGTCGTCATGTGCACCCACCTGCTCCTCGAGGCCGAGGGCCTCGCGGACAAGGGGATCGTGATGGAGGACGGCACCGACCTCGTCGCCGGCACGCCCACCGAGCTGACGCAGCGCTTCTGGCCGGGCACGGTCGTGCTGGTGGGCGCCGAGGCGCCGATCGACCCGGCTCCGCTCGAGCGCATCCCCGGCGTCCGCCAGGTCGAGGCCGACACCGACCCCTGCCAGGTGCGCCTCCACCTCGACGGCGACCACCGGACGCCCGACGTCGTGCTGGCGCTCGTGGCCAACGGCCTGCGCCTCACCCGGGTGGAGCCGATCCAGCCCAGCCTCGAGGACCTGTACTTCGCGGTCCGCACGAAGAAGGACATCGCGGACGATGGCGGGCGCCAGCTCTCCCCCGTCGAGCGCGCCGACGACGGGCTCCCCCCGGCCGCCGTCACCGACCGCCATCGCCAGGTGGCCGCCCTCACCGGGTGGCCCGGATCCGAGGAGGCCCGATGACCGCCCCCGCCGTCTCGCCCACCACGCCCGCCCCGTCGCGGGGCGGCTGGCTGGACCTGAGCTGGAAGCGGGTGCGCATCGTGGCCCGCTCCGACCTGCGCCAGCTGATCGAGGACAAGGGCTTCTGGATGCCGATGGTGTTCCTCGGCGCCATCTTCTTCCTGATCATCCCGACCGTCCTGCTGATGACGATCACCAAGATCGGCGACGTCAAGGTGGTCAACCAGGTGTCCGAGACCCTGAAGGTGCTCCCGCCGTCGGCCCAGGCCCAGATCCAGGGCGAGTCGCCCGAGGGCAAGACCGCCTACGCGCTCGCCGTGTTCCTCCTGGCGCCCGTGGCCATCGTCGTGCCGCTCACCATCTCGACCGCGATCGGCGCGTCCACGATCGTCGGCGAGCGAGAACGGGGCACGGGCGAGTTCCTCGCCCACTCCCCCGCCCACGAGCGCGAGATCTACCTCGGGAAGCTGATCGCCAGCCTCCTGCCCGGGTACGCCACCACGCTGATGGGCTTCGGGGTCTACTCGCTGATCGTGAACCTGTTCGTCGGGCCGGAGGTGGGCGGCTGGTTCTTCCCCACGCAGTCCTGGTGGGTCCTCATGCTCTGGGTGGTGCCCCCGTTCCTGGCGCTCACGCTGTCGATCGTGCTGCGGCTCTCGGCCAAGGTGAAGTCGACGGCGGCGGCCCAGCAGGCCGCCGGCCTCGTCACCCTGCCGATGATCGGCATCGCCTACAGCCAGAGCACCGGCGCCCTCTTCGGCGCCGAGTCCGCCGGCTTCTGGCTGGGGGTCGTGGCCTGGATCGTGGCCGCCTTCGGGCTCTCCCGGGGCATGCGGGCCGTCAGCCGGGCGCGCCTGCTCGGCGTGGCCGACGGCGTCTGACCTACTCGACCCCGGCGTAGATCCACATGTAGGCCTCGTCGCGGAACGGCACGCCCGTGCCGCGCAGCGCGTCGCCCCAGTCGCCGGTGACGGCGGGGTTCGACTCCTCCATGCCGTGGTCGGCCACCACGAAGAACGCGGTGCGGTCGAGCACGCCGCGGGCCTCGACCGCGTCGAGCACCTGCCCCACCCGGGCATCGGTGTCGTGGATCGACGCCCGCGCCACCTCCGACCACGGCCCGCCGAGGTGGAACGCGGCGTCGGTGAGCGAGAAGTTCACCCAGCTGAAGCGGGGCAGCGGGTACTCGACGCCCTGGTACCCCCGCCCCCACACGCCGAGCGCGAGCTCGAGGCCGACGTGATCGACCCGGCTCGCCGTGGCGTACTTCTTCTCGGGCCGCACGAACCGCTCGGTGGCGAAGGGCAGGTCCTCGGGGCGGGGCGGCTTGTCGGGCATGGTGCCGCCGCGCATCAGCGTGAACGTGCCCATGTCGGCACCGGTGTCGCACGGCTCGTTGGCGGCGAGGGTGAAGGCGTCGGGCCAGGTGCGCTTCACCGCCTGGTACATCGTCTCCACCTCGGGCGACAGCGTGCGCATCGCCCACGGCCAGGTGGCGGGCGAGTTGGTGATGACCTGCTCGCCGATGCGACGGTCGTACCAGGCGTTGTTCAAGATCCCGTGGTGGCCGGGGTGGGCGCCGGTGAGGATCGACGTGTGGTTGGCGAGCGTCACCGTCGGCATCGACGAGAAGGCCCCGTGCTCGAAGGTGACGCCCATCGCCGCGATGCGGGCCAGGTTCGGCGCCTCGCCGCACGCGATGGCGTCGTAGAGGACGTTCGGGTTGCAGCCGTCGAGGAGGAACCCCACCACGTGGTCGGGTCGCTCGGCCGGCGGCCCGAGCAGATCGTCCTGGACCTCGCCGTCCTGGCGCCGCAGCAGGGCGTCCGCCCGGCGCTGCCCGTTGAGCCCGACGCCATCGGGGTGCGGTGCCGCCCCCATCAGCGCCAGCACCGTCGGCGCCACGTCGACCAGCTTGCAGCTGCGGGCGACGGTGCCGAGCTGGCGCACGCCGGCGCCGCCGAGGATGAACGGGGCCCGGGCCTGGACCGTGCTCATCGACCCGTGCTCGCCCCGCTCCCCGCCGTGGTCCTCCCAGTTGTGCGCCGGCGTGTGCAGCGTCAGCACATCCGGCGCCGCGGGGTGGTCGAAGATCTGGGCGACCATCTCGTAGGCGTGCGGATAGGCGTTGTCGGTGCGCGCGGGGTGGGGGTTCGCCATCTCCACGTCGAGGCCGACGAACCGGTCGGTCGCCCGATCTCCGAGCGGGTTGCGACCCTCGACCTCGGTCTCGGCGAACGACCACCCGTGGCCGTCGGCCTCCCGTCGGAACCGGACCCGCCCGTCGACCGCCCGGGCCTCGTAGCCCTCGCCGTCGGCCGTCACGACGAGGTCGACGATCGGCTCCAAGGCCGGGTCGAGGAGGGCGGTGACGAGGGCGACGACGTGCTCGGGCTCGCCGACGAGGTGCTCGGGGTCGCGCATGGCCCGAACGCTACGCAGCGCCGATGACGCCCGCCCGACCACCGGCCGACGACCCGGTGAACCTCGTCGTCGAGCTGCGGCCCCGCCCGACCTTCTGGCGCCGACCCGCCCGGATCGGGCCCCACCGCTCCAGAAGTCCGGCGGTACGTCGGCTCGGCCCGGGGGATGGGGGGGGATGCCCCCGGCGGGGCGCTACGGCGCGGGGGGATGCCCCCGGCGGGGCGCTACGGCGCGAGGGCGAGGGCGTCGCGGACGGCTGCCACGAGCTCGTCGGTGGTGCGGAACTGGGAGCCGGCGAAGCCGCGGTGGACGTAGCGCAGCACGCCGGCGGGATCGACCACGAACACGCACCGACGGTAGAAGCCGACCGGGCCGAGCACGCCGTAGGCCCGGGCGATCTCCTTGTCGACGTCGGCGAGCAGCGGGAAGCCGAACCCGCCCTGGTGCTCGGCGAAGCCCTCGTGGCTGTCGAGGTCCTCGGGGCTGAAGGCGAGGATCTGGGCGCCGAGCTCGAGGAACTGGTCGATGTCGTCGGTGTAGGCGTTCAGCTGCCGGGTGCAGACCGGCGTGTTGTCGCCCGGGTAGAAGACGAGCACGACCGGCTGGCCGGCGAAGTCCTGGAGCGAGTACGTGCCTCGTTCGCCGTTCAGGGTGCCCGGCGCGGTGAACGCCGGGGCCCGATCGCCCGCGGTGACAGCCATCGCCCGACCCTAGGTCGCGCCGCTCCCCCGCCGCGAGGCGGATCGCGCGCTCGTAGCCTCGCCCCATGACCCTCCCCACCCGCACCCTCGGCCGCTCGGGCCTCTCCGCCGGCGCGATCGGCCTCGGCGCCATGAGCTTCTCCCCCGTCTACGGCGGCTTCGAGGGCACCGATCCCGACGAGGTGATCGGCCGAGCGCTCGACCTCGGCGTCACCCTCATCGACACGGCCGACATCTACGGGCCGTCCACCAGCGAGGAGGTGGTCGGCCGAGCCATCCGGGCCCGTCGAGCCGAGGTGGTCCTCGCCACCAAGTTCGGCCTGGTCTTCGACCCCGACTCGCCGACGCTGCTGGGCGTCGACGGCTCGCCCGAGCACGCCCGACGCTCGATCGACGGCTCCCTCCAGCGCCTCGGCACCGATCACGTCGACCTCTACTACCTGCACCGTCCTCCCGGCGACCGTCCGATCGAGGAGACGGTGGGGGCGATGGCCGAGCTGGTCGAGGCCGGGAAGGTGCGCCACCTCGGCCTCTCGGAGGCGTCGGCCGACACGCTGCGACGGGCCCACGCGGTCCACCCGATCGCCGCGCTCCAGACCGAGTACTCGCTGTGGAGCCGCGACATCGAGGGAGAGATCCTCGACGCCTGCCGGGAGCTCGGCATCGGCCTCGTGCCCTACTCGCCGCTCGGCCGGGGCTTCCTCACCGGCACCATCAACAGCGTCGACCAGCTTCCCGAGAACGACTTCCGACGCCGCAACCCGCGCTTCGCCGCCGACGAGCTGGCGGCCAACCAGTCGCTCGTCGAGCTGGTGCGCTCGGTGGCCGACCAGTACGGGGCCACCCCCGGCCAGGTGGCGCTCGCCTGGCTCCTCACCCGCGGCGACGATGTGATCCCGATCCCCGGCACGAAGCGGGTGGAGCGGGTGGAGGAGAACGCCGGCGGCGCATCGCTCGAGCTCGACGAGCAAGATCTGCGCGAGCTGGAGCGGGCCGCCGACCTCGTCCGGGCGCCCCGCTACGACCCGAGCGCCGGCTGGACCAACCGAGACACGCCCCCGGCGCCGGCGAACTGACCTCGGTCGACGTCGGCGGGCCGACGACGATCGCGGCCGGTTCGGGCCATCGAGCTCAGTCGAGCTCGGCGAGGACCTCGTCGGGGATGTCGAAGTTGCCGTAGACGTCCTGCACGTCGTCGAGGTCCTCGAGGGCGTCGATGAGGTCGAGGATCTTCTTGGCCGAGCCCTTCTCGTCGACCGAGACCAGGTTCTGGGCGACCATCGCCAGGTCGCCGGACTCCACCTTGATGCCGGCCTCCTCGATGGCGGTGCGCACGGCGTGGAGGTCGGCGGGCCCGGTGGTCACCCGCCACACGTCGCCCTCCTTCACGATGTCCTCGGCGCCGGCGTCGATCGCGGCGAGCATCAGCTCGTCCTCGTCGGCCGCGCCGTCGACCGCCAGCACGCCCTTGCGGTCGAACTGCCACGCCACCGCGCCCGGCTCGGCCATCGACCCGCCCCGCTTGGTGAAGGTGGAGCGGACGTCGGAGCCCGAGCGGTTGCGGTTGTCGGTGAGCACGTCGATCAGCAGCGCCACCCCACCGGGGGCGTAGCCCTCGTAGGTGATCGACTCGTAGTTGACGCCCTCGAGCCCGCCGGTGGCCCGCTTGATGGCCTTCTCGATCGTGTCGAGCGGTACCGAGGAGTCGCGCGCCTTCTGGTACATGGTGCGCAGCGACGGGTTCATGTCCGGGTCGGGGCCGCCCTCGCGGGCGGCGACCTCGACCTGGCGGATCAGCTTGGCGAAGACCTTGGCCCGCTTGGCGTCGGTCGCACCCTTCTTGTGCTTGATCGTGGCCCACTTGGAATGGCCGGACATGCGGTGCTCCTCGTCGAGAACGATGTCGGGGATCTGAGGATAGAGGTCAGCCCGCCAGGGCGAGGAACTGCTCGTGCAGGCGCAGGTCGGGCGTGAGCTCAGGGTGGAAGGCGCTCACCACGACCCGGCCCTGGCGGCACAGCACGGCATGGCCGCCCACCGAGGCCAGCACCTCGACGCCCGCGCCGACGTGCTCGACGAAGGGCGCCCGGATGAACACGGCGTGGAACGGTGCGTCGAGGCCGACGACGTCGAGGTCGGCCTCGAAGGAGTCGATCTGACGGCCGAACGCGTTGCGCCGCACGGCGATGTCGATGGCGTCGTAGCTGTTCTGGTCGGCTCGCCCGTCGAGCACGGCGCGGGCCAGCACGATCATCCCGGCGCAGGTGCCGAGGGCGGGCATGCCCCCGGCCAGGCGCTCGCGCAGCGGCTCGGCCAGCCCGGAGGTGTCGAGCAGCTTGGACATGGTCGTCGACTCGCCGCCGGGGATGACCAGCGCATCTGCGTCGGCGAGCTGGTCGGGCGTGCGGACGTCGATGGTGGCCGCACCGAGCGCGGCGAGGGCGTGGCGGTGGGGACCGACGGCGCCCTGGAGGGCCAGCAGCCCGACCTTCACCGCCTACCAGCCGCGGTCGGCGTAGGTGGTCTCGAGCGTGGCGATCTCGAGGCCGGGCATGGCCGTCCCGAGCCCTCGGCTCACCTTGGCGAGGATCTGGGGGTCGTTGAAGTGCGTCGTGGCCTCGACGATGGCCTTGGCGCGCGCCGAGGGGTTGTCGGACTTGAAGATGCCCGAGCCGACGAACACCGCTTCGGCACCCAGCTGCATGGCGAGGGCGGCGTCGGCCGGCGTGGCCAGGCCGCCGGCGCAGAAGAGCGGGACGGGCAGGGTGCCGGTGTCGTGCAGCTCCTGCACGAGCGGGAGCGGGGCCTGGAGGCGCTTGGCCCAGTCGAACAGCTCGGCGGGATCGGCCTGGGTGATGCGGCGGACGTCGCCCAGGATCGAGCGCAGGTGGCGGACGGCCTCGACCACGTTGCCGGTGCCCGCCTCGCCCTTGGAGCGGATCATGCAGGCACCCTCGGAGATGCGCCGCAGCGCCTCGCCCAGGTTGGTGGCGCCGCACACGAAGGGCACGGTGAAGGCCCACTTGTCGATGTGGTGCGCCTCGTCGGCGGGGGTCAGGACCTCGGACTCGTCGACGTAGTCCACGCCGAGCGCCTCGAGGATCTGGGCCTCGACGAAGTGGCCGATGCGGGCCTTGGCCATCACCGGGATGGTGCACACGGCCTGGATGCCCTCGATCATCTCCGGATCGCTCATGCGGGCCACCCCGCCGTCTCGGCGGATGTCGGAGGGCACCCGCTCGAGCGCCATGACCGCCACCGCGCCGGCGTCCTCGGCGATCTTGGCCTGCTCGGGATCGACCACGTCCATGATCACGCCGCCCTTGAGCATCTCGGCGAGCCCCCGCTTGACCAGCTGGGTGCCGGTGGTGGACGAGGGGCTGGAGGCGGGCGCGGGCGTCTCGGACATGCCCGTCAGTCTAGAGACGCCCCGGCGCGATCCAGAAGCCCGTTGCTAGGGCCGGAACACCGTGGTGACGCCGCCCGAGCGCGGCAGCTCGACCCAGGTCTGGCCGGGGCTGAGCAGCACCGGCTGGCCGGCGTCGTCGACCAGCGTGGCGGGCTTGGCCACGTCGGGACGATCCCAGCGGCCGTGGATCACCCGCCCGTTCACGTAGGCGAACAGCTCCCCGGACCCGACGGTCTGCGCCTCGGGCGAGCGGGTGTCGGCGGCGCTGCGGCCGTACTCGGTGACGAGCACCACCACGTTCTTGGCGGTGATGGCCTGACCGCCCTGGTCGACGTGGAACCGCCCGCGCTGGCTGCGCACCCAGACCCGGAGGTTCTCGTCCCAGCGCCAGCTGACCGGTGCGGTGACCGCGCCGCCGCCCCACGAGAGGTCGACCCCCAGCGCCTGGCGGGCCTCGGGCGGCAGCTCCTGGCCGGGCGAGCGGTACTGGAACAGGGCCGGCGGGGGTGGCGTGCCCTCGGGCGCCGTGCCCCACAGCTGGTCGGCTTCGACGTACAGGTTGTGCGGCGCCGGGTGCGGGCCCTGGCGGGAGTACGACCCGGTGGCCACGTCGACGCCGGCGTCGATGAGCGCCGGGTTGGAGCGCACGGCGCCCACGACGCCGGCGTTCCCGCCGGACCAGCCCAGGAGGATCCGGCCGAACTGCGGCAGCAGCTGCACGTCGGTGGTGCGCGCCGAGCGCACCGGGCCCACCCGCCCGGGCTGCTGGGAGTGGAAGATGCCGACGAGGCGGGTGATGTTGCCCTCGACGATCTCCTCGAACACCACGTCGGCCTTCAGGAGCCCGAGCTGGGGCACCGCCGTCTCGCCGGAGCGTCGAGGTTGTCGACCTTGACCGCCAGCGCCGGGCGGGCCACCAGCGGCGTCGGCCACCCGGAGCCCGGTGAGCGGGGCCACCGGGCCCGTGGGCGGCTCGGTGGTGGTCGTGACGATGCTGGTGGTCGTCGTGGTGGGCACCGCGGTGGTCGTCGTGGTGGGGGCCGCCTCCTCGTCGCCACCGCTCGCCAGCACCAGGCCGCCGATCAGCGAGGGCGAGGACCCCGAGGCCGCCGCCGACCACCCCACGGCGGGCGTTCGGCGAGAGGGCCCGCCACCAGGCGGCGATGCGATCCATGCGATCAGAGCTCCTGGAGCGCCTCGATGCGCTCCTCGATCGGCGGGTGGGTGTCGAACAGCCGGTTCCACTTCGAGAGCCGGCCCTCCTCCTCGATCTGCGCGGTGGGCTGCTCGATCCAGAGGTGGGCGGTGGCCCGGGAGCTGGCGTGGACCACCGTCGTGTCGTCACGGAGCTTCTCGAGCGCCGAGATCAGCCCGGGCGGGTACCGGGTCATCTCGATGGCCGAGACGTCGGCGAGCGACTCGCGCCGGCGGCTCACCGCGAACTGCATGAGCCGGGCCAGCAGCGGCGACAGGAGCAGGAGGGCCAGCCCGAAGATGGCGAGGAACGGTGCCGCGCCGCCCTCCTGGTCGTTGCGGCCCCGGCGCCCGCCGTTCCACCACATCATCCGGATGCTGATGTCGGCGGCGAGCGTGATGAGCCCCACCATGGTGACCGCGAGGGTCGACACCAGGATGTCGTCGTTCTTGATGTGGCTGAGCTCGTGGGCGAGGACGCCCTCGAGCTCGACCCGGTTCATCTTCTCGAGGAGCCCGGTGGTGACGGCGATGGCCGCGTGCTTGGGGTTGCGGCCGGTGGCGAAGGCGTTCGGGGCCACGTCGTCGATGATGTAGATGCGCGGCTTCGGGAGGCCGCTGGCGATGCACAGCCCCTCGACGAGGTTGTGCAGCCGCGCGTACGTGTGGCGGTCGGCCTCGACGGCCCGGCTCATCTTCAGGGCGATGGCGTCGGACTTCCAGTAGGAGGCCCACGCCGAGCCGACCGACACGACGACCGCGATCAGCACCCCCACGAAGCCGAGGTCGAGGAGGTAGAGGATCGTGGCCACCACCAGCGTGGTGAGGACCACGAAGATGGCGATCAGGGCGAGGGAGCGCCGCTTGTTGCTGGCGACCTGGTCGTACACGCCGGGGTCAGAACTGCACGGAGACCGGGCCGCGGGCCTCGCCGCCGGCCTCGAAGTACTCGCGCTCGGTGAAGTGGAACATCCCCGCGATGATGTTGCTCGGCATGGACTGGATCTTGGTGTTGTAGCGGTTCACGGTGTCGTTGTAGAACTGCCGCGCGTAGGCGATCTTGTCCTCGGTGCCCGTGAGCTCCTCCTGCAGGGCCAGGAAGTTCTGGTTCGCCTTGAGGTCGGGGTAGGCCTCGGAGAGGGCGAAGATCGACTTCAGCGCACCGGTGAGCACGTTGTCGGCGGCGGCGGCCTCGGCCGGGCTCGACGCGCTCTGCACCATGTTCCGGGCCCGGATGACCGCGTCGAGGGTCTCCTTCTCGTGGGCTGCGTAGCCCTTGACGGTCTCGACCAGGTTCGGGATGAGATCGGCGCGCCGCGTGAGCTGCACGTCGATCTGCGCCCAGGCGGCCTCGACCTTGTTCTTCAGGGCGACGAGCCCGTTGTACATGACGACGAAGGCGATGCCCACCAGCAGGAGCAGCACCACGAGGATGATGACGACGATCACGACGCCATCCTACGGCAGCCACCCCTCGCCCCTGCGCCGCACCGGCCGCGGCCGCCAGCCGCGCGCCACGGGGGCCGGGGTGCTGACCCGCTCGTAGAGCTCGAGGTAGCGGTCGGCCAGCAGGTCCATCGAGAAGGTCCGAGCCCGCTCGGACCCGGACGCGACCAGCGCCGAGCGACGCACCGGATCGGCGAGCACCGTGCGCAGCGCCCCGGCCAGCGCCTCGACCTCGCCGGGCGGGACGAGGAGCCCGTCGACGTCGGGCCGGGCCACCAACCGGTACCCGGAGAGGTCGGAGGCCACGATGGCGGCGCCGGCGGCCATCGCCTCGAGCAGCACCACCCCGAACGACTCGCCGCGCAGCGAGGGCGCGCAGAAGACGTCGGCGGCGCGGAGCCGTCGCCGCTTCTCGTCGTCGGAGAGGCGCCCGAGCCACACGAGCCTCGGATCACCGGCGTGGCGGACCCGGAGGCGCTCGGTGTCGGGCCCGTCGGAGCCGATCCACACGGTGACGTCGGCCGGCAGCGTGCCCATGGCGGCCAGCAGCACGTCGAGGCCCTTGCGAGGCTCGTGGCGGCCGAGGAAGAAGACCACCGGGCCGCCGCCCTCGGGGCGCGGCCAGGGCTCGACCGTGGCGAACCGCTCGACCTCGATGCCGTTGAAGAGGTGCTCGTAGGTGCCGCCCAGGTGCTCCTGGGCCAGCGCCTCCGCCTCGGCCGACACGACGGCGCGGACGTCGAGGCGCCCGGCGAGCCATCGCAGGGCCGGGAACAGGTACTGGTAGCTGGCGCTCTCGCCCGCGGCGTGGAACGTGCCCACCAGCGGGGTGGGCTTCAGCAGGCACGCCGTCATGCACGCGCCGGGGACCATCGGCTCGTGCAGGTGCAGCACGTCGAACCCCTCGTCGCGCACCGCCCGGATGAGCCGCAGCTGCGCCGAGGGGTCGGGCGCGATCGGTGCCACCGAGCCGTTGGCCGCGGTGGGGATCGAGTTGCCGAGGGGCGTGACCCAGCCATCGGGCGGGGGCCCGTCGGACGGCGCCAGGATCCGGGTGGGATGGCCCTTGGCGCGCAGCGATCGGGCGAGGCCGAGCACCTGCTCCTGCACGCCACCGGGCACGCTGATGCTGTAGGGGCAGACGAGGCCGACCTGCACCGTCAGCCGCTCTCCCCGGCCTGCGCCCGGTCGCTCGGCCAGTTGGGCTGGAGCAGGTGCCACTGCTCGGGCGCCGGACGGATGAGCGCCTCGAGCTCGTGCGCCAGCACCTGGGTGATGCGCCCCACGTCCTCGCGGAGCTTGCCCTGGCGGGTGGTGTCGATCGGGGGCCGCGCCACCCCGTGGTGGCTGTCGCCGTCGAAGTAGCAGGTGGCTGCGAGCAGCGGCGCCCCCGAGCGCAGCGAGAGGGTCGCCGGCCCGCCGGGGAGGGTCGTGCGCTCGCCGAAGAAGTCGACCTCGACCCCGCCGCCCGCGATGTCTCGGTCGCACAGCAGCGACACGACCCGGCCGGCCTTGAGGGCCTTGGCGACCCGCGCCCCCGAGTCGGGCCCGAGGGGGACGATCTCCATGCCCAGCTCCTCGCGCAGGGCGATGAACCACTCGGCCAGCTCCGGCGGCTCGACGGGCTCGACGACCGTCGTGACCGGCATGCCGTGGACGCTCGTGAGCCAGAACGCCGCCCACTCCCACGCCCCGAGGTGCGGCATCGCGCAGATCACGCCGTCGCCCGCGTCGAACGCCGCACGCAGGTGCTCGAACCCGTCGGTGCGCATCCGGGCGTCGAGCACCTCGGGCGGCGTCCCCGGCAGGCGGAACGACTCGATCCAGTAGTCGGTGTAGGAGCGGAAGACCGCGTCCACGGCCCGGTCGACCTCGGCCGGGGTCAGGTCGGGACGCACCCGCCGCTGGTGGCGGGCCACCATCTCGCGCCGGCCCGACATCGCCCGGGCGGCGAGCCAGCCCATGCCCTCGGAGAAGGGGCCGAGCGCCGGCGCGGGCAGCAGGCGCGAGATGGCGCTCCCAGCCCGGTAGGCCGCGTAGCTCGGATCGGGCAGCACGGCGCGCTAGCGGGGCGGGCGCAGCTGCGAGCGGCGGCGGACCTGCCGCGTGGTGGAGCGGGCGACGCGACGGTCCGCGGCGCGCCGGCTGCGGCGCTCGCGCCCGGCGGTGGCCGCCGGGACCTCGGCGCTGGCCTGCTTCCACACCTTGGCGAAGCGCTGCCCGGCGGTCACGAGCGTCAGGGCGAGCATCACCCACAGGATCGGGACGAGCACCGAGCTGAAGAGCAGCCCGAGGCCGAGCGCGATGAGCCGCTCGGCGCGCTCCATGAGCCCGCCCTTGGCGTCGTAGCCGAGCGACTCGGCCTTCGCCCGCTCGTAGGAGATCAGCATCGAGGCGCCGAGGACCGCCATGGGCAGCAGGGCGATGCGCCCGGGCTGGGTGGTGGCGAGGTATCACGCGACGCCCAGCAGGAGGAGGGCGTCGGTGAACCGGTCGGCCACCGAGTCGAAGAACGCGCCGCGAGGCGATGCGGTGCCCGAGGCCTTCGCCACGGCGCCGTCGAGCACGTCGGGCAGGGCGGTGAGCACGAGCAGGAGCAGCCCGGCGCGCAGGGCGCCGTTGGCGATGGCGAGCGAGGCGCCGGCGGCCATCACGATGCCCAGCAGGGTCAGGTGGTCGGCGGTGATGCCGGTGCGCTTGATCTGCGCACCGACCGGCCGGAGGGTGCGCTCGGCTTCGCTGCGGAAGCGGCCGTCGAACATTCGGGTGGTCTCCTCGCTGAGGCCCGGGGGGTGTGCTTGCAGAAGTTAGCACCCGAGGGCCCGCCGATCACGGGTTCCCGCTCGGGGTGGCGGGCCAACCCCGCGCCGCCGGGCTCAGCCCCGGGCGAGCGAGCCGTCGAGGTCGGACCAGTCCTCGGGGTTGTCCTCGGTGAACGCGGCCACGATCTCGGCGTCCACCCCGTCGACGAGCACGAGGCCCCGCCGCGTGGGCGGGTTCTCGGCCGAGTACAGCAGGATGCGCCACGTGGGGCGGCTGGCCAGGCCCCGCCAGCCCAGCTGGGCCGACGCGTGGCCCACGGGGAAGGCGACCCGCTCGGTCGCGGCCACCAGGGCGTCGCGCTCGTCGACCACGAGGTTCCAGCCGGCCAGGAGGTGGTAGGCGCCGATCAGCAGGAGGGCGACGCCCCCGACCAGCAGGCCCCGGTTCACGAGGACGCCCTCGGGCCCCGCCACCGCCCAGGTGGCGATGCACCCGATGCCGATCATCAGGTAGAGGAAGCCCGGCACCCGTCGCCGGTTGTTGTTCGGGAACACGTACGGCCCCACGAACTCGGAGACGTCGAGGTCCTCGGGCAGCTGGTCGCGCACCTCGGCGTCGTCGACGTCGGCGCTCGGTTCGGTCGGCTCGGCCACGGCGCCGAGGCTACCGACGAGGAGGAGGCCGGCCCCAACCCCTCAGCGGGGCCAGGCGGCGCGGAGCTTGGCGTACGACGTCGCCAGGGGCTCGGGCAGCACCCGGGTCTCGGCCACGGTCGTCATGAAGTTGGTGTCGCCGCTCCAGCGGGGCAGGCAGTGCACGTGGAGGTGGTCGGGGATCCCGGCGCCGGCTCCGGCGCCGAGGTTGATGCCGACGTTCACCCCATCGGGCGCGTACGCGGTGCGGATGGCCGCGACGGCCAGGCGGACCCCGACCCAGAGCTCGGCCGCCGTCGCGTCGTCGAGGTCGCCGAGGTCGGCGGCCGCCACCTGCGGCAGCACCATGAGGTGACCGGAGCCGTACGGGTAGGCGTTGAGCACCGCGAAGCACCGCTCGCCGCGCCAGAGGATGAAGGTCTCGTCGTCGGGGCGACCGCTGTGGAGGATCCGCTCGAAGAGCGAGCGACCGGCATCGTCGGGGCGCACCTCGGTGGCGTCGCCGGTGATGCGCTCGATGTAGCCGGTGCGCCAGCCGGCCCAGAGGCGGGCCAGGGCCGGCGACGGACCGCCGCCCGCCTCCGCCGCGGTGGTCACGGCCGCCTCATCGGGCGACGTGGAGCTGGTCGTCGACCTCGTCGGCGACCCGCTGCGCCAGCTCGTCGAGCGGCACGCCGCGCTCGACCTCGCCGCCGCGCGGGTTCACCCCGACGGTGCGCGCCGCCACGTCGTCGTCGCCGACCACGAGGACGTAGGGGACCTTCTCCCCCTTCGCCTTGCGGATCCGGTTGCCGAGCTTCTCGGACGCGTCGACCACGTCGGCCCGCAGCCCGAGGGCCGTCGCCACCGCGGCCACCTCGGCCGCGTAGGGCCCGTGGTCGTCGCGGACCGGCAGGACGCGGACCTGCACCGGGGCGAGCCATGTGGGGAACGCGCCCGCGTAGTGCTCGAGCAGGACGCCGAAGAACCGCTCGATCGACCCGAACAGGGCGCGGTGGATCATCACGGGCGTGTGGCGGCCGCCGTCTTCGCCCACGTACTCGAGGCCCATCCGCTCGGCCATGTTGAAGTCGTACTGGATGGTGGAGAGCTGCCAGCTGCGCCCGATGGCGTCGCGCACCTTGACGTCGATCTTGGGGCCGTAGAAGGCGCCGCCGCCCTCGTCCACCTCGTAGGCGAGGCCCTCGGCCTCCAGCGCCGATCGCAGGTCGTCGGTGGCGCTCGCCCAGCCCTCGTCGGTGCCGACCGTCTCGGCCTTGGCCGGTCGGGTGGAGAGGTTGGCCTCGAAGTCCTCGAAGCCGAAGGCGCGCAGCACCGACAGCACGAAGTTCAGCAGGCTGCGCACCTCGTCGTGGGCCTGCTCGGGCGTGCAGTAGATGTGGCTGTCGTCCTGGGTGAAGCCCCGGATCCGCAGCAGGCCGTGCAGGGTGCCGGACTTCTCGTAGCGGTACACCGTGCCCAGCTCGAAGAAGCGCAGCGGCAGCTCCCGGTACGAGCGCTGGCGGGCCTTGAAGATGGTGTTGTGGCCCGGGCAGTTCATCGGCTTCGGGTAGTACTCGCCGTTGTCCATCTCCATGGGCGGGTACATGCCGTCGCGGTAGAAGCCGAGGTGCCCCGACGCCTCGAAGAGGCGGCCGTTGGCGATGTGGGGCGTGTAGACGAACTCGTAGCCGCCGTCCGCGTGGCGCTGGCGGCTGTAGTCCTCCATGAGCTTGCGGACGATCCCGCCCTTGGGGTGCCACACGGCCAGGCCGCCGCCCAGCTCGTCGGGGAAGCTCAGCAGGTCGAGCTCGGTGGCCAGGCGCCGGTGGTCGCGCTTGGCGGCCTCCTCGAGGCGGTGGAGGTGCTCGTCGAGGTCGGCCTTGGATGCCCACGCCGTCCCGTAGATGCGCTGGAGCATCGGCTTCTTCTCGTCGCCGCGCCAGTACGCCCCGGCGATCCGCATCAGCTTGAAGTGCCCGAGGAAGTCCTTGGTGGTGGGCACGTGCGGGCCGCGGCACAGGTCGACGAACCCGGGGTAGCCGTCGAAGGCCGGCTGCGCCCACGGGACCCTCGGCGGGTTCTCGTAGGTGCGGACCCGACCCGGCTCGGTGACCGACGTGGGGTCGTCGGCCTCGCCGTCGATGATCTCGAGCTTGAACCGGTGCCCGGCGAAGGCCCGACGGGCCTCGTCCTCGCCGAGCTCGTCGCGCACGAACGGCTGCGACTCGGCCATGATCTCGCGCATGCGGGCCTCGATGCGCTCGAGGTCCTCGGGCACGAAGGTGCCCGGGCGCCCGTCGGGGCCCGGAGGCAGCTCGAAGTCGTAGTAGAAGCCGTCCTCCACCGGCGGGCCGATGGCGAAGGTGGCCCCCGGGAACAGCTCGAGGACGGCCTGGGCCATGACGTGCGTCGTGGAGTGGCGGATGGTGAAGAGGCCCCGCTCGGAGGCGGCCGTGACGATCTCGACGACGTCGCCGTCGGCCAGCTCCCAGACCAGGTCGCGCTCGATGCCGTTGACCGTCCCGATCACGGCCGCCTTGGCCAGGCCCCGACCGATCGACGCCGCCAGCCCGGCGACGGTGGTGCCCGCGGGGACCTCGCGGGAGCTTCCGTCGGGCAGCGTGATCGTGATGTCGGCCATGGGCCGAGCGTAGGCGAGCGCCCTCAGCCCACCGAACGTCGAATCGGCCGCCTCAGGGCATCGGCCGACGACCGGGGGGCGGTGGCCTCGACGAACGCGTGCTCGCCCTCGACCCGCTCGGGCGACGACGGCCCGGCGCCGGCCGTGGACCCGTTGGCGACGGCCCCGTTCACGGACGATCCGTTCGCCGTCGCCCCGATCGCGGTCGCCCCGTGCAGCGCCTCGGTGGCGGTGGCCGACGGGGTGGCGGTCGTCTCGGTGGCCGAGCGCTTCTTGTTGGCGTACTCGTCCACGTACTCCTGGCCCGAGAGCTCGCGGATCTCGTACATCACCTCGTCGATGATCTGGCGCAGCACCAGGCGGTCGTCGGCGCGATCGGCGTAGCGGCTGGCGTCGATGGGGCGCCCGAAGCGGATGGTGACCGGCAACCGCAGCTTCGGCAGCTTGGCCTCCGGCGGCATGACCTCACGGGCGCCCGTGATGCCGATCGGGATGATGGGCGCGCCCGTCCGCAGGGCCAGCCGGGCGGGGCCGGGGTGGCCGCGGTAGAGGCGACCGTCGCGGCTGCGGGTGCCCTCCGGGTAGATCCCGAAGAGCTGGCCGGACTCGAGGAGCCGCTGGGCGGTGGCGAGCGCGCGCTCCCCCGCGTCGCCGCCCTCGCGGTCGATGGGGATCATGCCGAGCGCCGGGAAGAGCTTCCTCGTCTTCCAGTCGTCCATGTACTCGGCCTTGCCCACGTAGGTGACCCGGCGCGGGAGGAGGGCCGGCACGAAGAACGAGTCGAGCACCGAGGTGTGGTTGGGGCACAAGATGGCGCCCCCCTCGGCCGGCACGTTCTCGACGCCCTCGAGGCGGAAGCGCCACGACGCGCGGAAGAGCGGCGTGAGGACGGCCTTGGCGACCGGATAGAGCTTGCCCACCTCGGTGTCGGACATGGTCCGCCCATCTTGCCCCACGCGGGCCGCGCCCGCGTCCGGCCCCCGGAGGCGTCAGGGACGCGACAGATCGACGCCGAGGAGCATCGCGGCCGCGCTCACGCCGCGACCGGTGGCCGCCGCCGCATCGATGGCCGCGACGGCGCTCGGCGTGTCGAGGTCGTCGTCGAGCGCCGCCCGCACCTCGGCGAGGGCGCCGTCGCCGGCCCCGCCGGCCAGCCAGGAGCGGAGGCGGGCGTCGGCCTCGGGCATCCGGTCGTCGTTCCACTCCCAGGCCGTGCGGTAGTGGTTGGCCACCGCGGCCAGCCGGATCGCCCGGGTGTCCCACTCCTTGCGGAGCTCGCTCACGAACACGAGGTTGCCGAGCGACTTCGACATCTTCTCGCCGTCCATCCGCACCATCGCCTGGTGCATCCAGTGGCGCACGAACGGCTCGCCGGTGGCGGCCTCGGACTGGGCGGACTCGCACTCGTGGTGGGGGAAGATCAGGTCGCGGCCGCCACCGTGCAGGTCGATGGTGGTGCCGAGCTCGCGCAGCGCCAGCGCCGAGCACTCGATGTGCCAGCCCGGGCGCCCGGGCCCCCACCGCGACTCCCACGCCGGCTCGTCGGGCGCGGACGGCTGCCACAGCACGAAGTCGAGCGGATCGCGCTTGTTCGGGTCGTCGACGTTGCCGCCGCGCTCGGCCGCGAAGGCCAGCATCTCCTCGCGCGAGCAGTGGCTGACCTCGCCGAAGCGGGCCCAGGAGCTCACGTCGAAGTAGACGGCGCCGCCGGACTCGTAGGCGTGGCCGCGGTCGAGGACCTTGCCGATCAGGCTGCGGATGTCGGCGATGGCGGAGGTGGCGCGGGGCTCGCTGTGGGCGGGCAGCAGCTCGAGCGCCGCGACGTCGTCGTCGAAGCGAGCGACCTCGGCGGCCGCCAGGTCGAGGTAGTGCACGCCGAGCTCTCGCGCCTTGCGGAGCAGGTCGTCGTCGACGTCGGTGATGTTGCGGACGCAGCGGGTCTCGTGGCCGAGGTCGCGCAGCCGGCGCTGGAGCACGTCGTAGGTGAGGTACGTCGCCGCGTGGCCGAAGTGGGTGGCGTCGTAGGGCGTGATGCCGCAGGTGTACATGGTCACCAGCGGGCCCGGCTCGAAGGGCACGACCGCCTGGCGGGCCGTGCACCAGAGCCGCATGGGGCCGCCGGTGGCCGACGCCTCAGCCATCGCTGGGCTCGGGCGCCGCCGGCGGGGCCACGGCCTCGCGCTCGGGCTCGGGGATGCCCGTGAACTTCACCGCGACCCGCGTCTTGTAGTGGACGTTGAGCTGGAGCAGCACCGCGGTGAAGGACTCGATCGGCGTGGCCTGCGAGAGGCCGCCGGCATCGAGGGGGCGCATGTTGGGCACCGAGGCCACGATCTTCGAGGTGACCTCGGTGGCGCGGGGGAAGTCCGAGCAGATCAGCACGTCGGATTCGATCGGATGGTCGAGGGCGCCCAGCTCCTTGGCCGGCACGTGGTGGAAGCCCGCCGCCACCTGGCAGTCCGGCACCGCGGCCTGGACGCTCGCGGCCACCGACCCGCGCGGCGGGACCAGCGGCTGGAACTCCTTGCCGATGCGGGTGAGGGCGTTGGCCATGCAGATCACGACCTTGCCGTGCAGCTGGTCGGCCACCGAGGTGGCCGTCCCGTACGCGCCGTCCCAGGGGGTGGCGATCACCACGACGTCGGCGGCCGCGGCCGCGGCGTTGTCGCCGGCGACGATGCGCAGGCCACGGTCGGGCCACTCGGCGAGGAGCTTGTCGACCGCCTCCATCGCCCGGTACTTGGAACGGGAGCCGACCACGATCTCGTAGCCGACCGATGCCAACCGGGCGCCGAGGGCGCTGCCCGCGGGTCCCGTACCTCCGAGGATGCCGATCTGCACGGGCGACACCCTAGGAGGCGCCGCTCGCCGCCGGGCAAACCTCCCGGGCCCGGGAGGTTCGCCCGTTGGCCGGGGCCACCCTCGCCGTGCCCTAGCCTGCCGCCGTCCGAGAGGGGGAGCTGCGCTGGACGCCATCGACCGACTGACCGCCGCCATCGACGCCGGAGACGCGCCGGGCCTCGAGGCGATCGTGGCGTCGGACCCGGCGGTGCTGCGCGCCGCGCCCGACGGGGTGTCGGTCGTGCGCCTGGCCTGCTACCGGGGGCACGCCGACCTCGGCGCCCGGCTGGTGGAGCTGGGCGCCCCCGCCGACGCGTTCGACGCCGCCGCGCTCGGCGACGTGGACCGGCTCCGCGCCCTGCTCGACGAGGCGCCCGACGCGGCGACCGCCGAGGCGGCCGACGGCTTCACGGCGCTCCACCTGGCCGCCTGGTTCGGCCGTCCCCGGTGCGCCGAGCTGCTCCTCGCCCGGGGCGCCGACCCCGAGCGGGTGGCCGGCAACGGGACCGAGCTGCGCCCGCTCCACAGCGCCGCCGCGGCGGGCCAGGCGGTGATCGCCCACCTGCTGCTCGATCGCGGCGCCGACATCGAGGCGCCCCAGCAGGCCGGGGTCCGCGCCCTGCACTCGGCCGCCCACCGCGACGACGCAGCGATGGTGGCGCTGCTCCTCGACCGCGGGGCCGACCCGGCGGCCGCCACCGACGACGGGCGCACGGCGCGCGACCTGGCCTCGGACCCCGCGGTCATCGCCCTGCTGCCCTGACGGAGGCCGCTCAGGGCCGGTCGAGCAGGAGCACCAGCCCGGGACCGTCGACCTCGAGCTCCCCGGCGACCGGCGCCGCGGCGCCCGGCTCGACGCCCCGGGCGAGCCCGGCGTCGAGCGCGACCCACCAGCGTCCCGGAGGCAGCTGGAAGCGCACCGGCCCCACGGGCGCGACGAGGACGACGACGGTGGCATCGAGCGGCCCGGGGGCGGCCAGCACGGCCTGCATCCCGAGCTCGCCGTGGTCGGTCCAGTCGGCGTCGACGAACGGGTTCCCGTCGTCCATCAGCCACCGCACGGACGGATCGCCGGGCGCGACCCAGCTCGCCCGCCGCAGGGCCGGGTGGGCGCGGCGCAGCTCGACCGCGGCGGACACCCAGGCGACGAGGTCCCAGTCGGCGCCGGCCCAATCGAGCCCCCATCGCTCGGGCTCGAGGGTGTAGCCGTCGGCGGAGCCGCCCTGCGAGCGGCCGAGCTCGTCGCCCGAGGCGAGCATCGGCACCCCCTGGGCGCACAGCACGGACCCGAGCAGGGCGCGCTGGCGCCGCCGGCGCACGCGCACGACCTCGGGATCGTCGGTCGGGCCCTCGAGGCCGCCGTTCGACGACCGCTGGTCGTGGCCGCCGCCCGTGGGGGTCGCGTAGGTCACCAGGTCGGCGACGGTGAAGCCGTCGTGGGTGGCGACCGCGCTGACGCCCGCGGTGGCGTCGCGGTCGCCCCCGCCGAAGCGGTCGGCGCTGCCGGTGAGCCGGGTGGCCCAGGCCGGCCACCGGGGGCGCTCGCCCCGCCACAGGTCGCGGACGTCGTCGCGGAAGCGATCGTTCCACTCGCGCCACGGTGCGGGGAACCGGCCGCCCGCGTACCCGCCCGGACCGATGTCCCACGGCTCGGCGATGAGGCGGATGCCCTCCAGCCGGGGCTCGGCGGCCAGCTCGGCGAGCAGCGGCGCATCGGGGGTGGGCCCGTCGTCGCCGCGCAGCAGCGTGGCCGCGAGGTCGAACCGGAAGCCGTCGACCCCCAGCTCGTCGACCCACCGCACCAGGGCCTCGCGCACCAGCCGCCGGATCCAGGGCGAGCGCACGTCGACGGCGTTGCCGCAGCCGGTCACGTCCTCGTCGACGAGCCCCTCGGGACCGGGGATGAACCGGTAGGCGGCGGCGCTGTCGAAGCCCCGCCACGACAGGATCGGCCCGACGCCGAGCGAGCCCTCGCAGGTGTGGTTGAACACCACGTCGAGCCAGACCTCGATGCCGACCTCGTGCAGCGCGGCGATCGCCGCCCTCAGCTCGACGACGGGGTCGCCCCCGGCGGTGGCGTAGCTCGCGTGGGGCGCGCCCCACGCGAGCGGGTTGTAGCCCCACACGTTGCGCTGGTGGCGAGCGACCAGGTCGGCCTCGCTGATGAACTGCTGCACCGGGAGCAGCTCGAGCGCGGTGACGCCCAGGCGCAGCAGGTGGTCGACGACGGCCGGCTCGGCCAGCCCGGCGTAGCGGCCGCGCCGCTCGGGGGCCACCAGCGGGTGCCGGGCCGTGAGGTGCCCGACGTGGGCCTCGTAGGCGATGGTGTCGGCCCAGGCCCGGCGGGGCGGCCGCACCGGGGGCGCCGCGGGCGAGGCCCCGACCACCGACCGGGGCACGAGCGGCGCCGAGTCCACGCCCGGGGCGGTCAGCTCGGGCGTCCACCGGACGGTCCCCTCCACCCGGCGAGCCGCCGGGTCGACCAGGAGCTTCGCCGGATCGCACGCGTGGCCCGCGTGCGGGGCACCGGGCCCGTGCACCCGGAAGCCGTAGCGCTGGCCCACCCCGGCCCCGGCGACGTCGGCCCGCCACAGGTCGCCGTCGGCGCGCTCGAGGTCGACGCGATCGTGCTCGCGCCCGTCCGCGTCGAAGAGGCACAGCTCGATGCGGTCGGCGACGCCCGAGCTCACGACGAACCGCGTGCCCCCGTCGTGCGCGGTGGCCCCGAGCTGCTCGTCGGGCGAGGGCGGGGAGCCGGCGGTCACCGGACCATCCTCCCAGCTCGAGGGCGGGCTCAAGGCCGGTCGTCGGCGACCAGCGCGAGCAGCCGCTCGCGAGAGCGGTCGATCTCGTCGCGGAGGAGCCGCTCGACGACGGGCTGGAACAGCCCGCCCCCGTACTGCAGCGTCATCCGGAGCCGGGCGGCCTCCGGCTGGCCGGCATCGATGACGGGGTCGACCGCCGCGGTCAGGCACCAGGCGCTGTGGTCGCGCCCGTCGCGCTCGGCCCGCTCGAAGCGCACGAGGTGCGGCCGGCGGTGCTCGACGCGGACCATCCTCAGGCGCTTGGTCCGGGCGAGCGGGCCGAGCTTGCCGCGCAGGTCGACCGCCCAGGACCCGTCGCCCGCCGGCTCGGCTCGCGTGACGAGCCCGTTCCACGCGGGGTACCGCGCCAGGTCGTCGACGAACGAGAACAGGCGCTCGGGCGAGCAGGGCGCGACGACCTCGGCATCGATGTCCACCCGCTCAGTGTGGTGCGCGCCCACTGCCGCCCGAAACCGTGGGGCCCGACCGGGCGCCGAGGGCCTCGAGCAGCCGGGCCCGGTCGGCGACGAAGGCCGGGTCGCCCACGAGGTCCGGCGACCGGGGCCGGCCGTGCGCCACGGGGCGGTCGGCCACCACCCTGCCGGGGGCGGACGAGAGGACGACGACCCGATCGGCGAGCAGGAGCGCCTCCTCCACGTCGTGGGTCACGAGCAGGACCGTCCGGGGGGCTGCGCCGTCGACCGCGTCCGCCCACACGGACGCCAGCCAGCCCTGGAGCTCCTGGCGGGTGAGCGCGTCGAGGGCGCCGAACGGCTCGTCGAGGAGCAGCACCGGCGCCGGGTCGAGGAAGGTGCGCAGCACGGCGACGCGCTGGCGCATGCCACCCGAGAGCTCGGCGGGCCAGCGGGGAGCGACCTCCCCGAGCCCGAAGCGGTCGAGCAGCTCGAGGGCGCGGCGGCGCCTGCTTCGGGTCCTCGCCGGCGACGCGGGCGGCGAGCACGGCGTTGTCGAGCACGGAGCGCCACGGGAGCAGGGCATCGCGCTGGGGCATCCAGGCGCACGCCCCCGGGCGGCCGGCCACCGAGCGCCCGCCCACGTGCGCCGACCCGCCGTCCGGCACGAGCAGCCCGGCCAGGACCCGCAGCAGGGTCGACTTGCCGCACCCGCTCGGGCCCACGATCGCCACGAACGACCCGGCCGGGACCGACAGGTCGAGGCCGTCGAGCGCGACCACCGGGCGCGACGCGCCGCCCCGCTGCACGCGCAGGTCGCAGACCTCGACCGAGCCCGGCGCCGTGCTCACCGATCGGGGAGGTACTCGTCGGTCCACGCGGCCGCGGGGTCGACCTCGGCGTCGAGCATCCCGGCGCCGTCGAGGAAGTCCGTGAAGCGCGCCCACACCTCGGGGTCCTGGTGGCCCCACGACGCCGGGTCGTCGGCGTAGCGGCTCGCCAGGTACTCGGCGCTGGCGCGCACGAGCGCGGGGTCGAGGTCGGGCGCACCGGCGAGCAGGGCGTCGGCCGCAGCCGACGGGTCGGCCATCGCCTCGCGGTAGCCGCGGGCGGTGGCCGCGAGGAAGGCCCGCAGGTCGTCGGGCCGCTCGGCCTCCACGTCGGTGGAGGTGGCGAGCAGCGGCGTGTACCAGTCGGGGATGCACTCGGTCTGGTCGGCGAGCTCGATGCGGTTCGTGGCGACGTCGGCCTGGTCGAGCCGGATGCCGTCCCAGCCGTCGAAGATCCACACCACGTCGTACTGGTCGCGCTCGAGGCCGATGCGGTAGTCCGCATCGCCCACGTCCACCGAGCGCACCTTCGACGGGTCGCCGCCGTCGCACGTCACCAGCGCGTCGATGAGGGCCTGCTCGAGCGGGCCGCCGTAGCCCCCGTAGGTCGCGCCCTCGAGGTCGCTCGGGGTCTCGATGCCGTCCGACGCGAGCGAGACCAGGCTCGAGGTGTTGTGCTCGAGGATGGCGGCGACGCTCTGCACCGGCAGCCCTTGGGCGATCGCCGGCAGCACCTCCTCCTGCACCGACACCGCGACGTCGGCCTTGCCGGCCACCAGCCCCTGGAGCGAACCGGCCTCCCCCGGCTCGACGAACCGCACGTCGAGGCCGGCGTCGCGGTACCACCCCTCGGCCTGGGCCACGTACATGCCCGCGTGGTTGGTGTTGGGCGTCCAGTCGAGCACGACGGTGAAGCGCCGGAGGCTCGCGCTCGAGCCGTCGCTGCTCGCTCCCCCGCCGCCGCAGGCGGCGAGCGGCAGGAGCGCGAGGGCCGCACGGCCGGCCAGGGCGCGGCGCCGCGAGGTGGTGGACGGGGTCATGGTTCCTCCTGGAGGTCGAGCCACGGGGTGGCGCGGCGGCCGATGGCGCCGACCGCGGCGTAGAGCGCGGCGCTGAGCAGCGCCACGAGGGCGACGGCCACGAACACCACGTCGATCCGGTACTGCTTGGACTCGCGCAGGATCGCCTTGCCGAGCCCCTGGTCGGCGGCACCGCCGCCGAGGTACTCGGCGATGACCGCGCCGCCCATGGCGTACACGGCCGCGATGCGCAGCCCCCCGAAGAACGACGGGAGCGCCGAGGGGATCCGCACGAGGCGCAGCTCCTCGAGCCGCGAGGCGCCCATCGACCGGACCAGGTCGACGTGGTCGGCGTCGGCGCCGTCGAGCCCCGTGACCGTGGCGATCACGACCGGGAACACGACGATCAGCACCACGAGCAGCACCTTGGGGGCGGACGAGTAGCCGAACCAGGCGACGAGCAGCGGAGCCAGGACGATGAGGGGCACGGTCTGGCTGGCGGCGAGCAGCGGCAGCACCACCGAGCGCACCAGGCGGACCTGGGCGGCGAGGACGGCGAGGACGACCCCGGCGACGGTGCCGATCGCCAGGCCGACGAGCGCGACGGCGCTCGTGGCCCACAGGCGCGCCGGCTGGTCGGCGCGGGTGGTCCAGGCGGTCCGCGCGATGTGCGCGGGCGTGGGGAGCACGTAGTCGGCGATGCCCCGCCACGACACCCAGAGCTGCCAGGCGACGAGGACCGCCCCGAACGCGGCGGCCGGCGGGAGGGCCCGGCGCAGCGCACGCCCCGGACCTCGACCGGCGCTCACGTCCGGAACTTGTGCGTCAGCCGGTCCATCGTCGGCCCCGCATCGTCCGCCCCCTCCGCCAGCTTGACCACGCTGATGGTGAAGGTGGCCCCCGCCGCGAGGGTGGCCTCGTGGGCGGCGCGCAGGGCCGCCCACACCGCATCGGGCGGACCCTGGAACGTGGTGCCGAGGGCGCTGACCTCGGCGTGGAGCCCCGACGACCGCAGCACGGCGATGGCGGCCTCCACGTGGGCGTGGGGGTCGTCGTCGGTGCCCGACGGGCGGGGCAGGACCTGCAGGTCGGCGATCATCGGTCTCCTCCAGCGCGGGGGGTGGGGTCGTAGGGCGTGGTCCGCGGCGGGACGGCGGGGGCCGCGAGGCCGGGCTGCAGCGCGACGAGGACGCCCTCGCGCAGCGCGACCGTGGCGGTCGGTCCGACCAGCTCGTTGCTCATCGCTCGCGTGGTGCCGGCCACGAGGTCCGCGTCGACCAGCGGCCACCGGACGCCCGTCGTGGTCACGCCGCGCGCCGGGCCGTGGACGGGCAGCAGCGACAGCGCCTCGCCGACCGCGCCCGCGACGGTGCGCGCCGGGCCCGGTCGGACCACGGCGACCCTGGCCGGCCCCAGGTGGGCCGTCACCTCGAGGCCGGCGAGGCGCTCGGCCCCGAGCGCCAGGAGGTCGGCGAGGAGGTGGTCGAGGCGACCGCCGCCCGCCCCCACCACCAGCAGCCGGGCGATGCCGGCGCGGGGCGCCAGATCCCCGACGATCAGGTCGAGGGCGAGCTCGAGGTCCGTGGCGTCCTTGTCGGGCGCGTGGCGGTGCACGGTGGTGCCGCGCTCGATCGCGTCGGCGACCAGCTCGCGGTCGACCGAGTCCAGGTCGCCCACGAGGTGGTGGGCGTCGATGCCCGCGGCGTGGAGCCGAGCGAGGCCGGCGTCGGCCGCCACGACGACCGACCCGGCGGGCAGGCGACGAGGGAGCGCCGTCGTGCCGTCGGGCGCGCCGCCGGTGGCGAGCAGGACGATCGGTTCTTCGGTGGTCGGGCCGTCGGCACCCACGCGTCGCATCCCTTCGCTGGCATTACCCAGATCAGGTGACGGGTCGGTGGCGGTGCCCGGAGGCGCATCCACCCTCTCAGCCCGTTGCCACGAGCTCCCCGGCGGTCGGTTCGCACCCGAGGCTAGCGGACGGGCGGCCCGGCGCGGTCAGGCGGTGCAGGCGAGGACCGCGTCGAGGAGCCCTCGGCTGCGGGGGTCGCCCTTCACCTGGGCCGACATCTGGTTCATCACGTAGGCGAACCCGATCTCGCGCTCGGGCAGCGCGCAGCCGAGCGAGCCGCCCAGCCCGGCGTGGCCGAAGGACCCCTCGCCGAGCATCGGGTCGCCGGGGTCCGACAGGAAGAACCCGGATCCGAGCCGGGTGGGGCCGCTGCGCATCACGAGGTCCTCCCCGTCGGACTGGACCGCTCGCGCGTCGTCGACCTGCGCGCGAGACAGCAGCCGGACGCCGTCGACCTCGGACACGAGCGCGCCGTAGATGCGGGCGAGGGAGCGGGCGGAGGTGCAGCCGTTGGCGGCGGGGATCCGCGCGCGCAGCACCTCGGCCTGGTTGAAGGTCGTGGGCAGCACCGGCGCGATCATGAAGGCCCGGTTGGTGTGCGAGCCCGGCGTGAAGATGGCGGCGATGGTGGGGTCGGGCTCCTCGCCGATCGAACCGGGGGCGAAGTCGAGCAGCGGGGCGACGCGCGGCAGGTCGGCCTCGCCGATGCCGATGTGGAACTCCGCGCCCACCGGCGCGGCCACCTCTTCGCGCACGAAGGTGCCGATGTCGGTGCCGGTGACCCGCTGGATCACCTCGCCCACGAGGTGGCCGAAGGAGATGGCGTGGTAGCCGTGCGCCGTGCCCGGCTCCCACAGCGGCGGGGCGGCGGCGAGCGCCTCGATGAAGGGGTCCCAGGCCAGCAGCTCGTCGATGCTCAGCACCCGGTCGATGCCGATCACGCCCGAGCGGTGGCCGAGGAGCCAGCGGACGGTGATCGCCTCCTTGCCGTTGGCCGCGAACTCGGGCCACACGTCGGCGACCGGTGCATCGAGGTCGAGCTCGCCCCGCTGGGCCAGCAGGTGGGCTGCGGTCGACACGATCCCCTTGGTGGAGGAGAAGACCAGCTGCAGGGTGTCGGCCTCGTAGGGCCGTCCCGTCGCCGGGTCGGCGACGCCGGCCCAGAGGTCGACCACCTGCTCGCCCCCCACGCGCACGGCGCACGCCGCCCCGACCTCGGCGTGGCGCGCGAAGTTGGCGGCGAAGGCATCGGCCACCGGCTCGAAGCCGGCAGCCACGCTGCCGTGGATCTCGACGGGCGCGTCGATGGCCATGGTTCCCTCCCTCGGCGACGCCGCGTCGCCCGGCCGGCGATGGTACGCGCCCTCGGGCGCGGGTGCGCCCGCCGACCGGTCCCTACGATCACGGCCGTGAGCTTCCCCGCCGACGCCGTGCTGTGGCAGGAGCAGGTCGAGTCGCCGTCGCTCGGCGACCCGGCCCGGCCGCTCGGCGACGACGGCCGCGTGGACGTGCTGGTGGTCGGCGGGGGCTACGCCGGGCTGGCGGCCGCCATCGAGGTCGCCCGGGCCGGGCGGCGGGTGCTGGTCGTCGAGAAGGGCGAGATCGGCTGGGGCGCGCACCGGCGCAACGGCGGCATGGCCATCCCGGAGCTCAAGGCCGGTCCGGCCACGCTGGAGGCCCGCTACGGCGAGCTCGGCCGCCGGATGCACGCCGAGGTGAACGAGGCCTTCGACCACCTTGAGGCTCGCATCGCCGACGAGGCGATCGACTGCGACTACCGGCGGTCGGGCCAGCTCTACCTCGCCCACGCGGCGCGGGTGGTGCCGCACCTGCAGCACCTCGCCCTCGAGCACGCCGAGGCCGGCGAGCCGGTCCGGTTCGTGGCCCGCGAGGAGCTCGGCGCCGAGATCGGTTCGGAGGCCTTCCACGGCGGCGTGGTGTTCGAGCGCACCGGCGGCCTCCAGCCCGCCAAGCTGCACGACGGCCTCCTGCGCGCCGCGCTCGCCGCCGGCGCCTCGGTGCGCGACCGGTGCGCGGCGCGGGCGATCGACGACAGCACGGCCCCGTCGGGGCGCTTCCGCGTCGAGACCGACGCCGGCCCCGTGGTCGCCGACCACGTCATCGTGGCGACGAACGCCTACGCCGACCGGCTCCTGCCCGAGCTGCAGCGCCGGGTCCTCCCCATCGGCAGCTTCATCGTGGCCACCGAACCGCTCGACCCCGAGGTGGCCGCGGCGGTGAGCCGAGGGGCCGGATGTTCGTGAACACCCGGAACCTGCTCTTCTACTGGCGGCTCTCCCCCGACGGCCGCATGGTGTTCGGCGGTCGCCGCAGCCTCCAGCGCGCGACGGTGGCGGAGGCGGCCGACCACCTGGCGCGGTCGATGGTCGAGGTCCACCCGCAGCTGGCCGGGGTGGCCGTGACCCATCGGTGGGGCGGCGATGTGGCCATGACCCTCGACCGGCTCCCCCACGTCGGGCGCCTCCGGGGCGCCTGGTACGCCACCGGCTGCAACGGCTCGGGGGTGGCCCTGAGCACCTGGCTCGGGCACCGGCTGGGGCTCGTGGTGCTCGGGCGGGCGGCGCCGCCCGCCTTCGCCGAGCTGCGCCACCGACCCATCCCGGCGCGGTCGCTCCGGCGGCTCTACCTCCCGGTGGTGGGCCAGTGGTTCCGCTGGCAGGACCGCAGCTGAGCGAGGCGCGAACCGGGCTCAGTGCTTGATCATCACGTGCTTGAGCTCGGTGTAGTGCTCGATGGCGTGGATCGACATGTCCTTGCCGTAGCCGGAGCGCTTGAACCCGCCGTGGGGCATCTCGCTGACGATCGGGATGTGGTCGTTCACCCAGACGGTCCCGAAGCGCAGGTCGCGCGCCATGCGCATGGCCCGGCCGACGTCGGACGTCCACACCGAGGCGGCCAGGCCGTAGTCGACGTCGTTGGCCCAGGCCAGCGCTTGGTCGTCGTCGGCGAAGCGCTGCACCGAGATGACCGGGCCGAAGACCTCGCGCTGGACGATCTCGCTGCGCTGGTCCGCCCCGGCGAGCACCGTGGGGGCGTAGAAGTAGCCGGGACGGTCGAGGGCCGAGCCTCCGGCCACCACCTCGGCGCCCTCGGCGACGGCCCGGTCGACCATGCCGACCACGCGCGCCTGCTGGTCGGCCGACACCACGGGGCCGACCGCCGTCGCCGGATCGAACGGGTCGCCGGTGGCCAGCGCGCCGGCCGCGTCGCCGAGCGCGGCGACGAGGTCGTCGTAGCGACCGGGCCCCGCCAGCACGCGGCACGGCGCGGTGCAGTCCTGGCCCGAGTTGTAGTAGCCGGCCTCGGCGAGGGTGGCCACCACGGCGTCGAGGTCGGCGTCGTCGAACACCACCACGGGGGCCTTGCCCCCGAGCTCGAGGTGGACGCGCTTGAGCGACTCGGCCGCGTTGCGGGCGATCAGCTGCCCGGTGCCGACGTCGCCGGTGAGCGAGATCATGGCGACGTCGGGGTGGCGCACCAGGCGATCGCCCGCCGTCTCGCCCTGGCCGCAGACCACGTTGAAGACCCCGGCGGGGAAGATGTCGGCGGCCAGCTCGGCGAGGCGCAGCGCGGTGAGCGGCGTGAGCTCCGAGGGCTTCAGGATGAACGTGTTGCCCGCGGCGAGGGCGGGCCCCAGCTTCCAGGTGGCCATGTTCAGGGGGTAGTTCCAGGGGGCGATGCCGGCGACGACGCCGAGCGGGTCGCGCCGCAGCATGGAGGTGTGGTCGTCGAGGTACTCGCCCGCGGCCGCGCCGGCGTCGAGGCAGCGGGCCGCGCCGGCGAAGAACCGCAGGTTGTCGACCGTCAGGTCGAACTCGAAGTCGACGATCGAGGCCGGCTTGCCGACGTTGCGCATCTCGAGGCGCTTCAGCTCCTCGAGGTCGCCCTCGACCGCGTCGGCGAGGGCGTAGAGCTTCTCGGCGCGCTCGCGGGGCGTGGTCCGCCCCCAGGCGCCGAACGCGTCGAGCGCGGCCGCCACCGCGTCGTCGACGTCGGCCGCCTCCCCCGACGGGACCGTGGCGATCACCTCGCCGGTCGCCGGGTCGACGACCTCGTCGGTCCCCCCGGCCCGCGCCGCGCGCCACTCGCCGCCCACGTAGTGCTGACCCTCGACCATGCGTGCCTCCGTTCGCTCGGTGGGCGCCATCCTGCGCAGCGCACCGAGCGGCCGCAAGCGATTCGTTCGTGAAACACAGTCGAAACGATGGATTCTCTTGCAGGGTCCAGCGATCCGTGCCAGGGTTCCGGTGCCGCACGTCACCTCGCCCGATCGGGTGGTGTCGGCCCCCGCTCCCGAGGAGGCCCATGACCGTCGCCGAGCCCATCGACGCCCCGTCCGCCCCGGACCCGGGACGGGCGGTCATCGAGATCGACGACGTCTCGAAGGTGTTCGGCGACTACGTGGCCGTGGACCACGCCGACTTCACCATCACCGAGGGCGAGTTCTTCTCGATGCTCGGGCCGTCGGGCTGCGGCAAGACCACGACGCTGCGGATGATCGCGGGCTTCGAGACGCCGAGCTCGGGCGCCATCCGCCTCGAGGGCCACGACGTCTCGCGGGTCCCGCCCCACAAGCGCGACGTGAACACCGTCTTCCAGCAGTAGGCCCTGTTCCCGCACATGACCGTGTGGGACAACGTCGCCTACGGGCCTCGGGCGAAGAAGGTCGCCAAGGACGAGGTGGCGCGGCGCGTCGACGAGCTGCTCGCGGTGGTGCGCCTGAGCGACTTCGCGCAGCGCCGACCCTCGCAGCTCTCGGGTGGCCAGCAGCAGCGCGTCGCCCTGGCCCGCGCCCTGGTGAACTACCCCAAGGCCCTCCTGCTCGACGAGCCGCTCGGCGCCCTCGACCTGAAGCTCCGCCAGAACATGCAGCTCGAGCTCAAGCGGATCCAGCGCGAGGTGGGCATCACCTTCATCTTCGTGACGCACGATCAGGAGGAGGCGCTCACCATGAGCGACCGGATCGCCGTCATGAACCAGGGCCGCGTCGAGCAGATCGGCTCCCCCCGCGAGATCTACGACCGACCCGCCACCGTCTTCGTCGCCGGCTTCATCGGCCAGGCCAACCTCTGGCCCGCCACGGTCACCGCCCGCCAGGGCACCACCACGACCATCGAGGTGGCCGGGCGCACGCTCGACGTCACCGACGACGACAGCGGCCTCGACGTGGACGCGGCGGGGACCTTCATGGTCCGCCCCGAGCGCATGCACGTGGAGCTCGAGCTCTCCGACCCCGACCGCTGGACGGTGTTCGCCACGGTCACCGACGCCGTGTTCCAGGGACCGGTGGTGCGCTACGAGCTGGCCCTCCCCGACGGCGCGGCGGCGGTGGCCCACGTCCCGGCCCGCCGCGACGGGCTGCCGCTCCCAGGCGACACCGTCCACGCCTCGTGGTCCGACGAGTCCGGCGTCCTGCTCGCCGGGAGCCCCGCCCTCGCCCCGGCCACCGGCGGCGACGACGCCGACTGAGGCCCGACCCCGATCTCCCCGCCACCGACCCCGAACCCCATTCGAGGAGCTGATCACATGTCCGAGCGCCCCATCGACCCGGAGCTCGCCGCCGCCATCGATCTGGCCCGCCGGCTCTCCCGGCGCCGGTTCCTGACCCGGATGGGCCTCGGCGCCGGCGCCGTCGCCCTCGGGCCGACCCTGCTCGCCGCGTGCGGCAGCAGCAGCGGCGGCTCGGAGGGCTCGGGCGGCGGCGGCTCGGGCGACTCGGAGCTGAACATCTCCAACTGGACCGCGTACATCGACCAGGACGACGACGGCAACGCCAAGGCGTCGGGCACCACGATCGACCGCTTCCAGGAGGCCACCGGCATCTCGGTGACCTACAAGGAGGACTACAACGACAACGACGAGTACTTCAACAAGAACTTCTCGCCGATCCTGGGCAAGGGCAAGACCCTCGCCGCCGACATCGTGTGCCCCACCTACTGGATGGCCGCCCGCATCATCGGGCTCGACTGGGTCGAGGAGCTCCCCCTCGACGACATCCCGAACCACGCCAACCTGCTCGACAGCTACCTCGACCTGGCCTGGGATCCCGGCGCCACCAAGAACATGCCGTGGCAGGCCGGCATCACCGGCATCGCCTGGAACCCGAAGCTGACCGGTGGCGACGTCACCTCGATCGAGGACCTCTACGACAGCAAGCTCAAGGGCAAGGTGTCGTTCCTCACCGAGATGCGCGACTCGGTCGGCCTCACCATGTTCGGCATGGGCGCCGACCCCGCCGACGCCGACCTCGACGAGATCAACGCCGCCCTCGACAAGATCGAGGCCGCCACGTCGAGCGGCCAGATCCTGAAGTTCACCGGCAACGAGTACCTGCGGTCGCTCGAGAACGGCGACATCGCTGCGTGCATCGCCTGGTCGGGCGACATCGCCCAGCTCGACCCCGAGCTCGGGATCCAGTTCGCCATCCCCGAGGAGGGCGGCATGCAGTGGTTCGACACGATGGTCGTGCCCAAGGGGGCGCCGAACGTCCCCGCCGCCGCCAAGTGGATGGACTTCGTCTACGACCCCGAGAATGCGGCGGCAATCACCGAGTACGTCCAGTACGTCTCGCCGGTGAAGGGCGTGAAGGAGGCCCTCGAGGCCAAGGGCGGCGACGCCGCCGCCCTCGCCGAGAGCCCGCTGCTGTTCCCCGACGACGAGACGCTCGGCCGCCTCTCGGTGTTCGGCGAGCTCGACCAGGAGGACGAGATCGACATCCAGTCCCGCTTCAACGACATCACCGGCTGACCCGTGGCGTCGGAGACCTCGCTGCGACAGGGGCGCAAGGCGCCGTACGCGCTCCTGTCGCCCGGGATGCTGTGGCTGATCCTGTTCTTCCTCGTCCCGATGTGGACGCTGCTGCGCATCGCCCTGTCCGAGAAGCCCAACGCCTTCCTCCCCGACTACGAGCTGACGTGGCGCTGGGCGAACTTCTCCGACGCCGTCGACCGGTTCCAGCCCGAGCTGGTGCGCTCGTTCGCCTACGCCGGGATCGCGACGCTGCTGTGCATCGCCATCGGCTACCCGCTGGCGTACTTCCTCGCCTTCAAGGCCGGGCGGTGGCGCAGCCTGCTGCTCGGGCTGATCATGGTGCCGTTCTTCACCTCGTTCCTGATCCGCACGATCGCCTGGCAGACCATCCTCGGCCAGGAGGGCCCGGCGCTCGGCCTGCTCCGGGCGCTCAGCCTGGTGAGCGTGACCGACGCGATCGGGCTCACGCGCGACGGGGCGTTCCTGAACACGCCCCAGGCCGTCGTCGGCGGGCTCACCTACAACTTCGTGCCGTTCATGATCCTGCCGATCTACGTGAGCCTGGAGAAGATCGACGCCCGGCTCATGGACGCCGCGCAGGACCTCTACTCCACGCCCGCCGCCGCCTTCCGCAAGATCGTCCTGCCGCTGTCGCTGCCCGGCGTGTTCGCCGGCACGCTGCTGACCTTCATCCCGGCAGCGGGCGACTACATCAACGCCGAGCTGCTGGGCAACGTGAAGACCGGCATGATCGGCTCGCAGATCGCCAAGCTGTTCCTGAAGGAGAGCAACTACCCCGAGGCGGCCGCGCTGTCGTTCATCTTCATGGCGATCATCACCGCCGGGGTGCTGATCTACGCCAAGCTGCTGGGGACCGAGGAGCTGGCCGCATGACCGAGCCCCTGCTCGCCGAGCGATTCGTGCTCGAGGAGGTGGTCCACGAGCCGCTCCCGCCCGAGAAGCGCCGCTTCCGCTCGCGCCTGCTCGGGCTGTGGGCGATCCTCGTCTACGCGTGGCTGTTCGCCCCCATCGTCGTGGTGGTGATCTTCTCGTTCAACGACCCGGCCGGGAAGTTCAACACGGCGTGGAACGAGTTCACGCTCGACAACTGGGCCGACCCGTTCCAGCGCCAGGACTACACCGAGGCGTTCCTCACCAGCCTCAAGGTCGCCGCGGTCGCGTGCCTCGTGGCCACGGTCTTCGGCGGCCTGATGGCCCTCGCCACCTCGCGCTACGAGTTCCGCGGCAAGGGCCTGGTCAACATCATCCTCGTGCTGCCGCTGACCACGCCCGAGATCGTGATGGGCTCATCGCTCTTCACCCTGTTCTTCGCCCGCAACGCGAGCCTCGGCTTCACGACCGTGGTGATCGCCCACATCCTGTTCTGCCTGAGCTTCGTGGCGCTCACGGTGAAGGCTCGGGTGCGGGGGTTCGACTGGTCGCTCGAGGATGCGGCGATGGACCTCGGCTCGAGCCCGTGGCGCACCTTCCGCACCGTGACGTTCCCGCTGATCCTGCCGGGCATCGCCGCCGCCGGGCTCCTGTCGTTCGCCCTCTCGATCGACGACTACATCATCACGTCGTTCGTCGCCGGCGACGGGACCACGACGTTCCCGATGCGCATCTTCAACGCCAACAAGACCGAGCTGCCCCCGCAGATCAACGTGCTCGCCTCGATGATCCTCCTCGTGACCGTGGGGCTGATGGGCATCGGCGCCTGGCGTACGCTCAAGCGCAACGCGGCCACGACCTGAGGTGGGCACGACGGATTCGCTCGTGATCGCTGGGTGCGACGAGCGATCCGCTTGCGCGATCGGCCTACCTCGCAGAGAATCGTTCCACGCGCCGCACCGGCGGCGCCCCACCAGGAGCCATCCGTGACCGCCACCCCGCCCGACGTCCAAGCCCTCGCCAGCGCGCACCTCTGGGGCCACTTCTCCAAGCTCACCCCCGAGGACGCCGGCGGGACCACGGTGATCGAGCGGGGCGAGGGCTGCTACGTGTGGGACACCAACGGCAACCGCTACCTGGACGGGCTGGCCGGCCTGTTCGTGAGCCAGGTGGGCCACGGTCGCCACGAGCTGGCGGCGGCCATGGCCGCGCAGGCCGAGAAGCTCGCCTACTTCCCGGTGTGGACCTACGCCCATCCCACCGCGGTCGAGCTGGCGGCGCGCCTCGCGTCGCTCGCCCCGGGCGACCTGAACCGGGTGTTCTTCACCACCGGCGGCGGCGAGGCGGTGGAGACGGCGTGGAAGCTCGCCCGCCAGTACCACGTGATGCGCGGCGACACCGACCGCTACAAGGTGATCTCCCGCAACCTCGCCTACCACGGGACCACGCTCGGCGCCCTCATGATCACGGGCCTCGACGCCATCAAGGAGACCTTCGCGCCCATGATCCCGGCGGCCGGGATCAAGGTGCCCAACACCAACTCGTACCGCTACGAGGACACGTCCCCCGAGGCGCTGCTGATGCCGGCCGAGGCCATCGAGGACGCGATCATCTCGGCCGACCCCGACACCGTGGCCGCCGTGTACCTCGAGCCCGTGCAGAACTCCGGTGGCTGCTTCACGCCACCGCCCGGCTACTTCGAGCGGGTCCGGGAGATCTGCGACCGCCACGGCGTGCTGCTCGTGAGCGACGAGGTGATCTGCGCGTTCGGACGCCTCGGCGACTGGTTCGGCGCCAGCCGCCTGGGCTACCAGCCCGACATGATCACCATGGCCAAGGGCCTGACGTCGGGCTACGCGCCGCTCGGCGGGGTCATGGTGTCGGACCGCATCGCCGAGGAGTTCCTCGCCCACGACGAGGCGTTCCTGCACGGCATCACCTACGGCGGCCACCCCGTGAGCTGCGCCGTCGCCCTCGCCAACCTCGACATCATGGAGCGCGAGGGCCTGATGGCGCGGGTGCGGACCCACGAGTCGACCTTCCGGGCCAAGCTCGACGACCTCCGCGACCTGCCGATCGTCGGCGACGTGCGCGGGATGGGCTACTTCTACGGCATCGAGCTGGTGAAGGACACCGCGACCAAGGCCATGTTCAGCGACGAGGAGGCCGACCACCTCCTGCGCGGCGTCCTCACGCCCAAGCTGATCGAGAACGGCCTGCTGTGCCGGGCCGACGACCGGGGGGAGCCGGTGATCCAGCTGTCGCCCCCGCTCATCGCCGGCCCCGACGAGTTCGACGAGATCGTGCGCATCATCCGCATCGCGCTCCTCGAGGCCATGGATGCCATGGCCGCCGCGGGCATCGCCGGGGCGACCGCGTGAGCGCCGCCCCGCTCCTGGTCGGCGTCCCGACCGAGGTCAAGCCCGACGAGGGGCGGGTGGCCATCACCCCCGACGGCGTGCGCGAGCTGCACGGCCACGGCGTGGCGGTGCTGGTGCAGGCCGGTGCCGGCGAAGGCGCGAGCATCCCCGACGAGGAGTTCCGGGCGGTGGGCGCCGAGGTGGTCGCCACCGCCGAGGAGGTGTGGGAGCGCGCCGGGCTCATCTGCAAGGTGAAGGAGCCCCAGGCGTCCGAGCTGGCCCACCTGCGCGCCGACCAGGTGCTGTTCACCTACCTCCACCTCGCCGCCTACCCCGAGGTGGCCGACGCCCTCCTCGCCGCCGGCACCCCCTCGGTGGCCTACGAGACCGTGCAGACGGCCGACGGGGCCCTCCCGCTGCTCGCCCCGATGAGCGAGGTCGCCGGGCGCATGTCGATCCAGGTGGGCGCCCACTTCCTCGAGCGCCACAACGGCGGGCGCGGCGTCCTGCTCGGCGGCGTGCCCGGCGTCCGCCCGGCCAGCGTCGTGGTGCTGGGCGCCGGCAACGTGGGCTGGAACGCGGCCTGGATGGCGGCGGGCCTCGAGGCCGAGGTCGACGTCCTCGACCGCAACGTGGACCGGCTGCGCCACGTGGACCAGATCCAGATGGGCCGGGTGACGACGCTCACCTCCAACCGCGGCGTCGTCGAGCGGGTCGTGCAGGGCGCCGACCTGGTCATCGGCGCCGTGCTCGTGGCCGGCGGCCGCGCCCCCGTCGTGGTCGACGAGGACCTGGTGCGGGCGATGAAGCCCGGCGCCGTCATCGTCGACATCGCCATCGACCAGGGCGGCTGCATCGCCACCTCGCACGAGACCAGCCACCACGACCCCGTCTTCGAGCGCCACGGGATCATCCACTACGCCGTCGGGAACATGCCCGGTGCCGTGCCGCACACCTCGACCTACGCCCTCACCAACGTCACCCTCCCCTACCTGGCCGAGCTCGCGTCGCGGGGGCTCGCCGGCGCGGTCGAGCGCGACCCGGCGCTCGCCCTCGGGGTCAACACCCTCGGGGGCCACGTGGTCAACGAGCCCGTCGCCGCCGCGCTGGGACGGGCCCACCGCCCGCTCGCCGACGTCCTCGCCGACCTGGGCGCGAGCTAGCGGTGCCGCTCGAGGAGCGCGGGTGAGCCGCTCGAACGGCCGGCGGCCGGCGCGGGCCCTGCGCGCCGCGAGCCCACCGCCGCTCGACGAGATCGACAAGGCCATCATCCGCGCCCTGCAGGTCGACGGGCGGATGTCCTACGCGAAGCTCGGGCCCGAGGTCGGGCTGTCCCAGGCCGCCGTGCGCCAGCGGGTCCAGCGGCTCACCGACTCGGGCGTCGTGCAGGTCGTCGCCGTGACCGATCCGCTCTCGGTGGGCTTCACGGTGCAGGCGATGATCGGGGTCGCCGCCGAAGGCGACCTGCGGGCCCTCGGGGCGACGCTGGGCGCGATCGACGAGATCGACTACGTGGTCATCGCCTCGGGCCGCTTCGACCTGCTGCTCGAGGTCGTCTGCGAGGACAGCGACCAGCTCCTCGAGCTGGTCAACGACACGATCCGGGCCACGCCCGGCGTGCGCTCCGCCGAGGTCTTCACCTACCTCGACCTGGTGAAGCAGACCTACTCGTGGGGCACGCGCTGACCCGCCCGTGACCTTCGGCCCGTGACGGCCCGGCGCCGCCGTCGTACGGTCGATGGGTGCCGTTGATCTACGCGTTCGACCACCGCCATCGGCGCCCGCCGCGCGAGCTCGCCGACCTGCTGGGCGGCAAGGGCGCCAACCTCGCCGAGATGGCCTCGGTGCTCGAGCTGCCGGTCCCGCCGGGCTTCACGATCGTCACGACCGCGTGCCGCCGCTACCGAGACGGTGGCTGGCCGGCCGGCCTCGACGTCGAGCTCGAGCGCCACGTCGCCCGGCTCGAGCGGCGGACCGGGCGGCGCCTCGGCGATCCGGCCGATCCCCTGCTCGTCTCGGTGCGCTCGGGTGCCCGCTTCTCGATGCCCGGGATGATGGACACGATCCTCAACCTCGGGCTGAACGACCGCAGCGTCCGGGCCCTGGCGCGCGCCACGGGCGACGATGCCTTCGCGCACCGCTCCTACGCCCGCCTGCTCGCCATGTACGGCCGGATCGTGATGGGGGTGGAGGCCGACGCCTTCGACGAGCCGTTCGAGGCGGCCAAGGCGGCCGAGGGGGTCGACGACGACGCCCGCCTGTCGGCCCGGGCCTGGAAGGACCTCTGCCGGAGCCACAAGGCCGCGATCCGCGCCGGGGCTCGCAAGGCGTTCCCCCAGGATCCCGTGGCCCAGCTGCGGGGCGCGGTCGAGGCGGTGCTGCGCTCGTGGGACGGCGCTCGTGCGGTCGCGTACCGCGAGCGCGAGGGGATCAGCCACGACCTCGGCACCGCGGTGAACGTGCAGGCCATGGTGTTCGGCAACCGAGACGACCGCTCCGGCACGGGCGTCGCCTTCACCCGCGACGCGGCGACCGGCGAGGACCGGCCCTACGGCGACTTCCTCGTGAACGCCCAGGGCGAGGACGTGGTCGCCGGCGTGCGGATCACCCAGCCGCTCGCCGCCCTCGCCGACGAGTTCCCCGACCTCCACGCCGAGCTGCTGTCGATCATGGACCGCCTCGAGGCGCACTACCGCGACATGCTCGACCTCGAGTTCACGATCGAGCAGGACCGGCTCTGGATGCTCCAGGTCCGCGTCGGCAAGCGCACCGGCGTCGCCGCCCTCCGCATGGCGGTCGAGATGACCGCCGACCCGGCGATCCGCCTCACGCGGGCCGAGGCGGTCGGCCGCATCACCCCCGACCACCTCGACCAGATCCTCCACCCGCGGCTCGTCGGCGACGACCTCGAACCGATCGCCACGGGGCTGGCCGCCTCGCCGGGTGCCGCCGTCGGCGCCGTGGTGTTCACCGCCGACGGCGCGGTGGCCGGCGCCGCCGAGGGGCGCTCGGTGATCCTCGTGCGGAAGGAGACCAACCCCGAGGACGTGCACGGCATGCTCGCGGCCTCGGGCATCCTCACGAGCCGCGGTGGCCTCGTGTCGCACGCGGCCGTGGTGGCCTGCGCGTGGGGCAAGCCGGCGGTGGTCGGCGCCGACGCCATCGTGGTCGACGGCCGCCGCTTCCTCGTGGGCGACCTCGTCGTGCACGAGGGCGACGTGATCTCCCTCGACGGATCGACGGGACGGGTGCTGCTCGGCGAAGCGCACCTCGAGGTGCCCGAGCCGACGCCCGAGTTCGACACGATCCTGTCGTGGGCGGACGCGCTGCGGCGGGGCCACCTCGCCGTGCGCGCCAACGCCGACAACGGCCCCGACGCCGCCCTCGCCCGACGGTACGGCGCCGAGGGCATCGGCCTGTGCCGGACCGAGCACATGTTCCTCGCCGCCGACCGCCTGCCCGTCGTGCGCCGGATGATCCTCGCCGAGACCGACGAGGAGGAGGCGGCCGCGCTCGACGAGCTGCGCCGGGTGCAGCACGAGGACTTCCTGGAGATCCTCGAGGCCATGGACGGCCTGCCCGTGACCATGCGGCTCCTCGACCCGCCGCTGCACGAGTTCCTTCCGAAGGTCGGCGACCTCGACCTGCGCGCCGCCACCGTCGGGCTCACCGACGAGGAGGAGCGGCTGCGCCAGGCGGCCGGCCTCTGGGCCGAGGAGAACCCGATGCTCGGCATCCGCGGCGTTCGCCTCGCGGTCCTGCGCCCGGGCCTCTACGCCATGCAGGTCCGGGCGCTCCTGGAGGCGGTGCGCGATCGGGTGGCGGCCGGCGGACGCCCGATCGTCGAGGTGATGGTCCCGCTGACCGTCTCGCGAGCGGAGCTGGCCCTGGCGCGCTCGTGGGTGGTGGAGGCCGCCGAGGAGCTGGACGTGACCTCGATGCTGCTGATCGGCACCATGATCGAGACGCCTCGCGCCGCGCTGGTGGCCGACGATCTCGCCCGGGTGGCCGACTTCTTCAGCTTCGGCACCAACGACCTCACCCAGATGACCTTCGGTTTCAGCCGCGACGACGTCGAAGCGAAGATGATGCCCCGCTACGTGGCCCAGGGGCTGCTCCCCCGCGACCCGTTCGAGTCGATCGACGTCGACGGCGTGGGGCGCCTGATCCGCTCGGCCGTCGAGGCCGCTCGGGCCGCCAAGCGCCGCCTGCCCATCGGGGTGTGCGGCGAGCACGGCGGCGAGCCGGCCTCCATCGCCTTCTTCGCGTCGGCCGGCTTCGACTACGTGTCGTGCTCGCCCTACCGGGTCCCGGTGGCCCGGCTGGCCGCGGCCCACGCCGTGATCGGCACCGACGGCGACACCCGCTGACGAGCCCGCTCAGGGGAGGTCGCGCTCGTAGACGAGGAACCCGTCGTGGTGGGCGACGCGGTCGTAGAGCCGCCGGGCGCGGTCGTTCGTGCGGTGGGTCTGCCAGTAGAGCTTCGTGGCCCCGGCCGAGGCGCCGGCGACGGCCGTCGCCTCGAGGAGGCGCGAGCGGCGCCGGCGCCCCGTGCGCAGGCGCCACGAACAGGTCCTCGAGGTAGCAGTACGACGTGGGCGACCAGGTGGAGCGGTGCAGCACGTGGTGGGCCAGCCCGACGATCTCGGCGGCCGCCGGGACCACGGCCACGAGGGCACCCATCGGCTCGTCGGGGTCGAGCAGGCGCCCCAAGGTGCGCTCGGTGACGTCGGCCGCCAGCTCGGTCTCGTAGAAGGCGAGGAAGTGGCCGACCAGAGCTCGGACCAGGCCGGACGGTCGGCGGGGTCGAGGGCGGACGGTGACGGCCATGGGCCCCGGTGTCGCCGGCTGGCAGGATGGGCCGATGGAGCACCCTGTACGGCGACGAGCACGAGATGTTCCGGGCGGCCTTCCGCCAGTTCGTCGAGAAGGAGATCGTCCCCCACCACCTGGAGTGAGGCGGGCGGGCATCGTGCCCGCGAGCTGTTCACCGCCGCAGGCGCGTCGGGCTTCCTGGCCATGGACGTGCCCGAGGTCATGGTGGCGGCGGGGCCACTGAACTTCCGCTTCAACGCCATCGTGGGCGAGGAGGTGCAGCGCTCCGGCACCAGCGCCGCCGCCGGCCTCGGGATCACGCTGCACAACGACATCTGCATCCCGTACTTCCTGTCGCTCGCCACCGACGAGCCAGAAGAGCTGCCCGCTGGCTTTCCCCGGCATCTGCTCGGGCGAGCTGATCACCGCATCGCCATGACCGAGCCGGGGATCGGCTCGGACCTCGCCTCCATGGCCACGACGGCGATCCGCGACGGCGACCGCTACGTGGTCAACGGCTCCAAGACCTTCATCACGAACGGCATCAACGCCGACCTGGTGATCACCGCCGTGAAGACCGACCCGAGCCAGCGCCACAAGGGCATGAGCCTCCTCGTCCTCGAGCGCGGCATGGCGGGCTTCGAGCGCGGCCGCAACCTCGAGAAGGTGGGCCTGCACAGCCAGGACACCGCCGAGCTGTTCTTCACCGACGTGGAGGTGCCGGTGGAGAACCTGCTCGGCACCGAGGGCCAGGGCTTCGTGCACCTGGTGCACAACCTGCCCCAGGAGCGGCTCTCGATCGCGCTGGCGGGCGTCGCCGCCGCCGAGGCGGCGCTGGGCTGGACCCTCGACTACGTGAAGGAGCGCACGGCGTTCGGCCAGCCCGTCGGCTCGTTCCAGCACAGCCGCTTCCAGCTCGCGGAGATGAAGACCGAGATCGACATCGCCCGCGTGTTCGTCGACCGCTGCGTCGAGGCGCTCGGCGCGGGCACCCTGACCGCCGAGGAGGCGGCCGAGGCCAAGTGGTGGTGCACCGAGCTCCAGAAGCGGGTGGTCGACACCTGCGTGCAGCTCCACGGGGGCTACGGCTACATGCTCGAGTACCCCATCGCCCGGGCGTACACCGACGCGCGCATCACCACGATCTACGGCGGCACCACCGAGATCATGAAGGAGATCGTCGGTCGGTCGATGGGCGTCTGACCGCCGAGCCTCAGGCCCCGACCCCGTCGCCGCAGCTCGACGGGAGGACGACCGAGAACACCGACCCGGTGGCCGTCCGCCGGTGCCGGTAGGTGATGTCGCCACCGTGGGCCCGGACCACGCCCTGGGCGAGGTAGAGGCCGAGGCCCGAGCCGGGTCGGGTGCGGTCGGCGCGGCCGTACTTCTCGAAGATGCGGGGCAGCTGCGCCGCGGGGATCCCCGGGCCTCGATCGACCACGGAGACGGCCGTCCAGCCGGGGCGATCGGGCAGCGGGGCGCTCAGGCGCACCTCGATCGGCGCCCCCAGCTCGGAGAACTTGGCCGCGTTGGAGATGAGGTTGATGAGGACCTGCTCGATGCGGGCCTCGTCGATGGTGACCGGGATCGGTGGACCGGCTGCGTCGCCGTCGCGCAGCGCGACCGGGACCCCGACCAGGTCGCGCTGCTCGTCGACCACGCGCGCCACCAGCGCCCGCAGGTCGAGGTCGCGAGGTTCGAGCACCAGCTCGCCCTGGTCGATCATGCGCACGTCCTCGACGATCCGGAGCAGGCGGTTGATGCGCTCGGCCGCCCGCAGGATCGCGCCCGACGCGCTCGCGGCGATCGGATCGTCCGCCCCCTCCAGGAGCGATGCGTACCCCATGGCGACGGTGAGCGGCGTCCGCACCTCGTGGGCCATGGCGCGGAAGGCGGCATCGAGGTCGTCGACGGCGGGCCCGTCGGCGCCCCGTGCGACGTCGCCGGCCTCGGGGACCGGGCGGCTCCGCTCGGCACGCAGCTCGGCCAGCAGCTCGGCACCCGAGCGCGAGGCGCCCGCCGCGGGCTGCACCAGGGCGACCCCCAGCGCGGCCAGCCCGGCCCCGTCGCGCTCGGGCACGACCCCGGCGGCCATCACCGACAGGCCGAGCGCTCCGGCGGCCCCGACCACGGCCGCCAGGATCGACGTGCGCACCGACAGCTCGAGGGCACCGTCGTGCTCGCCGACCCCCACGCGGATCAGGTCGAGCGGCGCGCCCACCATCTGCAGGACGGGGACGTTCATGGTGGCGGCATCGTCGAGGAGGACGCGCACCCCCCGAGCGCGCAGGCGCGCCAGGGCGGCCGAGGTCGGTCCGGGTCGGCCGGCGAGGTCGTCGCCCGACACGCGGACGATCAGGGCCGAGGGATCGATCGCGCCCGACTCGGCCGCCGCACGGACCTCGTCGAGGTTGCGCTCGGCATCGAGCTCCCATCCCGACGGCAGCGGGACCACGACCACGGGGAGGACGTCGGGCGCCGCGCGGCGCCACGCCGCCACGAACCGGCCCGCCGACCGCAGGGCGTCGCGCAGGGCGCCGGGCTCGGCGGCCACCTCCCCCATCTCGGCGCCGACGAGGCGGCCGCTCCGCGCGTCGTGCACCGGCCGGAACAGCCCGGCGGCCACCGTCGTCGGGCGGTCCGGCGATCGACCGCCCTCGTCGGGCCGCGCCGTCCGACCAGCGGACGACCGCACCACGTCCGCGACCTGGCCGTCCGAGCCCGCCGCCTCCCGTCGGGCCCGCACGTCCTCGTCGACCGCGTCGAGCGCGTCTTGGGCCGACGCGCCGTGGGGGACCACGACCCGTCCGATCACGGCGTCGGCCACCAGGCCGCGCCCGGCCACCGAACACGGCGCCCGCAGCACCCCCAGGAGCCGCCCCGCCAGCCCGTCGAGGCCGACCTCGCCGAGCCCGCCGAAGATCAAGAGCAGCCGGTCCTCGGCGATGCGGCACACGATGTCGTCGTCTCGCACCGCCCGGCGCACCCGCGCGACCAGCTGGACGACGAGGTCGACGGCCGCCGGCGCGCCGAGCTCGGACCGGACCCGATCGAGCCCGAGGACCTCCACCTGGGCCACGGCGACCTGGAGGCCCCGCTGGCGGGCGATCGCCAGCCGCTGGCTGAGCACCTCCACCGTCCCGGTCCCGTCGACCAGCCCGGTCTGCGCCTCACGGCCCTCGACCTCGCGCACCGTCGCCTCGAGCATGCGCCGCGCGGTCACGTCCTGCACGAGCACCAGCGTCGACGGCCCGAGGGAGGCGGCCCGCACCTGGCGCCACCGCTCGCCGCGCCCCTCGGGGCGCAGCTCGGCCTCGATCACCTCGCGCTCGCCCTCGAGCACCGGCCGCACCAGGCGCGCGAGGTCGTCCGCCGTGAGGCCCTCGAGCGCCCACCCCTCGTTGGCGTCGACGGTCCGGCCGTCGCGATCGACGATCGCCGCGGCCAGCGGCAGGGCGCGCAGGAGGGCCAGCGCAGCCGGTGCCTCGTGGATCTCGGGCCTGCCCGTCCCCGCCATGTGCATCCTCGGTCCGGGCGGCCGGCACGGCGCTCGTGCGGCGCGTCGCCCGCTCGGGTGAACGGCCCACCTCGCCTCGACCTTGACCCCTCGTGACAAGTGCGACAGCCGCGGGGGAGGTCGCGATCCTCCTCGACCCGCGACCGGCGCGGTGCCGCGCGCGGAATCCCCTCACCTTCGGCGTCGAGGCGGCCGATAGGCACGGCGACCTCCATGCGATCTGCGATGACCAGCTCCGTCCCCCGCTCCGCCGCGCCCCTCACAGGTGCTCACGTCCTCGTGGTCGAGGACGACCGCGCCGTGCGCGAGATGGCCTGCCACCTCCTGGCCGGCGCCGGGTGCGCGGTCGTCGCCGCCGGCTCGGCCGAGGAGGCGCAGGAGCTCGAGCTGGCACCGTTCGACCTCGTGTTCTGCGACGTGATGCTCCCGGGGGCCTCGGGCATCGACCTGGCCGCGGCGCTCGGCGAGCGACGCCCCGGGCTGCCGGTCCTGCTCACCTCGGGCCAGCGCGACGCCGACCTCCGCGGGGCGGTCGAGGCGTCGGGCCTCCCGTTCCTCCCGAAGCCCTACACGGCCGAGGCGCTCCAGCTCGCCGTGGCGAGCGCGCTCGACCGTCCGGCGCCGGCGTGAGGACCCTCGTCGTCGAGGACGACCCCGACGTCAGCGGGATGATCGCGGTGGCGCTGCGGCGCGACGGCCACGTCGTCGAGCTCGCCTCGACGGGTCCGGACGCCGTGTGGATGGCGACCGAGTTCGACTTCGACGTGGTGGTGCTCGACTGGGAGCTGCCGTCGATGGACGGCATCGAGGTCTGCCGGACCCTCCGCGATCGCGGGCGGTGGATGCCGATCATCATGGTCACCGGCAACGGCGAGGTGGACCAGCGGGTGACGGGCCTGCGCGCCGGCGCCGACGACTACCTGACCAAGCCCTTCGCCGTCGCGGAGCTGAGCGCCCGGCTCGACGCGCTCGCCCGGCGCGCGCCGCACGAGCGCCCGACGGTGCGCACCGTCGGCGACCTGGCGCTCGACCCGGGGGCGCGGACGGTCCAGCGCGGCGGGGTGGACATCGCGCTGCGCCCCAAGGAGTTCGCCCTGCTCGAGCTGCTGGTCCGGCGCGCCGGCCAGGTCCTCAGCCGCGCCGAGATCCTCGACCAGGTCTGGGACCTCAACTTCGACGGCATGTCCAACGTGGTGGATGCCCACGTGAAGTCGCTGCGCGCCAAGGTGGACAAGCCCTTCGGGCGCGAGACGATCACGACCGTGTGGCGGGTGGGGTACCGCCTCGAGCCCGACGCCTGACGGCGGCACGAGGCCGAACGGCCGGCGCGAGCTAGCGGCGCAGGAGGTCCTTGGCGATGTGGGTGATCTGGATCTCGTCGGTGCCCGCGTAGATCTGCAGGACCTTCGAGTCGCGAGCGAGCTGCTCGACGCGGAACTCGCTCATGTAGCCGTTGCCGCCGAAGATCTGCACGGCGTCGAGGGCCACCTCGGTGGCGGCGCGCGCCGAGTAGAGCTTCATGGCCGACGCCTCGGCGAGGGTCATGGAGTGGCCGGCGGCCGACATCTCGATGGTGCGGAACACCAGGTTCTCCACGTTGAGGCGCGCCACCTCCATGCGGGCCAGCTTGTCCTGGATGAGCTGGAAGTTGCCGATGGGCTCGCCGAACTGCACGCGGTTCTTGGCGTAGTCCACCGAGAGGGCCAGGCACTCCTCGATGATGCCGAGCGCCATGGCGGCGACGCCCGAGCGCTCCTGCATGAACGTGGCCTTGGCGCCCTCGCGGCCGCCCTTGGCGACGTCCTCGGTCTCGCCGACGAGCCGATCGATCCCCACGCGCACGTCGTCGAGGAAGAGCTCGCCCGTGGGCGACGAGTGCATGCCCATCTTGCGCAGCGGCTTGGACTGCTCGAGCCCCGGCATGCCCGAGTCGAGGACGAAGCTCAAGATCTTGCGATCGGCCGGATCGTTGCCCTCGTCGAGCTTGCAGATGAACACGATCGTGTCGGCGTAGGGGCCGTTGGTGATGAACGTCTTCGAGCCGTTGAGGACGTACTCGTCACCGTCCTTGCGCGCCGTGCTCTTCATCGAGCCGAAGGCGTCGGAACCCGAGTTGGGCTCGGTGATGGCCCAGGCACCCACCTTCTCCATGGTGAGCAGCTCGGGCACCCAGCGCTCCTTCTGGGCGATGGTGCCCTTGGAGCTGATGGCCGCCGAGGTGAGGCCCATCGAGACGCCCATGGCGGTGACCATGCCGGGGCACACCTTGCACAGCTCGATGATGGGGATCAGGGTGAGCGAGCTGGCCCCGCCGTCGCCGTCGCGCTTGGGCTTCTCGGGCGGGGCCTCGCCTGCGGCCTGCGCGGCGAGGACCGCCTTCTCGAACTCGATCTGCTTCTCGAAGCGCGCCCGGGCGGCCACGTCCATCCCGAACTCGCGGAACATCTTCCGCAGCACCTCGTAGGGCGGGGTGTCGCCGTGCTCGAACTCCTCGATGTTCGGGCGGATCTCCTTGTCGATGAACTGCCGGACGGCGCCGCGCACCATCTCCTGCTCGTCGGTCCACTGGTACACGGCGGCCTCCTCGGGTCCCCTGGCGTGCGCCCGAGCGTACCGAAGCACTTGACCGTTCGGTCAAGTTGCCCCGCCGGCCCGCCGGTGCCTGGCAACATGCACCCATGGGGGCGAAGCGGAACCGTCGGGCGCTCGCCCGGGCGATGGGCGAGGGCGACCCCGTCTCGCTTCGTCGCAACCTCTGGCGGGCGGCGCGCCCCACCGGCTTCGTCGTGGGGCTCGGGGAGCGATGGGCGGTGCTGCACCTCCTCGACCGGGTGGTGCTCGACGGCTGGGCCGTGGTCCGCCTCGACACGGTGAGCGAGGTCGAGGCGCTCGGCCACCACCACCTCGGGGCGCGGGCCCTGCGCCTCCGCCACGAGGCGCCCGCCGACCTCGGCGTCGACCTCGGCACCACGCGCGACCTCCTGGCCGACCTCGCCGAACGGTTCCCGATCGTGGAGGTCCACACCGAGGCGCTCGATCCCGACCGGCCCGCCACGGGCCGCCCGGTCCGGCTCGGCCCTCGTCGCGTCCACCTGCTCGACATCGATGCCGACGCCGTCTGGGACCACGCGCCCCGACGCTTCGCCTACGGGGACATCACCCGCCTCGACGTCGGCGGACGGGTCGCCGAGGCGCTCCACGACCTCGGCGGCTACCCGCCGGTCCCGGGCTGACGAGCACGACCCGCCCCCGATCCGCCAGCGCCCGCGCCCTTTGGGCGGCCTGGCCGTGCGTCTCTAGGGTTGGGCCATGCGCAACCCGAAGGACTTCTTCCGCCCGCTCGCCGCGGGCGCCCCCGAGCCCGTCCGGGAGATCCCGTTCCGACCGTCGCGGATGATCCACTTCTTCGATCCGAGCAACGAGAAGATGGCGGCGAAGGTCCCCGACATCGCCACCAAGGTCGACATCATCCTCGGCAACCTCGAGGACGCCATCAAGGCCGAGAACAAGGAGGCCGCGCGCCAGGGCCTGGTCACGATCGCGAAGGGCACCGACTTCGGCGACACCCAGCTCTGGACCCGGGTCAACAGCCTCGACTCGCCGTGGGTCCTCGACGACCTCACCACGCTGGTCACCGAGATCGGCGAGAAGCTCGACGTCATCATGATCCCCAAGGTCGAGGGCGCCGAGGACATCCACTACGCCGACCGCCTCGTGGCGCAGCTCGAGGCGCGCGCCGGCATCTCGCGGCCGATCCTCTTCCACGCCATCCTCGAGACCGCCCGGGGCGTGGCCAACGTCGAGGAGATCTGCGCCGCCAGCCCGCGCATGCAGGGCCTCAGCCTCGGCCCCGCCGACCTGGCGGCGAACCGCCGCATGAAGACGACCCGCGTCGGCGGCGGCCACCCGGGCTACCTCGTGCGCCAGGACCCGGTGGACGGCGAGATCGAGGGCGACCGCACCACCTACCAGCAGGACCTCTGGCACTACACGATCGCCCGCATGGTCGACGCGTGCGTGGCCAACGGGATCTTCGCCTTCTACGGCCCCTTCGGCGACATCAAGGACACCGTCGCCTGCGAGGACCAGTTCCGCAACGCCTTCCTGCTGGGGTGCGTGGGCGCGTGGAGCCTCCACCCGGTCCAGATCGACATCGCCAAGCGGGTGTTCTCCCCCGACCCGAGCGACGTGGCCCACGCGCTCCACGTCATCGAGGAGATGGGCGACGGCACCGGCGCGGTGATGATCGACGGGAAGATGGAGGACGACGCCTCCGTGAAGCAGTGCCACGTCATGGTCGACCTGGCCCGCCAGCTGTCGGCCCGCGACGCCGAGGTCGCCGAGATGTACCGCGCCGTCGGGCTGGAGGTCTGATCGTGTCCGAGGAGATCCGCCCCCGCCGCTCGGTCCTGTACATGCCCGGCGCCAACGAGCGCGCCCTCGAGAAGGCGAAGGGCCTCGACGCCGACGCCCTGATCCTCGACCTCGAGGACGCCGTCGCCCCCGACGCCAAGGCCGAGGCCCGCTCCCGCGTGTGCGACCTGGTGCTCAGCGGGGCCTACGGGTCCCGCGAGGTGGCCATCCGGGCCAACGGCCTCGACACCGACTGGCACGCCGCCGACCTGGCCGCCATCGCCGCCGCCGGCCCGGCCGCCGTGGTGGTGCCCAAGGTGAACAGCGTCGAGGACGTGCGCAAGATCGAGGACGGCCTCGTCGCCGGCGGCGCGCCCGAGGCCACGAAGATCTGGGCGATGGTCGAGACGCCGGTCGCCATGCTCCACGCCGAGGAGATCGCGGCGGCCAGCGACCGGCTCACCGTGCTCGTCATGGGGACCAACGACCTGGCGAAGGAGCTGCACGCGGAGCACGTGCCCGGCCGCCAGCCGCTCCTCACGGGCCTCGGGCTGTGCGTGCTCGCCGCCCGGGCCACCGGCAAGGTGATCCTCGACGGCGTCTACAACGACATCAAGGACCCGGACGGGTTCGCCGCCGAGTGCCGGCAGGGCCGTCAGATGGGCTTCGACGGCAAGACCCTGATCCACCCGAGCCAGATCGAGCCGGCCAACGAGGCGTGGGCCCCCACCTCCGAGGCCGTCGAGGACGCCCGCGCCCTCATCGCCACGTTCGAGGCGGCCATCGCCGAGGGCAAGGGCGTGGTCACCCACAACGGCCGCATGATCGAGAACCTGCACGTCGACAACGCCCGGCGCATCCTGGCCGTCGCCGACGCCATCGCCGCCCGCTGAGCGAGCCGGCGCGGCGACGCGGCGGGCCCGGGCCCGACCGGCGTGGGAGACTCCCGCCCGAGGAGGGCCCGTGACCGAGCGCCGACCAGAGGGCGACGATCCGGGCCCGACGATCCCCCCGCCTCCGCCGGCGGGCTTCGCCGGGCCGCCGAGCGGCTTCGCCGGGGCCATCCCCCCGACCGTGGCCGCGCCTCCGGCCACCGACGCGCCGACCCCGAGCGCCCGCCCATCCCGTCGTCGTCCGATCGTGCCGCTCGTGCTGGCGATCGTCGCCGTCGCCCTCGCCGCGCTCGGTGCGAGCCGGTTGCTGGGGGGCGACGATGCCGACCCGCCGCCGAGCGATGCGGCGGGCGCGCTCGCCACCATCGTCGATGCGCGCGGCGCGGGCCAGCTCTGCTCCCGCCTCACCGAGGGCGCCAAGGCGGGCATCGAGGAGGCGAGCGGGAGCCCGTGCCGGGAATCGCTGCGGGTGCTGTTCGCGGCGATCGAGTCGGCCGATCCGGGCCCCTTCGTGGTCACCGGGGTCGAGCTCGACGGCGACCTGGCCACGGTGCGCTTCCGGTGGGAGCTCGGCGACGGGACGGTGCCGCTCGTGCTCGTCGACGGCACCTGGCTCGTGGACTCGGTGGACGACCTCGACCCTGGCGGCGGTGGCACCGTCGGGGCGGACCCCACCGGATCCCAGCAGACGTGCCTGACCGAGCAGCGCACGGTCGAGACCGCCGTCGCCGCCTTCGAGGCGATGAACGGCGAGGGCCCGTCCGACGCCCAGGCGCTGGTCGACGCCGGTCTGCTCCGCGAGGCGCCGACGCTGGTGGAGGTGCGCCCCGACGGCTCGGTGGCCCCCATCGGCCCCTGCGCCTGAGCGCCGCGAGGCTCCCGTCGTGCGCTACCGCCGGATGCCCATCGAGGTCGAGTCGCCCGAGGAGCTGGGCTACGAGACCATCACCAACAACCTGTCGGAGAGCTCGGTGGCCGATCGGCGCCTGGGCGACCTCGGCCTCGACCTCGACCTCGACCACCTGGTGCTCTGCTACGGCGACCACCTGGGCGACCCCGATCTGCGCGAGGCCGTGGCGGCCACGGCCCCCGGCATCGAGGCGCGCCACGTCCTCGTCACGCCGGGCGCGGCGACCGCCCTGTTCGCCGTCGCCACCTCGACGCTCGAGCCGGGCGACCACGCGGTCGTGGTCCGCAGCAACTACGCCACCAACCTCGAGACGCCCCGGGCCATCGGCGCCCGCCTCGAGGTCGTCGACCTGTCGTTCGACGACGGCTGGCGCCTCGACCTGGCCGAGCTCGAGTCCCGGGTCACCCCGGGGGTCACCCGGCTCGTGAGCATCACCACGCCCCACAACCCCACGGGCACCGTGATCCCCCACGGCGACGTCCGCCGCATCGCCGACCTCGTCGCCGACGCCGGCGCGGTGCTGCTCGTCGACGAGACCTACCGCGACCTCGCCCACGAGGCGCCGCCACCGCCGCTCGCGGCCACCCTCGGCGGCCACGTCATCAGCGTCAGCTCGATGTCGAAGTCCTACGGGCTGCCCGGGATCCGCACCGGCTGGGCGGTGACCACCGACCCGGCGCGCCTGGAGGTGCTGCTGGCCGCCAAGGAGCAGATCGTGATCAGCGGCTCGATCATCGACGAGCACGTCGCCGGTCGGCTGCTCGCCGAGCGCGAGCGGGTCCTCCCGCCGATCCTGGCCGACGTCCGCGAGCGCCTGGCGATCGTCGACTCGTGGTTCGCGTCGCAGCACACCTTCGAGTGGGTGCACCCCGAGGGAGGCGTGGTGGGGCTGGTGCGGTTCCGCCCCGAGGTCGACGTCGACGAGGCCGCGTTCCACCACCGCCTGCTCGCCGACCACGGCACCTACGTCGGCCCCGGCCACTGGTTCGAGCTCGACGACCGCTCGTTCCGGCTCGGGTTCGGGTGGCCCACCCACGCCGAGCTCCAGGCGGGCCTCGACGCCTTGATCGCCGCCGCCAACGACGCGACCCGCTGACCCGGCTCCGGCCGACCGACCGAGGAGCCCTCGTGCCCGTCCCTCCCCTCCCCGACATGGCCGAGGTCCTGGCCCGCTCGGCGCGCTTCGCCGCCCACCCCGGCCTGCGCGACCACGCCGAGCTCTGGCTGGCCTGGGGGCCCTACGCCCGAGCGCGCGTCCGCGCCGAGGCGGCCGAGCTCGCCCGACCGTCGCTGCGGCCCACCACCCTCCGAGCGGTGGGCCGCACCGGCGTGGAGCTCGCCCGCGGCGTGGCCCCGGGCCTGAAGGAGGACGCGAAGCGGCGGGTGCTCGACGGCCCCCTCGAGCCGGGCGCCGCCATGAAGCACCTCCAGGAGCTGGTGCGCGCGGGTGGTCCCACCTACATCAAGCTCGGGCAGTTCATCGCCACCGCGCAGGGCCTGCTCCCCGACGAGTGGGTCGACGCCTTCGGCTGGTGCCGCGACACGGCGACGCCGCTGCCGCTGGGGCTCGCCGAGCAGATCTTCGAGGAGCGCTTCGAGGTCCCGCTCGAAGCAATCTTCTCCCGGTTCGAGACCGAGCCCATCGGCGCCGCATCCATCGGGCAGGTGCACGCGGCGACGCTCCTCGACGGCACCGAGGTGGTCGTGAAGGTCCGTCGGCCCGGCCTGCGAGAGCAGTTCGAGCGAGACCTGCGGGCCATGGCCCTCGCCGCGGCCGCCGGCGAGCGCGCATCGAAGGCGGCGCGCGTCGCCAACCTCAGCGGCTTCGTGGAGCTGTTCGCCGAGATGGTGCTCGAGGAGATCGACTTCCGCTTCGAGGCGCTCAACCAGGTGGAGCTCTCGCTCGCGGCCGAGGCGGCCGGGCACGACTTCGCCACCTTCCCGCGGCCGATCCCCCACCTCGCCACCGAGGACGTCTTCGTGATGACCCGGGTCGAGGGCGTCCCCTACACCCGGGCCATCGAGGCCTACCCCGACGCGGTGGACGGCGAGCGCCTGCTCACGCTGGCCATCAACGCCACGCTCGAGCACATGATCGCCTACGGGATCTTCCACGGCGACCTGCACGCCGGCAACGTGCTCATCAACCCGCAGGGCGACTTCTCGCTGATCGACTTCGGCATCGCCGGACGCATCGATGCCGAGCAGCGGGCGGCCACGGTGATGTTCCTGTTCGGGTTCGGCCGCAACGACCAGCTGCTGCAGCTGCGTGCGCTCCAGGCCTTCGGGGCGGTGCCGCCCGGCGCCGACCTGCCCACGCTGGCCTCCGAGATCGAGGCGCAGCTGATGGCCATCGACCCCACCCTGCTCACCCGCGAGGGCGAGTTCACGGTCGACCGCCTCGGCCAGGCGCTCGGCTCGGTGATCCGGGTGCTGGCCCGCAACGGCTTCTCGCTGCCGAAGGAGCTCGTGCTGTTCTTCAAGAACCTGCTGTACCTCAACGGGTTCGCCTCGACCCTCGCCCCCGGGACCGACCTGTTCGGCCACATCGAGCCGACGTTCCTCTACTTCGTCGGCAAGTACCCCGAGGAGCTCGGGGCGATCATGACCGACGTGCTCTGACGGCGTCGGCGAGGACGGCCAGCTCGGCCGCCACCTCGGGCGAGGGCCGGGTGCGGCGCCACGTGCGACGCGGCGAGCGGCGGGGATGAGACCGAGTGGGTTGCTCCATGCAACCGATCATCCTCCCTTCCGTTGCATCATGCAACCCGCTAGGGTGTGACCCATGCGACGCGCCTCGTTCGACGACATGGCCTGCTCGGTCGCCCAGTCGCTCGAGATCATCGGCGAGTGGTGGACCCCCCTCATCCTCCGCGACGCGTTCCTGGGCGTCAGCCGCTTCGGCGACTTCCAGGAGCGCCTCGGCATCGCCCGCAACATCCTCGCCGCCCGCCTCGACGCGCTCGTCGAGCACGGGGTGATGAAGAAGGTGGCCTACCAGGACCACCCCCCGCGCTACGACTACAAGCTCACCGAGAAGGGCCGCGACCTCTGGCTCGTGGTGGCGGCGCTGCGCGAGTGGGGCGACCGCTGGGAGGCGCCCGACGGCCCGCCCGTCGAGGTCGTGCACCGGACCTGCGACCACGTGACCCACATCGTGCCCACCTGCTCGGCGTGCGGCGACGTGCTCTCGCCGTTCGAGCTCCGCGTCCGCCGCGGCCCGGGCGCCCGCCCCTCCACCCCGCTGCGCGAGGCCACCTCGTGACCGGCGACGCCAGCGGGCCCGGCGCCGACCTGCACCTCGCCCCGGCCTCGCTCACCGGCGCGGGGGCGTTCGTGCGCGAGGCCGGGTTCGTCCCCGAGGAGATCTCGGCGACCCGGGTCGTGGGCCACGTCGAGATCGACGAGCGCCACCACACCCCCTGGGGCATCGTCCACGGCGGCGTGTACGCCACCGCCATCGAGTCGGCCGCCAGCATCGGGGCGTCGAGCGCGGTGCGAGCCGCCGGCCAGGTGGCCGTCGGGCTGACGAACACGACGCACTTCCTGCGGTCGATCACCCACGGCACCGCCGCCGTCGAGGCGACGGCGCTCAACCAGGGCCGCACCCAGCAGCTCTGGCAGGTCGATGTGCGCGACGAGCGCGGCCGGCTGCTCGCCCACGGCGAGGTGCGGCTGCAGAACCTCACCCCGGGCGGCTGACCGCAGCCGGGTAGGTTCCGCCCGTGCCGAAGCCCCGACCCGCCGTCGTCACCGAGCTCCCCGAGATCGGCGTCACCGTCATCTCCAAGTGGCTCTACAACTGCTACGTGGTCCACGACGGAGGCGACGGCTGACCGTTCGTGGTCGACCTCGGCGTCCCGTCGCAGCTGCCCGAGCTCGAGGCCGTCGTGCGGCGCCTCGGCGGCGAGCTCGCCGACCTGGGGGCGGCGGTGGCGACCCACGGGCACGCCGACCACGTCGGTGGCCTCCCGGGCCTGCGCGACCGGGCCGGCACCGACGTCCTGCTCCCCCACGCCATCGACGACATGCGCGCCGGGCGGTGCGCCCTGCGGCCGCCCGGGCTGCGCGCGTTGGCGCAGATCCTCCCGGTGATGGCCACCCAGCCGCTCGACCTCGCGGCCACGCTCGAGATCAAGGACACGATGGCGGTGATCGGGTGGGACGCCAAGGGCGTGCGCCTGCCCTTCGAGCCTGACGGCTGGCTGCGCGACGGCGACCACCTCCCCGGTCGCCCCGACTGGCTGGTGCTCTCGACGCCGGGTCACAGCGACGACTCCACCTGCCTCCTCCACGCGCCCACGCGGACGCTGCTGTCAGGCGACAGCGTGCTCTCGGTCGAAGGGCGGGCGTGGTTCAACCCCGAGTACGTCGACGGCCGCCGTTCGGTGGCGACCGAGGCGCGCCTGCGAGCCCTCGACGTCGAGCACCTGCTCCCGGGCCACGGCCTCGTGGTGCAGGGGCCACGGGTGATGGACGAGGCGCTCTCGTTCGCCGACCGCCCGCGCGACGCGTCCAAGCTCCGGGCCCTCGCCCGCACCCTCCGCAGCGCCCGCCACCCCCACTGACCGCCGCCCCCCCACCCCACCCCCCCCACCCCCGGACTTCTGGAGCGAACCGGCCCGGAACGGGCGCACCCGCTCCAGAAGCTCGATGTGGGGCGGGGTGGGGTGGGGTGGGGTGGGTCGGGCGAGCGCGGTCAGGGGGTGACGATGGGGAACCAGAGCCCGAAGCGGTCGAGGACGTCGAGGAGGGCGACGAGGGCGTCGCGGTCGCCGCGCACCTCCAGCCGCCCCTCCGCCTCGAGGGCCTCCAGCTCGGCCGACCCGAAGACCAGCGCGGCGAGCGCGGCGTGCGTCACCTCGACGGTGACCTGCGCGGCCGCCGTGGCGGACGCCCCGTCGGCGGTGTGGGTGGCGTGCACCGCGCCGCGCTCGACGCCGAGGCGCCACCGCTCGGATCGATCGGTGACCACCACGTCGATGGCCCAGCTCCGCTCGGCCGCTCGCAGGCCGTCGACGCGCACGCCGAGGAAGTCGAACAGCAGCTCGGTGGTCATGGCGGCGACCGTGTCGGGGCCGGCGATCGCTCCTCCGCCCCCCTGCGGGTGCCCGTGGCGGAGCTCCTGCGCACCGGTGAGGTAGAAGGTGCGCCACGGGCCCGACTCGGACTGGTAGCCGAGCTGCTCGAGGGCGTCGGCCTGGAGGTGCCGGGCGGCGGTGTTCGCCGGATCGGCGAACACCACGTGGTTGACCACCTCGGCCACCCACCGGTAGTCGCCTTCGTCGAAGGATCGCTGCGCCTTGGCCAGCACCGCGTCGGCCCCGCCCATGAACTCGACGTAGCGCGCCGCCGCGGCCACGGGCGGGTGGGGGTTCAGGTGCGCCGGGTTGCCGTCGAACCAGCCGAGGTAGCGCTGGTAGACGGCCTTGGCGTTGTGGCTGACGGTGCCGTAGTAGCCCCGGCTCGAGGGCTCGGCGTCCAGCTCGGGCGGGAGCCGCAGCTCCTCGGCGATCTCGGTGGAGGTGAGGCCGTGGTTCGCGAGGCGCAACGTCTGATCGTGCAGGAAGCGGTAGGTGTCGCGCTGCTTGGCGAGGTGGTCGACGATGTCGGTGCGCCCCCACCGGGGCCAGTGGTGGCTGGCGAAGCAGACGTCGGACACGTCGCCGTAGAGGTCGATCGCCTCCTGGATGTACTTGCTCCAGGCGAGCGAGTCGCGCACCTGCGCGCCGCGAGGCGTGTACAGGTTGTGCATCGTGCACGTGCAGTTCTCGGCCATGCAGAGCACGCGGTGGTCGGGGAAGTGGAAGTTCATCTCGGCCGGCGCCTCGGTGTCGGGCGTGACCTGGAACGCGATGCGCACCCCGTCCACCACCAGCTCCGTGCCGGTCTCGTGGACCTCCTCGGTGGGAGCGATCAGGCCCTCGTCGCCCAGCAGCGGCACGCCCTTGCCCAGCCCGGCGTCCACGTGGCCCCGCGGGCCGCGCGGGAGCAGCACGCCGTACATGTACGACGCCCGCCGCTTCATGACCGTCCCCGCCACCACGTTCTCGCTGACCGCCGCCTGGAGGAAGCCGGCGGGGGCGATGATCCGGACCCGGCCGGCGACCACATCGGCCTCGTCGACGACGCCTCGCACCCCGGCGAAGTGGTCGATGTGGCTGTGCGTGTAGATCACCGCCGTCACCGGGCGGGGCCCGAGGTGGGCCTCGACCAGGTCGAGCGCCGCCCGCGCCGTCTGCGCCGAGGTGAGCGGATCGATGACGATGCGGCCCACCTCGCCCTCGATCACCGTCAGGTTCGAGAGGTCGAGGCCGCGGACCTGGTGGAAGCCGGGGGCCACCTCGAACAGCCCGGCCTCGTTGTTCAGGCGGGCCTGGCGCCACAGGCTGGGGTTGACCTCCGGCGGCGGCTCCTCGTCGACGAAGTGGAACGACGCCAGGTCCCAGACCGGCCAGCCGCCGGCGTGGGCGACCTGCGGCGCCGCCGGCTCGGCGACGCGGCCGCGCCGGGCGCGCTCGAGGTCGGCGCCGTCGTCGGCCGCCAGGAACGGGAGCGCACCGACCGCGGCGTTCGCCGCCTGCGTGGCGGCCGAGGCGGGCTTGGGATCGAGGTTCGGCTGATCACCCATGTCGGCGAGTCTGGCGCAACCGCCGCGGCGGAGCCTCCCGATGGGCCGACTGCTGCCGATGGAGGGCCATGGCCACCGCGCTCCCCCACCGTCGCGTGCGGTTCGAGTGGCCCGACGACCTCACGCCGATCTGGTGCCCGGACGTGCCCGAGCTGGCGATCGCCGCCGACGCCGTCTCGCTGCTGATGCCCCACGCCGAGCCCTACATCGTGGGCGTGACCCGTGCAGCCGTCGACGAGGGTCTGGTCGACGATCCGCAGGTCGTGGCGGCCGCTCGGGGGTACGTCGCCCAGGAGGCCGGGCACCACGCCCAGCACCGTCGGTTCAACGACCTGATCGTGGCGGACGCCCCGGGGGCCGCCCGGGTCGACCGCTGGTTCGCCACCTGGTTCGGGTGGCTTCGGCGCCGCAGCACGCGCTTCGGCCTGGCGTTCGCCGCCTCGTTCGAGACGATCGCGTTCGTGGCCGCCCGCTGGGTCGATCGGCGCCAGCGGCTCCTCCGGGGCGCCGACCCGACGGTGGCGACCCTGTTCCTGTGGCACCTCGCCGAGGAGGTGGAGCACAAGCGGGTCGCGTTCGACACGTACCGTGCCGCCGGGGGCGGGCGCCTCCGCCACGCCGCCGCCATGGTCACGGCCGCGCTGGTGCTGGCCGTGGGAGCGCTCGTCGGCTCGCTCGCCCTGCTGCGGGCGACGGGTCGGCTGTGGCGCCCCGGGAGCCACCTCCGCCTCGCCGGCTGGTCGCTCTCGTTCGTGCTCACGGCCGTCCCGGTGATGGTGGTGTCGCTCCTGCCCGGCCACCACCCCGACCAGCTGGTCGACCCCGCCGGCCTCGAGCGCTGGCTCGACCACCTCGATCCCGACACGGCCACCGTGCCCGAGTGGGCGCTGCCGTAGCGACCCGCCGCTCGGCCCGTCAGCTGCCGCCGCTCGAGCTGCGGCCGCCCACCGAGGGGCCTCCGCCGTACGAGCCGCCACCGGGGACGGCACCGCCGCCCTGCCAGTCGTCGCCGTCGCGATCCTCGTCGTGCCACTGCCCGCGATCGCCCTGCTCCTCGCGCGACGGCCCCACCTGGCCCTCCTGGCTCGAGCCCTGACCCTGGCCCGGCTCGGTGCCCGCTGGCCCACCTGGCGCCTCCGAGCCGGGCCCGATCTGCTCGGACCGGTCGGCCTGGCCCGATCCGCCCTCGGCCGCGCTCTGGCCGATGCCGTAGCCCGCGGCACCGGCGACGACGACCGCGCCGGCCACGGCCGCGGCCGCGACCCAGGGGCGGCGGCTCGGCGCGCCCGGACGGGGCGAGCCGATCGGCTCGGGCACCGGGGCGCCGTAGACCGGAGGCCCGGTGGGCGGAGCGGGCGGGGCGGGCGGCACCGACGCGGTCGCCGCCACGGCCGGGGTCGGCGCGGTGGGGGCCTCTCCCGCCGGCGGCACGCCGGCGGCGTGGGTCGGGTCGAGCGGCGAGGGCGTCGTCGCGCTCGGATCGGGGGCCTGGGGATCGTTCACGGGGTGCTCCGTTGGTGGGGGACGGTCGTGGCGCTCGGCGCGCGCCGACCCCGACGATCCTCGGGCGACGACCTCACGGTTCGCTGGGAGGCCCGTGCGAACCTGCCGAGGGCGCCGGGCGCTCGGTACCGTTGGTGGTGCCGCGCCCGGGAACCGCCCGACTCGCGGCGACGACCCATGGTCCAGATGACCTGCCCCGACTGGTTCGAGCTGGTGTCGGCCGCCGCCGACGATCAGGTGCTCGCCGGCGAGCGAGCGCGCCTCGACGCCCACCTGGCCTCGTGCTCCTCCTGCCGGGCGCTGCTCCAGGAGTTCGAGCAGGAGCGACGGCGTCGGCGGATGGCACCACCGGTCGACCACGGCGACCTGATGGCTCGCGTCCTCGAGGAGCGGGCCCAGGTGCCGCCCGGTCACCGCGCCGAGCGACAGCTGGCCCGGCGGGGGGCGCTGGCGCTCGTCGCCGTCGTCGCCGTGGCGGTCGGGTTCGCCGCCACGCCCGGCCGGGATCGCTCACCCGCCACCACCACGCCCTTGGCCCAGCCCGAGGTCCTGATCGACGCCGACGGCCGGTCGTTCGACCTGGCCGACGTCGAGGTGGCGGCGGGCACCACCGTCGAGTGGCGCAACACCGGGTCGAGCACCCACCACCTCGTCCGGCGGCTGGGAGCGGCGGTGGTGGCCGACGACCTCGAGCCCGGGGCGATCGAGTCCGCGACGTTCTCGAGCCAGGCACCTACGAGTTCTTCTGCACCATCCACGAGGGGATGACCGGCACCGTGACGGTCGGCGCGTGAGGGCGCCCGGGCGCCTGAGCCGCCGCCGCGAGCACCCGCCCATCCGCGGCGACGAGGACCTCTCGGTGCTCTTCGTCCGGGCCGCCGACGGCGATCGCGACGCCGAGGCCGCCCTCGTGGCCCGCACGATCGACGACGTGTGGCGGTACTGCCGCACCTCGTCGGCGCGGGGCAGGCCGACGATGCCACGCAGGCCACCTACGTCCGCGCCCTGCGGTCGCTGCGCAACTTCCGGGGCGACAGCTCGCCGCGCACGTGGCTGCTCGGCGTGGCGCAACACCTGCCTCGACGAGCGCCGCTCGCTGGCCCGCCGCCTCCGGCTCCTCGACAAGGTGCTCGCCCAGCCGCCCGAGGCCACCACGCCGGGGGCCGCCGCCGACCTCCCCGGCGATGTGCCCGTCGAGCTGGCCGAGGCCCTCGCCGGCCTCGCTCCCGAGCGCCGCGAGGCCTTCGTCCTGACCCAGCTGCTCGGCTTCTCCTACGAGGACGCCGCCGACGCGATCGGGTGCCCGGTGGGGACGATCCGCTCCCGGGTGGCGCGCGCTCGCGGCGACCTGCTCGACCTCGTCGAGGACCGCGATGGCCACGCGCGGGGCGCGAGCGCGAGCTAGCGACCTGCAACCATCGGAGCCCGCCGCCGGTCCAACCGGTGCCCCTCTCCCCTCCCGGTGGTCCCGTGCCCGCATCGCTCCCCCCGTTCCGCTTCGGCATCCAGTGCTCGTCGCCGCCCGACATCACGGCTCGGCGCTGGCGCGACCTGGCCCGCAAGGTCGAGGACCTCGGCTGCCACCGCCTCACCGTCTCGGACCACCTCGACGACCAGCTCTCGCCTGTGGCCGCGCTCATGGCCGCCGCCGACGCCACGACGACGCTGCGCGTCGGGGCCCTGGTCTTCTGCAACGACTACCGGCACCCCGCCGTGCTGGCCAAGGAGGCCGCCACGCTCGACATCTTGAGCGAGGGCCGCTTCGAGCTCGGCCTCGGCGCCGGCTGGATGACGAGCGACTACGAGGCGGCGGGGATCGAGATGGACCCGCCGTCGGTCCGGATCGCCCGCCTGGAGGAGGCGATCCACGTGGTGCGCGGGCTGCTGTCGGAGGGCCCGTGCACGTTCGAGGGGGAGCACTACGCGATCCGGGGCCTGAGCGGCTCGCCCAAGCCGGTGCAGGAGCCGCTCCCGCTGCTCGTGGGCGGCGGCGGGCGCAAGGTGCTCGAGCTGGCCGGCCGCCACGCGGACATCGTCGGGCTGAACCCGGCGCTCCCCCACGGTGTGATCGACGCGTCGGCGGGCCCCGACGCCACCGCGGCGGCGACCGACCGGAAGATCGGCTGGGTGCGCGATGCGGCGGGCGAGCGCTTCGAGCACATCGAGCTGCACACCCGCATCCACCTGGCCATCGTCACCGACGATCGGGAGGGCACGGCCGAGGCCCTCGCGCCCGCCCTCGGGCTCACGCCTTCCGAGGCCCTCGCCTCCCCCCACGCCCTCTGCGGCACCGTCGAGCAGATCGCCGACGACCTCGTCGCTCGCCGGGAGCGGTTCGGGATCGCCTCGATCGGCCTCAGCCTCGATGCCCTCGATGCCATGGCGCCGGTGATCGCCCGGCTCGCCGACGCCTGATCAGGCCTCGGACGCCACCACCACGCGCTCGCCGAACACCTCGACCTCGTCGCCGGCCCGGAGCTGGCGGCCCCGCCGGGTCTCGACCTCGCCGTTGACCGCGACCTCGCCGCCGAGCAGGACGAGCTTGGCGTCCGAGCCGGAGTCGACGATGCCGGCCAGCTGCAGGAGCTGACCCAGGCGGATCACGTCGTCGCGGATCTCGACGGGTCGGGGCGCGTCGGGCACCGGGCCATGGTGGCACGGGCGGGCCTCGCCACCCACCGCCCGGCTCGCGGGCCGGCCGGCCTGCTCTGACGTAGGGTCCGCGGCGACGCGCCGCCGAGCCACCAGGGGGACCCGTGGCCGACTCGATCCACCTCCGCACCTGCCCGCTCTGCGAGGCCATGTGCGGCCTCGAGCTGCAGGTCACCGACGGACGGGTCGGCACGATCCGCGCCGACCGCGACGACGTCTGGTCGAAGGGCCACCTCTGCCCGAAGGGCACGACGATCGGCCACCTGCACCACGACCCCGATCGCCTCCGGGTGCCGATGGTGCGCGAGGGCGACGAGTGGCACGAGGTCACCTGGGACGAGGCGTTCCGCCGCTGCGAGGAGCTCATCGCCCAGGTGCGCGAGCAGCACGGCCCGGCCGCGATGACCACCTACATCGGCAATCCGGTGGCCCACAACTTCGCGCTCGGCCGGGGCGTGGGGCCCTTCATCGGGATGGCGGGCTTCCCGACGATCTACTCGGCGGGCACCGTCGACCAGTGGCCGAAGAACGTCGCCGCCGCGCTGATGTACGGCAACATGTGGTCGATCCCGACGATCGACCTCAAGCGGGCGCACCACGTCGTGATCATGGGCGGCAACCCGCAGGCGTCCCAGGGCAGCCTCATGGCCTGCGCCGACGTGATCGGGCACCTCGACCGCATCCGGGGCGAGGGCGGCCGGGTCACGGTCATCGATCCGCGGCGCACCGGCACCGCCGACCACGCGGACGAGTGGATCCCCATCGTGCCGGGCACCGACGCCCTCCTCCTGTTCGCCATGGTGCAGGTGCTCTTCGCCGAGGGCCTCGTCGACCTCGGCGCCGTCGACGGCAAGGTGGCCGGCGTCGACGAGGTGCGCCGCCTGGCCGAGCCGTTCACCCCCGAGGCGGTGGCCGCCACCTGCCAGGTGCCGGCCGACACCATCCGGCGCCTCGCTCGCGACCTCGCCGCCGCGGCGCCCGGCGCCCTCTACGGCCGCATCGGGCTGTGCAACCAGGAGTTCGGCACGCTGGCCTCGTGGCTCGTCGACGTGGTGAACATCCTCACCGGGGACTTCGACTCGCCGGGCGGGATGATGTGGGCCACGCCGGTCGTCTGGACGACCGCCTCGCTGCCCGACCCGAGCTTCCCGGACGGCTACGAGTTCGGCCGCTGGCGCAGCCGGGTGCGGGGCATCCCCGAGGTGCTGGGCCAGGTGCCCGTGTCGTGCCTGGCCGAGGAGATCGACACCCCGGGCGAGGGACAGATCAAGCTGCTGATCACCGTCGCCGGCAACCCGGTCCTCTCCACGCCGAACGCCGGGCGCCTCGACGCCGCCCTCCCCCAGCTCGACGCCCTGATCTGCGTCGACAACTGGCGCAACGAGACCACCCGCCACGCCCACGTGATCCTCCCGGGCCTGTCGTCGCTCGAGCAGCCCCACTTCGACGACCTGCTCTGGGCGTTCGCCACCGGGTCGGCCGGGCGCTGGTCCGAACCGCTGTTCGCGCCCACCGACGGCCGACCCGACGAGTACGAGATCCTGCTGCGCCTCGGCGCCCTGTGCATGGGCCTGCCGCACGAGGGGCTCGACGTCGACGGCCTCGACGATGCGTTCATCACCGCCCTCTGCGATATGAAGGGCGTCGACGCGGCGACGGTCCTGGCCGCGTCGACGGGCCGCGGCGCCGAGCGCCTCCTCGACCTGACGATCCGCACCGGACCGTTCGGCGACCGCTACGGCGAGGTGCCCGAGGGCCTCGCCCTGGCCGACTTCCGGGCGGCGCCCCACGGCATCGACCTCGGCCCGATGGTCCCACGGGCCGACGAGGTGGTGTGCACGCCGTCGGGGATGATCGAGCTGGCGCCGCCGTACATCACCGCGGACGTCGGCCGGCTGCGAGCCCGCCTCGACCGTCCGGCCGAGGGCCTGGTGCTGGTGTCGCGCCGGCACCTGCGCTCGAACAACTCGTGGATGCACAACGTGAAGGTGCTGGTGAAGGGCAAGGACCGCTGCACGCTGCTCATCCACCCCGACGACGCCGCCCGGTGCGGCGTGGCCGACGGCGCCGTCGCCACGGTGCGCTCCGAAGCCGGTGCGGTCGACGTGCCCGTCGAGGTCAGCGACGAGATGATGCCCGGCGTGGTCTCGCTCCCCCACGGCTGGGGCCACGGGCTCCCCGGCACGCAGCTCTCGGTCGCCAACGAGCACGCAGGCGTCAACAGCAACCTGCTGGCACCCGCCGACCTCTACGACCCGATCTCGAACAACGCCGCGGTGAACGGCATCCCGGTGGAAGTGGCCCCGGCCTGAGCCCCCGGGCACCCCGCTGGGACCCCTCCCCGCCGGATGCGCAGGGCGCTCCGTTGACGACGGTCGACGCTATACGTATGGTCTGTGCATGGCCCCAACGGTTGCAATGATCGTGATGATGGCGACATCTGCTGGGCTGCGAGTGGCGCTGGGTGCCCGACATCCGCTCGCCTTGGTCCCGCTCATCGCGGCCTGTGCCATCTGGTTCAGCCAGACGCGCGATTCTTGGTGGCAGTGGGCCTTCCTGGGCCTGGGAGCGGTGCTCATCGGGATCGCCATCCGGCTCGCGATGGAGTCGTTCGAGGACCGGCGCGGTCGCACTGGCGCGGGCTAGATCCCGCTCGAGCTAGTGCGACGGGGGCCGAGATCCTTCCTCGGACGTTCGGTGGCCGCACAGGATGGAGTCGCACCGGGGACACCGGCCCCGGAGGATCGCCAGCCTCGCCAGGCGAGCGCCTCGAACCCTGGGGTTGTCTGGTGGGCGTAACAGGATTCGAACCTGTGACCTCTGCCGTGTGAAGGCAGCGCTCTAACCAACTGAGCCATACGCCCGTGCGGAGGAGGCACCCTAGCGCGGCCCTCCGCGGGGCCTCCACCTCGAACAGGTCAGGGCTCGTAGCGACAAGGCCGGTCGACCTCCACCACCTGCTCGATGAGGGCGAGGAGGCGCAGCACCGCCACGTCGGCGTGCTGGGGGCCCACCACCTGCAGGCCGATGGGCATGCCGTCGGACGTGAAGCCGACGGGCACCGACCCGGCCGGCGATCGGGTGAGGTTGAACCCGTACGTGTAGCGCACCCACGCGATGTCCTGGACGCCGTTGACCGTCCCGTAGTCGCTGCCGACCGGCGTCTGGCCGGCCACGGTGGGCGTGAGGAGCAGCGGCGCCCGGTGGAACAGCTCGACGAGCCGAAGGTTGAGGCGGTGGGCCACGTCGGACGACTCGAGCGCGGTGGTCACCGAGGCGGTGTCGCGCACCCAGGCGAGCATCGAGGCGAGGGGTTCGTCGAGCTCGCTCCAGCGGGCGCCGTCGGGGTCGGCCTGCTGCACGACGCGCAGGTTGGCGAGCAGCGACAGCTGCAGCCACGGCACCGCCGGATCCTCGTCGAACACGTCGTCGACCACGATCACCTCGGTGCCCTGGTCCTCGAGGCGTCGGACGGCGGCCTCGCACGCGGCGCGCACCTCGTCGTCGAGCACGGCGTAGCCGAGCGTCGGGGACCACAGCACCCGCAACGGCGCGTGGACGTCCTCGACGGCGTCGCGCCACGACTCGTCGGGCATCGGCAGGGCCCGCAGGTCGGTGGGGTCGGGACCGATCACCGCGTCGAGCGCGTACGCGGTGGACCGGGCGCTCTGGCAGAGCACCCCCTTGCTCGACAGGTCGGCCCAGCCGGGCGGTGTCGGGCCGCCGGCGGGCACCCGGCCGAGCGACGCCTTCAGGGTCGTGAGGCCGCAGAGCGACGCCGGGATGCGCAGCGACCCGCCGCCGTCGGATCCGGTGGCGAGGGGGACCATCCCGGCCGCCACCGCCGCCGACGAGCCGCCCGAGGAGCCGCCCGCCGAGCGATCCAGCGACCAGGGGTTGCCGGTGCGGCCGAAGATCCGGTTGTCGGTGTCGGCCTTCCACGCGAGCTCCGGCGTGTTGGTCTTCCCCACGATGACGCAGCCGGCCTCGCGGAGGCGATCGACGAGGATGGAGTCCGCGGTCGCAGACGGCCGATCGGCGAACAGGGCCGAGCCCTGCGTGGTGCGGAAGCCGATGGCGTCCTCCGTGTCCTTCACGCCGATCGGGATGCCGGCGAGCGGCCCGAGGTCCTCGCCCGCCGCGACCCGCCGGTCGATGTCGTCGGCCTCGGCCAGCGCCCGCTCGCCGTCGACCGCGACGAACGCGTTCACCGCCGGGTTGGTGGCATCGATCCGGGCGAGCGCGAGCTCGGTGAGCTCCCGGGAGGAGATGGTGCGCTGGCGCACCTGGTCGGCCAGGTCTTCGAGATCGATGCGACGGAAGTCCATGGCCGGCGACGCTACGGCGCCCTCAGCCCTCCTGCACGCAGTCGAACCGTCCGTCGCGCGCCAGCCGCCTGGCCTCGGTGCCGGCGGGGCAGTCCTCGGGGCGCGCTGTCCGGGTGACGATCTCGAGCTCGTGGGGACCGTCGCACGGCACGATCGAGGTGCTCGGCCCCGCCTCCAGGTCGAGGCACTCGCCGATGTGGGCGGTGGCGATCGTCGGCGCCGGGCCCTCCCCGTCGTCGGTGCGGGCGTAGGCGCTGCCGAGGAAGATCGCGCCGAGCACGACGAGCGCCACCACCCACGGCAGGTGCCGGAGCAGCCCCGCGCCGACGCGCCCCATCGGGGGCAGCACGTCGACGAGGTCGTCGTCCTCGTCGGGGAGCGGCCGCACCGCAGGGCGCGGGCGCGGGCCCGACGACGGAGCGGTCCGACGACCGCCGTCGAGCCGCTCCGCGTCGTAGGCCCGGCGACGGGCCGGGTCGCGCAGCACCTCCCACGACTCGTTGATCTCGCGCATGCGGCGGTCGGCCAGCGATCGCTCGGCCGCGCTCGCTCCGTGGGCCCGGTCGGGGTGCAGGCGCCGGGCGAGGTCGCGGTAGGCGGCCCGGATCTCCGCGGTCGAGGCGGCAGGCGTGACGCCGAGGCGTTCGTAGTGCGTGGCCGTGGGTCGCTCCCCTGCTCGGGCGTCGGGCCGTCAGGCTAGGGACCTCAGTAGCCGAGGTCGACGTCCACCCGCCCGATGAGCGGCTCGCCCGCGGCGTAGCGCCGCACGTTCTCCTCGATCCGGGCGCCGAGCAGGGGGCGGGCCATCGCCTTGGTGTTGCCCGTGTGCGGGGTGATGAGGACGTTGGGGAGGCCCCAGAGCGGGTGGCCGTCCGGCAGGGGCTCGGGGTCGGTGACGTCGAGGGCCGCGCCCCCGATGGTGCCGGACCGGAGCGCGGCGACCAGCTCGTCGGTGCGGAGGTGGCGACCGCGGGCGACGTTGACGATCCAGGCGTGGTCGGGGAGCAGGTCCAGCTCGGCGGCACCGATGATGCCCTCGGTCTCCGCGACCAGCGGCAGCGCCAGGACGACCGCGTCGGCCGTGGGGAGCGCGTCGTGGTGGTCCTCGGCGGCGACCACCCGAGCGACGCCGGGCATCTCGACGGGGCGGCGACGCACGACGGTGATCCGGCACCGGAACGGCGCGAGCAGGTCCACGAGCACCTGGGCGATGCCGCCCCCGCCGTAGATCACGACCTCGGCACCGAACAGGTTGCGGCCCACGCCCTCGGTCCACGACCGGGCGCGGGCGTAGGCCGGCAGGTGGCGGAGCCCGGCGAGCAGCAGCGCCAGCGCGTGCTCGGCCACCGGATCCGCGTAGACGCCCTTGGCGCAGGTCCAGACGCGCTCGCGATCGAGGATCGGCACGTAGGGCTCGATGCCGGCCCAGGGCAGCTGCACCCATTCGATGTCGGCGTGGTCGGCGAGCAGCGTCCGCAGCCCCTCGGGGTCGTCGGCATGGGTCCACACCAGGCCGGTCGCCCGATCGGGAGACACGATCGTGGCCCCGCCTCGCTCGACCGCGGCGTCGATCCACCCGGCGGTGGCCGGCGCGGTCGCGACCTTCGGGGCCGGTCGGCGAGGGAGCGACGGGGCGAGCGGGGTGTCGATCCCGACGACCGTATCCGGCGCCACGAATCCGAGCACTGACTCGAATCTCGACCTGACGGTGTGTCAGAGTGGACGCCGCACGCCCGAGCAGCCCGCTCGGCCGGCCGCACTTCCTTGGGGGGAAGCCACCACATGCGACAGCGACGCATCCGACACGTCCTGATGGCCCTGATAGCCGGCATCGCCGGCTTGGCCGTCGTGAACGCGACCGGCGGCAGCGCCGGGGCCACCGTGGTGAGCCAGTCGCTCAACTGCGGCATCGGCGGCACCCAGATCAACGAGCTCGACGCCACCGCGCCGGCCACGGTCGACCAGAACGGCACGTTCACCGTCACGCTGGCGCCGACCGGATCGGGCACGGCGAGCGGCGCCGAGATCAAGAACATCACCACCACGTTCGTGATCCCGACCGGCGCCTCCTACGTCGCCGGCTCGGCCACGCTCAGCGGCGGCAGCGCCAACCTCGGCACCAAGAACGTGTCGGTCAGCGGCTCGAACATCGCCGTGTCGGTCTCCGGGCCGATCGCCAACGGCGCCTCGTTCACCGCCCCGACGCTCTCGTTCCAGCTCAAGGCCACCGGCGTCGCCGGCTCCGTGCTGCGCATGCGCTTCCGGGCCACCGCGGCCTACACGCTCACCGCGGCCGGCTCGATCGCGGTGTCGTGCGACGCCAACCCCCAGGTCAACCTGACGAGCACCACGATCCAGGCGACGGCGACCACGACCACGGCGCCCGCCTCCACGAGCACCACCCAGGGCGGGGGCACGACCACCACGGCCCCGCCGACGATCTCCACCCAGACGTGGTCGCCCGGCACGGCCTGCGGCGTCGAGGACACCACCACCGCGCCGGCCAACACCGTGTCGGCCTCGATCACCGCGGTCGGCGGCAACGGCGGCCAGAGCGGCTCGCAGAGCTCGAGCGGCAAGGCGGCCGGTGGCAAGGGCGGCCAGGCGTTCGGCACCTTCGCCGCCTCGCCCGGCCAGGTCTTCGCCGCCGTCGTCGGCTGCAACGGCGCCAACGGCCAGAGCGACGCCGCCACCAGCGCCGTGGCCAACGGCTGGGCGCCCGGCGGCACGAGCGGCCGCGGCTCGGTCATCCTCTTCGACCCGGGCGCGGGCGGCGGCGCCGGCGGCGCGGCCTCCGGCGCGTGCCTCGGCCCGGACTGCATCGACGGCGGCAACGGCACCCCCCTCGTGGTCGCGGGCGGCGGTGGCGGCGGCGGCGTGAGCAACTGCGCCGGCACCCCCTCGGGTGCGGGCGGCAACGGCGGCACCGGGGCCACGGGCACCGGTGACGGCGGCTTCGGCCCGGCCGGCGCCAACGGTGGCAACGGCGGCAACAGCGGCAGCACCGACAACGGCATCAAGGGCGGCAACGGCGGCGTCAACGTCAACCAGGCCAACGGCACGGGCGGCACCGCCCCGTCGACCGGCACGTTCGACGGCGGTGGCCTCAGCGTCGTAGGCGGCGGTGGCGGCGGCGGCTACGCCGGCGGTGCCCAGGGCCAGAACGCGGCCACCGGCTGCAAGGGGGCCGGTGGTGGCGGCGGCGGCTCGTCGTGGGTGGCCAGCTCGGCTACGAACTCGACGTTCGCCCTCGGCGGTGGCACGGCGCAGGTGGTCATCACCTTCACCATCTCCACCCCCGCTCCCACCACCACCTCGACGACCACGTCGACCACCACCAGCACGACGCAGCCCTGCACCCCCGACGTCGTCCCGTTCGCCAACGCCACGGCGTTCGTGAACCAGCAGTTCCTCGACGCCAACGGCACCGCGCCCACCTCGACCCAGCTGTCGCAGTGGGTGTCGGGCATCAGCTCCTGCGAGCTGACCGCGGACTCGCTCACCGTCGAGCTCCTGCCCACCGACCAGACGCTCGACGAGGCGCGCCTCGTCCGGCTGTACCTGGCCTTCTTCAAGCGGCCGCCGGACCCCTCCGGCTTCGCCTACTGGCAGCGCCAGCTCGACGCCGGCAAGGGCCTGATCAACGCGGCCCGCAAGTTCGCCGACTCCAGCGAGTTCAAGCGGACCTACGGCACCCTGTCCAACAGCGCCTTCATCGACCTCGTGTACCAGAACGTGCTCGACCGGGCCCCGGACCCGACCGGCAAGGCGTTCTGGCTCACCCGCCTCGACAACAAGACCAAGAACCGCGGCGACGTGATGATCAACTTCTCGGAGTCGTCGGAGAACCAGCGCAAGCGGACCAACGCCGTGCAGGTCTTCCGCCTGCACCGCCTGATGATGCAGCGCTTCCCGTCGCGGGTCGAGTTCTTCGACCTCCTCGACCCGATCACGGGCGGCGGCACCCTCGAGGGTGCGGCGAAGACGATCCGCCTCAGCGCCGCCTACGCCGGGCGCTTCTAGGGCTCGACCCTTCCGCATCGATGATCGAGGCCGGCCTGCGGGCCGGCCTCGATCGCGTCCGGGCCCCGGTTGTGGCGTCGGCACCGCGCCCCCGTACGCTCGCCCCACGATGACCGCCACCGACGATCCCGCCGGCCCCTCGCGGGCCGAGGCGATCAGCGCGGAGGACGTCGAGGACGCCCTGCTCGAGGGCGACCGCGCCTTCGAGCCGGGCACGGCGCGCGCCGCCTTCTCCCACCCCACGTTCCGCACCGTCTACCTCGGGGCGTTCGCGTCGAACATCGGCACGTGGATGCAGAACGTCGTGCTCGGCGCGCTGGCCTACAACCTGACCCGCTCGGGGCTCTTCGTCGGCCTGGTGATCGCTGCCCAGCTCGGGCCGCTGCTCGCCTTCTCGGTGGTCGGCGGCATGATCGCCGACGCATACGACCGCAAGCGCTCGCTCATGGCGCTCTGCATCCAGCAGGCCGTCTTCTCGGTGGTCCTGGCCGCCGTGTGCGCGCCCGCCCAGCCCAACAAGGCGCTGCTCCTGCTCGTAGTGCTCGCCATCGGCATCGGCAACGCGCTCTACGCCCCGATCTTCAGCGCGGTCGTGCCGATCCTCGTGCCCCGCCGCGACCTCTCCGGCGCGATCTCGCTGAACAGCGTCCAGATGAACGCCTCGCGGGTGATCGGACCGTTCATCGGCGCCTCGATCTACGCGCACCAGGGCCCGTCGTGGGTCTTCCTCCTCAACGCCCTGAGCTTCGGGTTCGTGATCCTCGCCCTGCTGCGCGTCACGCTGCCGCCACCGGTGGCCACCGGCGACCAGGGCCTGCACCGCATCTTCGAGGGCATCGAGGTGGCCCGCACCGACCGGGTGATCGGCCAGTGCATCGCCATCATCTTCACCTTCTCGTTCTTCTGCCTCCCGTTCATCACCCAGCTCCCGACCATCGCCGACGTGAACCTCGGCATCGCCTCGAAGAGCTCGCAGTACGGCTTCCTCTACGGCTGCTTCGGCTTCGGCGCCGTCGTCGGCGCCCTGTCGATCGGGACGGTGTTCGCCTCGCGGTCGAAGGCCACGCTCACCCGCGTCGGTCTCGTGGGGTTCGCGGCGATGATCTCGGTCTTCGGCGCGGTGCGCCAACCGGCCGCGGCCTACGTGGCCATCGCGCTCCTGGGCGCCGTCTACTTCGCGGTCATCACCTCGCTGTCGACCGTGCTCCAAGAGGACCTCGACGACCGGGTGCGCGGGAAGGTCATGGCCCTGTGGATCATGGGCTTCGGCGGCACCGTGCCCTTCGGCGGACTGGCGGGCGGCGCATTGATCGACCACGTCGGCGTCACCGCGGTCTTCGTGGTCTCGGCCGTCGTCGCCCTCGTCCTCGCCTGGTGGGGCGACCTGCTCCCCCACCGCCCCGCAGGACGCTTCGGGATCGACCGAGGGACCGAGGCGCTCAGCTCGGCTGCGTGAGCAGCTCGACGACCCGTTCGAGGCCGGCCGACCGGCTCGCCTTCACCAGCACCACGTCGCCGTCGCCGAGCCCGAGCTCGGTGAGCCGGGCGACCGCGCCGGTGGCGTCGGGTGCCGCATCGGCCTCGTCGACGCCGTACCAGGGCTGATCGACCGCGATCACGTGGATGCCCAGCTCGTCGGCGAGCGTGGCCACGTCGCGGTGGAGCGGCGCCTCGTCGGCGCCGAGCTCGGCCATCGTTCCCAGCACGGCGAAGCGACGCTGGGCGGGCAGCTCGTCGAGCGCCCGGAGGGCGGCAGCCATCGACGTCGGGTTCGCGTTGTAGCTGTCGTCGAGGACCCGATAGCCCGCCGCGGTGGTGACCAGGTCCATGCGCATGGCCGACAGGCGAGCCCCGCCCAGGCCCTCGGCGAGGGCGTCGAGGGGCACGCCCAACGCGAGCGCGGCCGCCGCGGCCCCGAGCGCGTTCACCACCTGGTGGCGCCCGGCGACGGCGAGCTGCACCTCGGTGGCACCCCACGGGGTGTGCAGGGCGAAGCGGGGGTGCAGGTGCTCGTCGAGCACCACATCGAGCGCCCGCACGTCGCCAGCGTCCTGGCCGAAGGTGAGCACGGGGCACGGCGCCACGCCGGCCATCGCCGCCACCCGCGGATCGTCGGCGTGCAGCACGGCGGTGCCGTCGGCCGGAAGGTGGGCGACGAGCTCGGACTTGCCGCGGGCCACCTCGTCGATGGAGCCGAAGACCTCGGTGTGCACGGCCGCCACGACGGTGACCACCCCGACGGTCGGCCGCCCGACCGCGCACAGCTCGGCGATGTGGCCGATGCCCCGCGCGCCCATCTCGAGCACCGTGCACTCGGTGCCGTCTGGCGCGTTCAGGAGCGTGAGCGGCACCCCCAGCTCGTTGTTGAAGCTGCCGACGCTGGCCGTGGTGGCGAACGTGGTGGCCGCGACCGACGCCAGCAGGTCCTTCAGGCTCGTCTTCCCGACGCTGCCCGTGATGCCGACCACCCGATCGCCGAGGCGATCCCGCGCCGCGGAGCCGAGGTCGGCGAGCGCCCGACGGGTATCGGCCACCCGGACGGCGGTGCCGGCCTCGATCGGGTCCGCCGTGAGGTACGCCCCGGCGCCGGCGGCGAGCGCGGCGCCGATGAAGTCGTGGCCGTCGCGCTCAGCGATGATCGGCACGAACAGCTGGCCGGGCAGCACGCGGCGCGAGTCGATGGTGGCGCCATCGACGGCCGTGGGGCGGCCGAACACCTCGCCGCCGGTCGCCGCCGCCACCTCGTCGGTCGTGAAGCGCATGGGGCGCAACGTAGCCCTCCGCAGGTCCCGGGCCGACCGACGGCCGTCGGTAGGCTCGGCGCCCATGTCCGACGCCGAGCTCCCGGTCCGCATCGTCCTGCTCTACGGGGGCCAGTCGGCCGAGCACGAGGTGTCGCGGGTCTCGGCCGCCCACGTGCTGCGGGCCATCGACCCGGCGCGCTACGAGGTGGAGCCCGTCGCCATCACCCCCGACGGCCGCTGGCTGCGCTCCGACGCCACCGTGGCCGCCCTGGCCGCGGGCGAGGTGCCGGACTCGCTCGACACCTCGGGCACCGCGCTCGAGCCCCAGGGCGCCGTGGCCCCGGTCCGCGCCGGCCAGCAGGTGGTGGTCCTCCCGATCCTCCACGGGCCCCGAGGCGAGGACGGCACCGTGCAGGGGCTCCTCGAGCTGGCCGACGTCGCCTACGTGGGCTGCGGCGTGCTCGGTTCCGCGCTCAACATGGACAAGGCGACGGCCAAGGTGGTCGCCCAGGCGGCCGGGCTCCCCATCGCCCGCTGGATCGCTGCTCGGGACACGGAGGTCGACGACGCGCTCGTGGCCCGCGTGGGCGCCGAGCTCGGGTGGCCGGTGTTCGTCAAGCCGGCGAACATGGGCTCGTCGGTGGGCGTGAGCAAGGCGGCGGACCCGACCCAGCTGCGCGCTGCGCTCGCCGAGGCGACCCAGTTCGACGAGTTCGTCGTCATCGAGGAGGCCATCTCGGGGCGCGAGCTCGAGGTGGGGATCCTCGGGAACGAGGCGCCCCGGGCGTCGGTCGTCGGCGAGATCGTGCCGACCCACGAGTTCTACGACTACGAGGACAAGTACGTCGACGGGAGCTCGACGATGGTGATCCCCGCCGACGTGCCCGACGAGGTGGCCGAGGAGATGCGCGCCCACGCCCTGCGCGCCTACCGCGCGCTGCGCTGCGACGGGCTGGCCCGCGTCGACTTCTTCTACAACGCCGACGGTCGCGGCCTGGTGTTCAACGAGATCAACACGCTGCCCGGGTTCACGCCGTACTCGATGTTCCCCTCGCTGTGGGCCGCCACCGGGCTCGCCTACCCCGAGCTCATCGACGAGCTCGTGCGCCTCGCCATCGCCCGCCACCGCCACCGCCAGCCCCACCGCCGCCTCCGCTAGCCGCGTCGGCGCCGGTGCCGGCCTCGGCATCGGCCTCGGCACCGACACCCGGACGCTCCCGTTCTCCACCCCGATCCCGCGCCCCCAGCGCACCATCCGCGCACAGAACCCACCACGCCCCACCCGCCCACCTTCTCCACCCCGAACCCGCGCCACCAACGCACGATCCGGGCACCGAACCCCGGCGGGCTCGGCGAACCGCGCCGACGGGATCAGGCGAGGGAGGCGCGGAGCGACGCGAGCAGGGCGCGACGGCGGGTGCGGAGCCACCGGAGGTCGGCGGGCAGGCCCAGGTCGGCGCGGACCTCGGCCTCGGTGGCGATGCCCACGACCTGCGCCCCGGCGCCGAGCAGCACCGAGCGCACCCGCGCCTCGTCCACCGGGTCGCCCGAGCGCCGGGCGAGCGCGGCCGCGGCGAGGGCGACGATCGGCTCGACCGAGGTGGCCAGCCGGGTCGAGGCCGGCGGCCCCAACCGGGCGACCTCCCGCACGACGGCGAGCAGCTCCGGGTGGGTCGTGCCGAGCCGGAAGGTGGCGTCGACCACGGCGACGATCCGGTGGTCGAGCTCGGGCCCCGCCGCCACCACGGCGTCGGTGAGGCGCGCCCCCAGCTCGGCCACGGTGTGGTCGACCACCCCGAAGAGCAGCTGCTCCTTGGAGGGGAACCAGTAGAGGAGCGTCTGCTTGCGCACGCCGACGGCGGCGGCGACGGCGTCGAGCGACGTGGCCTCGACGCCCCGCTCGGCGAAGGCGGCGAGGGCGGCGGCGAGGATGCGCTCCCTGGTGGACGATCCCTCGGCGGCGGCGCTCACGCCGCCATGCTCGCACAGCTCTCTACCATTTGGTAGACATGCAGCCGTGATCGCCGACGACCTGGCCGGGAAGCGCATCGCCGTCACCGGCTCCACCGGCTTCCTCGGCACCGCGCTCGTCGAGCGCCTCCTGCGCTCGGTGCCCGACTGCGAGCTGGTGCTGCTGATCCGGGCCGGGCGCATGCGCAACGTCGAGCAGCGCGCGGCCCGCGAGATCTTCAAGAACAACTGCTTCGACCGCCTGCGCGACGAGCTCGGCGGCAAGGCGGCGTTCGACGAGGTCGTCGCCCGCCGGGTGCAGGTGATCGAGGGCGACGTCGGCACCGACGGCCTCGGCCTCACCGAGGAGGGCCGCCGCACCCTCGCCTCCTGCGACATCGTCATCCACTCGGCCGCCACGGTCAGCTTCGACTCGCCGATCGACCTGGCCGTCGAGGTCAACCTCATGGGGCCCACCCGCATCGCCCGCACCCTGCAGGACCTGGGCGTGACGCCGCACCTCGTCGCCGTCTCCACCTGCTACGTCGCCGGCAACCGCCGGGGGGCGGCCCCCGAGATCCGCGTCGACGAGTCGCCGTTCTGGATCGAGGAGATCGACTGGAAGCGCGAGGTCGAGGGCGCGCGCCGGGTGCGAGCCGACGCCGAGGCCGCCAGCCGCGCGCCCGAGCGGCTCGCCGACTTCATGGCCGCCGCCCGCGAGGAGCTCGGCGGCGCCGGCACCCCCCTGCTGGCCACCAAGTGCGAGCAGCTCCGCAAGGACTGGGTGAAGGCCCAGCTGGTGGAGGCCGGACGGGCCCGGGCCACCAGCCTCGGCTGGCCCGACGCCTACGCCATGACCAAGGCGCTCGGCGAGCAGGCCCTCGGCCAGAACCGAGGCGACGTCCCCGTCAGCGTCGTGCGCCCCGCCATCATCGAGTCGGCCTGGTCCGAGCCGGTGCCGGGCTGGATCCGGGGCTTCCGCATGGCCGAGCCGGTCATCATCAGCTACGCCCGCGGCCTGCTGAAGGAGTTCCCGGGCGTCCCCGAGGGCACGGTCGACGTCATCCCGGTCGATCTCGTGGTGGGCGCCATCATCGGCGTCGCCTCCCGGGGCCCCGCCAACGAGGACGGCTCGCCCGACATCACCCAGGTCGCGTCGGGCAGCGCCAACCCCCTGAAGTACGAGCGCCTCGTCGACCTCGTGCAGTCGTGGTTCGCCGAGCATCCGCTCTACGACGCCTCGGGCCAGCCCATCGCCGTGCCCGACTGGGGCTACACCAGCCGCAACCGGGTCCAGGGCCAGCTCGAGCGGGCCAAGGGCGTGCTCGAGCGGACCGAGAAGGTCATCGGCTCGCTGCCGCTGCGGGGCAAGCAGGCGGCGTGGTCGGCGAAGCTCGAGGAGCAGCGCGACACGGTCAGCCGGGCGCTCACCTACGTCGAGCTCTACGGCGCCTACACCGCCTGCGAGGCCATCTACGGCGTCGACCACCTGCTCGCGCTCCAGGCGACCCTCGACGGCGCCGACGCCACCGAGTTCTGCATGGACCCCCGCATCGTGGACTGGGACCACTACGTCCACCAGATCCACCTGCCATCGGTGGTCGAGCACGCTCGCGTCCGCACCGACGGCAAGAAGGGGCGGGGCGAGAGCCGCAGCACCCGACTCCGCCGCCAGGTGCTCTCGCCCGACCGCCAGCTCGCCGCGTTCGACCTCGAGAACACGCTCATCGCCTCGAACGTCGTCACCAGCTACGCCTGGCTCGCCAGCCGTCGCCTCGACCGCGACGACAAGGCCCGCCTGACGGCCAAGCTCCTCCGGGAGGCGCCGGGCCTGCTCCGCATGGACCGCGCCGACCGCAGCGACTTCCTGCGGTCGTTCTACCGCCGCTACGAGGGCGCGCCGGTGGAGCAGCTCCGCGAGGACTCGGGCGAGATGCTCTCGCAGCTCATCCTCACGAAGTCGTTCCCCGCCGCGATCCGCCGGGTGCGCGAGCACCGGGCCCTCGGGCACCGCACCGTCCTCATCACCGGGGCGCTCGACTTCGTGGTCGAACCGCTGCGACCGCTGTTCGACGACATCGTCTCGGCCTCGCTGGCCGTCGACGAGAGGGGCCGGTACCTCGGCCAGATGGTCGACGTGCCGCCGACGGGCGAGAGCCGGGCCTCGGCGCTGTTCGACTACGCCGCCCGCCACGACCTCGACCTCGCCGAGGCCGTCGCCTACGCCGACTCGTCGAACGACCTGCCGATGCTCGAGGTGGTCGGCTTCCCCGTCGCCGTGAACCCCGAGACCCGCCTGGCGTCGATCGCCCGCAAGCGCGGCTGGCTGATCGAGGAGTGGTCGAAGGCCCCCGGCTTCCGGCCCAACCGGGTCCCCCTCGCCCCCAAGCGCTCCGTCACCAAGGCGGCCCCCCGATGACCGCCCTCGCCGCGTCGACCGTCACCCACCACCCCGCCGTGGGAGGGCACCGATGAAGGCGCTGGTGTTCAAGCGCAAGCCGGGCAAGTACGTCGCCGCGGGCATCGCGGGGCGGCTGAGCGCGGGCAAGGGCGCGGCGGTCGGGCCCCTCAGCCTGCGCGACGTCGACGAGCCCGAGCTGCCCACCGACGAGTGGGTGCGCCTCCGCCCGCGCCTCGCCGGGATCTGCGGCTCCGACCTCTCCACCATCGACGGCCACAGCAGCCGCTACTTCGAGCCGATCGTCAGCTTCCCGTTCACCCCGGGCCACGAGGTGGTGGGCGACCTCGACGACGGCACCCGGGCCGTGCTCATCCCCGTGCTCTCGTGCGTCACCCGCGGCATCGATCCGGTGTGCCCGGCCTGCGCCGTGGGGCGGACCAACCGCTGCGGGCGCATCGCGTACGGCCACCTCGAGCCCGGCCTCCAGACCGGCTTCTGCGCCGACACCGGCGGCGGCTGGTCGGGCGAGCTGGTGGCCCACCCGAGCCAGCTGCTCGCCGTGCCCGACGCCCTCACCGACGAGCAGGCCGTCATGGTCGAGCCCACCGCCTGCGCCGTGCACGCGGCCCGGGCCGTGCTCGGCGGCGGCACCGGCGGCGCGCCGACGACGATCGCCCTCATCGGCAGCGGCACGCTCGGCCTGCTCACCATCGCCGCCCTGCGGGCCGAGGGCAGCGACGCCCACGTGGTCGCCACCGGCAAGTACCCCCACCAGAAGGCGCTGGCCACCAGCCTCGGTGCCACCCAGGTCGCGTCGCCCGGCGAGCTGGGCCGGGCGGTGCGCCGCCTCACCGGCGCCTGGCTGCTCGACGACGCCAGCCCGCACCGCGGCCAGCTCTCCGACGGCGTCGACGTGGTGGTCGACTGCGTCGGCTCCGAGGCCAGCCTCACCCAGGCCCTCGAGGTGGTGGCGCCCGGCGGGCGGATCGTGGTGGTCGGCATGCCCGGCCACACCAGCCTCGACCTCACCGGCCTGTGGCACCGCGAGACGTCGATCGCCGGCTGCTACGCCTACACCCGCGACGACTTCGAGGCCGCCCTCGCCCTGGTGGCCGACGCCGACCTCGGTCGCCTGGTGAGCGCCACCTATCCCCTCGCCCGCTACGAACAGGCCATCGAGCACGCCGCCAACGCGGGCGCTCGGGGTGCCGTCAAGGTCGCGTTCGACCTCCGCAAGAAGGACCGCCGCTGATGCCCCGTCCCGGATTCGTGCTCGACGTCGACAAGAGCACCCCACCCGTCCTGTTCCACCACGGGGAGGGCTTCCGCCTCGAGAAGCTGCCGGCCGACCGCAGCCGGGTGATCTACCCGGGCGAGCCGCTCGAGCCGCTCGACGACGTGAGCGCCGCCATCCAGGAAGCCCTCCTGAACCCGGTGGGCGACAGCCAGCCCCTCCCGAGCCTGCTGACGCCGGGGATGAAGCTGACCATCGCCTTCGACGACGTGTCGCTGCCCCTGCCGCCGATGAAGCGCCCCGACATCCGCCAGCGGGTGATCGAGGCGGTGCTCGACATGGCGGCGGCCGCCGGCGTCGACGACGTCCACCTCATCGCCGCGCTGGCCCTGCACCGGCGCATGACCGAGGACGAGCTGCGCCACGCCGTCGGCGACCGCGTGTACGACGCCTTCGCCCCGCACGGCGCCCTCTACAACCACGACGCGGAGGATCCCGACAACCTGGCCTTCCTCGGCACCACCAAGCACGGCGAGGAGGTGGAGATCAACAAGCGGGCCGCCGAATCGGACCTGCTCGTCTACGTGAACATCAACATCGTGAGCATGGACGGCGGCCACAAGAGCACCGCCACCGGCCTGGCGAGCTACCGCTCCATCAAGCACCACCACAACGTGCACACGATGCAGCACTCGAAGAGCTTCATGGACCGCCACAGCTCCGAGCTCCACCACTCGAACTGGCGCATGGGCAAGGTCATCAAGGACGCCGGCGTGAAGGTGTTCCAGATCGAGACCACGATCAACAACGACACCTTCGGCCAGGAGGGCGCCATGTCCGTGCTCGCCAAGCGCGAGTGGGAGTGGAGCGCCAGGGACCGGGTCGCCTTCGTCGGCATGCAGCAGGGGCTCAAGCGCCTCTCGAGCAGCACCCGCCGCAAGATCTTCCAGAGCCACCGAGCTCCGTACGGGGTCACGTCGGTGACCGCCGGAGAGATCGAGGCGGTGCACGAGATCACCCTCCAGCACTGCTTCGACCAGCACCTCGTGGAGGTCGAGGGCCAGACCGACATCCTCACGATGGGGCTGCCCTACATCTGCCCCTACAACGTGAACTCGATCATGAACCCGATCCTGGTCATGTGCCTGGGGCTCGGGTACTTCTTCAACATGTACCGGGGGAAGCCGCTCGTGCGCGAGGGCGGCGTGCTGATCATGACGCACCCCACGCCGTGGGAGTTCCACCCGGTGCACCACCCGAGCTACATCGATTTCTTCGAGCAGGTGCTGTCCGAGACCACCGACCCGAAGGTGATCGAGGCCACCTACGAGCAGCAGTTCGCCGAGGACGAGTGGTACCGCCACCTGTACCGCACCAGCTACGCCTACCACGGCGTCCACCCCTTCTACATGTGGTACTGGGGCAGCCACGCCCTCCAGCACCTGGGCCGGGTGATCATCGTGGGCGGCGACGTCCGGGCCGTGAAGCGCCTCGGGTTCAAGAGCGCCTCCACCCTCCAGGACGCCTTCGAGATGGCCGAGGACGTGGTGGGCCCCCGCCCGACCATCACCCACCTGAAGAACCCGCCGATCGTCATGGCCGACGTGAAGTGAGCTGCTGACGATGGTCGATCGCAAGGGCGTGGAGAAGGCGGCCCGGGGGCTGCAGGCGGCGTGGGCGAAGGCGCCCTCGCCCCGCCACCTCGCGGCCAAGGCCGAGTTCCCGCTGCGCGCCCCCACCGTGCCGCTCACCGTCGAGCCCCCGAAGCCCGAGCAGAAGCTGCTCGGGGGGTACGACTCGGCGTGGGCCCGGAAGCTGCCGGCCCGCTACGCCCGGTTCTTCGCCACCGAGGGCCTGATGCGCCCGATCATCGCCGGGCTGGCCCAGCCCGAGCGCCGCGGGCTCGACCGCCTGGCCGACCTCGAGGGCGCGGCCATCTTCGCCGCCAACCACCACAGCCACCTTGACGCCGGGCTGCTGATCACCTCGCTCCCCGAGCCGCACCGCCACCAGGTGTTCGCGGCGGCGGCCGCCGACTACTTCTTCGACACCCGGGTGAAGGCCACGGCGTCGGCGCTGGTGCTCAACGCCATCCCGATCGAGCGCACGAAGGTGGGCCGGCGCTCGGCCGACCAGGCGGCCGAGCTGCTCGACGACGGCTGGAGCATGGTGATCTTCCCCGAGGGCGGCCGCTCGCCAGACGGCTGGGGCCACCCGTTCCGGGGCGGCGCGGCCTACCTGGCCATCCGCTGCGGCGTGCCGGTGGTGCCGGTGCACCTGGCCGGCACGGGCCGCATCCTGCCGACGGGCCAGAGCCGCCCGACGCCGGGTCGCACCGTCGTGACGTTCGGCGACCCGATCCTGCCCGCCGAGGGCGAGCGGTCGCAGGCGCTCGCCGAGCGCATCGAGCGGGCCGTCGCCGCCCTGGCCGACGAAGCCACCTCGGACTGGTACGCCGCGCGCCGCCGGGCCGCGGCGGGCGAGACGCCGACGCTCACGGGCCCGCAGGCCGGGGCGTGGCGGCGCACCTGGGAGTTGACCGCCAACCGCAAGAAGCCCTCGACGACCTCGAAGCGCTGGCCCGAGCTGTAGCCCGCGCCGGTCAGGGCTCGGTGGTCGACGGCGCCGAGTCGATCGCCGCCCCGCCGCCGGCACCACCCTCGTCGGGCGCGAGCGTCGTGGTGGTCGCGCCCTCCTGCGGCGTGGTCGTCGTCGTGGTGCCCTCCACCAGCGGGCGACAGGCGTTCATCGCCTCGCGCACCTTGTCGGCGGGGTCGTCGGTGCGGTTCGGGTCGTCGACGGGGGCGCCACCGCCACCGCGCTCGGCCAGCTCGGCGATCTGGTCGTCGGAGAGGTTGTCGACGAGCGCGTCGGCCGCGCAGTCGGCCGCCTCCACCGAGAAGCCCGAGGCCCGCAGGGAGCGGGCGATCTCGTCGCGCCCGGGCGCCTCGGTGGAGCAGCCGGCGAGCAGGGCCAGCGCGACCGCCGCCGAGCCGAGCACGGCGCGTCGGAGCGGTCGGCGGCGGTCGGCGGCACGGTGCACGAGCGGCGAGGCTACCGGCCCGCTCAACCGGGAGACGAGCAGGGGTCGCCGCCGCACACGTCGATGTTCGTGGCGTCCTGCACGAACGAGAGCACCAGGGCGAGCGCCTCGGGCACGTCCGAGAGCTTCCCGTGCGGGTCGTCGCCGCCTCGGTTCGGCAGGTTCTCGGTGGGCGGCGTCGGCGTGCCGAAGTCCCACATCACCAGGCCCGAGCCGTCGGAGGGCAGCTCGATCGGGTCGATCCCCCAGAACGGCTCGACGTCGGCCGATCGGCCCTCGGCGAGGGTGGGCGCTCGCCGGCCGATCTGGAGGGTCCGAGCCAGCTTCTCGGTGGAGACGTTGGCCACCTGGTGGTCGCCGAACGCCTCGAGGAGCAGCACGTGCTTGGCCGGCACCCCTCGAACGGGTCTGGGTGAGGTGCTGGGCGTAGCCGGCGTTCTCGCCGCGCTGCCAGAAGCTGCTCGAGCAGGTCGAGCACGAGCGTCTGGTCGAGCTCGTCGGGGTAGTTGGCCTCGACCTGGGGGAAGAACTCGTCGAAGTCGATCGAGCGCCGCAGCAGCAGGTTGTAGCCCAGGCCGGGCACGGCGAGGATCACCTGCGTCAGTCGTCGGTGAGCGAGGAGGCGACGCCGCCGAGGATGCCGCCCTGGCTGGCGCCGAGGAGGGCCACCTGGTCGGTGTCGATGGTGGGCCGGCCGTCGGCGTCCTGGAAGGCCGGGTCGCTGGCGAAGCCGTCCGGGCTGCGCGCAGCCGCCCGAGCAGCAGGAAGGTCAGGTGGCCCTGCTGGAGGCGGTCCGGGACCGTGCGGAACTCGCTGAGGTCGCTGAAGGACTCGACGATCGGGCCGACGTCCGCGGCCGACATGCCGAGGTAGTCGAGCCCGCAGAACGAGATCCCCGCCGACGTTTCCACCAGGCCGATGTCGAGCGTCTGGCTGGCGGGTGCCGAGCAGGCCGTGCCCGTAGATGATGGTCCCGGCCGGCTCCTCGGCCGTGGCCGCTGCGGGGACCGTGCAGAAGAAGTCGACGGTCATCGTCCCGTCGGCCGTGGGGATGCCGTCGGGGTCGTCGTCGTTCGCCAGGACCGTGCCGGGCCCGCCGTCGCCGGTGAGGTACTTCGGGGCCTCGAACGTGCCCTGCACGATGCGCGCCGCGCCCGACGCCTCGTCGGAGGTCACCTCGAACGGCGGGGCCCGTCGTCGCCGAGACCGGCGCGGGCTTCGGACCACATCGATCGCAGTCGCCCGGAGATGCTGTCGGCCGAGCCCACCGTGAAGCCCCACGCCACGTCGAGCGACGTCCGATCGACGCCCCGCGGCCTCGAGGGCCTCGAGGACGAAGGCCGCTTCGGCGTCGAGGGCCTCGGACGCGCTCGGCGAACGCCGGCGACGGGTCGATCTCGGCGCCGGTGCCGTCGACGAGGTCGCGCAGGCCGACCACGAAGCGGTGGCCCTCGGCGAGCGCCGCCGCGGGCTGCACGAGCAGCGCCTCGCTTCGCAGGATCCTCGGCGTTGGCGTCGAGCTCGGCCCATGCCGCGGCAGCGGTCGCCCGTCGTGGCATCGACCAGCACGAGCGCTTCGTCGTCGTCGAGCGACGCCGATGTCGGTCACGGGCGGCAGGCCCGACCACCGGATCGACGCCGGGCACCACCGTGATGAGCGACGACGCCGGCGAAGCCGTCGTTGCGGTCCCATTCGGCAGGGTCGATCGGCGCGCCCTCCACGTTGGCCGGCATGCCATCGGCGGGGAGGTCGAGGCGGCGCCCGGTGGAGGTCGACGGATCCGCCCGGGTGAACCGGTCGTTGGGCCAGGGCAGCAGGCAGGCGGCCGGATCGGCTCGTCGCAGGAGCCGGTGCCAGCTGCCTCCTCGGTCGCCGCCGCCGTGGTCGTCGTGTCCCCGCCGGCGTCGCCGCCATCGCTGTCGCTCGTGCACCCTGCAGCCAGCAGGCCCAGCACGGCCAGCACCACCCACATCCGCTCGCCACGTCGGCCCTCCCCGTTCCCCTCGTCCAGGATGGTGAGGCCGACCGTCGGCGACGGGCGTCGACCGCCCGACCGGCCCCGCTAGGTTCCCGCACCGTGAGCAGCGCGATGAGGGGCCTCGCCCCGTGGGTGGTGGGGCTGGCGATCGTGGGCGGCGTGGCTGCGTGCAGCTCCGACGGCAACGACGGTGGGGCGGTGACGGTGGGGTGGCCCGCCCACCGGGCGCGGCGCTCTTCGAGGCCAACTGCGCCAGCTGCCACGGCGCCGACGGCAGCGGCGGCCAGGCGCCGGCGATCGGCGCCGGGCTCGCCGCCGCCAAGTACGACGCCGCCCAGATCGCCGGGTTCGTACGCGACGGCAAGGGGGCCATGCCGGCGCTCGGGGACCGCCTGAGCGCCACCGAGATCGACCAGGTCGTGGCCTACGTGCGCGCCGACCTCGGCAACGAGCCCGACGAGACCACCACGACCGTGGCGTCGACAGGCGATCGCGGCGACCTGTCGGGCCTGCCTCCCGAGCTGGCCGATGCCGACGGCGACTGGCCGACGGCGAACGGCGACCTGGGCGCCACCCGTGCGGTGCTCGACTCGCCCATCACCTCCGAGACCGTCGACCGCCTCGAGCTGGCCTGGTCCTACGAGGCACCCGGGGGCGGGACGTTCGGCAACTTCACCACGACGCCGCTCGTGATCGACGACACCGTGTACATCGGCGACCTCACCACCCGCGTCCGAGCCATCGACCGCGAGACGGGCGAGGAGCGCTTCGTGGCCGGCGACGACGCCGCCATCTTCGGCCCCACCGGCGTGGGCGCCGGCTACGGGCGGCTCTACGGCACCAAGGCCGACGACGACGGCCGCGGCGCGGTGGTCGTCGCCTACGACGCCACCGACGGCGAGGAGCTGTGGGCCACCGACGTGGGCGGCAACGGCAGCGACGTCAACGTGCAGCCCGTGGTCTACGACGGCCTGGTGATCGCCTCGACGTCGGGCTACGGCGGCGGCAGCCGGGCCACCATCTACGCCCTCGACGCCGAGACCGGGGCCATCGTCTGGGACTTCCCGGTCGTCGAGGACGACGGCCTCTGGGGCAACCCGCAGCTCAACAGCGGCGGCGGCGTCTGGTACCCGCCCACCATCGACACCGAGCGGGGCCTCGCCTACTTCGGCACCGGGAACCCGTACCCCTTCCCGGGCGCGACGGGGTTCCCGAACGGCTCGAGCCGCCCCGGCGACAACCGCTGGACCGACTCGATCGTCGCCCTCGACCTCGCGACCGGCGAGCTGGCCTGGGGCCACCAGCTCATCGCCCACGACATCTTCGACCGCGACGCCATGATCACCGGCCGGGTCGACGTGGAGGTCGACGGGGACGAACGCTCCCTCGCCATCTCCACCGGCAAGCTCGGCCTGGTGACCGCGCTCGATGCGGACACGGGCGAGGAGGTCTGGCAGACGTCGGTGGGCACCCACGACAACGACGAGCTGACCGAGATCGACGGTCCCACGCTCGTCTACCCGGGCTCGCTGGGCGGCGTGCAGACGCCGATCGCCATTGCAGACGGGACGATCTACGCGTGCGTGATGAACGCGCCGACGCAGTACGAGGGCCCCGAGGAGACGAGCTACGGCTTCACCGTGCAGCTCGGCACGGCCGACAGCCAGCTCGTGGCCATCGATGCGGCCACCGGCGACATCGAGTGGGACGTGCCCCTCGACGGCGACGCCTTCGGCGGCGCCACGGTGTCGGGCGACCTGGTGTTCACCTCGACCTTCGGTGGCACGATCCTCGCCATCGATCGGGCGTCGGGCGAGACGGTGTGGTCCTACGATGCGCCCGGCGGCATCAACGGCTGGCCCCCGGTGGCCGGCGACGAGCTGTTCGTCCCGGTCGGCACGTCGGATCCGCCCCAGCTGCTCGCCTTCCGCCTCGCCGAGGACTGACATGACGGCCACCACCCAGCGCAACGCGCCGACCTTCGACGAGCTCGAGCGCTACCGCGGCGAGCTCACCGGGAACTGCTACCGGATGCTCGGCGCGTCGTCGGAGGCCGAGGACGCCGTGCAGGAGACCCTCACCAAGGCCTGGCGCAACCTCGACCGGTTCGAGGGTCGGTCGTCGCTGCGCACCTGGCTCTACCGCATCGCCAGCAACACCTGCTTCGACATGACCGGCGCCGTGCAGCGGCGGGCCCGGCCGATGGACCTCTCCCAGCCGTGGTCGCTCGACGGCTCGTTCGGCGAGATCCTGCCGGAGGCCACCTGGATCCAGCCGGTGCCCGGCGCGTCGATGAGCACCTCGACCTGGGGCGCCGAGCCGTCGGCTGCGGTCGAGGATCGCGAATCCCTCCGCCTCGCCTTCATCGCCGCCCTGCAGTTCCTCCCACCCAAGCAGCGGGCCACCCTCATCCTCCGCGAGGTGCTGCAGTGGCCGGCCGCCGAGGTGGCCGACCTGCTCGACACGACGGTCGCCTCGGTCAACTCGGCCCTCCAACGGGCCCGGGCCACCCTCGACGAGCGGACCGATGCCGCCGGAGCCCCGGGGCCGATCCGCGCCTCGAGCCTCGACGAGGAGCTGCTCGAGCGCTACCTCGATGCCTTCCAGCGCTACGACATCGACGCCCTCACCCACCTGATCCACGAGGATGCGGTGCAGTCCATGCCGCCCTACGAGCTGTGGCTGCGCGGCCGGGACGACATCTTCGCCTGGTGGCTGGGGCCCGGCGCCGGTTGCCGCGGATCGACGCTCCTGCCCACCTGGGCCAACGGCAGCCCTGCGTTCGGCCAGTACAAGCCGAGCGGGCCCGATGGCCGCCTCGAGCCCTGGGCGCTGATCGTCGTCGAGGTCAGCGGCGACCGCATCGCCGAGATGACCTTCTTCCTCGACACGGCCACGCTGTTCCCGCTCTTCGGCCTTCCAGACCACCCCGACGACCGGGCCTGAGCACGACGGCTCAACTTCGGTGCGCTCGTGCCGATGGGCGCGCGTGATCGACCCCAAGGAGAAGCGCATCGGGCGCCGACGGAACATCCCGTCGCTGCCGATGACCTGGTGCTCGAACCCTCGGCGAGCCCCACGCTGTCGTGATGACAAGCGCGTCGACGGCCGCATCGTCGAGGTGTCGGTCACGGGCGCCGGCATCATCGCCACGACCCTCAAGAAGGCGAGCGTGGGCGACACGGTGGTCATCCACTGCCTCGACCACATCTGCCCGGTGGTCATCCGCCGCATCGAGCTCGACCTGTACCCGGGCGAGAGCTACTACGGCGTCGAGCTCCTCGACGGGGCCGGATCGCTGGCCGACGAGCTGCGCCGCCGGTTCCTCGACAGCGCGCCCGGCGCGGCCCTGCCCGACTTCCTCAGCCGCTGAGCGGTCGGGCTCATCGCGCCCGCATCCGGTTGTTGCGCGCCTGGTGCTCGACCTCGGCCAGCCCGAGGTGCTCCAGCAGTGGCGGGATGTACATGCCGAAGCGGCCGCGGAGGCCCTTCTTGCGCCCGTACCACCCACCCACGGGGTTGTCGGGCGATCGCCCCCACGCCTCGACGGTGCCGTCCTTGGCTGGCTTCTGCTCGTCGGCCGACCCGAGGGGGACCCAGTCGCCGGCGGCGACGAGCATGGCGTGCAGGTCCTCGATGCAGCGCGCGTCGTAGAGCAGGATGGTCTTGCCCACCGTGCACACGAGCACGTCGATGCCCTCGCGCACGTCGCGGTGGAGCGTGTAGGTGGAGCTGAGCGGTGGCGTCTGCAGCACCCAGGGGTCGTCGGGCGTGCCGGTGCCGCTGCTGGTCGGTTCGGTCATGGGGCCTCCCTCGGGCCGGTGGTCGCGTCGGTGTCGAGCAGCGCGCGGAAGGGCGCGGTGACCGCAGCCCAGCCGCCGGCGGTCCGTTCCCGGCGGGGCGGACCGGCCTCGCCGAGCGCCTCCCAGCCCCGCTGCTCGATGCGGACGGCCGTGCCGGCGTCGGTGCCCGTGAAGGTGACCTCGACGGTGGTCGCCTCCTCGGGCGCGAAGAACAGGTGCCAGCGGTAGACGAGGCGCGCCGGCGGCTCCCAGACCTCGACCGTGCCCCACGGGTGCTCGCGGCACCGACCTCGCAGATGCGCCCGCCGGCTCGGGGCTGGAACTCGATCCGTGCCGGATCGCCGCTGATCGTGTGCGCCTTGGGCCACCAGGTGGCGGTCCGGGCCACCCACGCTCGAAGGCGCGGGCCGGCTCGGCGGTGACCTCGACCGACGACGAGCGGGGCGACGGGGTCAAACCACCTTCGTCGCCGACCCAGGTCGTCACCGAGGTTGCCAGCCACCACGGCGAAGCAGCTGCGGCGCCCGACCACCTCGGCGAAGAACGGCGACCGCCTCCACGCCCTCGGCCCGCAGCGCGTACACGTGGTGGCGGGTTCCCTGGCGCTCCTCGGACACGAGCCGCGTGCCCTTGAGCAGGCGCAGGTGGCGCGACACGAGGGACGGCTCACCGGCAGCTCAAGTGCCGGTGATGGCCTGCACCGACTCAATCCGCCCCGAGCACCTCGAGGATCGCCCGCCGGGTGGGGTCGCCGAGCGCGCCGAGCACCGCCTCCGCCCCTGCGCTCCCGCCGACACCGCAACCGTACCACGTACCGCGGTTGCGGCGGGCCGATGCGTCAGGCGTCGGATCGCTCGGCGGGTCGGGCGGCGGATCTGCGACGGCGGCGTCGTCCTGGTACATCGCCCGCTGCTGGCGATCCAGTTGTTGAAGACCCGAGGATGAGCAGGCCGGAACCAGAGCCCGGCGACGCTGGCCCCGGCGTAGACGATCGGCTCGTCGACCGACCCCGAGATCTCGTTGTCGACGGCGGTCCGACCAGCTGACGATCTCCGCGAGGCTGTGGTCGAGCGCCCACTGGCGATGGTCGGTCTGCATCAGGATCAGGGTGCCGACGCCGTAGGCGAGCATCAGCAGCCCCACGATCCGACCACCGTCGCGGCCCTCATCTTCCCCACGGCCCCATGTTCGCACGACGATCGCCCCGTAGCCTGATCCGTGCCTGCCGCTTCGCCCACCGGACCTGGCACTCGATCTGGTGGTGGGGCGCGCCGAGGTCCTGGGTTGTCCATCGCCCGGCTCCTCCCCCGTCGGCCCCGGCGCACCGTCGGCGCCTGGTGCTTCCTCGATCTCATGGGCCCCACCGACGTCGCCCTGGCCGTCGGCCCCCATCCCTACATCGGCCTGCAGACGGTCACCTGGCTGCTCGAGGGCGAGGTCGTGGCCCGCGACAGCCTGAGCGTCGAGCAGCCGATCCGGCCGTGGTGGGCAGCTCAACCTCATGACGGCAAGCCACGGCGTCGCCCACGCCGAGGAGGGCGTGGGCGGGCCCTTGCGCGGCGCCCAGCTCTGGGTGGCGCAGCCCGAGGGCACCCGCCACGGGCCGGCGGCGTTCGAGCACCACGAGGGCCTCCCGCGCGCCGAGGTCGGCACCACGGCGATCACGGTGCTGGTCGGCGAGATCGCCGGCGCCCACTCCCCCGCCCGGCACGACACGCCCCTGGTGGGCGCTGAGCTGCGACTCCGAGCGGGGCACCGAGCTCCCCCTCGATCCCTCCTTCGAGCACGCCATCGCCGTGCTCGACGGCAGCGTGGTCGGTCGGCGGGCCGGGCCGTCGACGCCGGGCAGCTGCTGCACCTCGGCGACGGTCGTTCGTCCGTCGAGCTGGCCGCCGACCAGCCGGCGGTCGCGCTCCTCCTCGGCGGCGAACCGCTCGGCGAAGGGCTGGCGATGTGGTGGAACTCGTCGGCCGTGGCTCCCGCCAGAGCTGACGAGGCGGGCCGTGCCTGGAGCTCGCAGCGAGCGCTTCGGCGCGGTCGCCTCGTCGCTCGCCCGGGTCCCGGGTGCCGGCCCGCTGAGCGTCTCGCCCCGATCGACCAGGATGGCGATGGCGATCTACCGCGAACAGGTCCTCCCCGACTCGTCGAGGTGGCGTGCGGCGGCGCTAGATGCACGCCGATTTGACCGGCACGATCGTGGAGATCGGCTTCGGCTCGGGCCTGAACGTCCCCATCTACCCGGCCGAGGTGACCGAGGTGCTCGCCGTCGAGCCGGCGCTCGTGGCCCGCGACCGCGCCGCCGGCCGCATCGCGGCGAGCCACGCCGAGGTGCGCCACGTCGGGCTCGACGGCCAGCGGCTCCCGATCGACGACGATGCCTGCGACGGGGCGCTGTCCACGTTCGTTCTGCACCATCCCCGACGTCGAGGCCGCCCTCGCCGAGCTCGTCCGGGTCCTCAAGCCCGGCGCACCGTTCCACGTGCTCGAGCACGGCCTCGCCCCCGACCCCGGAGTGGCCCGGTGGCAGCAGCGGCTCGAGCCGATCCAGCGGCGGGTCGCCGACGGCTGCCACCTCACCAGGGATCCGGTCGCCCTGCTCGAAGGAGCCGGGTTCACCGTCGTCGACCGCAGCGGGTACGCCCGAGGGCCAGCCTGACCTACATCACGACCGCCACGGCGCCGAGCTGACGGCGAGGTGACCTTCGCCCCTGCCATCGGCCGCGAGATGGTCGTAGACGGGAGCCAGAGGCACCCGACGAGGAGGTCGGCGATGAACGTGACGGTCGACGAGCTGATGCAGGCCCCGGTGATGACCATCACCAAGACGAGACGGTGGGCCACGCCCGCACGCTCATGGCCGACCACCACTGTCGGCCCCGCCCGTGGTGGGGCCTGACGGCGCACCGCTCGGCATCGTCACCGCCACCGACCGCTCGACGCTACCACGCCACCCCGACGGCGCCCCGGTGAGCCAGGTGATGTCGACGTCGACCTACACGGTGCCCTGTCGAGAAGGCCCCCACGTGGCGGCGGATCATGCGCAACCACACCTGCACCACGTCGTCGTGGTCGACGACCACCGCGCGGTGGGGATGGGCTCGTTCGACCTGCTGAAGCTTTCGTGAGGACCACCGCTAGCGTGGCCAAGGGGCGCACCGACCCCGGCGTTGGCGGGCGCCGCTAGCTACTCGCCCTCGTCCCACCCGGCGGCCACCATGTCGTCCATGGCGCCGCCGTCGAGCACATCGAGGCCGAGGTCAGCATCTGGGCGTCGTGAGCCGAGCGGTTGCCGCCAGGCAGTAGACGACGTAGGCGCCGTCGGCGTCGAGCTCGGCGATCCGGTCGGCGAAGTCGGCCGGCGAGGCCGATCCGCTCGGCGCCCAAGATGGCTCCTCGTCGATCCACGTCGATCACCGTGCGGCCCTCCTCGAAGGCGATCGCCGCCGAGGCCTCGCCCGGCGCGGGCGAATCAGTCGCCGCAGCGTCGGGGGCAGCCGACCCGTCCGATCCGTCGGAGCTGCACGCGGCGAGCGGCAGGGCCACGGTGGCGAGCAGGGCGATGGCGAGGGCGATCGGGCGCTTCATACCCGGGAGGGTATCGGTTCAGGCGGTGGCCGGCACCCCGTACCGGGCGTAGATCCGGTCGCGCTTGCGGGGATCGACGTTGACCCGGGTGATGTCGCCGTCGTACACGGCACCTTGGGGTCCATCACCCGGCGCCACAGCGGCGTGCAGTAGGCGAGGCCGATCATGGTGCCGTACCCCGACGGCAGCTGCGGGGCCTCGTCGAAGGTGCGCAGCACCTGGTAGCGGCGGGTCGGGTTGGCGTGGTGGTCGGAGTGGCGCTCGAGGCCGTACAGGAGGAGGTTGGTGGCGATGTGGTCGCTGTTCCAGCTGTGCTCGGGGCGACCCGCTCGTAGCGACCATCGGGGCGCTGCTCGCGCCGTAGTACGTAGTGCTCGAGGTAGTTGACGACCTCGAGCAGCGAGAAGCCGAACACCGCCTGCACCACGAGGAACGGGATCATCCGGGGGCCGAAGGCGACGATCACGCCGCCGAAGAGCACCACCGACATGGCCCACGCGTTCAGCACGTCGTTGTCCCATCGCCACGGGCCCTTGCCCTGGAACGCCAGGCGCTTGCGCTCGAACTCCCAGCCCGAGCGCGCCGCGCCGACCACCGACCGGGGGAAGAACGCCCAGAACGACTCGCCGAAGCGGGCGCTGGCGGGATCCTCGGGGGTGGCCACCCGCACGTGGTGGCCCCGGTTGTGCTCGATCTCGAAGTGCCCGTAGCCGGTCTGGGCGAGCACGACCTTGGCCCACCAGCGCTCGATGCGGGCCTTCTTGTGGCCGAGCTCGTGGGCGTTGGCGATGCCGATCCCGCCCACCGTGCCGACCGTGAGGGCGAGGCCCAGCTCGGCGAACCAGCTCAGGTCGTGGCTCGCCACGTACCAGCACGCCCAGAAGAACCCGAGGTACTGCAGCGGCGCGTAGAGGTACGTGAGGTAGCGGTACCAGCGGTCACGCTCCATGGCCTCCTCGGCCCACTCGGGGGCGTTCTCCTTCTGGGTGCCGATGAGGGTGTCGACGATCGGGATGAGCACGAGGACCCAGATGGGCCCGAGGTACCAGAGCAGGTCGATGCCCCAGCGCTCCACCTCGCGCCGCGCCCCGAAGGTGAGCAGGGGGACCACGAGCGAGAGCAGGTACAGCGGCTTCCGGCGGTCGCGGTAGGTCTGGACCTCGCCGTCGACGGTGGCGGTGATGGCGGCCATGGGATCTCCTCGGCGCTCAGGGCGCGGGACGGGGGGTGGGCAGGGCGGGGTGCTCGGGCCCGGGTGCGGCGACCACGCCGGCGACGACGGCGTGCGAGAGCACGCGGGCGACGACGGCGGGATCCTGGGCGGGGGGCCGGGCGGCGTAGCTGACGAGCATGCGGCTGAGCAGGTCGGCGCCGGCGCGGGCCTGCTCCTCGCCCAGCTCCGGCAGGCGGGCTTCGAGCATCTGGCGGGCCACCAGCTCGACCGCGTCGAGGACCGAGCCGGAGCCCTCCACGAGCAGGGGGAGCAGAGCCTCGGGCTCGGTGGCCAGGAGCCGGTCGAGCAGCGGGTGGCCTCGGAGCAGCTCGAGGGCGCGCACGATGGCCGCCTCGAGCGAGTCGAGGGGGTCCTCGTGCACCTCCGCGGCGGCGATGATGCCCTCGACCATGCGGCCCGCCTCGCGCAGCACGGTCTGGGCCACGAGGTCCTCGCGAGAGGTGAAGTGCTTGTACAGCGTCTGGCGCGACAGGCCGGCGCGCTTGGCCACGTCGCCCACCGAGAGGCGGCTCAGGCCGTGGAGGGCGGCCACCTCGAGGGCGGCGTCGAGCAGGCGCTCCTGCGCGGGGGCTTCGGTGGCGGGCACGGTGACAGGGTAACAACCAGCGTCATCTTGTCAACCAATGCGGGGGCGACGTCGGTCACCCCGGTCGAGCGAGCGCAGGATCCGGCGCAGGGCGTCGGTCAGGTGCTCGGTGCCGGCCGCGGCGCCGGTCGATGCCACCAGGTCCTCGGCCGCCGCGGCCACCTGGGCCTTCGTCGTGCGGACCACCTCGGGGTCCCGCTCCGCGAGGCCGGCCGCCAGGGCGCGCACCTCGGCGGCGAGGTCGACCGCCGGCACCACCCGGTCGGCCAGGCCGAGGCGCAGGGCCTCGTCGGCACCCACCCGCCGACACGTGAGGATCAGGTCGATGGCCCGGCTGGCCCCCACGGTGCGCACGAGCAGCGGCACCCCGCTCCAGGCGAGCGGCAGGCCCAGCTCGGCCTCGGGCAACGAGCACCAGGCGTCGTCGGCCAGCACCCGCAGGTCGCACGCCAGCGCCAGCACGAGGCCCCCACCCACGCAGGGGCCCTGGATCGACGCCACGGTGAGGGCCCGCATCGTGCGGATCGCCTCGGCCATGTCGGCGCCGAGGTCGGGGGTCGGCTTCGACCCTCGCACCGGCGCCCCGCCGAGCTCGGCCCGGTCGAACCCGGCCGAGAACGCCCGGCCCTCGCCGGCCACGACCACCACCGACGCCTCGGTCCGGTCGAACCAGCGGGCCGCCGCGATCAGCTCCTCGAGCACGGGCGTGCCCATCGGGTTCAGGCGATCGGGCTGGGCGAGCACGAGCCGCCCGATCCGCCCATCGAGCTCGGTGTGGACGAAGCGCAGGTCGGGTGGCGTGGTCACCACCGCATCCTGCCCGCGCCGCCGGGGACGATGTGCGAACGTGACCGCTCCGCCGAGCACACCCGAGGGGACCCGTGGACCGCGACGAGCTGCTGCACCGCTTCGACCTGACCGACCGCGTCGCCATCGTCACCGGTGGCAGCCGGGGGATCGGCCGGGCCATCGCCGGCGGCTTCGCCGCCATGGGCGCCACGGTGGTGATCGCCAGCCGCAAGGCCGACGCCTGCGAGCGCGCGGTGCGGGAGATCGAGGCGGCCGGGGGACGGGCGCTGGCCGTGCCCACCCACACCGGCGACCTCGACCAGATCGCAGCCCTCGCCGAGCGGACCGCCAGCGAGCTGGGCCGCATCGACATCGTGGTCAACAACGCCGCAAACGCCCTGACGCAGCCGATCGGCGAGATCACCCCCGAGGCCTGGCAGAAGTCGATCGACTCGAACGTGCGGGGCGCCCTGTTCCTCGTGCAGGCGGCGCTCCCCCACCTCGCGGCCTCGCCCCACGCCGCAGTGGTCAACCTGGTGAGCGTCGGCATCTTCACCAGCGGCCAGGGCGTCGCCATCTACATCGCCGGCAAGGCGGCGCTCCTGTCGCTCACCCGATCGATGGCCGCCGAGCTCTGCCCGAAGGGCATCCGGGTCAACGCGCTCGCGCCCGGGATCACCGACACCGACATGATGGGCAACAACCCGCCCGAGGTGCAGCAGTACCTGCTCGCCGGTCAGCCGATGGGCCGCATGGGCCGACCCGACGAGCTGGTGCCCGCCGCCCTGTTCCTGGCCAGCGATGCGAGCAGCTTCATGACCGGCGCCTGCCTCACCGTCGACGGCGGCCAGACCATGCCCTGATCCGGGCGCGAGCGCCAGCGCTCACGCCAGGAGCGCGGCGACGTCGATGCGCGCCGAGCCCAGCACGTCGATGATGCGTCGCCGGTCCCGGCACTCTCGGGCCGCAACGACGCGGTTGGCCAGGTGCAGCGGCGACCACGGGTCGGCCAGCACGCGCCCCAACCGACGGGCTGCGAGGTCCCGCTCGGCGATGAGCGTGGCTCGCTCCCGCTCGGGCCGTGCGACCAGTGCCTCGCTGAAGTCCCAGGCCTCGCTCCGGGCCGATCCGATGCCCAGGCGGAGGATCGCCTCGTCGAACCCGAGGCCCAGGCGGTCGAGCCTCGCCATCCACGGCGAGACCTCCCCCATCGCCGCCTGCAGCTCGTCGAGGAGCGCGAAGAGCACGAGGTTCACCCGGTCGAAGTCGGCTCGCAGCGAGGCGTGGTCGACCGGCGTGCACACGGCCGCGGCGGCCACGCCGAGGTCGAGGTTGATGTGGGCGTTCATCCCGAGGAGCAGGTGCTCGCCGATCGAGCAGCGCCGTCGCTCCGCGGCGTCGAACGCGAGCGCCCATGCGAGCGGAGCCGGCGCTCCGTTGCGGTGCGCGTCGTAGGCGTCCAGGTAGAGGCCGGCGAAGACGCAGACCAGGCGACGGACCCGCTCGGGGGCGTCGAACACGCCGGCTTCGATGCCCTCGCCCACCGTGAGGGTGACCGTGCGGTACATGGCGGGGAAGATCCCGAGGGCCGAGCCCGCCTCGCTGCTCGCGGCCACGATCGCCGTCAGGTCCGAGACGACGCGGTCGAAGCTCCGGTCGTCCGACGCCGATCTCGCCGCCGGCGCGTTCATGCGAAGGGCTGGTTGCCGTAGCGGTCGAGGTGCACCACCTCGCCGATCGGGCGCCGGGTGGTGGGCCCGTAGCGGCCCTTCGCCCAGCCGATCGGGATGATGCACGCCGGCGTCATCGCTCGGGGGAGGCCGAGGATCTTGCGGGCCCGGGGCACCCACCAGATCGGAAGGGTCTGGAGGCTGGCGCCGAGGCCGACCGCCCGGCAGCCGAGGAGGAGGTTCTGCACCGCCGGGTACACCGAGCCGTAGAACGACGAGACCGAGATCTGCGGGTGGCCGGTGGGGCGGTGCTTGAGGTTCCGTCGGTAGCACGGGATCACGAACACCGGCAGCTGCTCGAAGTGCTCGGCCTGCCACTGGCCGGGCCGCATCCCCCGCAGCACCGACGGGTCGGGGTCGCGGGCCGCCTGGCGCTCCACGATGGGGTTGAAGAGCCGGTACAGGCGTCGGTAGAGCTTCGCGAGCTCGGCCTTCTGGGCCGGATCCTCCACCACCACGTAGCACCAGTCCTGCGTGTTGGAGCTGGTCGGCGCCTTGAGCGACAGCTCGAGGAGGGGCAGCAGGACGTCGTGGCTCACCGGCTCGAGGTGCAGGCGGCGCACGGCCCGCTGGGTGCGCATCGCCTCCTCCATCGGCATGCCGAGCCGGGCCAGCGCCTCGGCCGGATCGGGCGGGGTGAACGGGACGTCGGTCGAGGTGGCGGCCATGGCCGCACGGTACGCCGGACGGGGGATGCCCGCCCCCACCCCGCGGCGCGCGCGACGCTGTGAGCCGTGCGCTGCGCCAAATCCCCTTGCCGGGCCGAGGCTCCGGTCGGCAGGGTGCTCGTCCCGGAACCCCCCTGCTGACGGTCCGAGAGGAGGACGCGTGCGCTCGACCCTGTTGCTCAACGCCAGCTTCGAGCCGCTCTGCATCATCTCGGCCCGACGCGCCCTGGTGCTCGTGCTGGCCGACAAGGCCGACGTGATCACCGAGTCCACCGACGCCTTTCGCTCGGCGCGGGTCACGGTGGCGGCCCCCTCGGTGATCCGGCTCCGCTACTACGTGAAGGTGCCGTACCGGGCCGCGCTGCCGCTCAACCGCCGCAACCTCTCGGGGCGCGACGGCGGGCGCTGCCAGTACTGCGGCGACCGCGGGTCCACCATCGACCACGTCGTGCCCCGCTCCCGTGGCGGCGGCCACGAGTGGACCAACGTCGTGCTCGCCTGCCTCCCCTGCAACTCCCGCAAGGGCGACCGGCTGCTCGCCGAGCTCGGCTGGGCCCTGCGCACCACGCCCAGCGCCCCGGCCGCGTGGACGTGGCTGGTGATCGGCGTCGCCCGCCTCGACCCCGATTGGGAGCCGTGGATCCCCGCGGTGGCCGTGGCCTCGGCCCCCGCCCCGGTCGCCGTCACGGCCTGACCACCGACCCCGCCAGCGGGCGAGGTGCGGACGCCGGCGGAAGGTTCGGGCGATCGTGCTCGCCAGGCGGAGGAGATCGCCCGAACCTGGCGCCGACCGGCGAGAGCACCGGCCAGCCGGCGCTCGCTCGGCTGATCAGCTGACGCGGAGGGTGTCCTCGACGTCGCCGAGCGCCGACATGATGGCGTCGAGGTCCTCGTCGGCCGCGTTCACCGCGATCACGTGGAAGCGCTGGCCGGCGCCGTCCTCGGCCTCGAACAGCAGGTCGACCTCGGTGTGGGTGTCGTCGGTGGCGAACGCGTACCCGATGGCCGGGTAGTCGCCGATGTCGTCGCTCTCGGGACCGCCGATGATCTCGAAGCCGTTCTTGTCGGCGACGCCCGCGGCGTACTCGTCGGCCCGGTCCTCGAGCGACTGCGACGGATCCTCGTCGTAGACGACGTAGACGCCGATGGTGTTGCCGTTGGCGTCGGTCATCTCGATGGGGAAGCCGGGCGCCGCGGTGAACCCCTCGGGCACCTGGATCTGGATCAGGTCGTCGCCAGCAATGTCGCCTGCGGCGATCTGCTCCTCGTCGTCCGACACCGGGTTGTCGTCCCCGGTCGACGAGCCGCTGATGTCGTTCTCGACGCCGTCGATCTCGAGCGCGTCGGCCAGCTCGCCCACGGCCTCGTACCACTGGTCCCTCGCCTCGGCTTCGCGGTCGAGCTGGTCGTTGTAGGCGGGGATGTCCTCGATCTCCAGGTAGCCATCGAGGACGTCGATGAAGCCGCCGTTCGCGGTGAGGACGGCGTTCACCTCCTTCGAGAGGTCGTCGGGCAGCTCCAGGGCCCGCAGCTCGCCGTCGAAGTCGTAGAGCGCCTGGCGCAGGTCGCGCGTGCTGTCGATGCCGCTCTGGAGGTCGTTGTCCGCGGCGAAGCCGTCCCGGACGGCGATCTCGTCGTCGATCGCCTGGTCGGCCGTCTCGAGCAGGTCCTGCACATCCGCACCGATGGCCTCGAGGTCGGGCCCGGTCTCGGTGGTCGTCGTCTCGGCCGCCGTGGTCGTGGTCGCCGCCTTCTCGTCGCCCCCGCTGCTGCTGCACCCCGCGAGCAGTGCGGCGAGCGTCGCCGCCGAGACCGCCAGCGTCGCCGCGCGTCGACCCACCATCACCGTTCCCTCCCTCGTCGCGCCCACGGCGGGCGAGACCGGTGCGGACGGTACTCCAGCGCCGCCGCGGCGGAGCCATCCGAACCCCGCAGAAACCCCGCTCCGCGCCTGGTCAGACCGCTGCAGGCTCGCGCCGGAGGTCGAGGCCCTCGAACGCGCCCGACCGGCGCCAGGCGTCGATGAAGGAGAAGAACGCCACCGGCCCGCCGGGGTACCCGCTGAACATGCCCCCACGGCGATCGTCGGGCTGGCCCTCGTTGTTGTAGTAGCCGGGGGTGCAGTCGGCGAGGAACTGCGGCTGGCCACCACTGCCCAGCAGGTCGATCCACGCCTGCTCGGCCTCGGCGGTGGCCTCGACCTCGACGGCGCCCACCTCGAGGGCGTGGGCGATGACCGCGGCGATGGTGGTTCCGGCGTCCACCAGGTTGTGGGTCACGTTCGACACGAGGTTGGCCGCCTGGCTGAAGCCGATCAGGAGCAGGTTCGGGAACCCGTGGACGTGCACGCCGTGCAGGCTGCGCATCCCCTCGGCCCAGGCATCGGTGAGGGTGAGGCCGTCGCGGCCGATGGTCTCGAAGCCCGAGCGGCGGGCCTGCTCGGTGCCGACCTCGAAGCCCGAGGCGAACACGAGGCAGTCGAGCTCGACGTGCTCGTCGCCCACCCACGCGCCGGTCTCGTCGATGCGGGTGACGCCCCGACCGTCGGTGTCGTGCAGGTGCACGTTCGGGCGGTTGTAGGCGTCGAGGTACTCGTCGTGGAAGCAGGGGCGCTTGCACAGCTGCCGGTACCACGGCTTGAGGGCCTCGGCGGTGGCCGCGTCGCCCACGATGGCATCGACCCGGGCGCGGATCTCGGTCATCTTCTCGTCGTCGCTGTCCTCGAACGCCTTCGAGATCAGCTCGGGCGAGAGCTCGGAGCCGGCCGTCACCTCGGCGACGACCCGGTCGCGGATCCGCTGGGCGATGTCGGTCCAGCCGTCCTTCACCAGGTCCTCGTCGGCGAAGCCACCGGTCTGGAGGGTGGCGAAGTTGAGCAGCCAGCGCTGCTGCCACCCCGGCTCGAGCGTGGCGAACCAGTCGGCCTCGATCTCGTGGTTGTTGCGCACGTCGATCGACGACGGGGTGCGCTGGAACACGTGCAGCTCCCCCGCCGCTCGGGCGAGGTGGGGGATGCACTGGACCGCCGTGGCCCCGGTGCCGACGATGCCCACCCGCTTGTCGCCCAGCCGGTCCATCGGGACGCCGGTGGCGTCGCCACCGGTGTAGCCGTAGTCCCAGCGGCTGGTGTGGAACGCGTGCCCGCCGAACGACTCGATGCCCTCGATGCCCGGCAGCTTGGGCCGGTGCAGCGGCCCGGTGCCCATGGCCACGAAGCGGGCGCGCAGCTCGTCGCCCCGATCGGTCCGCACGATCCAGCGCGAGGTGGCCTCGTCCCACCGCAGCTCGGTCACCAGGGTGGACAGCAGCGCCCGGTCGTAGAGGCCGAAGGTGCGGGCGATGCGCTGGGCGTGGGCGAAGATCTCGGGCGCCTCGACGTACTTCTTCGAGGGCCGATGGCCGGTCTCCTCGAGCAGCGGCAGGTAGATCATCGCCGCGGTGTCGCACATGGCGCCCGGATAGCGGTTCCAGTACCACGCCCCGCCCACGTCGCCCCCGCCATCGATGAGCCGCACGTCGGTGACGCCGGCCGCCGTCAGGCGAGCGCCCGTGGCCAGGCCCCCGAAGCCGGCCCCGATGACGGCGACGTCGAGCTCCTCGTGGACCGGCTCGCGCTCGGTCCGCTCCGTGTACGGGTCGTCGAGCAGGTGGGCGAAGCGACCCGTCGGCTGGAGGTACTGGTCGTTCCCCTCGGGCCGCAGGCGCTTGTCGCGCTCGGCGCGGTACCGGGCGCGCAGGGCCTCGCGATCGATCGTGTCAGACATGGGCCACATTCTTGCACGCCGCGTGCAAGAACCTGGGGCCCAATCCCTACGACGCCGAGACGACGTCGCGGCACGGCTGGCCGCGCAGGTGGCACGCCGGCAGCGCCGCGGGAGGCGTGATGCCCGGCACCACGGGGAGGGCCACCGAGGAGGGACGCCCCACCGAGCGGGCGACCTCGTTGGTGGGCGTGCCCGGGAGCGAGTCGAACGCCCAGGCGATGCGGTCGCCGCCGGGTGCGGTGACGATCAGCCGCAGCTGCGACCCGGCCCGGAACACGTGGGCGAACGGGTAGATCTCGATGCGGACCGGCGAGAACTCCCCGGCGGGCAGGGGCGCGGCGTCGGCCTCGAGCATCGTCGGCAGCGGCTGGAGCTCGGTGGAGCGCGCCGGGTCGAGCGCACGGACGGACGTGCGCATCCACCCGCTCTGCACCAGCACCTCCTTGCCGTCGGGCCGGACCTCGGTGAGCGTGACCTGGAGGTCGGTGTCGGGCGCGGACGAGCGCAGCCAGAGGTCGACCGACCCGGAGCCGATCATCGTCTCGGTGGTGGCCAGCGGTGACGACAGGTACGACAGCGACCTGCCGTCGACCGGCGGCTGCCAGTCGTACTTCGGGTACTGGTCCCAGGCGCCGCCGCCCGTGGTGGACGTGCGAGGGCGGACCGACGGATCGGACACGTAGCTGTCGATGCTTCCCTCGGCGTCGTCCGCCGCGGTGGGCGCGCCGGGCGACAGCGTGCCGCCCTCGCCGAGGTACCAGCGCTGCGCCGTGGTGCCGGGCACCGGATAGGCGCTGAAGTCCTGGGCGAAGGTCGGGTTGGGCAGCCCGGGCTCGACGCCGTCGGACCCGCCGCCGTTCTCGAAGTCGATCCGGACCTGGGGCTCGGCCTCCCACGTGGCCAGGGCCTGCGAGTAGCTCATCCCCTCGAAGCGGTTGGCCGGGAAGGGCAGCGTGCCGAGGTCGTCGGATCCGATCACCTCGCCGCCGATGTAGGGCGCGGCGGCCTTGAAGAACGCGTAGTTCGGGGTGCGCTTGGCCACATAGAGGTCGAGGAACTCGCCCCAGCGCAGGAAGATGTCGGGCACGGCGAACATCTCGGCGTGGCCCCCGTTGGTGAGCAGGAACCGCTTCTTCGACGTGCCCGTGAAGTTCTTCAGCATGGTGGGCACGTGGCCGCCCACCTGCTCGTCGTGCCAGGTGGCCACGAGCAGCACCGGCACCTTGATGCGGCTCACGATCGTGGCCGGCGCGAACCGGTTGCCGAGCCCGAGCAGCGTCGGGAAGTAGGGGTTCTCCTCGATCCGCTGTGTCAGGTCGATGTTCTGGGTGCGCAGCTTCTGGTTGAAGGCGCAGATCTCGTCGCCCCCTCGATGCGCTTGCGGGTGTAGTCCTGCCCGCCGGCCTCGGCCTCGTCCTCACGGCCCTTGATCCACTGCTTGGCGAAGCCGGAGTTGACGATGCCCGACGGGCGCAGCAGGTTCCGGAAGCCGTCGTCGTAGGTGCCGCCCACGGCGATCGCGGCGAGGTGCGGAGGCTGGGTGGAGGCCGCGTAGAGAGCAGCGTTGCCGGGGTACGACAGGCCCACGAGCCCGACCTTGTGGTCCTTCACCCACGGCTGCGCGGCCACGGTCTCCACCACGTCGTAGCCGTCGGTGGCCTGGGCGTCCTCCCACAGCAGGAACGAGCCGCCCGAGCAGCCGGTGCCGCGGATGTTCACGCCGATGGCCGCGTAGCCGTTGGCGTTGGCGATCCGCATCGACGGCGCCGTGCCCGACCAGTCGTAGGGGTTCGACGGGTCGTAGCCCGAGTACTCGACCACCGTGGGGTACGGGCCCTTGTCGATCGGCCCCGGCAGCCGGAGCATGTACGAGAGCAGGGTGCCGTCGCGGGTCTTGAGGTAGCCGAAGCCCTCGGTGAGCGACTGGTTGAGGTACAGGCTGCGGTTCGGCGTCTGCAGCACCCGGCCGACGGTGACCGGATCCGACGGGGCCGTGGTGTTGGTGTCGATGCGCCGGACGACGTAGTCGTAGCCGGTGGGGATGTAGCGCATCACGAGGTTGCCGTTGGCGTCGGTGCGTCGGAAGTCGGTGGGCACCGGGTCGCCCGTCGGCCCGAGCTCGAGCGTGGGGATCAAGGTCCCGTTGCGGTCGTAGAGGGCCACGAGCGCGTTGGGCGCCGTCGTGACCGTGATCTGGCCGGTGCCGCCGTGGGCCTGCACCTTCTTCGCCGGATCGCACGCGGTGACCCCGACCGCGAGCAGGACGCTGATGACGATCGCGAACGCCGCTCGGCGCATGGCTCCCCCTGGGAATCGACTCGGGGTCGGAACCTAGCAGCGGCGCTCGAGGTGACCGAAGGCGCTCACCCTCGGGGTGGGCACCCGGCTCGGCCGCCCCGAACGGACCGCGGCCGAGCTGCTCACGGACCGGCACGACCTCGGGGTTGGTGAGGAACCGGCGCTGCCAGTTGGCGCCGTCCACCACGAGCGTGTGCCCGGAGATGAAGCGTCCGTACGGCGACGCCAGGAAGGTGGCCGCCCAGCCCAGCTCGCGGGTGGCCGACGCGCATGGCCGGCTGGCTGCGGGCGTTGCTGCGGTTGCGATCGAGGTTCGAGCGGATGTCGGCGGTCATGTCCTCGTGGGGCACCAGGCCCGGCACCAGTCCGTTCACCTGGATGCCCGCCGGCCCCCACTCCACTGCGAGCGTCTCCACCAGGTTCTTCACCCCTGCCTTGGCCGCCGCGCTGTGGGCGAAGCCCGGCCCACCCGTCCACGCGTAGGAGGCCCCGACCGCGATCACCGACGCCGGGCTGCCCGACGCCAGGTGACGGCGAGCGTGCTCGCGCGCACAGAGGAACGTGCCGTTGAGCGTGATGTCGACGACGGTCCGCCACGCGTTCGGCGAGAGGTCCTCGGCGGGCGACGGGAAGTTGGCCGCCGCGTTGGCGACGAGCACGTCGGGTCGGCCGAGCTCGCCTTCGGCACGGTCGTACGCTGCGGCGATCTGGTCGGCGTCTCGGATGTCGCAGGGCACGGCGAGGACCCGTCCGCCCAGGCCGCCGAGGTCGCGCCTGGCGGCGGCGAGGTGCTCGGGCTTGCGGCTGGCGACCACCAGGTCCGCGCCGAGCCGGGCGAACTCGGCCGCGATCGCCTTGCCGAGCCCGGTGCCGCCACCGGTCACGAGCACGACCCGCCCGTCGTAGGTGCCGGGAGGGAGGGCCGAGGCCCCGAGGGGCGGCGGCTCGGGCAGGCCGGGGAGCTCGTCGGGCACGGTCAGCTCCCCGTGTAGCGAGGCGGGCGACCCTCGGCGAGGGCGGCCCGGCGCTCGGCGGCGTCGTCGGATCGGTGCAGGTACGTCTGGCCGATCAGCTCCTCGGCCATCGACGAGCGCACCTCCGGCTCGGCCAGGTGGCGGATGATCCGGCGGGCGACCTCGACGGTGGCGGCGGGCGCCTCCGCGACCTTCTCGGCCATCGCCCGAACCGTCGCGTCGAGCTCGTCGGCCGGCACCACCCTCGACACGACGCCGTGGGCGAACGCCTCGGCCGCGTCCATCGGCCGGCCGGTGAGGACGAGGTCGCTCGCCACGCCGTGCCCGCAGATCTGGAAGAGGCGGGCGACGCCGCCGGTGTCGGGGATGACGCCGTGGCCCACCTCGGGGAGCATGAAGCGCGCTCCCTCCGCAGCGACCCGCACGTCGCACAGCAGCGCCCGCTGGAACGAGGCCCCGATCGACCACCCCTGGCAGGCGACCAGGATCGGCGCGGGGAGCTCGAAGATCTGCTGGATGCCGCGATGGCCGCGGGCCATCAGCTCGTGGTGGGTGAGCTCGACCTGGCCGCCGCCGAGGGCCCCGACGTCGCGGCCCGACGAGAACGAGCGGCCCGCTCCCCTCCAGATGATCGCCCGGACGTCGCGCCGCTCGCGCAGCTCGCCCAGGATCTCGAAGAGGCGCTGGTCCATCTCGTCGTCGAAGGCGTTGTGCTTCGCCGCGTTGTCGTTGGTGATCGTGGCGATGGCACCGTCGATCTCCAACCGCACCTTCTCGGTCATGGGCCCTCCTCGCGCGCTGACCTTGGCACACTGGACGGGTGGCTGTCGTGGTCCAGCTCTCCGACACGCACCTCCGGGCCCGCGTCGGCCCCGAGGACCACGCCCTGCGCCGAGCCGTACTCGCCGTGCGCCGCGCGCTGGGGGTGCCGCCCGACGCGATCGCCCTCACCGGCGACCTCGCCGACGACGGCTCGGTGGCCGCGCTCGAGCGGGTCGCCGCCGCGGTCGCCGGCTTCGATGCGCCCATCGTGGCCCTCGCCGGCAACCACGACCTCGACGAGTCCGTCGAGCGGGTGTTCGGCCCGCCGGGCCCGCTCGCCGCCGACGGCTGGCGCATCGTGCCGCTGGCGACGCGGGTGCCCGGCGAGGTCCACGGGGCCGTCGACGTCGACGCCGCCCGCGCCGCGCTCGCCGACCACGCCGGTCACCCCACGCTGCTGCTCGCCCACCACCCGCCCCTGGGGCCGAGCACGCACCCCTGGTTCACCCTGCGCCACGGCGACGGCCTGCTCGAGCTGCTCGCCGAGCGTCCAGACGTCCGGGCGCTCGGCGCCGGCCACCTGCACCAGGCGTTCCACGTCCGCCGCCGGGCGCTGCTCGTGCTCGGCGCGCCGTCCACCTGGTACGCCATCCGCCACGAGGGCCGCCGCTGGGCCAAGGCGCCCAGCGCGCCCGTCGGTGCGGTCGTGTGGCACCTCGGCAGCGACGGCACCGCCCGACCCGCCCTGGTCCCCTCCCTCCCCGCTGACCGCGCCGGGCGCCGGACGCACCGGCGTTCTCCACCCCGAACACGCCCACCAGAGCGCCATCGACGCAGAGAACCCACGCCCCCCACCACCCGGCGTTCTCCACCCCGAACACGCGCCACCAGCGCGCCATCGACGCAGAGAACGCGTCAGCGACGGCGGGCGCGCTCAGCGCAGGCGCGACGCCGGTTGGTAGTTGGGGCCGGCGGTGACGTCGGCGCGCTCGAGGAGGCGCTCGCACGGGGGCTCGAACGCTTCGGCGAACCAGTGCGAGCGGGCCTCGCCGAGCAGCTCCCACGGCCGGGTGGTGCGACGGTCGGTGTCGTCTTCGATCTGCTGGCGCAGGGCGATCCCCTCCTCGGTGACCTCGCGATCGGCGGCCAGGCCCCGGGCGGTGAGCGACGCCCAGCCCGCCTCGATCTCGTCCTCGGTGGCGCCCCGCGACCGCGCCAGCCAGTCGGCCTCGTAGCCGAGCCACGCGTTGTGGAGGATCGAGGCCTCGGGCGACGACAGCCCGGCCGCCACCACGAGGGCCCAGTGCGTGTCGCCCCGCCACTCCCGCACGCAGTTGATGGCGTGCCAGCCCGACAGCACCGGGTCGTCGGGCCGAGCCACCTCGAGGTGAGCGGCGTACAGCGGGCGGCCGATCGTGGGCAGCTGCTCGACCACCGGCCACAGCTCGGGCCCGAGCTCGGCCAACGGTTCGAGGACGTCGGGGGCGTGCTCCGCGAGGCCCTCGAGCACCGCCTCGTCGCGCGCCGCCCACAGCTCAGCGAACCGCTCCGGGGTGCCCATCAGGTCGAACACGGCGCGGATGCCGAGGGGGCTGATGGTGCCGAAGCTGGCGATCACCGCCTCGCGCCCGGCGCCGGCGAACGGGGCGCACCGAGCCCCGATGTAGCCGAGCGGCCCTGCGAACCCCTCGGGGAGGCCGAGCTGCTGGTAGCGGGCCACGGCACCGGGGTCCCAGAAGATCCACCCGATCGTGGTCTGGACGCTGCGGGCGTTGCGGCGGGTGATCTCGAACCAGTCGGCCATGGGCGCATCCTGGCCCACGCGGCGGAGGCCGGTCAGCCGGCGAGGATCCCCACCATGCCGAGGAGGATGCCGATCGCGGTGACGATGGCGAGGAAGTTGAGCGCCTGGCGCATGGCGTTGAGCTGCCACTCGATCCGCAGCATCGGATCGTCGCTCGTGCGGTCGCCCTTCGGCGCTTCGATCTCCGGCCCGGCCATGATCACCTCGTCTCGGCGGCGCCCCCGGCCACCTCGGCCGATGGTACGAGGTGACTCCCGACCGATCGGCGATGGCCGACGCTACAGCCAGCCCTCGTCGGCCAGCCCGAGCTCGGGCCAGGGCCCGGCCACGATCGGCTGGCAGTTGCCGACCCCCACCCCGCCGCCGACGGGATCGGTGACCCGCACGACCGTGTCGCGGATCTGGTGGAGCCGCTGGGCGGCCGCCTTCGGGCGGCAGTCGGCGATCCGCTCGCCGTCGGTGTGGAGCTCCCCGCGGAACTCGCCGTGGTGGTGGCCATCGAACCCGAAGTAGAGGCCGGCGCCCAGGTGCACGCCGGTGTCGTCGAGCACCTCGAGCTGGAGGGGCCGATCGGTGCCGTCCTCCATCCGGGCGAGGAGCGAGCCGCCGAGCAGCCGTCGGTTCTCCGGGTCGAAGCGCAGGTCGGGGACGAGCCCGACGATCGGCTCGCGACGGCCATCGGGGTGCTCGACGCCGGCGGTCACCGAGGTCTGGTCGAAGCCGGGCATGGCGTAGCGCGTCAGGTGCAGGTGCAGCCCGTAGCGGGAGCCGTCGGGGCGTTCCATCAGGATCGGGGCCCACAGCATCATGAACCCGACGCCGGCGGGGATCTCGGTGACGGCGCCCTCCACGTCGACCGGGGGCACGCCCTCGTCGTAGCGGACGCCCCACGAGTGGTCCCGCGTCGACACCCACGTCTCGGGCGACAGCTCGTGGCGCTCGCCGTCGAGCTCGATCCACCCCTCGGGCACCCCGATCTGGTGGTAGCGGACGAGCTCGGCCATCACCCGGTACACCGCGCGCAGGTGCGTGCGCTCCTCGGGGAAGGCGGGGAGCTCGGCACGGAAGGTCCAGTCGAACGAGACGGGCAGCACGTCGTTGGGCTCGAGCACGAACCGCACGGCCCGCATGGGCTCGAGCACCTCGTAGCGGAGGGGGCCGACGGCGGTGCGCTCGGGCTGCGGTGCGAGCCGGCGGCTGGCCCGGACGGTGAGCTGCTCGGGGCCTCGGCTGAGCGCGGCGTACCCGTCCATCACGTTGCGGTTCGTGTACTTGCCGAGACCGAACCCGATCTGGAGGCTCCCGTCGCGCGCCATCGCCATGGCGCACACCTTCTCGGTCCACGCCGGATCGCTCGTGGCCACGGTCGCGAACGTCTCGGTGGTCTGATGGCAGAACAGCTCGTCGCTGGGCAGCAGCTCACCGATCGGGTTCACGTGGACCGTCCCGCATCAGCTCGCTGGCGGCGGCTCGGACCGGCGATGACCACCATCCCGCTCCCCTGCGGGTCGAGGTGCGGGGTGCCCTCGGGCCACAGGCCGTCGAGCTTGCCCGCGCGACCAGCGGGCCCGAGCGCGCAGCGCGGCGCACAGCTGGAGAAAGGCCAACCGGTCGCGGTGGGTCCACCGGAAGCCGAACCGGCGCCGGACGATGTCGGGCATCGCGCCGTAGACCAGCACCCGGACCGCCTCCGCCCCGAGGTGGGTGGCCACCCCGTCGAGCACCGACAGCGGTCCCGGGAGGTGGGTGCGCTGGGCGCGCGCGCTCGGGTTGGCCGACGGATCGAGCACCCACTGCACCGCCGGGGTCAGCTCCAGCTGGTTCCGGCAGATCTCGTCGAAGCGAGCCCGGAACGCGTCGAGCGTCGGCGGCACCGGCCGGTCGCTGACGCCGTAGCGCCGATACCAGGTGACCGTCTCGGCGTAGAGCTGCTCGCGCTCGGCCCGTCGCAGCGGCACCGGGAAGTACAGCTCCCGGGCGCGCAGGAACTCCCAGGTGAAGGTGGCGTGCGCCCACCAGAAGACGTCGGGGTCGAGGGCGTGGTAGCGGCGGCCCTGCTCGTCGGTGCCCTTGACGTGGTCGTGGAACCGGCGGATCGTCCGCCCGACCTCGGCGCCCTCGTCATCGTCGGAGAAGATGCTGCGCCAGATCGGCGGGATGGACCGGAAGATCCGATCGAACGGGTCGTCGAAGAAGTTCGAGTGGTCGGTGACGCCGGCGTCGAGGCCGGGGAGCATCAGCTGCATGATCCCCGCGGCGGTCCCCGGGAGCAGGCTGCGCGGGTCGCCGGCCACCTGCCACAGGATCGACCCTGGTCCGATCGGTGCCGCGGCGACCTCCCCCATGCGCGCACCGTAGCGAACGCCGCGCGGCGCTACCCGGCTCGGGCGGCGAAGTCGAGGAGCGCCACGTTGAAGTCGGCGGCGTGGCTCACGTTGCACCCGTGCGGCGCCCCGCGCAGCAAGGCGATCTCGCTGTCGGCGATCTCCTCGTGGGTGCGACGGCCCGACCCCTCGAACGGGACGAGCGCGTCGCTGTCGCCGTGGATCACCAGCGTCGGCACGTGCACCGCGGTGAGGTCCGCGCGGAAGTCGGTCATCGCCCACGCCGCCAGCGTCTGCTCGGCCGCCGTCGCATCGGCCTGCTCGCAGAGGACGAGCGCGCTCTTGCGCTGCTCCTCGGTGACCGCCAGCTCACCGTCGACGGAGAAGAACTGGGTCGTGAACTGGTCGTAGAAGGTGTGGCGATCGTCCTTCAGCTGCTGGGCGTACGTGCCGGCCTGCTCCCGGGTGAGCGGGCCCTCCGGGTTGTCCGCGGTCTGGAGGAGGTAGGGCGTCACCGAGGAGGCGAACACGACGCTGCGGACCCGGTCGGGCCCGTGGCGCTCGAGGTAGCGCGCCACCTCGCCACCGCCCATCGAGAAGCCCACGAGGGTCACGTCGGTGAGCTCCAGTTCGTCGAGCACGGCGTCGAGGTCGTCGGCGAGGTGGTCGTAGTCGTAGCCGCGCGAGGGCGACTGGCTGCGCCCGAAGCCTCGACGGTCGTAGGCGATGGCTCGGAACCCGGCGGCTCGGAGGGCGGGCACCTGCTCGGACCACGCCTCCGACGACAGCGGCCAGCCGTGGACCAGCACCACGGGGCGACCGGGTCCGCCGGTGTCCTCCACGTGGAGCTGGGTGCGGCTGAGCAGCCCGGAGCGGGCGGTGATCTCGGTCATGCGGGCCTCCTCGGCTCGGACGACGAGCCGCGCGGGTCGGGCCCTCCCGGTACCCGACCCTGCGGCAGGCCACCCCCGCAGCCCGGCGTTCTCCACCCAGATCGCGCGCCACCAACGCACCGAACGAGCACAGAACCCCCCTCCCCCCGCGGCCCGGCGTTCTCCACCCAGATCGCGCGCCACCAACGCACCGAACGCACACAGAACGTCGGGTGGTCAGCGCTGGCGCGGCACCGAGCGCGTCCGTGCCATCGTGGTCGCACCTACCACCGAGGAGCCTGCGATGTCCGCCTTCGATGCCGAGTACGAGCCCAGCCCGTGGGCGCCCATCGCCGAGGAGGTGGCCCGCTACGAGGCCAGCGACGGCACCGAGCGCAGCGAGCTGGTGGGCGACGACTGGATGGTGCTGTGGACCCTCGGCGCCTCGACGGGCAAGGTCCGCAAGACGCCGCTCGTGCGCGTCACCGACGGCGAGGGTCGCTACGCGGTGATCGGCTCGATGGGCGGCGCACCCACCCACCCGCAGTGGGTGCACAACCTCCGAGCCAACCCGGTGGCCCGCATCCAAGACGGCCCCCAGCGCCACGACCTCGCGGTGCGCGAGGTCGACGGCGACGAGAAGGCTGCGTGGTGGGCGCGCGCCACGGCCGTCTGGCCCGACTACGACGCGTACCAGGCCGCCACCGACCGGCAGATCCCGCTCTTCGTGCTCGAGCCGCCTGCGTAGGTCAGCGGGCGCGCACCGCCTGCAGGGCGTCGGTCGCACCGGCCAGCCGGCCCGGGACGGCCGACCACCACACCCAGCGCCCGCGCTTCTCGCCGGTGATCAGCCCGGCGTCGGCGAGGATCTTGGTGTGGTGGCTGATCGTCGGCTGGGAGCGGCCGAGCGGCTCCTGCAGGTCGCACGAGCAGATCTCCCCGGCGGCGCAGACCAGGTCGTAGAGCCGCAGGCGCACCGGATCGGCCAGCGCGGCGAACACCGAGGCGAGCTGGGTGGCGTCGTCCTCGTCGATCGCGGCGACGGGTGCGCCCGAGCAGCACGGGTCGACCTCCGCCTCGCTCGCCTCCACATCAGACATTGACAACCTTCGATCTATGCCGCAGGATCTCGCATCGACGAGTCTGAATCTATCGGAGGTCCCCGTGAGCCGCCTGCAACTCGCCCTGAACGTCACCGACCTCGAGGAGAGCATCGCGTTCTACTCGAAGCTCTTCGCCACCCCGCCGGCCAAGGTCCGCGAGGGCTACGCCAACTGGGAGATCGCCGAGCCGCCGCTCAAGCTCGTCATCTTCGAGGCCACCGAGGGCGGAACGCTGAACCACCTCGGCGTGGAGACCGAGTCCGCCGAGGAGGTGGTGGCCGCCGAGTCGCGCCTCGCCGCCGAGGGCCTCGCCACCACCGGCATCGACGACACCATCTGCTGCTTCGCCTCGAAGGTGGAGACCTGGGTGACCGATCCCGACGGCGCCCGCTGGGAGTGGTACGTGAAGACCGGCGACGCCGACACCATCGGCGGCGACGCCAGCGACGACGAGGCGGTCTGCTGCGCACCAAGCGCCGAGACCGTCGTGCTCGGACGCCGAGCGGACGCCGGTTGAGCCCCACGCTCCCGCGCCGCCTGGTGGCCGAGGGAACGGCGACCGCGATGCTCGCGGCCGTCGTCGTCGGCTCCGGGATCATGGCCGAGCGGCTGACCGACGACCGAGCGCTCCAGCTCCTCGTGAACTCCACCGCCACCGGCGCCGGCCTGGTGGCGCTGATCCTGGCGTTCGGCTGGGTGTCGGGCGCCCACCTCAACCCCGTGGTCACCGCGGCCGAGGTCGCGCTCGGCGGCCTGCCCCGCCGCGAGGGCGCCGCCTACGCCGCCGTCCAGGTCGCCGGTGCGTGCCTCGGCACGGTCGTGGCCAACGTCATGTTCGACCTCCCGGCGGTGACCACCTCCACCCACGAGCGCAGCGGCACCCCGCTCTGGGTGGCCGAGGTCGTCGCCACGGCCGGGCTCCTGCTGGTGATCCTGGGGGTGGTCCGCAGCGGCCGAGCCCACCAAGCCGCCTACGCCGTCGCCGGCTACATCGCGGCGGCGTACTGGTTCACCAGCTCCACCAGCTTCGCCAACCCGGCGATCACCATCGGACGGGCGCTCACCGACACGTTCGCCGGCATCGCGCCGTCATCGGTCCCCGCGTTCGTCGCCGCCCAAGCCGTCGGCGGGACGCTCGCCCTCCTGCTCGCCGGCTTCACCTTCCACCAGCCCCAGGGCACCGAGCTGGTCGTCGACCACCTCGACCCGACCCGAGGAGGTCCCTCGTGACCGATCGCATCCCCCACGTCGTGTTCCTGTGCGTCCACAACGCCGGGCGCTCCCAGATGGCCCTCGGCTTCCTGCGCCACCTCGCCGGCGACCGAGCCGAGGCGTGGTCGGGCGGCTCCGAGCCGGCATCGTCGGTGAACCCGGTGGCGGTCGCGGCGATGGCCGAGGTCGGCATCGACATCGCCGGCGCCCAGCCGCAGCGCTGGACCGAGGACGGCCTGCGCCGCGCCGATGTGGTCGTGACCATGGGCTGCGGCGACACCTGCCCCTTCATCCCCGGCGTCCGCTACGAGGACTGGCCCCTCGACGATCCTGCGGGCCAGGGCATCGAGGCGGTCCGGCCGATCCGCGACGAGGTCGAGCGCCACGTCCGCGCCCTGATGGACGACCTCGGGCTCTGATCCTCCTCGGTTCGGCCCCGGCCCACGCCACGTGGGAGGGTGGCCGAGCGCCGTCGGGTGCGGCGCGGAGGAGGATCCCGTGGGGAGCGACGAAGCGACGCCGGCGCCGACGGTGGGCACGCTCCTGCGCCGGGGCGCCACCAAGCGCTGCCCCAACTGCGGCGCCGGCGACCTCTACCGGGGCTGGTTCCAGATGGCGGAGCGGTGCCCACGCTGCGGGCTGCGGTTCGAGCGCGAACCGGGGTTCTTCACGGGCGCCTACCTGATCAACTTCGCCATCACCGAGGGGTTCCTCTTCGTGCTGCTGATGGCGTTCATGGTGTGGAAGGTGCAGCGGCCCGACGCCGGGATCGCCGCCCCGCTCGGCATCGGCCTCGTGCTCGCCGTCGTCCTGCCGGTGCTCTTCTACCCGTTCGCTCGCACGATCTGGTCGGCGCTCGACATCGCCATGCACCCGATCGAGCCCGACGAGGCGGCCGATGCGGCGGCGGCGAGCGCACGCCCCTCGCCCACCGAGGCGTGACACCGGCGAGCCGGCCCGCTCAGAGCTCGACGGGCACCACGACGCTCGCCGGGTCACCGGCGAAGCGGCCGACCACCAGCTCGTGGCGACCGGTCGCCGGGCGCCACGCGTGCACCGACGCGTCGCGCGTCGCCAGGCGGTCGAGGGGAACCTGCATCGCGACGGCCTCGCCCTCGCCGGCGGCCACCTCCACCCGCACGAACCCGACGAGCCGAGGGGGCCGATCGGCATCGGGCAGCACCGCGTAGACCTGCAGCACGTCGGCGGCGTCGCGCTCGCCGGTGTTGGCCACCGTGGCCCGCACCTCGATCCCGTCCTCGGCGACGTCGACCTGCACTGCTCGCACCTCGAAGGTCGTGTAGGTCAGGCCGAAGCCGAACGGGAACGCGGCCGGGGTGCCCTGCTGGCCGAGGTGCCGCCATCCGCGCCAACGGTCGTAGCGGAACGTGGAGGCATCGGGGTCGAAGGCGGGGAGGTCGGCGTCGTCGTGGGGCACCGAGAACGGCAGCCGCCCCGACGGCACCACGTCGCCCGACAGCACGTCGGCCAGCCCGGGCCCGGCCTCGCACCCGCCGTACCAGGCCTGGACGACCGCCGGCACGGCGTCGACCCACTCGTCCACCACCACGGCGCTGCCGGCCTGGACGACCACGACCGTCCGAGGGTTGGCGGCGGCGACAGCACGGATGAGCGCCACGTCGCCGGCGGCCAAGCGCAGGTCGCGACGGTCGCCGCCCTCGCTGAAGCCGGTGGGCCGCTCGTCGTGGTGTGCCGGGCGGGCCACGGGCGCCAGCGCGTCGATCCTCGCCTGGAAGGCGGCGACGTCGGCGGGGTCGTCGGCCGGAGGGAACAGCGCCGCCAGCGCGGGATCGGCCGACCCGATGTACTCGCCCTCGTCGAGGTGGGTGAACCCGACGACCACCACGGCGATGTCGGCGTCGGCCGCGGTCGCCGCGGCGCGCAGCGGGTCGGCACCGTCGTCGTGGACGACCTCGTCGAAGCGCGCGCAGAGCCCGTCGACGACCGTGCGGCACTCGAGGTCCCACACGTCGCTCGACCCACCGTCGCCGAGGTTCACCCGATCGGCGAGCGACCCGATGGCGGCGATCCGGGTTCCCGGCGCCAGCGGGAGCAGGACATCGCCGCCGACCGGCTCGTTCCGGAGGAGCACCACCGAGCGGGCCGCCACCTCGCGCGCCAGCGCCCGATGCTCGGGCGAGCCGATCGCCGAGACGGGCGGCGGCTCCGTCGAGAGCACGTCGTCGAACCGGAGGCGGGTGGCCACGATCCGCTCGACGGCGCGATCGACGTCGTCCCACGACGCCTCCCCCGCCTCCAGCGCTCCGGCCAGGTGCTGGGCGCGGACCATCCGGTAGGGCATCTCGATGTCGAGCCCGGCGCGCAGCGACCGAGCCGCGTCGCGGACCCCGAAGATGAAGTCGCTGATGACGAAGCCCTCGAAGCCCCACTCGCCGCGGAGCACGTCGGCGAGCAGCATCGTGCTCTCCCCGCACCACTCGCCCTCCACCGAGTTGTACGCGGTCATCACCGACGCGACCCCCTCGTCGACGATGCGACGGAAGTGCGGCAGGTACACCTCGTGGAGGGCCACCTCGTCGACCTCGACATCGACGCGGAACCGCGCCTCCTCCATCGAGTTGCAGGCGAAGTGCTTCACGCAGGCGAGGACGTGGCGCTGAAGGCCTCGCGCGAACGCCGCGCCCAGCTCACCGATGTGGAACGGGTCCTCGCCGTAGGTCTCCTGGGCCCGGCCCCAACCCGGGTGGCGCAGCACGTTCACGCACACCGCGCCCGTGAGGTCGGCGCCCGAGGCCCGCAGCTCGCGGCCGATGGCGTCGCCGACGCGCTCCTCGAGGTCGGGGTCCCAGGCGGCACCACGGGCCATAGCGACGGGGAACGCCGTGGCGTTGCCGATCACGCAGCCGCGGGGACCGTCGGCGAAGCGGACGCCCGGGAACCCGAGGCGCTCGACCGCGGCGGCATCGCACGTGGCCCGGTGGTAGCCGCCCTCGCCGAAGAAGGCGAGCCCGGCCCAGATGGGACCGTCGCCGTCGAGGCACCCGAGCCGCTCCTCGGGGGCCATGGCGGCGACCACCGCTCGGGCGATCTCGGCCGGATCGCCCCCGGCGCGGACGGACGCCACGGCCTCGTCGAAGTGCATCGGCGCATGGTGCCACAGGGCTCGCGACCGGGCGCCGGGCCGCGGTCGAGGCGGCGGCTAGGAGGGGGCGGCCACCCCGGGCGCGACGAGGGGCCACGGTCGGGCCCGCTCCACGGCGCGGGCCACGTCGAGCAGCAGGCCGTCGCGGTGGTGCTCGGCCAGCACCTGGATGCCCACCGGGAGACCGTCGATCGTCCCCGAGGGGATCGACACCGCCGGGTTGCCGTACACGTTCGAGATGATGGTGAGCGCGCCCATTTTCACCAGGTCGGGGAACCGCTCGGTCACCATCGTGACGAGCTTCGACGGCAGCTTCGGCGAGACCGCGCCGGCCACCCGCGTGCCGAACAGCAGCCCGCGGAACCCGACCCGCGCCGCGGACGACGACGTGGCCCAGTCGATGAAGCTCTCCTGATCGCTGCTCGTGGCGGCCTCGGCGGCGAACGCGGGGCCGGGGTTGGTGGCGCACACGATGAGGTCGACCTCGTCGAACGCCCGCGCCATCGCCTGGTTCGCCTCGGCACGGATCTCCTCCGCGGCCGCCGCCATGTGCAGGTTGTAGAGCGACTGGCTGAGCATGAGCCCGATCGCCATCTCGTCGGTCATGAGGGGCGCGCAGCGCGGCCACCGATCGCCGAGCTCGGCGAGGAGGGTGGCGAGGTTGCCGAGCATCCACTGCGCCGCCAGGTTCGGCGGCTCGACGGGGAGGTCGACCAGGACCATGCCGGTCTCGGCCACGAGCAGCTCTGCCTGCTCGCGCACGTGCTCCTCCATCCCCGGGCCGAGGGCCGCGCCTCCCAGGGCGGGCACCACGGCGACCCGCAGGCCCCGCAGGTCGTGGGAGCCCAGCTCGGCCTCGAAGCGACCGTGCGCCGGCAGCGATCCCGGGTCCCAGCGGTCGTAGCCGGCCACTGCGTCGTAGTAGCGGGCGACGTCGCGCACCGAGCGAGCCAGGCATCCGGAGACGACGGTGTTGGGCCGCATGTAGGGCCGAGGTCCCCGGGTGATGCGCCCGAACGTGCCCTTCATGCCGACGAGGCCGTTGTACGCGGCGGGGATGCGGATCGATCCGCCGCCGTCGCCTCCGGTGGCCAGCGAGACCAGGCCACCCGCGACCGCGGCTGCGGAGCCGCCCGACGAGCCACCGGCGGTGCGCCCCGGTCGCCACGGGTTGTGGGTGACGCCGTTGAGCTTGGTGACGCTCACGTTCAGCCCGCCGAACTCGCTCGCGGCCGTCTGGCCCACGGGCACCACGCCACCGCGCTCGAGCAGGCGCTGGAGGTGGTGGGAGGTGGTCGTGGCCCGCCGAGAGGCGAACACGAGCGAAGCGTCCGTGTCGGGCCAGCCCGCCATCGGCGTGAGCTCCTTCACGCCGATGGGCACGCCGCCGAAGGGCAGGGCCACGTCGGCGCGCGCGGCTGCCGCCTCGGCCCGTTCACGGTCGAGGTAGGTGAACGCGTGCAGCGTCGATCGGTCGATGGCGGCGAACGTGGCCGCCAGCTCCTCGCTGGGCGATCGCTCGCCGCGGCGGTAGGCGTCGACGAGCGACGAGGCGTCGCCGAGCCACGGTTCGTCGGTCATCGCCCCATCGTGGCCGATGGGCGCACCGGGCGAGGCCCGTCAGCCGTTGCGGTTGAAGATCGACACCCCACCGGGGCCGACGAGGGCGCCGACGACGATCAGGACGATGCCGAAGAGGATCTGCCCTTGCAGCAGCTGCACGATGCCGACGATCACGAGGATGGCGGCGATGATCCACAAGACGGTTGCGCTCATGGAGGTCACTGCCCGATCGCCGCACCGCACGAACCGCCCGAACGAGGTGGTTTCGTCCGGCGGCTGCGGGGAACCGCTCTGGTGACCACCCCCGATCAGCACCGAGGAGCCCCCCATGCAGCCCGGCTCTTGGCCGACGGCGGACCCTCTGCTCGGCGAGGAGCCCCGGCGCCTGGAACGAACGATCACCACGCTCGACGAGCTCGCCGCCCTGCGCGCCACCATCCGCGGTTGGCTGGCCGGTCGGCCGCTGCCCGACGAGGCCCTCGAGGACCTGCTCCTCGGGGTCAGCGAGGCGTCGATGAACGCCGTGGAGCACGGCACGCCGCCGGGTGGACGGGCAACCGTTCGCGTCGACGACGCCGGCGACCACGTCCACGTGGCCGTGCACGACCAGGGCCGCTGGATTCGTCCCGTGCTCCCGGTCGGTGACGGCTACGGCCTCGCCATCATCGACGGCGTCAGCGAGGGGAGCCTCCGGGTGCGGCCGTCGATGGCCGGCACCGAGGTGAGCTTCGACGTGCCGTCGCACCGCCTGGCTTGAGCGACGGGCGCGGCTGGGCTCACCCGCTCGGGTGGGTTGGACGGCGGCGGTGATGGGAAGCGGCGCGGGAGTCCAACCAAGGAGAACCCCCATGTCGAACGCAGATGACCTCAAGGGCCGGGCCAAGGAGGCCGCCGGCGACCTCACCGACGACGACGACCTCAAGCGCGAGGGCAAGGCCGACCAGGTCACCGGCAAGGTGAAGGAAGGCATCGACAAGGTGAAGGACAAGCTCACCGGCAACGACTGAGCCGTTTGACCGCCGCCGGGAGCTCCCGTTGCCACCGCACGTCAGCGTGGGTTGCGGCAACGGGAGCGCTCGGCGAGCGCCGCGGCTCCCGTGAGACGACCGCGACTCGGGTGGATCAGCCGAGGCGGTCGGGCGAGCGACTCGTTCGCACCGCACGTCGCACGATGCCCTCGGCCACCTCGCGCAGCTTGCGGTTCTCCGCTTGCGATTGCTGCCGCAGCAGGTCGAAGGCGCCTTCGTCGTCGCAGCCGGTGCGGGCCATGATGATGCCCTTCGCCTGCTCGATGGTCGCCCGCGAATCCATCGCTCGGCGCAGGTGCTCGCTCCGCGACCGGGCGTCCCAGTACGCCTGCGCGTTCGCCACCAAGATGGAGGCCTGGTGCGCGAAGCGCTCAGCGGCTTCGATGGTGGCCGGCTCGAAGGCTGCTTCGCTCGGTGCGTAGTGGTTGACCGACCCGATGGGCGCCTCGTCGGCCACGAGCGGGAACGACGCCACGCTCCCGACCCCGTGCGAGACCGCCGCCCGGCAGAAGGTGCGGAAGCGCCGCGACGCGATGGTGGAGTCGACGAGGACCGGCTCGCCCTCGCGGATGGCCGCGAGGCCCGGGCCGTCGCCGGCCTCGTACTGCGCACGGTCGATGTCCGAGATGGCCGGGTCGGTGAACACGAGGGTGTCCGTGACCCCGTCGACCACCAGGGTGACCCCCACCTCGACCGACCGCCCGACGCCCAGTCGAGCGAGCTCGGACACCCGGACGAGCGTCGCGTGGATCGAGTTGTCGCTGACGAGCTGCGCCGAGAGCGATGCCATCGCCTCGTCGCTCGCTCCAGGGTCGGGCACGGCGCGCCTCCCGTTGGGGGTCCGAGCGCCCGCTGGGGTTGAACGATGCGCCGGCGCAGCTCGGGCCGCACCTGGACGGGCCGACACTACTGCAGGTCGTCGGTCGGCGAGCCGGGTGGGGCGTCTCCCCCAGGTTCGAGCCGAGATCGGACCGCCCGCCGCACGATCTGTCCCGCGAGGTCGCGCACCTTGACGTTCTCGTGCTGGGACTGCTCCACGAGGCGCTCGAACGCCTCCTCGGGCGTCACTCCCGTTGCGGAGACGATGATCCCCTTCGCCTGCTCGATCGCCCCCGCGACGCCATCGCCTGCGCGAGGTTCTCGCTCAGCAGCCGCGAGTCCCAATAGGCCCGGACGTTGGCCAGCAGGTAGGCGGCCTGGCTGGCGAACCGCTCCCCCACCACGACCAGCGGCGGGGAGAAGGCTCGCTCGGTGGTGGCGTAGAGGTTCAGTGCCCCGACCACGTCTCCACCCGCGATCATCGGCAGCGACACCACGCTCAGCAGGCCGTGGGCCACGGCGGTCGCGGCGAAGGCGGGGAAGCGGGTGGGCTGGGCGGTGGACTCGACCACGACGGTTTGGCCGGTGCGGAACGCCTCGACGCACGGTCCGTCACCCGTGTCGTACTGGGGGCGGTCGACCTCCTCGACCTCGGGGTGGGTGAAGATGTAGGTGCCGATGCGGCCCTCGACGGTCATCGAGATCCCAGCCATCACGGCCGGGTCGACCTCGTCGATGGCGGCGTCGCACACGACGCTCAGCGCTTCATCGAGCGTGGCATCGCCGACGTAGTACTCGTGCAGGACGGCGTTGGTGCGGTCGCGTTCGACCATGGGGAGGGCTCCAAGTTCGAGCCCTCGGACGTTTGAAGGCGTCGATGTCCCAGTGCCCGAAGGAGGCCGATCTCACACGACCGGGTGACGAGCGCACCATCCACGGTCGCGGGGTGTGCGCGCCGACGGCTCCGGGTAGGGGTCGCCATGACCAATATGTCTGACGACGACATCACCCGCGACGGCCCCACCGAGGAGAACGAGAACCTCGACGCCCCCGGCGAGCACTCGAAGGACACGGGCGACGAGCCCACCGAAGCGGACGAGAACCTCGACGCTCCGGGCGAGCACTCGAAGGACACCGGCGACGAAGCCTGACCGATCGGTGGATCTCGCCGCCGTCGTCACCGACGATCGCACGCTGCTCGCGTCGATCGTCGGTGACGACGAGGACTTCTTGGCCACCACCTTCGGCCGACGACCGTGGCACCGGGCCTCCAGCGCGGCGGCGGTTCCGTTCGATCTCGACGACCTCGATGCCATGGTGGCGAGCGGCATCCGGGTTCCCGCCATCCGGATGGTCCGAGCGGGCGAGCGGGTGCCGCCGGGCGAGTTCTGCTCGCCGACCCGCATCGGCAGCACCACCCTCGCCGACACCGCCGACGCCCGGAAGGTCCTCGACCTCCACCGACGCGGCGCCACCCTGGTCGTGCAATCGCTCCAGCGCACCTTTCCGACGATGGTCCGGTGGTGCTGCGAGCTCGAGGAGCAGGTGGGCTGGCCGGTCCAGGCCAACGCCTACCTCACGCCCCCGCACCAACGAGGCCTCGACCGCCACGCCGACGGGCACGACGTGCTCGTCCTCCAGCTCCACGGCGCGAAGCGGTGGTGGGTCGACGGGCTCGGCGATCTGCTGCTGCGGGCCGACGAGGTGCTCTACCTTCCGGCCGGAACCGAGCACGTCGCCGAGACCGGCGACGAGCCATCGCTGCACCTGACGATCGGGATCCACCGCCCCTCGCCCGAGCGCATCGCCCGGGCCGCGCTCGACCTGGCGCAGGAGCGCATGCCCACCGAGGGAGCCACCGACGAGGAGCGGCTCTCGCGAGTGGCGGTCGAGCTCGGCCGGGTGGGGACCGACGAGGCGATCGATCGCCTGCGCCGCCCGCCGCGGACCTCGCCGCTCGGCGAGCTGGCCCGGTCGGTGCGCCGCCCCGAGGTGGGGCTGGCCACGGTGCTGCGGCCGGCGGCGCCGTGGTCTGTCGACCTGCCCGCTCGGGCGGCCGACGGCGACGATGCCCGCGTCGGGCTCGGGTGGGGCCATCGCCGCCTCTCGCTCCCCCATCGGGCGCTGGCCGCCCTCGAGCGCCTCGGCGGTGCCGCGCCGGCCGGCGTGGCGGTCGCCGAGCTCCCCGGGTTGGACGACCGGGAACGCCTCGTCCTCGCTCGCCGCCTGCTCGATGAGGGCGCCCTCGAGCTCGTCCCTCCCCCGCCCCCACCCGGGCCGTAGCGCTCCCCCGACGCCCGGCCGCCGGCGCTCGCCGCACTGTCGCTGTGCAGTTCTGCGCATGGGGTGAGCAGAAGTGCACAACGCCCACCGACCCACGGCCCTCGCCGCCGCCGGTGGCGGCCCGGGCCCAGGCTCAGGCCCGCTGCTGGAAGGCCTCGATGCGGTCGACCGCTTCGGTGACGACCTCCATCGAGGCGGCGAACGACAGGCGGACGAACCCGCCGCCGTCGACCGGGTCCATGTCGGTGCCCGGCACCAGCGCCACGCCGGTCTCGTCCAGGAGCGCCCGGCACCACGCCACCGAGTCGCGGTGCCGGCCGAGCTGGTCGCCGATGCCCGCCCACAGGTAGAACGCGCCGTCGGCCGGGGCGACCGGCGCCCACCCCAGCCGGTCGAGCGACTCGAACAGGAACCGGCGCGTCGCCGCCAGCGCCTCCACCGCCCGGTCGGCCTCGACGTAGGACCGCTCGGTGAAGGCACCGAGCGCCGCCCGCTGCGACGGCGTGGGCGGGCAGAGCGCCACGTTGCCGGCGAGGGCATCGACCGGGCCGACGAGGTCGTCGGGCAGCAGCGCCCAGCCGATCCGCCAGCCGGTCATCCCCCAGTACTTCGAGAACGAGGACACCGTGACGGTGCGCCGATCGAGCGACCAGGCGCAGGTGCCCCGCCCGAGCGGCTCGGCGCCGGGATCGGCGTAGGTGATGCCGTGGTAGATCTCGTCGCTGACGAAGCGGACGTCGTTGGCGGCGCACCAGGCGACGATCTCGGCGAGCTGGCCGGGGCTCACCATCGAGCCGGTCGGGTTCGCCGGCGAGGCGAGGACGAGGCCGGCCAGCGGGCCGTGCGCGGCGACCGCCGCCTCGAGGGCATCGACCGTGAGCCGGAACCCGGATTCGGGGCCGACGGGGACGTCGACCGCCACGAGGTCGAGGGCGTGCAGGAGGTTGCGGTAGGCGGGGTACCCGGGGCGGACCACCGCGACCCGGTCGCCGGCGTCGAACGCGGCGAGGAACACCAGGACGAAGGCGCCCGACGCCCCGGTGGTGATGGCTACGGAGCGAGCGTCGACGTCGAGCCCGTACCAGCGACGATGGTGCTCGGCCACGGCCTGGCGCAGCTCCGCCGTGCCGAGCGGCCCGGTGTAGCCGAGGGGGTCGCCGCTCGCGTGCAGCTCCGCCGCCAGTGAGCGGACGTCGGCGGGGGCGCCCCCGGATGGCTCGCCGGCGCAGAGCGACAGCACCTCGCGGCCGGCCGCGCGCCGGGCCGCCACCCGATCGAGGATCGCCATCACCTCGAACGGTGGGACCTGCGAGCGCGCCGACGCCCTCATGGGCACCGACGTCGGCACCGGACATCGGCAAGATCGGTCGACGGCGCCATCGACCGCACCGTACCCAGCGCGACACGGGTGCCGAGCTCGGCGCGACCGCCATGGGTGTGCACGTCTGCGCACCAGGTGCGCAGACGTGCACACGCGCCCGAGCCCAGACCGTGGTGGACTCGGGGCTGATCGTCCCCGAGACGCCCATCGTCCGAACGGAGCTCGCCATGTCCGATGCGCTCACGCCCCGCCCCGAGGACCGGTTCACCTTCGGGCTCTGGACGGTGGGGTGGCAGGCCCGGGATCCCTTCGGCGACGCCACCCGCCCGGCGCTCGATCCGGTGGAGACCGTGCACCGCCTCGCCGAGCTGGGCGCCTACGGGGTGACGTTCCACGACGACGACGTCGCTCCCTTCAACGAGGGCGACGAGGCTCGGGCCAAGGCGCTGCACCGCTGCCGCACCGCCCTCGACGACACGGGCATGGCCGTGCCGATGGTGACGACGAACCTCTTCACCCACCCCCTGTTCAAGGAGGGCGCGTTCACGGCCAACGACCGCGACGTGCGGCGCTTCGCCATCCGCAAGGTGATGCGCAACCTCGACCTCGCGGCCGAGCTGGGCGCCCGCACCTACGTGTTCTGGGGCGGGCGCGAGGGCAGCGAGGTCGACCTGGCCAAGGACCACCGGGCCGCGCTCGACCGCTATCGCGAGGCGATCGACCTGCTGGCCTCCTACGTCGTCGAGCAGGGCTACGAGATCCGCTTCGCCCTCGAGCCCAAGCCCAACGAGCCTCGAGGCGACATCTACCTGCCGACCGTCGGCCACGCCCTGGCGTTCATCGAGACGCTCGAGCACCGGGAGATGGTCGGCCTCAACCCGGAGGTGGGCCACGAGCAGATGTCGAACCTCAGCTTCGTGCACGCCATCGCCCAGGCCCTCTGGCACGGGAAGCTGTTCCACATCGACCTGAACGGCCAGCACGGCCCCAAGTTCGACCAGGACCTGGTGTTCGGCCACGGCGACCTGCTCTCGGCGTTCGCCCTGGTCGACCTGCTCGAGACCTCGCGCTACGACGGGCCCCGGCACTTCGACTTCAAGCCGCTGCGCACCGAGGCGGCCGACGGGGTCTGGGCGTCGGCCGCCTCGAACATGCGCACCTACCTGCTGCTGAAGGAGCGAGCCGCCGCCTTCCGGGCCGACCCCGAGGTGGCCGAGGCCCTCGCCGCCGCTGGGGTGCCGGAGCTGGCCGCGCCGACGCTGGCCCCGGGCGAGACGCTCGGCGACCTGCTCGCCGATCCCACGAGCTTCGAGTCGTTCGATGCCGAGGCCAAGGGCGCCCGCAGCCACGGCGCGGTCCGCATCGACCAGCTGGCGATCGAGCACCTGCTCGGCGCCCGGTAGCGGGCGCCGGCGATGCCACTGGTCGCCGGCGTCGACTCGTCGACGTCGGCCTGCAAGGTGGAGGTGCGCGACGCGGACAGCGGCGAGCTCGTGTCGAGCGGGCGGGCCGCGCATCGGCCCACCACCCCGCCGCGCAGCGAGCAGCACCCGGCCGACTGGTGGCAGGCCTTCGAGTCGGCTGCCGGCATCGCCGGGGTGCTCACCGACCGCCGGCCCGGCGCCATCTCGGTGGCCGGCCAGCAGCACGGGATGGTGGTGCTCGACGGCGACGAGGCCGTGCTGCGGCCGGCGAAGCTGTGGAACGACACCGAGTCCGCACCCGAGGCTGCCGAGCTGGTGGCCGCGCTCGGGCCCGCCGCGTGGGCTGAGGCCTGCGGGAGCGTGCCCGTGGCCGCCTTCACCATCGCCAAGCTCCTCTGGCTCCGCCGCCACGAGCCCGAGGGGTACCGGCGCGTCCGCCACGTGATGCTCCCCCACGACTGGCTGACCCGCCGCCTGAGCGGGCGCATCGTCACCGACCGGGGCGACGCGTCGGGCACCGGGTGGTGGTCGCCGGCCGAGGAGCGGTACCGGCCCGACCTGCTCGAGCTCGTCGACCCCGATCGCGACTGGTCCGAGGTGCTGCCGGAGGTGCTCGGGCCGACGGAGGCGGCGGGCACGTGGGGCGCGCGCGCCGACCATGCCCGAGCCGACGGGTCCTGGGAGACGCTCCCGGCCACCATCGTCGCTCCGGGCACGGGCGACAACATGGCGGCCGCCCTGGGGCTGGGGATGGCGCCCGGCGACCTCGCGCTCAGCTTCGGCACGAGCGCCACCGCCTTCACCGTCAGCGACCGGCCCACGGCCGACGCGACCGGCACCGTCGCCGGCTTCGCCGATGCCACCGGCCGCTTCCTGCCCTTGGTCTGCACCCTGAACGCGACGAAGGTCACCGACGCCGTGGCTCGCCTGCTCGGCGTCTCGCCACCCGAGCTCGATGCCTTGGCCCTCGCCGCACCGGCCGGCGCGGGCGGGCTGGTCCTCGTCCCCCACCTCGACGGGGAGCGCACGCCCAACCGCCCCGAGGCGACCGGCGTGTTGCGCGGCCTCCGCTCGGATGTCGGCCGCGAGCAGCTGGCCCGGGCCGCCGTCGAGGGCGTGGTCTGCAACCTCCTCGAAGGCGCCGACCAGCTCCCTCCGGGCGGCGGCCGGGTCTTCCTGGTGGGCGGCGGTGCTCGGAGCCGGGCGTACCAGCAGGTGGCCGCCGACCTCCTCGGTCGACCCGTGGTCGTGCCCGATGCCGACGAGCTCGTCGCCCGCGGCGCGGCGCTCCAGGCCGCTGCGGTGCTCACCGGCCGGCCGTTCGCCGCGATCGCCGACGACTGGCGCCTCCAGGTCGGGACGGTGGTGGAGCCCGACCCCGGCGTCGACCGAGCGGCGATCCGAGCCGCCTACGCCGACGCGGCCGATCGCTGATCGACGGTGGCGCGAGCGACCCGGCCCCGGTCGGGCTCGACCACCGGCGCCACGATGCGCGGCCCGATGCTGCGCTTCCCGGCCGTTCGTTTGACGGATCGGTCGACGGGCTAGTCGGCAGGGTGTGGAACGACGACGACGGATCGAACGCCCGCCCCTGGCGAGGACCGCACGCCTGGCGCTCGCTGCCGCTGCGGCGCTGCTCCTTACCTCGTGCGGTCCGGTGCTCACCGGCCGGCAGTTCAAGCTGTTCTACGACCGCTACCAGCCCCAGCCCGGCACCGAGGGGATCGACGCGCCACCGGCCATCCGCGGCGACGCCGAGGCCGACGCGCGGATCGCTGAGCTGGCCCGGGCGCGGGGCTACGTGCTGCGCGCCACCCACCAGGGCGACCTGGTCGATGCCGCAGGCGTTCCGCTGGACCCGACGGCGGCGCAGGCGCTGCAGGCGCTCATCGACGACGCCGCCGCCGCCGGCTACGACCTGCGCGTCGCCTACGGCTACCGCTCGGTCGACTACCAGCGCAACATCATCCTCTCCCGCATCTCCGGCCTCTCCGATGCCGAGATCGCGAGCGGCGCCGCCGATGCGCAGATCGATGCCGTGATCGACGGAGTGGCGCCGCCCGGCTTCTCCAAGCACCACACCGGCTTCGCGGTCGACCTCCGTTCGGGCGGCGGCGGCGCCGCCGACTTCCGCAACTCCCCCGTGGAGCGGTGGCTGCGGGCCGACAACTTCGCCGTGGCCAAGCGCCACGGGTTCATCCCGAGCTACCCGGAGGGCGCTGGGCCGCAGGGGCCGCACCCCGAACCGTGGGAGTACGTCTACGTCGGGACCAGGCCCATCGGATGTGCCACCTGGCTCGCCGACCGCAACGACCGACGGACCTTCGACTTCTGCCTCACCTCCACCGCCATCGCTCTCACCTACCTGTCCTACGGCGGCCCCGACAGCCTGCTCGGGCGCCTGGTGATCGGCGAGCGCCCGCTGGCCGACGGGCGGTACGCCCAGTTCCAGGACGGCACGATCTACTGGTCGGAGCCCACGGGCGCCCATGAGGTGCACCAGCCGCTGCTGAACGAGTACCGCCGGGCCGGCGGCCCGCAGCAGATCGGGTTCCCCCTGCACCGGGTGCGCACCAGCCGCGACGGCCGGTGGAACTACCAGGGCTTCGAGGGAGCTCGGCTCTGGGACCGGGTCGATGGACCAGGGGTGTTCACCGAGCCCGAGCGCATCCTCGCCGAGCACGAGGCCGAGCAGGGGATCTACGGACCGCTCGGCGGCCCGGTGGGCGATGCCCGGCGCTCCCACGACGGGCGCAGCACCTACCAGGACTTCGAGCGAGGGCGGATCTACGACCGGGCCGACACCCTGGTGGAGATCCACGGCGCGGTCTTCCTGCGCCACGAGGCGACCGAGGGCGTCTACGGCCCACTCGGCTACCCGACCGCGGACCTGGCCCGCGTGCCCGCCAGCCGAGGCAAGGTGCAGACGTTCGAGGGTGGGCGCATCTGGTACACGGCGAGCACCGGCGCCCACGCCGTCTGGGGATCGATCCTCGACCGCTACCTGGCGGAGGGCGGCCCGACCGGCACCCTGGGCTATCCCACCTCGGAGCGCCAGCCCGCCGAGCCCGCCGGCTCCTCGGTGCAGCGCTTCGAGCACGGAACGATCGAGCGGAGCCCCGCCGGGGTCGTCACGGTGGCGCCCGGCCCCTAGCGGCGAGGAGCCGGACCGGGGAGGACCGGTCGGCTCCGATGAGCTGCGGCGGCGCCTACCGTCCAACCTGCATGGCCACCTACCTGCTCATCCCCGGCGCGGGCGGCGACGCCCGGTACTGGCGCTTCGTCACCCCCTTGCTGGAGGCGGCCGGGCACCGTGCCGTCGCCGTCGGCCTTCCGGCGAGCGATCCCGATGCCGGCCTCGATGCCTACGTCGCCACGGCGCTCGAGGCCGTCGGCCAGCCGGACGGCGAGGTGGTGGTGGTCGGCCAGTCGCTCGGCGGGTTCACCGCCCCGATCGTCGCCGAGCAGATCGGCGCGTCGGCGCTCGTGTTCGTCGCCGCCATGATCCCGAAGCCGGGCGAGTCGGCCGGCGACTGGTGGGCGACGAGCGGCTTCACCGAGGTCTGGGGCGACCAGGAGATGGACGTCGTGGAGCACTTCTTCCACGACGTTCCGCCCGAAGTGGTCCGAGTAGAGCTGGACCGCGGTGGGCCCGAGCAGGGCGATCGCGTCATGGCCGACCACTTCCCGCTACCGGCGCTGCCGGCGATCCCGACGCGCGGGATCGCGGCCGCGAACGACCGGTTCTTCCCCGTCGGCTTCATGGACCGACTCATCCGCGACCGCCTCGGCGTCGAGCCCCAGCACATCGCCTCCGGCCACCTTCCCGCGCTCGCCAACCCGGAAGGCCTCGTCGAGCTCCTCCTGGCTCGACCGTGAGGGGCAGCGCGGCTGCGGGCGGCGGCGCTCAGGCCATCCGCTCGAGGGCGTCGAGGATCAGGTCGAGGCCGAACTCGAACTCGCGGCGGAAGTCGTAGCCGGGCTGCAGCACGTGTTCGACCGTGAACTCGGCGAGGTGCGGGTAGTCCCCCGCGGGCAGCGGCTCGATCATGGACGCCGCGAGGTCGGCCATCTCGACGCCGCCGGTGGCGGGAAGGTTCGCCTCCTGGAGCGCGAACCCGTACACGTAGCTGTCGAGCAGGGCGTAGGCGTGCGCCGTCATCTCCCACGACAGGCCGCCGCGGCGCAAGCACCCGAGCACGGCGTCGTGGTGGCCGAGCGTCTCGGGCCCCGGGCTCGTGCGCGACTCCATCAGCGGTGCCGCCCACCAGTGGCGGCGCAGCACCTCGCGAGCGGACGTGCAGCGTTGGCGCATCGCCTCTCGCCAGCCCAGGTCGGCGGGTGGCCGATCGATCTCGGCGAAGACCCGATCGACCATGCCGTCGAAGATGGCGTCCTTGCCGTCGAGGTGGTGGTAGATCGTCATCGGCTTGGTGTCGAGGGCGTCGGCGAGCTTGCGGATCGTGAACGCGTCGACGCCGATCTCGTCGGCGAGGGCGACCGCGGCGTCGAGCACCCGATCGACGCTCAGCCGTTGCTTCTTCCCGCCCGCCCGCTCCTGCGCATCGGTCGTCGCCATCTCGCCTCCTCCTGCATCCTCTTGCGAACAGTACTTAGTACGACTAGGGTCCACAACCGACCCGTACAAAGTACGAACTCGGAGGACCCACGATGACCGAAGCGCACGACCCCACCACGATGCGAGCCATCACCCGCGAGGCCTACGGCACCGCCGAGGTCCTGCGGCTCGACGCCGTCGAGCGCCCCACGATCGGCGACGACGAGGTGCTGATCGAGGTCGCGGCCGCCGGTCTCGACCGAGGGGTCTGGCACCTCATGACCGGCCTCCCCTACGTGATGCGCCTCATGGGCTTCGGGTTCACCAAGCCCAAGCAGACGTCGCTCGGCATGGACGTGGCCGGACGCGTCGTCGAGGTCGGCGCCCACGTCACCCGCTTCGCCGTCGGCGACGAGGTCTTCGGGATCGGCACCGGGACCTTCGCCGAGTACGCCGTCGCCTCCGAGGTCAAGCTGGCGAAGAAGCCCGAGGCGCTCAGCTTCGAGGAGGCCGCCGTGTCCACGATCTCGGGCATCACCGCCCTCCAGGCCCTCACGACCGTCGGGCAGGTGGAGCCCGGCCAGCACGTCCTCGTCATCGGCGCATCCGGCGGTGTCGGGTCGTTCGCCGTCCAGGTGGCCAAGGCGCACGGCGCGACCGTGACCGGCGTGGCCAGCACCGCGAAGCTCGACGCCGTCCGTGACCTCGGCGCGGACCACGTGATCGACTACACCGCCCAGCACATCGACGACGGCGACGTGCGCTACGACCTCATCATCGACACCGGGGGCCGCAACCCCCTGTCGCGCCTCCGGCGAGCCCTAGCGCCGTCGGGGACCCTCGTCATCGTCGGCGGCGAGGACGGCGACCGGCTCACCGGCGGCATCGGCCGCCAGCTGCGAGCGGCCCTCCTGTCGCGGTTCGTCGAGCAGCGCCTCACGTTCTTCATGAGCAGCGAGTCGCTCGAGTACATCGAGCCGCTCGCCGCGCACCTCGCCGACGGGACCGTCACCCCCGCCATCGGCCAGCGCTTCACCCTCGACGAGGTCCCGAGCGCCGTCGCCGCCATGGAGTCCGGCGACATCACCACCAAGGCCGTGATCACGATGGCGCGCTGAGCGCCGGGCGAACGAGCGCGACGCGCAGCTGCGACTCCTCCGTCCAACACGCCCGGGCTGCCGGTCTCCGGCCATTTGGCAACTCCGAGGACCTCGCACGTGGCAATGCGGCAGGATCCATGGATGGACCTGCCCCCGCTGCCCGACACGACGATCCTGCTCGTCGAAGTCGGCTCCACCGCGCACGGCACCGGCATCCCCGGCGGGGAGGACTACGACCAACTCGGGGTCGTCGTCGAGCCGCCCGACCAGGTGCTCGGTCTGGACGATCGGGGCTTCCGGACCGTCATGCAGCGGACCCAGCCCGAAGGAGTCCGCTCCGGACCAGGCGATGTCGACCGGACCCTGCACTCCCTCCGCAGGTTCATCCGCCTGGCCGCATCCGGCAATCCGTCGATCCTGATGGCGCTGTGGGCGCCGATCGATCACGCCACTTCCGAGGGCAAGGAGCTCCAGGGCCTGGGCGAGGCCTTCATCGGACGGCACGTGGTCCCGCGCTACCGCGGCTACATGCAGTCTCAAGCACTGCGCCTCCTCGGCACACGAGGCGGAAGTCACGGCCGCCGAGGCGGTGCTGGCCGTGAGGAGCTCGTGGACGCCCACGGCTACGACACCAAGTACGCGATGCACTGCGCCCGGCTGGGGTTCCAGTGCCAGGAGCTGCTCACCACCGGCCAGCTCCAGCTGCCCGTCCAGGGCGGGCCCGCCGACTGGCTGCGCGCGGTCCGGCGGGGAGAGATCGATTTCGACGAGTGGTGGACCACGGTCCTGCGCTTGGACGAGCAGCTCGCTGCGCTGGAGCACGACGATCGGTTCCGACCCGGTCCCGACCGAGAACGGATCGAGCGTTGGTCGATCGCCGCCCACCGGCGGATCTGGCAGCAGATCGGCGAAGGCGCGTGAACGACCCAGGACCCGCCTCGGCTGACGGGCGACCGATGCCGTAGCGCGCACGTGGCGCGGCAGATCGGCTCTGCAAGCCCGGAGGTTCAGGTCACCGAGACGGTGAGCGGGGCAGCGGTGCGCTCGGCGTAGGTCTGGGCGTCCGCGACGGAGCGGACATCCGGCGAGATGTGGCGGGAGCGGAGGGCCACGGCGTAGTTGGGTGCGTCGCGGCCGGGGATCGCGGCACAGTTCTTGTTGTTCGGGTACCGGGTGGGGTCGGTGCACGGGAGCGGTCCTCCGTCCGGGCCCGTCATGCGGGTTCCGTGCTGGCCCCATGCCGCGGCATCGCCGGTGCACGGCACCGGATCGGCTGGCTGCTGATCCTGGTAGTAGGTCGTGACCTCGCCCTCGGTGATGTCGGTGTCGATGGCGCGGGTGGTGATGATCGAGCCCGGGGCGCCAGACACCATCTGCCAGGACGCCGGCGTTGGGGCGACCGCGTCGGGGACCCCGTCGACGACCGCTTCGGTGCCGTTGCTGTCTCGGTAGGTCATTCCGCTGAGGCCCGTGCGCAGGTCGTCGAAGCTCGCCGTGCCGGCCCCCTTGTGGAGGCGGAGCTCGTTCACCGTGTCCTGTCGAGCTGGGTAGAACAGGTCGGTCGCCGAGTTGTAGTACCCGCTGTTCGACCCGATGTAGGAGCGGATGGCACGGACCGGACCGGACACGTTCACGATGAACGCCCCACCCCTCGTGAAGGTCGCCTCGGTCCGGCCGCACGAGTCGATGTCGGTCCGGATCATCGAACGCTCGAGCAGCGGGGTCTGCGCCTGCCCCTCGCGCACCGCGCCCAGCCCGTCGTTGACCCACCGGTCGGCGTAGGACGCGGTGTAGGTCGGTGTGGTGACCGTGGAGTGCTCGCGGTTGGGGCCGTCTCGACCGTTCGGCGCCAGCGCGGCCTGGCCCATCCGGTAGGTCGCCAGGTAGTCGCCGGAATCGAGCGAGAAGTCGTAGTCGACGCCGGTGGTGCCCGCCCCGCCACCGGTGAGGGTGGTGCTGCGGAAGAGGTACAGGTGTCCGACCGCCTTCGGGTCCAGCGGGTCGGTCACGGTGACGTGCTGCTCGGTGCTCTTGACCACACCAGTCGGGCGGGAGATCTCGCGCGCCGCCTCCTTGGCGGTGTCGTCGGCGAGGAACACGACCTCATCGTCGGCATCGACCTTCGGGTTCCGGTCGACCGGGGTGTAGGTCGGCCACCACCGGTAGCCCGGCGAGGCGGCTCGCGGCGTCGTGTACACGAGGATCTCGAACGGTCGACCGTCGGGGAGGTCGTGCCATTGGGACTCGGGCCAGTGGCGGATCACACCCGGGTTCACCAGGTCACGCTCGTCGACCTGCACCGGAACCTGGTGCCACACCTTGCCGTCCCAGGCGAAGCCCACCACCCGGCTCGGATCGCTCGTGGCCAGCCGCGGGAGCGAACTGCCGGTCAGCACCACCGGCGCCTCAGGCCGACCGAGCGAGGCACCGAACCGGGTGCACCCCGGCAGCAGCGCCAGTGCGGCGACGCACCCACCCACGACCGCCGCCCGTCGAACCCACGTCGTCCCCCGTTCCACGCCGATCCCCTCCCGGCCGTCGTCGCACCCAGCTCCGATCATCGGCCACAGATGTGAGGAATCCGTGACTGGCGGTCTTCGCGATTCACGGACCTGAGGACGTCCGAGAACTCCTGAACGTCTTGCGCATCTCACTCGTGTACCACCCGGACGACGGCCGGAGCGTGGCCTCAGCGTCGCCACCCTGTGGGTGCTACCGATGGTGTCGGAGGGGGGTGTCGGAGGGGCGAGTTAGCTGCTCGATGGTCCCCGGCGCGGCCGGCGATGTCGGCGGCGCAGCAGATCTGCCAAGGTGACACCACC
>JAWKIT010000002.1:0-529886 GCA_041394165.1 Acidimicrobiales bacterium
CGCCTCGCCATCGCCCGGATGCTGCTGAAGGACCCGGCGATCGTGATCCTCGACGAGGCCACCTCGAACCTCGACAGCGAGAACGAGGCCCACGTGCAAGAGGCGCTGGCCGCGGCGCTGCAGGGCCGGACCTCGATCGTCATCGCCCACCGCCTCTCCACGATCGTCGACGCCGATCGCATCCTGGTGCTCGACCACGGGCGCCTCGTCGAGCAGGGCCGCCACCACGAGCTGATCGACGCCGGCGGCCTCTACGCCGAGCTCTACCGCACCCTGGTCCGCGCCGAGGTCTGAGCCCTCGGGTGTCTGGTTCTCACCAGACGGGTAGGACGGTAGGGTCACCCCGCCGATCGACGACGCACCGCAGAGAGGAACCACCATGGCCTTCGAGCTCCCCGAGCTTCCCTACGCCAAGGACGCGCTGACCGGGGTCTCCGCCGAGACCCTCGACTACCACCACGGCAAGCACCACAACACCTACGTCAACACGCTGAACGACATGGTGGCCGGCACCGAGCACGAGAGCGCCTCGCTCGAGGACGTGATCGCCGCCGCCGAGATCAACACGCCGCTGTTCAACAACGCCGCCCAGCACTGGAACCACTCGTTCTTCTGGACCTGCATGGCCCCCGGCGGCGGCGGCGCCCCCACCGGCGAGCTCGGCGACGCGATCAACTCGGCCTTCGGCTCCTACGACTCGTTCGTGGAGGAGTTCTCCACCGCCGCCAAGACCCAGTTCGGCTCGGGCTGGGCGTGGCTGGTCGACGACGGCGGGCTCAAGGTCATGAAGACGGCGAACGCCGACCTCCCGCTGAAGCACGGCGTGAAGGCGCTCCTCACCCTCGACGTGTGGGAGCACGCCTACTACATCGACTTCCGCAACGCCCGCCCCGACCACATCAAGAACTTCTTCGACAACGTGGTCAACTGGGAGTTCGTCGCCGCCAACCTGGCTGGCTGATCCCCGCCCCGCCCGGGGCACCGATCGAACGAGCGAGGGCCGCTCCCCACGGGGAGCGGCCCTCGTCGCGTCCACGCGCCCGAGCGGGCGCCTCAGGTGGGCGGTGCGGTGCAGGGCTCGCTGCCGCACACCTCGGTGAAGCTGCCGTCGACCTCGAGGAAGTCGGACTTCTGCTGCTGGGCCAGCGGCGAGCGGCGCGGGTCCTCGTGGGGATCCTCGCCGGCGCGGGGCGGCACGTTCTGGAGCGGCGGCACCTCGGCGCCCGAGTCCCAGATCACCAGCGCGGAGCCGGTGGAGCCGTCGGCCACGGCGTCGAGCCCCCACACCGGGTCCACGTCGGTGGTCCGGCCCTCGCCGTACGCCGGCCGGTGGACGGCCATCCCGCCCGCGGTGCGGGCCTCGATCTCGGCGGTGAACGGGGCCACCTGGTGGTCGCCGAGCGCCACGTGGATCAGCACCCGCTTGGAGCCCGAGCCGGGCAGCGGGTCCTCGGTGAGGTGGGCGGCGTACCCGTTCGTCTCGCCCCGGTCCCAGAGCATCTGGATGAACTGGAGGCCGACCACCCGGTCGACGGCGTCGGGGTAGCTCTGCTTCATCAGGGCCCCGAACGGGTCGAAGTCGACGCTGCGCTCGAGCAGCGTCGAGTAGTTCATGCCGGCCACGCCCAGCACGCCGGCGCGCACGTCGGGCGAGACGGCCACGAAGGCGCCGCCGATGACGCCGCCCTGGCTGTTGCCGTCGTAGAACAGCGCGCTCGTGTCGATGCGCGGCGCGCCGCCCGGGTGCTGGAAGGCGGCGTCGGCGTTGAAGCCGTCGGGGGCGAGCATCAGCCGACCGAGGACGATCGTGTTCAAGATGCCCTGCTGCGACCGGTCGGCGAGGGTGTTGAACGTCGAGATGTCCTGGAGGATCGTCGCCGCGTTGCCGATGTCGCCCTCGCTCATCCCGATCCAGTCGGTGGCGCAGTAGACCATGTCGTGGTCCTTGACCATGGTGCGCTGCGGGCTGGAGAACACCTCGCCGTAGCTGCCGAAGAGGCCGTGGCCGTAGATGACCGGCCGGGCGGTGCCGTCGGCCTCCACGTCGGGCACGCTGCAGCCGAAGCGGGCGGTCAGCGAGCCGTTGCGCACCGGGAGCCCGGTGGCGGGGTCGGTGTTGAAGCCGTTGCCCGCCGAGCCGTCGCCCGTGAGGTAGTTCGGCACCTCGAAGGTGCCCTCGACCCGCCGGACGATGCCGGCCTCGGGGTTCTCCTGCACGGACGTGATGGTGAAGTCGGGGGCGTGGCCGTCGAGCGCGGCGAGGGCGTCGTCGCGGATGTGGAGCATGCGGCCCGTGGTGTTCTCGGTGGAGGCCACCGTGAAGTCCCACGCCAGGTAGAGGTCGTCGACGCCGATGCCGGCCTCGGCCAGGTCGCTGAAGAGGAACTGCTGGTGCACCCAGCGATCGTGGGCGTCGCCGACGAAGGCGCTGCCGTCGTCGGTCTTGAAGCGGGCGAAGCTGTCGGGCGCCGGGATCGTGGACCCGTCGGCCCGCTTCAGGTTCCGCAGGGCGAAGATGTAGCGGTGCCCGGCGGTCCAGTTCGTCGCCGGCCGCAGGTAGAGCAGCTGGTCGCTCGCCCGGTCCGCCTCGGGGATGTTGGCATCGAGCTCGGCGAAGATCGGCTGGCGCTCGCCGGTCTCGGCGTCGATGGCCACGATCGGGGCGTCCTCGTCGGCGTAGGCCCCGATGTCGTCGAGGGTGGCGGCGCCGGTCTGGTCGAGGTCGATGCCCGGCACCTTCAGCAGGCCGGCCTGGCCGGGGCTGAAGCCGTCGTTGCGGTTCCACTCCTGCGGGTTGGGCCGCACCCCCTGGGCGTTCGGGGCGAGCCACTCGCGCTTGAAGGCGATGCGCCGCCCCGTCGCCGTCCCCGGGTCGGTGGTGGTGAAGCGGTCGTTCGGGAACGGCAGGAAGCACTTGCGCCCGTCGAAGGGATCGCAGCCCTGGTTGCGGGCCTCCGACGAGCCGAGCAGGCCGGCGAGCAGCTCCAGCTCCCACGTGCGGGCGTGGCGGTACTGGTCGACCTTCGACGCCAGGCCCCCGGGGTCGGCCGGGCGACCGAGCATGGCGAGGTAGGCGTCGCGCACCAGCGGCACGGCCCGCTCGTTCGAGCGGATCACGCCGCGCACGAAGGAGTCGCGCGTCGTGCCGCGGTCGAGGCGACCGGTCCAGAACGCCTTGCCGTTCGGGTCGGCCGGGCGGCCGAGGAGCGCCTCGAACACGACGTCGACGTAGCCGGCGTTGGTGCTGCCGCCCGAGCGCCAGGCCTCGTCGGAGAGGCCGAACGCCTGCTCGAGCTGCTCGAGCGTCCGGCCGCCGCGCACCACGGCCTGCCAGTGGGCGAGGCCCGACGGGTCGGCGGCGCGGCCCAGCCAGCGCTGGTAGGTATCGCCGATGCGAGCGGCGAGCCACGGATCGGCGAGGAGCTGGCCGCGCACCGCGTCGACCCCCGAGGTGCCGCCGTCGAGCTCCTCGCCGAGCGCCACCACCTCGGCCTCGGTGGCCGGGGCGAGCCCGGCGCGGAGGCGCTCGAGGATCTGGCGGGCGTACGGCGTGGCGATCGGCTGGGGGGCGAGGGCCGCAGGGGCCACGCTCGCGTTGCCCGACGTCCGCCCCGGCGCCGCGGGCGCCGCCGGCGTGGCGACCGCCGGCCCGACCCCCGCGGCGGCGCTGCCCGCGAGCAGCCCCACCGAGAGGGCGATGCCGCCGAGCGCCCTCCTCGCCCGTCGCTGCGTCGCGCGCTGACCCGTCGCTCGTGCCACCTGATCGGTCCCCTCTGATCGTCGTGCGCCGGCGCCGTCCCCTCGGCACCGACCGTGCCGCCGACCCTACCGCCGGTGACCGGCGCCCGCGATCGGGCCCGCCCGGCCCGGCCGTCCCTCGCGCCGCCGCGGGCGCCCGGGCGACCGCCCCGATGCGGACCACCCCGGGGGGCGGGGCGGGCGGGGCCGAGCCGGATCGGTGGCACGGCCCCGGTCGGGCCCGGGGGCCGGTACCGTCGGGCGCCGTGAGCGACGGCGCCCTGTTCGACGAGTCGGTGGGCCGCGGGCCCGACGCCGACACGTGGACGGTGGGCGAGCTGGCCGCCCACCTCGGCCGGCTCCTCGTGGCCGCCCTCCCCGACGACGTGTGGGTCGCCGGGCAGATCCGCAACCTGAGCCGGGCCAACAACGGCCACGTCTACTTCGACCTGGTGGAGCCCACCGAGTCGGGTCGCGCGCCGGAGGCCCAGCTGAGCGTGACCCTGCTGGCGCCCGAGCGCGAGCTGGTGAACCGCCAGCTGGTGCGGGCCGGCGGGGGCGTGCGCATGTCCGACGGCGTCGAGGTGCGCATCCAGGGCCGCATCCGCTGGTACGCGCCGCGGGGATCGCTGCAGCTGCGGATGCACGGCATCGACCCGGCGTTCACCCTCGGCCGGCTCCAGGCCGACCGCGACCGGCTCCTCGCCGCCCTCGGCGCCGAGGGCCTCCTCGACGCCAACGCCCGGGTGCCGATGCCGCTCGTGCCGCTGCGGGTGGGCGTGGTCACCAGCCGGGGCACGGCGGCGCACGCCGACGTGATGGCCGAGCTCGAGGCCAGCGGCATCGGCTTCGAGGTGGTCTTGGCCGACGCCCGCACCCAGGGCCCCGACTGCGGTCCGTCGGTGGCCCGGGCCCTGGCCGCGCTCGCCGCCGCGACGGTCGACGTGGTGCTGCTCGTGCGCGGCGGCGGCGCCCGCACCGACCTCGCCGGCTTCGACACCGAGCAGATCGCCCGCGCCATCGCCGCCATGCCGGTGCCCGTGCTCACCGGCATCGGCCACGAGGTCGATCGGTCCATCGCCGACGAGGTCGCCCACCGGGCCCACAAGACGCCCACCGCGGCGGCCGCCTCGGTCGTCGCCCAGGTGCAGGCGTTCGGCCGCGGCGTGGAGCAGCGGGCGGCGTCGCTGCAGCGAGCGGTGGCCCGGGCGACGCGGGTGGCCGAGGCCCGACTCGACGATCGCCGGGTGCGCGCCGCCCGCTCCGCCGAGCGCACCCTGGCGCGCGCCGACCAGCGGCTCGCGCAGCGCACCGCCCGCGCCGGGCGCTGCGGTCCGCTCGCTCGACCGGGCCGACCGGCACCTCGACCTGGTGGGCGCCCGCGCGCGGCGCGGCGCCCGGTCCCGCCTCGACGCCGCCGCCGTCCGCCTCGACGCGCAGGAGGCCCGCACCGGCGTGCACGACCCCGCCCTCGCGCTCGCCCGCGGCTGGTCGATCACCACCACCGCGACCGGCCGCCTCGTGCGCCGCCCCGCCGACGCCCCGCCCGGGACCGAGCTGATCACCCGGCTCGCCCAGGGCACCGTCCACAGCACCGTCGTCCCCGACCCCACCGATGCCCCGGAGCCCGCGCCATGACCGATCCCGTCCCCGCCGACCAGCTCACCTACGCCGAGGCCGTCACCGAGCTCGACGCCATCTTGGACCGCCTGGAGCACGACGAGCCCGACGTCGACCGGGTGGCCACGGACGTGGCGCGCGCGAGCGCGCTCATCGCCCACTGCCGCGAGCGGATCGCCTCGGCCCGCCTGCGCGTCGACGAGGTGGCCGGCTCGCTCGCGCCCACCGGCGAGGACGACGCCGACGACGACGGGGCCTGACGGCCGTCGGCTCGCTCAGCCGGCCTGGCGCTCGGCCCGGCGGTCGTGCGCCGCGCCGCTCACGAGCCGGAACGAGCCGGCGATGAGCGAGATGTTGAGCAGGATCTGCACGGCGACGATCATCCGGGCCGCCTGGCCGGTGGGGACGATGTCGCCGAAGCCCACCGTGGCCACCGTGGTGATCGTGAAGTAGAAGCTGTCGATCTTGGTGTGGATGCCCGGGATCTGGTCGGTGTTGGTGGCGATGGCGTAGTAGGTGGTGGCGAAGGCGACGAGGATCAGCGAGGCGAGGATGGCGACGGCCTCGACCGCCTCGGCCACCGGGTGGTCGGAGGTGCGGATGCGCTCGACGCGGTGCAGCGTGATGGGCACGGATGCGACCACCGCCCCCATCCCGAGCGCCACCGCCACCGGCCAGTGCTCGCCGTGGAACGGGAGCGTGAAGTAGACGGCCAGGGCGATGCCGACGATGGCCACGGCCCGCACCACGCCCGCCAGCGGCCCCGGGGTCGGACGGCGATCGGTCTCCTCCACGAGGACGCGAGCCTACGAGCACCCTGCGACGCCCGGGGCGATGCGCCCTCAGGGGCCGGTGGTCGCGGCGTCGTCGCGCTCGTCGCAGCGGGCATCGACCGACACCGCCGCCGGCTCGGCCGACGGGAGCGGCCGATCGTCCTCGTCGAGCCCGACGGCGGCCGCCGTCAGCTGGATGCGGCTGCCGCGCAGGCGCGCCGAGCGCACCTCGCCCGGTGGCGGCCCGGCCGATCCCCGCCGGGCCCAGGCCTCGGCGCCGAACGCACCGAGGCGGGTGTCGGTCCGCTCGGGCCGGAGGTCGATCGTGAGCCCCGTGGAGGCGGTCACCCCGGTGGCGTCATCGTCCTCCAGGCCGACCACCGCCTGGAGCAGCGCGCCGTCGTCGGCCCGGGCCACGAGGAACGCGGTGTGCTCGTCGAGCCCGCACGACACCACGTCGTAGGTGCGCCGGTCGCCGCCCACCACGACCTCGGCGGTGCGGTCGGCGAAGTCCTGGCCGCCGCACGCGGGGACCAGCCCGGCGAGGGCGAGGAGCGCGGCGACGGTGAGCAGGGGCCGGGCGCAGCGCACCCGACCAGGGTACGGGCCGACCTCCGTGGGCGACGCGGTCGCGGCGATCGGTAGTGTGCGCCGGATGCTGACGCTGGTGACGGGTGGGGCCGGGTTCATCGGATCGCACCTGGCCGACGCCCTGATCGCCCAGGGCCACGAGGTCCGCATCCTCGACGACCTGTCCACCGGCAGCGCCGAGAACCTCCCGCCGGACTCCACGTTCTACGAGGGCGACCTCTGCGACGAGGAGCTGGTGGCCGCGGCGGTCGACGGCGTCGAGGTCGTGTTCCACCAGGCGGCCCGGGGCTCGGTGCCCCGATCGATCGAGACCCCCCTGCTCACCGACCGCTCGAACGTGCGGGGCACGCTCACGCTCCTCGAGGCCGCGCGTCACGGCGGCGTCCGGCGGGTCGTGGCCGCGTCGAGCAGCAGCGTGTACGGCGGCGAGGCGCCCCGTCCCACCGTCGAGGCCGCCCCGCTCGTGCCCCACTCGCCGTACGCCACCTCCAAGGTGGCCGCCGAGCACTACCTGCGCGTCTTCCACGAGCTGTTCGGCCTCGAGACCGTGGCCCTGCGCTACTTCAACGTCTACGGGCCCCGGCAGGACGCCAGCTCGAGCTACGCCGCGGTCATCCCGACGTTCATCGATGCCCTGCGCACCGGGGAGCGGCCCCGGGTCCACGGCGACGGCCACCAGAGCCGCGACTTCGCGTTCGTCGGCGACGTGGTCGCCGCCAACCTCGCCGCCGCGGCGGCCCCCGCCGAGGTGTGCGCCGGCCGGGCCTACAACGTGGCCGGCGGCGTGGAGCACTCCCTGCTCGACCTGCTCGCGGCGATGGGCCGGCTGCTCGAGGTGCCGGTGGACCCCGAGCACCTGGCGCCGCGCCCCGGCGACGTGCGCCACAGCTTCGCCGACACCGCGGCCGCCGCCGCCGACCTCGGATGGCGGCCGGCCACGACCCTCGAGGAGGGCCTGCGCGCCACGGTGGCGTGGTTCACCGGGGCCTCGGTCGATGGCACGATCCCGGTCGCGCGGCCGTAGCCTGCGCTGATGGCCGGACGAGCACCCTCGGCGGAGGCCGATCCGCTCCCCGCCGGGCTCCGCGCGGTGGCGTCGCGCGTCGAGGCTCGGGTCCTGGCCCTGCTCGACGCCGAGACCGAGCGGTGGGGTCGCCTCGATCCGGGGCTGGTCGAGCCGCTCGACGCCGTGCGATCCCTCGTCCTCGCCGGCGGGAAGCGCCTCCGGCCGGTCTTCTGCCACTGGGGCTTCGTCGCGGCGGGCGGCGACCGGGCCGACGATCGGTGGGTCGATGCCGGCGCCGCCTTCGAGATGCTCCAGGCGTTCGCCCTGATCCACGACGACGTGATGGACGGATCGGCCACCCGGCGCGGCGCGCCCGCCGTGCACCGGCGGTTCGACCGGCGCCACCACGCCGCGGGCTGGTCGGGCGAGTCGCGCCGCTTCGGCGAGGGGGTGGCGATCCTGGCCGGCGACCTGGCCCTCGTCTACAGCGACCTGCTCCTGCCCGACGCGCCCGCCGAGCTGTGGACGCTCTGGCACGAGCTGCGGATCGAGCTCAACATCGGCCAGTACCTCGACCTCGCCGGCACGGCCACCGGTGGCGTCGGCCGCCAGGGCGCCCGGCGCATCGCCCGCATGAAGTCGGGCCGGTACACGATCGAGCGCCCGCTGCAGGTGGGGGCGATCCTCGCCGGCGACGCCGCCCTGGCCGAGCGGGTGAGCGCCTACGGCGATCCGCTGGGCGAGGCCTTCCAGCTGCGCGACGACGTGCTCGGCGTCTACGGCGTCGCCGAGCGCACCGGCAAGCCGGTGGGCGACGACCTCCGCGAGGGCAAGCCCACGCAGCTGCTGGCGGTGGCGGCCGAGCGCGCCGACGCCGCGGGCCGAGCGCTGCTCGCCCGGGTCGGCGGCGAGCTCGACGACGACCTGGTGGCCCAGCTGCAGGACCTGCTGCGCACCACCGGCGCGCTCGACGAGGTCGAGGCCGAGATCGCCGCGCTCCACGCTCGCGCGGTCGGTGCCCTCGACCAGCTGGGGCTCGGCGCCGAGGCCGCCGGGGCGCTGCGCGACCTGGCCGACTTCGTGGTGGCGCGCGACGCGTGAGCGCCGACGCTCAGCCCACGGCGCCGTAGCGTCGGATCGCGTCGGCGAGCGGCTCCACCGCGACGCCGGGCTCCGCCGCCACGGCTGCCAGCCAGGGCGGACGCACGACGGCCGCGACGGCGACGGGCACCTCGAGCCCGGAGAGCTCGATCGCCTGGCGCACGTACGTGGTGGCGTAGTCCTCGGGCCGGATGTCGCGCGCCAGCTCGACGAGCGCGTAGGGATCGGGCGCGTCCGCGTCGTCGTGGAGGGCGAGGGGGGCGATGACCGCCGGCGAGTGCGGGGCCGGACCGCCGCCGGCGAGGCCCGGACCGTCGCAGAGCACCGCACCCCGGACGAGCTGGGGCCGGGCGCCGGCGATGAGGGTGGCCACGTACGCGCCCAGGCCCCGCCCCACGATCGTGGCCGGGCCGAGGTGGGCCAGCACCGTGTCGACGTCGGCCATCAGCACCTCGGCGGTGTAGCCCCCGCCGGGCGCCCGGCTCGAGGCCCCGTGGCCCGACAGGTCGAGCCCGACGATCGGCCCGGGCCAAGCGGCCACATCGTCGGGCACGGCGTCGGGCGTGCGCTCCCCCAGGCCGTGGAGCAGCAGCAGCGGGCGGCCCTCGCCGGCGCGCAGCTCGTGGAGGGCGAGCTCGGTCCGGACGTGCGTGAGCCGGATCGTGGTCACGCGATCAGCTCCAGCACCAGGTCGGCCACCGCCTGCGGCTGCTCGATGTGGACGAAGTGGCCCACGCCCTCGAGGGGCACGAAGCGGGCGCCGGCCGGCAGGTGGGGGGTCACGTCCTCGGGGAGGGTGCCCCAGCCCATGACCTCGCGGTCGAGGCCGAGCACGCACAGCACCGGCATCCCGAGCGACGGGAGGCGCGACATCGACCACTCGGGCCGCCACGGGCCGAAGCCGCCCATGCGCATGGACGCGTCGATCTTCCACCGCCACCCGTCCGGGCGCTCGTAGCCGCCGATCGGCACGAGGTAGCGGAGCCACGCCGGGTCCATGCGCGGGTTCATGCGCCCCCGGCGCTCGGCGAGCTCCTCGAGGGTGCCGGGTCGGCGCACCTTCGTGCCGGCGCGGCGGCGGTGGTCGAGCCAGGCGCCGAGCTCGCCGTTGAGCATCCGGGTGCGGTGGTGGTCGGGCACGTCGGGCCACGAGCGCCGGGAGGGCAGGCCGTCGAGGTTGACCAGGTGGCTCACCCGGTGGGGCAGGGCGTCGGCGAGCTGGAGCATCTGGGCGCCGCCCTTGGAGTGCCCGACCACTGGCAGCGGTCGAGGTCCGATCGAGTCGAGGACGGCCGCGGCGTCGCGCAGGTCCGCATCCCACGAGTAGAGGTGGGCGTGCGCCGAGTCGCCGCAGCCGCGCTGGTCCCACGACACGACCCGGTACCCCGCGTCGGCCACCCGCGGCGCGAGCGTGTCGAACGTGCCGGCGAAGTCGAAGCCGCCGTGGGCGAGGAGCACCGGCGGCGCATCGGGGTCGCCCCACTCCCACACCGCCAGGTCGAGCCCGCCCGACGACACGGTCCGGCGCCGATCCGGCCGGCGGGCCCCGGGGTAGGTCCCCAGCCCCGCGGCCTCGGCCTCGGCACGCGTCGGGGCGGGCGGGATCGGCTCGGGCACGTCGTGAGGCTACGCCCGATCTGGACCCACCGGTCAAGATCGGCCGCCAGACCTGGCCTGGGTCGGCGCGTCCCCCACCCCTACGATGGATCCGCTGTGACCGCCTCGCCCTCCTCCGCGCCCGTCGAGGCGGCCGCCGCCACCGATCCGGGCGACGGCATCGAGGTGAGCGGCAGCTACGTGCGGGGCGGCCGGACGGCCCGCCTGCGCGGCCGGGTCCGCGGCCACGGCGAGCTGCTCACCGGCTCCGGGGTGCTGGTGATCGGCGCCGCCGTGCAGGGCTTCGGCGGCCTGGCGTTCTCGATCCTCGTCAGCAAGCTCGACGTCAAGGCCGACTTCGGCGACGCGTCGGCGCTGTTCACCTCGGTCCTGTTCGTCACCTACCTGGCCGGCCTCGGGCTGCCCGTGGCCCTGGCCCGCTACGCCGCCGACCGCGACGTCGACAGCCACGTCGTGTTCGCCTGGGGGGTGCTCGCCACCGTGCCGGCCGCCGTGGTCGCCTCGGCCGGCTACCTCTGGCTGGTCGACCCCGGCGCGGCCGACGTCCTGTGGGACTGGCACCCCGTCGGCGGGTTCGCGCTCTTCGCCCTCATCGTCATGGGCTCGGCGTTCTCGCTCATCGTCGACGTCCGGGCCATGACGATGCGACGCTGGAACCTCGTCCTGCTGCGCATCTGCCTGGTGGCCGTGGCCAAGATCGCGCTCCTCCCCCTGCTCCGGCACAGCGACCACCGAGCGCTGCTGATCTTCCTCTACCTCGCCGGTCCGGTGGCCGTCTCGGGCTTCCTCGGCGTCGCCCTCATCAACCGCATCACCGGGGGCCGCCACCAGCTCCGTCCCCGCCCCGCCACCGCGCGGGCCGCCACCCGCTACTCGGCCATCAACTACCTCTCCACCCTCGCCTACCAGGCGCCCTACTTCGCCCTGCCGGTCATCGTGCTCAAGCACGTCGACAGCACCACCAACGGCAGCTTCTACGTGGCGTGGGGCATCGTGGCCATCGCCTTCTACGTGCCCTCGGCCATCGGCCAGGCGCTGCTCGCCGAGGGCGGCAAGGGCGGCGCCCACGTCCGCTCGCAGATGCGCCTCGCACTGGCCCTCGCGGTGGGGCTGATGGCGCTCGGGGCGCTCGCCACCTTCCTCGGCAAGGGCCTGGTCGTGGCGGTGTTCGACGAGAGCTACCGCGACGCCGCCCACATCCTCCCAGCCATGATGCTCGCCGGCATCCCGTGGGCGGTGACCTCGCTCCTGCTCACCGAGGTGCGGGTGCTGCACCGCCACGTGGCCACCGTGGTCATCACGGTGACGCTCATGCTGGCCATCATCGTGCCGGCGCTCATCCTCGTGCCGGGCACCCAGAAGGGCCATGGCCTCGACGGCGCCTCGGCGGCGTGGGTGGTGGGCAACGTGATCGCCGCCGCGGTCGCCGTGGTGGTGGCCGGCATCAGCCGGCGGCACAGCTCGGGCCACGAGGCCGAAGACGAGCTCGACCCGCTCGCCCCGATGGAGTAGGGCCGCTCGTCAGCCGCAGCGATCGCCCTCGGGGCGGTACTCGGGGCCCTCGGCATCGTCGGTGGTGACGACCTTCCAGTTCGGCGTCTCGGATCGGGCCAGCACGCCCGACTGCTCGAGGGCCCGATCGTCGGGCGGGTAGAACCCGGCCTGGGCCTTGAACTGCTCGGTGGCCGCCTTCAGCTCGCGCAGCTCGCTGCGGCAGTCGCGCTCGGTCGAGGTCTCGTCGATGCCGCCGACGCCCCAGGCGACGATCGCGATCAGGATGCCGAGCACCACCAGCACCAGGGCGAGCTCGGAGAAGGTGAACCCTCGCTCGTCGGCCCGCACCGTCCTCATGCCGATCGACGGTAGCCCACGGCGCTCAGCCCTCCGGCGGGCAGAGGTCGATCTCGCAGAGCCGTTCGGTCCACTGCGCCTCGGCCGCCGCGTCGTCCCGCAACCTCGCCACCAGCAGCAAGCCCTGCATGGCCTCCGCGGACCAGGGGCTGCGCTCGAGGGCCTCCTCGAACGCCGCTTCGGCGGCATCGAGGTCGTCGGCGCGCGAGCCGGCGCCGAAGGTCCCCTCCACCCTCCCGAGGGCCGACCACCAGGTGGCGCGGCTCGGCTCTTCGCGCACCGCTCGCCGGGCGGACGCCACCACGGCGGACGACTCGTCGGGCCCGCCCGTGCCGAGCTCGATCCGCTGGATCCGGACGTCCGTCACCAGGCCGGTGATCACCGCATCGCCGGGGTAGAGCCGCTGGGCGGTTCGGGCGGCGCCGAGGTCGCCCGTGGTCGTCGCCCGGTGGACGTAGGCGTCGACGACGAGCAGGTTCACGCCCAAGGCGACGCCGACGGCCGCGACAGCAGCGCCGACCGTGCGCCCGACGCCCGGTCGCGACACCGCCCGTGCGGTCGAGGCCGGCTGACGGGTCCACGCCGCACCCAGGGCGAGCAGGGCGATGGGCGCGGTCGTGGCCGACGGCGGGTTCAGGAGCCACGTCACGGCGACGCCGAGGGCGAACCAGGCGAAGGGGCCCCGGGCGCGGCGGGCGGCGGCGAGGAGGAAGCCGAGGAGCAGCACCAGGCCGACGAGGCCCGTGGTCACGAGGTGCTCGACGAAGAGGTCGTGGGCGTCGTAGAACAGCTTGTCGGGCCGTTCGGCCCGCACGAACGCCGCGGTCGTCCTCGAGCTGGTGGCTTCGCGGAACCGACCCGGCCCCCAGCCTGCGATCGGCCGCTCGGTCCAGGCGTCGAGCCCGTACCCCCAGGCCAGCGCCCGACTCTCGAAGCCCGACGAGCTGGCGGTCTCGCCGAGTCGGGCCGTGCCCGCCGTGTCGGCCTGGATCGGCACCGACAGGAGGACGCCCAGCGCGAGCGCGCCCAGCGCCACCAGCGCCCGCGCCGTCGCCGGCCCGGCTCCGGCCCGCGAGCGCCGCGCGCCTGCCAGCACCGCGGCGAGGAGGAGGACGGCCCCGCCGCCGAGGGCGGTCCGGCTTCCGCTCAGGTTGATCGCCATCGCGATGGGCACGACGCTGGCGGCCGCCACCGCTCGCCGGCGCGCCGCGGCGTCGCCCCCGGCCACCCGACCGGCCAGGCCCAGGGCGCCGGTGAGGAGGCTCGCCAGGAAGACCGGGTTCGACACCAGGCCGCGCACCCGGCCCTCCTGGGGACCGAGGATGCCGGCCGGCTCGATCGCCGCTTCGAGGACGGCGAAGGCGACGTTGGCCGCGAGGCCCACGACGAGCACCGTGGCGAGGGCCCGTCGGCCCTCGGGGCGGAGTCGTCGCCCGAGCCCCCACGCGCCGGCGGCGCCCGCCGACCAGACCCAGGCCACATCCGCGCCGTAGCTCCCGAGCAGCGCGAGCCGCGGGTGCGGCGCGACCAGCGCGCTGAACGCCGACCACACCACCACGGCGAGGAGCCAGCGGGCACCGACGTCGCCACGACGGGCGAGGCCGGAGGCGACCACGAGGCCGGGCCCGGCGAGGACGAGCACCGCCGCCTGGCGAGGCGTCAGCAGCCCGAGGTCGAGGGCGGGCGACCACACGACGAGGAGCCACGCCGCCGCCGCGACGATCGCCGCGTCGGCGCGGCCGAGGCCCGTCCGAGTCTGCGCGACGACGTCAGACCGGCGCGGGGGCGCTGCCACCGAGCAGGCGGTTCAGGTCGTCGGGGTGCTGGGCCCGGCGCAGCGCCTGCTCCCGGCTCACCATCCCGCGCCGCACGAGCTCGGCGAGCGAGTCGTCCATGCTCTGCATCCCGACCTTGCGGCCCGACATCATCGCGTTGTGGATCTGGTGGACCTTGCCGTCGCGGATGAGGGCCCGGATCGGGTGGTTGGCGATCATGACCTCGGAGGCGACGGCCCGGGCTCGGCCGTCGGCGGTGGGCACCAGCTGCTGGGTCACCACGCCCTGGAGCGAGTTGGCGAGCTGGATGCGCACCTGCGACTGCTGCTCGCCGGGGAAGACGTCGATGATGCGGTCGACGGTCTGGGCGGCGTCCTGGGTGTGCAGGGTGGCGAACACGAGGTGGCCGGTCTCGGCCGCGGTGATGGCCGTGGAGATGGTCTCGAGGTCGCGCATCTCGCCCACGAGGATGACGTCGGGGTCCTGGCGCATGGCGGAGGTGAGCGCCGCGCCGAAGCCCTCGGTGTCGCTGCCGACCTCGCGCTGGTTCACCAGGGCGACCTTGGAGTTGTGGACGAACTCGATCGGGTCTTCGATCGTGATGATGTGGCACTGGCGCTTGCGGTTGACGATGTCGACCAGCGAGGCCAGCGTCGTCGACTTGCCCGAACCCGTGGGCCCGGTGACGAGGATCAGGCCACGGGGGTAGTCGGCGAAGGTCTCCACGATGGCCGGCAGGCCCAGCTGCTCGAAGGGCACGACCTCGTAGGGGATGACGCGGAAGGCGACGCCGACCGCGTTGCGCTGCACGAACACGTTGACGCGGAAGCGCACCGTGGTCCCCATGGCGTGGGAGGTGTCGAGCTCCTGGTTCTCCTCGAACCGCTGCTGCTGGCGCACCGACAGGATGGAGAAGGCCAGCTCGCGGACCTTCGCCGCGCTGAGCTCGGGCTCGTCGGGCATGCGGACCAGCTCGCCGACGATGCGGATGAAGGGTGGCTGGCCGGCCGCCAGGTGCAGGTCGGATGCGCCGAGCTCGAGCGTGCGGCGGAACAGTCGGTAGAGCTCGGCGGAGGGCTCGGCGTGGCCGACCGATGCCACCCCGGAGGACGGGCCCGGCCCTCCGTAGGTGGCCGCCAGGGCCTCGTCGATCGCGCCCCCGTCGGCGATGCCGACCTCGACCTCGACGCCGCTCGCGCGCAGCTGGTCGGTCACGGCGCGGACGGTGGCGGGCTCGAGGGGCACCGAGAAGGCGACCAGGAGCGTGCCGTTGGTGAGCGAGACGGGGACGGCGTGGTTGGCCCGAGCCACCTGCTCGGGCAGCAGGGCCACCGCCTCGGGCTCGATCACCGCGGTGCCGAAGTCGACGAAGTGGGCGCCGAGCGCAGCGGCCCAGGCCGCGGCGAGGTCGGTGGGCGGGATGTCGCCGAGGGCGCTCACGACGTCGGGGAACGGCCGCCCCGAGCTCGCCGCGTCGTCGAGCGCGGCCTCCATCACCTCGCGGGTGATGACGTGGCGGTCGACCAGCGCATCTCCGAACCGACGTGCCTGACTCGTGAGCATCTCGTCCTCCCCCGCGGATCCGCGCCTCCCCCCAGGGTGCGCGCCGGGGTTGGACCCTAGCGGACCCCCGGCCTGGCCGACACGGCCCGGGCACCGGCGACGGCGCGGCCCGCCGCGGAGCGCGAGACTGGCGCGATGCACATCGACCAGGTCAACGTCCAACCCATCGAGGGGCTGGTGCGCGAGCTCTGGGAGCGGGGGGGAACCGACATCCACATCGCGGCCGGCATGCCGCCGATGTTCCGGATCGACGGCGACCTGTACCCGGTCCCCGGCCACGCGCCGCTCTCGGCCACCGAGACCGAGGAGCTGATCGGCGCCATGCTGCCCGACGACCTCCAGCAGCGCTTCGTCGACGAGCGCGCCGTCGACTTCTCGTTCTCGTGGTCCGACGTGACCCGGTTCCGCGGCAACGTGTTCCGCCAGCAGGGCGCGGCCAGCTTGGCGCTGCGCGCCATCCCGTACCAGATCCCGACCATGGCCGACCTGCTGCTGCCGCCGGTCCTCGAGTCGTTCTGCACCCAGCGCCAGGGCCTCGTGCTGATGACCGGGCCCACCGGCTCGGGCAAGTCGACGACCCAGGCGGCGATGATCGGCCACATCAACCGCACCCAGCGGCGCCACATCCTCACCCTCGAGGACCCGATCGAGTACGTGCACCACCACGACCAGTCGATCGTCTCGCAGCGCGAGATCGGCCTCGACGTCGCGACCTTCGGCGGTGGCCTGCGCGATGCGCTCCGCGAGGATCCCGACGTGGTGCTGGTGGGCGAGATGCGCGACATCGAGAGCATCGCCACGACGCTCTCGGTGGCCGAGACCGGCCACCTCGTGTTCGCCACGCTGCACACCAACGACACCGCGTCGGCCATCGACCGGATCATCGACATGTTCCCGGCCGAGCGCCAGACCCAGATCCGGGTGCAGCTCGCCGCCTCGCTCACCGGCGTGGTGGCCCAGCGGCTGGTGCCCCGCACCGACGGCGGCATGATCGCGGCGTTCGAGGTGCTCGTGGCCAACAGCGCCATCCGCACGCTCGTCCGCGACGCCAAGAGCCACCAGGTCCGCAACATCCTCGGCCAGAGCGTGCGCGAGGGCATGCAGACCCTCGAGCAGTCCCTCTCGGTGCTCGTCGCCCACGGCCTCATCACCTACGAGGACGCCGTGCAGCGCGCCGTGCTCCCCAAGGAGGTCCGTCCTCCGGCACCCACCTCGGCGCCGGCGCCCGCCGCCGCACCGCCCACCTGAGGGCGCGCCGGGCGGCGGTCCACCCCGCCGCCCGGGCCCGCGCCACGGTCCCAGACGCGACAGCGCCCGCCCCGAGGGGGCGGGCGCTGCCACGTTCGACGACCGGTCGAGCCGGTCAGCGATCGATCAGGGCGTCGGGCAGGAGTTCACCGTCACGGTCGAGCCGGACACGGTGTAGCTGCCGAGCAGGTTCGAGGTGCTGCGGATGAAGCCGGGGGCCAGCGCGCCGATGTTGGCGGGGTAGGCGCCCTCCTGGGCCCGGTAGGCCTCGACGGCGGTCTCGATGGTGCGCAGCTCCTGGGCGCAGCCGGACTGCTCCGAGTTGTCGGTGATGCCGCTCACCGAGAACACGACGACGGCGGCGAGCACGCCGAGGATGACGATCACGACGAGGAGCTCGATGAGCGTGAAGCCCTTGGCTCCCAGGCTCTTCTCGCTCCAGTCCTCGCTGGACTTGAGATGCTTCAGCACGTTGGTTCCCCCCAAGGGATTCGAGGCGGGGCCGGGGGCGAGCTGCCCACCGGTCCCCCATGGCGCCGCGAGGAGGATTCCACCGCAGCGGATCCGCATGCTAGGAGCACGCGGAGAGCTTGTCTGTGGGCCGTTCGGATCATCACCCCTAGAGCCAGATGCTCCACACGAGGATCTTGGGCACGACCGCCCGCTGGTTGATGTTCGGGTACGCCGCGAGGTCGTAGTTGTTCTCGAAGCGGACCCGAGCGGCCCGATCACGGTGGTGTTGGCGCCCGACCCGCACGTCAGCTGGCTGTTGACCACCATGCCTCCCGAGTGGGCGCACACGACCTGGAGCTCGATGTCCCGGGGCGCCTGCCCGCCGTCGAGGTCGACCCCGGGCGGCAGCCCGTTGGGCGTGTTGCGGCACTGCACGGTGACGTAGCGGGTGCCGCTGGCGACCACCGAGGAGACGTTCCCGCCGGTGGTGTACTCGAACAGCGGCAGTCGAGCGCAGTCGGTGAAGCTGGCGGTCGTGGCGAAGTTCGGGTTGTCCGCAGGCGCCGGATGGTGGTCTGCATCGCGGAGTCCGCGGCGTAGCGCCGGGTCCGCTCGATGCGGTAGGCCACGAGCGACCTCGAGCCGACCTGCTTGAAGGTGATCAGCGTCAGGGTGAGGATGCCCATGACCGCGAGGACGCGAGGGCGAGCACGATGATGGCGCCGCGCTCGTCGGCGCGGGCTCGGGCGATCAGGTCACGCGAGGACACAGTTGGCCGTTCCGTTCGCTTGGTAGCCGCCAGACCAGTAGCGGCAGGCGGGTGCCGCCGCCACGGTCGTGGTCGCGTCGGTGCCCACGCGGCCGGCGAACCCGTCGAGGCCGCCGTTGGCCGAGAAGCTCCAGAGCGTGATGCCGATGATCTGGACCGCGGTCCGGTCGGACTGACCGCCGGGTCCGCCAGCCCGGCCGCACCCCTGACCGTTGCTGCCGGCGGACCCGGCCGTGCCCTTGGTGAAGGAGCCGCCCGTCGCCGCCGGACCGTTGGTCTGGTAGTAGATCCCGACCGAGGGCCCGCCCACCCACGGGCGCCGCCGCCGCCGCCGGAGCCGCCCGAGCCGCCGCCGCCGCCCGCGCCGCCACGGTTCTGGAGGCTGAACGGCTGGTTGGCGGCGCCGCCCACGCCACCGTCGCCGCCGGCGGCACCGTTGCCGCCGTTGCCGCCGTTGCCGCCGTTGCCGGCCACCACCGGGGTCTCCACCACGGACAAGCGCGAGTCGCGCATCGAGAAGACGCCGAACGATCCGCCGCCCGACCCGCCGGCCGTGCCGGCGCCGCCGCCGACGCCGCCCTCGCCGCCCGAGCCGCCGCCCATGCCCGGCCCGGTGCCGATGAGGGTGCAGCCGCCACCGCCACCGCCACCGCCACCGCCACCGCCGTTGCCGCCAGCCGCGCCGTTGGCGCCCTTCGGCGGGCTCCAGAGGCTGCCCGAGGGGCACCGGGTAGGTGATGGAGCCGCTGGCCCCGAAGCCGGTCTGCGGCGGGGTCGAGCCGCCGACGCCCTCCCGAGAGGGGGCGGTCACGATGCGCGCGGCCACCTCGCCACCCGGCCCGCCCGGCGGCGCCGAGGTAGTTCGTCTGGGACCCGCCGTCACCGCCCTTGCCACCGGAGTCGTTGCCGAGGAAGGTCTCGCCGCCACCGCTGCCGCCGTTGCCGGAGTTGCGCACGTCGCCGGGGTTGCAGGTGGGCCCCGAGCCCTGTCGGGTCTTGGTGCTCGAGCCCGTGCGGCCGCTGGACGCGCCGCCCCAGCAGGCCATGCCCGGCTTGGCGGGCGAGCTCCCGGCCACGCCGTCGCCGCCGTTGCGGGCCGAGATGAAGCCCCACTCGAAGTACGTGGTCTTCACCGTGCCGGCCGGCGCGTCGAGGATGACGCCGTAGGTGCTGTTGCCGTTGGCGCCGGCGGCGCCGCCGTTGGAGGGCGCGTTGCCGGAGTCGATGATGATCTGCCGGAACCGGAGGTTGGCCTTGTTGTCGACCCGGAGCCCGTAGCCCGAGCCGGCGCCGTTGCCGACGATCTTCGTGCCCGATGCGGCCGCGGTGGCGGGCGCAGCACCGCGCAGCCACGTGGTGCGGTCGTGGCCACCGACCATGATCTGGTTGTCGGCCCCGATGGCGCCCGACAGGGTGACCTGGTCGTAGCTGCCGTTGGTGGCGATCACGTAGATGCGCTTGGGGCTCTGGGCTGCCGCCACCTGGTACGCCTTCGCCAGGGTCTTCACCGGCAGCGAGGCCTGGAGCCCGGTGTTGGTGTCGATGCCGTTGAGGGAGTCGACGAACACCGACTCCTGGCGCCGCCAGTCCACCCACAGCGGGAAGCCGAAGTTGCCGCCGTAGGACTTGGTGGGCACGCCCGACAGGGCGTAGTCGATGTAGGTGAAGGCGCGTACTCGCCGGCCCGGTTCATGGCGTCGGTGGCGCTCAGCCGCAGCGGCATCCGCCAACGGCCGTTGGTGTACTCGCCGTTCATGGCGAACATGGTGTTGCCCTGGAACCGGAGGGTGGAGGTGTCGGCGGGGAGCACCTCGGCGTCGGCGTTGCCGGGCGGGTTGGCCGGGTTGATCAGCCACTTGCCCGTCTCGACCTGCTGCACGGCGAACTTCACCGTCAGGTCGCTCGGCCCGTCGAGGCCGGCCCCGAGCGTCAGCTGGTCGGTGAACCGGGCCTCCTGCCCACCGAGGCGCCGTTGACGTCGTAGAGGTCGTAGGCCTGGCCGAGGCTGAGGCCCCGGGTGAACGACGAGCTGTAGATCTTGCCGACCTCGAGCGGCACGCCGGCCCCGAAGATCCGGCGCTGGGCCGTGACCTGCATCGGGTAGGCGCCGACGATCTGGAAGCCGCACACGAACTCGTTGCAGGCCAGGTACTGGTTCGACACGTTGTCGTAGAGGCCGAAGACGGTGTTGGCCGCCGTCGCGCCGGTGTCGGCGATGTCGTCGGCCACGGTGACCTGGGTGCCCGTGTAGGAGCGCGTGCCCGGGCTCACGTCGAGGCAGCTGCGGCGGACGATGTCGAGGTTCCGGCCGCTGCCGGTGACCCAGTAGCTCACCCGGTCCGTCACCGGCGTGCCGTTGTTGACGCGGCTGGCGTTGAGCGTCACGTGGAGGGTGCCGCCCCCGCCACCGGGGATGTCGCACGACTTCGTCTCATCGGTGGAGACGCCGGCCGCATCGACGCGCGACACGTCCTTCGAGAAGTACTCGGCGAGCGAGTCGCGGTTGGCCGAGGCGTTCAGGCTCGCGGCGGCGACGTCGCTGATCCGGAAGCTGGCGATGAACGCGTAGGCGAGCGGGACGATGATCACGCCGATGATGGCGATGGCCACCAGCGCTTCGACGAGGGTGAAGCCCGCTTCGCCGCGGCGGGGAGCGGGACGACGGGGATGGAGGCGGAAGCGGTTCACGTCAGCACGGTCCCAGGTCGGGGTTCTCGAACGTCGTGGTGTCGGCCGGGCAGGCGGCGTTGCGCTTGATGACCACCAACGTCTCCTGCACCACCGGCGTGGTCCCCGCCGGCGACTTCAGCCGGAGGGTGATCTTCTGGAGGCCCTTGTCGCCGGTGCCCTCGCACGCCGGCTGGGACGGCGTCCAGGTGGGCTGGCCGGTCCCGTCGAACCCCGTGAGGTACTCGATCGACACGGGGGCGAGGTTGGCCGCGTCGTTGCGCCAGGCGTTCGGCACGGCGTTGCTCGGCAGGGCCAGCTGGCCGTAGCTCGCGGGGAGGGCGCACGCCTGGTAGGTGTACGCCGAGTTGTTCGGCTCCAGGCGCGTCGCCGCCTGCTCGGTGCCCTCGGCCCACGCCTGCACGCCCTGCGAGGCGATGGTCCGGCGCTTGTTGGCCTCGGTGATCTTGGTGGCCGTGAAGAGGCTGCCGTAGAGGATGGCGAAGCCGAACGACATCAGCAGCACGGTGACCAGCACCTCGATGAGGGTCTCGCCCCGCGCCGAACGATCCGCCTCTCGGCGCGCGCTCCTCCGGACGTGGGCGAGCGCCCTCACACCTCTTCCTTGAGGCCCGAGAGCAGGCCGTACATGGCCGAGATCAGCGCGACGGCCACGAACCCGACCACGAAGCCCATGAAGAGCACGACCGCCGGCTCGAACAGGTCGGTGAGGCGCTTGACCTTGTAGCTGGTCTCGGTGGCGTAGAAGTTGGCGGCGGCCTCGACCTGCTGGTCGAGCGTGCCGGTCTCCTCGCCCACCCGGATCATCTGCACGGCGGCGACGGGGAACAGGTCGGTCCGCTCGAGGGGGCCGGCGACGCCCTCGCCCTCGAGGATCTGGTCGCGCGCGACGCGCAGGCGCTCCTGGAAGAGCGGGTTGTTGGTCGAGTCGATCGCCGCCGCCATCGTGTCGGGGAGCGGCACGCCGGCCCGGGTCATGGCCCCGACGATGCGGCAGAAGCGCTCGACGGCGGAGTACTGGAGGATCACGCCGATCACGGGCAGCCGCAGCAGCATGCCGCTGCGCTTCACCCGCAGCGCCTCGTTGCGGCCGACGTACCAGTTGAAGGCGACCAGGCCGATGACGATCAGCAGCAGCAGCCACCACCAGGTGGACATGAACCCGGCGAACCCGAGGAGCATCCGGGTGGGCAGCGGGAGCTCGGCGTCGAGGTCGTCGAAGAAGTCGACGAAGCGCGGGAGCACGAAGGCCACCATGACCAGCATCGTCAGGATGCTGAGCACGACCACGACCGCCGGGTAGGTGAGCGCGCTCTTGACCCGGGCCTTCGACTCCATGTCGCGCTCGATGTAGACGGCGAGCTGGTCGAGCACGGTGTCGAGCTGACCGGTGAGCTCGGCCGAGCGCAGGATCCCCAGGTAGTAGGAGGGGAAGACGGCGGCGTGCGGGGCGAGGGCCTCCGAGAACGGGACGCCGCCCTCGAGCTGCTCGCGCACGTCGTCGAGGATGAGCTTGAAGCGCTTCGACTCGGTGCCGTCGGCCACCACGCGCACGGCGTCGATGATCGGGATGCCGGTGCGCACGAAGGCGGCCACCTGGCGCGAGAAGTGCATCACCTCGGTGCGCGGCACGCGCTCGGGCGACACCTCGATCTCCGAGAACCCCTTGCGCTCGCGGATCTTGACGACCCGCAGGTTCTGACGGATCAGGTCGTTCTCCGCCGCCGTCAGGCTGACACCTTCGATGGTGCTCTTGACCTGCTGGCCTTCCGGCGTGACGGCCGTGTACTTGAACACTGCCATGGTGGGCACTCCCCCCGGATGTGCGCTCCCTCGTGCGAGAGCGGCTAGAGAATGTAGATCGTGCGGATGACTTCCGCAATGGTCGTGACGTCTTCGGCCACCAGGCGCAGCGCCTGGTCTCGCAAGGGCACCATGCCCTGGTCGATGGCCAGCTTGCGGATCTCGTCCACCGGCGCGTTGCGGACCACCAGGTCGCGCATCTCGTCGGTGACGGTGAGGACCTCGTAGACGCCGATGCGCCCCGAGTAGCCGGTGCCCGAGCAGGCCTCGCACCCCTGCCCCATGACGAAGGTGTCCTTGGGCTTGCCGCCGGCCCGCTCGTAGAAGGCGAGGTCCTCGGCCGAGGGCTCGTAGGGCGCCACGCACTCGGTGCAGTTGCGCCGGATGAGGCGCTGGCCGACGACCGCGAGCATCGACGACGCGAGCAGGAACGACTCGATGCCCATGTCGAGGAAGCGGTGCAGGGCGCTCGTGGCGTCGGTGGCGTGGATCGTCGAGAGCACGAAGTGGCCGGTGAGCGCGGCCTGGATGGCGATGCGCGCCGTCTCCACGTCGCGGATCTCGCCCACCAGGATGGCGTCGGGATCCTGGCGGAGGATGGCCCGCAGGCCCGCCGAGAAGGTCACGCCCGCCTGCTCGTGGATCGAGATCTGGTTGATCGTCGGGAACGTGTACTCGACCGGGTCCTCGACGGTCATCACGTTGATCTCGTCGCTGTTGATCGCCATGAGCGTGGCGTAGAGCGTCGTGGTCTTGCCCGAGCCGGTGGGACCGGCGCAGACCACCATCCCGTAGGGCGAGCGGATGAGGTCCGCGTAGTGCTCCTCGGTCTCCGGGGGCATGCCCAGGGTGGAGAGGTCGTAGAGCGCCCGGGCCTTGTCGAGCACGCGGAGCACGGTCTTCTCGCCGTACTGGGTGGAGGTCGTGCTCACGCGGATGTCGAGCTCGTTGCCGTCGACCTCGGTCTCGATCTGGCCGTCCTGCGGGCGGCGCCGATCGACGATGTTCATGTCGGCCATGATCTTGATGCGGCTGACCAGGGCCTGCGACATCGCCTGCGGCAGCGAGAGGACCTCGTGGAGGGCGCCGTCGATGCGGTTGCGCACCCGGACCCGGTCGCCCATCGGCTCGATGTGCACGTCCGACGCCCGGTCGCGCACCGCCTGGGTGAGGATCGTGTTGACCACCTGCACGATCGGGGCGTTGGCGTCGACCTCGTCGGCCGCGGCCACGACGGCCCGCTCGGATGCTCGCGCCTCGAACACCCGCACGGCGTCGGAGACGACGGCCGAGGTCTGGTAGGCGCGGTCGATCGCGTTGGCCACGGCCTCGGGCAGGCCCACCGAGAAGACGAGGGCCTCGTCGCTCTGGGCGGCGATCTCCTCGAAGATGCCGGGCCGGGCGGGGTCGGCCACGGCGACGCCGATGGCGGTGCCCGCCCGCGACATGGGCACGGCCTGGAGCTCGCGGGCCAGCTCCTCGGGCAGGACCCGGACGGCTCGGGGGTCGAGCGCGGCCTTCGCCACCGCGACCACCTTCAGGTCGTACTGGGCGGCCAGGGCGGCGGTGAGCTGCTCCTGGGTGATCAGCTCGGACTCGAGCAGGATCGTGCCGAGGCGCTCACGGCTCTCCTTCTGGCGGAGCAGCGCCTCGTCGAGGGCGGCCTGCGACACCGCGCCCCGCTCGACGAGGATCTCGCCGAGCAGCCCGGTGGGCACCGGCAGGTCGGCCAACGCACCGGGGGCGACCGCCTCGCCCGCCGCGGCGGCGTCCTCGACCAGGTCCTCGGCCGACACCGTCTCCAACGGCTCGGCCTCGGCGGGCGTCGCACCCTCGAGGTCGGCGGCCACCAGGCCGGCGCCACGCTGCTGCTTCGGTCGCCTCAGCGCCACGAGGACCCCCTCGTGCCACGGACCCCTGACTCCATCACCGTCTCCCCCCGGTCGTGCTGCGGTCGAGCGGAACCCTCCGCCGGCTGCGGCGCCACCCTATCGCGCGGCGCGCCGCGATTCCCCTTCGGCATGGGCCGAACGACCCATATCGGACATCGCTCCCGTCGCGGGCAGGCCAGGCTGGAGCCATGACGACCCCGACCGAGCCCCCGAGCAGCACGGTGGGCGGGGTGCGGACCACGCGGCGTCGCGGCCGCACCTCGGCGGCCAAGGCCTCGGCGCTGCGCGACCTGCTCCCCCGCTTCCAGGCGACGCTCGACCCCTCGTGGCCCCGGGCCGCCGAGGCCGCCGGGCGCGCCGGCGTCGCCCTCGACATCGGGGTGGGCGACGGCGCCGCGACGATCGCCTGGGCCGGCGCCCGCCCCGACCTGCTCGTCGTCGCGGTCGAGCTCCACCGCCCTGGGCTCGCCAAGCTCGTGACCGCGCTCGACGCCGACGACCCGGGGAACGTGCGAGTCGCCGAGGCCGACGCGCTGGCGGCGCTCGGCGCCTGCCGCCCGGGAGCCCTGGCGGCGATCCGCCTGCTGTTCCCCGACCCGTGGCCGAAGCGGCGCCACGTCGCCCGGCGCATGGTCGACCGGGCCTTCGCCGGGGCCGCGGCCGAGGCGCTCGCGCCCGGTGGCGAGCTGCACGTCGCCACCGACTGGGCCGACTACGCCGAGCACGCCCGCACGATGGTGGCGGCCGAGCCGCGGCTGGTGCCCGAGACGGCCGAGCGTCGCATCGCCCGCCCGGTGACCGCCTACGAAGCGCGCGGGATCGCCGCCGGACGCTCGATCACCGATCTGGTGTGGCGCCGTCGCTGAGCATCGCCGCCACCTCGTCGTCCGACATCGACTCGAGCGTGGCCAGGTCGGCCGCCAGGCGCGCCGGGTCGACCGTGGGCGTCTCGGGGATCACCTCGCCGGTGCCGTCGGGGCGGACCCACCCCACGCCGGGCTCGTGGCGCCGGATGATCCGGGCGGGGACGCCACCGATCACCGCGTGGTCGGGGAAGGTGCCGGTGACCACCGACCCGGCGGCCACCACCACGTGCCGGCCGAGGTGGGTGCCGGCCAGCACGACCGTGCCGTGGCCGAGCCAGCAGCCGTCGCCGATCACCACCGGCCGGTGGGCCCCGAGCTGGTTGCCGGGCGGCGTGGCCGGGTCGGTGTAGCCGTGGTTCCCGTCGGTGACGTACACCTCCTGGCCGAACCAGACGTCGTCGCCGATGGTGACCGACTCGTGGGCCACGATCCCGCAGCGCATGCCGATGAGGCTCCGGTCGCCGATCGAGAGGACCGTCTCGGGCAGGCCGGGCTGGGTGGGGTGGTAGCCGGCGGCCAGGGTGACCCACGTGTTGATGGTGGTGCCGCGGCCGACGCGGATGTGGCGCTCGCCGTAGAGGACCGCCGTGGGGAAGCCCATGATCGAGCCCTCGCCGAACGCGCCGAAGCGCTCCGCCGCCGCCGTGCCCGGCGCGATGGCGCCGGCGATCCGCAGCCGCGCCCATCCCGCCTGCAGCGCGGCGTTGACCGCCCGGTGGACGCGGCGGGCGACGGGACGCGGGAGCACGGCGGCAGCGTAGGGCGCGGGGCGGCCTCGGGCTCACCCCGACCGGCGCCGCGCTGGCCCGATCGGCGGCGGCGTCCCTAGCCTGGGGCGCCGTGAGCACCGTCGAGGATCCGCAGGCCGCCGCCGCACCGGCCGACGAGGCCCGCTGCCCGTTCCCCCACGGCGCCGCGGCCGAGACCTGCCCCGTCCCCGGCGTGGGCGCCGCCCGCCCGTCCCGAGCGGTCGAGCGATCGAAGGCCGACCTCGTCGTGCGCCGCCTGCTGCGGGTGCGCGAGCGCCCCGAGGGCGTGAGCGAGGCCTCCGCCAACAAGGCGTTCCAGAAGTCGATGCTCATCTCGGCGACGCGCTGCACGCTCACCTACGTGATCTTCCCCATCGTGATCCCGCTGCTCGGGATCCTGAAGGGGGTGGAGGCGCCGCTCGGCGTGGCCATCGGCAGCGTGGCGATCGTGAGCGACGTGTTCACCATCCGCCGCTTCTTCGCCGCCGACCACAAGTACCGCTGGTGGTTCTCGGCGATCGCGCTCAGCATCATCACGCTGCTGTTCGTCCTCCTCGCAGAGGACATCGTCGCCCTGGTGAGCTGAGCCGGGCCCGCCGCCCGGCGCCGTGGTCGGCTAGCCGCGGGTCCAGGGGTGGATGATGCCGACGATCTCGGCCATCACCTCGTCGTCGAGGCGCTCGAGGGCGTCGAGCGCCCCGAGGTTCTCGTGCACCTGCTCGACGTTGCTCGCCCCGAGGATGACCGTGGACACGTGCGGGTTCTTGGCCACCCAGGCGATGGCGAGCTGCGAGGTGGTGACGCCGAGGCGCTCGGCGAGCTCGGCGAGCTCGCGCACCTGGGCGTTCTTCGCCTCGTCGGTGAGCAGGCCCTTCAGCCACTCGTAGCCGGGGAGGCTGGCCCGGCTCCCCTCGGGGATGCCGTCGACGTACTTGCCGGTGAGCAGGCCGCTGGCGAGCGGGCTCCAGGTGGTGAGGCCGAGGCCGATGTCCTCGTAGAGCCGGGCGTACTCCTTCTCGACCCGCCGGGTCTCGAACAGGTTGTACTGCGGCTGCTCCATCACCGGCTTGTGCAGGTTGCGCCGATCGGCGATGTCCCACGCGGCGCGGATCTCGTCGGCCGACCACTCCGAGGTGCCCCAGTAGAGGGCCTTGCCCGACGAGACGATGTCGGACATCGCCCACACGGTCTCCTCGATGGGCGTCTCGGGGTCGGGACGGTGGCAGAAGAGGAGGTCGACGAAGTCGAGCCCGAGCCGGTCGAGCGAGCCGTCGATCGCCTGGAGCAGGTACTTGCGGTTCAGCGTGTTCTTCATGTTGGGCACGCCCTCGTGGATGCCCCAGAAGATCTTCGTGCTGATGACGTAGGTGTGGCGCGCCCAGCCGAGCTCGGCGATGGCCTTGCCCATGATCTCCTCGCTCTTGCCGCCGGCGTAGGCCTCGGCGTTGTCGAAGAAGTTCACGCCGCCCTCGCGCGCCACCGCGAGCTGCTCCTTGGCGAGGCCGGTGTCGACCTGGCCGCCGAAGGTGACCCAGGAGCCGAACGAGAGGGCGCTGACCTTCAGGCCGGTGCGACCGAGGCGGTTGAGGGGCATGTCGGCCATGGCGGGAGCCTCCGTGGTGGCGGGGTGGGCGCGGCCGACCCTATCGGCGCGATCGGCCGGAGGCGCCGGGACCGGCTCCGGTAGCGTCGCGGCATCGAGGCCGAGGCGAGCGCACCCCCGGACGCGGCCCGCGTCCCGTTCGACCCGGTGGCGGGGACGCGCCTGGTGCGCCGGGCCCGGCGCCAGCTCTTCCTCGCCATGGTGCTGGCCAACCTCACCGGCGTCGCCATCGTGGTCAGCTGCATCGCCTGGGTGCTGCCCGGCGACGAGATCCGCGACTGGCGCACGGTGGTGGCGGTGAACGCCATCCTCGGCGGGATCTACCTCGTGCTCGTCGTGCCGGTCGGGGTCATCTGGGGGGAGGGGTGGCTGCGCTCGGGCCGCCGCTGGCTCCAGGAGGGCCGCGAGCCCACCGACGCCGAGGTCACCGCGGTGCTGCGCGCCCCGATGCGGCTCTTCATCGTCCACGCCACCCTGTGGTTCGCCGCCGCACTGCTGTTCTCCATCCTGAACGGCATCCTCGAGATCGAGCTGCTGGCCCGCGTCGCGTTCACCGTGGCCCTCGGCGGGCTCACCACCTCCGCGTTCACCTACCTCATCGCCGAGCGCATCACCCGGCCGCTCGCCAAGGCCGCCCTCGCCGTGCACACCGTGCAGCGGCCGCGGCTCCCGGGGGTGACCACCCGCACGATGATCGGCTGGGCCCTCGGCACCGGCGTGCCGCTGGTCGGGCTGATCATCACCGCGATCTTCGCCCTCGCCGACCCGAACGGCGCCACCCGGACCAAGCTCGCCGTGAGCGTGATCGTGCTGGGGTCGATGGCCCTCGTGGCCGGCGCCTGGGTGGCCGTGCTCGGCGCCCGCGCCGTGGCCGAGCCGATCGTGTCGCTGCGGCGGGCGATCCGCGACCTCGGCGAGGGCGACCTGTCGGCGCGCGTCGAGGTGTCCGACGGCAGCGTGCTCGGGCTGCTGCAGGCCGGCTTCAACGACATGGCCGCGGGCATCGAGGAGCGCGAGCGGCTCCGCGACCTGTACCAGCGCCAGGTGGGCCTGGAGATCGGGGGCGACGCCCTCGCGCGCGGCGCCGAGCTCGGCGGGGAGTGCCGCGACGTGGCCGTGCTCTTCGTCGACGTCGTCGGCTCCACGCGGCTCGCCTCGGACCGGCCGCCCGAGGAGGTGGTCGACGTCTTGAACCGCTTCTTCACGGTGGTGATCGACGAGGTCCACGAGCACGGCGGCTGGGTCAACAAGTTCCAGGGCGACGCGACCCTCGCCGTGTTCGGTGCCCCCGACGAGCTCGACCACGCCGCCGACCGGGCGCTCGCCACCGCCCGATCGCTGGCCCGGCGGCTCCCGCTCGAGGTGGGCGAGGTCGAGGCGGGCATCGGCGTGGCGTTCGGCCAGGCTGTGGCCGGCAACATCGGCGACGAGCGGCGCTTCGAGTTCACGGTCATCGGCGATCCGGTCAACGAGGCGGCCCGGCTCACGGAGCTGGCCAAGCGCCGGGAGCCCAAGGTGCTCGCCTCGGCCGACGCGGTCGCCGCGGCCGGGCCCACCGAGGCGTCGGCGTGGCTCCTCTCGGGCACCGCCGAGCTCCGGGGGCGCACCCGCCCCACCCGACTCGCCACGCCGGTGCCGGCACGGGTCGCCTCGTCGTGAGCGCCCGGCGCCGGGCCGCGCCGGGCGCCGGCGTCGCCGGGGTGGTGGCGGGCGCCGCGGCCGGAGCCATCGCCCTCGCGCTGGCCCCCACCCCCGACGAGGTCCACACGCTGGCCCTCGCCGACGAGCCGACCCTCGGCGCGCTCGCCGACGCCCACCGGGCCATCGGCGACACCCTGCCCGTGCCGTGGTACGCCCTCGCCTGGCTGGCCCGCCACGTCGTGGGCGGCGGGCCCCTCGCGGCGAGGGCCCTCCCGGTGCTCGCGTGGGCGGCGGCGGCCGCGCTGCTCGCCTTGGCGCTGGCCCCGCTCGGGCGGCGCGCCGCCGTGGTCGGCACCCTCGTCCCCACCGCGTGCGAGCTGGTGTTCCTCGGCGCCTTCGCCCGGCCCTACGCGGTGGTGGCGGCGCTGGTCGCCGCGGCGGTGCTCGCCTGGGCGGTGGGCGTCGAGCGACCCGAGCGGCGCGGCCCGCCGGCGACGGCCACGATCGCGCTGGGGCTCGCCGTGCTGCTGCACCCCACGGCGGCCGCCGTCCTGGTGGCGTTCGCCGCGGCCGAGCTGGTGGTGGCGCGCCCGGCGGGCGGACGACGGCGGTGGCTCCTGGCCCTAGCGGTCGCGGCCGGGCCCCTCGCGCTGGTGGTGGCCGACCTGGGCGCCACCGCCGACCGCCAGCGGGCGATCCCGAGCGACCTGGGCCCCCTCGCGCCGCTCACCAGCCTGGCGTCGCTCGGCCTGCCCTTCGCCGTGCTGCTGGTGGCCGCCGCGCTGAGCGCCGGGGTCGAGCTGCACCGGCGCGGCACCACGGCCATCGCCCCGCTCGAGCGCCTCGGGTGGCTGCTGCTCGTCCTCGTGCCGCCGGTGGCCGTCGCCGGGATGTGGGCCACGAGCGGGGTCTGGCTCCACCGCTACGCGGCGCCGGCCGTGCTGGGGGCTGCGCTCGTGGTGGGCCACCGGGCCCGGCCCGTGGTGCGCGCCGCGCCGGGCCTCGCGGTGGCGGTGGTCGTGCTCGCCGCCCTGGCCCTGCACGCACGGGCCACCGTGGTGGGCGACCACCTCACCCGCGCCGGGCTCGACGAGGTGGTCGCCGAGCTCGGCCTGGACGACCCCGGGCCCGATCCCGTCCCGATCGTGGTCGCGGACCCGTACGTGTTCGAGCTGCTGTCGCGGACCGGCGCCCTCCCGGGCGATCCTCCGCTCCGCTTCGTCGGCGATCGCGCCTACGCCAGCTCCCCGGCCGCCACCTGGGACGAGCGCCGGGCCGAGCTCGACGGTCGGGCCTTCGTGCTCGTGGGCTCGCCGGACGCGAGCCGAGGGCTGCTCGGCACCGAGGACGGCGAGCGCGCGGTCGAGCTCGGGCGCGCCGAGCTGCGGACCTCCTCGGGTGGTCGGCCGCTCGTGGCCGTGCGGGTCGAGCCGGCGCCGGGCTGAGCCGCGCCCCTCAGCCCAGGACGCCGAGGCGGTCGAGCGCCGGGAGCAGGAGCTCGATCTCGCCGTCGGGGCGGCGGGCCAGCCCCGGGGCGATGCCGTCGTGGTCGAGCCAGCCCCGGAGGAGCAGCACGAGGGCGAGCGAGTGGCGGTGGGCGGCGTAGGGCGCGCGGAAGACCAGCGTGGACAGGGCCTGGATGGCGTCGTCGCGCTCGAGGGCCTCGGGGTCCTCGCGCGCCCACGCGTCGTCGCGGTCGGCGATCGCGTCGGGCACCGCGGCGGCGAGGTCGAGGGCGTGGTCGGCGCCGAAGCGAATCTGGTCGACGGCGAGGACGTTGGCCGAGAACAGGCGGAAGTCGGGGCGGACCTCGTCGCGCCGACGGATGCGGTCCCACTCGGCCGGACGGCTCCACGACCCGTCGACCACGCCGATGCAGGGCGCCACGTCGAGCAGGGCGGTGAAGGCGTCGAGGCCCCACGCCCGCCCGCCCGGCCAGCGCTCGGCGGGGAGGTCGACGCCGATCAGCCGGTCGCACCACTCGCCCATCCACGCCAGGAGCCCGAGCGCCTCGTCGAGCCCGAGCGCGGCGAGCGTCGGCGAGGGGAGCAGCGCCGGGATGCCGCCGTGGCGGGCGATCGCCGCCACCGAGCCGGCCAGGCGGGCCGGGTCGAAGCCCCCGTCGTCGCCCACCTCGGCGCGCACCCCGGCCACGAAGGCGTGCCCGCCCAGGGCCGCGCCGACCGTCGCCTCCACCTCGGCGCGCAGGCTGGCGCCCGCAAGGTCGGCCACGCCCGGGCCGGCGTTCACGAACGGGGTGAGCCCGGCGTCGACCGTGCGGCCGAGGAGGTGGGCGAAGCCGTCCCAGTCGGGCTCGTCGCCCCGGAAGGGCAGGTGCACGGGGGCGAGCCCCGAGGGCCGCCGCCCGGGGATCAGCAGGTCGAACGGCGCGTCCTCGAGCATCGCCACGGGTCGAACCTACCGAGTCGAGGGGCGAGGCCGGGCGGTCTACAGGTCGGGGAAGCCGAGGTCGAGGTTGGGCTGCTCGAGGCCGCCGTCGACCTCGACCACCTTGCCGGTCACGTAGCCGGCGGCGGGCGAGGCGAGGAACAGCACGGTCGCCGAGATGTGCTCGGGCTCGCCGATGGCGCGCAGCGGCGTGACCGACTCCATCTCGGTGCGCATGGCGTCGTCCTGCATGACGATGTCGAGGGCGCTCGTGGCGATCGAGCCGACGGCGATCGCGTTCACGCGGATCTTGGGCGCGAGGTCGCGCGCCGCGAGCTTCGTGTAGTGGGCCAGCCCGGCCTTCGCGGTGCCGTAGGCGAGGTAGCCGCGGCCGGGCACCCGGCCCATGATCGACGAGATCCCGACGATGGCGCCGCCGCCGGTCTCGAGCATCACCGGCACGGCCGCCCGGTTGAGGGCGTGGGCGGTGGCGACGTTGAAGCTGAACGCTTCGGTGAGGAAGCGGGGCGACGTGTGCTCGAAGGGCCGCGGCATGGTGCCCCCGAGGTTGTCGACCACGATGTCGAGCCGGCCGAACGCGTCCTTCGCCGCCTGGGCCAGCCCGGCCACGGCCTCGAGGTCGCTGAGGTCGGCGGGCACGACGTGGGCCCGGCGGCCGGTCGCCTCGACCTTGGCGGCGACCTCGGCGAGCTGGTCCTCCGTGCGGGCCGAGATGACCACGTCGGCGCCGGCCTCGGCCAGGGCGACCGCGCAGGCGGCGCCGATGCCGCGGCCGGCCCCGGTCACGATGGCGACCTGGTCGTCGATGCGGAAGCGGTCGAGGATCACAGGCCCCCCTGGTGGCCGAGCGCGTCTGACGGGGCGTCAGGGTAGCGGCGCGCGGGGGCGTGGCATGCTGGCGCCTCGCACGAGGGCGACGGAAGGCAGGGGACCATGGCTGATCTGGCGGCAGCGCTCGGCGAGATCGTCGGGCCCGAGCACGTGGCGGTCGGCGACGCCATCAACGAGGACCTCACCCACGACGAGGCGCTCACGGCGACGTGGGTCACCCCCGCCGCCGCCGCCTCCCCCGCCTCCACCGACGAGGTGGCGGCGATCGTCTCGCTGGCCCGCGACCTCGGGGTGCCGGTCACCGCGCGCGGCTCGGGCACGGGCATGTCGGGCGCCTGCATCCCCCAACCCGACGGCATCCTCGTGAGCTTCGAGCGCATGGCCGACATCCTCGAGATCGACGAGGACAACCACGTCGCCGTCGTCCAGCCCGGCGTCACCCTCGCCCAGCTCGACGAGGCCACCCGGGCGGTCGGGCTCGTCTACCCCGTCTTCCCCGGGGAGAACTCGGCGAGCCTCGGCGGCAACGTCGCCACCAACGCCGGCGGCATGCGGGCGGTGCGCTACGGCGTCACCCGCCACCAGGTGATCGGCCTCACCGCCGTGCTCGGCACGGGCGAGGTGATCCGCACGGGCGGGAAGTTCGTGAAGGGCAGCTCGGGCTACGACCTCACCCAGCTGATCATCGGGTCGGAGGGGACGCTGGCGGTCGCCACCGAGGCGATCCTGCGCCTGCACCCCCGCCTCACCTCGGGATCGACCGTGCTCATCCCGTTCTCGACGCTCGACGAGGTGGCCGCCGCCGTGCCCCGCATCGTCGGGTCGGGCCTGATGCCCACGATCCTCGAGTACATCGACTTCATCACCATGGGGGCGATCACCGCCGCCCAGAACCTCGAGCTGGGCGTGCCCCAGGAGATCAAGGACGCGGCGATGGCGTACCTCGTCGTCGTGCTCGAGAACCGGACCGATGGCCGGGTGGAGGAGGACGTCCAGGAGCTGGCCGAGCTGGCCACCGGCCTCGGCGCGCTCGACCTCTACGTGCTGCCCGCCCACTCGGGCGCCGCGCTCATCGACGCCCGCGAGAAGGCGTTCTGGACGGCGAAGGCGATGAACGCCGACGACATCATCGACATGGTCGTGCCCCGCTCGGAGATCTCCGCCTACCTCAACGAGGTGCAGCGGGTGGCGCAGCCGTCGGGGTCGCTGGTGGTGGGCTGCGGCCACGCCGGCGACGGCAACGTGCACCTGTCGGTCTTCCAGCCCGACGTCGACAAGCGCAAGCAGGTCGTCGGCGACATCCTGCGCGCCGGGGCCGCCCTCGGCGGCGCGGTGAGCGGCGAGCACGGCATCGGCACCGAGAAGAAGCGGTACCTCGCCGAGATCGAGGACCCGGCCAAGCTCGACCTCATGCGCCGCATCAAGACCTCGTTCGACCCGGCCGGGATCCTCAACCCCGGCGTGATCTTCGACGGATGAGCCCGACGCCCCGGCCGAGCTCGGACCGCTGACACTAGGAGTCTCCAATGAACGGCGCCAACGCCCTCATCCGCACCCTCGTCGACTCGGGGGTCGACGTGTGCTTCATGAACCCCGGCACCTCGGAGATGCACTTCGTGGCCGCCCTCGACGACGTGCGCGAGATGCGCGGCGTGCTCGCCCTGTTCGAGGGCGTGGCCACCGGCGCGGCCGACGGGTACGCCCGGATGGCCGACAAGCCGGCGGCCGTGCTGCTGCACCTCGGGCCCGGCCTCGGCAACGGCCTGGCCAACCTCCACAACGCCCGCAAGGGGCGCACCGGGGTGGTGAACATCGTCGGCGACCACGCCACGTACCACAAGCAGTACGACGCCCAGCTCGAGAGCGACATCGAGACCGTGGCCCGCAACGTGTCGACCTGGATCCGCACCTCGGCGTCGACCGAGGAGGTGGCCGCCGACGCCGCCGACGCGGTGGCGGTGGCCAGCGGCCCGCCCGCGCAGATCGCCACGCTGATCCTCCCCGCCGACGTGTCGTGGACGGAGGGCGCCGCCCCCGCCTCGCCCGTCGCCCCCGCAGAGCCCACGCCGGTCGACCCCGCCGCCGTGGCCGCCATCGCCGCCATCCTCCACGGCGACGAGCCCGCCGCCCTGTTCGTGGGGGGCCGGGCCTGCCGGGCCGACGCCCTGGTCGACGCGTCGCGGGTCGCCAACCACACCGGCTCGAAGCTCCTGGCCGAGACCTTCCCCGCTCGCATCGAGCGCGGCGCCGGGCGGGTGCCCGTCGACCGGCTCGCCTACCTCGCCGAGTTCGCCGCCATGCAGCTCGACGGGCTCGAGCACCTGGTGCTCGTCGACTCGAAGGCGCCCGTCTCGTTCTTCGCCTACCCCGGCAAGGCGTCCGACCTCGTGCCCGAGGGCTGCACCGTCCACGTGCTGGCCGATGCCTCGGGCGACCCGGCCGCCGCCCTCGCCGCGCTGGCCGAGGCCGTCGGCGCGCCCGCCGACGCCGCCACCATCCAGCCCGAGGCCCGGCCCGAGCTGCCCACCGGCCCGCTCACCGCGGACGGCGTGTGCGCGGCGCTCGGGGCGCTGCTGCCCGAGGGCGCGATCGTGTCCGACGAGGGCAACACCTCGGGCCTCTTCGCCGCCGGCTACACCGCCGGCGCCCCCGCGCACGACTGGCTGACCCTCACCGGCGGGGCCATCGGCCAGGGCCTCCCCGCCGCCCTCGGCGCCGCCGTGGCCTGCCCCGATCGCAAGGTGATCTGCCTCGAGTCCGACGGCTCGGCGATGTACACGATGCAGAGCTGGTGGACGATGGCCCGCGAGGAGCTCGACGTCGTCACGATCCTCTTCAACAACGCCTCGTACGCCGTGCTCAACATGGAGCTCAACCGCGTGGGCGCCACCGAGGGCGGGCCCAAGGCCAAGGAGATGCTCGATCTGTCGGGGCCGAACCTCGACTTCGTCGCCCTCGCCGAGGGCTGCGGCGTGCCCGCCACCCGGGCCACCACCGCCGAGGAGTTCGTGGCGCAGCTCCGCGACGCGCTGGCCACGAAGGGCCCGCGGGTGATCGAGGCGATCGTCCCCTCGATCATCTGACCGGCGCGCTCGGCCCGAAGCGCCTGCGATCTCCGTCGGCCGACCGACGGAGATCGCGGTCGGTCCGCCCGGGCGGGGTCGCTCAGCGGAGCAGGGCGAGCTGGCGGTCCTCGGGCTCGGAGACCGGGCGCACGAAGTGCTTCGACAAGGTGTTGATCTGGCCCTGGTAGTTCGACGAGATCTCGGTGCCGTAGAGGAAGTCGGGTGCCTCGTCCATGTGGCAGTAGACCATCCAGCACACCCGCTGGCCCTGCTCCACCACGAAGGGCACGTCGTGGGCGCGCACCTCGAGCGTGGCCCGGCTGCCCCACCCGCGCTTGTCGGCGCGGTAGCCGAAGCCCGGGTCGAAGAAGCCGGCGTAGTGGGTGCGCACCTCGCCCGAGCGCACGTCGTAGGGCACCATCTCGGCCGCCAGCGACGGCGGGATGGTGATCGCCTCCTGCGAGAGCAGCAGGTAGAACTCCTCGGGCTCGAGCACGAGGCGGGCCGAGTCGACGTCGCGGTAGACGGGCTCCCAGAAGCGCCGCCACTCCTGGCCGAGCTTCCCGTAGTCGAGGACCTCGGTGTTGCGCTTGGCCCGGTAGCCGACGATGCCGTTCTCGTCGCCGCGCAGGTCGAGCGAGAGGCCGAGGCCGTTGTCGAGCGACGGCGGGGCGAGCAGCTCGGTCTCGAAGTCGGACATCAGGCCGATCTCGTCGTGGAGCCGGGCGAGCTCGTCGTCGGTGAGGAACGGGTCCTCGCCCCGGAAGAGCCGCAGCTGCACCATCGTCGTGTCGGGGCGGATGAGCAGCGGGAAGGTGCGCGAGACGATCTCGACGTAGAGCGGGCCGTGGTAGCCGGGACGGATCTGGTCGAACGCGTCCGAGCCGTCGGTGAGGGCCCGGCACAGGGTGTCGACCCGGCCGGCCGAGCTCTTGGGGTTCACGAAGCCCCGCATGCCCTCGGGGAGGGCCACGCCCTCGCGCAGGGGGATCAGGTACGGCCGCCGGGGCTCGAGCACCAGGCCCTTGGTGAGGTCGAGCTCCTCGATGGCGTAGTCGGGCAGCGTGTCGGCCACGGGCCCTGCGTGCGAGAGGAAGCTGGCCCGGAGGCGGTAGGCCACGTCGCCGAAGCGGAGATCGAGGCTGGCCGGCTGGATGTTGGCCTTCGGGATCTCGCGATCGGCCGTGACGATGCCATCGGCGATGCCGCGCTTGAGCGCCTGGACGGGCAGCACGCGACCGCTGAGCACGAGGGCGAACGCTACCCGAGGTCAGGGCCGGCCGAGGCCGAGGGGCCGCAGCGCCTCGAAGGCCGCCGTGAACTGCGCGTGGGCGGCGGCGTGGACCTCTACCGCCGCCGGGTCGGGGATGCAGGTGGCGCCCAGCGGCTGGGTGGCCACGGCGGCGTCGCCTCGCGGCGCACCGGCCTCGGCCAGGCAGGCGGCGGCCCAGGTGGCCGCGGCCCTCGCCCCCGAGTGGGTCGGGTCGGCGAGGGCGTGGACCGGGCGATCGAGCACGTCGGCCACGACCTGGGCCCACCCCGGCGAGCGGGCGGCCCCGCCCGTGAGGACGACCTCGTCGGCCGCCTCCGAGCAGAACGCCTCGAGGGGCCCGAGCAGCCACCGCAGCCCGTGGGCCACGCCCTCGGCCGCAGCCCGCACGACGTCGTCGCGCCCCGCCTCGAGCGACATCCCCACCAGCCCGCCGCGCATCGCCGGATCGTTCTGGGGCGACATGGACCCCGAGAGCCACGGGAGGAACCGCACGCCCCGGGCGCCGGCCGGCGACGCGGCGAGCGCCGCCTCGAACCCGTCGAACGGGTCGCCGTCGTCGTCGGCCCGGCGCAGGACCGACCCGAGCAGGTGCTCGACCGCGCGGCCGGCGATGCCGTTCTCGGCCGACACCAGGTAGCGGTCGGGTCGGGCGCCGGGCATCGTGAACAGCTCGTGGTCGAAGTCGGCCGCCATCGCCGGGGCCGACGACAGCAGCACCGACGTGGTGCCGATCACCGCCCCGACCCGACCCTCCCGATCGGCACCGGTGGCCACCGCCTGCGCCGCGCTGTCGGTGAGGGGGGTCACGACCGGCGTCCCGGCCGGGAGGCCCACCGCCGACGCCACCTCGTCCGCCAGCCCGCCGACCACCGACCCGAGGGGCACCAGCGGTGGGAGGCGGTCGGGGTCGACGCCCGCCAGGCGGACGAGCTCCTCGTCGTAGCCCGAGGCGTCGAGCGTGCGGTTGTCGACGAGCTGGCCGAGGTAGGCACCCGCTTGGGTGGTGGCGATCGTGCCGGTGAGGCGGGCCACCACGTAGTCGCCGGCCTCGAGGTAGGCCCGGGTCCGCTCGTGGGCGCGGGGCGAGTCGAGCTGGAGCGACAGCACGTGCCCGAGGGCGAGGCCGCCCCCGACCGGCGGGATGGGATGGCGCTCGACCCAGGTGAGGAACGCCTCCTCGTGGCGCCCGAGCACCTCGAGGCTGGGCGCGGTGCCGCGCTGGTCGAGGTAGAGCCGCATCGGGCCCACCGGCTGGGCGCTCGCATCGACCGGGACGATCGACGAGTACTGGCCGCAGAGCCCGACCACCCCGACCGCCGCCGCACCGTCGGGGGCCGCGGCCCGCAGCGCCCCGAGGACGTCGAGCACCGCCGCCCACAGCGCCGCCGCGTCCTGCTCGGCCACGTCGCCGTCGCGCTGCCACCGCAGCGCCGCCGAGGCGTCGGCCACGAGGGCGCCGTCGTCGTCGAGGTCGACGACCACGCCCTTCACGTTGGTGGTGCCGATGTCGATGCCGATGGCGTGCACGGATCCCTCCCGGTCGGGCGGAGGTTAGGCCCCACGGCCGTAGCATCGGCGACCGTGTCGATCCACCACCTCCAGCTCTGGGTCCCCGACCTCCCCCGCGCCGAATCGTCGTGGGGATGGCTCCTCGAGCAGCTCGGCTACGAGCTGGCCCGGCGCTGGGACCACGGCCGGGTGTGGCGCTCGGGCGGCACGGGGATCGTCATCGAGAGCTCGCCCGACATGGTGCCGGGGATGCTCCACTCCCGGCTCCGGCCCGGCATGAACCACGTCGCCTTCCACGTCGCGTCGACCACCGAGGTCGCCCGCCTCGTGGGCGACGCGCCCGACCACGGCTGGCGCCAGCTGGGCCGCGACCTGCACCACCCGCTCCCGGCCGACCTCGAGGTCGCCTACCTCGAGGACCGCGACGGGTTCGAGGTCGAGCTCATCGCCCCCTCCGACGCCGGCTGATCGGCCCCGGACGGCCCCGCCGGGGAGGGCCCGGCGAGGCCGTCGACCGATCGCCGGAGGGCGGGCTTCGACGATCGGACGGGGCACGTGGCGCCGAGGCGCCGGTGGTGCAGCGGCTTGCGGGGAGCCGCCACACGGAGGTCAAGCCCCGACGGGCCGATCGATGACGCCCCGGAGCGCGATCGATCGCGGCGTCAGCCCGCCCGGCGGCGGGCGACCTCGCCGTCGAGGTTGGCCAGCGCGGTGGCGAGCACCGACGCGAGGCGGCCCTTCGCCAGCCGGAGCACCGGGAGCAGCGCCCGCCGCGGCGCGAGCGCCATCCGGTAGGTGACCGAGGCTCGGTCGTCGCCGACGCGCTCGATCGTCACCCGCTCGACGATGCTCGTGAACACCGGCGGCCCCGAGGTGGCGGTGAACGCCCAGACGCGGGGCTCGTCCCAGGCGATGAAGCGCTCGCCGATCGTGCCGCCACCGCCCTTCAGCCGCACGTCGCGGGTGGAGCCGAGGCCGGTGGAGGGCTCGGAGGTGGCGTGGCAGCGGGCGATCTGCGGGAACCACGCCGCCCAGCGGGGGTAGTCGACGATCGCGTCCCACACCTCCTGGGCCGTGCCCGCCACCGTGCCGGTCGCCTCGACGACGATCGGGGCGCGATCGGCCCAGGCCAGGTCCTGCTCGACGTAGCTGCCCACCGGCCAAGGTTGGCACGCCGGGCGTCGGTACCCTGCGGGGACCGCCGAGCCGAGGGAGGAGCGATGGCGCCGAGCGAACGAGCACCGGGTGCGACCGTGCCCCCCGTCGCCCGCCGAGCGACGGCCGTGCGGCCGGCCGCCGCCGCGGTCTGGGAGCCCGAGCCCCGCTGGGTGCCGCCGACGCCGACGCCCGCCGAACGGGTGGCGGGCATCGCCGGCGGCCTGTTCGGTGCCGCCAGCGCACCCGTCGTGGCCGGACCGGTCCTGGGCGCGATGTCGGCCCTCGGCCCCCGGCCGGGCCGACGGCCGCTCGATGCCGCGGAGCTCGGCGATCCCGGCTGGTTCGGCCCCGACAGCGTGGCGTGGCGGGTGCACGCCGATCCTCGATGCTCGTGGCCGGCATCGCCGCCTTCACGCTCCAGGCGCTCCACCCGCTCGCCATGGCCGGCGTCGCCGAGCACTCCGCGTTCTCCGAGGACTTCCTCGGGCGCACCCAGCGAACGGGCGAGTTCGTCCAGGGGGTCGTCTTCGGGTCGAGCGCGGCCGCGCGGCTCTGCCAGGTGGTGCGCGGCGTGCACCGCTCGGTGGTGGGGATCGGGCCCGACGGTCGGCCCTACGCCGCCGACGACCCCGACCTGCTCGAGTGGGTGCACCTCGCCGAGTACCTCGCCATCGCCGCCGCCAACCGGCGCTTCGCGCTGCACCCGATGACGGACGACGAGCTCGACCGGTACATCGCCGAGGTGGCCGTGGTGGGCGAGGCCACGGGGGTCGCCGACCCGCCCCGCTCCTGGGACGACCTGCTCGCCGCGCTCGAGCGCCATCGCCCGAACCTCGCCGTCGGCGAGTACGCCGCCCGGGGCATCGCCTTCCTGGACGATCCCCCCATCATCCCGACCGTGGCCAAGCCTGCCTGGCGAGCGGTGTGGGCGGGGGCCGGCGTGCCTCCCGCCCGTCGCCCGACGCCTGCTCCGGTCGCCCCACCCCCGCCCCGGCGAGCTGGCCGCCTGCCGCTGGCTGCTGCGCGGGTTCGCCAACCTGGGCGGCGAGCCCGTCGAGCTCGCCGCCGCCAAGGCCCGCCTCGGCCTCACCTGACCCCGGCCGCCCGCCCGTCAGCGCCGGGTTCTCCACCGAAACCCGCGCCCACAGCGCACGAACCGAGCACAGAACCCGCGAGGCCACCCAGCCCGCGTTCTCCACCCGAAACCCGCGCCACCAGCGCGAGAACGGGGCAGAGAACCCGCGGACCGCCCCAGCCCGCGTTCTCCACCCGAAACCCGCGCCACCAGCGCGAGAACGGGGCAGAGAACCCGCGGACCGCCCCAGCCCGGCTTCTCCACCCGAGAACCGCCACCAGCGCGAGAACCAGGCACAGAACCCGGACCCCGAGCCTTCTCCACCGAAACCCGCAGCGCGAGAACCGGGCAGAGAACGCGGACGGAACGGACCGGGTGGGGCGCGGGGTCGGGTCACTACCGTGGGCCGGTGACCGGCACCCCCCACCGATCGTCGCTGCGGCTGCAGTGCCTGGCGTACCTCAGCCTCGGCGCGCCGATCGCCCTCCTGGGGGCGGGGTGGCCGGGCGCCGCGAGCGGTTCGGGGCGAGCGAGGGCGCGCTCGGCCTGGTGGTGCTGGGCTACGGGCTGGGCCGCCTGGCCACCTCGCCGACGGCGCTGGCCATCCTCCGGCGCTGGCACATCCGCACCGCCACCTCGGCGCTGCTGGCCGGGGTGGCCGTCAGCGGCCTCGCCATCGCCACCACCCGCTCCTACGCGGTGCTGGTGGCCGCCATGACCGCGCTCGGCCTGCTCACCGGGGCGGCCGACTCGCTCGGCAACCGCTACCAGTCGGTGATCCGCGACGTCGGCGCGGCCGGCCTCGCCTTCGGGAGCTACGCCGTGGGCTCCACGCTCGGGCCGGCCTTCCTGGCCCTCACCTCGTGGCCGCTGGCGTTCGCGGCGGCGGCCGCCCTCGCCGCCGCCACCGCGGCGCTCGCCCTGCGCCCGAGCCTCGTGTGGCCCGACGCGCTCGACGCGCCCGAGCCGCCGCGCTCGCGCGCCGACCGCTTCGACGTGCCGCGGGTCGCCATCGCCCTCTCGCTGGCGGTCTTCGCGTGCTACTCCGGCCTCGAGGTGGTCACGGCGAACTGGGCCGCGTCCTACCTCGAGGGCCACCGCGCGATGGCCGCCGACGCCGCGGCCCTCGCCATGAGCGGGTTCTGGGCGGGCATGACCGTGGGTCGGTTCGCGCTGGGCGCGCTGAGCCGCCGGGCCGGCCTGGCGCCGGCGCGCATCCTCACCGGCGCCGGCCTCGCCCTCGCCGTCCTCTATCTCCTGCTCCCCACGGCGCCCCTGCCCGTCTCGGTCGCCGCCCTCGCCCTCGCCGGGCTGGCCATCTCGGTGGTGTTCCCCACGCTGTCGTCCTCGACGGCCGACCGGGTGGGCGTCGCTGCGGCCGGGCGCATGGTGACGATGCAGCTGCTCGTGGCCAACGTCTCGGCCACCTCGCTCTCGTACGCGGTGGGCGCCGGGGTCGACCGGATCGGGACCGGGGTGCCGGGGGTCGTGTTCGCCGTGCTGGCGCTGGGCGGCATCCCGGTGCTCCTCGCCTCGGTGCGCCTCCACCCCGACCCGGCTCCCGCCCGCGAACCCGCACCGTCGCTCCCGTAGGTGACAGGCTCTCCCGCCATGACCGAGCGGGGCGACAGCACCTACGACGCAGACATCCGCTGGACCACCCACGGGGTGGCCCACATCCGGGCCGGCGACTGGGGGAGCCTCGGCTACGGCCAGGGCTACGCCTGCGCCCGAGACCACCTGCCCACCATCGCCGACCAGCTGGCCAAGGTCCGCAGCGAGCGGGCCCGCCACCACGGCCCCGGGGCGAACGGCGCCATCCTCGCCACCGACCTCGGCTACCTGGCCCTCGGCGTCACCGAGCGCGCCGCCCCGCTGCGCGAGGCCCAGCCGCCCGAGCTGCTCGCCCTCGTCGCGGGGTACGTGGCCGGCCTCAACCGGTGGGTGCGCGAGGCGAAGGGCACCGAGGCGCTCCCGGCGTGGTGCCGCGACGCGGCCTGGATCCGTGAGATCGACGAGCTCGACCTCTACGCCTACTTCGTCGACATGGCGATGATGGCGAGCGGCCGCAACCTCGCCGAGATCATCGGTCGCGCCGAGGCGCCCGGGCCCGACGGCCCCGCCGAGCCCTCGCCGATCACCGCGCTGGGCGGCGGCGACCTGGCATCCAACGGCTGGGCGTTCGGCGGCGACGCCACCGCGTCGGGCCACGGGATGGTGATCGCCAACCCGCACTTCCCCTGGGGCGGCGAGGCGCGGTTCTGGGAGTGCCACCTCACGATCCCGGGCGAGCTCGACGTCTACGGGGTGTCGCTGCTCGGGACGCCGGGCGTGCAGCTCGGGTTCAACGAGCACGTGGCGTGGACCCACACCTTCTCCAAGGGCCACCGCTTCACCATCGCCAAGCTCGACCTGGTGCCCGGCCAGCCCACGGCCTACCGCTACGGCGACGAGGTGCGGGAGATGACCTCGGCGGTGCACGCGGTCGACGTGCTCGGCGCCGACGGCAGCATCGAGCGCGTCGAGCGCACCCTCTGGCGGAGCCACCAGGGCCCGATGATCAACCTCCCGCTGGTGGGGTGGGGCCTCGACACCGCGTTCACCTACCGAGACGCCAACATCGACAACCGGGCGATGCTCCCGCAGTTCATCGCCATGGACACGGCCCGCAGCCTCGAGGAGCTGCAGGCCTCCTACGACCGCATCCAGGGCATGCCGTGGGTCAACACGCTGGCCGCCGACCGCACCGGACGGGCCTGGTTCATCGACGCGTCCACCACCCCCGCCCTGTCGCCCGAGGCCGCCGAGCGGTTCGTCGACCGCGTGCAGCACGACCTGATCGCAGCCCTGCTCCACGAGAACCGGGTGGCGCTGCTCGACGGGAGCGATCCCGGCGACGAGTGGATCGAGGTCCCCGGCGCCCGCGAGCCCGGCGTGCTCCCCGTGTCGGCCATGCCGCAGCTGGAGCGGCGCGACTACGTCCTCAACGCCAACGACTCCCACTGGCTGAACCACGCCACGGCGACGCTCGAGGGCTACTCGCCCCTCCACGGGCTCGAGCGCACGCCGCGCTCGCTGCGGACCCGCCAGAACCTGCGCGTCGTCGAGGCCCTCGCCCGCACGGGCGAGGTGACGCTCGACGGGGCCGTCGCCGCGCTCCTCGACAACCGGAGCCTCAGCGCCGAGCTGCTGCGCGACGCGGTCGTCGCCCGAGGGCGTGCGGCCGGCGGCGACGCCGCGAGGGCGGCCGAGGTGCTCGCCGGCTGGGACGGGCGCTTCGAGCTGACCTCGGTCGGCGCCCCGGTGTGGCGCGAGTTCGTGGCCTGCTTCGACGCCAAGGCCCAGCGCGACGCCGGGCCCCTCTTCGCCACCGCCTTCGACCCGGCCGATCCGGTGGCGACGCCCCACGGGCTGGCCCCTGCGCCCGAGGCCGGGCCCGATCCGATCGTGGTCGCGCTCGAGCGGTCGGTGGCGCTGCTCGCCGAGGCGGGCGTCGCCCTCGACGCGCCCCTGGGCGACGTGCAGTGGGCCCAGCGCGGCGACCGGCGCGTGGCCGTGCACGGCGGGTGCGAGGGCGACGGCCTCTGCAACGTGCTGGCCCCGAGCGGGGCGCTCGCCTCCCACGCCATCGAGCCGGGTCCGGAGCGGCTCGCCCCCATCGCCGACCGCGCCGCCACCAGCGGCTTGGCCGCGGGTGGCTACCGGTGCACCTACGGCACCAGCTTCCTCATGGCCGTCGAGCTCACCGACGAGGGCCCGGTGGCCGAGGGCCTGCTCGCCTACGGGCAGTCGGGCGACCCGCGATCGCCGCACCACCTCGACGGGACCGAGGCGTACGCCGCCAAGGCCCGGCGACCGCTGCGGTTCCGCGACGCCGACATCGAGGCCGACCCGGCCATCGAGCGCCTCGCGCTGCGAGGCGACGAGGACGTCAGCCCTGGGTGACGGTCACCAGCATCTCGAAGGTGCCGGTGTCGGCCACCTCGGCCACGGGACCACCGGTGGGCGGCTCGATGTCGTAGTCGGCCAGGACGATCTCGGGCAGGGCGTCGGGGTCGGTCCCGATGGTGATCGTGTTGCCCCGCAGGACCGCCTGCACCGGGAACGTGACCTCGTTGGTGACGCCGTGGAGCGTCAGCTCGCCGGTGGCCTCGGCATCGACCGTCTCGCCCTCGGTGGGGGTGGTGCCGAAGTCGATGGGCGCGGTGAGCTCGAACACGGCGTCGGGGAACTCCGAGGTCTGCAGGCCGCGGCTGCGCATGGCGTTGGCCCGGTTGGCGACGGGGATGCCCGGGCTGTCGGTGAACTCGAGCTCGGTCAGGTCGACCGTGAACTGGGCGCCCGTGACCTGCGTGCCCTCGACGGTGAGCCCGCCGGTGACGGCGGTGGAGCGACCCACGGCGGTGTGGTCGGTGAGGCCGCTGGCGAAGGACTCGGTGATGCGGAAGCCGACCGTGCTGTCGCCGCCGGGGAGGATCGTCCAGTCGCCGTCGAGCTGCTCGGGCACCTCGCCCGCGGGCTGCGTGGTGCCCTCGCCCGACCCTCCACGCTGAGCTTCTCCGGGGCATCGTCTCGGAGGACGAACCACCAGAGGGCGCCGCCGAGGACCACCACGACGACCGCTGCGGCCAGGACCAGCTTCTTGATCACCGCACCAGTGTGGCCGCTGGCGACGGCGCGGGGCGGGCGGCGGCGCTCGGCCCTCCTCTCAGGAGGTGAGCCGGCCCTCCTTCTTCAGCTGGTACATCGCCTGGTCGGCCCGGTGGACGAGGGACTCGGGGGTGTCGCCCGAGCGTCCGAGGGCGGTGCCCACCGACCCGTCGACCCGGAGCGTGCTCACGCCGACGTCGAAGGGCGCCTCGAAGCACGCCCGGGTGCGCTCGGCCACGAGGTCGAGGTCGTCGGGGTCGTCGACGACGATGCAGAACTCGTCGCCCGCGTAGCGCGCCACCGAGCCCTCGTGGCCCGCCGCGGTGCTCAGGCGGGCGGCGAGCTCGATGATCACGGCGTCGCCGGCGAGGTGGCCGTGGCGGTCGTTGATCTCCTTGAACCGGTCGAGGTCGATGAACACGAGGGCCGGCAGGTAGCCCCGGGTGAGCATGCGGTGCAGGTACGCCACGAGGGAGTGCCGGTTCCACGCCGGTGAGCCCGTCGTGGTCGACCCGGTGGCGCAGCTCGGACTCGATGCGGCTGCGATCGCTGACGTCGCGCCCGATCGCGTAGACGAGGCCCGCCTGGGGGTCGGCCACCAGGTCGAGCTCGATCCAGACCGGGTGGCCCTCGCGGTGCTGCACCCGGCGGACCACCCGCTCGGCACCCTCCCGCACGATCGAGCGCAGGTCCTGGTCGGCGGCCGGGGCGTCGGGGTCGTGCAGGAACGGCCGGTCCGCCTCCAGCAGCTCGTCGACCGAGTAGCCGAGGACCTCCGAGCAGGCCGGGTTGGCCGCCACCAGCCGACCGTCCAGCGAGAGCGTGGCCATGAGGTCGCGCGAGGCCTGGAACACCGCCTCGGCCGCCCGGCGCTGCTGGCGCATCTCGGCGATGGCGCTGCCCACGATCGCGCCGATCAGGGCCACCACGCCGAAGCGGAAGGCGGCGTAGCCCACGGACAGCTCGACGTGGTTGCGCACGTGGGTCGCCCACGACCAGCCGGTCATCAGCAGGCCGCCCGCCACCCCGCCGACGATGCCGCCGGGCTTCGCCCACCGGACCGCGGCCTCGACCGCCAGCGCGAGCGGGAGCAGCTGGATCGGGTCGTCGGGGCTGTCCATCAGGTTCGACATCACCATGATGACGGCGAGGGTGTCGGTGGACATGGCGACGGCGCCGACGACGCGGATGCGCGGGCCGTCATCGGCGGCGAGGGCCCACCGCACCCAGATCCAGTTCAGCACCAGCAGGGCCATCGCGCCCCAGGCCAGGTACCAGAACTGGCCCGGATAGAGGGCGGTCTGGACGAGGGCGAGCACGAGGCACCAGCCGCGGACGCGCTGGATCGCGACCTCGGCATCGACCTCGGCGGAGGCGCCGGCGGCGGCGAGGCGGGCGGAGAGGTCGGGAGCGACGGGGAGGACCATCAGCTACCTCATCGGAGCGAGCGACGCCCACCTGAACCCCCGCTCCCGGATTCCGCCGCGATGGCCGCGGAGCCGCAGGTCAGATGGGCGACACCGTCGAGAAGTCGTCGCGCGAGACGGGCTGGGCCGTGGTGGTGCCGTCGGGCAGCGGGACGCTCACCGGCTCGCCCTCCAGCGTGAACTCGACCCCGCCGATGCCGGGCTGGCCGGTGAGCGTGTACACGAGCTGGCCGAGGGCGAGGAACTGCTCGTCGGAGCGCACGTCGCCGAACGCCTCGGTGAGGTCGACCCGGGCGGTGCCGCGCGCCTGGGCCACCGCGGCCACCGTGCCGGCGGGGACCGCCGAGGTGATGCCGAGGGTGCGCTCCACCTCGCTGGGACCGGCCACCACCAGCTCGAGCAGGTCGGCGAGGGACGCGTCGTCGGCGACCGTCCGGTCGACGGCCACCAGCCGGTCGCGGGCGGCGAGGTAGATGGCGACGTCGGTGTCGGCATCGGCGACCGTCGTCGTGGTGGCCTCCTCGAGCAGGCCGAACGGGACGCTCGCCGGGTCGACCCGGTTGGCCTCGTCCTCGGGCGCCGCCCCGCACCCGGCGGCGGCGAGCAGAGCCAGCACGACGAGGGTGCCGCCGAGCGCGGCGCGCCACCTCACGCCACCGGCTCCCGCGGCAGCTCCACCACGAACCGCGCCCCACCGGCGGGCGCGTCGTCGATCCGCACCGACCCGCCGTGGAGGCGGACGTGCTCCTGCACCAGCGCCAGCCCGAGGCCCGTGCCCGGCACCGACGGATCGGCCCCGCGCGCGAACCGCTCGAACACGTGCTCGCGCTCGGCGGGGTCGATGCCCGGGCCGGCGTCGTCGACCACGAACCGCAGGACGTCGCGGTCGCCGTCGAGTCGGACCTCGGTGGCCCCGCCGCCGTAGTTGTCGGCGTTCTGCACGAGGTTCACCAGCACCTGGCCGATCCGGCGGGGATCGAGCTGCACGCGCGTCGCCGCGCTCGGCGCCACCACGACGGGCACGTCGGTGCGATCGATCGAGGCGAGGACCTCCTCGACCAGCTGGCGGGGCTGGACCGGCGCCAGCGAGAGCTCGGCCACCCCGGCCTCGACGCGGGAGATCTCGAGCAGGTCGGTGAGGAGGCGGGTGAAGCGATCGCTCTCGGTCTGGAGGAGGTCGAGCGCCTCGACGCCCGCCGGCTCCTGCACCCGCCGCCGGGCCACCGACAGGGCGGCCAGCATCGACGCGAGCGGCGTGCGCAGCTCGTGGCTCACGTCGGACGCGAAGCGCGCTCGCGCTCGATGCGCTCCTGCAGCCCGTCGACCATCCGGTTGAACGACTGCACGAGCGGCTCGAGGTCGGCGTCGCCGTCGGATTCGAGGCGGCGGTCGAGGGCGCCCGCCGAGATGAGGTTGGCGGCCTCGGCGGTCCGGCTCACCGGCTGGAGGATGCGCCCGCTCGCCCACCGCCCGGCGAGGACGCCGGCGAGCGTGGTGACCATCGCGGCGAGCAGCAGGCCCTGGCGGATCCGGTTGATCGACGTCGACACGTCGCCCATCGGCACCAGCTCGACGTAGACGGTGTCGCCGGGCGCGCTGGCGAGGGGCACCCCGACCGCGACCACCACCGACCCGGTCGCGGCGCGGACCCGCTGACGGGCCACGTCGCCCCCCTCGATCAGCCCGATCATCGCGTCGGGCACCACCGACGCCTCGCCGGTCACCGAGCTCGAGGTCCACTCGCCGTCCACCCGGAGCAGGGCGAAGCCCTGGGCGCTGGTCTGGGCGTCGGCGAGCGCCTGGGCGGGCGCGTCGGGAGCGCTCGTGAGGGCGTTGTCGACCGCGCGGGCGTTGACGAACGCCTGGCGCTCGGCCACCCGCTCGCGCTGGCGGATCAGGGTCGAGCGGGTGATCCCGAAGCACACCACGGCGATCAGCGCCGAGACGAGGAAGGCCAGGCCACCGAAGGCGACCATCGCCCGCGTCCGCAGCGGCGGACGCCACGCCCGCACGCCCTCTGTCCCGAAGCCCACCTCTGAAGGTTGGCAGGTCTCGGCGGTAGCGTCCGGTCGGTGGCGCCCAAGACCGACTGGAACCCCGTCCTGCGCAGCCAGTTCGACGAGCCGTACTGGGCCGAGCTGCAGGCCTTCGTGGCCGACGAGCGACGTCGCCACCAGGTGTTCCCGCCGCCCGACGAGGTGTTCGCCGCCCTCCACCGCACGCCCTACGCCGCGGTCAAGGTGCTGATCCTGGGCCAGGACCCGTACCACGGCGCCGGCCAGGCCCACGGCCTGTGCTTCTCGGTGCGCCGCGGCGTGGGCATCCCGCCGTCGCTCCAGAACATCTACCGGGAGCTCCACGACGACCTCGGCATCGAGCCACCCGCCCACGGCTGCCTCGACGCCTGGGCCGACCAGGGCGTGCTGCTGCTCAACGCCACGCTCACCGTGCGCGCCCACCAGGCCGCTTCGCACCAGAAGAAGGGGTGGGAGACCTTCACCGACGCGGTCATCCGGGCCGTCGACGAGAAGGAGGAGCGGGTGGTGTTCCTGCTCTGGGGCGCGTCCGCCCGGCGCAAGCGGGCCCTCGTCGACACCTCGCGCCACGTCGTGATCGAGTCGGCGCACCCCTCGCCGCTCTCGGCCCACAACGGGTTCTTCGGCAGCCGTCCCTTCAGCCGGGCCAACGCGGCGCTCGAGGAGGCCGGTCGCGAGCCGGTCGACTGGCGGATCCCCGGCTGAGCGCCCGCGCGCCGGCCGGGGCCGAGGTCAGGCGCGGACGGGCACGGCGAGCTCGACGGCGAGGCCGTCGCCCACGGCACCGGTGATCGTGCCCAGCTCCTGCTCCCAGCTGTCGGCGAAGACCATGTCGGTCTCGAGCGACACCCGCTGGAGGTTCGCCACGCTGGCCGAGTAGCGGTCGTCGCTGGCGTACACCTCGGTGCAGGTCTCCTCGGGCAGGGCGATCTGCGAGGTGGCGATGGGGACGCCGGTCGCGATGTCGTCGAGCGACGAGTACACCTCGAAGTGCACGTGGGGCCACCGGCCGTCGTAGCAGCCGGGGAAGACGGACGTGAACGAGGCGATGCCGTCGGCGTCGGTCTCCTGCACCCCGCGCAGGACGTTCTGATCCTCGAGGCCCGAGGAGTAGAGCGAGTACCCGCCCTCGGCCGTGCAGTGCCAGGCGTACACGGCGAGGCCGCGGCGGGCGGCGCCCGAGGTGTCGGTGACGGCGAAGCGGATGGTCAGCGGCTCGCCCCCGGCGGTGCCGGACAGGCCGGCGAAGCTCGTGGTGATGTCCTGGCGGACGATGCCCTCGGTGCCCAGCACGTCGGGGCCGTTGGAGCCGTCGCCGGGGTACGGACCGGCGGTCTCCTCGGGGATGGCGCCGCCCGTGGTCGAGCTCGAGCCGGCCGACGATGCGGGGGTCGAGCCGGCGGTCCCCGCGGCGGCCGTCGTGGTGGCCGACGAGCCGCTGGAGCCCGAGGAGCCGCAGGCGGCGAGCGCCACGGCGGCCGCGGCGCTGCCGAAGAGGCCGAGCACCCGGCGCCGGGAGGCGAGTGTCGTGAGGTCGTGGGCGAGCCCCCGGTCGAACTCGTCGTCGTGGTCGTGGTGGTGCGGCATGGGCCCGATCCTGCGCGACGCACCTGGGAAGATCCGCAGAGCCACCGCAGCGCTTCAGCCGACCTCGGCCCGACGCCGCTCGACCCACGCCGCGTTGGGCGCGGGGAGCCCCAGGGCGAGGGCGTGGTCGAACGCCTCGCCCGCCTCGGCCCGGCGGCCCACCCTCGCGAGCAGCTCGCCGCGGCTGGCGTGCCACAGGGCGTACCCCTCGAGATCGGTGATGGCCTCCACCTCGGCGAGGCCCACGTCGGGGCCGTCGCGCTCGGCGATCGCGGCCGCCCGGTTCAGCCGGACGACCGGCGTGTCGTGCACGGCGAGCAGCACGTCGTACCACGAGGCGATGGCCGCCCAGGGCGTGTCGGCCCAGGTGGGGGCGAGGGCGTGGGCGGCGGCGATCGCGCCCTGCACCACGTAGGGGTCGGGCCGATCGGGCGTCCGGCGGAGGCCCTCGCCCACCAGCACCACGCCCTCCGCCACCAGCGCCCGATCCCAGCGCGAGCGGTCCTGCTCGGCGAGCGGGATCGCCGTGCCCGCCGCGTCGAAGCGCCCCGCCCGTCGAGCGTGCTGGAGGAGCACCAGCCCGAGGAGCCCGATCGCCGTCGGGTCGTCGGGCATGAGCTCGTGCAGGAGCCGGGCCAGCTCGACCCCCAGCACGGCGAGGTCTCGGCCCGGGCCCGGCGGCCGGCCGTAGCCCTCGTTGAACACGAGGTACACGGTGGCGGCCACCCCGGCGAGCCGCTCGGGGAGGTCCTCGGGCGGCGGGACCCGGTAGGGGATCCGGGCGGCTGCGATCTTCTGGCGCGCCCTGGTCAGGCGCTTCGTCATGGTGGCCTCGGACACGAGCAGCGCCCGGGCGACCTCGGGGGTGCTCAGCCCGCCGAGGGTCCGGAGGCTCAGCGCCACCTGGGCGTCGGTCGCCAGCGCCGGGTGGCAGCAGGTGAACACGAGCCGCAGCAGGTCGGTCTCGACCTCGGCCGGCCCCGGCGCCTCGGCATCGAGCTCGCGCATCGCCGCCTCCTCCTTCTCGTCGCGCCGGGCCTCTCGCCGCACCGTGTCGATCGCCCGGTTGCGAGCCACGGTGGTGAGCCAGGCTCGGGGGTGGTCGGGCACCCCGTCGACCGGCCATCGCTCCAGGGCGCGCAGCACCGCCTCCTGGACGGCGTCCTCGGCGAGGTCGAGGCGGCCGGTGGTGCGGATGAGGGTGGCGAGCACGGCGCGACCCTCGGTGCGGACGAGCCGGTCGAGCGCGTCGACCGCTCGCGGGTCGCCCGCACCGAGGTCGGCCGGATCGGTCATCCCATCATCGGGATGACCGGGCGCACCTCGACGGTGCCGCCGTCCCAGGCGGCCGGGATCTGGGCGGCGAGGGCGACCGCCTCGTCGAGGTCCGCGCACTCGAGGAGGTAGAAGCCGGTGAGCGCGTCCTTGGTCTCCGCGTACGGCCCGTCGGTGGTGACCACGTCGCCGCCCTTGCCGCCGCGGACGGTGACGGAGGTGGCGGTGGTGGTGGGGTAGAGGGCGGCGCCGCGCGGATCACCGCGGCCGCCGCCGCCCCGAAGGCCGAGTACTCGGCGGTGGTCTCGGCGTGCTCGGCCTGGCTCCAGTCGACGTCGCGGGAGTAGATGATCGTGGCGTAGAGGGCCATGGGAGGTTCCTTCCGTGGGGGATCGGCCCCGTCGGCCGACCGTCGTGGAGGAGACGAACGAGGTCGCCCGAAAAGGACGAGTCGAGCACGGATCGGCCGCGCCCGTCGACGGGCGGCCCCGCGACGGCCCCGTCCCGGCGGCGGGCGCGGCGAGCGGGCAGGATGAGGCCCATGGTGGACGTGGTGGCCTTCGGAACCCTGGCGAGACCCGATGCGGTGGGCCGCCACGACGTGGAGCAGGTGACGGTGCGCAGCTCGGCGCTGGCCATCTCGGTCCTCACGTTCGGCGCCACGCTCCACGCGCTCGAGGCGCCCGACCGCGAGGGGCGCCGCGAGCAGGTCGTGCTGTCGCTGCCCACGGCCGACGACCACCAGGACCGGGCGCGCAACGCGTACCTCGGCGCCACGTGCGGTCGCTGGGCGAACCGGATCGCCGGGTCGCGCTACGAGGTCGACGGGCGCCCCGTGGTCCTCGAGGCGAACGATGGCGACGCCCACCTCCACGGTGGCCCCGACGGCTTCTCGTGGCGGGTGTGGGACCTCGTCTCCGCCACCCCCGGCGACGACGGCGGCACCGTGGTGCTCGCGCTGCACAGCCCCCACGGCGACCAGGGCCACCCCGGGGCCCTCGACGTGACGGCGACCTACGAGCTGCACGGGCACGCGCTGCGCATCACCTACGAGGCCGTGGCCGACGCGACCACGGCGTGCAGCATCACCAACCACGCCTACTGGAACCTCGCCGGGCCGACCCGGTGGAGCGACGACGGGGCGATCGGCGACCACGAGCTCCGGGTCCCGTCCGAGCGGGTGCAGCCGGCCGACGACCGGTCGCTGCCGATCGGGCCGCTCGCCACCGTCGAGGGCACCGAGCTCGACCTCCGCCACGCCCGCCCCCTCGGCGAGGTCCTCGACGACCGGCCCGCCGGCCTCGACCACTCCTACGCCGTGTCCGAGGATCCGGAGCCGGCCACCGCCGGGTCGGGCCTCCACCTGGCCGCCGAGCTCCACCACCCGGCGTCGGGGCGCACGGTCACCGTGGCCACCGACCAGCCGGCGCTCCACGTGTACACGGCGAACCGCCTCGGCGGGCCGTTCGGCCGCCAGGCCGCGGTCTGCCTCGAGGCCCAGCGCTTCCCCGACGCGCCCAACCGGCCGGCCCTCGGGCCGGCGCTGCTCCACCCGGGCGAGCGCTTCCACGCCACCACCGAGCTCACGTTCGGCGCGCGCTGAGCGCGGCGCGAGCGCCGGAGCTCAGTCGCCGGTGGTGCGGGAGGACACCGCCGCCTGGCCATCGGCCTCGGGGGCGTCGCCCATGTCGTAGCGGTCGCGGACCGAGCTGCCCGCGCAGTGCGGACCGCCGTTCTCGGCCCCCAGGGCGTCGTCGAGCACGGGGCTCGCGGCGCTGAAGACGCCCCACGGGCTCTCGCAGCCGGGGACCACCCAGGCGTGGCTCATCCATCCGGCGCTGCCGTCGTTCTTGGAGCCGCCGCGAGCCGCGCACTCCTCCTCGGTGGTGGTGCTGTCGCCGATGATCCCCCCGCCCGGCGCCGAGCAGAGGCCGAGGTGGCGGTGGCCCGAGTCGTTGTCGCCGGTGAAGCCCTGGGTGGGCTTGTTGTTGCCCCGGTGGTACAGGTAGTAGCTGAGCCCGACGATGTTGGCGTCGGGGCCGTTGCCGTCGTAGAGCAGCATCTCGGGCTGGTCGATCTCGAAGACCCCGTCGATCAGCGAGCTCTTGATGAAGTGCGACGCGATGCCGGGCAGGTAGGGGGCCACCAGGCGGTAGCCGTCGTCCATGGCGTCCTGGGCCGTGGGGTACCGGAGCGCCGTCTCGCGCGCGAGGGCGAGCTCCTCGTGGAGGCGCTCGCAGTCGGCCGGGTCGGTGAGGGCCTTCCACGGCTGCGGGCCGACGTGGCCGCCGTGGCCGCTGCCGTCCTCCGACGTGAAGGTCGACGAGTGGTCGTGGGCGAGCGAGCCCGACGTCTGGAGCCACCAGAGCCACGCGTCGTAGTCCTCGTCGGTGGCGTGGGAGAGCTGGGTGATGAGGTTGGCCGCCTCGATCTCGCTGGTGGCCGCCAGGGCGGTGGCCGACACGAGCTGGTCGAGGCCGGGCGAGCCGCGACCGGCGAGCGGGTCGGGGCGGGTGGTGGTCGTGGTGCCCCCGTCGGTGGTGGCGCCGCCGCCGTGGTCGTGGCCGTCGGAGGAGGTGGTCGCGGCGACGCCGGGCGGTGCACCGGCCCAGCGGGTGTCGACCCCGAGCGCCTCGGCCTCCTCCCAGTAGGCGGGCGGATTGACGTCGCGGTCGCAGCGCGCCTCGTCGACCTTCTCGGCCTCGAGGGCCAGCCCGGTGAGCGTGCCGGCGCCGTGGCTGTGGTTGGCGGCGTCGGGCGACGAGATGGCCACCAGCGCCACCGCCAGGGCGCCGACGGCGGCCATCGCCGGCGCGATCCGCGCCGAGCGGCCCGTGCCGCGGTGGTCGGCGGGCGCCAGCAGCAGGCGGGCGCCGACCGCCACGGCCACGACCTGGAGGAGCACCGTCGCGAGGTCGATGGGCCCGACCTCCTCGGCCACGCCGGGCGACTCGCCCCACGGGAGCCCGGCGGTGCGGCTCCAGGCCCACATGGCGACGAGCAGCGCGTTGCCGGCCACGGCGAGGGCCACCAGGCGGCGACCCGGCCGTCCGACCAGGAGCGCGCCCGCCACCCCGACCTGGAACACGGCCGCGGCGGCGAACCCGTAGCGGTCCTGCCAGATGCCCGCGTGCACGGTGGCCATGGCGGCGTGGATGAGCCCGGCGCCCGCCGACGCGGCGGCCAGCGCCCAGGTGGCGGGCGCGCCGCCCGCATCGGTGCGCGGTGCGCCGGTCTCGTCGTCGACGGCGACGTCGGTCATGGTCGATCCCCCTGGCCCCACGAGTGGAGGCCAAGGCTACGGAACTTGCACGCCGCGTGCAATGAGTCGCCTGCGGGAGCGGCTCGGTTCCCGCCCGGGCGGGCCGATCAGCCCGCCTCGGCGATCGCCTTGACGCGCTCGAGGGTGCGCCGCATGCCCTCGCGCAGCTCCTCGGTGTGGTCGTCGACGCCGCCCAGCAGGAACCGGGTGAAGAACCGCGCGAGCGCCGGGTACTCGCCCGCCGACGAGCGCGACTCGGTGAGCCTCGTCCCGGTCCCGTCGGGCTCGAGCCGGTAGGTCCACCGGGTGGCGCTGTCCTTCGTGACGAACGAGAACGTCCGCCCGGGCTCGGCCTCCTCGACCGTGTTGGTGGTGGACCACCGGACGATCCCCCGCTTGTTCGATCCCTTGAACCGAGCACCGACCACCGGTCCGGTGGCCCCGTCGAGCCAGCGCCCGCCGGTGCACTCGGGGCTGAGGCGGCCGTAGCCGGTGGGATCGCTCACGATCGCCCACACCACATCGGGCGGGGCGTCGATCGTGAGGGAGACGGCGTCGGGGTCGGTGTCGGTCACGGTCCCTCCGGTGCGGGCGGGGGCGGGATGGGTCGGGCGCGAGCTGCCGCGAAGGTGGAGCGCCACGCCTCGAGCGGCAGCTGGTCGAGGATGGCACCCGGAGCGTCGCGCACCCAGCGCCGCGGTGCCCGGGGGAAGCCGGCGGCCGGCTCGGGCGAGCCGTCGCACGGCACCACGACCAGCTCCTCGTCGGTGAGCTCGTAGATGGCGAGCTGCCCCCAGCGAGCGCCGTCGGCGGCCGCGGCCGCACGCCCCCGACCCGCGATCGCGATGCCCAGCTCGGCGTGGCCCGACGCGGGGTCGCAGCCGGTGGCCGGCCACCACGAACCGGCCGGGAGCTCGGCGGCGGCCCAGGCCAGCAGGTCGCGGAGCAGCGCGTCGTTGCGCCCGACGGGCTGGGGCTCGCCGTACGGATCCAGCGAGGTGAGCACGTGGACGGGCCCGGAGCCGGGCAGCGGTGCCGCGGACGGACCGGCGAGGACCGACGCCACGCCGTCGTCGTCCCAGCGCACCAGCACGCTCGCCAGCCACGACCCCAGCAGCTCCGCCGCTCGCTCCGACCCCATCGCCCCATCGTCGCGTGGACCACGATGGGACCGTGGCCCCGACCATCCGCCCCCTCACCCCCGACGATGCCGAAGCGGTGCTCGCCATCAACGAGGCGTCGGTCCACCACCTCGCCCCCATGGACGGCGACGAGTACCGGTGGTTCCTCGACGTGGCGATGGCGGCCTGGGCGGCGGAGGTCGAGGGTCGGGTGGCCGGCTTCGTGCTGCTCCTCGAACCGGGGCTCGCCTACGAGAGCCGGAACTACGCCTGGTTCTCGGCTCGGTTCGACGCCTTCGTGTACCTCGATCGGGTCGCGGTCGACGAGACGGTGCGCCGAGCCGGCGTCGGCACGGCGATCTACGACGCCGTCGAGGCGCGCGCCGGCGAGCTCGGCCGGCCCGTGCTGCTCGAGGTCAACGTGGCCCCCGCCAACGAGCCGTCGCTGGCCTTCCACGGCGCACGGGGCTACGAGCCGGTGGGCGAGCTCGAGCACCCGGGGCCCAAGGTGGTGCGGATGTTCGCCAAGCACCCCTCACGCTCCCCTCACACCTGAGCGCGACCCTCGGGGGATGCTCGGCTCCGCTCCCCGCTCCCGCCGTGCGGCCGGCCTCGCCGCCGCCGCCGTGCTCGCCGTCGCGCTGGCCACCGCCGCCAGCGCCTGCGATCCGCCCACCAACTGCCCGACGCCCGATCAGCCGACCACGGTGGCGTACCGGACCATCCCCGGCGTCGCCAAGCGGCTCACCAGCCTCGACGTCCACGCGCCGGCCACGGCTGGCTGCAACAAGCCCGTGGTGCTGTGGGTGCACGGGGGCGGCTACCAGACCGGCGACAAGGGCAACCAGATCGCCGACAAGGTCGCCCTCTTCAACCGGCAGGGCTGGATCCTGGTCTCGATCAACTACCGGCTCACCGTCCCCGGCGATGCGTCGAGCGCCCACTTCCCCGACCACTACGAGGACGTGGCGGCGGCCGTCGCCTGGGTGCACGGCACCATCGGTCGCTACGGCGGCGACCCCGGCCGCATCGCCCTCCTCGGCCACTCGGCCGGCGCCGACATCGTGAGCAACGTCGCCGCCCAACCCGGCTACCTCGCCGCCCACGGGCTGCCGCTCTCGACGCTCGCCTGCGTCGGCCCCCTCGACACCGAGGGCTTCGACAAGGTGGCGGCGAGCACCGACGGCGAGGACCTCCAGTGGGCGATCGCCCTCGGGAACAACCCGCAGTACCAGACCGAGACGTCGGCCAACCACCTCCTGACCCCGGCCAGCGAGGCGCCCGACGCCATCGGCGTGGTGCGGGGCACGGCGCAGCGCCGACGGATCGAACGGGCCTACCTGGACGAGGTCGCCGCCACCGGCGCCGCCACGACGCTGATCGACGCGAGCACCCTCACCCACAACGAGGTCAACTCCCGGATCGGGGCCCCGGGCGACACGGTGATGACCCCGCCGCTGCTCGACTTCCTGCACACCTGCCTGCGATGACCTCGCCGCTCAGCGCCGCCCTGGTCGAGGCGGCCGGCCGCCGACGTCGAGCCCGAGCCGTCGGCGGAACGTGCCGGCGCCTTCGACCGCGACGCCGCTTCGCAGCCGGCCGGCGAGCCCCCTGTCGGAGGTGACCACGACGGTGCGGGCCACGCCGGCACCGCTCGGCGCGTCGAGGTGGGCGTCGACGAGCTCGACGATCCGGTCGTCCGCGGCATCCCGGCCCCGGCGAGGCGCGAACTCGATGCGCAGGTCGCCGCCCGCCGCCGTGGCGATGGAGGGGTCCGAGGCGCCGTCGAACACCAGCACCACGTCGTCCTCGTGGGCGTTGGTCCACCGCGCGACCGCGGCGGCGAAGCGGGCGAAGGCCGCGGTGCGGTCGTTCCACCAGCCGTCGGCCCCGGCGCCGACCACGTTGCTGCCGTCGACGAACCACGTGGTCCGACCCTCGGGGTCGCCGGCCTCGCTCACCCGGGGCCGTCGTAGCGGCTGGTGGGGATCACGTCGATGGCCGACAGGTCGATGAAGCGCTGCACGCTCTCGAACATGGTGCGGGCGTTGGCGGCCTGGCGCTCGGGGTCGCCGACGGCGTCGTAGAACGCCGCCGGGTCGGTCATCGCCGCGTCGGGGAAGCACTCCTCGACGATGGCGTCCCACGGCTCGGCCCCCGGCGTGAGGGCGCGGGCCACCACGTTCTGCACGTACGACGCCGTGTCCTGGGTGTCGATCGCGATCTGGGTGTGCGAGCCGAGCCAGGTGGCGAGGAACGCCTCGTCGGACAGCCCGGGCGCGCGGCGGAAGAAGACCACCTGGGCCATCCCGGGCGTGCGCTCGCCCACCGCGACGGCGGGCAGCGTCGACGGCATCGGGACCGACTCGGTGACCAGGTAGGCGTGGCGGCGGCCGCCGACCAGGGCGACGGCCTCGTCGAAGGGGGCCCGGAGGTGGTCGGTGGCGCTGTCGAGCCAGGCCGACACGACGGCATCGGCGGGAGCCGACGAGGAGGTCATCCGCAGGCCCGCGGCCGGTGCCACGTCGTCGTCGACCACGTTCACCTGGACGCTCCTCGCGCCGAGGTCGAGCAGCCGGGCCGTCACCTCGCCCCGCAGCCGCTCGCCCAGCCCCGCCGGCCGGTCCCCGTCGACGTAGCTGATGGCCCAGATCACCTTCTCCACGGCGCGGGAACCTATCGGGACCGATCGATCGACGAGCGTTCTCCACCCGATCCGCGCGCCGACGGCGCGGCGATCGACCACGGAACGGGCGGGTGCGGGTACCGGGGGACCATGGGTGGCGAGGCGCGCATCGGGTGCTCGGGGTGGCAGTACCGCGAATGGCGGGGTGTCGCCTACCCCGCCGAGCTGCCCCAGCGGCGCTGGTTCGAGCACTACGCCGCCACGTTCGACACCGTGGAGCTGAACACGACCTTCTACCGGCTGCCCGCTCCGTCGACCGTGGAGGCGTGGCGCGACCGCGCACCCGACGGCTTCCGGTACGCCGTCAAGGTGGGCCGGTTCGGGACGCACCGCAAGAAGCTCCGCGACCCGGCGACGTGGCTGGCCAACCACCTCGACCGGGCCGAGCGGCTCGACGAGCACCTCGGCCCGCAGCTGCTCCAGCTGCCGCCGCACTGGCACCGCGACGCCCCGCGCCTCGACGCGATGCTCGCCGCCGCGCCCGAGCGCCATCGCTGGGCGGTGGAGCTGCGCGACCCGAGCTGGCTGCACGACGAGGTCTTCGAGGTGCTGCGCGCCCACCGCGCCGCCCTCTGCATCCACGACCTCCTCGACGACCATCCGTGGGAGCGGACGGCGGACTGGACCTACCTCCGCTTCCACGGGCCCGAGGCCACGACCGACGCGTACGGCGGTCGGTACGGCCCGGAGCGGCTCGAGGCGGTGGCGGACCGCCTCGACGAGTGGCGCACCGAGGGCACCGACGTCTGGGCCTACTTCAACAACGACCGCGGCGGCCACGCCTGGACCGACGCCCGGTGGCTCGCCGAGCGCCTGGGACCTTCGCCCCGGGCACGTCGCGGAGCGGGTGCGTAGGCTCGCGGGCCATGGACACCGCCACCCCGGTCCTGTCCCCCCAGCAGGTCACCTTCTTCGAGACCTTCGGGTTCCTGCGCTTCCCCGGGCTGTTCACCGACATCGTCGAGGACATCACCGCCGGGTTCGAGCGGGTGTTCGCCGCCGAGGAGAACCTGCGGATGGAGACCTTCGAGGACCTCCACGGCGCGGACCGCCGCATCATCATCCCGGCGTTCATCACCAAGGACCCGTACCTCCACGGCCTCCTCGACGATCCCCGGGTCACGGGCATCGTGTCGAGCCTGCTCGGCCCCGACTACGAGTACGCCGAGAGCGACGGGAACCTCTTCGACTGCGAGAGCCACTGGCACTCCGACATCTACGGCGCGTCGATCAAGTACCAGCACCTCAAGCTGAGCTTCTACCTCGACCCGCTGCGGGCCGAGTCGGGGGCCATCCGGGTGATGCCCGGCACGAACTCGGTCGAGCACGCCTACGCCACCGCCGTGCGCCGCCTCACGTGGGACTCCACCAAGCTCGAGGAGACCTTCGGGATGGATCCCCGGGAGCTGCCCGGCCACGTGATCGAGTCCGATCCCGGCGACCTCATCCTCTGGGACTTCCGCACGATCCACGCCAGCTACGGCGGCGGCGAGCGCCGGCGGCTGTTCTCGGTGAACTTCCGCGAGCGCATGCCCGAGCCCGCCGAGGCCTGAGCCCGACCCCCGCTCGTGACCGCCGCCTCTGCTCCCGCCGCCCCGACGGCGCGGGCGCGCATCGACGAGCTGGAGGCGGCCTTCCGCGCCGGGGCGCGCGGGGCCCTCGAGCGTGAGCTGGTGGAGGCCCGGCGCGCAGCGGTCGACGAGGTGCGCGACCTGCCGCGCCGGCCGATCGCCGAGGACGGCACGGCGCCCGCCGTCGGTCCCAGCGGCCTGCCCGAGGCCACGCCCGAGCAGCTCGACGGCCCCACCGTCCGGGCGGCCTTCGCCTCCCACGGCTGCCTGGTGGTGCGCGGCCTGGTTCCCCGGGCGACCGCCGAGGAGCTGGTGGCGGGCATCGACCGGGCCATCGCGGCCTGGGGCGACCTGAAGCGGCCCTTCGCCGGGCCCACCGGCGACCCGTGGTTCGACCCGCAGACCGTCGACGAGCCCGAGCGCAGCGCCCTCGGGCGCACGTGGGTCACCAACGGCGCCGGGCTGCTCACGTTCGACTCGCCCCGGATGCTCGCCACCATCCTCGACCGCTACGAGCGGCTCGGGCTGCGCACCCTCCTCACCGAGCTGCTCGGCGCCCGACCCGTCCTGTCGGCCAACAAGGGCACCCTGCGCCGGGTGCCCGTGGAGACCAGCGCCGGCTGGCACCAGGACGGCGCCTTCCTCGGCCAGCAGCTGGGCGCGGTGAACGTGTGGGCCACCCTCACCGACTGCGGCGTCGACGCGCCGGGCCTCGACATCGTGCCGCGCCGCTTCGACGAGATCGTCGAGACCGGGACGCGCGGCTCCTACTTCGACTGGGCGGTGGGCGAGGGCGTGATCGAGGAGCTGGCGGTCGACACGCCCGTGCTGCGCCCCGAGCTGCGCGCCGGCGACGCCGTGATCTTCGACGAGATGCTCCTGCACCGCACCGCCACCGACCCGTCGATGACCTCGTCGCGCTACGCCATCGAGATGTGGACCTTCGCCGGCTCGGCGTACCCCGAGGGCCACGTCGCCCTGCTCTGGTAGGCGATCGGCCGATCCTCCGGCCGTTCAGGAACGGCGCTCCCAGCGCTCCCAGACCCACGGGTAGCACCACACCTCGTCGTGGGTGGCGGCGAGCGCCCGGCGCAGCGCCCGGCGGCGGGCGTGGGCCTTCGGGTGCCACTCGTGGAACTGGATCAGCAGGTGGCGGGTGCGGGGGATCCACCCGGTGGCGAGCAGCCGGTCGAGCACGTCGAACTCGGCTCCCTCGATGTTGAGCTTCAGCAGCTCCACCTCGTCGACGCCCAGCTCGCGCAGCGCCCGATCGGCGTCGCGGACCTCGACGGTGACCTCGCCGAAGGTGCCGGAACCGTCGTGGTACAGCGTGGAGCCGGGGCCCTCGAGGGCGAGCGTCGCGGTCTCGTCGCGGCCACCGAGGCCGTAGGCGCAGATGGTGACCCGAGGGTCGTCGCCGAGGCGCTCGCGGAGGAGGCGCAAGCCGCTCGGGTCGGGCTCGAAGCACACGACGCGGGCGTCGCCGTGGCGCAGCACCCCGCTCGCCCAGATCCCGTCGTACGCGCCCACGTCGACCACGGTGCCGCCGGGGAGGCGCGGGACGTCGGTGAGGAGGTCGGGCGTCGCTGCGGTGGCGGCGATGAAGCGGTGCATGGCGCGGGAGTAGGAGTGGAGCTCGAGGGCGGCGCGCAGGAACGCGTCGTCGACCGGGCGGCGGCGGCGCATCACCGCCCGGCGCGGCGCGAGCAGCGCCCGCTGCAGCTGGTAGCGGTTCACCGGGCCCGTTCGGCGGCGTGCTCGAGGGCCAGCTCGTAGAACTCCACGTCGCGCTGGTTGTCGCGCTCGATCCGGCGCAGCAGCTCGGCCGACGGCGTCCAGCCCTCGGTCGCGGCCCGCCAACGGCCCCGGGCCGGGGTGTGGGTGATGCCGTAGCGCCGCTCGCACTCGGCGAGGAACTCGTCGTGGCGGTCGGTGAACCCCAGCACGTCGACCGAGCGGAGGTGGTCGAGGGCGATGCGCAGCCGATCGTCGTCGATGTCGATGACGTCCATCACGCTCTCGAGCTTGTCGTCGCGGGTCATGGCGAAGACCTTGGCCTGGTGGTCGTGGAGGAACAGGGGGAACGTCCAGGGATCCTCGTAGATCTCCTCCAGCGACTGGTCGTGGTGGCGGGGCTCGACCCGCTTGGCGTGCTTGAGGTGCGAGACGATGCGCGAGATCGGCTCGCGCAGCATGGTGAGCGTGACCAGGGACGGGTCGAGCATCGAGGGGACGACGAAGGGGAAGTGCCCCGAGTAGGCGCGGATGCGCGCGTGCACCTCGGGCGGGAGGTCGAACAGGCGCGAGACCAGCAGGTTGTCGAGGATCGGCCGCTCGTCCTCGGTGAAGTGGCCGGGGAAGCAGGCGCCGGGGAACTGGTCGTGGAGGTGGCTGCGGAACGTCGAGCCGCTGGTCTTCATGACGTGCACGAAGAAGAAGCGGGGCGGCGTCGGCTCGGGCACGGCGGGGAGCCTACGAGCGCCCCGGACCCGCCGCTGGCGGGCCGTCAGCCCGGCCCGCCGGACGTGGGTACCCTGTCGACTTCCGCCGCCGAGGGGAGGCAGCCGCCCATGTTCCCGTTCTGGGAGAGCATCGTCGCACCGGTCATCCGGGCCACCGGTGCCAAGCGCTTCGTGGAGATCGGCGCCCTGCGCGGCGAGACCACCGTGAAGATGCTGGCCGACCTCGGCGACGACGCCGAGCTGCACGTCATCGACCCGGTGCCCGAGTTCGACCCCTCGGTGCACGAGCGCCGATTCGGCGGGCGCTACGTGTTCCACCGCGACCTCAGCCTCAACGTCCTCGAGCACATCGGGGCCATGGACGTGGCGCTCATCGACGGCGACCACAACTGGTACACGGTCTACAACGAGTGCCGGCAGCTGGCGGTGGCCGCCGAGAAGGACGGCAAGCACCTGCCGGTCATGGTGCTCCACGACGTCTGCTTCCCGTACGGCCGGCGCGACCTCTACTACGCGCCCGAGCAGATCCCCGCCGAGTTCCGCCAGCCCCACCGCCAGGCGGGCATCCACCCCGACCGCAAGAAGCTGCTCGGCCGGGGCGGCATGAACTCCCAGCTCGACAACGCGGAGGAGGAGGGCGGTCCGCGCAACGGCGTGCGCACCGGCCTCGACGACTTCGTGGCCGAGCACCCCCACCCGGTGCGCCGCGTGCTGCTGCCCATCTACTGGGGCCTCGAGATCGTCGTGGAGGAGCGCCGCCTCGCCGTCACCCCCGCCCTCGTCGAGCTTCTCGACCACATCGAGAGTCCGGAGGGCCAGCACGAGCTGCTGCTGCTGTCGGAGCGGATCCGCGTCGACGCCGCCATGTTCGAGCAGAGCTTCTGGCGGCTGAAGGACGCGCAGGTGGCCCAGGGCCGCGAGCGCTACCTCGGGCTGCTGCGGCGGGGCCTGCTCGGCCGCTTCGACGAGGACAACGAGCTGCGCGTCGCCTACCTGCAGCGCTGCATCGAGGCCGGCCGGGCCCCGGACCCGGCGTTCCTGCGCGACCCGTCGGTGAACCTGGGCGGCGACCGCGTCAGCGCGGCTGCCCTCGACGAGGCCCGTCGGACCGGCGTGTCGTCGGGCCGCAAGGGCGTCGACGGCACCTGGGCCGCCACCATGGGCGAGGTCCGCCTGGCCCACCTCGAGGCCTCGCTCGACGCCGTGCGCGAGGGGCGCATCGCCGGCGACGTCCTCGAGTGCGGCACCGGTCGCGGCGGCGGGGCGGTCTTCGCCCGCGGCTACCTCGACGCCTGGTTCGACGCCGACCGCACCGTGTGGGTGGCCGACCCGTTCCGCCCCGACGAGGGCACCGCCGACCTCAACGCCGTGCGCACCACCTTCGGCCGCTTCGACCTGCTCGACGACCGGGTGCGCTTCCTCCAGGGCGACTACTCGGGCACCCTCCCGGCCGAGGAGCTGACCGCCATCGCGGTGCTCCGCATCGGCTCCCCCGCCGCCGACGAGGCCACCGCGATCCTCGACGCCACCTACGACCGGGTGGCCGACGGCGGCGTGGTCATCGTCGATGGCCACGACCGTCCCGAGGTGGCCGAGGCCGTCGCCGCGTTCCGCGCCGCCCGGGGCCTGACCGCGCCCGCCGACCGCATCGACTGGTGGGGCGTGAGCTGGCGTCGCGACGTGGCCGCCGAGCAGGCGCCGCCCGCGTCCACCGCAGCCGCCGCCGAGGGGGCCCGCCACCGCGCCCCGCTGGCGCCCGCGGCCCCGAAGGACGCCCTCGACCTCACGGTCATCGTCGTGTTCCACGACATGGCCCGCGAGGCGGCCCGAACCCTGCACTCGCTGTCGCGCGCCTACCAGCGGGGGATGGACGACCGCACCTACGAGGTGATCGTCGTCGACAACGGGTCGAGCGCCGACCAGCGCCTCGACGAGGGCTTCGTCACGTCGTTCGGTCCCGAGTTCCGCTTCGTCGACCTGGGCGACGACGCCCCCTCCTCGCCCACCGTGGCGCTCAACCTGGGCATCGAGCAGAGCCGCGGGCGCAACATCGCCCTCATGGTCGACGGCGCCCACGTCCTCTCGCCGGGCGTGCTGGCCAACGGCCTGGCCGGCCTGGACACCTACGCCCCGGCGGTGGTGGCCACCCAGCAGTTCTACGTCGGTCCCGGCCAGCAGCCCGACGCCGTGCGCAACGGCTACGACCAGCCCCGCGAGGACGAGCTGTTCGACCTGATCGAGTGGCCCTCCGACGGCTACCGGCTCTTCGAGGTCAGCCACTTCATCGGCGAGCGCGACTGGTTCGACGGGATCATCGAGACCAACTGCCTCATCGCGCCCCGCTCGCTGCTCGAGCAGGTCGGCGGCTTCGACGACGCCTTCGACATGCCCGGCGGCGGCTACACGAACCTCGAGGTGTTCGAGCGCCTCGCCGCCTCCCCCGAGGTCACCCTCGTCTCGCTGCTCGGCGAGGGGTCCTTCCACCAGGTGCACGGGGGGACCACCACCAACGACGCCGACGTCGACAACCGCCGGGCCAAGACCTTCGCCTACGGCGAGCACTACCAGGAGCTGCGGGGCCGCCTGCTGCGCGGGCCGGTGGGGCGGGTGCACTACGTGGGGGCCTTCCCGACCGCCACGTCGTGTCGCACCCGCTCGCGCCGGATGGTGGCGCCGGCCTTCGCCAAGCAGCGCGAGGTGGGCGGCCCCGACGGCAAGCCGACGAGCGCCGAGATCATCCCCGACGACCTGAAGCTGGCGTTCATCGAGGCCTACTGGAACAGCCTCGCCTGGAAGCAGCTGCAGTGGCTCGGCCACCCGGTGGAGGCCACGCCCACCGACCTCCTCTCGTACCAGGAGGTGCTCGCCGAGGTGCGGCCCGACTGGGTGATCGAGACCGGCACGGGCAACGGCGGGCGGGCGCTCTTCCTGGCCTCGGTGTGCGAGCTGCTCGGCCACGGCCAGGTGATCAGCATCGACGCCCGCCAGCCCGATCCGGCACCGGCGCACCCCCGCCTCACCACGATCGCCACCGCCGCCGACAGCGACGAGGGCGCCGCCGCGGTGCGGGCGCTGGTGGGCGAGGCGCCGAGCGCGGTGGTGGTCCTCGGCGCCCGCAGCGGCGCCCAGCGGACCCGCAAGGAGTTCGACCTGTACCACGAGCTGGTGCCGTCGGGCTCGTACCTGATCGTGGAGCACACGGTGGTGAACGGTCGGCCGGTGTGGCCCGGGTTCGGCCCCGGCCCCACCGAGGCGCTGCGGCGGATCCTGCCGGTGCACGGCGAGTTCCACCCAGACCCCACCCGTGAGCGCGCCGGGCTCACCTTCAACCCCGGCGGCTTCCTCAAGCGCCGCTGAGGCCGACCGGCGCCGCCCGGCCGGCGCCGCGTCAGTAGACGAGCGGGATCTGGCCCTCGGGGTAGGCGCTGGGGCCGAACAGCCAGGTCTCCATGGCGTAGCGCTCGCGCGGCATGTCGGGGCGCGCCGCGGTGCGGTGCAGCAGCAGGTGGTCGAAGAGCATGCAGTCGCCCTCGGAGAAGCTGGGGCGCAGGATCCCCTCGGGCTCGGCGAGGCCCTCGGCCACCGCCGGCGACGCCGACCAGTCGAACATGGCCCCCTCCGTGCCGGTGGGAGCCACCTCCGCCAGCCGGCGGGGGACGATGTCCATCGTGGGGGCGTCCTCGCCGCAGTCCGACAGCGCCAGCCAGAAGTTCAGCGACGTGCAGTCCTGGCCGAGGAACGAGCCGTCCTGGTGCCAGTCGCCGGGGTTGCCGACCGGGGTGCGGCGCAGGTTGCACTTGTTGGCCGACATGGCCGGGCGCTCGCCCAGCCACGCCTCGGCCAGCGCGGCGATGCCGGTGGTCTGCAGCAGCTCGATCAGGGTGACGAGCATCCGCGGGCTGTCGGCGGTCCACACCCCGCCGCTCGCCCGCATCCACTTGCGCCGCCCCGACCACCGGTAGCCGCGGTCCGAGCGGGGGGCGAACGGCACGAACCAGGGCTCGGTCTCCTCGGTGGGCGCCCCGGCGAGGTGCCGATCGCAGGCCTCGAGCGAGCGATCGATGCCGGCGCGCAGCGACGCGCAGGTCTCGGCGTCGAGCAGCCCGTTCACCCGCAGGCAGCCGGTGGAGGCCATCGCCTCGCGCAGCACCTCGATGCTCAGGTCGGCGGCGTCGACCTCGGGCAGCGAGGCCCGGGCCGGACCGCCCTCGGGCACGTCGTGGTGCACGGGCGGCGGCGTGGGGCCGTCGTCGAAGGCGTGGTGGCGCAGCAGCACGAGCTCGCGCTCCGCGTCGGCGTCGCCACCCGACGGCAGGACCTCGCGGACCTGCTGGTGCAGCCAGTCGATGGCCTCGCGGTGGCGGCCCTGGTCGCGCAGCGAGGCCACGTGCGACAGGTCGATGCTGCCCCTCATCGACCCTCCTGCGGTGAGCGGAGCGGTCATGTCCGAATCGTACGGCGTCGCCGAGCACCGCGCCCCGTGACTCGGACACCTCGCTGTGGGAACATGGGCGTCCGCCGCACGAGGGGTAGGTGACGTGGACATCGTCGTGGACTTCGAGGTCTCGAACCGGTGCAACGCCAAGTGCCACTTCTGCCCGCGCGACCAGACGCCCCACCAGGGCTCGATGCCCCGTGACGTGTTCGACCAGGGGCTGATCCGGGCCAAGGAGTACCGCGAGATCGCCCGCGACCGCCTGGGCGTGGGCACCACCATCAGCCTCTGCGGGCTCGGCGAGCCGCTGCTCAACCGCGAGGTCGTGGGCTACGTCCGCGACGCGAAGGCCGAGGGCTTCCGGGTGCAGCTGTCGAGCAACGGCGCCCTGCTGAGCGAGGAGAAGGGGGCGGCCCTGCTCGACGCCGGCCTCGACGAGATCCTCATCAACGCCGGCGACGAGGGCGACGAGTACGAGGAGGTCTACGGCCTCCCCTGGGAGAAGACCTACGAGAACATCAAGCGGTTCGCCGCCATGGCCGACGGGCGCACCAACGTCACGATCGTCCTGGTCGACCACCGCGAGAGCCCCGAGCACCGCCAGAAGATGCGCCAGCTGTGGCACTCGCACGGCATCCGCAGCTTCTACTCGTTCGAGATCATGAACCGCGGCGGCGCCCTCTCGGTCGACCACATGCAGTACGAGCAGATGCCGCAGCTCGCCCGCGCCCGCGAGCTGCTCACCGCCGACGGCGGCGCCACCCCGTGCTGCGGGGCCCCGTTCGCCTACCTCTTCATCGGCTACGACGCCCAGTACTACCTGTGCTGCTCGGACTGGCGGAAGGAGACGGCGATGGGGACCATCTTCGATCGCTCGTTCGAGGACGTGATCACCGAGAAGATCCAGATGATCACCAGCCGCGAGCCGGCCTGCCGCTCGTGCAACCTCGACCCCACGAACCGCCTCACCGGCGAGCTCGCCGCCCTCGAGGCCGGCACCGTCAGCCAGGCCGACGTCGACGAGCTCACCCGATCCCTCCGCGTGGGCAGCGCGGCCCTCGAGCAGGGCGTCGCCCGGCTCGGGTACTCGCTGTCGGATGCCAAGCCGGGTCGCCGGCGCATCCCCGTCACCGCGGAGTAGCCCGTGAACAACCGGTTCGCCTTCTTGCCGATGCGGGCGTCCAACCGCCTGCTCGACGACCCCGAGGCCCTGCGAGCCCGCCTCGAGGACGACAGCTACCTCCTGTTCCGCCGGGTGATCGATCGCGACGCGATCCTCGCCCTGCGCGCCGACGTGATCGCCGTGCTCGCCCGCCTCGGCTGGACCGACGAGGCCGGTCGCGCCATCACCAAGCCGCCGCTGCGCCAGGAGGACGACGAGTTCCGCGCCGGCTACCAGGAGATCAGAAGCTCGAGTCGTTCCACGCCCTCGCCCACGACGAGGGCCTCGCGGCGTGATGCCAGGCCGCCCTCGGCGAGACGGCCTTCCGCACCCCTCAAGATCGCCCGCATCCTCGCCTTCCCCGACCACTACGAGGAGCCACGACGCCGCCCCACCAGGACTTCCCGAACAACCAGGGCACCCCGAACCTCACGGCCGCGTGGATCCCGCTCGGCCCGGTGCGCGACGAGCTGGGCGGCCTGGCCGTGCTGCAGGGCTCAGCCCGCCGGCCTGCTCCCGGCTCGCCGGACACGTGGGCGCCGGCAACCGCCAGGCGGTCGTGCCCGACGAGCTGTCGCCCTAGCTGCGCTGGGTCACCACCGACTTCGCTACGGCGACGTGCTGCTCTTCCCGTCGCTCGCCGTGCACGCGGCGCTCCACAACTCGTCGACGTTCTACCCCCGGCTGTCGGTCGACTTCCGCTACCAGCTCGAGGGCGAGGCGCTCACCGCGGGCTGCCTCGAGCCGCACTTCCAGCAGCTCACCTGGGACGAGATCTACGCGGGGTGGGCCTCCGACGAGCACCAGTGGTATTGGCGCGACCTCGACTACGAGGTGGTGCCGTTCAGACCATCCCCACCGTCGACGAGGGCGACGGCGAGACCTTCGACCAGCAGGACCTCGCCACCATCGTGAAGTACCGGACGCGCGTCGACGCCCGCCACGACCGGCGCATGGCGGCGCTGGCCGACGCCCCCGAGCCACCGGTCTAGGGCCCGCTCAGTCCGGCGGGGCCCAGGGCGCCACGGCCGTGGGCGCCAACGGCCCGCCGCGCTCGGCGTAGAGCGCCTCGGCGTGCTCGTAGAGGGCGAGGTCGAGGGCGTTGTCGGCCAGGATGCGCTCCACCAGCGACGCGGGCGCGTCCTCGGGCTCGGTGGTGTTCGACCGCACCGGCTCGCCCAACCGGAGCCCGTACCGCTGGGCGAGCGCGTCGCAGAGCTCCTCGAGGGTGGGGCTGGAGCCCGAGCAGGTCGAGCGAGGCGACCGCCTCCTTCGCCATCGCCAGGCGTTCGTCGTCGAAGGGCACCGTGGACAGCCCGCCGTCGCCCGGGCGCATCTCGTCGACGGTGAGCGAGGCATCACGCCGTCATGTGGTTCTCGATCAGCCCCTGGAAGCGGAAGGGGTCGTCGTAGATCGCCTCGAGGGGCTTCTCCCGATCGGCCGGCGGCCCGACCCGGCGCTGGTGGCGGAGGTACGACAGCGTGCGCTCGACCACCGGTCGCAGCACGGTGAGGGTCACGAACGGCGCGCCCAGCACCTCGGTGGTCGACAGCGGGAAGTGGCCGGCGACCACGCGCACCTCGTCACCCCGCTCGGCCCAGCGCTCCTCGAGGTGCGAGAGCGAGATGACCGAGAGGCCCTTGCTCCGCCCGTCGGTGCGGTTGGGGTAGATCGCCGCGTCGTCGTAGTGGTGCCGGAAGCGGTCGCGCAGCGAGGTGCCGGCCGTCTTCTGCATGTGGACCACGAAGAAGCGCAGCGGCGGCGGGGAGCTCATCGGCGCCGCACGCTACCGGTGCTCGGCCAGCCAGCGCACCGAGTGCTCGAGCAGGCCGACGGCGCCGTCGGGCACCCGTCCGAGGTGGATCGGGCGGTTCGACGGCGGCACGTAGCGCTCGCCCCGGTGCGCCACGTAGTCGGCGTGCATCTCCTCCCAGCCGAACCGGCGGCTCGTGGCCGCACCCCCGTGGATCTGGTGGAAGGTGCCCTCGCCCAGCAGCTGGAGCAAGGTGGCGCCGGGCAGGGCGCAGGCCCGTCGGTAGAGGTCGTGGTTCACCAGGCCGCCGCCGGGGAGGGCGAACGCCTCGTCGAGCCCGCCCAGCTCCTCCCAGAGCGATCGGGGGAGGAAGAGCGAGCTGCTCTCGCCCATCGGCCCGAACCACCCGCGGCTCGACGAACCGCCGAACGTGCAGTGGCCGAAGAGCCGGTAGCCGTCGTCCTCCCAGCCCGACGCGGCGAGCAGCGCGTCCTCGGTCGCCTGGTCGTAGCCGGCCTCGGCGGCGCGCATGTGGGGCACGGCGCCCAGGTGGTACCCGGGCGCGGTGACCACGGGGCGCGCCGCGAGCCCGGCGGCGGCCACCGCGCCCGCCACCAGCCCCGGCGACGCCAGGCGGGCGCCATCGACCACCAGCCCCACCAGCTCGCCGGCGGCCGCCCCCACCCCGACGTTGGCGGCGCGGGCGGGCGACGGCGGGGCCGGGTCGAGGCGGATCACCCGGAGCGGGCCGCCGGCGGCCGCGGCCAGGGCGTCGGCGTCGACCGGCTCCGGCGAGCCGTTGTCGACCACGATCAGCTCGAGGCGGTGGCCGTCGAGCTCGCGCTGCTGGGGGACCGAGAGCGAGCGCACGGTGCGGGGCAGCTCCCGGCCCATGTCGTAGGCCACGACGACGACGCTCACGTCCACCTGCTCATCGTCGCACGGCTCGGCCCGTCGTCGTAGGCTCGCCGGACCGCCGCCGCCGGGCGGTCACGAGGAGGGCAAGGGGTCCCCGTGATCTTCAACCGAGAGCTGCTGTTCCTCCACGTGCCGAAGACGGCCGGGAAGAGCATCGCACAGAGCCTCACGGCCACCCTGTCCCGTCCCCTGTGGGCCTACGTGCCGGTGGGCACCGAGCGCTCGCTGCGGACCATCGAGGGCATCGAGGAGGACGAGCAGGTCACCTTCGAGCGCTCGAGCGGCCACGAGGGCGTGTCGAAGGCGTACCAGACGATGCGCGAGGTCGGCCTCGACCCTCGGGAGCTGCGCATGGTGTTGCTGGTGGTGCGCCGGCCCTACGACCTGATGGTCAGCAACTACCACTTCATGCGCGAGCAGTACGACAACAACGTGGGCCGCCCCAACTTCGAGCTCGCCCGCGAGCTCGAGTTCGGCGACTGGGTGGAGCAGGCCAACTTCGCCGACATGTCGCGGTACTTCCTCGTCCACCAGCGCACCCAGCCCGAGGTGCTGCGCGTGCTGCGCTACGAGCGCCTCGCCGACGACTACGCCGAGGCGATGGCCGAGCTCGGCTACCACCCCGAGCCCCTGCCGCACCTCAACGCCTCGACCCACGATGAGGCCGACTCGTTCCTCACCCCGACGATCGAGGCGGCGATCTACGAGAAGTTCCGCTACGTGTTCGACCAGGGGTACTACGAGCGAGCCACCCCGGGCGCCTGAGCCCGGACGCGACGGCGCCCCGGCCGTGGGGCCGGGGCGCCGTCGGGGTGGACCGTCCGCTCAGCCCGGGATGGGCGTGAGCACGATGCTCGACTTCCAGCCGTCGGTGAGGATGTTCCGGTTGCCGAGGCCCGGGTACTCGCCGGCGGTGAAGCCGTTGGCGATGGTGTCGTTGGCACCGAAGCGCAGCGCCACCTCGTCGCCCCCGGCCGCCGGGAAGAAGGCGTTCGAGTTCGACTTCACGTACATCGACACGGAGAACTCGACCGTGATGGTCTGCGCCGTGCTCCCGGTGACCGAGGTGGCCGCCGAGCCGGTGAACTCCCGGTTCGTGGTGCCCTCGCCGCCGTAGAGGCCGTGGACCACCGAGTTCACGCTGGGGGTGACGTTGAAGTTCACCCAGCCGCCGCCACCGACCCGGTAGCGGCCCGTGACCTGCGTGGTGAAGCGGGTCTCGCCGCCCGCGTCCTCGAGCGCCACCTTCTCGTCGATGAGGGTGTGGGCGCCGCGGATCAGCTGGCTGAAGTCGACCTTCCAGCTGTCGCCGTCCTCGGGGACCACGTCGAAGGCCACCCGGTAGGCGGCCGTCGCGCTCTTGTCCTCGTCGTCCACCGTGCAGCAGGCGTCGGCGCCGAGCATGCCCTTGTAGTCCACCGCCACCGAGGTCGGCGTGACCGTCTTGCGGATGCGGTGGCGCCACTCGTTCACGTCGAACACCGAGTCGACCACGCTGTCGCCGGTCGAGAGGTCGGTGACGGCCACGTTCTGGATGCGGGTCTGCAGGACCGGGTTGAGGTCGGAGTAGAGGACCCAGAAGTTGCCGGTGCGGGTGATCTCCTTGACGTCGAGCGCCAGGCCGAGGAACGCCGGCAGCGGGAAGGCGGCGAACCCGCTGCCCAGGCTGCTGACGAAGCCCGGGAACAGGCTCGAGAAGATCGCCTCGACCGAGGGCTCGTTGGCGCCGAGGTTGTTGGTCACCACCCGCGTGGTGACCTTCGACGCCGGCGGCGCCGTGATCGCCGGGGCCAGCGTGCCGGTGACGTCGTCGACGGCGAGGTCGAAGCCCAGCGGGGCGTCGATCGCCAGGTCGAGCCACGAGAACTCCGTGCCGTCACGGGTCTCGATGAACTGGAGCCGCAGGTTGCCGAGCACCAACTCGGCCGGCTCGCCGTTGGGGCCGGCGGCCTCGGTGAGGAACGGGCCGGCCGTCGGGGTGACCCGGATCTTGATCGGCGTGTTGGCCGGGAGCTCCGTGCCGAACGCCGGGATGATCGCAGCCAGCACCGACGAGGTCAGCGGCAGCTCGGGGCCACCCAGGCTGATGGTGCTGATGTCCTGGTTGAGGAACCCGCACTCGGTGAGGGCGCCCAGCAGCTGGTTGAACGCCGAGCTCGAGATCGTCAGGCCGAGGCCGTAGGGCTGGCCGTTCGGGGTGGTGGCCCCGAGCGTGGGCGGGGCGCCGGGGACGTCGACGGTGCCGCCGAGGTCGGGGGCGTGGGCCACCGCCGGGCAGTCGGTCGGGCCGTTGCCGACGGTGGCGGCGAAGTCCGCGTTCGCCCGGAAGTCGATGCCCGTCGAACCCTCGGTGATCGCCGTGAACGGCGTTCGGGTCCACCTTGACCGCCTCGCCGACCGAGCCGGCGATGGAGATCTGGGCGGGCACGGTCTCGATGGCGTCGGCCACAGGCAAGTCGGCCAGGCCGCTGCCGTCGGGGTCGCCGAGCTGGCTGTTCGTGTCGCCGATGAGCTCTGGATCACCGGCCGCCGGCGAGCAACTCCACGATGTCGCCGATCAGGAAGGTGTCGGCGTCGCAGATGCCCGAGATGAACTCGTAGCTCACCGTGCGGCGTTGACCGTCGGCGAGCCCTGGTTGACGTCGACGTAGTTCCGGGTTCGGCGGCGGGCTTGAGTCGAAGGTCTCGTCGATCACGACCTAGAACGCTTCAGCTCGAGCGAGCAGTTGGCGTCGATCGCCAGGCCGTCCGTTCAGGTTCAGCTTCACGCCGATAGACATGTCCTTCACGGTGATCCAGGTCTTCACGCCCGTCGCCGTGCTCGGTGCCTGCACGTCGGCGCTGCCGATACCCGCCTCATGCGCGTTTGCCCTTCACGTCGATCGTGAACCGCGTCCTTGACGTCGATCAGCGGGTTCTTGGCCAGCAGCAGCGAGCCGATGTCAGGCACGCGCTGAGCTGATCACCGGGCCGAGGTTGCTGAGCCCGGTGTTGGTGAAGCGCATGCCGACATGGATGGGCAAAGGCACACCTCGGCGACCCAGGCTCGTTGATCACCGTGCTCCGCTGGCCGGAACTCGGCACCGCCAGGGTTCTTGTAGATGGCGGTGATCGTGGTGTAGCCGGCGCTGGAGGCTACGGTGGCGACCAGGTGCCGCTCGGCTGCACCGTCGTCGGCACGCCGTTCACGGTCCAGGAGTGCCGCCGGGCTTGGCGCCCTCGGGCAGCTTCCCGTCGACGGTCACCGTCGGCCCGCTGGCGATGTCACCGTCCTTCGGGGTGACGATCATGTATCCTGCGTCACACGTCGCAGGCGGTCGCCAGCAGCTTCAGCACGGCTGCGGCACGATCCAGAGTCGCTTCATGGAAGGTTCCCCAAGGTCCCCGCGACGCCTCCCTGACGCCACGTCAGGCACAGCCCTCCCCCATGCGAGCGGGAGGCGCAACCGGCGGACAGGCTCGCCCAGGCCCGCCCGACGACCCCCAGGTCGGCGCAGCGGTCGCCTCCAGTGCCGGGCTCGGTCGACGCCACTGTTCTCTCCACCCCGGCGCACCACCAGCGCGGCGATCGAGCGCAAGGCGCCCCGCAGACCCGAAGGCCTCGTTCTCCGCGACGCGCCACCAGCGCAGCGATCGAGCGCAGAACGCCGAGCGACTGGCGCCAGGTCAGGCGGCCCGGCCCGGTGGGGGCGACGAGTCGCCGGTCGTCGGGCGGCGCGCCTCGCTCGGCGAGGCGGGCCCAGGCCTCGAAGGATCGTGCGGACGACGGTGGCCGGTGGCGGATCACGTCATCGGACAGGAACTCGAGGACGGTGAAGCCTTCGAGCTGGAGGGCGTTGCGCCGCTGGGCATCGCGGATGAGCTGCAGCTCGCTGGCGTGGTGCGTGTGGCCCAGCGCCTCGACGACGAGCGGGACGTCGTCGTAGGCGAAGTCCACCCGGGCGACGAGCGCCCCGGCGACGAACCCGCCGCTGCACCGCCGGCAGCGGCACGCCTGCCCGCTCGAGCACCTCCAGCACCTCGCGCTCGAGCCAGCTCTCGGTGGGGCCGACGTCGGCCCGACGTTGCAGGACGGCCTCGAGGGCGCGGATCCCGCCTCGGCCGCAGGCTCGCAGGTGCTCGAGGCGCCACCAGAGCCAGCGATCGGACGCGAGGCGCAGGCGCACGGCATCGTCGACCGCAGAACGGAGGAGGTCTGCGTCGTCCAACGACGCGAGCGACAGCAGGGAGCGGGCGACGGTCATCGTCGGGATCCCTCGGACGACGATGCGGTCGTCGCCGGGGAGGAAGGTGGTGGTGTGGAGCTGCGCGAGGTCGCACGAGCACGGGATCCGACCGCCCGGCACCGTGACCTCGGGTCGCGGGCCGGCGCGAAGCCCGGCAGCCCGTGGAGCCACGCCGCGGAGCAGTGCGGAAGCGCCGCCGCTGTCGAGGACCGCCGCCATCGCCCCGCTGCTCGAGCGTGGGTGCCGATCCCACCACGCACGGAGGTGCGGCGCCCGATCAGTTCGAGGGTGCCGTCGGCGACCAGGGCCCGCCTGGGCCAGCTGCCCGGCAGCAGGCGGTGGAGGTCGGCGCGCGTCACGAGGCCGTGCTGGGTGGCGGCGAGGTCGAGGAGGGCACGTCGGTCGATGGTCATCGCCCCAGTGCGCCCACCCGCGCTCGCTGCGGTCGAGGAGGCGCTGACCCATCTGGCTCGCCTCGCACCCGTGCCCCGGCTTCTCCACCACGAGCACTTCGCCACCAACGCGCGAACTGCACCTGGGCCCCCGCGTCACCCCCAGCCCACCCAGCGCCCGTTCTCTCCACCCCGAGCATCGCGCCACCAACGCCACAAGGACCACCTGGTGCCCTGCGCCGGCCACGCCGCCCGCGCCCGCCGGGCCGCAGGGCGTCAGGGGGCGAGGTCGCGGGCGGCGAGCTCGGCGACGAGGTCGTCGAGGGCGGCGCGGAAGTCGCGCATCGGGGGGAGGCCGGCGAGGCGGAGGGCCGTGTGGGCCAGCTCGCTGTTGGCGGGGCAGGGCGCCGGCCGGGGCAGGTCAGCGGCGCTCGGCGGTGGCGATCGGGCGGACGCGGTCGGGCGAGTGACCGGACGCCTCGAGGATCTCGCGCACGAACTCGTACCAGGAGACGGCGCGGGCGTTGGTGACGTGGAACGTGCCGGTGTGGCGCTCGGACACGAGCAGCAGCAGCGTGCGGGCGAGGTCGGCGGCGAAGGTGGGGCAGCCCCGCTGGTCGTCGACGAACGCGAGCTGGCGGTCGGGGTCGGCGGCGGCGAGGCGCAGCACCGTCTTCACGAGGTTGCCGCCCCGGGCGCCGGCCACCCAGGAGGTGCGCACGCAGAGGTCGTCGGGACCGAGCTCGGCCTCGCCCGCCGCCTTGGAGCGGCCGTACGCCGACGCCGGGCACACCGGGTCCCACTCGGTGTACGCCGAAGCCAGCGGTGCCGTCGAACACGTAGTCGGTGGAGACGTGGGCGAACCGGGCGCCGAAGCCTCGCCGTGGGCCACCTCCGCTGGAACCGCACGGCCATGGCGTTGACCGGCATACTCAGGTCGGCCTCGGCGCCGTCCCGTCGTTCCAGGCCGACAAGGTTGAGCACGGCGTCGGGGCGCACCCCCCACACGGCGGCGTGCACGGCGGAGCGGTCGGTCACGTCGAGCTCGGCGCGGGCGAGCGGGTGGACCTCCCACCCCGCGGCACCGAACACGTCGATCGCCTCGAGGGCGACCTGGCCACCGGCACCGGTGATCAGGCGAGCGGGGGCTCGACGCCACGGGCCTCAGCCCTTCCAGGCCGAGCCCTCGGCCACGGGCGCCCGGTCGCGCAGGGGCTCCCACCACGCCGGGTTCGCCGCGTACCAGTCGATGGTCTCGGCGATGCCCTGCTCCCACGAGATGGTGGGCTCCCAGCCGAGCTCGCGCTGGATCTTCGACCAGTCGAGGACGTAGCGGCGGTCGTGGCCGGGGCGATCCGGCACGATCGTCTTGAGCGAGTCGGGCTTGCCGAGGTGCTCGAGGATCGTGTCGGCGATCTCCATCACGCTCTTCTCGACCCCGGTGCCGACGTGGTACGTCTCGCCCACCACGCCGTCGCGGAGGATGAGGTCGATGGCCCGGCAGTGGTCGACGGCGTGGATCCACTCGCGGCGGTTGTCGGTCGACGCGTACATCGGCAGCGGCTGGTCCTGGAGCGCCAGGGTCGTGAAGTAGGGGATGACCTTCTCGGGGAACTGCATCGGCCCGTAGTTGTTGGCGCAGTTGGTGATGGTGATCGGGAGGTGCCAGGTCTCGTGGTACGCCCGCACCACGTGGTCGCCGCCGGCCTTCGACGCGTTGTAGGGCGTGCGCGGCCGGTAGGGCGAGGTCTCGGTGAACATCTCGTCGGTGTCGAGGTCGAGGTCGCCGTACACCTCGCAGGTCGACACGTGGTGGAACCGCTCGACGCCCGCACGCTTGGCCGCTTCGCAGAGGCCCTGCGTGCCGAGCACGTTCGTGCGGAAGAACCGAGCCGGGTCCAAGATGGCGAGCGAGTTGTGGGACTCGGCGGCGAAGTTCTCCACGGCGTCCACCGCGTGCTCGCGCAGCAGGGCCTCGACGACGTCCGTGTCGCCGATGTCGGCGTGGGCGAAGGTCACCCCGGGCAGGCCCTCGACGTTCTCGCGCACCCCGGCGTAGGTGAGGGCGTCGAGCGCCACGATCCGATCGCCGGGGTGCTCGCCGACCCAGTACCGGACGAAGTTGGACCCGATGAAGCCGGCCGCGCCGGTGACGAGGAGGTTCACGGCGGGTCAGTGTCGCAGATCGACGTGCGGACGCCGGTCGACCGGCAGCGAGGCGCGCTTCGGGTTGGCCTGGTCGCGCCCCGACAGGACCGGGTCGACGATGCCCCAGTCGGCGGCGATCTCGGGATCGTCCCAGGCGACGCCCAGCTCGTCGGCCGGGTTGTAGTAGCCGTCGACCAGGTAGGTGATGGTCATGTCGGTGAGCGAGCCGAACCCGTGGGCCACGCCCGGCGGGATGTAGACCCCGCGGTGGTCGTGGGGGCCGCCGCCCGCCGGGTCGGAGCCGAGGTCGAGGGTGAGCGTCGCCCCGTCGGTGGGCGACCCCTCGCGCAGGTCGTGGAGCACCACCCGGGCGAGGCCGAAGGGGACGTACCAGAAGTCGGCCTGGTGCAGGTGGTAGTGGAGCCCGACGATCGCGCCGGCCTTCCGGTCGGCCCGGTTCCCCTGGATCATCTCCCGACCCTTGGGGAACCACTCCCGTCGGTAGGTCTCGACGAAGATCCCGCGATCGTCGCCGAACACGTCGGGGGTCACGACGACGATGCCGTCGATCACCTCGGAGGGCTCGAGGGTGGCCATGGGGTGCGGATGCCTCCTCAGACGTCCAGGTCGACCTGGGAGTGGTCGCCGATCATGAGCCGGGTGGCCCGCGGCCGCTGCGCCGAGCGGGTGACGACGGCGTCGCGCCCGATGAGCGAGTCCACGATGCGGGGCACGTCGGCGATGGTGCTGCGGGCCAGCACGATCGAGTGGTCGAGCTCGGAGCCGACGACGGTGCAGTCGTGGTCGACCGACGAGAAGGGCCCGATGTAGCTGCGCTCGATGCGGGCGTTGGCGCCGATGGCGGCCGGGCCGCGGATGATCGAGTCGATCACCACGGCGCCCTCCTCGATCACGACGCGGCCCTCGATGGTGGAGGCGTCGTCGACGGTGCCGTCGATGCGGGGCTCGGCCACCTCGAGCAGGAGCCGGTTGGCCTCGAGCAGGGGCGTGAGCTTGCCGGTGTCGATCCACCAGCCCTCGATGATCTCGTGGTGCACCCGGTGGTCGTGGTCGAGCAGCCACTGGATGGCGTCGGTGATCTCCAGCTCGCCGCGAGCCGACGGCTCGATCGTGGCGACGGCCTCGTGGATCGACGGGTCGAACAGGTAGACGCCGACGAGCGCCAGATCGGACGGCGGCACCTCGGGCTTCTCGACGAGCCGGACGACGGACCCGTCGTCCGCGAGCTCGGCCACGCCGAAGCGCTGCGGGTCGGGGACCCGGGCGAGCAGCACCTGGGCCGCCGGCGCACGGTCGGCCTCGCCGGCCTCGCGCATGGCAGCGCGGTGGCGCTCGAACCCCTCGACGAACCCGGCGACGCCGCTCTGGAGCAGGTTGTCGCCGAGGTACATCAGGAAGTCGTCCTCGCCCAGGAACTCCCGGGCGATCAGCACGGCGTGGGCGAGGCCCCGGGGGGCGTCCTGGCGGAGGTAGGTGACCTCGAGGCCCCACTGCGAGCCGTCGCCCACCGCCGCGCGGATCTCGTCCTCGGTGTCGCCCACCACCATGCCGACCTCCTTGATGCCGGCCTCGGCGAAGTGGGCGAGGCCGTAGAAGAGGATCGGGACGTTCGCGACGGGCACCAGCTGCTTGGCGCCGGTGTGGGTGATGGGGCGGAGGCGGCTGCCGGAGCCGCCCGCGAGCACGAGGGCCTTCACGAGCCGTCGCCCCCTCGCCGGGCCAGCGCGGCGCGCACGGCGTCGGCGTTGCGGTGGGCCAGCTCGATCACCTCGATGATCCGATCCTGCTCGGCGGCGGTCAGCGCCGGGTAGATCGGCAGGCAGGTGACCGCCCGGGCGATCGCCTCGGTCACCGGGAGCGGCGGCGCGGCGACGTGGCGGTAGGACCGCTGGAGGTGCACGGGCGGATCGAAGTAGTTGCGGGTGTCGATCCCCTCGGCGCGCAGCACGGCGACCAGCTCGTCGCGGGTCAGGCCGAAGGCCCCGGGCTGCACGGTGAGCGTGAAGTCCTTGTAGCTCGACCGGTCGTCGTCGGGCACCACCTGGGGCGCCAGGCCCGGGATGGTGTCGAGCGCAGCGCGGTAGCGGGCGGCGATGGCGCGCCGGGCGGCGAGCGACTCGTCGAGCAGCTCGAGCGATTCGAGGGCGACCGCGGCGTGCAGCTCGGACATGCGGGCGTTCATGCCGACGAACTGGGTGTCGTAGTCGCCGGGATCGGCGTAGGACCGGCCGATCCGCAGGCGGGCGGCGAGCTCGCCGTCGTCGGTGGCCACGAGGCCGCCCTCGCCCGCCACCATCACCTTGGTGGGCGTCAGGCTGAAGACCTCGGCGATGCCGAAGCCGCCGATGGCGCGCCCGGCGTGGCTGGCCCCCAGGGCGTGGGCGGCGTCGAACAGGAGCGGGACCCCGGCGCGGTCGGCCGCGGCCTCGAGCTGCGCCGGGCGGCACGGGGCGCCGTAGAGGTGGACCCCGATGGCGGCCGCCGCCCCGTCGAGCGCGGCCTCGAAGGCGTCGGGGTCCACGTGGAAGGTGGCCGGGTCCATCTCGACGAAGCGCAGGTCGCGGCCGTTCCAGCCGACGGCGTGGGCGGTGGCCGAGAACGTGAAGCTGGGGAGGACCACCGGCCCGGAGCGACCGTCGACCGCGGCCTGCACCACCAGCATCAGCGCCGAGGTGCACGAGCTGGTGGCCACGACGTGGGCGACGCCCAGGCGCTCGGCCATGCGCTCCTCGAGCTCGCGGGCCAGCGGCCCGTTGGTGAGCGCGCCGGCGTCGTAGGAGGGCCGCAGCCGGGCGACGACGTCGTCGAGCGCGGGCCGCAGGGGCCGCGCGATGGGGATGGCGGGGCCGGCGACGGCACCGCCGAGCACGGCGAGCGTCCGTCGCGGCGCGTGGGATGGTCGGATGGCGTGGTCGGCGGGACGGTGCGACCCCGTCCTCACGGGATCGGCGCCCCCGGCCGGCTCGCCCCGCAGCTTCGGTTGGATGCCCGTCGAACGCCCCTTGCCTCGTAGGGATGGACCCCAGCTCGGCGCAGGGCCGAGGCCGGGCTCGGAGCCGGGGAGCCCACACCCTCCGGACCGGAACCGCGTCCGAATCATGCCCGCGCCCGGGCAGGTCGGCAAGCGATCGCGATGGGCCGGGGCGGAACCGTAGGATGCCCCGCATGTCGCCGCTCCGACCGAGGGCGAGCGCGGGCCCGCCGGGATGGCGGCGGTGCTGGCGCTCGCCACCTGCCTGGCTCCCTGCTGGGCGGCCGGCCCGGCCGGGGCGCAGGACGGGCGACCGCGCGTCGAGGTCCCGAGCACGATCGACGCCACCGGCCGGACCGACGTCACCGACGAGCTCGACGCCTTCTTCGCCGACGTGCCGGACGGGGCGATCATCGACTTCCCCGAGGGCGGCCGCTACCGCGCCGACGGCACCGTCGACATCGAGTCGAAGAACCGCCTGACGGTGCGGGGCAACGGCTCGACGATCTTCGCCCGCTCGCGCGGCGACCTGCGCCGCGTGCACGTCGCCATCACCCGAGGCCGCGACCTGCGGATCGAGCGCCTCAACGTGGAGGGCGCCCACCCCACCCCGGGCCTGGGCGACGACGGCTACCAGCCCGACTACGAGGGCCAGCACGGCTTCGCCATCAAGGGCACCGACGGGATCGAGCTCGACGCGGTGCAGGTCAGCGACGTGTACGGGGACTTCGTGTACCTCGGGCGCCCCGACGACGGCGGCGACTGGGCGCGCCGGGTCTGGATCCACGACTCGCTGTTCGTGCGCAACGGACGCCAGGGCATCGCCATCACCGCGGCGCGCGGCGTGGTCATCGAGCGCAACGGCATCGCCCAGGTGGCCCGGTCGACCTTCGACCTCGAGCCCAACGGGCCCTCGGGCGGGGCCATCGACGTCCAGATCCTGAACAACCAGGTGGGGCCGGGTCGCCTACTGTTCCTCGCCGCCGCCGGCCTGGGCCCCGTGGCGGCCGTCGTCGTCGAGGGCAACGTGCTCACCGGCCGGGCGATGACGGTGACGATCCTGCCTCCCGACGGCGACCGCCGCGACCGGTTCTGGATCGTCGGCAACAACGCCAGCGTGGTGGCCAGGAACACCCCGATCCGGGTCACCCGGGTCGACGGGCTGGTGGTGTGGCGGAACCGCCAGCCGCTCGAGACCGGGGGCCTCGGGGTCGAGACCAAGGACGTGTGCGGCCTCATCGTCGCCGAGAACGACTTCGGGCCCTTCACCACCGGCGCCCGGCCGCCCGACCAGGTCTGCGGGCCCGCCCTGGGCGCGGTGCCCCCGGATCCGCCCGAGGTGTTCGGGCGCGCCACCGGGCCCGAGCCCGAGCCCCAGCTCCCCGCCGCCACGACCACCACCACCGAGGCCCCGCCGCCCGAGATCACCACCGTCAGCGGCGAGCGCCAGGACTGGGCGATCACCATCGCCCTCGGCGTGATCGCCGCGGCGATGGTCGTCGCCGCCCTCGTCGTGCGGTCGAAGCGGGGCGACGCGGTCGCCGGGCCCCCCGGGGCGGGCGGTCCCTCCGACGGCGGGGACGAGCGGCCGCCGCCGCCCACGGGCCCACCGGCGCCCACCGCGCCGCCGCCACCCGGGCCCGAGCGCCGACCCGTCGATCGCTGAGGCGGTGCCGGGTCAGGTCGACGCCGAGCTGAGCCCGGCGGGCGAGCCGAGCTCGGCCACCGGCACCAGGCCGTCGCGCAGGGCGAGCAGCTGGGTGGCGTAGGTGGCGGCCACCCGGCCGAAGGCGAACTCCGCCGAGCGGTCGCGACCCGCGTGGCCCATGGCGGCCAGCAGCTCCCGGTCCTGGAGCAGCTCGGCGACCCGCCGGGCCATCAGCACCACGTCGAAGCGGTCGAGGACCACGCCCGTGACGCCGTCCTCGACGACCTCGGACACCCCGCCCAGCGGGAAGGTGACCATCGGGCAGCCGGTCATGAGCGACTCGATCGCCACGCCCGGGATGCCCTCGGCCTCGCTCGTCATGAGGAGGAGGTCGCTCGCGCCCATCACCAGCTCGACGTCGGGGCGGAAGCCGAGCAGGGTGACGTGGGCGTCGAGCCCGTGGGCGCGCACCTCCGCCTCGACCGCCTCGCGCAGGGGCCCGTCGCCCGCCACCACCAGGTGGGCCGGGATCCCCGCCGACCGCACGCCGGCCAGCACCTGCACGGCCCGCTCGGGACGCTTCTGGCGGACGAGGTGGCCGACGAAGCCGATGAGCGGTACCCCGGGCTCGATGCCCAGCTCCTCGGCGAGGCGGCGGCGCGCCACGGCCCGGTCGATGGCGAGGAACTTCTCGGGTCGTCGGGCGTTGGGGATGACCCAGACCGCGCCGTCGAAGCCGAGCCGTCGCACCTCGTCCTCCAGGTCGGTGGTGAGGGCCACCGCGGCGTCGATCCGGGTGGCGGCGGCGCGCCACACGAGGTGGCGGCGGCCCTCCCACAGCTCCTCGGGCACGCCGAGGATCCGCTGCCAGACGATCTGCGGCGGGCGGCCCCGACGTCGGGGGAACGTGGCGAAGATCGCCGCCTGGAGGGCCCAGCCGCCGTGGGCCAGGATCACGTCGACCGGCGCCGCCCGCAGCTCGGCGCGCAGCTGGCGCGCGGCCCGCAGCAGCACGCCGATGCCCACGTCGGGCCGCTCCACGAGGGGTTCGATCCCGTCGATCCGCCCCCCATCGTGCGCGAGGCCCACCGCGACGACGCGGTTGCGGTGGCCCAGCTCGTCGAGCTCGGCCCCGAGCTCCATGGCGACGCGCTCGGCGCCGCGGAGCTGGCTGCGCGCCACCACGTGGAGCACCTGCAGGGGGACGTCGCCACCCGCGCCGACGCCGTGCACCGGCGCGAGCGGCTCGTCGGCCGAGCGCCACCCCAGCCCCATGACCGAGGCGCCCGTGAGCGGTTCGGCCGCCGCGCTGGGCTCCCGCCCGCCCCCGTCCTCGGCCTGCGCGGCTCGAGCGGCGAGCCACCAGAGCACGGTGCCCACGAGGGCGGCGACGGCGACGCCGGTGGCCGCGCCCTCGGGCCCGGCGGCCGCCCCGCCGGCGATGGCCCCGACCACGACGAACACGCTGCCGATGAACCGGGTGCGGACCAGGCGCAGCCCGTGGGAGAACACCTTCACGTAGTCGGTGGGCGCGAAGCTCCCGAGGCGCAGCGCCTCGCCCGCCGCCGTGATCAGCGCCACGTTGCGGGCCGCGGCCCAGGTGTCGCCGAGCAGCGCCTCGCCCATCGCCTCGGGCACCGCGGCGAGCAGGCCGAGGTAGGCGAAGCCGACGGCCGTGAAGCCGGCGCCGTAGCGCACGGCCGTGCCCATCGCCGCCCGGCGGTCGTGGCGGTCGGCCAGGCGCACCAGGCCGAGGACGCGGACCCCGGCCATGGCGTTCACCAGGGGCGAGACCGCCGTCGCCCCGAGCCGGAAGGTGCCGAACGCCGCCCGGCCGAGCAGGCCGCCCAGCACGAGGAACGCCGCCTGCACGAGCCCGGTGGAGAAGAAGTAGTCCGCGAAGAACGAGGCCATGCGCCGTCGGTCCTCGGCCCACCACGCGCCGAGCCCGTCGGCCGAGGGCAGCCGGCGGGCTCGCACCAGCCCGAGCAGCGCCCCGACGACCGCCCCGGCGCCCCAGGCCACGAAGAGCCGGGTGGGCGTCTCGCGGCCGGCCACGAGCAGCGCGGCCGAGAGGCCGACCTGCACCCCGAGCCACGCGCCATCGATGACGATGGCGTCGCCGACCCGCTTGGCGCTGTAGGCCACGTAGCGCAGCACGTCCTGCACGTGGACGAAGGGCAGGGCGAGCGCCACCAGCGCCAGGTAGCGACCGGTCTCGTTGCCCAGCACCAGGCCCACCGCCAGGAGCAGCACCCCGACCCCGACCGCGCCGACGAGGGCCAGGAGCAGGGCGGTCGAGGCCTCCTGGCCCGGGTCGGCGCCCTCGCGCCGGGTGCGGATGAGCGCCACCTCCCCCACCATCGCCCGGACGGTGCCGAGGAGCAGGCCGTTCACGATCAGCGCCAGGCCGACCGACCCGATCGTGGCGCGCGACCCGGCGTGGGCCACGAGGACGAAGACCACCAGGCCGCTGCCGCTGGAGAGGATCTGGTCGACCAGCGCCGAGCCGGCTCGCGCCATGCGGCGGCGCCGGGGCGACCTCGGTGCGACGGTGCCCGGGGCGCTGCTCACCGGCCGCACGCTACCCAACCGAGTACCGTCCGCCCCGTGGAGCGGACCGCCGACGCACCCGCCTGCCGGCGCCCTTGAGCACCTGCAGCGCGGTGCTCGTGCTCCCCTCCGGCGCCGACGGCCAGCAGGGCCCGGTGGCCGCGCTGGTGTCGACCGCCGGCTGGGCGGCGGCGGCCCGACGGGTGCTCGGCGCGTCGTGGATCGTGACGCCGACGGGCCCGATCGATCCGGCGGCGGCCCGCCGCCAGGGCTCGGCGCCCGAGCTCACCAGCGCCGGCGCGCCGAGCTGGCGGCGCCACCTGCCCACCGTCGCCAAGACCGCGGCGAAGGACGTCCGCGCCCTGCGCCGGGCCCACCGCTTCCGCATCGAGGCGGACGGCCCGTGGAGGGGCACCGAGGTGGCGTTCGCGTGGCAGCGCCACGAGCTGTTCCACACGGCGGGGCTCGACCTCGCCGACCGGCTGGGGGTGCCGTCGGTGCTCTTCGCGCCGGCCACGGCGATCTGGGAGTCCGAGCGCTGGGGCGTGCGCCGTCCGGGCTGGGGCCGGGCGGCCGAGCGCTGGGGCGAGGCGCCGGCGCTGCGCCGGGCCGACCTGGTGGCGGCCGGCTCCGATGCCGTCGCCGAGCAGGTCGTGCGCCTGGGCGCGGCGCCCGAGCGGGTCCTCGTGGTGCCCACCGGGGTGGACCTCGACCTCTTCCCGCCCGCCCTCGACGGCCGGGCGGCCCGGGCGCGCCTCGGGCTCGCCGATCGCTTCGTGGTCGGCTGGGCCGGCAGCTTCCGACGGTTCCACGCCCTCGACCTCGCCGTCGACGCCGTGGCCCGCGTCCCCGGGGCGGTGCTGCTGCTCGTGGGCGACGGGCCCGAGCGACCGGCCGTGGAGGCCCGGGCCCGCGCCGCGGGCGTGGAGGTGGTGGCCACCGGCACCGTCTCGCACGAGGACCTGCCCGAGCTGCTCGCCGCCTTCGACGTCGCCCTGCTCCAGAGCCCGGCGGCCGGCACCTTCCACTACTCGCCCCTGAAGGTGGCCGAGTACCTCGCCGCCGGCCGGGCCGTCGTCGCGCCCGACGTCGCGCCCCTGCGGCGCCGCCTCGTCGCCGACGAGGAGGTCGTGCTCGTCCCGCCGGGCGACGTGCGGGCGCTGGCCGACGCCCTGGCGCGGCTCCGCGACGATCCGGCCCGCCGGGCGGCGCTCGGCGCCGCGGGCCGCGCCGCCGAGCGCGACGGGTCGTGGGACCACCAGGTCGAGCGGGTCGTCGCTCGGCTCGCCGAGCTCGGCCGGCGGTAGGGTCCCCGCGCCGTCGCAAGGAGCCGCCCCGCCATGTTCCCCCTCTGGGAAGTCGCCATCGCCCCGGTCCTCACCGCCTCCCGCGCTCGCCGGGTGGTCGAGATCGGCGCCCTGCGCGGCGAGAACACGGTGCAGCTGCTCGACGCGCTCGGCCCCGAGTGCGAGCTGCACGTCATCGATCCCAAGCCGGCGTTCGACCCCGCCGAGCACGAGGCCCGCTTCGGCGGGCGCTACGTCTTCCACGAGGCCACCAGCCACGCGGTGCTGCCCACCCTCGGCGCCGTCGACGTCGCGCTGATCGACGGCGACCACAACTGGTTCACCGTGTACCACGAGCTGAAGATGCTGGCCGACGCCGCCGCGGCCGAGGGCCGACCCTGCCCGTGATGGTCATGCACGACGTCAGCTGGCCCTACGGCCGGCGCGACCTCTACTACGACCCCGCCGACGTGCCCGACGAGCACCGCCAGCCCTACCGCGCCGCGGGGATGCGCCCGGGGCGGCGCGACCTCATGGAGAAGGGCGGCCTGAACCCGACGATGTTCAACGCCGAGCTCGAGGGCGGGCCGCGCAACGGCGTCATGACCGCGCTCGACGACTTCGTGGCCGAGCACCCCGAGCCCCTGCGCATCGTGGTGCTGCCCGTCTACTTCGGCCTGGCGATCGTGGCCGAGGAGCGGGTGCTCGCCGCCAACCCCGAGCTGGCCGCCGCCCTCGACCGCATCGAGTCGGTGGACGGCAAGCAGCGCCTCCTCGAGGTCATCGAGCAGATCCGCCTGCGGGGGATGATCTTCCAGCACAACGTCTTCTTCCAGCGGGACCAGAAGGCCGAGCGGGCGGCCTCCCGCTACCTGTCGGTCATCAAGGCCGCCCTGTTGAACGAGCACCACCTCGAGCACGAGGTGCGGCTGCGGCACCTGGCCGAGCGCCTCGTGCAGGGCCGACCCGCCGACGTGGAGCTGCTGCGCGACCCGCCGCGGGCCGGGCGCGCCCAGTTCGAGCAGCTCAAGCGCGAGCGCCGCGACGGCACCGAGGTCGGCGGCCGCGGCATCGCGTCGTACCTCCCCTACACCGCCGTGGGTCGGCGCCGCCTCGACGACCTGGAGGCGGCGCTCGAGCAGGTGCGGGCCGACGAGGTGCCGGGCGACCTGGTGGAGGTGGGCACCGGTCGCGGCGGCGGGGCCATCTTCCTGCGCGCCTTCCTCGAGGCCCACGAGCTGCCCGACCGGCGGGTCGTGGTGGTCGACCGCTTCCGCGCCGCGCCGGAGGGCGCCCGCAGCGCCGACCTCCGCCGGGACAAGGTCGACGGGCTCCGCTCCGACCTCAACCAGGTCCGCGACGGGTTCGAGCGCTTCGAGCTGCTCGACGATCGGGTGCGGTTCCTGCAGGGCCCGCCCGCCGCCACCCTCCCCGACGCCCCGATCGAGCAGGTGGCGCTGCTGCGCATCGGGCCGGGCACCTCCGCCGACGACTGCCGGGTGGCGCTCGACGAGCTCTACGGCGCGCTCAGCGTCGGCGCCACCGTCATGGTCGACGCTGCCGCCGATCCGGAGGTGGCCGAGGTGGTGCGGTCGTTCCGCGCCGAGCGGGCCATCGAGGGCCCGCTCGAAGCCCTCGAGCCCACCACCCTCACCTGGCGCAAGGCGGCCGACGAGCCGGTGGGGCGCACCCCCGCGGAGCTGGTGGTCGGGGCACCCCGGGCCCCGCTCGCCCCGCCCGCACCCGCCGACGCCGTCGACCTGTCGGTCGTGGTCGTGTTCTACGACATGGCCCGGGAGGCGCCCCGCACCCTGCGGTCGCTGTCGCGCTCCTACCAGGAGGGCCTCGACGAGGTCGCCTACGAGGTGATCGCGGTCGACAACGGCTCGCCGGCCGGGGGGCGGATCACCGAGGAGCTGGTCCGCTCGTTCGGTCCCGAGTTCCGCTTCCTCGACCTCGGCGATGCGGCCACGCCGTCGCCGGTCACCGCGCTCAACGCCGGGATCGCCGCGTCGCGGGGCCGCAACGTCGCCCTCATGATCGACGGCGCCCACGTGCTCACGCCCGGCGTGCTGCGCCACGGCCTGCTCGGCCTCGACGCCTACGGGCCTGCCATCGTCGCCACCCAGCAGTGGTACGTCGGTCCCGGCCAGCAGAGCGAGGCCATGGACGCCGGCTACGACCAGGCCGCCGAGGACCGGCTGTTCGAGGCGATCGCCTGGCCCGATGCGGGCTACCGGCTCTTCGAGATCGGCCACTTCGTGGGCGACCGCGACTGGTTCGACGGCATGTGGGAGAGCAACTGCATCTTCGTGCGCCGAGCCCAGCTCGAGCAGGTGGGCGGCTACGACGAGGCTTCGCCATCGCCGGCGGCGGCTACGGCAACCTCGACCTCTACGAGCGCCTCGGGGCCGGCGCCGGCACGACGGTGGTGAGCATCCTCGGCGAGGGCTCGTTCCACCAGTGCCACGGCGGCACCACCACGAACCAGCCCGACCAGGTGGAGCGCCGCCGTCGGGTCTTCTCCTACAGCGAGGAGTTCGCCGACCTGCGCGGCCGCCGCTTCCGCGGCCCGGGCAAGCCGATCCACTACGTGGGGCGCATCACCACCGACGCCGCCCGGCGCACCAAGCCCCGGCGCCTCTCGGCCAAGCGCTTCGCCCTGCCCGAGGGCCACGGCGACGGCTTCCCCACCGAGCGCCGCCCGGTGCCCGAGGAGCTGCGCGACGCCTTCACCGAGGCCGTGTGGCACGACCTGCCGTGGCGCGACACGACCTGGCTCGACCAGCCGGTCGACGTCGCGCCCACCGACCTGTTCGCGTACCAGGAGGCCGTCGTGCGCTCGGGCGCCGAGGTCATCGTCGAGACCGGCGCCGACCAGCCCGGGCGCACCGCCTACCTGGCGTCGGTGTGCGACCTGCTCGGCCGCGGCGAGGTCGTGACCGTCGGCGTCGAGGCGACGGCCGAGCGCTACGAGCACCCGCGGGTCCGCCACGTCGAGGGCCGCCCCACGACGACACCACCGCGGAGGCCGTGCGGGCGCTCGTCGCCGACCGGCCCGCGCTGGTCGTGATCGGCACCCGCACCGACACCTACAAGACCGGGCGCGAGTTCGGCCACTACTCGCCCCTGGTCCGCCCGGGGTCGTACGTCATCGTCGAGCGGACGGTGGTCAACGGCCATCCGGTGTGGCCGGCGTTCGGGCCCGGCCCCACCGAGGCGGTGAAGTCGATCCTGACCCTGAACGGCGACTACGTGGCCGACGCGGACCTCGAGCGGTACTCGCTCACCTTCAACCCCAACGGCTACCTCCGCCGGGTGCGCTGAGCGCCGACGGTCAGCTCGGCGAGGGGCCGCGCGCCGCCAGGAGGCGGTTGGCGTGCTCCCACAGCTCCACGTCGAGGGCGCTGTCGGCGGCGATGCGCCGCCGGAACGACTCGGCCACGGGCACGGCCCGCGTCCGGTTGGAGTGCTGCGGCGGCCCCAAGGCCCAGCCGAAGCGGACCGAGAGGGCGTCGCAGAAGGCCTCGAGGTGGTCCTGCACGCCGATCACCTCGATCGCCTCGAGCGCGTCGACCGCCCGAGCCAGGTGCTCGGGACCGAAGGCCACCCGGGTCATGGCGCCGGCCGCCATCTCGTCGGGGCGCAGCGCCAGCATCTTCACCATGTGGTTGTGGATCAGGCCCTCGAAGCGGAACGGGTCCTCGTAGATCGCCTCGAGGGGCACCTCGGCATCGGCGGGCGTGAGCGCCCGGTGGTGGCGGAGGTACGAGAGCGTCCGCTCGACCGGGTCGCGCAGCACGGTGAAGGTCCGCCACGGACCGCCGAGCAGCTCGGTGGTGCAGAGCGGGAAGTGGCCGGTGACCACGGCGATCTCGTCGCCTCGCGCCCGCCAGCGCCCGAGGAGGTGGTCGACCATGAGCACGTTCTCGGGCACCGGACCGTCGCCCGCCGCGGGGTACACGGCGCGCTCGTCCGCGAACGCCGGCCGCAGCCGGCGCAGGACGGTGGTGCCGGCCGTCTTCTGCAGGTGCAGGAAGAAGAACCGGTCGCGCCCCATCGGCGGGCACGGTAGCGGGGCGCACCCACCCGAGCGGCGTGGGGCGCGACGTGGCACGATGCGCCGATGCGACGGGCCGAGGGGGCCGAGGCAGGTCCGACCGAACCGCACCTGCGCGCCATCCCGGCGCTCGACGGCGTGCGCGCCGTCGCCGTGACCGCCGTCGTGATCCACCACGTCGAGGCGTTCCTCACCGGGAGCCCGAGCCTGCTCTTCCACGACGGCCCGCTCCAGGGCGGCTTCCTCGGCGTCGACGTCTTCTTCGTGCTGAGCGGCCTGCTGATCACCAGCCTGCTGGTGCGCGAGCACGCCGCTCGCCGCACGATCCGCATCGGCCGCTTCCTCTGGCACCGGATCCTGCGGCTGGTGCCCGCGCTGTGGGTGATGCTCGGCGTGCACGTCGTCTACGCCAAGGCCACCGACCTGTCGATGACCACCGAGTGGCACTCCGTGCGGGCCGGGCTGGTCTACCTCTCGAACTGGGCCTGGCACTGGGACGGCCTCGACACCGCCGTCGGGCTCGGCCACCTCTGGAGCCTGTCGATCGAGTTCCAGTTCTACCTGGTGTGGCCGTTCGTGGTGCTCGCCGCCCTGCGCCTCGACCGCTCGGGCCGGCTCCTGGCCGGCGTCGCCGCCGCCGGGGTCGTGGCCGTCCTCGTCCGGCGATGGGTGCTGATCGACCAGGGCACGGGCGACTTCCTCATCTACCAGCGCACCGACACCCGGGCCGACTCGCTGCTCGTGGGCGCCCTCCTGGCCGTCGTGTGGTGGCGGCGCCCCCGCTGGCTCGAGCCCCTGCGATGGGCCGCCTGGCCGGCCACGGCCCTGGTCCTGCTCGCCCTCGTGGTGGTCGGCTTCGACGACCGCTGGCTCTTCACGTTCGGCTTCACCCTCATCGCCCTCGCCATCGCCGTGGTCCTCGGTGGCGTGCTCTCCACGGGGTGGCCGGGCGAGCGGTTCCTCGCCCTCGCCCCCCTGGTGCTCCTGGGCCGGGTCTCCTACGGCGTGTACCTCTGGCACGTCCCGATCTTCGATGCGGTGCGCCGCTACGGCACCGACTGGGGCACCCCGGCGCGCATCGCGGTCGGCCTCGGTGCCACCGCGGTGGCCACCGCGGGCTCGTGGTTCCTCGTCGAGCGGCCCGTGCGCCAGCTGCGCGACCTGCGACGGGCCGGGGGCCGCAGCTCGCGGCCGGGCCGGGCGCCCGACGACGGCGCGCCGGTCGAACGCCGCCCCCTGCGCGCCCCGGCGTAGCCGTGCCCGCCGGCCCCGCCGCCCTACGGTGGCGGCCGTGGCCGCCGAGGGGACCCCGACCCGCCGCCCGATCGTGTTCGGGATCGGGCTGAACAAGACGGGCACGCGCTCGCTGCACGAGGCGCTCGAGGTCCTCGGCTACGCACCGCTGCACGGGGGCGGCCCGGCGTCGCGCCTCGCGGTCGAGCGGGCCGAGGCCGAGGGCGTCCCGCTGCTCTCCCACCTCCGGGCCACGACGCCTTCTCCGACATCTTGGCCCTCTCGCAGCGCTTCGACGTGGTGGACGCGCAGTACCCCGGGAGCCGGTTCGTGCTCACCACCCGCAGCCTCGAGGGCTGGCTCGCCAGCCGGCGCCGCCACGTCGAGCGCAACCGCGCCGAGGCCGCCGCCGGGCGCTACCACGGCGACTTCCTCGAGATCGACGAGGACGCCTGGCGCGCCGAGCGCGCCGAGCACCACGCCCGGGTGCGCGCCCACTTCGCCAGCCGACCCGAGGCCCTCCTCGAGCTCGACGTCGAGGTCGACGGCCACCGCGGCTGGGACCTGCTGTGCCCGTTCCTCGGCCTCGCGGTCCCCGACCGGCCGTTCCCGTGGGAGGGCCGAGACCCCGAGGCCTGACCCCCTCAGCCCGCCACAGCGCTTGGCGACGCCGCCCGGCCCCCCATGGCGTCGTCCACGAGGTCGAGCGCGACCCGCACCCGCTCGTCCCAGGAGTGCGGCGCCAGCACCTCGAGGTCGAGGTTCGGGCGGCCGGCGGCGAGGAGCGCCTCGATGGCGCCCACGAACGCCTCCGCGCCCTCGGCCACGGTGAGCAGGTCGCCGAGCTCGGCCAGGTTGGCGACGGGCGTGGCCACGATCGGCACGCCGGCGGAGGCGTAGACGAACGCCTTGAGCGGGTTCATGGCCGGGTCATCTCGTTGTCGACGTGGGGGATGAGGCCCACGTCGACGTGCTCGAGGAGCCGGCGGACCTCGGCGTAGGGGGTGACCCCGAGGAACCGGACGTTGGGCAGGCGGTCGAGCTCGAGGATGGAGCGGTCGAGGTGCGCCGACCCCACCAGCACGAGGGTCCACTCGGGCCGAGCGGCGACCACCGACTCGAGCAGGCCGATGTCGATGCGCGCCGACAGGTTGCCGACGTAGGCGAGCACGGGCCCGTCGATGCCGGCGAGGGCCGCCGGGCGAGGGCCGCGGCGTCCGGCGGCGCCAGCCGCCGGGAGCTCCAGGCCGTTGGGCACGACGTGGACGTCGGGCGTGAACGCCGCCATCGCCGCGGCGACGGGCTCGCAGTTCGCCAGCACCACGTCGCTGCGCCGCAGGACCTCGCGGTAGTTGGCCTCGGTGCGGTCCCACCCCGGCGAGCCCGGGTCGTACCAGGTGCGGTTGTCGTCGACGACGTCGGCGACGACGACCTCGGGGTCGAAGGCGTCGATCAGCCCGGGGAGGTCGGCGTTGGTGGGGAACGTCCAGAACACCACGGGCCGCCCGCCGGTGCCGACCCCCTCGCGCTCGAGCGTGCGGCGCACGTAGGCCTCGAAGCCGGCGCGCCGGGGCAGGCGGAGCTTGGCCGTGGTCGAGCCGGCGTGGACGAACGTCCGCCGCCGCACGCCGGGCTCGTCGCGTCGCCGCAGCACCCGCTCGACGGTCTGGCGCACGACCAGCGTGCTCTGGTCCGAGGCCTCTCCCCGCCCGCCCCGATAGGTCTTGACCAGCTGCTCGGGAGAGATCGGCGCATCGAAGTGGACGATGGTCGCCACCCGGTCGGACCGGCGCAGGTGCTCGAGGACCATGTCCTGGCGCCGGCCGTAGATCCCGCTGTCGTTCTGCTTCCAGAACATCGCGACGTCGTAGCGCTCGTCGGGCCCCAGGGGCCGCCGACGGCGACCGGGCCGGCGCGCCGGCCGCGGCGGCTCGGCGGTGCGGACCGTGGCGGGGAACAGGCGGCGAGGCAGCTCGACCAGCTCGGCGAGCGCCGGCGACACCGGCGCCGGCTCGGCGGCGAGGAGCTGGTCGAAGCGGGCCGCCACGCGGGCGCCCACCGCCTCGTAGGAGCCCTCCTGGAGGAACCAGTCGCGCCCTCGGGCGGCGACGGCGCCCAGCGCGTCGCGGTCGGCGAAGAGGTCGGCCACCCGCTCGTTCAGGGGCTGGTCGGGATCGAGCACCGCGACCACGTCGCCCTCCACCAGCGGGCGGATGGGCGGGAGGTCGCGGACGAGGCAGGGCACCCCCATCGCCAGGGCGTCGGTGATCTTGGCGGGCAGCTGGTAGCGGGCCACGGGGTGGTCGGGGTCCTGCAGCACGCACGAGAGGTCGGCCGCCGCCACCAGGCGGGGCAGCTCGTCGAAGGGCGTGTAGGGCAGCGGGGCGATCCAGCGGCGGAGCCCCTCCACCTCCGGGCCGAGCTCGCCCAGCTCGCGGGTGCCGAACATCAGCACCCGGTAGCGGTCGTCGCCGAGGCGCTCGAGCGCCTGGAGCACCTCGAGCGCCCCCTTGTGCACGCGGGGCGTCCCGCCGAAGAGCAGGAGCCGGTGCTCGTCGTCGAAGCCCAGCTCGGCGCGGACGGCCCGTCGGTCGAACCGCGCCGGATCGAAGAGGCGCTCGTCGCGGGCGTGGGTGACGACCATCCCGCCGACGCGCTCCTGGAGGGCCACGTTGCTCACCGTGAGGAGGTCGGCCTCGCCCATGAGCGGGTCGCACGCCCGGGTCCACGTGCGCTCGAAGGGCAGCTCGGCGTGGGCGACCCCGGCGCGGACCTGGGCCGCGGCCTCGTCGAGCGAGATGCCCGCCTCCTCGCCGAAGAACGCCAGCTCGTGGTCGTCGTCGTCGATCACGAGCGGGCGGTTGCGGGCCTGCTTGGCCAGGACGCCGAGCGCGAGCGACGGGAAGCGGGGCTTGGCCGCCCACACGAGGTCGGCGTCGATCCGCGAGGCCACCTCGTCCATGACCGCGAGGTGGTCGGGGAGCGGTCGGCCGGGGAAGGCGTGCACCGGGATGGCGCCGTCGCGCAGCGGCGCCCAGACCGCCGTGCCGTACCGCTCGAACTGCGCACCCCAGATCTCGACGTCGTAGTGGCGCTGGAGCATCCCGGCCAGGATCCACGCCCGGCCGAGCGGGTTGTGGCCCACGTCCCAGGCGAGGACCGCCACCTTCGGGCGGCCCGGCGTGCGCGGCGAGGGGGTGGGGAGCGAGGCCAGGTCGACGGGCGAGGGACGCGAGGCCGAGGCCGCGTCGGGCGCCGGCGCGGGCGGGGTCGACCCGGCCCCTCCGGGGTCGGCGTCGGTGCTGTCGGCGAGGCGACGGCGGGCGACGGCGACGTTGTCGAGGCTGCGCCGGATGGGGCCGACCTTCACCGGGTGGCCCGTGAGGCGGCCCTTCACGAGGGTGAGCTTCCACGGCACCCGCCAGGTGCGGGTCCGCAGGAACCGCTCGAGGTGCGCCTCGCTCCGGGCCAGGGCCGCGTCGGCCTCGCGCGCGAGCGCGGCCCGCTCCTTCCGACGCGCCTCCTCGCGGCTCAGGTCGTCGCGCAGGCGGTCGCCCCGGGCCTCGGCTCGCTCGGCGCGCCCCTGCTCGTGGCGGAAGCGCTCCAGCTCGCGCTCGACGCGCTGCTCGGCCCGATCGGCGCGCCCGGCCTCGTCGGCCGCTCGCGCCGACGAGGCCCGCAGCGCCTCCTCGGTGGCGAGCTGGTGGAGCCGCTGGCGCTCGAAGGTGCGCAGGACGTCGAGGGCGCCGGCCGACACCTCGTAGGCCGTCGGGTCGGCGAAGGCGAGCCCCGAGGTCAGGGCGCCGGCGAGCTCGGCCTGGTGGGTGGTGAGCCAGCCCACGTGCTCCGCCCGATCGCCGTGCTGGCGGTGCAGCGCCTCGGAGACGAACGCCCGGACCTCCACCTCGCTCGGCTCGCGCAGCCCGCCCACGCCGAGCGCGGCGAGGGCGCCGAGCAGCCGACGGAGGCTGCCGACCGGGTCGGCCATGAGCGCGGCGTGGTCGACGTGGACGCCGGGCATCCCGGCGCTGGCCTCGAGCGACCGCACCGAGTACAGCTCCCACATCGCCGTGCCCACGTTCACCGCGAAGTCGTTGCGGCGGGCGAGCGAGCGGGCGACCTCGAGGGGGTCGCGGGTCACGTGGACGGCGACCGGCGCCTCCAGGAGCGGTCGCAGCACGGGCAGCAGCAGGCAGAGCCGCGGCTCCTTCACCACCCACGGCCGGTGGGCGTCGAGCTCGAGGATGAGCCGTCGGAGCTTGGGCAGCTCCTCGTCGAGCACGGCCGGGGGGATCGAGGCGGCGTCGAAGTCGGCGGCCCGCCACCAGTCGGCGTCCGAGCCCACCAGCAGGGCGTCGCAGATCGCCCGCACGTCGCGGCGCTCCCAGAAGCCCTTCGGGTTCTCCTCGTTCGCCTCGGTGGCGATGCCCTCGGGCCCGAAGTACGCGCCCGCCAGGTTGAGCAGGCGCGTCACCATCGAGGTGCCCGACCGGTGCATCCCGAGGACGAGCAGCTGCACGGTGGGGCCCCTCGGCTAGTTGCCCGACCCGGAGCCCGAGCCCGACCCGGAGCCCGAGCCCGAGCCCGACCCGGAGCCCGAGCCCGACCCCGAGCCGGACCCCGACCCGGAGCCGCCCGACGCCGCGCCGGCGCCCTGGCCCGAACCGCTCGACGCGCCGCCCGAGCCGTTGCCCGACCCCGCCGACGCGCCGCCCGAGCCGTTGCCCGACCCCGCCGACGCGCCGCCCGAGCCCGAGCCCGAGCCGCTGGTCGTGGTGGCGCCCGCGCCCGGTGCGGTGAGGGTGACGCCGCTGTCCTGGGGCAGGACCCAGAAGTTGATCTGGCCCGACTCGATGGCCTTCAGCAGCGGGTACTGCCCGCCGGTCGACTCCAGCGCGCTGGCGAGCGCGGCGATGCCCTCGGCCTCGTTCTTGCGCTGCTCGACCTCGTTCTGCTTGGTCTTGATGGCGATCTCGGAGGTGCGGTTGCTCTCGAAGGCCTTGGCCACGTTGTCGGGCACGTCGACCCGCTTGATCACGAAGGCCATGTCGCCGCACTCGCCGCCGGTGCGGAACGAGGGGCTGCAGAAGAAGCGGGCGCCCAGCGACTGCTCGAGCCGCTCGGACAGGCGGGCCTGCACGGCGCGCTGCACGTCGGCGAGGCGCTCGGCGTCGCCGTAGAGGTCGGCCACGGTGGAGCGCCGGGTCTCCTCCTGGATGGCCCCTTCGACCTGGGGCTGGAAGATCTCCTGGATGGCCCGGGCCCAGCCGGTGCGGCCGTAGGCCTGGTAGCGCAGGCCGATCTCCTCGTGGAACTTCCGGAACTCCTCGGGGTTGGTGTTCAGCTTGAAGTAGAGGGCCACCTGGAACTGCACCTGCACCCGGTCGCTGGTGGGGGCGGCCACGTAGTCGGGGGCGCCGTCGGTGCTCTCGGGCCCGGCCGAGATGATGTAGCTGCGCTGGTCCGAGGGGTAGAGGTACAGCGGATCGAAGATGCCGTTGAAGAACAGGTTCGAGCCCGGCTGCACGATGCGCTGGAAGTGCGAGCCCTCGAAGGGACCGCCGCCGTAGCTGATGCCGATGCGGTCCTTGGGGGTCTTCACGAACGAGCTGCCGAACGCCGGCACGAGCGCCAGCAGCACGACGGCGACGAGCCCGACCACCGCGAGCACGGCGGTGCGCCGGCCCGATCGCTTGCGCCCGCCACCCGACGACCGCGGCTCCCGGGAGGCCCGCTTGCGGCCCTTGGACTCGAGCGCCAGCGTGGGCGACGCGCCGATCGGGGCCTCGTCGGGGAACGCGTCGTCGTTCATCGGGGACCCCTCGTCCTTCGGGTCGCTCACGCTCAGTCCTCCCAGTCCATGGACATCGACTCGAGGCGGCAGTACCGCATGTAGCTCGACACGACGTCGTCGGGATCGCCGTACTCGACGATCTTCCCCTGGTGCAGCCAGACGGTCTTGGTGGCGATCATCCGCACCAAGCTCAGGCCGTGGCTGACCAGCACGATCGTCCGACCGTCTCCGCAGAGGTCGAACATCTTGTCCGCCGTCTTCTCCTTGGACTTGGCGTCGCCACCGGTGAGCGCCTCGTCGATCAGGAGGATCTCGGGGTCGAGGTGGGCGGCCACCGAGAACCCGAGCCTCGAGCGCATGCCCGAGGAGTAGGTGCGCACCGGGAAGTCGACGTACTCGCCCAGCTGGGCGAACTCGGCGATGTCGTCGGCCAGCTCCTCGAGGCGCTCCTCGGAGATGCCCACGGCGAGGCCGCCGAGGCGGATGTTCTCGCGCCCGGTGAGGGCCTCGCTCATGCCGACGCCCACCGACAGGAGCGCCGAGATCCGACCGCGCACGACGACCCGGCCCTTCGACGGGGCGAGGATGCCCGCCATGGTGCGCAGCAGCGTGGACTTGCCGGCCCCGTTGCGGCCGATGACGCCGAGCACCGTGCCCTGGGGCACGTCGAGGGTGACGCCCTGGAGCGCCGGCACCACGCGCACCGTGGCCTCCTCGCGGCGCAGGAGCGTGCGGACGCTGCCGCCCACCGAGTCGGCGTCGAGGCGGACCTGGTAGGCGGCCGAGACGTCGTCGACCTCGATGGCCGGCGGCCGCGAGCGCCGGTCGGCGTCGGTGAACTCAGAGGTAGAGGGCAAAGGAGTGCTCGTACTTTCGGAAGACCCGGATGCCCACCGCCAGCAGCCCGAAGGACCAGAACGCGGCCTGGAGCACGGCGGAGAACGACGGCACGCCGCCCTGCACCACCACCTGGTAGGAGGCGAACAGGGCGAACAGCGGGTTGATCGAGAGGATGGCGCGCAGCGTGGGCGTGAGCGAGGCGCCCGGGTAGATGACGGGGGTGACGAACAGGAGGATCCGCATCACGTAGTTGAGGAGGTTGCTCGTGTCGCGGACGATGACGATCGCCGTGGACATGAGCAGCGCCAGCCCGACGCACATCGTCACCTGGAGCACGAACAGCAGCGGCAGCAGCGCCAGCCCGGCCCCGATCGGGGCGCCGAGGGCGACGTGGAACACGATGTACACCGGCACCGAGGGGGCGAACTCGCGCAGGCCCTTGTAGACGGCCGAGATCGGCAGCAGGGCGCGCGGGAAGGTGGAGTTGAGCATCAGCCCCCGCCCCTTCAGGATCGCCCGGCCGCCGTCGTTGAGGGCGATGCGGGTGAGGTTGAAGAGGAACACGCCGGCGATGACCATGGAGAGGTACTCGGTCGACGAGCCGCGGTTGGCGCGGATGACGGAGAAGGCGAACCAGTAGACGGCGGCCTGCACGAGCGGGTCGAGCACGGACCACAGCTCGCCGATGACGGTGTTCGAGCGGGAGCCCTTGAGCTCGGCCTCGGCGAGGGCCTTGATGAACTGGCGGCGATCCCAGAGGTCGGCGACGTACTCGCGCAGCGGCTTCTGGGTGGACCCGTGGGCCTCGAAGACGTACTCGACGTCGGAGTACCGGGGCGCGCCGCCCTGCTCGGAGACGGCCGTCACCGTTCGTCGTCCATCAGCGGATGCGGGTCCTGCTCGAACTGGGCCCGCTCCACCGCGCGGATGTGCTTGGCCGTGTCCTCCGACATCACGAAGTGCCGGAGGTCGACCGTGCGCCCGTTCGGGAGGGTCTCGGTGGTCCCCTTCAGCATGAGCATGCTCGGGCGGCTCATGTCCTTGGAGGTCTCGTTCACGTCGCGCATCACCGAGGCGGCCTCGCGCAGCGAGAGCTCGATGGCGTCGGCGGCGGCCACGTCGGTGAGCGGCTTGCCCATGAGCACGTTGCGGGCGACGTAGGAGAGCAGCGAGCGGGTGACCTCGTCGGCCGACTCCCACATCTCGGTGACCGACGCCTCGTCCCAGTCCTCCATCGACGCCTGCTGCGCCAGGCGCACGACGCGCTGCATGATGTCGAGGACGTGCTCCTCAGGCACCGGCACCATCACGTATTCGGTCATCGGGGGGAGGCCTCCACGAGCCGGCGGGGTGGGGGGAGGGGGTGGCGGCCCGGCTCACGGCAGGAACCCCCGGTCGGTCAGGATCGACTGCCCGGCCTCGGAACCGGCGTAGGTCATCAGGGCGGACGGCCCGTCGCCCTCGCCCACCTGGACGATGGAGATCTCGACCTTGATGTTCACGTCGTCGGGGACCGGCACCGTCTGCACCGTAGGCCGCACGGCGGTCCGCAGGACGAGGGCCGCATCGACCGTGCCCTTGCCGATGCGCTTCACCGCCTTCTTCGAGCAGGTCGGGGCCAAGATCTTGGGGTCGTAGGTGGTGCCGGCGTCGTCGAGCACGAGCTGGGCGAAGTTGCCGTAGGCCGACTGCGGGCCGCACGCCAGCACCTTCAGACCGCTGTCGGCGGCGAAGGCGTCGAGGCCCGCCACCTGCTTCGGGTTGCCCTCGGGCACGGCGATCACGAACAGGTTCCGCCCGAGCGGCTCGGGCGAGCCGAGCCCGGAGCTGACGCCCTTCACGGCGTCGACCGCGCGGACGGGCGCGACCAGCGCGCCGAGGCGAGGTCCTTGGCCAGGGCGGCCACCAGGTCGAGCACGGGGGCGGTGACGATCGTGACGGTGGCCTTGGGGTTGGTGGACTCGAAGCCCGCCTTGATCGCCTTGAGGGCGCCCTGCACCGAGGGCACGCCGTAGAGGACGAGCTCGCCGGTGACCTCCTCGTCGAGCCCGGTGCTCAGCCCCTCGCCCGGGACCGAGGTGCTCGACGCGACCGCCGCCTGGTCGCGGTTGCGCTTCTTGCCGGCCTGGCCGCTGGACCCGTCGTCGCCCGCGAACATCCACACCAGGGCCGCGACGATCACCGCGACGACGACGGCGAGCGGGATCGCGATGCGCCACGAAGCGCGCACGTGAGCCTCCAGGGGTGGTTGGTGCCGCCGGGGATCGTAGACCCAAGTCACACCGGCGCCGCGTGCGAGCACGTAGCGTGGCGGATCGGGGCGTCAGGGCTCGGTGGGCACCAGGTCGTGGCGGGCCAGCAGGTCGAGCAGCTGGGCGGCTCGCCGCTCGAAGGTGTGCTCGGCGAGGACGACCTCACGTCCCCGGGCGGCCCGGGCGGGCCGCCGCCGGATCGGCCAGGTCGGCGGCGACGAGGGCCGAGCTCCTCGGGGCGGCGCCAGGTCGGCACCGCGTCGCCGAGCAGCTCGACCAGCTCGGGCACGTGGTCGGAGATCACCGGGGTGCCCTGCACGCGAGCACGTCGAACGCGCGGTTGCTCACGAAGCCGAGGCGGCGCATGTCGTCCCAGTGGTCGTTCAGCACGACCCCGCGGACGAGTAGACGATCGGCAGGTCCTCGTTGGCCACGTGGGTGGCCACGACCAGCGCCGGGTCGACGAAGGGCTCCCACCCCCGCCGTAGATGGCCGGCGCCACGCCGGCGGCCACGGCGGCGGCCACCATCGCCCGGTGCTCGCCGCGGGACTTGGCCACGATGGTCACGTCGTGGCGGTGGGCGGGATCGGGCGCCAGCGGGCGGAACCGGCGGTGGTCGGTGGCCTGCAGGAGCACCTCGACGGGGGTGGCGGTGCGGGCCCGGAGCGTCGCCGCGTGGCGAGACGAGGCCACCAGCACCAGGTCGGCCGCGTCGAGCTCGGCGTCGGCCACCTCGAGGGTGGCTGATGATCCACAGGACCTGGCGCTGGCCCGGCGTGGCCCGCACGGCGCAGGCCACGCACCACGACGTGCACGTCGGCGGCCCGGGCGGCGAGCTCGTCGGCCCGGTCGATGGTCCGCACCGTGGCCCGGTGGCCGAGGCGCGCCAGCTCGAGGCGACGGCGGAGGCCAGGTGCCAGTCGCCCCACCGCAGGGCGACCTTCGCCGAGGCGCGGCGATCGTCAGGGCGACCTCCAGGGGGCGGGGCCCGTCGCGGCCCGTCGCAGCGAGGGGCCGCGGCGGTCGACCACGTCGGCCCACGCCCGCGTCGCCGGGTCGACGGGACGGGCGATCGCGCCGGCCGGCGCGACGGGCCGCTCGTCGATGGCCACCGCCGGGGCCACGAGCTCCACGCGGTGGCCGGCGGCCACCAGCCGGTCGACGACGTCGACGGCCGCGGCATCGACCGTGGCGAGCGGCGCCACGCCCCCCACCTCGCGCACGGCCCGCCGATCGAGCGCCAGGCCGGTGGCGAGGGCGGCGCGCAGGGGGCCGCCGGCGACGCCGCCCGGCTCGCCCGGCCCCGACGGCCACCGGTACCGGGGCGCCGTCCTCGAGCACGAGCTCGAGCCCGGCGGCCAGCACCAGCCCGTCGACGGGCGTGGCGCTCGACCAGGGACGCAGCCCGTGCACGACCACGGGCGCGGCGGCGGCCGCCCCGTCGGCCACCGCGGCGGCGAGCCGCTCCGGTGCGCCGGGGGCGAGGCGGGTGCCCTCCGGGACGAGGACGACCACGTCGCCCGACGCGTCGAGCAGCGCCTGCTCGACGGCGGCACCGGTGGCGCCCCCCGGGAGCGCGACCACCGCCGGCGCGATCGAGGGGCGGCGGGGGCGGCGCGCCGTCGAGGGCCGCAGGCTCGCCACGGCGCGGCGGCGCCCCGGCGCGCCCGCACGGCCAGGCCAGCGCGGCGGCCGAGGGCGGCGCCCCGGCGGGCCGCGCCGCGGCCGGGCCACCCCGGCGCGGTCCGCCGCTCCAGCGCGACGGCGGCGCGCACCAGCGGGCGCCGGGCCAGGTCCTCGTGCGCCTCGCGGCGCGCTCGGCCACCCGGCGCCAGTGCTCGGCTGCGTCGCCGTCCGGTCCCCGTCGAGGTCGCTCACCGCACCGATCCTCGCGCCACGGGCCCCAGGTCAGCAGTCCGAACGCGGAACCTCGATGTTTTCCGCGAACCCTGGCATCTGGGGCCGATCGTGCAGTAGCCTCCGCGCCAGAGGGAGCACCATGACCGAGGCCGACAACACCCCGAAGCGCCTGCCCAACATGGATCGGCGCGGCTTCGTCGGCATAGCGGCGATCGGCGTCGGCGCGGCCTGGGCCGCGCCTGCGGTCATCTCGATGCCCGCCTCGGGCTCGTCCAACCTGGTCAACAGCCCGCCGCCGACGTCGACCACGACCACCACCGGGTCGTCGACGACCTCGACGTCGACCTCCACCACGTCGACCTCCACGACCTCGACGTCGACGCCCACCACCTCGACCTCGTCGACCACCACCACCGGCTTCACCACCACCACCGACGACGGCCAGCTGCCGGCCACCACCGAGCAGGGCTTCCCGGGCGGTGGGGGCGGTGGAGGAGGCGGCGGCGCGGGAGGCGAGGGCCTGCCCCGCACCGGCTTCGACGTGCAGGACCCGCTGACGCTGGCCTTCGGGCTGATCGCCGCCGGCGGCGCCATGCAGGTGTGGAGCGCGCAGCGGGCCCGCCTCGAGGCCACCGCCCTCCCGGTCGTGCCCGTCGAGGGCGACGCCCCGCCGGCCTGAGCCGACCTCAGAACAGCTCGACGTCGCCCAGGGCCAGGTCCCAGGTGCCGAGCGTCGCCGTCGTCGCGCCCGAGCGCCCGCCGGACCAGCACCGAGGCCCTGACCGGGGAGGCGGAGGAAGCCGGCCCGGTCGACCGGAGTCCGCCGAGGCGGATGACGTAGTCGGCGCCGGCGTCGCGGACCACGGCCCGCTCGAGCGCGAGGCGGCCCGACCGTCACCGTCGGGCACCAGCAGCTCGCACAGCGCCGCCTCCCGCGCCGCGCCGCGGCGGCGCACCCGCCAGATCGCGGCGCCCTCGGCGGGATCGGCGCCCAGGGTCGTGGCCCGGTAGTGGAGGGGACCGAACCCGTAGCGCCAGCGCAGGTGGTCGGCCGTGCGCTCGGTGGCCAGCCCCGTCGGCCGCCCGAGCGAGGCCAGCAGCGTGGCCGCCCCGGCTGCTCGAGCAGCTCGCCCACCGTGCTGCCGGCGTCGCTCGGCGCCGACCAGCGCTCGGCGGGGACCTTCGACCGCACCATCCGCAGCAGGGCGGCGGGCGACGCGGGACGGACGTGGGGCGCCAGGGTGCCCACCTCGGTCCAGCCCATGGTCAGGTAGCCCGGGCGGCTCTTGTCGTTGGGCGTGTTGAACACGAGGTCGACGCCCTCGGCGCGCAGCTCGTCGAGGGCGTGCAGGGTGAGCAGCCGGAAGATGCCCCGGCCCTGGTGGTCGGGGTGCGTGGCGGTGTCCACGGCCCGGACCGCGGACCGGGGCGCGCCGTCGGGGCCCACCAGGCGCCACCGCAGGAAGGTGCGGAACCCGACCGGCCGGTCGGCCTCGTCGACGGCCACCCACGCCGGCGACCGGCCGGCTGGGTTCTCGTCGTGCTTCCACGAGAAGAAGGCGTCGAAGAGGTCGTCGGGCACCCAGCCGAGCGAGGCGGCCAGCAGCTCGAGCACGGCGGTGCGATCGTCGGACCGCGCTGCGCGGACGGCCGGGGTCGGGCGGTCCGCGGTCACGCCACGAGCTCCCGGTAGCGGGCCTCGTAGCGGGCGACGGCCGCCTCGATCGAGATCTCCCGGCCCCGGGCCGCGGCGGCGGCGCCCAGCACGGCGCGGCGCGCCGGGTCGCTCGCCAGGGCGACCAGCGCGTCGGCGAGCGCCTCGGGTGCCCCGGGCGCGACGAGCACCCCGGTGACCCCGTCGACCACCACCTCGGGGATGCCGCCGACGGCCGTGGCCACCGCCGGCAGGCCGAGGACGGCCGCCTCCACGAGCGCCAGCGGGAAGCCCTCGGCCACCGACGGGAGGCAGGCCAGGTCGGCCGCCGCGGCCACCCGGACCGCATCGTCGCGGTAGCCGAGCAGCAGGAACCGCTCCCCCAGGCCCGAGGCGCGGTGGCGGGCCGCGATCTCCTCGGCGAGGGGCCCCTGGCCCAGGGTGATGAAGCGCAGGCGCGGCTCGCGCTCGGTCGCGCGGACCGCGGCGGCGAGCAGGTCGGGGTAGGCCTTCGGCGCGCGCAGGTTGGCGGCGGTGACCACCACCACCTCGTCGGGATCGATCCCCAGCTCGGCGCGCACCTGCTCGCGGGCGCCCACCGCCGCCGCGGCCACCTCGTCGGCGTCGACCCCGTGGAGCACCACCTCGCACGCCCGTCCGATCGAGGTCGGCAGCGACCGGCGGACGGCCTCGGACACGGCGAACCGGGCGTCGTCGAGCCGGGCGGTGGCGGCGTCGGCGAGGTTGGTGAGCCGGGCGCGCGACGACCACAGCGAGTGGTAGGTGACCACCAGCTTGGGGCGCGCCGAACGGCGGATCGTGCGGGCCACCAGCCGCGCCCCCACCGCCGGCACCGGCGCGTGGGCGTGGACGACGTCGGTGCCCGAGGCGACCATCAGCGCCCGCAGCCGCCACAGCCACCGAGGATCGAGCCCCCGCCGCCCGCCGAGGCAGCGGACGGCGACGCCCTCGGCCTCCACCGCACCGACCAGGTGATCCTTGTGCGGCAGGAGGTGGGCCACGACGCCCTCGACCTCGCCGCGGCGCCGCCGACGGGCCGAGAGCAGCACCACCCGCTCCGCCCCGCCGGGCCCGAGGCCCTTCAGGAGCCAGAGCACCTGCACCGCCCCTCCCTCCCGTGCGCTGCGGCACGGCCGCGAAGCGTGCTGATCGATCGTCTGAGGTACGGTAGCGGCTTCGCCCGGCGCGAGGGGCCGGGTGCCGAGGTCACGGTCGGGCGCGTCGCGCCTCGAAGGGAAGCCGAGTGGAGCTCGCCGACATCCTGGGTTCGATCCGCCGCCACCTGCGGATCGCCGTGGGGATCCTGATCATCGCCGTGATCTTGCTGGTGGCCTTCCTCGTCACCCGCCAGACCGTCCTCCCGCCCAAGCGCTACGAGGCCACCGTCCAGATCCTGATCCCGGCTCGCGACGCCGACGGCGTGCGCCCCGAGGGCGTCCCCCCGATCCTGCTCCAGGGCCAGGTGTCGCTCGCCCAGAAGGACACGACCAAGGACGACGCCAACCAGCGGGGCGAGTTCGACGCCGACCAGCGCGACGACATCCGCTACCGCGCCGTGCTGAACGAGGCGGGCGACATCATGACCGTCGCCGCGTCGGCGCGGCAGGAGGACACCGCCCAGAAGGCGGCCGACGCCTACGCCGACGCGTTCATCGGCGCCCGCCGCAAGACGGTGGCCGACACGACCGCGAGCGCCCAGGGCGGCGCCCGGTCGTCGCTCGTCACCCTCAACGACCAGCTGCGGGAGATCGAGAAGGAGCTGCGCGACCAGAACATCGAGCTGCCCGACGTGGTGCGCGAGTCCACCGACGGCGACGGCAACTCGGTCCCCACGGTGATCGACACCCAGGGCCTGAACCTCGACCAGACCCTGCTCGTCTACAGCCGCAACTCGATCATCAACCAGATCCTGCGCACCCGGCAGACCTACGCCCAGCTCGAGGCCGACCGGCTGACGCCCCGCTCGTACACCGACGTCGTCGAGAAGCCGGCGCCGCAGACCATCACGCCCGAGCCGCCGTCGCCGCTCATCCCCATCGCGGTGGCGCTCGGCGGCGGCCTGCTCCTCGCCCTGGCCGTCCCGGTGCTGATGGACCGCTTCGACCACACCATCAAGGACGCCCGCACCGCGTCCACCACCCTGGGCGCACCGGTGCTCGCCGCCATCCCCGCGTGGTCGCGCAGCGACGACCGCACCATCCCGGCGCCGGGCACCGAGCTCGACCGCGCCTACCGGTCGCTCGCGGCCACGAGCGTGGCCACGGACCGATTGCCGCGCACCCTGCTCGTGTCGTCGCCCGACGGCACGCCGCAGGACGCGGTGGCCGCCTGCTTCGCCGTGGCCCTCGCCGAGATCGGCGTGCGGGTGGTGCTGGTGGGCACCAACGCCAACCACGACTGGTACACCGGCGCCCGGGGCGACGACGAGCTGGCCGGTACCCACCTCCCCGACCTGCTGGTCCGCGCCCACGACGGCGACCTCGACGCCTCGATCCTCGGGCGCCTGAGCTCCGCCGAGGTGCCCAACCTGTTCGTGGTGCCGCCCGGGGTCGAGGACGATCCGTACCTGTCGCTCGACGGGCTGCCCCCGCTGCTCAGCATCCTCTCGCAGGACGACATCGACATCGTCATCATCGCCGGGCCCCCCTTCCTCGCCGACCCGAACGCGACGATCCTCTCCTGGGCCACCCGCCACGTCCTGTGGTGCATCCGCACCGGCGCCGTCACCGAGGCGCAGGCGCGCGAGGCCGCGTCGCGGCTGGAGCTGGCGGGCGTGGCGCCGTTCGGCCTGGCCCTCATCGGCCGGGAGTCCTGAGGTCGGGCCGGTGGCGGCCCCGCTCGTCGTGCACCTCGGCGCGCCCGATCGCCTCGCTCGGCGCCTGGCGGGCCCTCCCTCGGCGCTCGCCCGGCAGGTGGCGGGCACCAGCCCGGCACGCGCCGACGTGCTGGTCCTCCACGGTCGCCGAGCTCGACGGGTGCCCCGCGGCGGCCTGGCCCTGGTGGTCCGGCGGCCCGCCCCGGGCGAGCGACCGAGCCGCGCCGATCGGGCCAGCCTGCGCCGCACCGACATCGTGGTGGTCCGCGACCCGGGGGAGCAGGCGGCGTGGGCGGCGGCGCTGGCGCGACCGGGAGCGGCCGTCGACGTGCTGGCCGACGACGATCCCGATGGCTGGGCGGCGCTCGTGCGGCGCGCCCTCGACCCGGCCCCCGGCGTCGCCGCGCGCCACCTCGGCTCGGAGCTCCTGGTGGCCCCGGCCCAGCCCACCGGGCGCGTCGAGCGGCTGACCGGCAGCGGGCCTGCGATCTGGGAGCTGCTGCGCGCCGGGCGGACCGCGACCGAGGCGGCCGACGCCCTGCGCCCGGGCGACCCCGAGGCCCAGGGGATCGTCGAGGCCTTCGCCCGCGACCTCGCTCGGCGCGGCCTGGTGGCGTCGGCGTGAGCGCGATCGACGCCCTGGCCGGGTACGGGCTGCCGGGGGCATCGCCGCCGCCTGCCGAGGGGTGGGGGCCCGACCTCGACGAGGTGGCGCGCGAGGGCCTGGCCGGACTGCTCGCAGCCGCGCACGACGCCGGGCACGTCGAGCTCGCCGGGACGGAGCGGGCCCTCCTCTCGGCGCGGATCGCGGAGGAGGCCCAGCTGGCGGTGCGCCTCGAGGCGGAGCTGCTGCGCCTGCGCCCCGTCCTCGACCGCCACGGCGGCGTGGTGCTGAAGGGACCGGCGCTGGTGCACGGCCTCGGGCTCGACCCGGCCACCCGGCCGTTCTCGGACCTCGACGTCCTCGTGGCGCCCCGCTCCATCGAGCGGGTGCTCCGCGACCTCGCCCGCCTCGGCTACCAGCGCCCGCGCCCCGACCCTTCACCCCGGTTCGCCTCGCTGGTGGCGAAGGCCACCGCGGTGGCCCACCCCACCGGGCTGCTCGTCGACCTGCACCGCACCCTGACGCTCGGTGCCGCCGGCGAGCGCATCGACGTCGACGAGGTGCTGGCTGGCCGCGTCGAGGTCGTGGCCGGCGACGTGGTGGTGCCCGCGCCCTCGTGGCCCACGCACCTGGTGGTGGTCGCCCTCCACGCGGCCCTGGGCGACGGCCTGCGGCGGGCGCGATCGATCCGCGACGTCGCCCTGGTGGCGCACCACGACGAGCTCGACGCGGCCGCCGCGCTCGCCCTCGCCCGCCGCTGGGACGTGCTCGAGCCGGTCGGCGCCGCCCTCGCCGCGGCGCGGGCCCGGCTCGGGGTCGACCTGCCCGACGCCCTGGTCCCGCTGGCCGACGCGTCGGCGACGTGGGCCGCGCCGCGCCTGCCGCGGGTCGACCAGCTCGGCCCCGGTGCCGGGCTGCGCGCCCGGCGCGAGCTGGCCCGGTCGATGGTGGCGCCGACGCCCGCCTACCTCCGCTGGGCGTACGGGCCGCGGCCCCTGCCGGCGCTCTACTGGCGGCGCTGGCGGGACCTCGGCGGCCGGGCCACGGGCGCGGGGGAGGCGGCATGACCATCGCCGACGGCGCGCCACGAGGCGACGACGCCACGATCCGCTCGGGCACCGTGGACCCGGCCGAGCCCGGCCAGCCCTGGTGGAGCTACCGCCGGGCGGCCGGGCCGGCACCGGCCGGCGGGGTCGACCACGACCACCCCTCGCACCGCACGGTCGAGGCCGCTCGCCTCGGCGCGCTGGTGGCCCCCGACGCGCCGACGCCCGCTGGGCCCGACCGCTCGGCCCCGACGAGGGCGCCGGCCTCGGTCGACCTCGACGCCGACCCGGCGTCGCCGGTGCTGCCGCTCGGCTTGGCCATCCTCGCCACGCTGACCGTCATGGCGACGGCCCGCCTCGAGGTGGCCGACGGCATCGGCTCGTTCCTCGTCCCCGTGGCCGCGCTCCTCTACGGCAGCGCGTTCGCCCGCCACGTCCGGATCCGCCACCCCGGCGAGCCGTTCCTCGGCCGCTGGATGATCGCCGGGATCCTGGTGAAGCTGGGGGCGTCGTACGCCCGCTACTTCACCCTGGTGAACACCTACGGCGGCCAGGGCGACGCCACCGGCTACGACACCTACGGCCGCCAGTTCGCCGCCGCCTGGCTCCACGGCGGCACCGAGCCCGAGCTCCCCGACCTGCGCCGCACCAACTTCCTGCGCTGGTTCACCGGCGTCGTCTACTACCTGTTCGGCTCGAACATGGTGGCCGGGTTCTTCATCTTCGGCCTCCTGGCGCTCGTGGGCTCGTACCTCTGGTACCGCGCCACCGTCGACGCGGTGCCGTTCACCAACGCCCGGCTCTACCTCGCCCTCGTGCTCTTCGCGCCGAGCATCGCCTTCTGGCCCTCGTCGGTGGGCAAGGAGTCGCTGATGCAGCTCGGCATCGGCGTCGTGGCCCTCGGCACCTCGCTGGTGCTGCGGCGTCGCCTGCTCGTCGGCCTGCTCGTCGCCGCACCGGGCGGCTGGCTGCTGTGGGTCGTGCGGCCCCACCTGCTGGCCCTCGTCACGCTCGCGGCCGGCGTCGCCTACCTCACCGGGCGCCTCGAGCGATCCGGCAAGGCGTCGAACTCGTTCCTGTCGCGCCCCGGCGGCGCGGTGATCATCGCCGCCCTCATGGTGTTCACCGTCAACCAGGGGGCCCAGTTCCTCGGCATCGACAGCCTCTCGCTGGCCTCGATCCAACAGGAGCTCGACGACCAGACCGCCCGCAGCGCGCAGGGCGGCTCCGAGTTCGACAACGGCGGCAACTCGCTGAACCCGATCTACCTGCCGCGGGGCGCCGTCACCGTGCTGCTGCGCCCGTTCCCGTGGGAGACCGACAGCGCCCTGCAGCTGGTCTCGTCGCTGGAGTCGGCGCTGCTCGGCCTGCTGATCGTCGTGCGCCTGCGATCCGTGCGGCTCTCGATCTCCCAGGCGCGGCGCACGCCGTTCCTGATCTACGCGTGGACCCTGACGATCGCGTACTCGATGACCTTCTCGTCGTTCGCCAACTTCGGCCTCCTCGTGCGCCAGCGCTCCCTCGTGCTCCCGGCCCTGTTCGTGCTCCTCGTGCTCGAACCGCCCGACGAGGACGACGGGGAGGTCGCCCGCCCGGCCGTCGCAGGGGCGGTCGTCGGTGGGCGCTAGGCGCTGGCTCCAGCGCGCCGTGAAGGGGGCGGCGGTCGCCGCCGACGCGGTTCGCCGCCCGCCCGAGGGCGTGGTCGTGCTCATCTACCACCGCGTGGGCGGGGGATCGTCGAGCGAGGTCGACCTCCCGGCCGACCGCTTCGACCAGCAGCTGGCCTGGCTGGTGGAGCGAGGCCGCCCGATCGCCCTCGCCGACGCGGTCGAGGTCATCGCCGGGCGCGCCCCCGCCCCGGCCACGGGCGACGGCGGGCCGCCGGTGGTCGTCACCTTCGACGACGGCACCGCCGACTTCACCGACGTGGCCGTCCCGCTCCTCGTGCGCCACGGGGTGCCCGCCACCCTCTACGCGGCGACCGAGTTCATCGACGAGGGCCGACCCTTCCCCGGCGATGCGCCGCCGGCGTCGTGGGCGGCGCTCGCCGACGCGTGCGCCACCGGCCTCGTGAGCGTGGGGTCCCACACCCACCGCCACCGCCTCCTCGACCGCCTCGAGCCCGGCGCGGTCGCCGACGAGCTGGACCGCTCGATCGAGCTGATCGGCGAGCACGTGGGCACGGCCCCGATCGACTTCGCCTACCCGAAGGCCGTCCTCGGCTCGCCCCCGGCGCGCGACGCCATCGCCGACCGCTTCCGCTCGGCGGCGGTGGCCGGCACCCGCGCCAACCCCGTGGGCTCGGACCTCCAGCGCCTGGCCCGCTCGCCGATCCAGCGGGGCGACGCGCCGGCCCACGTGCGGCGCAAGGCCGATGGGGGGATGGCCCTCGAGGACCAGCTCCGCGGGCTGCTGAACCGGCGCCGCTACACGGGGGCGACCACGTGAGCGCCCCCGTGCTGGTGCACCTCACGACCACCGACATGAGCCTCGAGCTGCTCCTCGGCCCCCAGCTCGAGGCGTTCGCCGCCGCCGGGTTCCGGGTCGTGGGCCTATCGGCCGGCGGGCCCTACGTCGACGCGCTGCGCGCCCGTGGGATCGAGCACGTGGCGCTCGCCCACTCGACGCGGGCCATGGCCCCCCACCACGACGTGCGGGCCGTGGCCGAGCTGTCGAGCGCCCTGGGCCGGCTGCGCCCCGACGTGCTGCACACGCACAACCCCAAGCCCGGCCTCTACGGACGGGTGGTCGGCCGCGCCCGCCGGGTGCCGGTCGTGGTCAACACCCTCCACGGCCTCTACGCCCTCCCCGAGGACCCCTGGGCCAAGCGGGCGGTCGTGTACGGGCTCGAGCGGCTCGCCGCCACGTGCTCGCAGGCCGAGCTCGTGCAGAACCCCGAGGACATCGACGTGCTGCGCCGCCTCCGCGTGCCCGACGAGCGCATCGTGCTGCTCGGCAACGGGCTCGACCTCGCCCGGTTCGACCCGGCGCGGGCCGACGCCGGCGCGCGGACGAGCGCACGCGCCGAGCTCGGGGCCTCCGGCCCCGACGACGTCGTCGTCGGCCTCGTCGGCCGGCTGGTGCGCGAGAAGGGCTATCCCGAGGTGTTCGAGGCAGCCGAGGCGCTGCGCTCGCGCTGCCCCACCGTCCGCTTCGCCGCCATCGGCCCCGACGAGCCCGACAAGGACGACGGCCTCGGCGCTGCGGACCGGGCCCGGGCCGAGCGCGCCGGCGTGCGCCTGCTCGGCCACCGTCGCGACGTCGAGTCGCTGTACGCGGGCATGGACCTGTTCGTGCTCGCGTCGCACCGCGAGGGGTTCCCCCGCGCCGCGATGGAGGCGGCGGCCATGGGCATCCCGGTGATCGCCACCGACATCCGGGGCTGCCGCCAGGTGGTCGACCCCGACGTCACGGGCCTGCTCGTGCCGGTGCGCGACCCGGGTGCGATCGCCGACGCGGTGGCGGTGCTCGCCGCCGACCCCGATCGGCGGGCGCGCTTCGCGGCGGCCGGCCGGGCCAAGGCCGAGCGCGAGTTCGACCAGCAGCGCTGCATCGACACCACCCTCGCCACCTACGACCGGCTGCTGCGCCGGGCCGGCGGGCGCCTCCCGGCGGGGGCCGCGTGAGCCGCGCCGACGAGGTGCGCACGGGCACCGAGGCCGACGCCGTGGGCGCGGCCCGGCTGCACACCTCGGAGCTGCCCGAGGGCTTCCTCGTGACCCTCGGCACACCGTTCCTCGTTCGGCTATACACGCGGGTCGTCCGCTTCCGAGGGTCCTTCCTGCTGGTCATGGGTGACGAGAGCGACATCGACGGCTTCGTGGCCGTGGCCGAGCGCACCGGCGACCTGTACCGGGAGTTCCTCCGGCGCGACGGGGTCCGGGCCGGGCTGGCCGCCGTCCCGGCCCTCGCCCGGTCGCCCCGGCGCAGCTGGGAGACGCTTCGCTACGGCACGGGCGGCGCCGAGCTCCCCGACCTGCCCGACGCCGAGATCCTCTCGGTCGCGGTGGCGCCGCGAGCCCGGGGCCGGGGCGTGGGGCGAGCCCTCGTGGCGGCGGCCACCGACGAGCTCGGGGCGCGAGGGGTGGGAGCGGTCCGCGTGGTGACCGCAGCCGACAACGAGCCCGCTCGGCGGATGTACGGAGCGGCCGGCTTCTCGCCGCGCGCCACCACCGAGGTGCACGCCGGCGTGGAACAGGTCGTGCTCGCTTGGCCCTGATCGTCCCCTTCCTCGTCACCCTGGCCATCACGCCGGCGGTCGCCCGCCTGGCGGTGCTGCTCGACGTGGTCGACCGGCCCGGCCCGCTCAAGCTGCAGCGCGCGCCGATCCCCTACCTGGGCGGCGTCGCCGTCGCGCTCGGGATGGTCGGTCCGGTGGCGGTCGCCTGGCCGGCCGCGCTGATCCCCCTGGGCCTCGCCCTCGCCCTGGGCCTGGCCGACGACCGGGCCGCGCTGCCGCTCACCGTGCGCCTGCCCTGCGAGGTGGCCATCGGGCTGGCGGCGGTGGCGATCGTGCCCGGCCTGCACCTGGCGAGCGGCCTGCTGCTGGTCGTGGGGCTGGTGCTGCTCCTCAACGCCACCAACCTCCTCGACGGGCTCGACGGGCTCGCCGGCGGCACGGTCGCCGCCGGGGCGATCGGCTTCGCCGTGCTGGCGCCCGACGGCCACGACGTGATGGCCCTCGCCCTCGCCGGCTCGCTCGGCGGGTTCCTCGTCTGGAACCGCCCCCCGGCGCGCATCTACCTCGGCGACGCCGGCTCCTACCTGCTGGGCACGGCGCTGGCGCTGCTGCTCGGGTCGATGGTCAACGCCGACGACCTCGGGCTCAGCCGATCCACCCCCGCGCTGCTCTTCATCGCCGCGCCCGCGGCCGACACCATCGTGGCCATCGTCCGCCGATACCGCGCGGGCCAGCCGCTCGTGCGCGGCGACCGCGGCCACATCTACGACCAGCTGCTCGCGCGGGGGATGCCGGCGCCGTGGGTGACGGTCACGTTCGTGGTGGCCCAGGCGCTCCTCGTGGCGATCGGCCTCGCCATCGCCACCCTCCCCTCCGAGGTCGCCTGGCTGGCGACGGCGGGCGTGATCGCCGCCGTCAGCATCGCCGTGCTGGCCGCGTTCACCGACCCGAACGCGGAGTGGGCCGACAACAGCCCCGTGGTCGACGTGCTCGGCACGGCCGTGCGGCTCGAGGCGCCGCCCAAGCTGCAGCGCCAGCTCCGACCCCTCGTGGCCGGCCTCGTCACCGGCCGTCCCGCCACCCGCGTGCTCGCCCTGGAGCCCTCGCCCGGCACGGCCACCCTCGCCCTGGTGGAGGACGGGACCGAGGTGATGGGGGGCATCGGCGCCGACGTGGCGGCGGCCACGGTGATCTGGCGCCTCAACGAGCACGCGGCGTCGGCCGAGGGCTACCAGGTCATCCACGCCGGCGTCGTGGCCCGCGGCCAGCGGGCGGTGATCCTCCCCGGCCGCTCGGGCGCGGGCAAGACCGAGCTGTGCGCCGCCTGCATCCGCGACGGGTTCACCTACCTGAGCGACGAGCAGGCCGCCCTCGACCGGCGCACCGGGCTCCTCAGCCCCTACGCCAAGCCGCTCGGCATCGGCGACCAGGTGGTCGCGCCGGCCGAGATCGGGCCGCTGCGCCCGGCCCAGCCCACCCCGCCGGCCGCCATCGTCTTCCCGAACTACCACGTGGCCGCCGTCGAGCCGGCGCCGTCCACCGTGCCGCCGTCGCTCGCCCTGCTCGGCCTGTGCGCCCACGCCAAGCACGTCGACCGGGAGGGGTTCCTGTGGCTCGCCGGGCTGGCCCGCAGCTGCCCGACGCTCTCGGTCACCTACGCCCGCTCGGCCGACGCCATCGCCGTCGTCGAGGAGGCGCTCGCCACCGCCCCGGCGCACCCGCAGGTGCGGCCCGCCCGGCCGATGCGCTCGGGCCCGCAGGTGGACGGGGTCACCGCGGTGGCGATGGACGACGAGGTCGTGCTGTTCCGCACCGAGACCGCCACCGTCCACCACCTCAACCGGAGCGCGGCCTTCATCTGGCGGACGGGCGCCCACGCCCGGGGGGAGGCCCTGGTGCGGGCCTGCCTGGAGGACGCGCCCGAGGGTGCCCTCGAGGCCGACGAGGTGCGGGCCACGGTCGCGTGGCTGGCGTCGAGCGGGCTGCTGCCCGACGACGGCGAGGCGCTGGCCACCGTGCAGGCGACGGGGGCGGCGATGGTCCCGTGGTCGGAGGCTGAGCTCCACGCCGGCCTGGTGGCCGGGGCGGCGGGGGCCCTCGTCGTCGCCGCGCTCCTCGTGCTGCGCCACCGCACGGCGGCGTCCGGCGAGCCCCCCACGCCGTGGCCCTACGGCGGGATCGTCGCGGTCGTCGCCGGCCTCGGCGCCGTGCACGCCGTCGACGCCGTGCCGTGGGACGTCCTGCTCGGCGTCGTGGGCGTGACCGCCGTGGTCGACCTGGTCGCCACGGCCGGGCGCCCGACGTGGCTGCGCGCCGTCGCCGCCCTGCCGTTCGCGCTCCTCATCGCCACCGCCGACGTCCTGCCCCGCCTCGCCTGGTTCCAGGTCCTCGTCGCCCTCGCCGTGGCCGGTGGTGGGGCGCTGGCCGGCGCCACCGACACGGCGTGGCGCGAGGAGGCGGCGGCACCGGTGCTGCTCGCCATCGCCGCCGGCGGCACCTACGCCGCCGTGCCCGACACCGAGCTCGCGCTCGCGGTGCTGGGGGTCGCCCTGTGGTTCGCCGCGCTCGCCTTCCCGTGGCCGCTGGTCCGCCTCGGCGCCGGCGGCGCGGCGGGAGCGGTGGCGCTGCTCGTGTGGGCGGCCGCGCACGGCGCACGCGGCCGGCCCGCCGCGCTCGTCGGCGCGGTGGTCTGCCTCGGCCTGCTCGCGGTGCTGCCCCTCGGCGCCCGCCTCGGGGCCGGCATGGGATCGGTCCTCGACGGAGTCGGGCCCCGGGCCCGGGTCGTGGTGCTCGGGGTGGTGCAGGTGGCGGTGGCGCTGCTCGCAGCGCGCACCGCCGGGCTCCAGTCGTCGGTGGTCAAGGCCGTCGCCTTCTCCCTCCCCCCGGTGACCCTCGCCGTGGCGCTGGCCACCGTCCTGCAGCCGCCGAGCCGACCGACGCCGGCGCGGCCGCGATCGACCGCCCCGCTGCGCGCCGGTCCCGGCTCGGGGTCGTAGGTCGCACCCCGCCGAGCTACCGTCGGTCCGCTGACCGGGCCAGGAGGGCACCATGACCGACACCGCGACGGCACCGAGCGCCCCGTTCCCCGAGTGGCCCGCCGTGCGAGTCGCGAAGGTGAACGGCGTCGAGCTCGCCTACGAGACGTTCGGCGACCCGACGGCGCCGGCGATCCTGCTGGTGATGGGCCTCGGCACGCAGATGATCGCCTGGCCCGACGAGCTGTGCGAGGCCCTCGCCGCCGCCGGCCACCACGTGATCCGCTTCGACAACCGCGACGCCGGGCTGTCGACCTTCGTCGATGCGCCCGCCCCGTCGATCCCCGACCTGCTGCTGAAGCGCCACGTCGCCTACACGCTCGAGGACCTCGCCGCCGACGCCCTCGCCCTGCTCGACCACCTCGGGATCGAGCGAGCGCACGTGGCCGGCACGTCGATGGGCGGGATGATCGCCCAGACGATGGCCCTGCAGGCGCCCGAGCGGATCCTCACGCTCTGCCTCTCCATGACCTCGACGGGCTCGCGCCGCGTGGGCCGACCCACCGCGTCGGTGGTGCGCCAGATGGCCACCGCCCAGCCGAGCACCAGCCGCGAGGGGGCCATGGACGACGCGGTCGAGGCCTGGCGGGCCATCGGCACCCCCAGCCGCCTCGAGGTCGACAAGATCCGCGAGCTGGCCGGGGTGGCGTGGGACCGCAACCACGATCCCGCAGGCCGGCTGCGCCAGCTGGGCGCGATCCTCGCCCAGCCCGACCGCACGGAGCGCCTCCGCCACCTGCGGATCCCGACGCTGGTGGTGCACGGGCTCGAGGACCCGCTGGTGTCGGTGACCGGTGGGCTGGCCCTCGCCAAGGCCATCCCCGGCGCCACCTTCATCGGCCACCACGGCGCCGGCCACGACCTGCCCCGGTCGATGTGGCGGGAGCTGGTGCGCGACCTGCTCGACCACATCGAGCGCGCCGCCGCCCCGGCCTGAGCTCGGCCGCACGCGGCTGGGCGGGTGGGCGCCCGGGTACCGGCGGGGTGCCCCATCCCCCACGCCCTCGGAGCGAACCCGTGATCGGCTTCATCGTCTTCGGCCTCGTCGTCGGCGCCCTGGCGCGCCTCCTCCTCCCCGGCGACCAGCACCTCGGCCTGCTCGCCACCCTCGTCGTCGGGCTGATCGGCTCGGTCGTCGGCGGCGTCGTCGCCAACGCCCTGGGCACGGGCGACGTGTTCGAGCTGAACGTCCTCGGCTCGATCGTGGCGGTGATCTCCGCCGCCGTGCTGATCGTCATCGCCGACCGCCTGAGCGAGGGCGGCGGGCGGGCCGCCGCCTGACGGCGACGACCCCGGCGGCCTACGGGAGCGGCAGCGTCGCCGCCCGCTGGGTGGCGACCGCCAGCAGCTCGTTGGCGTCGACCTGGAGCAGGTAGCCCTGGGCGACGAGGGACTGCAGCGACGCCGCGTACTCGTCGACGAAGTCCTGCTTCGAGTCGTAGCGCGCCTGGAGCTGCTCGTCGGTGAGCGGGCGGGTGCCGCCGAAGAGGATGCAGAACCCGGTGCCCGAGTTGATGCCGTCGATCGCCGCGACCGGCACGTCGACCTGCACCGACCGAACGCCGCCGACCGCGTTGCCCCACTCGTCGCGCTGGAGCACGGTGGGCGAGGTGGAGGTGGTGGCGAGCGGGGCCCCGGCCGGCGGCGGGGTCCCGGTGCGCAGCCAGCGGTCCATCGCCCGGAACGCGGCGCGCAGCAAGTAGGTGAGCCCACCGGCGTTCTGCGAGTTGGCGCAGCCGGCGAACGGCGCCCGGGGCGAGCGCATCTCGTCGAACAGGAGGCGGGCGCCGGTGCCGTCGCCCACGTCGGACTTGCTGAAGCGCGACAGGTAGGCGTCGAGGTGGGCGGTGCCCGCCATCTCCCACGTGCGCATCAGCGGGGTGTCGGGCTGGCGGACGGCCGTGTTGGAGCGGATGACGTCGTCCTCGGCCATCACCACGAAGACCGGGACGTCGAGGTCGTCGCGGATCTGGGTGGGGCTCGGCACGGGCACCGAGGTCAGGGGCGACTGGGAGAGCGAGGAGCCGCCGCTGCCGCGCCCGTGGATGAGGAAGCCGTCGAAGGCGTGGTCACGGGGCTGGATGGCGTCGACGTAGGTGACGAGCCGGCTCGCCGACTGCGACTGGCCCATCGCCACCATGCGCAGCGGCTTGAGGCCGCCGGTGACCTTCCGGTCGGTGCGGATCGCCTTGGCCGCCTTGGAGAAGATGTCGTAGGAGTAGCTGTCGCCCGGGTGCACGAGCGACCCGTAGCGGGTCGGGTCGGCGCTGCGCAGCTGGTTCACGCCGACCGCCTGCGCCGACACGCCCACGTACATGGCGCCCCGGCGGGTGATGTCGCGGTGGGCGCCGGTCCAGTCGACGGGGAGGTCCGCGCCGCCCGTGACGTTCATCCACTCGACGTAGACCGTGCCGTTGAACGCGGCGGGATCGGTGGGGCGCACGACCACCATGCGGGTCTTGAACCCGGCCTCGTCCGTGTCGGGGTCGGGCGACACCGACCACCGCCCGTCGGCGGTGAGGGGCGCGTCGGGGAGGTACGCCTGCGCCTGGTCGAACAGGAAGACCTCGGAGGTGGTGTAGCCCACGTCGGCCGGGTCGATGCCGAGCGTGAGCGTCGGCGTCCCGGCGATCGGTCCCTCGATGCACGAGGAGAGCGCGAGCGCGGCCGTGGCCGCGAGGACGGTGACGACCAGGCGTGGTCGGAGCTTCGTGCGCATGCTGCCCCCTGTGAACGATGCGGACGTGGCCGCGAAGGCTACCGGTGGCCCGGGCCGCGTGCCCGGGGTGGTCCGGGCGGGTGACGATCCCTCACGGGGCGGGCGTGCGCCCGGCGAGCACCGCGGCGGCCACCTCGGTGTCCATGTTCGCGCCGCTGAGCACGATCGCGACGCGCTCGGCGGGGCGGGCGGCCCGATCGGCGAGGAGGCCGGCGAGGGCGATGGCGCCGGCGGGCTCGGCGAGGTGGTGGGTCGTTCGGTACAGCAGGCGCATCGCCTCGGCGACGGCGTCGTCGCTCACCTCGACGATCGCGGCGGCCCCGTCGTAGATGGCCGCGAGCGCCGCCGGGTCGGGCGTGCGCGTGGCGACGCCGTCGACGAAGGTGCGCCTCGTCGGTGCCCACGGGCTGCGCGCCGCGAACGACCGTGCCGTGGCCGGCGCGCCCTCGCTCACCACGCCCACGATCTCGGTGCGCAGGCCGAGCAGGTCGCGCACGGCGACGAGGCCGTTGATGCCCGACCCCATGCCCACCGGGACGTAGACCGCATCGAGCTCGTCGGCCCCCTCGAACAGCTCGAGCGCGTACGTGGCGACGCCGGCACGAGGTCGGGGTGGAACGGGGGCACCAGCTCCCACCCGCGCTCGGCGGCGATCGCGCGCGACCGCTCGAGGGCCTCCTGGAAGTCGCGCCCGTGCACGATGACCTCGGCGCCGAAGCCGGCCATGGCCGCGTCCTTCTCCACGCTGTTGCCGTGGGGCACCACGATCGCCACCGGGAGGCCGGCCGCCCGTCCGGCGTAGGCCAGGCTCTGGCCGTGGTTGCCCCGCGTGGCCGACACCAGCCCGGGCACCTCGGGGCGCTCGCGGCGGAGGCGATCGACGTACACCAGCCCGCCGCGGACCTTGAGCGCGCCGGTGGGCGTGGCGTCCTCGTGCTTCACCCAGACCTCTGCGCCCACGGCCGCGGACAGCAGCGGCCACGGCTGCTGGGGCGTGGGGCCGAACGATCGCCGGACGACGGCGACGGCCGCCTCGAGGGTGGTCCGGTCGAGCAGCGGTGCGGTCATCGATCCGACCCTACGCACGGCGGTCGGCGCGGCGCGGCGGCGCTGGCATCATGGGCAGGCATGCGCGCGTGGATCATCAGGGCCGGCGAGGGTGGGGCCCACGTCGACGAGTTCGTCGACCAGGGGGTCGTGGCGCTCGGCTACGACGCCATCGACGACCTGCGGCGGATGGACCGCTGGGACATCGAGCGGGCGCTCGAGCGCGTCGGCATCTCGCCCCCCGACGCCCACGCCACCATCCTCATCTCGTTCCTCCACGAGGTGCTGAGCGGCGACCTCGTGGTGATGCCCGACTCTTCCCGCGGCGAGGTGGTGGTCGGCGTGGTCGACGGCCCCTACGACTTCGTGCCCGGCCGCGGCGAGGACGACCACCCGCACCGCCGCAAGGTCGACTGGCTCGCCCGCCACGCCCGGACCGACCTCCCCACGGTCCTCGCCGACGTCCAGCGCCAGCGCGTCGCCCTGCGCCGGGTCGACTCGCCCTCCATCGACGACCACCTGGCCCGGGTGCGCGCCGGCGAGGTGGGCCGACCGGCCGACCAGCGCACCGCACCGCGCGCCCCGAGGGCGCCGCGCGCGGCCAGCTCCGCCGCCCCCCGCACCCGGCGCAGCGCGTCGGGCTCGTCGAGCCGGGCCCGGGTCACGCCGCGCAAGGCCGAGGTGGCCACCCGCCGGTGCGAGGCCTGCTTCCAGACCAAGCCGGTCACCCAGTTCGACGGCGACGATCCGCTCTGCCGCGACTGCGCCTGACCGGCGATCGAGCGCGCCGCACCGGCGAGCCGTAGCCTCCGGCTGTGGACGGGGCGAGCGGGAGCGGTCCGATCGATGGGCCTGGCGAGCTGCACCCGGTGCCGGGCGGGCTGCCCGAATCCGCCGAGGCCGCCTTCGCGGCGGCCGGGGTGGGGCGCGGCTGCGGCCCGGTCTCGCTGCTGCTGGTCGGCATCGTGCTGCTGATGCTCGGGGGCGGCATCCGCTGGGCGCAGGACGTCACCGCGCCCTGGCTGAACGAGGGCGAGGCCGACCTGCCCGACACCGTGACCTTCGAGGCCGACGACGCCACCTACCGGGTCATCACGTCGGGGCCGACCCGGCCGGCGATCCACCAGACGGCCTGCACCGTGGAGCGGGCCGACGGCAAGGTGCTGCGCGAGGAGGGTCGCGACGGGGTCGACGGCGGTCAGGAGCGCTTCGGCGTGACCCGAGTGCTCGAGTTCCGCGCCGTCGCCGGGACGACCACCGTGCAGTGCGGCTTCGACTTCGCTCCGGAGCGGGGCAGCGGGCGGTTCCAGGTGGTGCGGGCCGACGGGCCCATCACGATCGCGACGATCGTCCTCCTGGTGCTCGGCGTCGCCGCCCTCGTCGTGTCGATCGGCTGGTTCGTGGCCGTCGTGCTGCAGTCGGGCGACGACCCGCCCGGTGGCGCGGTGGGTCAGGGCTCGGCGCCGAACGCCTCGTAGGCGCGGCCTTCCTCCTCGGCGAGGCGCGAGCCGGCGGCGTGCTGGAACTCGCTGATGCCGCCCGGGGCCCAGGGCCCGACGCTGCCGGCCGCGATCGCGGCCGGTGCCTTCGGGAGCAGCCCGAGCTGCTCGCGCAGCTCGATCACGGGCCGGTCGGCGTGGGCGAACCAGTCGACGGCGAGCAGGTCGACGTCCGGCTCGCCACCGAGGCCGTGGCTGCGCGCGCCCCGCCGCAGCGCATCGGCGAGGCGCACCGCCATCCCGTCGCGCGACAGCTGGCCCGGGAACGCCTCGAACAGGCCGGCCCCCTCGGCGAGGTACCCGGTCTCGAACAGGCTGACGACCATGGCGAGCAGCGAGAAGCCGCGCGGATCGTCGTCGGCCCGAGCGATGAGGGCGAACACCTCGAGCTCGGACTCCACCCGGGTGCCGTAGTCGGCGAGGACGTGGACGAAGTCGTGCTGGGCCAGCAGGGGCGGCGCCGAGCCGGGCTGGCCGGGGAAGGCGAAGCCCCGCGCTCGGTAGAACGCCCAGATCGAGCGGCCGAGGGTGCCGTCGGGCAGGTGCTCGAACGCCTGCCATCGCGACGCCAGGTCGGGGTCGTCGACGGCCTGCTCCCAGGCGTGGGTGAGCTCGCCGCTCGTGTGCAGGGCGCTCGCCCGCTCGGGACGCCAGTCCGCCGTGTAGCCGTTGCGCTCGAAGTCGACCGCGGCCAGGCCGAGCTGGCCCGACGCGAAGCGGTGAGCGACGGCGAGCATCCCGTCGTCGACGCTGAGCTCGCGGGCGTAGGCCGCCACCCGGTCGCTCACGCTCGCCGGCAGGGGGCGGAGCACCAGCGCGCCCAGCACCATCGTCTGGACGATGCGGGTGCGGAACGCCTCGTCGCGGTCCGCGAGGACGGCGGCGAGCTGGGCGGGCGACCGCTCTGCGGTCGGTTCGAGCTCGTGACCGGTGAGCGAGGCGAACGCCGCCTCGGTGAGGGTGCGCTGGAGCTCGGTGATGCCGCCGTCGGGGGCGATGGCGGTGACCACGGCGTCCAGGCAGGCCTGGGCCTCGGGCCGCTCGGGCGGGCCGAGGCGGGCGGTGCCGGGCGCGGGGAGCGGCACGGCCATCAGGGCTCGCCTCGCCGGGGTGAGCCGATGACCGAGAAGCCGAAGTCGCGGCCCCAGCCTCGGCGCATGAGTTCGATCCAGAGGGCGGCGTGCTGCTCCACCATGGCGAACGCCTCCCGGCCGCCGACCACGACGGCGTCGAAGCCGATGGCGGCGCCCAGCTCGAGCGCCACGGCCGTGGCGGCTTCGTCGCCGGCCACGGGGAGGAGGGCGGGCGAGCCGTCGACCGTGCCGGTGGCGAGGTGCTCGGCGCCGATGGTGTCGAAGGCCTTGGCGACGGCGACGCCCTCGGGCACGAGCGAGGCGACGAGGTCGCCCACGGTGGCGTGGCCGCCGGGCGGGGGCGCGCCGACGGCGTTGGTGGCGTCGAGCACGACCGTCCCGGCGGCGAGGCCGAGCGCGGGGATGGCCTCGGCGAGCGCCGGTGCCGGCACGGCGAGCACGACGACGGCCGCGCCGGCGGCGGCGGCTCGGGGCGTCGCCCGCTCGTGGGTGAGGCCGGCGTGCTTGGCGCCGTCGGGGTCGCGGACGCCCACGACGACGTCGTGGCCCGTGCGCTCGAAGGCTCCGGCTAGCGCTCGGCCCACCGAGCCGGCTCCGATCACGGCGATCCTCATCGTCCTCTCCTCCGCGGTCGCTGGTGGCATTACGATGCAGGAGCGTAACGGAAGTCGGTTGGCTAGCGTCGCGGTCGATGAGCGAGCACGCGGCGATCGGGCGGCCCAGGGACGCGTCCATCGATGCCGCCGCCCTCCGGGTGGCCGCCGAGCACCTCGGTCGCCACGGCTTCGAGGCGATGTCGCTGGCGGCCGTCGCCGCCGAGGCGGGGACCACCCGCCAGGCCCTCTACCGCCGGTGGCCCACCAAGGCCGACCTGGCGGTGGCCGCCATCGCCGCCCTTCCCGACGCCTCCCCCCAGCCGCTCTCCGGCGACCACGAGGCCGACCTGCGGGCCGAGCTCGCCGCGTTCCGGCGAGGGGTCACCCGACCGGGGGGCGTGTCGCTCGTGGGGGCGATGCTCCAGGACGGGGCCGACCCCGAGCTGCGCGAGCGCTACCGCGCGCTGGTCGTGGAGCCTCGCCGGGCCCGGCTGCGCGCCATCGTGCACGCGGCGGTCGCGGAAGGCACCCTCGCCCGCGACACCGACGTCGAGCTGGTGGTGGCGAGCTGCACCGGCAGCTTCTACGCGCTGGCGCTGGCCGGTCGGGTGCCGGGGCGCGACTGGCCCCGTCGAGCGGCCCGGCACGTGTTCGCCGGCGCGGGGCCGGGCGACCGCTGAGCGGACGGATCGGGCATCGTCTGGCTGACGACGACCGAGCGTGCCCTAGCTGATCCGCGTCAGCGCGGGGTACGCCGTCACCTCGAAGAGATCGGGCGGGTCCGACGCCAGCACCGTCATCAGCACCTCGCAGCCACGACGCTGGTGGACCAGTCGGCGGTAGGCCGCGATCTCCTCGGGGAAGCCCGGCGGGTAGGCGTCGCGGCCGAACAGTGCGATCGCCCCATCGAAGCCGTCGACCTCGACCAGCGGATGCACGCTGATCCACCCGGTGAGCACCCCGGCCGGCGACCCGTAGTCCATGAGCGCCAGCGAGAGCTGCCGCTCCGCCCACGCGTGGATGTACTCACCGGACACGACGAGGACCCCGGACTCGTTGGCCGGGCCTGCGGGCACTGCGAATCCGTTCTTCTGCTTGACGTCGAGCATCAGCATGACCCACGCGCCCGCGAACGGCTGGCCGTCGATCAGGCAGCCGACCGTGACCGACCGGAGATCCAGCAGCGAAGGCACGAAGGGGGTCGTACCACACCACCTGGGCGCTTCCGCCATGGGTTCTCGCCCCTCGGCATCCATCCAGGAGGACCGAGTCTGGCGCCGGTCGGTTCCCGGCCGACCCCGACCGGCGCGGGTGCTACCGCGCGCTGATCGTGGAGCCTCGCCGGGCCCGGCCGCGCGCCATCGTGGCTGCGCATCGTCCGCGAGATCGCCATCGAGCGGCCGGCCGTCCCAGCACGGCAAGAGGCCCCCGAAGGGGCCTCTGACCTGCACATCTGGTTGGCGCGCCCGTAGGGACTCGAACCCCAAACCTTCTGATCCGTAGTCAGATGCTCTATCCAATTGAGCTACGGGCGCTGGCGCCTTGCGGCCGGAGCACCCTAGCCGGGTCCGTCAGAGGCGGCCAAGGGCGTTGGGCGGGCCTTCGCTGTCACACCCCCTCGCCAGGATGGCCGCCCCGCCGTCGCCGGATCCCCCCAGGAGGCACCATGTCCACCATCGCCGACACCTACCTCGCCCGCATCCAGGCCCTGCTCGACAAGGCCGAATCCACCACCTTCCCCGAGGAGGCGGAGGCCCTGATCGCCAAGGCCCAGGAGCTCATGGCCCGCCACGCCATCGACGAGGCCATGCTCGCCGGAGCGGCCACGTCGCGCGACGAGGTCGAGGCCGAGCAGCTCACCGTGGCCGCCCCCTACGCCTCCGCCAAGGTGGGCCTGCTCTCAGCCACGGCCCGGGCCAACCGGTGCCGCCTCGTCATCTCGCGCGGGCCGTCGGGCACGCAGCTGTGCACGCTCGTCGGCTTCCCCGACGACCTGGCCAACGTCCGCACCCTCTTCGCCTCGCTCTCGGTGCAGGCCACCCGCTTCGTCCTCGCCGCTCCCGTGCCCCCGGGCGATACGCCGCGTCGGTTCCGCCACGCCTTCCTCACCTCGTTCGGCTTCCGCATCGGCGAGCGCCTGGCCGAGGCCGAGCAGCGAGCGGCGGCGGAGGCCGAGGCCGATCGGCAGGTGGCCGGCGGCGACGGGCCCACGGTCGCACTGGTGCTCGCCGACCGAGCGGCCGCGGTGGACGACGACCTGGCCCGGCGCTTCCCGAACCTGCGGACCCGGAAGATCTCGGCGTCGAGCCGCGCCGGCTGGGCGGGCGGCCAGCAGGCGGCCGACCGCGCCAACCTGGGCCAGCGCGGCGTGGGCGGCAGCGGCCCGGCGCTCGGGTCGGGCTGACCTACGTCTGGTCGTCGTCGGGCTCGAACCGGCGGCGACGACCGCCCGCCCGGTGCAGCACCGCGCTGGTGGGCGTGATCTCGAGCCACTCGCCGTCATCGGAGAGGCGGGCGGTGCCGTCGACGAGCAGCGAGTGCTTGGGGTGCTCGTCGGTGGTGGGCCACAGCAGCGTCACCAGCGGGCGGTCCTCGATGTTGCGGCCCGTCCGCCGACCCGGCGCCACGACGAGGAGCCCGTCGCGCGCCGCCACCGACACGGCCACCACGTGCGGGCGGGTGTCGCGGACGGTCACCAGGTAGGCCGCCGGCCCCCGCTCGTCGAGCACCCGGGGCAGGTCGTCGATCGAGACGGCGATGCTCACCGGTGCAGCCTCGCACGACCGGTCGATCGTCGGTGGCAAGCGCGGGCCCACCGGCCCGAAGCCATCAGAGCGGCCGACGCATGCACACCCGGAGCGACACGTCGAGGCCGAGCTCGGCTTCGTGGGCGCGCACGGCCCGCAGCGCCTCGTCGAGCTCGTCGTCGGGCACGGTCGCGAACCCGAGCTGCTCGTACCACGGCCCGTTCCAGGGCAGGTCGCGGAACGTGGCGAGGGTCAGCGACGGCGCCCCGGCCGCCCGCGCCCAGTCGGCCACCGCCTCCACCAGCGCCGCGCCCAGGCCGCGGCCACCGGCCTCGGGCACGACCGACACCTGCTCGAGGTGGTGCTGGGCGCCCGCCGGCCCCACCCGCTCGCCCAAGGCGTAGCCCACGACGGCACCCTCCAGCTCCGCCACCCACAGCCGACCGTCGGCGACCGCCGCGAGGAGCACCTCGTCGGGGAACGGGTCGTCGTCGGCGATGTCGTCCATGCCGACCGCACGGAACCGCTCCCCCGCCGCCACCTCGATGGCGGCGAGCAGCCCCACGTCGCCCGGCTCGGCCGGGCGCACGCGGTCCATCAGCTGCGCGGCACCTCGACCCAGGGGACGTCCTTGTCGGTGCGCGGCTCGCCGGGCAGGCCGAGCACCCGCTCGCCGATGATGTTGCGCTGGATCTCCGAGGTGCCGCCCTCGATCGAGTTCGCCCGGGCCCGCAGGAACATCTTGCGGCTCGAGCCGGGCGGACCGGTGAGCCCGAGGTTCTCGGCTCGGCGCATCTCGAAGTCGTAGCCGGCGAGGCCCGCGGCCCCGAGCAGGTCGACGCAGAACTCGTAGATGTCCATGTTGACCTTGGCGAACTCGAGCTTGGCGATCGAACCCTCGGGCCCCGGGTTGCCCGCCTTGCGGTTCTGCGACGCCCGGATGTTGGTCATCCGCAGCACCTCGGCGCGCGCCCACAGCTTCACCAGCTCGTCGCGCATCACGGCCGTCTTGGTGGCCGGACCGGCCTCCTCGTTCCAGATGCGCACGGCCTCGGCGATCGCGCCCGAGCCTCGGGCCGGCACCCCGCCGCCACCGCCGCCGATGGTGGTGCGCTCGTTCGACAGGGTGGTCATCGCCACCCGCCAGCCCTCGCCCACGTCGCCGATGCGGTCGGCGTCGGGCACCCGCACCTCGGTCAGGTACACCTCGTTGAACTCGGCCTCGCCGGTGATCTGCCGCAGCGGCCGCACCTCGACCCCCGGCGCGTGCATGTCGAGGGCGAAGTAGGTCATGCCCTTGTGCTTCGGGGCGTTCGGGTCGGTGCGGGCCACGAGCATGCCGCGATCGGCGATGTGGGCCAGGGTGTTCCAGACCTTCTGGCCGGTGATCACCCACTCGTCGCCGTCGCGTACCGCCTTGCACGCCAGCCCGGCGAGGTCCGAGCCGGCCCCGGGCTCGGAGAACAGCTGGCACCACGAGTCCTCGCCGGTGAACATGCGGCGCAGCAGGCGCTGGCGCAGCTCGTCGGAGCCGTGGGTGACCACGGTCGGCCCGGCCATGGTGAGGCCGAAGAAGTGCCGGGAGTCGGCGCTCTGGGCGCCCGCCTCGCGCAGGGCGGCGTCGACCGTGCGCTGGTGGGTGGGCGCCAGGTCGAGCCCGCCCCAGCCCTCGGGGAAGTGCACCCACGCCAGCCCCAGGTCGTACTGGCGGCCTCGCAGCTCCTCCATCGAGACGGCCTTCGGATCGACCTCGTCGAGCAGCTGGGTGAGCCGCTCCTTCACGAGCAGCTCGGCATCGGTGGACATCGACGGCCTCCGGGGGGTCGGGCGGGCGAGACGGCGGATCCGACGGTACCGGAGCGGTCCGGGCACCGCTCGCCGTAGCCTCCCGCCATGCACGACAGCGTCACGGTCCACATGGATGCCTCCCCCGCCGACGTCTGGGCGCTCGTCGCCGACGTCACCCGCATCGGCGAGTTCAGCCCCGAGACCTTCGAGGCCGAGTGGCTCGACGGCGCCACCGAGCCCGCCGTCGGCGCCACGTTCCGGGGCCACGTGAAGCGCAACGGCAAGGGACCGATCTACTGGTCGCCCGCCGAGATCACCGCGTGCGAGCCCGAGCGGGTCTTCGAGTTCGCCGTCCCCAACGCCAAGAGCCCGATCAACACGTGGCGCTACGAGCTGGCGCCGGGCGCCGACGGCGGCACCGACGTGACCGAGTCGTTCCGCCTCGCCGACAAGCTCCCCACCAAGATCTACTGGTTCCTCGCCGGCTGGGCCCGCGGCAAGACCAACCGCGAGGGCATGCGGACCACCCTCGAGCGGATGCGGGCGGTCGTCGAGGCCGGGTGACCTCCCGGCCGTCGGTTGCATCACGCAACGCAGCCCGACGTACGCTCCCCGCATGACCGACGACTCGCCCACCGTCGAGCCCCCGCCCACCTTCGAGCTCGACGCCGCCACCGCAGTGGAGCCCACGGGCCCAGCCGGCACCTTCGCCTTCACGGTCGACGCCGGCTTCACCGTGGGCCCGAAGCCCAACGGCGGCTACCTCCTCGCCACCGCGGCGCGGGCCGTGGGCGTCGCCCTCGCCGATGCCGGTAGCGCGCACCGAGATCCGCTCGCCGCCTCCGCCCACTACCTCTGGGCGCCCGACCCCGGGCCGGCCACGATCGCCGTCGAGGTCCTTCGGACCGGCCGGAGCGCCAGCCAGGTGCGGGCGGTCATCGAGCAGGACGGTCGCCGATGCGTCGATCTCACGCTGACGGTGGGCACCCTCGCCGTCGCCCCGGCGGTGTGGACGCGAGCCATCCCCGTCGACGTCGCCCCGATCGAGGACTGCGTCCGGATCCCGTCCCGCCGGGAGGGCTCGGACTTCGTCGTCTCGACGATGGATCGCGTCGACCTCCGCCTCGACCCGGCGACGATGGGCTTCGCCTTCGGCGCGCCGTCGGGCCGTGGCGAGCTGGCGGGATGGATCGACCTCCCCGACGGCCGGCCGATCGACCCCCTCGCCCTGCTGCTGCTCCTCGACACGCTCCCGCCGGCGACCCTCGACATCGGACCGTCGGGCTGGGTGCCCACCCTCTCGCTCACCGCCTACCTCCGATCGCTCCCGGTGCCAGGCCCCCTGCGGGTGCGCCAGCGGATCGGCACGATCGGCACGGGCCGGGTCGATGAGGCGTGCGAGCTGTGGGATGCGACCGGCGCCCTCGTGGCCCACGCCACCCAGCTCGCGGCCATCCGCTTCGAGGACGAGTCCGCGCTCGTCCCCCCGCCCTCCCCCTGACCGAGCCCACCCCCGCTCCGCGCCGCCGCCCTCGCGGCGCCATCCGCCTCGGCTCCGACCGCAGCCGACCGCAACCCCATCCCGCGCAGCCCGCCGAACTTCTGGAGCGATCGGACCCGGACCGGGCCCGTCGCCGCCAGAAGTTCGGGAAGGGGTGAAGGGGTGGGGGGTGGAGGGCGAGGGGGTGCGGGTCAGGGGGTGCGGGCGGCCCACTCGTCGGCGGTGACGCGCCACACCACCTCGATGCGCCCCTCGGCGGGCGCCAGCTCGCGGGTGAGCTCGATCACCCCGACCTCGCGGTAGCCGAGCTGCTCGGGGATCCGCCGCGAGCGCCAGTTGGTCTCGTTGTGGTGGATCTCCACCCGGTCGAACGCGCCCGTCGCGAACGACGCCGTCGTCAGCGCCGCCGACGCCCGGCGCGCCAGGCCCCTGCCGAGGTGGCGGCGGCTCGTCCAGTACCCGATCTCGGTGCCGCCGGGCCCGATGCGGTCGTGGAGCCCGCAGCTGCCCGCCGGCTCGCCGTCGAGCCACATGCCGAACACGACGTCGGTGCCGGCGCGCCACTGCCCGTCCCAGGTGGCGATCAGCTCCAACCGGGCCGCCCGGGCCTTGGGCTCCTCGCCGATCCAGGGCATGTAGCCGCGCAGGTGGTCCAGGTTGTCGGTGATCAGCGCCGTCAGGACGTCGACCTGCTCGGCCGTCCATCGACGCAGCACCAGGCCGTCACCGGCGTCGATCACCTCGGGGAGCGCCATCGGCCCATCGTCGCCGCCGCGGCCTGCCGCCGCCGCACGAGTTCGGGCGGGTCAGGTCGGCAGGGCGTGCAGGAGGGCCGCGAACCAGGCTCGGAAGACCGGGTCCTGGCGCACCCGGGCGCGGAACGCGGCCTCCAGCTCGGCGCGCACGGCATCGCCGTCGGGACCGGCGAGCGCGTCGAGCACGGCGTCCTCCATCGTCGATGCGCCCACCAGCTCCACCGAGCCGCCGGCCGTCGACCGCACCGACTCGGGCAGGCCGAGGTAGGGCTGCCGGGTGGTCCACAGGTCGAGGTCGACCTGGGCGGTCCCCGGCGCGAACGGGTCGGCCTCGGGCGCGACGCGAGCGGGGAGGTGCGCCACCGCCGGCGACCCCGGCGCGCACGCCAGCCCGCCCAGGCGGTAGGTGGCCTCGGCGGTGCCCTGGCTGGTGGTGGCGACGAACGAGACGGGGGTCGCCAGGTCGCACGCCACCCGCACCACGGTCGTGGCCTCCGAACCGTCGGCGGTGACGGTGCCCACCGCGTCGAAGGTGACGTCGAGGGCCGGTGCGGCGAAGCGGATCGGGAGGCGGACGACGATGTCCAGCGCGTTCACCTGCACCCAGCAGTCGCCCACCGAGCAGTCGACGTAGCGCGTCTCGGCCCCGTACTCGGTGAGCACCCGATCCAGCGGGAGCTCGACGTTGAGCTCGCCGCCCGCGGTCACGGTTCGAAACACCGACGGCTCCCGATCGCAGATGGTGCCCGTGGCGTGGGTCGCGCACGCCACCACCTCCACGCTCGACGACGGGCGCATGTCGGTGCCCGACACCACGACCGCCTGGCCGTCGACCAGGCCGTCGGTGGGCGAGACCGTGACCTGGTCGGGCACCGGCACATCGGCGAAGGTGACCTCCTGGTAGGCCGAGGACCCGAAGTCGGTGGCGCCGATCACGCACGAGTCGACCGCGCAGTCGTAGTAGGCGAGGCCGCTCGAGCCGCTGGTCCGCAGGTGGCGCGACGGGAGGAACGAGGCGCTGAAGGTGCCGTCGCCGGCCACGGGCACCGAGGTGGCGGTGCGCAGGTCGCACGAGAACGGGTCGGTGGTGCCAGCGGGGCACATGCCCAGGTAGATCGAGCCACCTCCCGGGAAGCCCGAGCCCGAAACGGTGACCGGCTGACCGGTCACCAGCTCGGTCGTGCCCGGCGAGATCGAGATCGCCGGAGCCGCGCTCGCCGCCGTGGGCGCCAGCCCGATCCCCAACGCCACCACCAGCACCGCGACCGCCCCCAGGCGACCGGCGTCCCCGCTCCGTCGAACCGACATCCCCGCATCCCCTCGGTCGTCTGCCGTCACGGTACGGCCGGAGGGCCGAGGAGTCAACGGTCGCACCCCGAAGGCCCGGGCCGACGCCGCGCCTTGCGACGCAACGATCTCGGTGCCGTCGCCTTCGTCCTCATCGCACCCTCCCGGTAGCGTGGGCGCCCCAGGCACCCGCGCACGCAACCGGCCAGGAGGCCCCGATGACCGCGACCGATGCCCGCACCACCACGGCCGAGCCGGCGCCGGCCGGCACCCTGCGCCCCGGCCGCGCCGAGACCGACCGACTGGCGAAGCGCATCGACGTCGCCCCCGGCCGGGAGATGAAGGCCGTCACCTCGCCGCTCACCGGCGAGGTGCTGGGCGAGGTCCCGATCGGCACGGCCGACGACGTGGCTCAGGCGATGGCCGAGTGCCGCCGGGTGCAGGCCCGCTGGGCCGCCACCCCGGTCAAGCAGCGGGCCCAGGTCCTGCTCCGCTACCACGACCTCGTGCTCGAGCACCAAGACGAGCTGCTCGACCTCATCCAGGCCGAGAACGGCAAGGCCCGCGTGTGGGCGTTCGAGGAGATCATGGACCAGGCCATCACGGCCCGGTACTACGCCCGCCTCGCCCCCCGGGCCCTCAAGCCCCACCGCCGCCTCACCGCCATGCCGGGCCTCGTGTCGGCCACCGAGCACCACGTCCCGAAGGGCGTCGTCGGCGTGATCTCGCCGTGGAACTACCCGCTCGTGCTCGCCACCTCCGATGCGCTCGCCGCGCTCGTGGCCGGCAACGGCATCGTGATCAAGCCCGACTCGCAGACCCCCTTCACCGCCCTGCGCGCGTTCGAGCTGCTCGAGGAGGCCGGGCTGCCCAAGGGCCTCGTGCAGATCATCACCGGGCCGGGCACCCAGGTCGGCTCGGCGATCATCGAGGCCGCCGACTACCTGATGTTCACCGGGTCCACCGCCACCGGCCGCACCATCGGCGCCCAGATCGGCGAGCGGCTGGTGGGCTACTCGGCCGAGCTCGGCGGCAAGAACCCCATGATCGTCACCGCCGACGTCGACCTCGACCGCGCCGTCGAGGGGGCCACGGTGGCCTGCTTCGCCAACACCGGCCAGCTGTGCATCTCGATCGAGCGCATCTACGTCGACCAGCAGATCGCCCCGGCGTTCCTCGACCGGTTCGGGGCCCGGGTGGCCGGCCTGAAGCTGGGCGCCGAGCAGGCCTACGGGCCCGAGGTCGGCGCCCTGGCCAGCAAGGCCCAGCTCGACAAGGTCACCGAGCACGTGACCGACGCGCTCGACAAGGGGGCGCGCCTCGTGGCGGGCGGCACGGCCCGCCCCGACCTCGGCCCCTTCTTCTACGAGCCGACGCTCCTCACCGACGTCACCCCCGAGATGGACCTCTACCGCGAGGAGACGTTCGGTCCGGTCGTGGCCATCTACCCGTACGCCACCGTCGACGAGGCCATCGAGCAGGCCAACGACACCGAGTACGGCCTCAACGCCAGCGTCTACTGCGGCGACACCGGCAAGGGCACCAAGATCGGCGAGCGGCTCATGGCCGGCACGGTGAACGTGAACGACGGCTACTCGTCGGGCTGGGGCAGCATCGACGCCCCGATGGGCGGCATGAAGGCGTCGGGCATGGGGCGACGCCACGGCCGCGACGGCCTGCTGAAGTACACCGAGAGCCAGACGGTGGCCGTGCGCTCCGCCCTCGCCGAGAAGCTGCAGACGCCCGGCACCGACGGCGCTGGCTACGCCAAGCGCTTCACCGCCATCTTGAAGGCCGCCAAGCACCTCCCCCGCTGACCCAGGAGCTCGAGATGCCCCCCGCCACCGACACCCCGTCCACCGACGCCGCTCCGGCCGCCGCCGGCCGACCCTCCTCGGGTCGCGACGCCACGTCCACCGTGTCGCGCACCCAGCTCCGGCTGGCCGCCGCGCTGCTCTTCGGGGCGATCCTCGCCGGCGTCGTCGCCTTCGCCCTCCTCACCGACCCGGGCGCGCCCTCCCAGCCCAGCGGCAAGCCGGCCATCATCCCGGCTCCCAACGAGGGCACCGCACCCACCGACCCGGGCGATCGCGGCGGCTGGGAGCAGCTCACCCTGCTCGGCGTGGTCATCGTGGTGGTGGCCGGCATCGGCGTGTTCGCCGTGCGCGGGCGGGGGGCCGGCGCCCGGCCCTCGCGGGCCGCCTGGGAGGCCGCCGGCGCCTCGGACCACGACGGCGCGGCCACCGAGGTCGGCTGAGGCCGAGCTCCTCAGCCCACCAGCGCCGGGCGGCTCGCGGCGTCGGGCGTGGTGGCGATCAGGTCGAGGAGCTGCGCGGCGAGCTCGGGGCCCCGGTCCTCCTGGATGAAGTGGCCGCCGCCCTCCACGAGCACGTGGGGCTGGTCGGCGGCCCCGGGGATCTGCGTCCGCATCGGCTTGTCGCCGCCGCGGGTCACCGGATCCGAGTCGCCGAAGCAGCACCGCCACGGCCGGGCGAAGCGGCGCAGCACCTCCCACGCGGCGAGGTTCGGCGCCGACGCCGGGTCGTCGGTCGACGCCGGCACGAGCAGCGGGAACTGCCGGGCCGCCTCCTTGTACCGCTCCTCGGGGAACGGGGCGTCGTAGGCGGCCACCACCTCCGCCGGCAACTCCGTGGTGGTGGCGCCCTGGATGATGAACCCGGTGGGGAACACCTCGACCTCCTGGGAGAACGTGCGCCACCGGTGGAACGCCTCGCCGGGGTCGCGCTCGCCCGTGGGCAGGAACGTGTTGCTGGCGAGCACCCGGGCGAACCGCTCGGGGTGCTCGGCCACGAGGCGCAGGCCGAGGAGCCCGCCCCAGTCCTGGCAGAACAGGGTGATGTCGCGGAGGTCGAGGTGGTCGACCACCAGGGCGCGGAGCCAGTCGAGGTGGCGCTGGTAGGTGCAGTCGGCCCGATCGGCCGGCTTGTCGCTGCGGCCGAAGCCGATGAGGTCGGGCGCCACCACCCGCAGCCCGGCGTCGAGCAGCGGGGGATCATCCGCCGGTAGAGGAAGCTCCACGACGGCTCGCCGTGGAGGAGCAGGACGACCGGCGCCTCGGGCGGACCCTCGTCGAGGTGCGCCATGCGCGCCGGGCCGGCGCCGTCGTCCGGCGGTGACCTCGGCGTAGCTGGGCGCCCAGGGAAGTCGGGCAGGTCCGTGAAGCACTCGTCGGGGGTGCGCAGCAGCTCCATCGTCCCTCCGGGGTGGTGGTGGCGGGCCGAGCGCCAGCGGCCGATCCGGCGGCACGGCGCGGGCGCGCGCCACACTGGGGGATCGACGCTCGCGAGGTCATCGATCGGCTCGGCCTGGTGCCCCACCCCGAGGGCGGTTGGTACCGCAGACCTGGCGCGACCTGCCGGCCGACGGCGGACGGGGCGTGGGCAGCACGATCTACTTCCTGCTCGACGCCACCGAGCGCTCGCACTGGCACCGGGTCGACGCCGCCGAGGCCTGGCACCACTACGCCGGCGGCCGACTCGAGCTCGCCATCGTCGAGGACGACCACCACCAGGTGATCGTCCTCGGTCCCGACCTCACCGAGGACTGCGAGCCGCAGGCCGTCGTGCCTCCGCGCCTGGCAGGCGGCCCGGCCGATCGACGGCTGGGTGCTCGTGGGCTGCACGGTGAGCCCGGCGTTCGACTTCGCCGGCTTCGAGCTGGCCGAGGAGGGCTGGGCACCCGAGGGCTGGTCGGCGCCGGGCTGGTAGCGGCGCGGCCGCGGTCAGCCGGTCAGCAGCGAGGCCAGCGCCCAGAACGTGGCGACGCCACCCACCACGGCCATCACGACCGACCGGGCGATGGGGGCCCGCTCGAGGTCGCCGTCCTTGCGCCGTGGTGGGCGGCGGTCGGAAGATCGCGGCCAGGTTCCCCGCAGGCAGCGCCGCCGAGGGCGAGCACCAGGTAGGGCAGCAGGTCGTCGCCGAGGAAGGCGCCGCTGTCGGGCGACTCCTGGGCGAGCAGGGCGAGGAGGGCGCAGCCACGGCGGCGAGGCTACCGACCACCCCGGGCGACACCGGTCGACCCGGCGGTCCGCCGGGCGCTTGAACACGGTTCGCGCATTTTCAGCCACCCAACGTGAGATTCTGCTCAAGCTCCCGGCGGTTCGGGCCGATCACCTGAGCGTCGGTGGAACATCGCCCCCACCGACGATCGGGGTACCGGGGCGGGGGTCGCAACCCTCCCTCCATCACGCATTGGGGTGCGCTGGTCCAGGGCGCACCGCACTGTGGCGGCTCCCGCTCCGCTCCCCGAGCACACGCAGCCCCGCCCTCCGACTCCCACCGGAGGGCGGCGGCGGGCGGGCACCTCCCGTGGACGCCGTACGCTGCACGGGTCCCCGAGAGGCCCCCGTGACCGACCCGTCCCCGCCACCCCCGCCACCGCCCGATGCCGACGCCGGCGCCGACGCGCCGGCCGCCGCGCCCGTCGCCGCTCCCGTCGACCGACCGGGCCCCACCCGCCTCCAGCGCACCACCGCCCTCGTCGCCACCGTCGGCGTCGGCGTCGTGCTCGTCGGTCTGCTCGTGCTCCTCCGCCCCGTGTCGACCCCCACCCAGTCGTGCGGCACATCGCTCGGCGTGCTGCTCGACGGCCGCGCGAACGAGTACGTGTACGACGTGCAGAACCCGCCGGAGGGCATCACGACGGCCGAGGCCGAGGCCAACAACGCCCGCCCGTGCCGCGAGCGGGTCGCCGACATCGCCCGGCCCGCGGCAGTGGCGATGGCCGTCGGCCTGGTCGCCGCGATCGGTGCGCTGATCGTCGAGGTGGTGGAGCGGTCGTTCGCCTGGCGTCGGCGCACCCGCCACCGCCACGAGGCGATGGCGGCCGCCGGCCCGCCCGGCGCCTAGGTCGAGCTCGCCGTCGCCGCCCTCGCCGCCCGCCACTCGGCGTCGAGGCGACCGAGCTCGGTGTGGGGCTCGGCGGCGAACCAGGGCCAGATCTCCTCGGAGAGCCGCCGCCAGTTCGCGGTGGCGCCCAGCTCGGCGAGCACGGCGTAGAGACCGAGGTTGATGCGCTGGATGATCACCATCGGCTTGGGCACGTTGGCGGCGCGCATGATCTCGCCGTGCTCGCCCGACGGGTCGAAGAACCGCCGCACCGTCTCCGACGAGAACTCGGTGGTCATGGTCACCGGCTCGCGCTCGAGGATGAACTCGTAGAAGTGGCCGAAGTAGTCGCCCACGGCCTCGTCGCTGAAGGGCATGCCCTCCTTGAGGAACCCGACGCGCTCGATGACCCGGCGGAACTCGGCGATGTCGCGGTCGAGGACCATGGCCTTGGTCATCCGCTCGAAGGGCGCCAGCTCCTCGGGCGTGAACCGCTTGACCAGGCCGTAGTCGAGGAAGGTCACCCGGCCGCCGGGCTCGAAGAGGTAGTTGCCGGGGTGCGGGTCGCCGTTGAACGCGCCCAGGCGGTAGAGGCTGCCGAACACGTACCGGAAGATGGTCTCGGCCGCGAGGTCGCGCTCGGCCTGCGACCAGGTGAGCAGCTCCTCGAAGCGCACGCCGGGGGCGAGCTCGGTCGTGAGCACGCGCGCCGTGCTGAGCTCGTCGACGACCTCGGGCACGTGGATCGACGGGTGGTCGCGGTAGAAGTCGGCGAACAGCCGCTGGTTGTCGGCCTCGATCCGGTAGTCGAGCTCCTCGACGATCCGCTCGCGCAGCTCCTCGACCAGCGGCCCGCTGTCGAGGCCGGGGAACATCGCCCGCATCGTGGTGAACACCAGCCCGGCGCTCGTGAGGTCGGCTCGGATCGCCTCGTCGACGCCGGGGTACTGCACCTTGACCGCCACGGCGCGCCCGTCGTGGAGCATCGCCCGGTGCACCTGGCCGATCGAGGCCGACGCGATCGGGACCGGGTCCCACTCGGCGAAGACCTCGGCGGGCGGCGCGCCCAGCTCGGCCTCCACGACCCCCGCCGCCAGCTCCGGGGCCATGGGGGGCGCCTCGGCCTGCAGCTGGCGGAGGATCTCCCGCGTCGCCGGCGGCATGCCCTGGTCGAGGTAGCTGGCCATCTGGCCGAGCTTCATGAGCGCGCCCTTGAGCTCGCCCAGGGTGGCGGCCACCTGCTCGGCGGTCTTCAGCTGGCGGGCCTCGTCGATCGCCTCGCGCCGCTCGGCGTCGGCGAACACCTTCCGAGCCCGGTCGGCCGCCCAGCCGGCACCGGCCGAGGTGGCGGTGGCGGCGATGCGCGCCGAGCGGGTGCCGAAGCCCCGGTGGCGGACGTGGCCGGCGGGACCGGCGGCGCCGCGCACCAGGCGCGCCCCGACGAGGCCGGCGCCGACGCCGGCGGCGACGAGCGCCAGGGATCGTGCACGGGGAGCCACGGCCCCGACGGTAGAGGGCGGCCGGCCCCCGTCCCGAACCCACCTTGGGGGGGCCTGGGCGCGGGACGGGGCCGGCCTCTGGGGGCGAGCGTCAGCCGACGCCCTCGGCGAGGGGCTCGGTGTCGGCGGCGTCGGCGAGCAGGTACTTCCAGACCGCCGCGCCGAGGGCGGCGCCGACGATCGGCGCCACCCAGAACAGCCAGAGCTGCGGGAGGTAGTCGCCGCCGGCGAAGAGCGCCTGGCCGGTGGAGCGGGCGGGGTTCACCGACGTGTTGGTGATCGGGATGGAGATCAGGTGGATGAGCGTCAGGGCGAGGCCGATGGCCAGCCCGCCGAAGCCCACCGCCGCCTTCTTGGCGGTGGCGCCGAGGATGACGATGAGGAAGAACCCGGTGAGCACGACCTCGGCCACCAGGCAGGCCAGCAGCGAGTAGCCACCGGGGCTGAGGTCGCCGTAGCCGTTGGCGGCGAAGGCGCCGGGCAGCGAGTTGTCGATGCTCCAGCCGTCTTGGCCCTTGGCGATCAGGTACAGCACGGCGGCGGCCACGATCGCGCCCACCACCTGGGCGACGATGTAGGGCCCGGCCTCCTTCTTGTCGAACCGACCGCCGACGACCAGGCCGATGGTCACCGCGGGGTTGAAGTGCCCGCCCGAGATGTGGCCGACGGCGTAGGCCATCGTGAGCACGGTGAGGCCGAAGGCCAGGGCCACGCCCAGGAACCCGATGCCCGCATCGGGGAACCCGGCGGCGAAGATCGCCGCGCCGCAACCGCCGAACACCAACCAGAACGTGCCGAACACCTCGGCCGCCAACCGCTTCTGCATGTCCATGGGACCTCCTCGTCACCGGGCCGGTTCCGCCCTCGTCCGCAGTTGGTCGCTCAGAACCGACCGGACCAGCTTCGCCCCCGCGCCACCCCGGAGAGGGGATGGTCGGCTCCCCCGGCCTTCGGCCCGACCGCCTGCCCCCGGTCAGGCCCCGCGGCGGGGTCGGGCGGCGGGCGGCGATGCCGTCGCCGGGTCGGTGGGCCACGGGTGCTTCGGGTAGCGACCGGCCAGGTCCTTGCGGACCGCCGACCAGCTCCCCGCCCAGAACCCCGGCAGGTCGGCGGTGACCTGGATCGGCCGGTCGGCCGGCGAAAGCAGCTCGAGCACGACGGGGACCTGCGCCCGCCCGCCGACCGTCGGGTGCCGGGTGAGGCCGAACAGTCGCTGCGGGCGAGCCCGGGCCCGGGGCTCGCCATCGTCGTAGGCGATCTCGATCGCCCGCCCGTCGACGGCCGTGAACGTGGTGGGAGCGAGGCGGTCGAGGTCGTGGACCACGGTGGGGTCGACCCGCCCGAGCAGCGCGCGTCGCAGGTCGACCCGGGCCAGGGCGGAGGCACCGGTCGCTCGCGAGAGCAGCGGCGCGAGCCAGCGGTCGGCGTCGACGAGCAGCGCCTCGTCGTCGACCGCGGGCCAGCGGTCGGGGTCGAGCCGGTGGGCGAAGGCGAGGCGCCCTCGCAGCGCCCGGGTCGCGGGCGCCCACGGCAGGGCGGCGTCACCGGCGCGCAGCCGGGCGACGAGGGCCGCGGCGGTCGCCTCCCCCGCCGGCGCCGGGCCCTCCGCCTCCTCGAGCACGAGCGCGCCGGCCCGACGGCGGCGGATCGCCCGCAGCTCGCCCCGAGCGTCGTCCCAACAGACCTCGTCGTCGTCCACGACCTCGCCGGCCACCAGCGCGACGACCTGCGCCCGATCGATCGGGGCGGCCAGCGCGACGGCGCGCCCACCGGGCCGATCGGCCACCTCGGCGACGGCGAGCCACGGGGATCGGACCAGCGCATCGCCTTGGGGCACCCGCCCGCCGCCCCCGCCGCGGAACCGGAACGAGCCGCCGCCCGTGGCCTGGGCCAGGCGCTCGGGATGGGCGACGGCCACCAGGGCGCCGACCGCGTCGGGATCGACCCGGTCGGCCGCGACGCCCACCCGTCGGGCCAGCTCCTCGGCCCGGCGTCGCACCAGGCGCCCGGCGCGGGCATCGAGGTCGAGCCCGGCCACCGCCGTGCCGTCGAGCGCCTCGATCCGCGCCGCGAGGTCGACGGGGCGGTCGGCCGGCGCCCCGCGCACCACGTCGCCCTCCTCGAGAAGGGCGGCGAGCAGGGCACCGGTCCACCCTCGGCCCCTCGACCGGGCGGCGAGCACCAGGGTCGCGAGGCGTGGGTGCACGGGGAGCTCGGCCGCCTCCCGACCGAGACCCGTCGGCCGGCCCGATGCGTCGATCAGGCCGAGCGCGGCGAGCAGCTCGGTCGCCGCCAGGAGTCGGGCGGCCGGGGCCGGTCGAGCCACCGCAGCTCCTCGGCGGATGCGCCCCAGCGGGCGAGCTCGAGGGCGAGCGGGGCGAGGTCGACCACCTCGATCTCGGGCACGATCGCCGCCGGGCGGCGGCCCTGCTCGGCCGGGTCCCAGAGCCGCACGGCGATCCCGGGGCCCAGGCGTCCGGCCCGTCCGGCGCGCTGGTCGGCCGAGGCGAGCGAGGCCGGCTCGGTCTGGAGCCGCGTCACGCCGGTGGCGACGTCGAGCCGGGGCACCCGCACCAGCCCGGCGTCGACCACGGCGCGCACGCCCGCCACGGTGAGGCTCGACTCAGCGATGTCGGTGCTCACCACCACCCGCCGGCGGCCCGGCGGGCTCGCCGCCAGGGCGAGGTCCTGCTCGGCGCGGTCGTGCGAGCCCGACAGGGGTCGGACGTCCACGGCGGGCGGCAGGGCGCCCGGGGCCTGGAGGCGATCGACCACCCGCCGCACGTCGGCCACCCCGGGACGAACGCCAGCACGTCGCCTTCGGGACGCTCGGCGACGACCGTGCCCACCGCTCGCCCGACGAGGGCGTCGAGCCGGTCGCGGGGCCGGGGACGACGTGGCGCACCTCGACGGCGTGGGTGCGGCCCTCGGAGCGGACGACCGGCGCCGGGGAGGACGGGCCGTCCCCGAGCAGCCCGGCGAGGCGATCCGCGTCGAGCGTGGCCGACATGGCCAGCACCCGGAGGTCGGGCCGCAGGCCGCCGCGGACGTCGAGCAGGAGCGCCAGCGACAGGTCGGTGACGAGGTTGCGCTCGTGCACCTCGTCGAGGATCACGAGGCCGGTGCCCTCCAGGCTCGGGTCGGCCTGGATGCGGCGGACGAGGATGCCCTCGGTCACGACCTCGATGCGGGTGCGGCGGCCGACCCGGCGCTCGTCGCGGGTGCGGTAGCCGACGGTCTCCCCGACCGGTCCGCCGAGGAGCTCGGCCATCCGCTCGGCGGCGGCCCGGGCCGCGAGGCGGCGGGGCTCGAGCACCACGATCCGCTGGTCGCCGAGCCACGGCTCGCCGAGGAGCCGCAGCGGCACGGCCGTGGTCTTGCCAGCGCCGGGCGGGGCCACGAGGACCGCGGCGCCGACCTCGCCCAGGGCGAGGCGCACGGCGCCGATCGCCTCCTCCACCGGCAGGCCCGTGGCGGCGACGGTCGGACGGCTGGCGCTCACCTCGCCGACCGGCCGGTCAGGAGGAGCGACGCCATCGCCCGATCGTAGGACCGATCGGCTTGCATGGGCCCCGTGGCGGCCGACCGGGAACCGATCGAGGGCCTCGTGCGTGAACGGGTCGTGCCCCGACCCGCCGCCGACGTCGACGACCCCGCGAGGGAGCGACCCGAGACGACCGACGCCCGGTCGCCCGGCCGCCCGCCACGCGCCCGCTCGTTCGAGGACTTCTACGCCGCCGAGGCCGCCGCCGTGCACCGGGCGGTGGCCGCCAGCCTGCCGGACCCGGGCCGGGCCGCGGACGCCGTCGACGAGGCCATGGCCCGGGCGTACGCGTCGTGGAGCCGGGTGGGTCGCTACGACGCGCCGGCCGGGTGGGTGTACCGGGTGGCGATGAACTGGGCGACCTCCCGGTGGCGCAAGCACCGCCGCGAGGCGTCGCTCGTCGAGCGGGAGGCCGAGCAGATCGAGGCCCGCCCCGCACCCAGCCCGGTCGGCTCGCCCGCCCTCGACGCCCTGCGGGCCCTGCCCGCGGAGCAGCGCGAGGTGGTGGCCTGCCGGGTGCTGCTCGACCTCGACACCCGCACCACCGCCGCCGCCCTCGGCATCGCCGAGGGCACCGTCAAGAGCCGGCTCTCCCGGGCGCTCGACGCCCTGCGCACCGATCTGGAGGCACCATGACCACCACCACCGACCCCGAGCTCGACCGCGACGACCTCGCCGCCGCCCTTCGACGCGAGCGCGACGCGCTGACCGTCGCTCCGACCGACGTCGGGGTGGTGCGGTCGCGGGGTCGGCGGCGCCGAGCCCGCCGCCGCACGGCCGGCGCGGCGCTGGCGGCCGCGGCGGCGCTCGCCGGCGCCGTCGCCACCGCCTCCCTCGTGGATCGACCCGCCGACCGGGTCCGGACCGCCACGGTGCCGACCCCAGCCGAGGTCGGCCCGGCCGTCGTGCCCCTCTTCGCCCCGACGCCCTACGACCCGGCGACCGATCCTGCGGACCCACCGATCCACGTGTCGCAGGTCGATGTGCTCGAGCCCGACGGCTCGCGGACGCCGTGGTCGCGCTGGGGCCCCGACCCGCAGTGGGCGGTGGGCCACGGCATCGTGCTCGGCGACGGTCGGCGCGTCGCCCCGGCCACCGGTGGCTACGGGACGGAGGTCGCCGGCGAGCAGGCGCTGGTCGAGCTCGGCCCGGACGGCTCGATCACGGCCGTGCACCCGCTCGACCTCGGGCCCGCGGCGGCTGACGCCTCCCTCGCCATCGCCGGCGCGGAGGGCGACGAGGTCGACGTCGTGGTCGACGCCACCGTGCTCGTGCCCGGGGCCGCCACCGGGGCCACCCCTGCCGTGTCGCTCCTGACCGTCGACCTCGCCACCGGTGCGGTCACGACCCGGCTCGACGGGCTCGACGGGCTCTCCGTGCGCTCGGCCGCCGGCCGGATCGTGGCCGTCCACGACGATGTGAGCCTGACCGAGCCGTGCCGCCTCGACGTCCGCTCCCGAGCTGCGGTGGACGAGGTCCGGACGGTGCCCGTGGCCTGCGCCACCGGGGCTCCCCTGCCCCCGATGGTGCGGCTGCTCGCGCTGGACCCGACCGGCCGCTACGCCGCGGTCGAGCGCACCACGCTCACCTCGGGCTCGCCGGATCTCAGCCTCCTCGTCATCGACCTCGACGAGGAGACGACCACCGAGGTGGCCACGGCGACCGCCGGGCCCCCGTGGACCAGCGTGTCGTGGTCGTCGGCGGGCGCGCTTCGCCTGGCGATGCCGACCGACAACCCGGAGCTCCCGGCGATCGACGTCCCGTCGCCCGCCGGCGGTCCCGAGGTCCGGGTCATCGGCTACACGGACAGCTGACCCACTCGGTCATCGGGCCTGCTCGGCGAAGAACTCGAGGATCGCTCCGGTCGCGTCGTACGCGCCCGTGGGGACACCGGGCGAGGGGGTCGGCCACTCGTGGGTGCCGTCGAGCACCGCGTCGAGGACCACCTCCCGATCGAAGCGTCACCCGACGAACCGCGTCCGCTCCACGCCGGGTGCCGGGGCCTCGACCCGAGGCGTGGGGTCGCAGCCGGACCGCGCCGCCTCGTCCGCCACGGCGTCGGGCGTGCCGGCGAAGGGGACGTGCGCATCGGCGGTGCCACGGATGGTGAGCACCGACGGCCGGTCCCGATCCTCGCAATCCGTCGTCGGCACGGTGGCGATGACCATCGCGACCGCTGCGAACCGGAACGGCGGCGTGCACGCGAGCAAGCCGGCGAAGGCAGCCCCGTTGGAGCTGCCGGCGACGAACGTCCGGTCCGGGTCGATGCACAGCTGCTCGTCGAGCTCGGCGAGGAGCGCGAGCGGAGCCGCAACGCTCCCCGCGGCGGCGGGGCTACTCCCGGGCCATGTTGGCGAACTTGGTGTAGTGGTCGAGGAAGGCGAGGCGCACCATGCCGGTGGGACCGGCCCGGTGCTTGGCCACGAGCACCTCGGCGGTGCCCCGATCGGCCGAGTCCGGGTTGTACTGCTCGTCGCGGTACAGGAACACGACGATGTCCGCGTCCTGTTCGAGGGAGCCCGACTCGCGGAGGTCGGCGAGCATCGGGCGCTTGTCGGCGCGCTGCTCGAGGCCGCGGTTGAGCTGGGCGAGCGCCACCACCGGGCACTGGAGCTCGCGGGCGAGGATCTTGAGGCCACGGCTGATCTCGGCCACCTCGGTCTGGCGGTTCTCGGCGCGGGCGTTGCCGGTCATCAGCTGGATGTAGTCGACGACGATCATGCCGAGCGTGCCGATCTTCGACTGGAGGCGGCGGGCCTTGGCCCGGATCTCCATCACCGTCACGTGCGGGTTGTCGTCGATCCACAGCGGCGCGTCGGACAGGCGTCCGATGGCGTGGCTGATCCGCCGCCAGTCGTCGTCGGAGAGCCGGCCGTTGCGGACCTTCTTCGAGTCGACCCGCGCCTCGGAGCACAGCAGGCGCTGGGACAGCTCCACCCGGCTCATCTCGAGCGAGAAGAAGAGGACGGGACGGGACTCCTCGAGGGCGGCGTGGCCGGCCATCCCCATGGCGAAGCTGGTCTTGCCCATGCCGGGGCGAGCGCCGACCACGATGAGGGCGTTGGGCTGGAGGCCGGCGGTGAGCTCGTCGAAGTCGGTGTAGCCGGTGGGCGTGCCGGTGATGGCGTCGCCGCGCTCGTAGAGGGCCTCGAGGCTGTCGAGCGTCTGGTCGAGGAGGTCGTGCAGCCGCGACATCGAGTCGGTCTGGCGGTGCTGGGCGATCTCGAAGACGAGCGACTCGGCGCGGTCGATCGCCTTGGGCACGTCGTCGGGCACCTCGTAGCCCATCTCGGCGATCTCGCCGGCGACGCCGATGAGGCCGCGCAGCAGCGAGTGCTCCTCGACGATCTTGGCGTAGCGACCGGCGGAGGAGGTCGCCGGGGTGTTGGCCTGGAGCTCGATGAGCGCGGCGGGGCCGCCGATGGCGTCGAGCAGGTCGTGGCGCGACAGCTCGTCGGCCACGGTGACGGGATCGACCGGTTCGCCCTGGGCCGACAGCGAGACGATGGCCTCGTAGATGTGGCCGTGGGCGGGCTTGTAGAAGTCGCTCGGGGACACCGACTCCGAGGCGACGTCGATCGCCGTGCGCGACAGCAGCATGGCCCCGAGCAGGGAGGCCTCGGCGTCGAGGTTGTGGGGTGGCACCCGGCCGCCGCGCCCGCCGGCGCCCCCGCCCCGCGGGCGGCGGGGCGGTTCGTCGAGGTACTCGTCGGGACCGTCGTCGTAGGGAGGGGCGTCGTCCATGGAGGGCTCCAGTCGACCAGATGCGGCCTGTGGATAACGAGTCCCAACTGGCTGTGGACAGCCTGTGGGAAACCTGACGTCCGACCACCGAGCGCGCCGAGGCCGAGCCTGGGGATGCGAAGGACCCGCGAGCCCGGCGCGCTTGCTCCAGCAAGCGGGAGGGCCCGCGTCGGCCCTGCTCACGGCGTCCGCGCGAGCGGCGCCCACCTATCCACCGACCGACCGGTTCGCTGTGGACAGACGGGACCACGCAGGGTGATCCCGGCGGCCGGCCCGAAGCGAGCCGGCCGCCGCGGGGATCAGCTGGCGACGACCTCGATCGTCACCGGGAACTCGACGTTGGCGTGCAGCTTGACCGGCACGAGGTGGGTGCCCACCGTGCGGATCGGCTCGTCGAGGTGGAGCTGCTTGCGGTCGATGTCGACACCCGTCTGGGTGGTGACCGCCTCGGCGATGTCGGCCGCAGTGACCGAGCCGAACCGCTTGTCGTCGGCGCCGACGCGCGCCGAGATGGTGACCGGCGAGCCGACGAGGCTCTTGGCCACGTCCTCGGCCGCCGAGCGGGCGGCGGCGTCCTTCACGTCGCGGGCGCGGCGCATGGACTCGGCCTGGGCGGCGGCACCCTCGGTGGCCACGAAGGCCAGGCCGCGGGGCAGCAGGAAGTTGCGGCCGTAGCCGTTGGCCACGTCGACGATGTCGCCCTTGTTGCCGAGGCCGGCGATGTCGGAGCGGAGGATGACGCGCATCAGGCCTCGGCCTCCGCGCTCGCCAGCTCCTCGCCACCGAGCTCGGTGTCGACGATGTCCTCACCGGCGTCCTCGCCGCCCGTGGGCGGCGGGCCCGACGGGCGCGGCGGCGGGCCGTCGGCCCGGATGCCGCGATCGCCGCGATCGCCACCGCGACCGCCGCGCTGCTGGGTGACCCGGCTGGCGTAGGGCAGCAGGGCCATCTCGCGAGCGTTCTTGATGGCCATGGCGATGGTGGCCTGCTGCTGCGAGTCGTTGCCGGTGGCGCGACGGGCGGATCTTGGCCCGATCGGACATGAAGCGGCGGAGCAGGTTCACGTCCTTGTAGTCGACGTAGTCCACCGACTCCTGCGTGAGGATGCTGACCTTCTTCTTGGAACGCCGCGCGTTGTCCTTGTTCTTGGCGCGCTTGGGCTTGGGGGCCATCAGAACGGCTCCTCTCCGTCGTAGGGGGTGGGCTCGTTGGCGATGGGACGACCACCGCCGCTGGGTGCGCTGCTGCCACCGCCCTGGCTGCGCTCGATCTTCTGCACGGTGGCGGTGGCCCACCGGAGGCTCGGGGCGACCTCGTCGGCCACCACCTCGACCTTGGATCGCTTGTCGCCGGTGTCGGTCTCCCACGAGCGCTGCTCGAGGCGGCCGGCCACGATGACGCGGGTGCCGCGGTGCACGGACTCGGCGACGTTCTCGGCCATCTGGCTCCAGCACTTCACGTCGAAGAAGGAGGTCTGCTCCTCCCACTCGTTGGTGGCGCGGTTCTGCCAGCGGCGGTTGACCGCGAGGCCGAACGAGGCGACGGTCTGGCCCGAGGGCGTGTAGCGCAGCTCGGGGTCGCGGGTCACGTTGCCCACGAGGGTCACGGTGTTGTCCATGGGTCCTCCAGGATCACCCGGCCGCTTCGGCCGGGGCAGGGGCTCCGAGCAGGCCGCGACGGTGGGCCTCGCTGTCGGGGAGCCGGATGATCTTGTGGCGGACCACCTCGTCCGCGAGGCGCAGGTTGCGGTCGACCTCGTCGAGCGCACCCGGCTCGGCCTCGATCTCGAACACCACGTAGAACCCTTCGTTCTTGTGGTTGATCTCGTAGGCGAAGCGCCGGCGGCCCCACTTGTCGGTCTTGGCGACGGTGCCGCCGGCCGACTCGATCTGGGCCGTGGTCTGGTTGATCACCCCGGCCACGGCGCTCTCCTCGAGATCGCCGTCGCAGATGACCATCATTTCGTAGGCTCGCATCGCGAGCATCACCTCCCTGTGGACCCGCCGCAGCGGGGCCCCGGTGCCGATCTGGCGATGGGGCAGGGTCTCTTGTTGGACCGTGCAACGCTAGCGGACCACCGCGGACCTGACCTCATCGACGCCATGGTCCCCCGGGGGTCTGACAGCGAAGCGCCGCTCAGCCGTCCTCGGCGAGCGGGCAGCGGCGGCCGGTGAGCTCGAGGGTCGCCTCGCCCACCACGCCCACGTCCTCGAGGCCGCCCTGGGGCACCTCGAGCGCGAAGGCGAAGGGCGCATCCGCGGGGTACGACCGGCAGTCGGGCGAGTCCGCGCACGGCGCCATGTCGGCCGTGGACACCAGCCGGCCGTCGATGTCGAAGTAGGCGATCGACAGCGGCATCGGCGTGTTGCGCATCCAGAACGCCCCGGCGGTGGGCGCGTCGTAGACGAAGACCATCCCGTCGTAGCCGCCGAGCCCGGGGTCGGTCACCTCCATGAGGCCGCGCTCGCGCTGCTCGGGGGTCTCGGCGGCGAGCAGGCCACCTCGCACACCGTGCCGTCGCCGGCCACGATGCGCCGCCACCTGGCCGAAGCCGGCGAGCGGCGTGCGACCGTCGACCGCCTCGCCCACCCCGACGCCGAGGCCCGGCGCGGCGGTGGTCGCCGTCGTGCCCGGTTCGAGGTCGGCGGCGGGCGGCGCCGTGAAGGCCACCGAGGCCGAGGTGGGCGCCTCGTCGGCCTCGCCGCCGAGCAGCAGCGAGGCGGCGACCACGACGAGGCCGAGCACGACGAGCGCGCCGCCGAGCAACGACCAGCGGCGCCGCGCCGCCCGGGCGTCGGCGTCGGTGCCCGAGATCGGGCCTCGGTCGGGTGCGGGCTCCGGGTCGATGGCCGGAACCTCCCGGTGCGTCAGCCGGCCCGTCCGTACAGGCCGAGGGTCTCGGCCACCTCGGCCGAGGAGGTGGTAGCTCTCGGCGGCGGCGGGGAGCGCGCCGGTGCGCACGTCGTCCGCGTAGGCGGCGATGGCCTGCACCGACGCCGCCTTCAGGTCGGCGTAGCGCCGCACGAACTTGGGGGCGATGCGGTCCTCGATGCCCAGCACGTCGTGGTACACGAGCACCTGGCCGTCCACGTCGGGCCCGGCGCCGATCCCGATGATCGGCACGTCCACGGCTGCGGTCACCAGCGAGGCGACCTCGCTCGGCACGCCCTCGAGCACGATGGCGAAGCACCCGGCGTGGGCCAGGGCCTTGGCGTCGGCCACCAGCTGCATCGCCGCGTCGGTCTCCTTGCCCTGCACCTTGAAGCCGCCCATGGCGTGGATGGACTGGGGGTGAGCCCGAGGTGGCCCATCACCGGGATCTCGGCATCGACGATCGCCTCGATCATGGGCACCCGCTTGCGCCCGCCCTCGAGCTTCACGCACCCGGCGCCGGCCCGGATCAGCGCGGCGGCGTTGCGCACGGTGTCCTCGGCCGACACGTGGTAGCTCATCCACGGCAGGTCGGCGACGATCAGCGGGCGGGGCTTGGCCCGCGCCACCGCGGCGGTGTGGTGGGCGAGGTCGTCGACGGTGACCTGGAGGGTGTCGTCGTAGCCGAGCACGACCATGGCGACCGAGTCGCCGACGAGGATCAGGTCGACGCCGGCCTCGTCGGCGATGCGGGCGCCGGGGGCGTCGTAGGCGGTGACCATCACGAGCGGCTCGGCGCCGTCGCGCACCTTGCGCGAGCGGACGGCGGGCACGGTGACGGGCCGGCGATCGGTGGACGGGGATGACGACGTCGAGCTCATGGTTGAGCCTCCCTGCTGCTCGGTTCCGTCCAGGGCCTGACGGCTCCCGGCGGTGGGCACACCGTAGAACGGCGCACCGCGCCCGTTCCATTCCCGGAGGGGGGTCCCGCCCAGCCGCCGTCGCTACCCTGCGACCCATGAGCGACCGGTGCGACTCCTGCGGCGACGACGGCGACGACCTCCTCACCGTGCAGCGGATCTACCTCGAGTTCGACGAGTCGAACCAGCCGGTGGGCGAGCGCCTCGCCGACGAGTTCGAGACCTGGTGCGTCGTGTGCCGGCTCACCTACCCGCACCAGGAGGTGCAGGCGGACGCCTGAGCCGCCGACGGGGCGCGGGTCAGCGTCCGGTCGCGCCCAGCCCCCGCCCCCTCGACTCGCCCTGCCCGGTGGCCGCCGGGGCGGTCGTGGCCGGCGCCGTGGTCGGCGGGGCGGTCGTGGGCGGCGCCGTGGTCGGCGGGGCCGTCGTGGGCGGGGCCGTGGTCTGGGGCACGGCCGTGGTCTGCGGCGCAGCCGTGGTCTGCGGGGCGGCGGTGGTGGCCGGCGTCTGGCCCCGGCCGCCCGAGGCGGCGCCGCCGCCCGAGCTCGAGCCCGAGCTGATCGACCCGCTCTTGCCGTAGTTGGGGTCGAGCGGCTCGCCGGCGCCGAGCACCTCGGCGTCGAACTCGGGGAAGTCGCCGGTGTCGAAGTCGGCGGTGGCGGTGGTCATGAACTTGCGCCACATCTCGGCAGGGAAGGTGCCGCCCTGCACCTCGATGCCGTGCACGTTGCTCATGCTGATCCGGCCCTCGGGGTAGCCCATCCACACGGCCGCGGTGAGCTTCGGCGTGTAGCCGACGAACCAGGCGTCGGCGTTGTCCTGCGTGGTGCCGGTCTTGCCGGCCGCCGGCCGTCCGAACGCGGCCGCCTTGCCGGTGCCGCCGTCGATCACCTGGCGCAGGGCGTAGGTGACCCGACCGGTCTGCTCGGGCGTGAGCACCTGCTTCTGGTCGGGGGCGTAGTCGTAGACCCGGCCGTCGGGGAACTCGACCCGGGTCACGACGATGGGCGACTTGGCCACCCCGCCGTTGGCCAGCGTCGAGTAGCCCGCCGCCATGTCGAGCGTCGACACCTCCTCGCCGCCGAGCACCACCGCGCACAGCGGGTCCACGTCGGCCGAGACGCCCATGTCCTTGGCCAGGGCCACCACGTCCTTCGGGGTCATCCGGGCCATCAGCTGCGCGTAGAAGGTGTTCGTCGAGTTGCGGGTGGCGCTGATCATCGAGATCGGGCCGCCGGGGCCGCCCCGCGGCTCCCACTCCTCGGACCCGTTCGGGCACTGGTCGAGCGGGATCTTCACCTTGGACGGGGCGGGCAGCACCGACCGGATCGAGTAGCCCTTCTTCACCGCATCGGCGAGGGCGAACATCTTGAACGTCGAGCCGGGCTGGCGACCCGTGCCGCCGCCGCCCGTGGCCAGGTTCACCTGGCTGGTGGCGTAGTCGCGCCCGGCCATCATGGCCTTCACCTGGCCCTGGTCGTCGATGGCGACGATCGAGGCCGCCGGGTCGCCGGGTCGGTCGAGCGTGGAGGTCACGGCCTCGTAGGCCGCCTTCTGCATGTCGAGGTCGAGCGTCGTGTACACCTTCAGCCCGCCCGTGTAGGCCGCCGTCTCGCCGAACTCGTCGAGCAGCCACAGCCGCACGTACTCGGCGAAGTACTCGCTGCCCCACTCCTTGCCCTTCACCTTCTCGCCCAGCACCGACGCCTTCGGCGGGGGCTGGATGAACGGCCCGGCGTCGGACGGCGCGTCGGGGTCCATCGACACGGCCTCGTAGGCGGCGCGCTCGTCGGCGGTGACGTAGCCGTCCTCCTCCATCCGCACGAGCACCACGTGGCGGCGGCGGATGGCCTCCTCCAGCGAGTCCGGGCCCCGGTAGGGGTCGGCGCCGTTGGGGTTGCGGAGCAGGCCGGCGAGGAAGGCGGCCTCGCCGGCGTCGAGCTTGCCGAGGTCGTGGGAGAACCAGGCCCGAGACGCCGCCTGGACCCCGTAGGCGCCCCGTCCGAAGTACACGGTGTTGAGGTAGCGGGTGAGGATCTCCTCCTTGGAGACCTCCTGCTCGAGCTTGACCGCCATCACCGCTTCCTTGATCTTCCGGTTGAAGGTCTGCTCGCTGTTGAGGTACGCCTGCTTCACGTACTGCTGGGTGATGGTGGAGCCGCCCTGGCGGACGCCCTCGCCGCGGATGTCGCGGTAGGCGGCGCGGGCGATGCCGACGGGGTCCACGCCCCCGTGCTCGAAGAAGTCCTTGTCCTCGGCCGACAGCACCGCCTCGCGCAGCACCTGCGGGATCTGGTCGTAGGTGACGAGGACGCGGTCCTCCTCGCCGTGCAGCTGGGCCATGGCGTTCGTGGAGTTGCAGTTGACCTGCACCTCGCTCGAGCAGATGAACGACGTCTGGGCCTCGACCGGCGCCAGCTTCGGATCGACCGGCAGCTCGACCTGGCGCAGGATGTAGATCAGCCCGGCGGCCCCGACCACCACGGCCAGCCCGGCGATGTAGAAGACCCGCCGCATGCGCCACAGGAACGTGCGCTTCTTGATCTTCCCCTTCCTCGACACCTTGAGGTTGTGGACGGGGACGGCTTTGCGGGGGCGGCGGCGCAGCATCGGGGCGGGGAGGTCGGCGGCCGTCGACGCAGGGTGCGGAGGCCGGTGAGCGACGGTCGAGGCTACCCCCGGGCGATGGGCCGTGGGCAGTCGCGGCCGCGGCGGGCCGTCAGCGGGCGGCGGCGCGGGGGCGCGCCGGGCTCAGCACGAAGGTCCGGGCCAGGTGGTTCCAGCTGCACGCCGGACACACCTCCACGACGTAGCAGGAGAAGGTGCCGGAGCGCTTGGCGATGGCCTGCAGCTCCTTCTTCGACGAGATGCACCGCCCGAACGCCGGGAGCCGGGGCCCGAACACGTACGACACGAGCACGACCTTGTGCTGCTCGCACACCGGGCAGTCGAGGCGGGTGGGCTCGCCCAGCTCCCGTGCGGCGCGGGCCAGCTCGGGGTGGGCGTCGCAGATCTCGTGCTTCGCGATGCGGCCCTTGCGGTACTCCGAGAGCACCGCGGCGCGCGCGAGGCGGTAGTCGATCTCGCCGGGTCCGTCGGCGCCCCGCACGGTGTCGGCTCGGAAGGCCACGCAGCGAGGCTACCGACCGATCCGCTCCCTCGCGCCGGGCCGGTCGCTCAGCTGCCCCGTCGGCGCACGTCGACCAGCAGGGCGGCGTGGTCGCTCATCGGGGTGGGACGCACCTCCACCGCCAGGGCCTCGAGGTCGGGCGAGAGCAGGACGTGGTCGATCGTGCGGGACGGCGCGGCGGCCGGGAACGTGGGCGGGTGGGCGACCGCGGGCAGGCCGGCGGCCACGGTCGCCGCCTCGATCGATCCGAGCGTGCGGTTGAGGTCGCCGAGGACGGCCGTGGGCGGCGGGCCGGCACCGGCCCAGGCGAGCAGCCGCTCGAGCTGCACCTCGTTGACGCCCCGGCGCACCGCGAGGTGGGTGCCCACCACGCGCAGCGGCCCGTCGTCGAGCACGGCGTCGACGAGCAGCGCCGTGCGCCGCTCCTGCCAGACCCGCCAGCTCGGCACCCGGGGCAGGGCGACGACGGTGGAGGCGGCGATGGCGCCGCGCACGAGCACCGCGTTGCCGTAGCGGCCGCCCGGGAACCACCGCGAGGCGCCGAAGGCGTGGTCCATCCCGGTGGCCCGGCCCACCGCCGCCGCCAGGTCGGCGCCGCGAGCCCGGTAGGTCCCGACGTCGACCTCCTGGAGGCAGAGCACGTCGGCCTCGAAGCCCGCGCACACCTCGCCGAGGCGGTCGAGGTCGACCGGCCCCCGTCGACCCACGGTCCCGTGGTGCACGTTGAAGGTGGCCAGCCGCACCGGAGCAGCCTCCCACGGGTGCGCCGCCGCCCTCGCCCCGGACAGCAGACTGGGCCGATGGCCGACGCCCTCTTCCCCCTCGCGTCCCCGGCGGACCCCTCGTGGCACCGCTACACCACCGCGGAGCCCGGCGACGGGCCCGCCACGGCCGTGGTCTACGGCACCGAGCTGCCCACCGAGGCCGAGCTCAAGCTCCTCGGCCCCGTCGAGGGCAGGCGGGTCCTCGACCTCGGCTGCGGCGCCGGGCGCAACGCCACGGTCCTCGCCCAGCAGGGCGCCAAGGTGCTCGCGGTCGACCCGTCGGCCGAGGTGCTCGGGCGAGCCCGGGAGCGGGCCGAGGCCGCCGACGTGCGCGTCGAGCTCCACCAGGCCGGGCTGGCCGAGCTCGCCTTCCTGCGCTCGGACTCGATCGACGCCGCCCTCAGCGTCATGGCCCTCGCCTCGGTCGACGATCTGGCCCGGGTGTTCCGCCAGGTCCACCGCGTGCTCAAGCCCGAGGCGCCGCTCGCCATCTCGATGCCCCACCCGGCCTTCGCCCTCCTCGACCCGACCGCGTCCGATCCGCTGCGGGTGGTCCGGGCCTACGACGACGCTGCGCCGCGCTCGTGGGAGCTGGATGGGCGCGACGTGGTCGACCACCCGCGCACGTTCGCCGACCTGTTCACGACCCTGCAGCGGGCCAACTTCCGCGTCGACCAGGTGATCGAGCCGACGGCCCCGGCCACCGGTGCCGGAGCGGCGCGGCTACACCGACCTCATGCGGTCGGTGCCCGCCACGCTGCTCCTGCGGGCGCGCAAGCAGGGCAACTGATCGGCGGCCCGGACCGGGGTCAGTCGACGGTCGAGCGCCGGTAGACGCCCACCGCGATCGGGGCCACGACGGCGACGATCGCCACGATCCAGATCCAGGTGTAGAGCACCGGGTGCTGGATCGGGAACGGGTCGCCGGCGGCGGTCGGCGTGTTCGGGTTCCCGAAGAGCTCGCGCAGGGCGTCGCTGAGCGACGTGGTCGGGTTCCACTGGGCGATGGTGCGCAGCGGCTCGGGCATGGTCACCACCGGCACGAACGTCGACGCGATGAACGTGATGGGGAACAAGACGGCGAAGGCGATGCCGGTCACGCCCTCGGGCGTGCCGACGACGCTGCCGAGCAGCACGCCGATCCAGATCATGGCGAACGAGAAGGCGATCATCAGCACGTAGCCGTGGGCGCGTCGAGCGCTCCGCTGTTGATGCGCCACCCCACCAGGAGCCCGGTGAGCGACATCAGCACGATCGGGAGGAACGCCTTCAGCAGGTTCGCCACCGCGTGGCCGCCGAGCACGGCGCCGTTGGCGATGGGCAGCGAGCGGAACCGGTCGACCGCCTGGTTCTTCTTGTCGTTGGCGATGCTCATGGCCACGCCGAACGCGCTGAAGACGATGGTCTGGGCGAAGATCCCGCCCATGAGGAACTCCTTGTAGGAGCCGCCGCCCGGCACCTCGATCGCCCCGCCGAACACGAAGGCGAACAGCAGCACGAACATGATCGGCTGGATCGTGGCGTCGCTCAGCTGCTCGGGCTGGCGCTTCATGTGGACGAGGCCGCGCGGGCGATGACCCACACGTCGTGCAGCACCCGCGAGGCGTGGGGCTCGGAGCCACCGGGCGTGACGACATCCTCGATGCGGGTGTCGGTGGGGGCGGGGTGATCACGGTCATCGGGCGGCCTCCTCGGCGCGGGCGTCGTCGTCGTCGGCGATGGGGAGCCCGGTGAGGGTGAGGAACACCTCGTCGAGCGTGGGCTGGCGCAGCCCGAGGTCCTCGACCTCGATCCCGGCGTCGGCCAGGGCCCGGGCCACGTCGGCGAGCCCGGCCACGCCGTCGGTGGTGGGGGCCACGGCGGCGTGCGCGGCCGGGTCGACGACGGCCTCGCCCCCGGTCACCTTCGACAGCACCTCGGCGGCCTCGCCGAGGCGGTCCTCGTCGGACACGACGAGGCCGATGTTGTCGCCGCCCACCTGGCGCTTCAGGCTGCGGGCGTCGCCCTGGGCGATGATCCGCCCGTGGTCGATCACCACGATGTCGTCGGCGAGGCGATCGGCCTCGTCGAGGTACTGGGTGGTGAGCAGGAGGGTCGTGCCGCGCGCCACGAGCACGTCGAGCACGCTCCACAGCTCGTTGCGGGCGCGGGGGTCGAGCCCGGTGGTGGGCTCGTCGAGGAACAGCACCTGCGGGTCGGCGACGAGCGTGGCCGCGAGGTCGAGGCGGCGGCGCATGCCGCCCGAGTAGCCGCTCGTGACCCGGTTGGCGGCGTCGGCCAGCGAGAACTCCTCGAGCAGCTCGCTCGCCCGGGCCTTGGCCGCCCGGCGCGAGAGCTGGTGGAGCTCGCTGATCATCACCAGGTTCTCGAAGCCGGTGAGCAGCGGGTCGACGGTGGCGTCCTGGGCGGCGAGGCCGATGCGACGGCGCACCTCGGTGGGGTGGGTGGCCACGTCGAAGCCGGCGACGCGGGCCGTGCCCTCGGATGCCTTGGACAGGGTGGTCAGGATGCGCACGGCGGTGGTCTTGCCGGCGCCGTTCGGGCCGAGCACGGCCGTGACCGTGCCGGCGGGGACGGCGAGGTCGATGCCGCCGAGGGCGGTCTTCTCGCCGTAGCGCTTCACCAGGCCGGTGGCTTCGATGGGATGGGGGGACACGGGGGCTCCGGGGTCGGGGATGCGAGGCAGACGACGGTCGACCCGCTCGCTCATCGGTGGCGTCCGGGGCGCCACGGATCCCGCCGCTGCCCCAGCCCGACCATGGTGCCAGGCCGCGGCGCGCGACCGGCGCGGGATTTCCGGTCCCGGCGCGCCCCGCTCAGACGGCGCGGGCGAACCGCTCGACCGCGCCCTTCTGGCCGGCGACCAGCAGCACGGCGCCGGCCGCGAGCACGGTGTCGGCGGTGGCGTAGGTGAACGACCCGCCGACGGGCTTGATCGACACGACGGTCACGTCGTAGCGGGCGCGCAGCTGCGCCTCCTGGAGCGTCTGGCCGGTGACGTCGGCGGGCGGGCGCGTCTCGACCAGGGCGAAGTCGTCGTCGATCTCGATGTAGTCGATCACCTGGCCGGTGAACTGGTGGGCGAGCCGCACCCCCATGTCGCGCTCGGGGAAGACGACCTTGGTGGCGCCGACCCGGGCGAGGATGCTCGCGTGCGGTGCGCTGAGGGCCTTCGCCCACACGTTCGGCACCCCGAGGTCGGCGAGGGCGGCGGTGGCCAGGATGCTCGCCTCGAGGTTGTCGCCGATGGCCACGACCGCGTGGGAGAAGCGGTCGACGCCCAGGGCGCGCAGCACGTCGCCGTCGGCGGCGTCTCCGGCCACGACGTGGGTCACGCGCGAGGCGAAGGACTGCACGATGGCCTCGGAGGAGTCGATCGCCAGCACGTCGTGGCCGAGGGCCTCGAGCTCGAGCGACACGGCGGCGCCGAAGCGGCCGAGGCCCACGACGACGACGCCGGAGCGGACGGGATCAGCCAATGAGGGGAGCCTCCTCGGGAAGGCGCGTGCGCGCCGTGCGCTGGCGCAGGACGAGGGCCATGCCGAGGGTGACCGGCCCCACCCGCCCCACCAGCATGGTGGCCACGAGGCCGAGGTGCCCCACGGCGGGGAGCTCGGGGGTGATGCCCGTCGACAGGCCCACCGTGCCGAACGCCGACACCGCCTCGAAGCCGGCGTCGCGCATGGGGGCCGGGCTCGACGCCAGCAGCAGCACCGTGGTGGCCACGACGACGAGGAACGCGAGCAAGACGACGGTGGTGGCCTCGCGCTGGACCGCGGCCGGGATCCGGCGGCGGAAGGCCTCCACGTCCTCGCGTCCGCGCAGCTGCGCCCACACCACCAGCAGCAGCACGGCGGCGGTGCCGACCTTGATGCCGCCGCTCGTCCCGGCGCTGCCGGCGCCCACGAACATCAGCACCATGGTGGCGAGCAGGCCCTCGTCGGTCATGGCCTCGACCGGCACGACGTGGAAGCCGGCGGTGCGCGGCGTCACGCTGCCGAAGGTCGCCAGCCACGCCCGTCCGAGCGGGCCGCTGCCGCCGAAGGTGCCGGGGTTGGTCCACTCGGCCGCGCCGATGGCGAGGGCCCCCACCACCAGCAGGCCGGCGGTGGCCGCCAGCGTGATGCGCGAGTGGAGGGCCAGGCGCGACCACCGGCGCACGCGCCGCTGCTCGAACAGGTCGACCAGGACCGGGAAGCCGAGCCCGCCGACGAGCACCGCGATCGCGACCGGGCCGGTCACCAGCGCGTCGGTGCCGAAGCGGACGAGGGAGTCGGGGTAGAGGGCGAAGCCGGCGTTGTTGAAGGCGGTGACCGAGTGGAAGGCGCCGTGCCAGGCCGCGGTCGCCCACGAGTAGCCGTACCCCCAGCGGAACCGGGCGGCGAGCACGATCGCCACCGAGACCTCGACCGTCGCGGTGATGAGCGCCGCGGCGCGCAGCACGCGGCGCACGTCGCCCAGGGTGAGCGTGCTGCGCTCCCGGCTGGTGATCAGGGCGAGGCGCAGGCCGAGGCGCCGGCTCACGAGCATGGCGATCAGCGAGGCGATGGTCATGAAGCCCAGGCCGCCCAGCTGCACGAGCACGAGGATCACGGCCTCGCCGAGCGGGCTCCAGTGGCTGCCGGTGTCCACGACGGCCAGGCCGGTCACGCAGATCGCGCTGGTGGAGGTGAACAGCGCCGTCAGCAGGTCGGTGCGGCGGCCCTCGGCCGTCGACCACGGGAGGAGGAGCAGGAGCGTCCCCACCCCGATCGCCAGGGCGAACACCAGCACCACGAACCGGGCCGGGTGCTCCGCGACCGCGAGGCGGGGCGCCCGGTGCCGCACGCTCAGCCCTCGGCGCCCTGGTCGGCCCACCAGGCGTCGAGGCGGCGGATCGCCTCGTCGTGGCCGAGCGGCCCCTCCTCGAGGCGGAGCTCGAGCAGGTGGGCCAGCGCCCGGCCGACGTGGGGACCGGGGCCCAGCCCCAGGCGCTCCATGACCTGGCGGCCGTCGAGGTCGGGGCGGATGGCGTCGAGCGCCTCCTGCTCGCGCAGCTCGGCCACCCGGGCGCGGAAGTCCACCATCCGCCGGGCGAGCTGCTCGGCCTTGCGCCGGTTGCGCGTCGTGCAGTCGCTGGCGGTGAGGTCGACGAGGCGCTCGTACTGGTCGCCCGCGTCGCGCACGAAGCGCCGCACGGCGGCGTCGCTCCACCGGTCGTCGCCGTAGCCGTGGAACCGGAGGTGCAGGTACACGAGGGTGCGCACCGCCTCGACGTCCTCGTTGGAATACTTCAGGGCCTGCATCCGGTCGCGCGCCATGCGGGCCCCCACCACCTCGTGGTGGTGGAAGGTCACCCCGTTGTCGCCGAACGAGCGGGTCTTGGGCTTGCCCACGTCGTGGAGGAGCGCGGCGAGCCGCACCAGCCGCTCGGGCTGGGTCTTGGCCACCACGGCGATGGTGTGGGCGAGGACGTCCTTGTGGTGGTGGATCGGGTCCTGCTCGAGCCGCATGGCGGGGAGCTCGGGGAGGAACTGCTCGGCGAGGCCGGTGTCGACCACGAACCACAGACCGGCCGACGGGTCGGGGACGACGAGCAGCTTGTCGAGCTCGTCGCGGACGCGCTCGGCCGAGACGATCTCGAGGCGGTGGGCGAGGTCGCGCACCGCGGCCACCAGCTCGGGCACCGGCTCGAGGCCGTAGCCGGCGAGGAAGCGGGCGGCGCGCAGCATCCGGAGGGGATCGTCGGCGAACGACACCTCGGGCGCGAGGGGCGTCCGCAGCACCCGGGCGTGCAGGTCGGCCGCGCCGCCGTGCGGGTCGACCAGCTCGGGGGCGCCCGTGCCCACCTCGAGCGCCATGGCGTTCACCGTGAAGTCGCGCCGGGAGAGGTCGGCGCCGACGTCGGTCCCGAAGGCGACGGTGGGCTTGCGGGAGTCGGGCGCGTACGCCTCGGCCCGGTGGGTGGTGATCTCGAACGCCCGGCCGCCCACCTTGGCGCCGATGGTGCCGAAGCGCTCGCCCTGGGTCCAGAGCGCATCGGCCACGGGCCCGATCGCCGCCTTGATCTGCTCGGGCGTGGCGTCGGTCGTGAGGTCGATGTCCGCGCCCGGGCCGAGCTCGCGCCCGAGCAGCTGGTCGCGCACGATCCCGCCCACCAGGTAGGCCCGGTGGCCGGCGCCCACGAGGGCCTCGGCCAGGGGCCCGACCTCGTCGAGCACGGGCTGCATGCGGGCGGGGATCACGCCACGACGCTAGGGGACGCCGGCGAGGGGGCCGCAGCCCGATGCGCCGACCCGGGAGCTCAGCGCAGGGTCGCCATCCCGGCCTGCTGCACGGCGATGCGGAAGTCCTCGGGGTGCGAGGCTCGCTCCAGCGCCTCCTCGTGGGTGATGAGGTCGTCGCTGAAGAGCCGGAACAGCGCCTGGTCGGCCGTCGCCATGCCGTGGTAGTCGCCCTCGCTCATCAGGCGCTCGAGCAGGGCGGCGTCGGCCCCCGACGCGATGGCGTCGCGCACCTTCTGGGTGGCGGTGATGCTCTCCACCATCACGACGCGCCCGCGGCCGTCGGCTCGGTCGATCAGGCGCTGGCAGACGATGCCGCGCAGCACGCGGGCCAGCAGGTGACGGGTGTGCTCCTGGGCGCCGGGCGACTGCCGGTCGATGATCCACCGGATGGTGTCGATCACCGACAGGGTGTCCATGACGCCGATCACCAGGCAGCCGGCGGCGGCCACGGTCAGCGCCTCGGCGATGGCGTCGGGCTCCATCAGGTCGCTGATGTAGATGACGTCGGCGTCCTGGCGGGCCACGCGCCGGAGCGCGTCGACCACGTCGATGGTGTCGGCGCCCACCTCGCGCTGGCTCACCATCGCCACCCGGTCGGGGTGGAGCACCTCGATCGGGTCCTCGATGGTGACGATGTGGCGGGGCTGGGTCCCGTTGATGTGGTCGATCATCGCCGCGCCGGTCGTGGTCTTCCCCGAGGCCGCCGGGCCCGAGATGATCACCAGGCCGTCGCGCTGGTCGGCCAGGTCGGCGACCACGCGCGGGACGCCCAGGTCCTCGATCGACGGCGCGCCGGGCACGACGCGCCGGATGGCGAGGCTCACCGAGCCCCGCTGCCGGTACACGTTCACGCGGAAGCGGCCCAGGCCCGGCACGCTGTGGGCCAGGTCGGTCTCGCCGGTGCGCTGGAACTCCTCGGCCTTGATGGGCGTCAGCATCTCCTTCGCCAGCGACTCGATCTCCTGCGGCGCGAGCGGCTCGAGGCCGGAGCGCTCGAGCCGGCCGTTGCGGCGGATCGCCGGCGGCGACCCGACCTTGACGAGCAGGTCCGAGCCACGTTCCTCGAGCAGGTACTGGAGCAGATCGACGACCCGCGTCACGGAGGCCTCCGGCGATGCGACAGCGGCCCCGGGCTGGGGCCGTGGTCACCTGTCGGTCAAGGCGTCCCGGATCTTGAGGGAAGCGGCGCACACCTCGGCCCCGGGCCCGCCGGCCGTGGCCGGCTCCGGGCGGAACGCCCCGCCGTCGATCAGGGCCGAGAGGACGGCACCCGTGGAGTCGGCCAGGGCATCGAGGTCGTAGCCGCCTTCGAGGTGCAGCAGGCGACGTCCGGGGGGCACCAGCGGGAGCAGCGCCGTCGTGAGGTCGGCGTAGTCGCCCGAGGTGAGCCCCAGCGAGGTGATGGGATCGGCTCGGTGGGCGTCGAAGCCCGCCGAGATCAGCAGCCAGGTGGGCCCGAAGTCGGCCAGGGCCGGCAGCACCACCTCGTCGAGGGCGCGGCGGTAGACGTCGCCGGTGGCGAAGCTCGGGAACGGGAGGTTGAGCGTCGTGCCGCGCCCGTCGCCCCCGCCCACCTCGTGGATGCCGCCGGTGCCGGGGTACTGCGGCCACTCGTGCATCGAGACGTAGAAGACGTCGGGGTCGCTCCAGAAGAGGTCCTGCGTGCCGTTGCCGTGGTGCGCGTCGTAGTCGACGATCGCCACCCGCTCCCCCCGGTCGCGCAGGTGGGCGGCGGCCACCGCCACGTTGTTGAACAGGCAGAAGCCCATGGCCTGGCTGGCCAGGGCGTGGTGGCCGGGCGGGCGCACCGCGCAGAAGCCGACCTCGCCCTCGCCCGCGTCGAGGCGGCGGATCACCTCGAGGCCGGCGCCGGCGGCCAGCAGCGCCGCCTCCCACGACTCGGCGACGACCGCGGTGTCGCCGTCGAGCGATCCGCCGCCGGCGGCGCAGAACGAGCGCAGGGCCCGCCGGTACGCCTCGGGGTGGATGCGGTCGAGGTCGTCGTCGCCGGCCGCGGTGGGCTCGACCGGCACGACGGCGTCCGCCAGCCCCGCGCGCTGCAGCCCGAGGCCCACGGCGCGCAGGCGCGCCGGCGACTCCGGGTGCCCCGGACCGGCGCGGTGCTCCAGGTACTGCGGGTGGGTGGCGTACAGGACGGCCATCGCTCGCAGGCTACGGGCCGCCCGCGTCGCGCGCCTCGGTCGCCACGCCACCACGTAGTGTCCGCTCACGTGGCCGCCGCCCCCCGAGCCCGCGTCGGAGCCCATGGCTGCCGATGATCGGTGGTGGGGGGCTCGCGCCCGGCTCCAGGTGTCCGCCTGGCGCGGGCGCGACGACACCGTCGTGCTGACCCCGCTCCCCCAGCGACCGGCGCCCACCGCCGCCGACGTGCGGGCCGAGCTCGACCAGCAGCGAGCGCGTGGCGCCCGCCACGCCCTCACCGGCGCCCTCCACCAGGGTGAGCTGGCGCCGTTCCTCGACGCCGGCTTCGAGCCGCACGAGCGCCTCCACCTGCTGCGCCACGACCTGGTGGTGCTCCCCGAGGCCCATCGGCCGGTCCGGCTCCGGCGGGCGTGGCGCCGCGACCACGCCGAGGTCCTCGACATCGACGGCCGGGCCTTCGACGCGTTCTGGGCGCTCGACCGTGCCGGGCTCGACGACGCGGTGCGGGCCACGCCCGCCAGCCGCTTCCGCATCGCCCACGACCACGAGGTCACCGGCTACGCGGTGAGCGGCCGGGCCGCGGACCGCGGCTACCTGCAGCGCCTCGCCGTCGACCCGCGACGCCATCGCGAGGGCATCGGCCGGGCGCTCGTGGCCGACAGCCTCCGGTGGCTGCGCCGCCACGGCGCCCGCGTCGCCGTGGTGAACACCCAGGAGGGCAACGACGCGGCCCTGGCCCTGTACCTGGCCACCGGCTTCGTCCTCGAGCCCCACGGGCTCACGGTGCTCGCCCGATCGCTGGGCCCGTCGTGACGCGCGCCGGCGCCGCGATCGCTGCGATCGCCCTGGTCCTCCTCACCTGCACGTCGACCGCGAGCGCCGGTCCCGCGCCGGTCGAGGCGCCGCCCTCGATCCGGCTGCTCGGCCAGCCCGTGGCCGTGGCCCCCGACGGCGACTTCTCGGTCCTGCTCGGCGTCGACGCGCCCGAGGCCGTCGACATCGCCGTCGACATCTACGACCGGGCCGGCCCCGACGACCCGATCGGACCGGTCCCCGACGAGGGGGCGACCGCCACCTTCCCGCCCGTGGCCCTGCCCTCGGTGGACCCGGCCGACGACGGCCCGCGCCCGGTGGCCTTCACGATCTCGCTCTACCAGCCCGGCGAGGCCAACCCCGATCCGGCCTGGGGCTGGCCGCTCGACGAGCCCGGCGTCTACCCCGTGCGGGTGCGGCTGCGCGGGCCCGACGAGGCCACGCTCGCCGTGCTGATGACCGCGGTCGTGCGCCTCCCCGGGCCCGACCAGCGCGTGACCCCCACCGAGGTGGCGGTGCTCGTCGACGCCCACCGGCCACCGCCCACCGACGCCGACCAGCGCGCCGACGACGGCTCAGCCGATCCGGGCCTCGTCGCCCAGCTGCCGAGCGTCCTCGACGCCCTCGACGAGCGGCCGAGCCTGCCGGCCACCTTCTCGCTGACGCCCGATGCGGTGGCCCGCCTGGCCGGCGACGACGCGGCGACCGAGGTGCTCGCCGACCTCCGCGACGTGTTGGCGGTCGAGCGCCGCGACGTGCTCGACGCCCCCTACGTCGACATCGATCCGGCGTCGCTCGTCGACGCCGACCTCGCCGACGAGCTCACCGCGCAGCGCGACCTGGGTCGCCGCACGCTCGACAGCGTCCTCGAGGAGCCCCTCACGGGCACCTGGCGGCTCCCCGCCCCGGTCGACGGGGCCACGCTCGACCAGCTCCACCAGCGCGGCGTGTTCCGCGCCGTCGCCGGCGGCGACGTGCTCGAGGACGGCGCCGGAACGCTCGCGCCAGCGGAGCTGACGGCGGGCCCGAGCACCGTGCGGGCGTCGACGACCGCCGCCGCCTTCGTGCTCGGCAGCGCCTCGGGCGACCCGGTGCTGGCGGCGCACCGGCTGCTGGCCCGGCTGGCCGCCGTGGCCACCGACCGCGACCAGTCGGCCCGCGTGATCGTGGACATCGAGCCGGCGCTCGCCGACCCCGAGGCCCTCCGGGTGGCCTTCGACGCCCTCACCCTCGGCACCGACCTCTACCGGACCACCACCCTCGACGCCCTCCTCGACGCGCCAGCGACGGTCGGCGCGGCCCTCGCCCGCCCCGCCCCGGTCGACCTCGGCACCTACCCCGACGAGCTGCGAGCGGCGCGCGCCGACGAGGCGAGCTACACGTCGATGGTGGGCGACCGAGCCGACCTGCTCCGACCGATCGAGCGCGACCTGGCGCTCAGCGCCGCCGCCGACCTGCCCCTGGAGGAGCGACGCGCCGAGGTCGACGGGGTCCGCCGCGACCTCGCCGACACGTTCTCGTCCATCGACCTCCCCGACGCCGACACGGTGACCCTCGGGGCGCGCGAGGGGACCTTCCCGCTGCCGATCGAGTCGTCCCTCGACGAGCCGGTCCAGGTGGTGATCCAGCTCGAGGCGTCCGATCGCCTCGAGCTGCCCGACGACCGCATCGAGGCCACGCTCGACTCGGAGCGCACCGTGGTCGACGTGCAGGTCCGGGCGCGAGCATCGGGCGACACCCCGGTGCGGATCACCGTGCGCTCGCCCGACGACGGCGTGGTCTTGGCCGAGAGCCGCTACGTGGTGCGCTCGACCGCCGTCTCGGAGGTCGGCATCCTGCTGACGCTCGGCGCCGCCGGGTTCCTCGCGGTCTGGTGGGGCCGCCACTGGCTGCGGACCCGGCGGGCGCGATCGACCGCCGAGGTGTAACCGGACCTCGCGCCGACGGGTCGAAGCACCGATCGTCCGTCTCCCTCCCCGTCCACGGAGCCCGCCTTGCCCGTCAAGATCGTCACCGACAGCGCCGCCGACCTCACCGCGGAGCACCTCGCCGCCCACGACATCCGGGTCGTGCCGCTCACCATCCGCTTCGGTGACGACGAGTACGTCGACGGCGTCGACCTCAGCCCGCAGGCGTTCTACGACAAGATGGCCGAGCTCGACGTGCTCCCGGCCACCGCCGCACCGTCCCCCGGCGCCTTCGAGGCGGCGTTCCGCGAGGCCGCCGCCGACGGCGATCCGGTGGTCTGCATCAACCTCTCGAGCCAGCTCTCCGCCACGATGCAGTCGGCCGAGACCGCGGCCAAGGCGCTCGACGGCGAGGTCGACGTCCGCGTGCTCGACTCGCGCTCGATCACCGCCGGGCTCGGCCTCCAGGTGATCGCCGCCGCCGAGGCCGCCGAGGCGGGCGCCAGCGTCGACGACATCGTGGCCATCGTCGAGGACCTCAGCCACCGCACCACCGTCTACGGCGCGCTCGACACGCTCGAGAACCTCAAGAAGGGTGGCCGCATCGGTGGCGCCCAGGCGCTCATCGGCTCCATCCTCTCGATCAAGCCGATCATCGACATCTCCACGGGTGCGGTGACCGAGGCCGGCAAGCAGCGGACCCGCAAGAAGTCGCTGGTGTGGCTGCGCGACAAGCTGTTCGAGCTCCCCCAGCTCGACACCCTCGCCGTGTGCCACGGCTGCTGCCCCGACGATCTCGAGGACCTGATCGAGCTGATCTCGCCCCGCTACTCGCGCGACCAGGTGTCGGTCTGGACGATCGGCCCGGTGATCGGCGCGCACGGCGGCTCCGGCGTGATCGGGCTCATCTGGCACAACCCCGCCTGAGCCCCCGGCCGCCCGGTCGGGCCTCGGGCCCGCCCGGTAGCGTGGACGGGCCGTGACGCTCCCCTCCTCGTCCCCCACCGGGTCCGACGGCGACCCGCTGGCCGGGCGCCTGCTCGCCGGCCGCTATCGGCTGGAGCGGCCGATCGCGTCGGGCGGCATGGCCCAGGTGTGGGAGGCGCTCGACCAGCTCCTCGCCCGCCGGGTCGCGGTGAAGGTGCTCCACCCGCACCTGGCGCGCGACGCGTCGTTCGTCGAGCGCTTCCGGGCCGAGGCGGTCGCCGCCGCCCGGCTGTCGCACCCCTCAATCGTCTCGGTGTACGACACCTGCAGCGAGGACGGCCTCGAGGCCATCGTGATGGAGCTCGTGTCGGGCACCACCGTGCGCGCCGACCTCGACGAGCACGGCCCGATGCGGCTGCCCGCCGTGCTCGCGATCGGCACCCAGGTGGCCGACGCCCTCGGCGCCGCCCACGCCGCCGGCCTGGTGCACCGCGACGTCAAGCCGGCCAACATCCTGCTGTCGGCCGACGGGCGGGTCCTGGTGGCCGACTTCGGCATCGCCAAGGCGGCCGAAGCGCGCGACCTCACCGCCGTGGGCGCCATGGTCGGCACCGCCAAGTACCTCGCGCCCGAACAGGTCGAGGACGGTCCCATCGACGGGCGCGCCGACCTCTACGCGCTGGGGGTCGTCCTCTACGAGGCCCTCGCCGGCGAGCCGCCCTTCGTGGGCGAGACCGACGCGTCCACCGCCCTCGCCCGCCTCCACCGCGATCCGCGCCCGCTGCGCGAGCTGCGCCCCGAGGTGCCCGAACCGGTGGCGGCGGTGGTGCACCAGGCGATGCAGCGCCATCGGGACCACCGCTTCGCCTCGGCCGCCGCCATGCGCGCCGCGCTGCTCGCCGCCGGCGCCGAACCGGCACGAGCGCCGGGGTTCGCGGCGGCGGCCGCGGCGAGCGCCGAGGCCCCGGTGCCCGTTGCCGGGTCGGTCGCCGCCGCACCGCTCGCCACCCCCGCCCCCACCTCCTCCTCCCCGCCGGCGCGGCCCGCCCCCACGCCACCCCCGCCCGTCGCCCCCACCGCGGCGACCGAGCCCGTCGCCTCCCGACGCGGGCGGCGCTGGCCGGTGGCGCTCGCCGTCGTCGCCGTCGCGCTGGTCGTGGTCGGGGTCGTCGTGGCGCTCCAGCCCGGCGAGGCCGCGTCCGCGCCGCTGGCGGTCGGGTCGGCTGCCGCCTTCGATCCGCCGCCCGGCGACGGGACCGAGCACGACGACGAAGCCGCCTTCGCCATCGACGACGACCCCAGCACCGCCTGGACGAGCGAGCGCTACCGCGACCCCGTCGCGATCGCGGGCAAGGGCGGGGTCGGCCTGGTGGTCTCGCTCGAGGCGTCGGGGCTCGTCGACGGCGTCGACGTCCAGACCACGGAGGGCGGCTGGGACGCCTCGGTGTACGTCGCGTCCGGCGACCGACCCGTCGACCTGGCCGGGTGGGGCGAGCCCCTCGCCACCACCGCCTCGGCGTCGAGCGGCACCACCGCCGTGCGCTTCGACGGCACCGACGCCGACCACGTCCTCGTGTGGTTCACCCGCCTGCCCAGCTCCGGAGCCGTCTCGGTGTCGCGCATTACGGTGCGAGGCCGATGACGGCGAGCGCCACCGACGAGGACCTGGTCGCGCTGGCGCGCGCCGGCGACCGCCGCGCCACCGAGGAGCTCCTGCGCCGCCACCAGCCCCGCGTGCACGCGGTGTGCCGTCGGCTCACGGGCAACGACGCCGACGCCCTCGACGCCACCCAGGACGCCCTCATCGCCATCGTCCGCGGCCTCCCGCGCTTCGACGGTCGGTCGGCGTTCTCCACCTGGTGCTACCGCATCGCCACCAACGCGTCGCTCGACGAGCTCCGACGTCGCCGACGCCGCCCGGTGGTCGGGCTGCCCGAGCACGACGGGCGCACGATCGAGCCCGAGGACCGGGCGGCGGGGGGCGAGATCGATCGGGTGAGCGCGGCCGACGAGCTCGACGCCGCCCTCGCCACCCTGTCGCCCGAGTTCCGAGCGGCCGTCGTGCTCCGCGACCGGTGCCAGCTCGACTACGCCGAGATCGCCGAGGTGCTCGACGTCCCGCCCGGCACCGTCCGCTCGCGCATCGCCCGCGGCCGGGCCCAGCTGGCCGAGCACCTGCGCGGGAACCAGACCGACCCCGACGCTCGTCCCACCCCCGCACCATGACCACCCCCTCGACCCCCTTCTCCGACGAGGAGCTCTCCGCCGCCATCGACGGCGAGCTCGATCCCGCCCGCGCCGCCGCCCTCGAGGCCGACCCGACGGCCCGCGCCCGGCGCGACGAGCTGGCGGCGGTCGCCGCCCTCGTGGGCGACCCGATCGACCCCCTCCCGTCGGCCACCGTCGATCGGCTGATCGCCGCCGCGCTCGACCCGCCCGCCGCGCCGCCCGCACCCGCCCGCCGGACGCGGGGGCCCCAGCCGTGGCTCGTCGCGGCCGCGGTGGTCGTCCTCGTCGCCGTCGGGCTCGCCCTCGTCTGGTCCGGCCGCAACGGCGACGAGCAGGCGGCGTTCACCACCGTCGGCGCCTCGATCGCCGCCGACGACGGGTCGGCCGGGGCCGGGTCGTCCGCCGACGCGAGCAACGCCGGCGAGGTGGCGACCGATGAGGCCCCCGAGTCCAGCTCCACCGAGCGGGGCGATGGCGGGGCGCCCACCACCACGGCACCGCCCGCCACCACGGCACCGCCCGCCGAGGCCTCGACGACGCTGGCGCTGGGCGCATCGGCGGACCCCCTCCCGCTGGGCCGGTTCGCATCGGGCGACGACCTGCGGACCGCGCTGGCTGAGGCCTTCCCCGACGAGGGCACGCCGGTCGACGGCGTGGAGGTCCCCCCGGAGGCGGCCTTCGAGCGGTGCGCCTCGCAGCTGCAGGTCACCCTCGACCTCGACGGCGAGCCGACCCGCACCGGGTACGCCGTCGTGGCCGACCAGGTCGCGCTGGTCTACGAGTTCGCCGCGGCGGGCTTCGACGACGGCCAGCCCACCACCCTCGTCGCCGCCGTGGGCCGCGACGCGTGCGACCCCATCGCCATCTTCCAGCGCTGAGCGGGTTGAGCGCCGGACGGCGCGGGTAGGGTCTGGCGCCATGGCTGCACCCACTCCTGCCCCTCGCAGCGGTCCCGGCGGCGTCATCCCGGCCGAGTGGCCGGCACAGGCGGCCGACACGATCGTCGACACGATCGCCAAGGTCCGCGACCGGACCACCAAGCCCGCCATCGTGGCGGCTCGGGCGGTGGTCTACGGCCTGATCGCCGCCGTCGGGGGCCTGGTCGCGCTCGTGCTGGTCCTCGTGGTCACCACCCGCATGTGGGACAACTGGGTGCCCGGCAACGTGTGGATCCTCTACGCGATCTACTTCGTGCTCTTCTCGGGCGTCGGGCTGGTGCTGCTGCGCAAGGCGAACGCGCCGGCGCCCGCCGCCGACGCCTGATCCACCGGGAAGGATCCGCCACACATCGGCGTTGATCGATGTGTTCCACCTCGCAACCGGAGTGACCGTGCCCAGCATCCACAACGTCGTCATCATCGGCTCCGGCCCCGCCGGGCTCACCGCCGCCATCTACACCGCTCGCGCCAACCTGAACCCCCTCGTGCTCGAGGGGGAGCCGTCCTCCACCTCCGATCAGCCCGGCGGTCAGCTCATGCTCACCACCGAGGTCGAGAACTTCCCGGGCTTCCCCGAGGGGATCATGGGCCCGGAGCTCATGGAGAACTTCCGTTCGCAGGCCGTCCGCTTCGGCGCCGACGCCCGCCAGGAGAAGGTCACCCGGGTCGACCTCGCCGAGCGACCCTTCAAGATCTGGGTGGGCGACCCCGACGCGGCCGAGCCGAGCTACCTGGCCCACTCGGTGATCGTCTCCACCGGGGCCCGGTCGCTCATGCTCGACCTCCCCCGCGAGCGCGAGCTGATCGGCCACGGCGTCTCCACCTGCGCCACCTGCGATGGCTTCTTCTTCCGCGACCACCACATCGCCGTGGTGGGCGGTGGCGACTCGGCCGTCGAGGAGGCCTCCTTCCTCACCAAGTTCGCCGACAAGGTCACGCTGATCCACCGCCGTGACGAGCTTCGGGCCTCGAAGATCATGCAGGAGCGAGCCTTCAAGAACCCGAAGATCGAGATGCTCTGGGACCACCAGGTGAGCGCCGTCCACGGCGATCGCAAGCTCGAGGGCATCACGGTCCGCAACGTGAAGACCGGCGAGGAGTCGGCGCTGGGCGTGACCGGGCTCTTCGTGGCCATCGGCCACCGACCGAACACCGATCTGTTCAACGGCGTGCTGACCACCGACGAGAGCGGCTACCTGGTCACCGGGCCGGGCACGGCGACCAACGTCGACGGGGTCTTCGCCTGCGGCGACGTGCAGGACCACACCTACCGCCAGGCGATCACCGCCGCCGGCTCGGGCTGCATGGCCGCCATCGACACCGAGCGCTGGCTGGAGGCCAACGGCCACCACGGCTGATCGGGAATCCCCCCGCCTCCCCGGCGGTTGCACCCGTCCGACCCATCCCAAGGAGAGACCACCGCCATGGGCGATGCCATCACCACCCTGACCACCGCCAGCTTCCCCGAGGCCATCGCCACCGCCGACAAGCCCGTGCTCGTCGACTTCTGGGCGGAGTGGTGCGGTCCGTGCAAGAAGATCGCCCCCATCCTCGACGAGGTGGCGACCGAGAACCCCGACAAGATCACCATCGCCAAGGTGAACGTCGACGAGAACCCCGACATCGCTCGCCAGTTCGACATCATGAGCATCCCCACGCTCATCGTCTTCGACGGCGGTCAGCCGGTGCACCGCTTCCAGGGCGCCACCGGCAAGGCCGGGATGCTCGAGCAGCTGAGCGAGTTCATCTGACGCTGCGCTGACGTCATCCGCTCCTCGACGGGGCCGGGTCCTTCGGGGCCCGGCCCCGTCGGCGTTTTCGGCCACGTCGCGCGGTCATGGGCCTTCGCCCCGTGCTGGCCCCGTTGACGATCCGTCAACAGATCGGTGGTGAGGTTGACCGTTGGTCAGGGCCGGTGGGGAACTGACCGTCGAGCAGAGGCCGAGGTTTGCCCACACCCTTGCCCACATCCTGTGGAAAACCCCGCGGCCACGGGTGAGGTCGAGGGTCGAGCGCGCGGCCCCGAACCGGCCCGCGACGTCACTCGTCGTCGGTCGGTGGGGTGGTCATGGCGCGGTAGATGCGCTCGAGGTCCTCCAAGCTGGCGAACTCGATGGTGACCTTCCCGCGCTTGGCCCCCATCGAGACCTTCACCCTCGTGTCGAGCCGGTCGGACAGCAGCGACTCGAGCTCGAGCAGCCCCGGCGGGCGCAGCCGTCGGCCCGCCGTCGACGCTGCCGGCCGCGCCTCTCCATCCGATGCGCCGTCGCCGTCGCCCGCCTCGTCGGGACCACCGGTGCGCGCCCGCACCGCCTCCTCGACCTGGCGCACGCTGAGCTCCTCGGCCACGACCCGCCGAGCCAGCGCCTCCTGGAACGCGCGGTCGGGGGTGCCGAGCAGCGCCCGGGCGTGACCGGCGGAGAGCTGGCGCTCGGCGACCAGCTTCTGGATGCCGGGCGGGAGCTGGAAGAGCCGGAGCATGTTCGACACGGCCGATCGGCTCTTACCGACGCGCCGGGCGACGTCCTCGTGGCTGAGCTCGAAGTCCTCGATCAGCTGCTGGTAGGCGGCGGCCTCCTCCATCGGGTGGAGGTCCTCACGATGGAGGTTCTCCACCAGCGCCTGCTCGAGGGACGCCGTCTCGTCGATCTCGCGGACGACCGCCGGGATGGTCTGCAGCCCGGCGCGCTTGGCCGCCCGCCACCGACGCTCGCCGGCGATCAGCTCGTAGCGCTCGACGCCCGAGGGGCGCACCAGGATCGGTTGCAGCACCCCGAGGGCGCGGATGGAGTCGGTGAGCGAGACGAGCGCCTCCTCGTCGAAGTACCCGCGGGGCTGGTGCTGGTTCGGCTCGATCTGGCTGACCGGTAGCTCGCGCAGCGCGGCGTCGTCGCGTGGGTTGGCCAGATCGCTGGGGATGAGGGCGCCGAGCCCCTTGCCGAGTCCGCTACGCCGGGCCACCGCTGACCTCCTTCGCCAGCTCCCGGTAGGCGACCGCGCCCCGGGAGGTCGGATCGAACGCCGTGATCGGCTGACCGTAGGACGGGGCCTCGGAGAGCCGGACGGTGCGTGGGATCATGATCCGGCACACCTTCTCGCCGAAGTGCTCGCGCACCTCCTGGGCCACCTGGTCGGACAGCTTGGTGCGAGCGTCGTACATCACGAGCACGATCGTCGAGATGTCGAGCGACGGGTTCAGGTTCTTGGTGACGAGCCCCACGTTGCGCATGAGCTGGCCCAGGCCCTCGAGCGCGTAGTACTCGCACTGGATCGGCACCAACACCTCCCCGGCCGCCGCCATCCCGTTGATGGTCAGCAGACCCAGCGACGGCGGGCAGTCGATCAGGATGTAGTCGTAGTCCTCTCGCACCTCGTCGAGCGCCTGCTTGAGGCGGAGCTCCCGACTGAACGCCGGCACCAGCTCGATCTCGGCGCCAGCCAGATCGAGGCTGGCCGGGGCGACGAACAGGTTCTTGACCGACGACGCCTCGATGCAGTCCTCGATCGGTACGTCGCTCAAGATGACGTCGTACATGCTCGCCTGGAGGCCTCGGATGTTGATGCCGAGGCCGGTGCTGGCGTTGCCCTGCGGATCGAGGTCGACCACCAGCACGCGATAGCCGAGCTCGGCCAGCGCGGCACCGAGGTTCACCGTCGTGGTCGTCTTGCCGACCCCGCCCTTCTGGTTGGCCACGGCGAAGATGCGCGGGAGGGACGGGAGCTGCCGGGCGGCGGGAGCGGGTGCCGCATCCACGTCGACCGAGCCCTCGCCAGCCTCGCCGCCGACCTCGGGGTACGACGCGGGATCTGTCACCCTCCCATCCTTCCGCTCCAGCCGCCAAGGGTCAAGCACCGATCCATCCTCTCGGGCCGGGGGTTCGTGCCGGGGGTCGACGTCGGTGCGGTGGCGCGCCGGGGAACGGCCCGCCTCGAGCGACCGGCCCCGGCCACGATGCGACCGCCCAGCATCGCTGGCGGCGCGGTCGTTGCGACGGTGGCATGCGTCCCTGGGGCCCCATCCGGCCCTGGCGGCGCCGGCCCGGGGCGTCGAACGGTTCCACGTGAAACGGTCCTGGACCGTGCCGCCCCGAGGCGCGCCGCGGTGGCGTGATCGCCTGTTCCACGTGGAACGTGGTCACCCCCGCGCCGCCGACGCGCCGATGACAGCGATCGTCCGTTTCACGTGGAACGGTGTTCGCCCGCCCGACCGGTCCTCCGCGGCCTCGACGACCCACCGCCTGATGCCACGGGCCAGGCGCCGGCCCGCAGACCAGCAGCCGCGCATCGCTCGGTGCGGCCGATCACCTGGTCGCCGGCGTCCGGACCAAGAGCCGGTGGCAGGAAGGTTCCCGACCGACCGAGCGCCAGGCCTTCCCTTCTGACCGCTCGGCCCATCGGCCGGGGCTGCGGCCGCCCGGGCCCGACCAGAACCCCGAACGCACCCGAGCGCAGCAACCAGCGGCGAGGCGGAGGAGGAACGTCCAACGGCGCCCCCGTCCCAACGGTTCGCGGAGCGCGGCTCGGACCTTCTCACTCGCAGCCGAGGCCGTTCCTCGTGACCCGGCAGCCGGACCTGTCCGCGATCCCACCGGCCCGGGTACTCGGTCCCTCGTCCGCAGCCCGCACGCCGTCGACCAGCGCCGACGAGCGGTGCGCCTCGGGCTCGCTGGTGGTGCGGGCTTGACGGTCCTACGGATCGTCAGACCCGCCGACGAGGCGTGCTCGCCAGCGCAGAGCGCCCGAGCAGCACCCGGCGCACGGCCCCACGCAGGAACACGACCCGACGTCGAGCAAGGCCCCCGGATGCGACGCTGACCGGTGCGCCGGCGAGCTGCCCACGTGAAGGGGCAGATCACCTTCCGCTGCAACCCGACCGGCGACGACGCGCCACCAGCGAGCCCGGTCCGGGCGACCGGAATCCCCTGCCCAGCGGTGCCCACCCACCGGCCCGGCGTCGTCGAGCCGCGACCGACGGCGGCACATCCCGCCATCGCCTCCGCCGCTCCTCCGACCCGGGGACGGCCTCGGTAGCGGCCCGATGGGTCGAGGCGGTATCCGGGCGCACCGCGACACGTGGCGGGCGGCGAGGCGCCTCACCCGGCGCTCCCGTCACCGTCGATCCTCGGAGCGCCCTCCGGGCGGGCTCGCCCGCCGGAGGAGCGCCGGAAGCGAGGAGCGCCACTCGGCGACCGGTGACCCCACGAGCGCGACGCCGACCAGCTGGCGCACCCGTCCCACCGCCCATGGCGCCCTCGCCGTCCCCACCGGTGCGCGCCGCTCCCCGCCAGCGGCCGCCCCGGCCCAGCAGCCAGGAGCGCCGCGCGCCGAGGTTCCCATCGATTCCCGGCCTGCGCTCCCGCGGGCCCGACCCGGGACCAGCCGGCGCGGCGACCGCCGTCTGAGACGCCGCACGGCAACCGCACCCTGACCACCCTGATCTCGCCGGCGAGGGGCCAGACCGAGCAGGATCCTGCGCACGAACCTGACACCCGCTGCCGATCCACGCAGCAGCCACGTGCCGAGCGTCTCGAGCGACCCCGAGGCCGGCACCCGCTCCGGGCCGGGACGGCCAACTCGGTCGAGGCCGCCCGGCGCCCGCCACGCACCCGATGGCCAGCGCCGGGGTGATGGGGAGCCTCATCGCCCATCCCGCTGGCTCACCCCGGCACGAGGCGCGGTCGGGGCGGGCCCGGTACCGGCAGGGGCGCCCGACCACCCCCGTCGGGTGCCTCGACCTCCATCGTCCGGCGCGCGAAGGCCGACCGCGCCCCGACCGTGACCGAGGACCGACCGGCGGGACGAGGCGCCGCCACCAGGGCGAGAACCGGTGGTCGGAGGCACGACCAGCGGACTGGTCCAGGAGCGCCAGCCGGCCCTCGCCTCACCCGGGCAGTGCACCGGACGAGGCCGTCTGCGGTCCCGCCCGAGCGGCCGCCATGACACCCCGGAGGACGTCACCCCGACGATGGCGCGGGCTGCGCCCGGGACCGGGTGGCCTGCCGTGGCCCGAGGCCCGCACGGTCCTCGGAGGGCCCGGGAGGTCGGACGCGCCCGCGCCCTCCCCTGACACCACCGCCCGGCGCGTTCCACGTGGAACCATCGACCTCGCCCACACTGCCATCCCGGCTGGCCGAGCCGACGCCGGGTCGACCGGCGGCGATCAGCGAGGCGAGGAGAACAGGGGCCGCTTGGCCGGGACCCCGACGCGGCGCGGGTACCGGTCGGGGCACGGCTCCGCCTGGTCGATGACGACGAGGTGCACGCCCGGCGCCGCTCCGGCAAGGGTCGCCACCGGTGGGGCACCACCGAGCAGGCCGACGCCCTCCACCGGCCAGCGCGTCGCCAGCACGGCATCGGGCGGTTCGCTCACCACGAAGCGGCCACCACGGCGGAGGAGGGGAGCGGCGCACTCGAGGGCGACCGCCGGCGGTCCGAAGCTGCGAGCCACGACGAGGTCGTACGCGCCCCGATGCTCGACCGCTCTCCCGACCGACTCCGCCCGAGCCGTCACCACCTCGACGCGATCGCCGAGCCCGAGCAGCTCGACGGCCTCCTCCAAGAAGGCGGTCCGCTTCCCCATGGCGTCGAGCAAGGTCCAACGGGTGGTGGGCCAGGTCGTGGCGGCCAGCACCAACCCTGGCAGCCCGCCGCCAGCACCGAGGTCGAGGGCCCGGTCGGGCACGGCCTCGACCGCAACGGCGAAGGCCCGGGCATGGTCGAGGTGCCCCTCGACCGGGCCCGGGCCCAGGAAGCCACGCTGTCGGCTCTCCTCGAGGAGGCCGAGCAGCTGGTCGGTCACTCGCCGGCGTCGTCGAGCACGATCACGACCCGACGGTCGGGATCGGCACCTTCCGACACGGTGGCCACGCCATCGATCTCGTTGACCGTGTCGTGGACGACCTTGCGGTCGGCCGAGTTCATCGGCTCGAGCGCACGGGCCGTGCCCTCGGCCAGCACCTGCTCGGCCTGCTGCTGCACGAAGCGCGCCAGCGCCTCCTGCCGGCGCTGGCGGTACCCACCGATGTCGATGCGCACCCGACCGACGTGGCGGCCCGTGGCCCGGCGCTGCAGCACCGTCCGCGACAGCTCGTGCACGGCGGTGAGCGTCTGTCCCTTCGGCCCGATCAGCAGCCCGAGGTCCTGGCCGTCGACGCTGAGCTCGATGGTCTCGTCATCGACCTCGGTGCGGGTCACGGTGCCTTCGACCTCGAACGCCACGAGCAGGCCCTCGAGGAACTCGGTGATGATGTCGGCCTGCACGCCGACGGGAACGTCGTCTTCGGTCATGTGGTTGCCCTCCTGCGGCTTCGGCCCACGGCGGTTGGAATCGCCACCTCGACGGTTGCCGCCACGGCGGTTCCGTCCTTGCTCGGCGTCGCCGTTCGACGACGCCTCCTCCGAGCCCGCCGACTCGGCGGTCGGGGTCGACGACCCCTGCTCCTTGCGGCCGCCGCCGTTGCCCCCGCTGCGAGCCCGCCGCGGACGGCGCTCCTGCTTGGGGCGCGGGGCCTTGGGCACCACGCGGGCCCGCAGCCGGGCCTCGCCTCGGGGCCGCCCGAACAGCCCGGTCTTGGGCTCTTCGAGGACCTCGAACTCGGCCTCGCTCTCGTCGATGCCGAGCTGGTCGAGCGCCGCCTCCTTGGCGTCCTCGATGGTGCGGCCGGTCGTCTCAACCCACTCCACGGGCGATCACTTCCTCTTCTTCTTCGACTTGGATCGGTTGGCGGCAGACGGCGCCGTGCGGCTGGGCTTCGCTCCCGACGAGGCGCCACCCGCCGTCGAGGTCGTGGCACCCTTCGCCCCGGCCCCCTTGGCCCCGGTGCCCGACGCCGCCGTGGGCTTCGCCTTGGCCGCCTTGGCGGCCTGGACCTCGCGCTTGGCGCGGTTCGGGTTCGGCGGCTCGATCTCCTTGAGCTGCTGGAAGAACCCCTTGGGCTTGGTGACCGGGCCATCTGCTGTTGACGATCTGTCACTTGCCCGGCCGGTGGTGTTCACCACGCCGTCCTCGTCGCGATACATCGTTCGGGTGATGAGGGCCTGCTGGCCGACCCGGAAGAGGTTCGACACGAGGAAGTACACGACGATGCCCGAGGGCAGCGTGAACGAGATGAAGGCGAAGAACAGCGGCATGATCCGCATGAGCATCTGCTGCTGCGGGTTCACCTGCGCCTGCGGGTTGCGGCCCGACACCTGCTTCTGCTGGATGTAGGAGGTGGCCGTGACCGCGACGACGAGCAGGATGTACGGCAGGGCGTGCACGAAGCCCTCGCCGAGCGCCTTGGAGGCCGATTCGGCCAGGCTCAGGCCGAACGAGCGGGCGTCGCGGGTGTTCGACAGGTCGTGGTAGAGCGCCGAGCTCGGGTCGAGGTGCTTGGGGACGAAGTAGCCGAACTTCTCCCAGACGCCGGCGCCGGCGCCGCCGTCGACCCCGATCGTGGCCCGGGCCGACGCCGCGCCCATGTCGTAGCCGAACGGCTGGCGGTTGAGCAGCTCGAACAGGGTCCGGTAGAGGATGACGAACACCGGCATCTGCAGCAGCAGCGGCAGGCAGCCCGAGACCGGGTTGATGTTGTTCTCCTTGTAGAACAGCATCATCTGCTCGTTGAGCTGCTGGCGATCGTCCTTGTACTTCGCCTGGATCTTCTTCAGCTCCGGCTGGAGCTTCTGCATCGCCAGCATGCTCCGGGTGCCCTTCAGGGTGAGGGGCAGGAGAAGGATCATGATCGTCAGCGTCAGCAGCGAGATCGCGCCGGCGTAGTTCGGCCACAGCTCGTAGAAGAACTGGAGCGGCTTGGCGATCAGGTCGTACATCAGGCGACCTTCCGTTCGTGGTGGTGGTCAGGGTGTTCGGCGGGCCGGGCCTCGGGCACCGGGTCCCAGCCGTGGCCGCCCCAGGGGTGGCAGCGGCCGAGGCGGCGCACCGCCAGCCAGGAGCCGCGTGCGGCCCCATGGCGCTCGATCGCCTCGAGCGCGTACGACGAGCAGGTGGGGGTGAAGCGGCACGGGGAGGGACGGCCCGCGCGAACCTGCTGGTAGAGCAGCACGAGGCGCCGCAGGGCGCGCGCCGGGAGGCTCACCGGGGCTCCCCGGCGGTGCGGCGCTCCTCGAGCAGCGACAGCAACCTCTCCACGTCGATCCTCAGTTCCTCGGGTGTGCGGCGAGCAGCCTCGGGACCCGCGGTCACGACCAGCGCCCCCGCGGGCACCGCGCCCGGCACGTCGGCCAGCTCGGCGACGATCGCCCGGAGCCGCCGCCGCAACCGGTTGCGCTCGACCGCCCCGCCCACCCGCTTCGGGATGGCGTACGCGACCCGGGTGCCGGCGTCGTCGGGCTCGGCCAGGAGGGACCCGCCCAGCGGGCCGCTCCGAGCGCGGATCCCCCGGGTGCGCAGCGCCTCGAAGGCACGGCGTCCCCGGATGGGACCGATCAAGCCGACAGCTTCGCCCGGCCCTTCAGGCGACGGCTGCGCAGCACGGCGCGGCCGGCCTTCGTGGACATCCGCTTGCGGAAGCCGTGGTTCTTCGCCCGCTTGCGGACGTTGGGCTGGTAGGTGCGCTTCACTGGTCCTCCTCGAGAGCGGTGCACCGGGCACCGCTCGGACGGCCGCCCGGATGCGGCCGTCGGCACTCGACTCGTGGCCGCGCGCCGAGGCGCACGGACCATCCGGGCAACGCTACGCCTCCGTCCGACCACGGAGCAATCGCGGCCGACCTCCGAGGGTGGGCGTCGCTGGGCCGCGGGCCCTTGCGCGAGGCCGCAGCAGCGGTGCTACGGTCCGCTCCCTGCCGCACGGCGAGCCACCGGGCCACCGAGCGGGACGTCCCGAGCCACCCCACCGTCCTGACCCTCGCGGCCAGGGCGGCAACCGGTTTTTCCACAGGTGTGGACTCGGCTGTGGAACGGCAACGAGAGGTACGGTTCGAGCAGGTGGGAGACGGACAGCACCTGTGGATGGACTGCCAGGCCGCCTTGCGCGACCAGGTCTCCGACGCGGTGTGGCGCTCGACCTTCCAGGACATCGCCCAGATCGCGTCCGAGGGCGGCACGCTCCGCCTGGCGGTTCCCAGCGCGGTCGTGAAGGACCGCGTCGAGGGCCGCTACCTGTCGCTCGTCCAGGACATCGTGCGCGACACGAGCGGCGAGGACCTGGCCATCGTCCTCGAGGTGCGCCCGCAGGAGGCCGATCACGAGGCGGTCGCCGACCCCCTCGACCGCCACCTCGGGACCCCGGCGGTCCTCGAGCCCGCGGCAGCGCCCGACACCCCGCGTGCTGCGACGGCCACGCCAAGCGGCCTCGGCGACCCGACCCCGCCGACGCGCACCTTCGACGACTTCGTGCGCGGGCCGTCGAACCAGTTCGCCCACGCGGCGGCGCTGTCGGTGGCCGGCCAGCCCGGTCGCTCGTACAACCCGCTGTTCATCTACGGCGACGCCGGCCTCGGCAAGACCCACCTGCTCCAGGCGATCAAGCACTACGTCGAGGAGAACTACCGCGACTACGTGGTGCGCTACGTCACCTCCGAGACCTTCCTCAACGAGTTCATCGAGTCGATCCGCCTCAACACGTCAGCCGAGTTCAAGCGGCGCTACCGCGAGGTCGACGTCCTGCTCGTCGACGACATCCAGTTCCTGGAGAACCGCAAGGAGACCCAGGAGGAGTTCTTCCACACGTTCAACGCGCTCCACGAGGGTCGCCGCCAGCTGGTGCTGTCGTCGGATCGGCCGCCCGATGCCATCTCCACCCTGGAGAACCGCCTGCGCAGCCGGTTCAAGATGGGCCTGATCACCGACATCCAGCCGCCCGACCTCGAGACCCGCCTGGCGGTGCTCGGGAAGAAGGCCGAGGGCGAGCCGATCCCGGTGCCCGACGAGGTCCTCGAGCTGATCGCCACCAACATCACCGAGAACATCCGCGAGCTCGAGGGTGCGCTGAACCGCGTCACCGCCCTGGCCCGCCTCCACAAGCGGCCCGTCACCCTCGAGGAGGCCGAGCGCCACCTCCACGACCTGCTGGGCGACCGCCAGCCCCGACCGATCACCCCCCAGGTGATCCTCGACGCCACCGCGGCCTACTTCGACTTCACGGTCGAGGAGATCAAGGGGAAGAGCCGCCAGCGGCCCCTCGTCACGGCCCGACAGATCGCGATGTACGTCTTCCGCGACCTGACCGACCTCTCCTACCCGGCCATCGCCCGGGAGTTCGGGGGTCGAGATCACACGACGGTCATCCACGCGGTCGAGAAGATCAAGGCGCTGATGGGCGAACGCCGACAGATCTACGACCAGGTCACCGAGCTGCTCAACCAGATCCGCAAGGGAAGCTGAGATGGCCACGCCCGTGTCCGCCGTCACAGCACTTGTCCACCGTCGTCCACAGCTGCCTGGGCATTTCCCGGCCGCGCGCGCTGGATCGACCTGTGGACGACCGGGGGGTGCGCCGTGGACCGATGGGGACCACCACCGCCCTCGCCCGCGACGGTGCACCCGCGGCGCCGCAGCCTGTGGAACGCTGTGGACGCCGCTCGGACGCCCGAAGGCGCCCTGACCTGCTCGGCCGCGGACTTCTCCACAGTCCACAGGGCCCATGACCACCACCAGATCTTGATCGACACCTTCTCCGGAGAAAGCGAGCGCACCCCGTGAAGTTCCGTTGCGAGCGTGACACCCTGGTCGACGCCCTGGCCTCTGCAGGCCGAGCGGTGGCCAACCGAGGCGGCGCCCTGCCCGTCCTGTCGGGCGTGCGCGCCGAGCTGGTGGGCGACCGCCTGCGCCTGACCGGCAGCGACCTCGAGCTCACCATCGAGATCGAGGTCACCGTCGCCGGCGAGCAGGACGGCGTGGCCGTGCTGCCCGCCAAGATCTCCTCCGATCTGGTGCGCTCGCTCGGCGATCCCCGCGTCGAGGTGGCGGTCGAGGGCGACGAGGCCCGGATCACCGCCGGGCGCTTCGAGTCGTCGCTCCGGTTGCTGCCCGCCGACGAGTTCCCCCGCCTCGCCATGCCGGCCGACGATGCCGTCACCCTCGCGGCCAAGGACTTCGCCGGCGCGCTGCGCCAGGTGGTCCCGGCCGCCAGCGCGGACGATGCGCGCCCCATCCTGACCGGGGTGCTGCTCGCCGCCGAGTCCGGCGGGCTCCGGCTCGTCGCCACGGACTCCTACCGCCTCGCGGTGCGCGACCTGCCGGGGACCTCGGTCCTGGGCGAGGGCCAGAGCGTGCTGGTGCCGTCGCGGGCCCTGCGCGAGCTCGAGCGGCTGCTCGGCTCGGCCGACGAGGTGACCCTGCGCCTCGGCGAGCGCGAGGCGGCCTTCGAGGTCGGTGGGGTGCGCCTCACCACCCGCCTCATCGAGGGCGAGTTCCCGAACTACCGGGGGCTGATCCCCGCCAGCCACCCCAACCGGCTCGTGGTCGGTCGCGAGGCCCTCGTCGAGGCGGTCAAGCGCGTGAAGCTCATGGCCCGCGAGCTGAACACCCCCGTCCGCCTGGCGATGGGCGACGACGGCCTCGAGCTCATCGCGATCACCCAGGACGTCGGCCAGGCCCACGAGCAGCTCGATGCCAGCTACGAGGGCACGGAGCTCACCGTGGCGTTCAACCCGGACTACCTCCTGAGCGGCGTGGAGGTCACCCCCGGCGACGAGATCCACCTCGACACGGTCGACGCCCAGAAGCCGGCGGTGATCCGGGCGGCCGACGCCCAGGAGTTCCTCTACCTGCTGATGCCCGTCCGGGTCTCCTAGCGCCCCGCCGTGCAGCTGCGGCGCCTCTGGCTCACCGACTTCCGCGGCTACCGGGAGGCCGACGTCGCGTTCGATCCGGGGCTGACCGCGGTCCTCGGCCCCAACGGCCAGGGCAAGACCAACCTCCTCGAGGCGATCGGCTACCTCGCCACCCTCGGCTCGTTCCGGGGCGCGCCCACCGATGCCCTCGTCCGGGTCGGCGCCGAGCGCGCCGTGGTGCGCGCCGAGGCGGAGCGCGAAGGGCGCGAGCTGCTCCTCGAGGCCGAGATCGTGCTCGGCGGTCGCAACCGGGCGCTGCTCAACAAGCAGCCCTTGAAGCGGGCGCGAGACCTGCTCGGCGCCCTCCGGGTCACGGTGTTCTCGCCCGACGACCTCACGTTGGTCAAGGGCTCGCCGGGGGAGCGGCGCCGCTACCTCGACGGCGTCCTGGTGTCGCTGTCGCCGCGCTACGACCAGATGCAGGCCGACCTCGACCGGGTGCTGCGCCAGCGCGGCGCCCTGCTGAAGCAGGCGGGCGGGCGGTTGAGCGGGGAGGTCGAGCTGACCCTCGACGTGTTCGACGCCAAGCTCGTGGCCGCCGGCGAGGCCCTGGCCTCGGCCCGCCGCAACCTGGTCGCCTCGCTGGGCCCGCTGCTCGCGAGCGCGTACGACCAGGTGGCGAGCCGCTCGGCCCTCGTGCAGGCCGCCTATGCCGCGCCGTGGATGGACGAGGGCCTGGCCGCGGCGCTGGCGGCGGCCCGGCGCGACGACCTCCGTCGGGGCGTCTCGACCGTGGGCCCGCACCGCGACGAGCTCGACCTGTCGATCGGCGGCCTGCCCGCCCGGACCCACGCGTCGCAGGGCGAGCAGCGCTCGCTCGCCCTCGCCCTGCGCCTCGCCGCCCACCACGTGGTGGCCGAGCACACCGAGACCACGCCGGTGCTGCTGCTCGACGACGTGTTCTCCGAGCTCGATCCCGAGCGCTCCGACGCCCTCCTGCGCACGCTGCCCGCCGGCCAGACGGTGCTGTCGACGGCGGGCGGGCTGCCGGCGGGTGCGGTGCCCGGCGTCGTGCTGCAGGTGCGCGAGGGAGCGGTGGCGCCGGGCTGATCGCGCCGGGCGCGCGAGACTGCGGCCGTGCCGTGGTCCCGCCTGCCGACCTCCGACGCCACGGGCGACGAGGCTGATCCGGTGGCGCTCCCGGCGCTGCTCGACGCGGTGCTCGCCGGGCTCGGCGCGCCGAGCGCGGACGCGATCGTGACGGTCCACGAGCGCTGGGAGGAGGTGGTCGGCGCCGAGCTCGTGGCCCACGCCCAGCCCCTCGCCATCGAGGACGGCTGCCTGCGGATCGGGGTCGACAACCCGGCGTGGGCCGGCCACCTGCGGTGGTCCGAGGCCGAGATCCTCGGTCGGCTCGAGCGGCTCCTGGGCCCGGGCGTGGTGACGTCCGTGACCACCCGCGCGACCCGTCGGCGCTGATGCGCCCGATGGGTCGCAAACCCTTGTGACGCAACGATCTCACGGCACTCCCGGCGGGCCCGGGGTGGTCCGAGATGTCCTCCCCAGGTGGTAGGATGGGAGCCATCGTGCAGCGCCTCGGAACCTCCTCCGGCCCCGTCTCGCCGGAGGCTCCCGAGCAGTCGCTCACCGCCGCTCCCTCCCGGTCCTGAAAGGTCGCGCCCGTGCCGTCCGAGAAGAAGTACACGTCGGAGTCGTTCCAGATCCTCGAGGGCCTCGCGCACGTCCGCAAGCGGCCCGGCATGTACATCGGCGGCACCGGCATCAACGGCCTGCACCACCTGGTGTGGGAGGTGGTCGACAACTCGGTCGACGAGGCCATGGCCGGCTACTGCGACCGCATCGACATCACGATCCTCGCCGATGGGGGCTGCCGGGTGGCCGACAACGGCCGGGGCATCCCCACCGACCTGCACCCCGAGCACAAGATCTCGGGCGTCGAGATCGCCCTCACCAAGGTCGGTGGCGGCTCGAAGTTCGGCGGTGGCGGCTACGACGTGTCGGGCGGGCTCCACGGCGTCGGCGTGTCGGTGGTGAACGCCATGTCGGCGCGCGTCGTCGTCGAGGTCGACCGCGACGGCAAGCGCCACCGCATCGAGTTCTCCGACGGCGGCGAGAAGCAGACCAAGCTCGCGGTGGTGGGCGACGCGCCCCGCGGCCGCACCGGCACCACGGTCACCTTCTGGCCCGACCCCACCGTGTTCGAGACCACCGAGTTCGTGGCCCGCACCATGCTCGAGCGGTTCCAGATGATGGCCTTCCTCAACAAGGCGCTCGAGATCCGGTTCAAGGACGAGCGGGAGGGCCACGACGGCGAGCCGGTCGTCTACAAGTACAACAACGGCCTCGTCGACTTCGTGAAGCACGTCAACGCCACCAAGACGCCGCTGTTCAGCCGGGTGGGCTACTACGAGGCCAGCGAGCCGGGCAGCTCGGTGGAGATCGCGTTCCAGTGGAACGAGGGCTACCAGACCGACGGGCTCCACAGCTTCGCCAACGGCATCGCCACCATCGGCGGCGGCGTGCACGAGGAGGGCTTCCGGGCCGCCCTCACCACCGTGGTCAACAAGTACGCCCGGGCCAAGGCGCTGCTCAAGGAGAAGGACCCGAACCTGGGTGGCGACGACGTGCGCGAGGGCCTCACCGCCATCATCTCGGTGCGCGTGAGCGAGCCGCAGTTCGAGGGCCAGACCAAGGGCAAGCTCGGCAACCCCGAGATCAAGACGCTGGTGCAGAAGGCCACCAACGAGAAGCTGGCCGACTGGTTCGAGGAGAACCCCACCGAGGCCAACAAGATCGTGAAGAAGGCGCTCAACGCGCAGCGGGCCCGGGCCGCCGCCAAGCAGGCGCGCGACAACACCCGCCGCAAGAGCGCGCTCGACGGCGCCGGCATGCCCGACAAGCTCCGCGACTGCTCGAGCCGCGACCGCAGCGAGTGCGAGCTGTTCATCGTCGAGGGCGACTCGGCCGGCGGCTCGGCCACCTCGGCGCGCGACCCGCGCACCCAGGCGATCCTGCCCATCCGCGGCAAGATCCTCAACGTCGAGCGGGCCCGCATGGACAAGATGCTGAAGAACACCGAGGTGCAGGCGCTCATCTCGGCGATCGGGGCCGGCTTCGGCGCCGACGAGTTCGACGTGGCGAAATCGCGCTACGAGCGGGTCATCCTGCTGTGCGACGCCGACGTCGACGGCAGCCACATCCGCACGCTCCTGCTCACCTTCTTCTTCCGCCACATGAAGCAGCTGGTGGAGGACAAGCACATCTACATCGCCCAGCCGCCGCTCTACTCCACGGTGGTGGGCAAGGAGAAGGTGTACCTGAAGGACGACGCGGCCAAGGCCCAGTTCCTGGTGGACCACCCCAACCACAAGAAGGAGTTCGCCCGGCTGAAGGGCCTCGGCGAGATGGACTGGGAGGAGCTCAAGGCCACCACCATGGACGCGGCCTCGCGCACCCTCCTGCAGGTCACGGTCGAGCAGGCCGCCACCGCCGACACCGCGATCTCGACCCTCATGGGCGACGACGTCGAAGCCCGCAAGGACTTCATCAAGCGCAACGCCAAGGACGTGCGCTTCATCGACATCTGAGTCGGTCGACGCCCCCACCGATCCCGCTGCACGACGAGGAGACCCCCGCACCCCATGGCTGACGACGAGCTGCCCCCCACCGGCGACGACCTGCGAGACGGCGCCGACCCGACGATCACGGACTACGGGCTCATCGAGCCCATCGAGATCGAAGACGAGATGGAGCGGTCGTTCCTCGACTACTCCATGTCCGTCATCGTGTCGCGGGCGCTCCCCGACGTCCGCGACGGCCTCAAGCCGGTGCACCGCCGGATCCTGTGGGGCATGTACGACGTCGGCGCCCGGCCCGACCGGCCCTTCATGAAGTGCGCCCGCGTCACCGGCGAGGTGATGGGCAAGTACCACCCCCACGGCGACGGCGCCATCTACGACGCCCTCGTGCGCATGGCCCAGCCCCACTCGCTGCGCCACCCGCTCGTGGCCGGCCACGGCAACTTCGGCTCGCCCGACGACGGCCCCGCGGCGGCCCGCTACACCGAGTGCCGGCTCGACCCGCTGGCCATGTCGATGCTCCAGGACATCGGCGAGGAGACCGTCGACTTCGTCGACAACTACTCGGGCGAGTTCCAGGAGCCGGCGGTGCTCCCGTCGCGGTTCCCGAACCTGCTCGTGAACGGCGGCCAGGGCATCGCCGTGGGCATGGCCACCAACATCCCGCCGCACAACCTGGGCGAGGTGATCGACGCCACCGTGCACCTGATGGAGCACGAGGACGAGCTGGCCGCCATGGACAGCGACGCCCGCTGCGACCGGCTGATGCAGTTCGTCACCGGCCCCGACTTCCCCACCGGTGCGCTGATCATGGGCCGCTCGGGGATCATCGACGCCTACCGGACCGGCCGTGGGTCGATCCGCATGCGCCGTGGCCGAGATCGAGGAGACGGCGCGGTGGCGACCGCATCGTCGTCACCCAGCTGCCCTACCAGGTGGGGCCGCGCTCGGTCCTCACCAAGATCAAGGACCTCGTCGACGCCAAGGAGCTCGAGGGGATCGCCGACCTCAACGACGAGTCGTCGGGCGGCAAGACCCGCATCGTGATCACCCTCAAGCGCGACGCGCCGGCGCTGATCATCCTGAACAACCTCTACAAGCGCACGCCCCTGCAGACCTCGTTCGGCGTGAACACCGTGGCGCTCGTCGACGGCGTGCCGCGCACGCTCAACCTCTACGAGTGCCTCTTCCACTACCTCGAGCACCAGGTCGACGTCATCACCCGGCGCTCGGAGTACCGGCTCCGCAAGGCCCGCGAGCGCGCCCACATCGTCGAGGGCCTGCTCAAGGCGCTCGACCTCATCGACGCGATCATCGCCACCATCCGCGGCTCCGAGGACCGCGCCGCCGCCCACGAGGCGCTCATGGCGACGCCGTTCGAGTTCTCCGACGTGCAGGCCGAGTACATCCTCGAGATGCAGCTGCACCGCCTCACCCGCCTCGGCCGCGCCAACCTCGAGGCCGAGATGGAGGAGCTGCGCCAGCGCATCGCCCACCTCGAGGCCATCCTCGCCGACCGCACCGTGCTCTACGGCGTGATCAAGGACGAGCTCGGCGAGATCCGTGAGAAGCACGCGTCGGACCGCGTCTCGAAGGTCACCTACGACGCCGGCGACATGGACCTCGAGGACCTCATCGACGACGAGGACCTCATCGTCACCATGTCGGCGAAGGGCTACATCAAGACGGTGACCGTCGACGCCTTCAAGGCGCAGGGTCGCGGCGGGCGGGGCATCGCCGGGGCGAAGCTCAAGGACGAGGACTACATCGCCCACATCGTCACCACCACCGCCCACGCGTACCTGCTCTTCTTCTCCAACCTCGGGCGCGTGTACCGCCTCAAGGCCCACGAGATCCCGATGAAGGACCGCACGGCCCGGGGCACCGCCATCGTCAACCTGCTGCCGCTCCAGCCCGACGAGCGGATCCAGACGATCATCGACACGCGCGACTACGAGTCGAACCAGTACCTCTTCTTCGCCACCCAGAACGGGCAGGTGAAGAAGACCCGCTTCACCGAGTACGACTCGTCGCTGCGCGCCGGGCTCATCGCCATCAACCTGCGCGACGGCGACCAGCTGGTGAAGGTGATCCCGGTGAACGACGCCGACGAGATCTTCATGGTCAGCCGCAGCGGCATGACCATCCGCTTCGCCCAGGACGACGTGCGCCCGATGGGTCGCTCCACCGCGGGGGTCCGGGGCATGAAGATGAAGCCGGGCGACGAGGTGGTGTCGTGCGACGTGGCCCGCGACGACACGGCGATCCTGATCGTCACCGACGGCGGCTACGGCAAGCGCACCCAGCTCGACCGGTTCAACCTGCAGGGCCGCGGCGGCCAGGGCGTGCGAGGGATCAAGCTCACGGCGAAGAAGGGCTTCGTGGTGTCGGCCTTCATGGTCGGCATCGACGACGAGATCCTCGCCATCGCCTCCGACGGCGTGGTCACCCGCATGGCGGTGCGGGAGATCTCCTCGCAGGGTCGCGACGCCACGGGCGTCCGGGTGATGAACGTCGAGGGCGACCGCACGGTGGCGGCCGTGGCGCCGGTGCTGTCCGCCGAGGATGCCTGAGCGACGCCATCGCCAGGAGGGCCAGGCGGCCCTCCTGGCGATGGTCGCCCTCCTGCTCGCCGCCACGGCGATCGCGGGCGTCGCCCACCTCGGGCGCGCCGCGGCCCAGCGCGCCGGCGTCCAGGCGGCCGCCGACGCCGCCGCCCTCGCCGGGGCATCCGGAGGTCGCGACGCGGCCGAGCGCCTCGCCGGCGCCAACGGTGCGGAGCTCGTCGCCTTCGTCGCCGAGGGCCCCGACGTGGAGGTCACCGTCGTGCGAGGTCCGGTTCGGGCCACCGCCCGCGCTCGCTGGGACCCGAGCCCCATCCCCTAGGCTCGACCCGATGTCCTCCGATCAGACCGGGCCCAAGCGCCCGCCGCGCCCCGGTGGGGGGGCACGTACCGCGCCGAGCCGCCCGCGGCCCGCGTCCCCCGCGGGCGGAGGTCCGGCGACCGCGACGATCGCCGCACCGGCGGCCGGGTCGGCCAACGGGTCGGGTTCGGCGCCGGTCGACGACACGCTGGTGGGCGAGCTCCCCGCCGAGGAGGAGCTCGACGCAGCGCCCGTCGAGCCCGAGCCCCCGCGGCCCGGGCGCCGGCGGGGTCGACGGGTCAAGCGCGTGGTGCGCCGGGTGGACCTCTGGTCGGTGCTGAAGCTCTCGCTGGTGGTGTACGCCTGCCTGTACGCCGCGATCCTCGCCACGCTCGCCGCCCTCTGGGGCATCGCGTACTCGAGCGGGACGATCGACAACCTCCAGTCGTTCCTCGAGGACGTGGGCCTCGAGGACTTCACCTTCTACGGCAACCAGATGTTCCGAGCGGCCGCCGCGGTCGGCGCCGTCGGCGTGATGGCGGGCACGGTCGTGACCGTCCTGGCGGCGGCGCTGGTCAACGTGATCAGCGAGATCACCGGGGGCATCCGCCTCGTGGTGATCGAGGAGGACGTGGAGCGCTAGCCCCGCGCCAAGCGGTTCGCATCGCTGTCGCCGCGCCCGCTACCGTCGGCTCCCGCTCGGGGCTATAGCTCAGTCGGTTAGAGCGCACCCCTGATAAGGGTGAGGTCGCTGGTTCGATTCCAGCTAGCCCCACGACACCCCCGTCTGCCCGGAGGAACCCCGTGACGATGATCCGCCGAGCCCTCGTCGCCCTCGGCATCGCCGGGGGGATCGCCGCGGTGCTGCGGGTCCGAGGCACGGGGGGCACGCCGCCCCAGCGCGGCGGCTGGCGCGAGCTCTCGCCCGACGAGCTGCGCTGATGCGCGTCGCCGTCGTCGGCCTGGGCGCCGTCGGCACCCGGGCCGCCCGGCAGCTCACGTCGACCGACGCCGTCGAGGCCGTGGTGTGCTGCGACACCGCGCCGGGACGCGTCGACGAGGTCGTCTCCGCCCTCGGGCCCAAGGGCGTCGCCCACGCGGGCTCGGCCGACGACCTGCCCAATGCCGACGTCGTGATCCTCGCCTCCCCGTGCGGCACCCAGCTGGCGGCCGCCCGGCGCCGGGTCGCCGCCGGGCAGCCGGTCGTGGCCACCTCCGATCGCCTCGACGAGGTGCGCGGGCTGCTCGACCTGGGCCCCGAAGCCGAGGCGCGCGGCACCACGGTGGTGGTGGGCGCCACGTTCTCGCCCGGCCTCACCTGCCTGCTCGCCCGGCTCGCCGCCGACCGCCTCGAGCAGGTCGACGAGATCCACGTCGCCCGGCTCGGCACGGGCGGGCCGGCCTGCGCCCGCCAACACCACGGCTCGCTCGGCGGCGTCGGCCTCGACTGGCGCGACGGCGGCTGGCAGCGCCGGGCCGCCGGCTCGGGCCGGGAGCTGAGCTGGTTCCCCGACCCCATCGGCGCCGCCGACTGCTACCGCGCCGAGCTGCCCGATGCGCTGCTCCTCGTGCCCGCCTTCCCCGGCGTGGGCCGCGTCACCGCCCGGCTCGCCGCGACACGTCGCGACCGGCTCACGGCGCGGCTGCCGATGCTGCGCCCCCCGCACCCCGAGGGCGGCCTCGGTGCCGTGCGCGTCGAGGTGCGCGGGCGTGGCCCCGAGGGCATCTCGGTCGAGATCCTGGGGGCGATGGACCGCCCCGGCATCGCAGGGGGTGCCGTGGCCGCCCTGGCGGCGGTGGAGCTGGGCGCCGGCCGGGCGCGCCGCCCGGGGGCCGGCGGGCTCGCCGAGCTGGTCGACGCCAGCGCGGTCCTGGTGGAGCTCAACCGCCGGGGCGTGAAGGTGGCCCGGTTCGGCTGAGCCCCCTCAGACGAGCAGCGGGGTGTACTCGCTCGTGGCCCGCGAGGGGGCGAAGAACCAGCACTCGAGCGCGTAGCGCACGTCGGTCATGTCCGGGGCGAGGTGGGTGCGGTGCAGCAGGACCTCGTCGAAGAGCAGCGCGTCGCCGGCCTCGAACGTCGGGATGATCGTGGCGCCCTCCTGGGCCAGCTCGTCGACCAGCTCCTGGGGCACGGAGATGGGCGACAGGACGCCGTCGACGGGGAGCACCCCGTCGAGGCGCCGGGGGAGGATCTCGAGGCCCGGTGTCGGTCGATCGCCGCCGCACGCCGACAGCGCGACCCAGACGTTCATGGTCCGCACCTCGTCGCCGAGGAACGAGCCGTCCTGGTGCCAGGCGATGATGCCGAACTCGGGCAGCGTGCGCCGCAGGGTGGACTTCTGCAGCGAGATCACCGGCCGCTCGCCCAGGTGGCCGGCGATGGCCGGGACGATCCCGGCCGCCTCCAGCTCGGACAGCACGATCTCGGTGCTGCGGGGCGAGTCGGCCAGCCAGGTGCCGCCGCGCTGGGCGACCCACCGGCGCACCGCCCCATCGATGTCGACGAGGGGCTGGTACCAGTCGCTCGCCTCGTCGGCCTCGGCCTGCTTGCTGTCGTGGGTGGCCTCGATCGCTCCGGCGAGGCGTTCGACCTGGTCGGGCGCCAGCGCCCCGCGGACGATCAGCGCGCCGTGGTGGGCCACCGCACCGCCGAGCAGCTCGGTGGTCAGGGCGCCGGAGCGCACCTCCGGGAAGCGGCCGCGGACCTCGGGGAACGGGTCGTCGTAGCGCGGCGGCCAGTCCCCCCGCCCGGCCTGCTCGCGGGCCACCGCCCCCGCCTGCAGGCGCAGCGACCGGATCTGCTCCTCGCACCCCTCGGCCTGGCCGCGGCGGTGGAGGGCCACGAGCAGGTCGAGGGCCGCATCGACCTGGCCCGCCTCGGCGAGCCGGTCGACCTCGGCGCGGACCTCGTCGGGCGAGGGCGAGGGCGCGGCCGGTGCGCTCGCCTCCTTGCGGAACCGTCGGAACCTCACGCGCCCTCCTCTCGACCCGGCGCACGCTACCGGCCTCGGGCGCTGCGGTCCCGAGCCGGCGGGTCGGCCCCTGAGTAGCGTGCCGCCCATGCCCACCCGGACCCGCTTCCCCCGCCGCCGCCGCCGCACCGGCGCCGCCGCGCAGTACGAGGTGTTCGGGGCCGCCCAGCCGCCGTGGCGGGTGCGCTGGGCGAAGGGCGCGTACGAGTGGCTGTCGATCCCGTTCGCGGCGACGTTCCTGCTCAGCGGGAAGATCCACGACGCGTACGCCATGAGCTGGTGGCAGAAGGTGCGCCTGGCCCACCGCCTGTACCGCAACACCCAGGTCCTGCCCACCCTCACCTCCTACCGGGCCCACCTGGCCATGGCCGCCAAGCTGCTCGGCACCTCCCCGAAGACCAAGGGCGTGGTGGTGGAGTGCGGCTGCTTCCAGGGCGGCGCGACCGCGAACCTGTCGATCCTGTGCGACCTCGTCGATCGCGAGCTCATCGTCTACGACTCGTTCGAGGGCCTGCCGCCGGCCGAGGACTCCGACCGCTACGCGTCGGCGGAGGGCGAGGGGTTCCTGCGCGCCGAGCTCGACGACGTCCGGGCCAACGTGGCGGCCCACGGCGTGATCGAGCGCTGCACGTTCCGCAAGGGCTGGTTCGACCAGACGCTCCCGCAGCACACCGAGCCGATCGTGCTCGCCTTCCTCGACGTCGACTACCAGGCCAGCCTCCACACCTGCGTGAAGGAGCTCTGGCCTCGCCTCACCAAGCACGGCCACGTCTTCATCGACGAGTACGTGTACGTCGACTACTGCGCCCTGTTCTTCTCCGAGTCGTGGTGGCGCACCCACCTCGACCTCGATCCGCCCGGGATCATGGGCGTCGGCACGGGCGTCGGGGTCGGCCAGTACTACCTCGGCCCTTACCCCGGCACCCCGATGCAGGCGAGCACGAGCCTCGCCTACACGCGCAAGGACCTCCGGGGTCGGTGGACCTACGTGCCGCCTGAGGCCGACATCCCCGAATAGCACCACGTTGGGTGGTACGTTCACCACGAAAAGCGAGATCGCTTGGGTCGTACGGCTCAATTCCCCCGTTCCGGGGCCGATCCAGGGATGTTTCGCGCAGAAATCGCTCAAGTCGGCTCCGCCCGCGCCCGTAACCCGTGTCACCCACTGGACACGGGTGACACAGGAGAGGGCGATGACCACGAGCAACACCACCGATCGAGAGACCAAGCAGCTGATCGAGGACCACCTGCCGCTGGTGCGGCACGTCGTCTTCCAGGTGGCGGTGAACTTCCCCCGCCACGTCGACCGCGAGGAGCTCGCCACCGCTGGCGCCCTCGGGCTCGTCGAGGCGGCCCGCCGCTACGACGAGAGCCGGGGCGTCCCCTTCGACCGCTTCGCCGCCCAGCGCATCCGCGGCGCCATCCTCGACGCCGTGCGGGCCGCCGACTGGGCCCCCCGCTCGGTCCGCAACCTCGCTCGCCGGCTCGAGGCCATCGAGCAGCGCCTGGCCAGCAACCTCGGGCGCATGCCCTCCGCGGAGGAGACCGCCGAGGCCCTGGGCGTCAGCCAGGACGAGCTGCGCCGGCTGCAGGACAAGATGTTCCGCTCGGTCGTGCTCGCCCTGGAGTACGACGTCAACGACGGCGACGAGGACCTCACCCTCGTCGAGGTGCTCACCGACGACTCGACGCTCGAGCCCTGCGAGGAGCTCGAGAACCGCGAGCTGCACAGCTACCTCCGCGACGCCGTGCACCTGCTGCCCGAGCGCCACCGCATCGTCGTCGTCGGCTACTTCCTCGAGGGCCGCAAGTCCCAGGAGCTCGCCACCTTCCTCGGCGTGACCGAGTCGCGCATCTCGCAGCTGCGCTCGGAGGCGCTCGAGATGCTGCGCGAGGGCATCACCGCCCAGTACGAGTCCGACCACGGCATCGACCTCGACGCCCCGCAGGGTCGGGTGGCGCGCCGCAAGGCCACCTACGCCGCCGCCATCGGCGACGCCTCGCACTGGCACGACCGCATCGGCGAGGACCGCTACGCCACCGCCTGACCACCGATCGCCCGCCTCTCGCAGGCGTGTCCACGGCGCCGGGCCCTTCGGGGCCCGGCGCTGTCGCGCCCTGGGGCCCGGTGCGCTCAGCGCAGGAACTCGACCAGGTCGGGCATCCGCAGGCGCGGCCGTGCCGAGCACGGACTCGAGGGCGCCCGCGCCAGGCGGTCGAGCTCGGCGTTGCGGACGGGTCGTCCCGTGCCCCGCCCCGTGGGCTCGACGGGGCCCCGACGCCGACGGCGACCGGTTCGCAGGCGAGCGCCTCGAGCCCGAGCCGGGCCGAGCAGGCGTTCTGGTGGGCGACCACGTCGATCTCGTCGACGAGGCGGGTGAGCACGTCGTGGTGGTCGCGCAGGATCGCCGGCCACGGTCCCGGCGACCGCCGCGAGGACACGCAGCGTCGTCCCGGCTGCGAGCTGGGCCACCGTCGCGGCGCGCAGCAGGTCGAGCTCGCGCCTGGGCGCGCCCGCTCGACCTCACGGGTCGCCTGGGAGGAACCGAGCTTCGTCCGCCGTGAGCAGGAGCTTCGTCTCGATGAGCTTGAAGAGGAGGTGCTCGAGGGCATCGCCCTCGCGCTCCAGGATGCTGCCGACTCGTTCCATGCCCGCCACCCATCGGCTACGACCACGCAGGGTGAAGCAATCGGGCGCGACTTCTCGCTGCGCGGTCGAGCGAGCATCCGCCCCGGCGGGGTCGGCGCGCGCAGGATCGACGTCGTGATCGTCGACCGCGCCGTGTACCGCGACGGTCGACGACTCCGTCGACGCCGATGCGGGGGCGCCACGGGCCGACGGCGAGCTGCTCTGGATCGGGCTCCACGACCCCACGCCCGAGGAGTTCGCGGCCGTGACGGCCGAGTTCGCGCTGCACGACCTGCTCGTGGAGGACGCGCTGAAGGCCCACCAGCGCCCGAAGGTCGAGCGCTACGGCGACGTGGCCTTCGTGGTGGCGAAGACCGCGGCGTACGACGCCCGACGACGTGGTCATCGGCGAGCTGCAGCTCATCGTCGGCCCCGGCTTCGTCCTCACCATCCGCCACGGCGAGGGCTCGCCGCTGGCCGCGGTGCGACGACGCCTCGAGGACGATGCCGGCCTCCTCGCCCACGGTGGCGCGGCCGTCCTGTACGCGGCGATCGACGCGGTGGTCGACGACTACGCCCTGGTGATCGAGGAGCTCGAGGTCGACGTCGACGAGGCGGAGGCGGCCGTGTTCAGCGACGACCGCGACAACCCGGCGGCGCGCATCTTCGGCCTGAAGCGCCAGGTCCTCGAGCTGCTCCGCAACGTCGTGCCGATGGGCGAGCTGCTCCGCGACCTGATGGTGGCCCAGGTCGTGGTGGTCGACGACGAGCTGCGCCTCGGCTTCCGCGACGTCGACGACCACCTCCAGCGGGTCCTCAGCCGCCTCGAGCTGGTGCGCGACGTGCTCACCGACGCCCTCGACGCCAACCTCGCCCAGGTCGGCGTGCGCCAGAACGACGACATGCGGACGATCTCGGCGTGGGCGGCGATCATCGCCGCGCCGACCCTGCTCGCCGGCGTGTGGGGCATGAACTTCTCCCACATGCCCGAGCTCGGCTGGTCCGTGGGCTATCCGATCGCCGTCGGGTCCATGGCGCTGGTGGCCGGGGTGCTGTGGTGGCGCTTCAGGCGGGCCGGCTGGATCTGAGCACCATCCCGGCGGCGACGGCCAGGCCGACGCCGAGGGCGGCGGCGGTGATCCCGCGGTCGACGGCGTAGGGGAGCGAGGTCGGGAGCACGGCGTTGGTGAGCACGGCGGCGCGCGCCACCGCCCACCCGAGCAACCCGGCGGCGGCGAGGGCGGTGGCGATGGGGCGGAGCCGCGCCGGTGCCACCAGGGCGGCGACCGCGCCGGCCGCGCCCAGCGCCGACACGACGATGGCGACCGGGAGCCCGGCGGTGCCGGGCGGGGCGTCGAGCCAGCGCGCGGCGCTGACCACGATGGCGCCGACGCCGGTGCCGGCCGCCACGGCGAGCAGGGCGCGAGGGCGACGACGGCCCAGGGCGATGCCCGCGGCGCCCACCGCCGCGGCGAGCGCCAGCCAGGGCCACGGGCTCGGCGCCTCGAGCCGCACCAACCGCCCGGTGACCACCGTCGGCGTCCCGTCGACGAGCAGGGCGAGCTCCCAGCCGCCGTCGGGTCCGCCGAGGTCGATCGTGCCGTCGTCGGCGACCACCTGCGGGGCGCGCGGCGACATCCAGTGGATGCGGTGGTCGTGCCAGGCGTAGCGCCCGTCGCGCGCGACCACCGTCCAGCGAGGTGCGGCGTCGGGATCGGGCACCTCGTCGGTGCGGCCGTAGCGGTCGTCGTTCACCGCGCGCGCTTGCGAGCGCTCGTTGCGCCGGACGGTGCCGTCCGCCTCGAAGCGCAGGTAGGGCGTCGCGTCGGCGGTGGCGTCCTGGCCGTAGTCGGGGACCACCACCTCGGTGCCCCGGGCGACGGAGAGCTCGAGGAAGGCGTCGCCGCCCACCACCCGGACCTCGACCTGCGGTGGGAGGGGTGGCTCGGCCCCGGTGACCTCGGAGCGGTCGTTCGTCGGACGGGGCGGGTCGGCGGCGGCCGGGCCGCCGGACCCCACCAGGAGGGCGACGGCCACGGCGAGGGCGGTGGCGGCGCGCCTCACCGCTCTCGTCGCCGCAGCCGCACCCCGAACGCGACCGCGCCGATCGTCACCAGCACCACGCCGATGACGAGCACCGGTCCGCCCGAGGCGGCGGTCTCGCCCGACGGGTCGGACTGCGCGCCCGCGGCCACGGCGCCGAGCAGCACGGCGCCGAGGGCGAGGCCGAGGGCGAGGACGGCGCGGCGCAGGACCATCAGCCGTTCAGCAGGCCGAGGACGTCGTCGTGCAGGAGGCCGTTGGTGGCCACGCCGTTGCCGTGGCCCGGGCCCTCGAGGCCGTCGTAGCTGGTGAAGCGCCCGCCGGCCTCGGCCAGGATCACCGGCATCGGGGCCAGGTCGTAGAGCTCGGCGATCGGGTCGACCATGGCCTCGATCCGCCCGGTGGCCACCAGCAGGTAGCCGTAGCCGTCGCCCCAGGTGCGCAGCTGCAGGCCGCGGCGCTTCACGCGCAGCAGGGCGTCGTCGTCCCACGGGTTGAACCCGCTGGTGGAGATGCAGGCGCCGTCGAGGCCGGCGTGGGCGTTGACGCCGGTGGGCTCACCGTTCAGGAAGCACCCGAGGCCCCGGCCGGCCGAGACGAACTCGCCCATGGCCGGTGCGCCGATCACGCCGATGGCGATCCCGTCGGCGTCCTCGAGGGCGAGGAGCGTGGTGTAGGTGGGCACGCCCCGGGAGAACGCCTTGGTGCCGTCGATCGGGTCGACGATCCAGCGGCGCCCGGAGGTGCCGAGCTTCTCGGGCTCCTCCTCGCCGAGGATGCCGTCGTCGGGGAACAGCTCGCCGAGCTCGAAGCGCACGAGGCGCTCGGCCTCGCGGTCGGCGATGGTCACCGGGGTGCCGTCGCCCTTGCGGTCGATGGCCAGGTCGTCGTTGCGGTAGTGGAAGAGCGTGACCTCGGCCGCCAGGTTGGCGATCCGGACGGCGGTCTGCAGGAGCTCGTGGTCGATGGCCATGGGCCGATCATCCCACCGCGCCGCGGGCCTACGCGAAGCGAGCGGCGTACTCGTCGCTGGTGCGCAGCGACCTCACCAGGTCCTGGAGGCCCTTGTTGCCGTCGGGCAGGGCGGCGTCCCAGTCGCTCCAGCGCGTCCACTCCGACGCGGAGGGCATGCGGTGGAGCATGGCGGCGTGCACCTGCAGGACCCGGACCTTGGCGGCCGTCTTGCGCTTGTACTCGCTGGACTCGCAGAAGTACCGCATGACCGTGCCGCGCTTCCAGCCGGCGTCGAGGCGGCGCTTCCAGTAGTCCTTGCCGCTCGGGTCGGGGTCGCGGTCGAACAGGTTGTTGTAGATCAGGTCGAGGTACTCGCCGTTGTCGAGCTCGCCGTAGCGGCGGAGGAACTCGGAGCTGCCCGCGAACTGGCTGGCGGCCAGGTCGAGCGAGCGGCCGCCCCACACCTGGCGGAACCAGTAGTCGAGGCCGCGGTAGTCGGGCATCCGGAGGAAGAACCCGAGGTACAGCCGGATGGTGGGGGCGGTGACGCCCGCCGAGGACGGGTGCTCGAGCAGGTCGGCGATGAACTCGTCGAGGCCGACGACGCCGCCCTCGAGGTCCTCGACCGAGTGGTCGGACCACGCCTTGTCGGCCTTGCCGCCCAGGAAGTCGGCCGCCTGGGTGAGCACGAACGCGCCGACGCCCGAGAGGGGCGCGAACGCCGAGGCCTGCACCTTGGCCCGCAGCTTGGCGGGCTCGGCGGCGGTGAGCGAGTACGCGGCGTTGACGGCGGCCGCGTTGTACCACTTCGCGTTCGGCATGCGGATCTCGAAGTGGCAGTGCGCGCCCGTGGCCTCGGCGTTGCCGCTGTCGCCGAGGTAGGCGACGTGCTCGCCCTTCAGGACCCGCTTGCCCACCGCCATGCCCGGGGCGAAGGCGTACTTGAACTGGTTGGCGCCGTTGTCGGTGCCGGGGTCGTCGTTGTTGATGTGGAGGTAGCAGTAGTACCAGCCGTCGTCGCCCTTGAGGTAGAGCGAGTTGCCGCTCGACTGGTGGCGCAGCTCGACGATCGTGCCGTCGGTGACCGCCAAGAGCTTGAGCATCTTGGCGCCCATGAGATCCTGGCCCTCGTGGAGGCGCCCGCCGCTGCGGGGCGCGAGGTAGGTGTCGCTCCAGGTGGCCTTGCCGAGCGTGCTGTCGGGCAGCACGGGGAACATGATCGGCCGCACGTGCTTCTCGGTCTTGGGCCGCGGCGGGAGGAAGCCGTAGTCGTTGGTGGTGGGCAGGTCGCCGGGGACCGTGCCCTCCAGACCGCCGTCGCCGGGCTCGCCGCCGGCGGCGCTGGTGAACGCGTCCTGGGCGCCGGCGCGGTCGGCCACGAAGGGCAGGAGGCCGACGGCGAGGCCGCCGGCGATGACCGAGCGTCGGCTCAGCTCGCGGCGCCGGATGTCGGCCGGGTCGGGATGGCAGCTGTCGCACATGGCTTGGGGCACCTCACCGGAGGTCGCGATCGATAGGTGGATGATCGGCACCTCCACACCGAACAACATGACGATAGCGTTACGAACGTTGCAGTTCCAGACGCAACCGCTCGGGTGAGGGAGGCTCGACGGGGCGCCGGGCGGGAAGGGCGGCCCCTCCGGAGCGCCCGGTAGGGTGCGAGGCCGACCGAACCCCGGGACCTCCCATGACCACGCCTGCCGCCGAAGCCGCCCGCCGCCGGACCTTCGCCATCATCTCGCACCCCGACGCCGGCAAGACCACCCTCACCGAGAAGTTCCTCCTCTACGGCGGCGCCCTCACCACGGGCGCCGGTGCGGTCAAGGCGCGCGGCGATCGCCGCTCCGCCACGTCGGACTGGATGGAGATGGAGCAGCAGCGCGGCATCTCCATCACCTCGACCGTGCTCCAGTTCCCCTACCGCGACCGGGTGGTGAACCTGCTCGACACCCCCGGCCACCGCGACTTCTCCGAGGACACCTACCGGGTGCTGGCCGCCGCCGACGCCGCCGTGATGGTGCTCGACGCGGCGAAGGGCATCGAACCCCAGACGCTCAAGCTCTTCGAGGTCTGCAAAGCCCGGCAGATGCCGCTCATCACCTTCATCAACAAGTGGGACCGCCCGGGGCGCGACGCCCTCGAGCTGCTCGACGAGATCGAGGCCAAGATCGGCGTGACCGCGGCACCGGTCACGTGGCCGGTGGGCATCGCCGGCGACTTCCGCGGGGTGCTCGACCGTCGCACCGGCGAGTTCGTCCGCTTCACCCGCACGGCGCGCGGCGCCACCGAGGCGCCCGAGGAGGTCGTCGAGGGCGACCGGGCCCTGGCCGAGGAGGGCGACGCCTACGCCACGGCGCTCGAGGAGGGCGAGCTGCTCGAGACGATGGGGCTCGACCACGACGAGGAGCTGTTCCTGGGCGGCGAGCTGTCGCCCACGTTCTTCGGCTCGGCCCTCACCAACTTCGGCGTGCGGCTCCTGCTCGACAGCGTGATCGACCTCGCCCCCGCCCCCACGGCTCGCCCCGACGAGCACGACGAGCCCCGCAACCTCGACGATCCGTTCTCCGGCTTCGTGTTCAAGGTGCAGGCCAACATGGACAAGGCCCACCGCGACCGCATCGCGTTCGTGCGCGTCTGCTCGGGGCGCTTCGAGCGGGGCATGGTCGTCACCCACGAGCCCACCGGGAAGCCCTTCGCCACCAAGTACGCCCACACCGTGAACGGCGCCGATCGCGAGACGCTCGAGGAGGCGTACCCGGGCGACGTGGTGGGCCTGGTGAACGCGACCGACGTCCGGGTGGGCGACACCCTGTGGCTCGACGAGCGGGTGGCGTTCCCCCGCATCCCGAGCTTCGCCCCCGAGCACTTCTCGGTGGTCCGGGTCCGCGACACGTCGAAGTTCAAGCAGTTCCGCAAGGGCGTCGCCCAGCTCGACGAGGAGGGCGTGGTGCAGGTGCTGCGCGACCCCGACCTCGGCGACCAGGCCCCGGTGCTCGCCGCGGTGGGCCCGATGCAGTTCGAGGTCGCCGTGCACCGGCTCGAGACGGAGTTCGGCGCGCCGGTCGAGCTCAGCCCCACGAGCTACACGGTGGCGCGCCGCACCGATGCGGCCAGCGCGTCGGCCCTGCGGGCCATGCGCGGCGTCGACGTGCTCGGCCGCAGCGACGGCACCCTCATCGCCGTGTTCGAGTCCGTGTACTGGCTCGACCGCCTCGCCGCCGACCAGCCCGAGCTGGTGCTCGAGCCGCTGGTGGCCGGCGCCCTGGCCGAGACCGTCGGCTGAGGGGGGCGCCGCTCAGGCGCAGGTGGTGCCGTCGTCGGGCACCTCGAGGTCGGTGAGGTAGGCCATGACCGCGTCGTCGACGCACGGCTTGCCCTGGAGGGCGATGGTGTGGCCCTCGCCCTCGTTCGTGAGCAGCACCGCCCCGGGGATCTGCTCGGCCACGTGCACCCCGTTCTCGTAGGGGGTCGCCGGGTCGTTGGTGGTGCTGATGACCAGGATCGGCGGCAGGCCCTCGGTGTCGGCGGGCACCGGGCCGAGGGGCTGCTGGGGTGCAGGCCACAGCGAGCAGCGCAGGTAGTCGATGACGATCGACCCACCGAAGCGGGGCGTCTCCTGCTCGGCCTCGAGCGAGGCGTCGATCACGTCCTGCGGATCCTTCGGCCAGGTGTCGTCGATGCAGGAGACGCCGAAGTAGATCTCGAACCCGCCGTCGTAGCTGCCGTCGTCCTCGCGCCCGAGGTACAGGTCGGCGAGCGCCACCAGGCCGCTGCCGTCGCCCTCCAGCCCGTCGCGCAGCGCGCGCGACAGCTGGCCCCAGAGCACCTCGCTGTAGAGCGCCTGGCCCAGCGCCAGCGACACCACGCCCGGGGTGGCGGGACGGTCGGCGTCGGGCGCCGGGATGGGCGCCTCCTCGGCGGCGGCGATCACGGCGTCGACCACCTCGGTGGCCGAGCGGCCGCCGAAGCCGCAGCCGTCGGCGTCGCAGTGCGCGACGTAGGACTCGAACGCGGTCTCGAAGCCGGCGGCCTGCTGCTCGGCGGTGGTGATCCCGTCGGGCTCGTGGTCCACGACGCCGTCGAGGATCATCGCCCGCACCCGGGTGGGGAACAGGCGGGCGTACTCCTGGCCGAGCGACGTGCCGTACGAGTAGCCGAGGTAGCTGATCTGCTCCTCGCCGAGCGCCTTGCGGACCTCGTCCATGTCGCGGGCCACGTCGGTGGTGCCGAGGAACGGCAGCTCGTCGCCGTAGGCCGCCTCGCACTCGTCGACGAACGCCTGCGAGGCCTCGAGGAACGCGGTCCGGTCGGCCTCGGAGTCGATGGTGGGGTCGGCGTCGTAGATCTCTTGGAGGTGCGAGTGGCAGTCGAGCGCCGAGCTGTCGCCGACCCCGCGGGGGTCGAAGCCGACGATGTCGAAGCGGTCGCCGAGCTCGCCGCCGCGGGGCAGGGAGCGGGCCAGCTCGATGGCCGAGGCGCCCGGGCCGCCGGGGTTCACGAGCAGGGCGCCGATCCGGGCCTGGGGGTCCTCCGCGCGGTGGCGGGTGACGCCGAGCTCGATCGTGGCGCCGTCGGGATCCCCGTAGTCGAGGGGCACCTCGAGGGTGCCGCACTCGAAGCCGCCGCCGCAGTCCTCCCAGGCGATCGTGCGGGCGTCGGGCCCGCCGGCGGTGGTCGATCCGTCGCCGGTCGTCGCCGTCGTGGTGGGGCTCGTGGCGCCCTGGTCGCCGCTGGCCGCGCAGCCCCCGAGCAGGAGCGCGGCGACCACGGCCGCACCCGCGAGGGCACGGCCGCCGCGCCCGCCGCGACCGGCGGTCACGGTCGCACCCGGCGGCGCCGCCAGCCCGAGGGGAGGACGTGGTCGAGCACGTCGTCGACGGTGACCGCGCCGACGAGGCGGCCGGCGTGGTCGCAGACGGGCAGGGCGAGCAGGTCGTAGGAGGCGAGGCGCTCGGCCACGTCGCGCAGCGGCAGGTCGGGCGCCACCGGTTCGGTGGAGTCGGCCACGCACTCCTCGAGCAGCGTGGCGGGCTGCTCGCGCAGCAGGCGCTGGAAGCCGACGACGCCGACGAAGCGGCCGGTGGGGGTGGAGATGGGCGGCTGCACCACGAACACCTGGGCGGCGAGCTCGGCGGGGATCTCGCGCTCGCGCACCGTGGCCAGCGCCTCGGCGACGCTCGTGGTGTGGGCCAGCACCACCGGCTCGGGGGTCATCAGGCCACCGGCGGTGTTCTCGTCGTAGGCGAGGAGGCGGCGCAGCGGGATCGACTCCTCGGGCCGCATCTCCTGGAGGAGCGCGGCGCGCTCGTCCTCGGGGAGGTCGGCCAGCAGGTCGACGGCGTCGTCGGGCTCCATCTCCTCGAGGATGTGGGCGGCCCGCTCGAGGTCGAGCGTCTCGATGAGCCGCACCGCCTCCTCCTCGGGCATCTCCTCGAGCAGGTCGGCCACCTGGTCGTCGGCGAGCATCGCCACCACCTGCTGGCGGCGGGCGAGCGGCAGCGACTGCAGCCGGTCGACCACGTCGGTGGGGTGCAGGTCGCGCAGCTCGGCGACCTCCTCCATCTCGGGGGTGCTCGAGAACGCCGAGGCCACCCGCTCCCACGGCACCACGCTCGGCGCCCGGCGGCGCAGCGGGCCCCGCCGCCCGAGGGCGGCCAGCACCACGTGCCACGACGCCCGATCGTCGTCGGGCGCGATGGCGAGGTCGATGAGGTACTCGTCGTCGATCTTGGTGTCGAAGAGGTCGCGCACGGCGAGCTGCTCGCCCGGGCGGCGGTGGAACGAGCGGACGCTGACGGTGCCGCCCGACATGCGCACGCCCTCGGGCTCGACGTCGGCCACCCGGTTCACGTTGATGAAGATCTGGCGCCGCTCGATGTTGGCCACCAGCCCGAGCACCCGGAACCGCGCCCCCGAGGGCACGAGCACGACGTCGACCACCCGCCCGACGGGGTCGCCGTCGGCGTCGAGCAGCGGCAGCCGGACGAGCCGGGAGACGAAGGCGGGAGCGTCGGCCACGGTGGCGACGCTACCCGGCAGGTCCCACGGCGAGGGGCCGGCGCCGGGGGCTCGGCGCCCTACTCGAAGGTGACGCTCGACCGGTCGGGGCGGTGGGTGCGCTCCTCGACCACCACGATGGCGAGGAGGCCCACGGCGGCGGCGAGGAGGGGCCACACCGGCACCAGGCCGCCGAGCGCCACGATGGCGACGAGGGTGGGCGCCGCGATCGCCAGCCGGGCGGTGAGCAGGGTGCCGGTGATCCGCCGGTGGCTGGCGGCGGAGCAGCCGACGAAGAGGCCCACCCCGACGGCGAGCGCGGCGATCACCCGCGCGCTCGCGGGCTCGTCGGGGTGCACCATCACCTCCTCGACGGCCACGGCGAACGCGATGATGCCGCCGATGAGCGGGAAGTGCAGGAACGAGTAGGCGTCGCGCGCCATCGGCCCGCGCTCGGCGGTGGACGACGCGGCGAAGCCCTCCTCGAGCGCCTCCTTGAGCCAGCCGAAGTAGGTCCACCACAGCAGGCAGGCGACGAGGATGGCGGCGCCGGCGGTGGCCACGAGGTGGCCGCTGCGGTCCTCGCCGGCGATGGCGCTGGCCGCGAGGATCAGCGACTCGCCGAGGGCGATGATCACGAACAGCCCGTGGCGCTCGCTGAAGTGCCCGGCCGCCAGGTCCCACTCGTCGGACGCGGCGCCGACGCCGGCCGCGAGCAGGTCGGCCACGATCGCCGCCAGCCACACCCACGGCCGGGCGTCGGGCCCGACGAGGGCGCCCACGAGGACGAGGCCCAGCCCCACGAGCGACGTCCAGACCCAGCGCAGCGAGATGCTCGGCCCCTCGGCGGCCTCGAGCCCCACGCGCACCTGCAGGGCGAGCCCGATGGCGCGGATGGCGAGGTAGGGCAGGGCGAACCAGAGCGCCTGGTCGTCGAACGCGCGCGGCACCGAGGCGGCCATGACGAGCGCGATGCCGGCGGCGGCCAGCGTCCAGGCCCGCACGAGCGGGTGCTCCGTGTCGGCGGGGTTGAGGGTCCAGGTGAACTGGGTCCACGCCCACCACACGAGCCAGAACACCACGAGCGAGCGTCCCACCCCGGGGGCGTCGAGGTGCTCGGCGGTGGTGGCGGTCAGCTGGGTGACCGCGAACACGAACACCAGGTCGAAGAACAGCTCGACGAACGTGACCGCCTGCGGCTCGGCCTGGTGCAGCGTCGCTCGCGCTCGTCCCCGGTCCCCATCCCCACGTGCCATCGCACGAGGATGCCAGCAACGCGGCGCCGTGCGGCGCGGCGCGGCGCGCTCAGTGCAGCAGGAAGCGCGGGTTCTCGTGGGGGCTGCTGTCGAGGAGGGCGTCGATCTGCTCGGCGGGCACGGGCTTGGAGAACAGGTAGCCCTGGCCCAGGTCGGCGCCGAGCGACTGGAGGAGCGTGACCTGCTCGGGCCGGTCGATCCCCTCGGCCACCGTGTGCACGCCGAGGCGCTGGCTCAGCTCGATCATCGACTGCACGACGGCCCCGTCGCCGGGGTTGGTGCCGAGGCCGGTGACGAAGCTGCGGTCGATCTTGATGACGTCGATCGGGAAGCGCTGCACGTACTGGAGCGAGGAGTAGCCGGTGCCGAAGTCGTCGACGGCGAGCGAGACGCCGATGTTGCGGAGCTCGGCCAGGCGCTCGCGGGTCATCTCGGTGTCGTGCATGAGGGTGGTCTCGGTGATCTCCATGGTCACCGTCGACGGGTCGAGCCCGGCGTCCTCGATCGCCGAGCGGACCTCGTCGATGATCTGCTCGTGCATCAGCTGGCGCACGGAGAGGTTGATGCTCATCGTCAGGGTGGAGCGGGCCGGGAGGCGCAGCTGCCAGGCGCGGAGCTGCTGGCAGGCCTCGCGCATCACCCAGCGACCGAGCGGCACCACCAGGCCGGTGTCCTCGGCGAGCGGGATGAACGCGTCGGGCGAGAGGAACCCCCGCGTGGGGTGCTCCCAGCGCACGAGGGCCTCGACCCCGGTGATGCGGCCCGTCTGGAGCGACACGATCGGCTGGTAGTGGCAGCGGAGCTGCCCGTCGTCGATGGCGCGGACCAGGTCGGCCTTGAGCTCGAGGCGCTCGAAGACGCTCGTGTGCATGTGGGCCTCGAACACCGCGTAGCGGTTCTTGCCCCGGTCCTTGGCGAGGTACATGGCCACGTCGGCCGAGCGCAGCAGCACCTCGGCGTCCACGCCGTCCTCGTCGGCGAAGGCGATGCCGATCGAGGCGGTGACCCGGATGTCGCGACCCTGGATCCGGTAGGGCTGGGCGATCAGGTCGAGCACCCGCTCGGCGAGGGCCACCACGCCCGCCTGGTCGGTGGCGTCGACCACCAGCACGGCGAACTCGTCGCCGCCGAGGCGGGCGGCGAGGTCCTCGGCCGACAGCGAGGTGATCAGCCGGGCCGACACCTCCTGGAGCAGCTGGTCGCCGACGGCGTGGCCGAGCGAGTCGTTGACCGTCTTGAAGTCGTCGAGGTCGATGAAGAGCGCGCCCACCGAGGCGAGGTCGGACGTGGTCCGCAGCGCGGCCGCGGTCTGCTGGGTGAACATCGTGCGGTTGGCCAGGCCGGTGAGGGTGTCGTGGAGCGACTGGAACCGGAGGTCGGCCTCGAGGGCCTTGCGGACCGTGATGTCGCGCGCGTTGAGCACGATGCCGCCGACGGCCGGGTCGCCGCGCATGTCGGTCACGGTGATGTCGACCGTGCGGAGCTCGCCGGAGCGGTGGGTGAGCTGGGTCTCGATCCGCCGGGTGGTGAGGTCGCCGAGCGGGAGGCGCTGGCCGTTGAGCTCGGGGTACGAGGCCTGGAAGTGGGCGACGTCCTCGCTGGCCACCAGCGCCATCGCCGGCGTGCCCTCGAGCTCCTCGACCGTGTAGCCGAGCATCTCGAGCACCGCGGGGCTCACGTAGGTGAAGCACCCGGTCTCGCCGACGACGGCGACGACGTCGGAGGAGCTCTGGACGAGGGCGCGGAAGCGAGCCTCGCTCTCGGCCAGGCGCAGCTCGGTGGCCTTGCGGTCGCTGACCTCGCGAGCCGTGACCACCAGGCCCTGGATCTCGGGGTCGTGCTCGAGGTCGCGGGTGCGGATCTCGAACCAGCGGTGGCTGCCGTCGACGTGGCGGATCCGGACCTCGACCGAGTCGGTCTCCTCGTGGCTCGGCGTGGCCCGCTCGAGGACCCGGGCGAGGACCGGCCAGTCGTCGGGGTGGACCCAGCGGGCCGGGTGGCTGCCGAGCATGGCCTTCTCGCTGAGCCCGAGGAGGCGGTGGGCCGCCGGGCTGGCGAAGGTGATCTGGCGCTCGCCGTCGACCACCAGCACGATGTCGGAGCTGTTCTCGACCAGGGCGCGGAAGCGCCGCTCGCTGCGGCGGCGCAGCAGGTTCTCGGTGAGCACCGCGCTCTCGAGGGCGAGCGAGACGGTGGAGGCCAGGCCCTGCACCGAGTCGCACAGCTCCACGCTCGGAGGCCGGGTCGAGGTCACGATCAGCGCGCCGCTGACGTCGTTCTGGGAGCGCAGCGGCGCCAGCAGCACGCACACGTGCTCGCCGCCGGAGGCCGACGCGCTCAGGTCGATCGGCGGCACGCGCTCGGCCACCGCGAGGGTGAGCCCGGCGAGGCCGTCGACGAGCGGGTCGGGGATGTGCTCCATCGAGATGGAGGAGCCCACGGCGGCCTCGGCCTCGAGGCCGATGGCGTCGAGGATGCGCAGCGATCGGCCCGCGACCTGGGCGATCGACACGCGCAGGTCGGGCATGTCGCCGGCGAGGCGGACCACGGCGCGCAGCGTGGCGCGGTGCATGGCGTGGCGGCTCGACGCCGCGGCCAGGTCGGCGTTCGCCTGGCGCTGGATCTGCTGGATCTGCACCGCCTGCTCCTGGGCCTTCACCAGGAGGCGGAAGCGGGCGAGGACCACGAGCGACATGAGGATCGAGCCGAGGGCCAGGATCCGCAGGTCGATGTCGTGGCTGACGGTGTCGCTCCACACCATGAGGGCGGGCACGACGATCAGGCCGGCCCCGAGCAGGACGATGCGCTTCTGGGTCAGGTGGAGGACCCGTTCGCTCGGTGGCTCGAACAGCTTCGGCATCTCGGGGTGGATGGTGACTACCGCGTAGAGCGTGTAGATGAACGGCGTCAGCATCAGCGAGATGGCGGAGCGGCGGCCGTCGATGGAGGCGAGGGTGGCGCCGACGTCGGTGGCGAACACGCCGGCCACGGCGAGGGCGAGCAGGTAGTAGGCGGTGCTGCGCACGCCGGGGCCCACGGCGAGGCGGGTGGTGCTCGCCAGCAGCAAGATGGTGAGGACCGAGAAGGTGACGTTGACCAGCTGCTCGTTGATGGGGTGGTCGGTGCGGGTCATGTACGGCCACAGCACGAGCGACCACACCACGGTGGAGGCGCCCACCGCCATGATCAGCCCGTCGAGGTGCGCGGCGAGGTTGCGGCCCGACGACCGGATGCTGCCCATCCGGTAGGTGGCGTAGATGAGCGTGCTGTAGCCGAACGCGTAGATGAGGTGCGACGGCCCGGGGAACAGCACGAAGCCGAGGCCCTCCATGATCGCCGACACGATGCTGCCGATGATGCAGCCGGCGCCGCCGAGGGCGAAGAGGCGCCAGGTGGAGCCGGCGCGCCCGCCCATCCGGTTCGCGGTCACGACCCCCAGGGTGATGGCGCCGAACCCGATCGGGAGCGCGACGGCCAGCTGCGCGGTGGGGCCGACGACGGCAGCCACCGTGCTCGCGGCGAACCCCGCCACGAGGAGGACCATCCAGGATCGAGTGCGCATGCTGCCTAACGTGTCGGCGGGGACCAGCCGAAGTAGAGGATCGCGCACCAAGTCGTGGGGAGCGCGGCTTCGGCCACCTCCCCCGATCGGGCGACGCATCGCGTGGTGCACCCACCACGCTCCGGGTACCATCCAATGTGCTGGAACGAAGCGAGGGGGCTTCCACCGTGGCGAGGAACGCCGATCACGAGGGGAGCGGCGGCGGGCCCGGGGCAGCGAGGACGACGGGCGAGCCCGACGGGCGCACCAAGCCCGGCCTGCGCACCTACCTCACGTGGTCGTGGGTGGTGATCATCGTCGCGTTCACGATCGGTCGGGTGATCGTGGCCAAGGAGGCGCTCGGCGACTACGGGCTCAACATCTGGGTGTTCGGCTTCATCGACCTGATCACGGCCGTCCCCTACGCCATCGGCACCGCCAAGGTGGTCACGTCGATGATCGACCGCGAGCCCTCGAGGTCGATGGGCTGGGGGCTGGTCGCGGTCGCATCGTTCCTCGCGCCGTACCTCTACGTGATGTGGGCGGGGCGCGATGCCGAGTTCCCGCCCGCGGTGTGGACGGTGCTCGGCGTGCTGATCCTGGTGTTCGGCGGCAACGCCGTGTGGAGCACGGTGCGCAAGGTGCGCAGCGGCCGGGCCGACCACCACGCCCAGGCCGACGCGCCTGGTGCGGTGGTGGACCCCGTCAGCTCCTGAGGAGCGCGTCCTTCGTCAGTGCGGCGAAGCCGTGGCGCTCGATCTCCTCGGCGGTGAGGGTCTCGATGTTCCACCACCAGAACTCGGGGTTGGTCCGCGCCACCTCCGCCATGGCCTGGGGCGAGGTGGACATGGCGATCGGGATGACCTCGCCGCCCATGTACCACTCGGGCAGGCCGCAGGGCACGAACGGCATGCAGTACACCTTGCGGAAGCCGTCGAGCATCCACTTCTCGCTGAGGCCGGTGATGGTGCGGGCGCCCCAGCGCAGGCCGTCGGCCCAGCCCTCGCGGTACAGGTGCTCGATGACGCCGGTGGAGCGGGCGGCCGGGTCGACGACGATCGACGACATGTGGCACATCGGCTCCTCGTCGCTGAAGTCGATGCGGGGGAACTGGCCCACGGGCAGCTGGTGGTACTCGCCGAGGATCACGCGGAGGGAGCCGACGATGTTGTCGTCCTCGTCGACGGCGCAGTGGAAGCGCGAGAGCGAGCGGTAGGCCTTGAGCTCCTCGACCTGCTCGTCGGCGCTCTCGTCGGTGTAGCCGAGGGCCAGGTAGGTGTCGTAGACGAAGTGCTCGGCCTTGTCCCACTGCGGGCCGTCCTCGATGGTGGCGAGGCGCAGGCCCGGCTGCAGGTCGGGCGGCCGGCCGCTGGCGGTGGGGGTGTCGGGGAGCGACCGCCCGGTGGGGGCGAGGTCCACGAGCTTGTCGAGGACGTCGTCGCGCAGGTCGATGACCAGCTCGCCCGTGGGGCTCGTGCTGACCAGGAAGTCGTAGAGCGCCTGGCGCGCGAGTGCGGCGTCGGTGATGTCGATGACGACGTCGTCGGCCTTCGCCGGATCGACCGAACGGTCCACCATGCGTCCCTCCAGGATGTGTGCCCGCCACCACGTTACGTCACGTTCGCCCTGAGCGCTCATCGCACCGCGCGTCGTGGGGAACCGCCGGGGTATCGGGGGTCGCGCTCTCGGCGAGTGGCGGGCCGACCGCGCCGCGCTGCGGCAGGAGATCCGAGCGGGTGGCTCGGCGACCTCGTCGCGTAGGCTCGCCGCTCCAGGCCCTCCGGGGTCGAGGGGCCGTAGCTCAGTTGGCAGAGCGCCGCCTTTGCAAGGCGGATGTCGTCGGTTCGATTCCGATCGGCTCCACTCGATCTCCCGCGATCTCCGCCGATGGCCAGCGTGAGGCCGCGTTCACCTGTCGAGGGGGCCGGGCCGAGCCGATGGAGCGGGATGGCTCCCGCGCTGGCGCTCACCCCGACGTCGCCCCGCGGCCGGCTGCGCCAGGTCTGGCCGTTCCTGGGCACGTTCGCGCTCGCGCTCGCCCTGTCGCTGCTCTCGGCGCCCTCGCCCGGCGATCGGGTGGTGCTGGTCGCCGCCGCCGTGCTCACGGTGGTCGTCGGGGTCGCCATCCTCGTCGTCCCCTGGCCGCGGGCCTCGGACTGGTGGACCTTGGTGCCGGTCGCGGCGGTGGGCGTGATCGTCCACCTCCTCCGTGCCGCCAGCGGGTCGGGCACCAGCGCCGGCTACACGTCGCTGCTCCTGCTACCGGTCGTCTGGCAGGCGCTGCACCGGCGGCCACCCGTGCTGGTCGCCTCGATCGCCACGGTCACCGTCGCCAACCTCGCCGGCGTGGTGTTGCTCGACTCGCCGGTCAGCCCGGCGGCCCAGTGGCGGTCGCTGATCCTCTTCGCGGTCACCGCGCTCGGGGTCGGGCTCACCGTGAACCGGCTCAGCCGGGAGCGCACCGACCTCCTCGAGCAGGTGCAGCGGCTGGCGACCCACGATCCGTTGACCGGCCTCCACAACCGGCGGGGCTGGGACCAGCTGGCCCTGGCGGCCGCGCTCGTCGACCTCACCCGACCCACCACCATCGCCATGCTCGACCTCGATCGCTTCAAGGCCTACAACGACGAGCACGGCCACGAGGGCGGCGACCAGCTGCTCGTCGCGTCGGCCGAGGCCTGGCGGCGCGAGGTCCGCGAGGACGACCTCCTCGTGCGCTGGGGCGGCGAGGAGTTCGCCCTGCTCCTGCCCGGGACGGACGCGGCCACCGCCGAGCAGGTGCTCGCCCGGTTGCAGGCGGCGATGCCCGATGGCCAGACGTTCTCCGCCGGCCTCGCCACCTACCGGCCGGCGCGCCACCCGGACCCCGTCGACCTGGCCGCCGCGGTGGCTCGGGCCGACGCCGCCCTCTACCGCTCCAAGCACGACGGACGAGCCCGGATCACGCGGGACGACCTCGCCGACGAGGGCACGGTGGGCCCGCGCCGCTGACCAGCGGTACCCTCGCACCCCTGGGCGAGGAGGGCTGGGGTGCGGGGTTCGCAGAGGGTTCGACGGTTCCTGGGCGGCGCGGCGGTGGTCGCGTGCCTGGTCGGCGTGGCGGTCGCGCCCACGGGCGCGTCGGACGACGCGCCGTCCGCAGCGAACGGCTCGACCCCCGAGCCGACCCACCTCGACGTCTCGATCGACCTCGCCGGTCCCTCGACCCGAGCCCGAGGCGACGCCGTCGCGCTGGTCGACGCCGAGGTGGCCGCCGGACCGGCGCCCCGATCTCGCGGCGGCTCGCCCAACTCCCAGCAGCTGCTGGTGGTGGGCCACGGGCCTGATGGCTCGGAGCGGTGGCGGACCTCCGTGGCCGACCCCCGCATCCACCGCCTCGAGGCGCCTGACGACGACGGTCACCTCCACGGCACCACCGTCGTCGACCCCGACGCCCGCCTCTCGGTGGCCGCACCCGCCGGCCTCGGCATCGCCGAGCTCGAGGTGCTCGAGACGGCCGCCGACGGGCGCGCGGTCGCGCTCGGCTCGGTCGCCCTGCCGGCCCAGCTCGCGTCGGGCGCCGCGGCGCCTGACGCCACCGCCTCGGCCATCGGCGACAACCGCATCGACATCGCGGTGCTTGGCGACGGCTACACCGCGGCCCAGCAGGCCAAGTTCTCGAGCGACGTGGACACGGTGATGACCGGGTTCTTCGCCGAGGACCCCTACGCGGAGTACGCCGCCTACTTCCGGGTGAACCAGGTGCCGGTGGTGTCGAACCAGAGCGGCGCCGACCACCTCGAGCGCACCCCGCCGACCTTCCGCGACACCGCGCTCGGGGCCGAGTACGGCTGCTACGACATCGACCGGCTGATCTGCGTCGACGACGCCAAGGTGACCGCCGCGGTCAGCGCCGCCCTCCCCGCCGCGCGGCGCGACATCGTGCTGGTCCTGGTGAACGACACCACCTACGGCGGCTCGGGCGGCCAGTACGCGGTGGCCTCCCTGCACCCCGATGCGGTCGAGCTCGCCCTGCACGAGATCGGCCACAGCTTCGGCGGCCTGGCCGACGAGTACTCCGGCAACGTCGACGACCCCAGCTGCCGGCTGCCGGCCTACGGCGTGAACGTCACCTCGGAGACGAACCGCACGAAGATCCCGTGGAAGCACTGGATCGCGGGGGCCACGCCCGTCCCCACCGGGGGCTCGACGCCGAGCCTGCCTGGCGCCTACGCCGGCGCGGCCTACTGCGACGCCGGCGCCTACCGGCCCACCTACGACTCGAAGATGCGCTCGCTCGGCTCCCCCTGGGACCAGGTCAACACCGAGGCCCTGATCCAGCAGATGTACGCCCGGGTGGGCCCGATCGACTCGGCCAGCCCGGCGGGCTCGGTGATCGCCCGCCAGACGAGCGGCTCGCTCACGGCATCGGTCGTGCCGATGGCACCCCGGACCCACGCCCTCGTTCGGGCGTGGACGTTCGACGGCGCCGCCGCCGGGAGCGCGACCAGCCTGAGCGTGCCGTGGTCGTCGATCGGGTCGGGCAAGCACGAGGTGGTGGCGAGCGTCCGCGACACCACCGCAGCCGTGCGCGCCGATCCCTTCGACCTCCTGCGCGAGACCCGCACCTGGCGGATCCCCGACCGGCAGGCCCCCTTCGCCTCATGGAGCGCCTTCGTCGACCAGACCTACCTCGACCTGCTTGGCCGGGCGGCGTCCTCGGGGGAGCGCTCGCTGTGGGCGTCCGCGCTGGCCAACGGCACCGCCGACCGCGCCGACCTGGTGGACTCGGCGCGCCGGGGGAGCGACGGGACCGACGTGGTCGACCCCACCGTGCGCCTCTACCGCGCCTTCCTCCAGCGCACCCCGGATGCGGGGGGCCAGCGGTTCTGGGTCAGCCGCAAGCGCGCCGGCACGTGGACCATCACCCGCATGGCCGACCACTTCGCGAGCAGCAGCGAGTTCCTCCGCAAGTACGGGACGCTCACCAACCGCCAGTTCGTGACGCGCATCTACACCGACGTGATGGGCCGCAACGCCGATCCGGGTGGCGTCGACTACTGGACCCGCCAGCTCGACCTGCGCCGCAAGAGCCGGGGCCAGGTCATGGTCGGCTTCTCCGAGTCGAGCGAGTACAAGCGCAAGCAGGCCGAGATCACCGACGTCTCGGTGGCGTCGATCTTCCTGCTCGGGCGGGCGCCGTCGAGCGCCGAGGTCGCCGCGTGGGTCGACCGCCAGAAGGCGGGGACGCCGCACCGCACCCTCGTCCTCGAGCTGCTCGACTCTCCCGGGTACGCGACGCGCATCGGCGGCTGACGGCGGCTCGACCGCCGGGGGCCACCCTTCAGTTCCGGTCGGTCGGGCCGACGGACTGGGGAGACCCCAACGGAGGCGGACATGGCGATCAGCGATCGGAACCGGCGCAAGAGCATGGCGGCCGCGCAGGAGCTCGTCCCCCGACGCGCAGATCATCGGGTACGCGATCGGCCGATCGGGGGTGCAACCCACCCTCGTCGTCGCCGCCATGCTCGCCACCGCGGCCGTCGGCTCGGGGCTCCTCTACGCCCTGACCGGGACGTTCGTGCTCCCGGGGGCGCTGCTCGTGCTCGTGGTACAGCACCTCCTCAGCCCGCCCCGCGGCGTGGTCGTCGCCCAGCAGGGGATCGCCCTCACCCACCGCTCGCTGTGGAACGGTCGGCCGGCGAAGCTGCTCTCGACGATGGCGCTCGGCTACGTGCAACCCACCGAGACCTCGCTCGGTCGCCTGAAGGTGATGGTCGGGTCCGAGCCGGTGTGGATGACCAAGGGCGAGGAGGCGGTGCTGCGCGCCGCCATCTTCCAGCACCCGCTGACCCAGCCGGCGCCGAGCCCGCACCCCTAGCCACCGGGCCCCGGTAGGGTCGCGCCTCTCCACCCCTCGGAGGTGCGGCGTGCACGAGCACGACGATGACGCCCAGGCCCTCATGGCGCTCGTGTTCCAGTACGCGGCCGAGCGCATGGCGATGGACCCGCCCCCGCTCGATCGGCCGCTCACGCCCGAGGAGCTCGACCAGCTGGCGGGCCAGACCATCACCCCCGAGGGGCTCGGCGGGGCCGAGGCGCTGCGGCTGTTCGTCGACGTGCTGAGCCCGGCCTGCCTGTCGATCGACCACCCCCGCTACCTGTCGTTCGTGCCCTGCGCACCCACCGAGGCGGCGTCGCTGTTCGACGTGATCGTCTCGGCGTCGAGCATCTACGGCGGCTCGTGGCTCGAGGGCGCCGGCGCCGTCTACGCCGAGAACCAGGCCCTGCGGTGGCTCGCCGACCTGGCGGAGCTCCCGCCCGCTGCGGGGGGCACCTTCGTGTCGGGCGGCTCGATCGCCAACCTCTCGGCGCTGGCCGTCGCCCGCCGGGTGTGGCGCGACGCGGATCCGGCGCGCGCCGACCGACGGCCCACGGTCCTGCTCTCGGGCGGGGCCCACTCGTCGAACGCATCGGCGTGCGAGCTGCTCGACCTGCGCACGGTGCTCGTGGAGGTCGACGAGCGCGACCGGATCACCGCGGCGGGGCTGGGGACGGCCATCGACCAGCTCGACGCCGATCAGCGGGCCTCGGTGTGCGCGGTGGTCGCCACCGCCGGGCTCACCAACGTCGGCACGGTCGACGACCTCGCCGCCGCCGCCGACGCGGCGGCCGAGCTGGGCGCCTGGTTCCACGTGGACGCGGCCTACGGCGGCGCGGCGCTCTGCTCCACCGCCCGCCGCCACCTCTTCGCCGGGATCGACCGGGCCGATTCCATGACGATCGATCCGCACAAGTGGCTCTTCTCGCCCTACGACTGCGCGGCGATCCTCTACCGCGACCCGGAGCTCGCTCGCCGCACGTTCACCCAGCACGCCGGCTACCTCGATGTGCTCACCGAGGCCGACGACTGGTCGCCCAGCGACTACGCGCCCCACCTCTCGCGCCGGGCTCGGGGCCTGCCGACCTGGTTCTCCCTCGCGGTGTACGGCACCGACGCCTACCGGGGCGCGGTCGACGCCACCCTCCGCACCACCGAGGAGGCGGCCGCGCTGATCCGCTCGTGCGACCACCTCGAGCTGGTGGTCGAGCCCGAGCTGTCGGTGCTGGTGTTCCGGCGCCGGGGTTGGGCGCGGCCCGACTACGAGCGCTGGAGCGCCCGCCTGCTCGACGACCAGGTGGGCTTCGTGGTGCCGACGGCGTGGCGGGGCGAGACGGTGCTGCGCATCTGCATCACCAACCCGCGGACCACGCTCGACGACGTGCGGGCCTGCCTGCCGGACTGACGGCGGCGAGCGCTCAGGCGCTGCGGCGCGACGCCGGCTCGCCGGCGGTGGCGCGCAGGGCGACGATGGCGCCGCGCACCACCTCGGCCTTGAACTCGGGGGTCACCTCGCGACGCTCGACGAGGCGGCGGTAGGAGATGGGCCCGAGGATCATGGCCATGGCGTTGTCGAGGTCGAGGTCGGGCCCGATCTCGCCGCGCAGCTGGGCGAGCTGGAGCACGGTCCGCAGCGGGCGCCGGCGCTCCTCCAGGACGTCGTCGACGATCGCCTGGATCTGGGGGTCGCGGTTGCCGGCGTCGATGAGCATCGGCAGCAGCTCGCCGAAGCGCTGCTTGTCGTCGGTCTCCTGGTAGCGGGAGAACAGGAACTCGAAGTCGCGCTCGAGGTCGCCCGTGTCGGGGGTCGGGTGCTCGGTGACGCAGCCGCGCGCCGCGGTGGCGATCAGCCCCTCCTTCGACCCGAAGTGGCGGTAGAGCGTGGACTTGGCCACGCCCGAGCGCGCCGCCACCTCGTCGAGGGTCATCCCCTCGACGCCGCTCTCGAGCAGCACCTCGACCGCCGCGGCGATCGCCGCTCGGTGCGCCTGCTCGCTGCGAGGTCGGGCCATGGCAACGGATCGTAGCGAAATGCCCCGCCCGTCCGTCGATCGACGCGGCGCTGGTGGCGCAAGTCACAGGAAGATCGAGGGAAAAGCGGGTGGTCCTGCACTCGGAGGGTCGTAGCATTCTGCTCCTACGTCGTAGCGAAACGACGGGATGCAGCCGAAGACGACGAAGACGAGGGCAGCGTGAACCCCGACACCCACCACGAGATCGAGCCGGCGGTGTACCAGCGGCGCTGGGCCATCCTCGCCGTGCTCTGCACCAGCCTGATGATCGTCATCATCGGCAACACCAGCCTCAACGTGGCGCTGCCCACCCTGTCGCGCGAGCTGAACGCCAGCACCAGCTCGCTGCAGTGGATGGTCGACGCCTACTCGCTCGTGTTCGCCGGGCTCCTGTTCACCGCCGGCACCCTCGGCGACCGCTTCGGCCGCAAGGGCGCCCTCCAGGCCGGCCTCGTCGTCTTCCTCGGCGGCACCGTCCTCGCCTCCACGGCCGACACCGCCGGGATGGTCATCGCCTCCCGGGCGATCATGGGCGTCGCCGCGGCCTTCGTGATGCCCTCGACGCTGTCGATCCTCACCAACGTCTTCCCCGCCCACGAACGGCCCAAGGCCATCGCCGTGTGGGCCGGCATCTCGGGCGGCGGCGCCGCCATCGGCCCGGTGGCGTCGGGCTTCCTGCTCGAGCACTTCTACTGGGGCTCGGTGTTCCTCGTGAACGTGCCCATGATCATCGCCGCCCTCGTCTTGGGCGCTGCCCTCGTACCCCGCTCGAAGGACCCCGACGAGCAGCCCCTCGACCTCCTGGGCGCCCTGCTCAGCATCGTCGGGCTCGTGTCGCTCGTGTACGCGATCATCGAGGGCCCCCACAAGGGCTGGACCTCGAGCGAGACGCTCGGCACGTTCACCCTGGCCGCGGTCGCCCTCGTGCTGTTCGCCATGTGGGAGCACCGGGCTCGCTACCCGATGCTCGACCTCGGTCTGTTCCGCGACCGCCGCTTCAGCATCGCCTCGGGCGGCATGACCCTGACGTTCTTCGCCATGTTCGGCACGTTCTTCCTCGTGGCCCAGTACTTCCAGCTGGTCCTCGGGTACTCGCCGCTGAAGACCGGCCTGCTCCAGCTGCCGATGGCCTTCGTGATGATGTCCATCGCTCCGCAGGTGCCGAAGGTCGTCGCCCGCTTCGGTGCCCACCGGGTGGTGCCCGTCGGCCTGACCTTCATCGCCTTCGGCCTCGCCGTGTTCTCGCAGGTGGGCGTGGACACGCCGCTGTGGTTCATCTACTTCTCGATCATCCCGCTGGCCATGGGCATGGCGACGGTCATGACCCCGCTCACCACGCTCATCATGAGCTCGGTGCCGCTCGGCAAGGCCGGCGTCGGCTCCGCCATGAATGACACCACCCGCGAGCTCGGCGGGGCCCTCGGCGTCGCCGTGCTCGGCTCGCTCGTCACCTCGCAGTACACGTCGAACCTCCGTCCGGCGGTGGTCGGCCTGCCCGGCCAGGCGCGACGCGGCGCTGTCGGGCCTCGCCGGTGCCCTCGGCGTCGCCAAGGAGATCGGCGGCCCGGCGGGCGAGGCGATCGCGCCGGCGGCCCGCAGCGCCTGTCGACGGCATCGGCCTGGCGGCCGCCACCGGCGCGGTGGTGGTGCTGGTGGCCGCCGGCATCGCCTGGTTCCTGCTGCCGAGCAGCCACGTGCTGCCGGCCTCGGGTGCCCCCGGCGCCGTGGACCCCACCGACCCGCACCTGGCCAACGCGGCCGGCGACGTGGTCGACGAGGGCGCCCTCGAGCCCTCCCCCGTCATCGACTGATCACCACCCCCGCCGACCCGGCCCCCGCCGGGCACCCCAGGGCACCCCACCGGGGTCCCACCCACCCCACCCCACCATCCACCCCACCCCCAGGAACTTCTGGAGCGTTGACGCCCGGATCGGGCGCGCCGGCGCCAGAAGTTCGGGGTTGGGGGACCCCGGCGCTCGAGCTTCTGGAGCGTTGGCGCCCGGATCGGGCGCGTCGGCGCCAGAAGTTCGGGGTGTCGGCCGGGGTCGGCGGGCGGTTCCCGAGGGGACGGCGGGGGGGAACGCGGTCGAGGGTGGCGTCAGCGGATGCCGATGGCGTTCGGGGGGATGACGCCGAGGCGGCCGGCCTCGTAGTCGGCGAAGGCCTGCTGGAGCTCGGCCCGGGTGTTCATCACGAACGGGCCCTGCCAGGCCACCGGCTCGCCGATGCGCTGGCCGCCGAGGACGAGGACGTCGAACGCGTCGGTCCGCGAGTCGGGGCTGGGCGAGCCGCCGAGGGTCAGCACGTCGCCGGGCGCCGTCACCGCGAGCTGGCCGGTCTGGAGCGGCCGAGCGTCGGGACCGACCGTGCCGGCGCCCGACAGGCCGTAGACCAGGCCGTTGAACGACGTCGGCCAGGGCAGGCGCACCTGGGCGCCGGGCGACACGGTGAGGTGCAGCATCGTGATCGGCGAGTGGGTGGCGCCGGGGCCGCGATGGCCGCCGAGGTCGCCGGCGATCACCCGGATCAGGGCACCGCCGTCGGGCGAGCTCAGCAGCACGACGTCGTCGGGCTCGAGGCCCTGGTAGCGCGGCTCGATCATCTTGTCGGCGGCGGGCAGGTTCACCCACAGCTGGAGGCCGTGGAAGAGGCCGCCCGACAGCACGAGCGACTCGGGCGGGGTCTCGATGTGGAGCAGGCCCCGGCCGGCGGTCATCCACTGCGTGGCGCCGTCGCTGATGACGCCGCCCCCGCCGTGGCTGTCCTGGTGCACGAAGGTGCCGTCGAGGATGTAGGTCACCGTCTCGAACCCGCGGTGCGGGTGCCAGGGCGTTCCCTTGGGCTCGCCCGGGGCGTACTCCACCTCGCCCATCTGGTCGAGGTGGATGAAGGGGTCGAGCTCGGCGAGGTCCACGCCGGCGAAGGCCCGGCGGACCGGGAAGCCCTCGCCCTCGAAGCCGGCGGGGGCCGTGGTCACCTGCTTGACCGTGCGGTCGGTGCTGGTGGCGGCGTCGGGCTCGGCGAGGCGGGGGAGGGTGAGGAGGTCGTCGACGGTCACGGCGGGCATGGGGGTGCTCCTTGTCGCTGGTGAACGTCTACTACCAACATGATCCAAGTTTCAATCATTCCCTCCACGTCGCTCCCATGTGCGCTCCATGCGGGCGGTCCCACGATGCGCACCGAGCGGTCCCCGACGGGGGGATCGGCGACCCGGAGCGACACCCATGACCCCGATCCTGACCCTCACGACCCGCAACACCCTCCGCGACCGAGACCTGCACGTGCTGCACGCCTTCGACCGCGCCGTGCGCCTCCACCTCCGCGACCTGCTCGCCGCCGTGCGCCGCTGCGACCCGGGGGATCGGGAGGCGGTGGACGAGCTCTGCCGCTGGACCGAGCGGTCCGGGGCGGTCGTGCGCCGACACCACGACGTGCTCGACGCGGTGGTGGTCCCCCGGCTGGTCGCCGCCGATCCCCTCGCCGCCAACCTGGCCGGCGCCGTGCGCGCCGGCCATCGGCTCGTCGGCGAGGCGGTCGAGGCCCTCCTCCGCGCCCTGCGCGCGTGGGATGCGGCGGCGGCCGTGGGGGGCGAGGCGGCCGAGCACGCCTGGCGCCGCAGCGTCGTCGCGGTCGAGCGAGCGGTCGTCGCGCTCGACGACCAGGTGGCGCGCGAGCAGGCGACCCTCCAGCCAGCGCTCGTCGCCGCGGTGGGCCCGGCGGCGTGGGACGAGGTGCACGGCGAGCTGCTCCTCCACGCCGACCCGGCCCTGCTCCCGTTCCTGTTCCCGTGGATCGTGCGGGGCGCCGACCCGCTGGAGGAGGAGCGCGTGGTGGCCCAGCTGCCCCGGATGCTGCGCACGGTGCACCGGTTCGTGTGGAAGCCGAGCGCCGTCCGCTCCTACCCGCGCCTCGCCGCGGCGTCGGACGCGGTCGATCGGGGATGCGCCGAGCCCTCGGCGGCCTGACGGCGCCCCGACGCCGAGGGCTCGGACGTGGGCCGTTCGGCCCTCCGTGGGCGGCGGCCGTCACGAACCGGCACCTCGCCGCATCTCCCCAGGGGGACCCGACCGACGGGTCCGACGGGGAGGTGCACGGTGGTTCGACGATCGATCGCGGCGGGAGCGGTGGCGATGGTGCTGGCGGTCGGCCTGCTGGGCGCCCGAGCCGAGGCGCAGTACATCCCGGAGCTGCCGACCACGACCTCGTCGGGGGTCCTTCCCGGTGACGTGGACCGCGGCGACGGCCACGGCGTGGGCTCGGGCGGCGATCTCCCGGTCACGGGCATGGACGCCTGGTGGCTGGCCCGGGCGGGTGCCGGCCTGCTGGTGGCGGGGGGCATGGTCCTGCTCGGACCGGCCCGGCGGGGTCGTCGGCGAGCGGTGCTGCGCGACGCCCGTGCTCAGGTGTAGGCGGTGGGCCGGTCTCGGCGATCGTCCGGGTCCGACCGGGTGCCCGACGCGTAGTGCAGGAGCTCGGCCACCGTCTCGGGGGCATCGAGCAGCAGCACGTCCCAGATCAGCTCGTCGTCGAAGGCGGCCTGCAGGGCCTTCGCTCCGGCGCTGCCCCGGCGGGGGACGTCGGTGGTGAGCAGGACGTAGCGCGAGTCGCGGCCCTTCTCGTGCAGCTCGTGGCGCAGGACCGCCGCCTTCCCGAGCGCCTTCCAGAGCGAGTCGGTTCGCTCGAGGCCCGGTCGCGAGCTGGAGAAGGCGCCGGAGACGTCGAAGATCCACTCGCACCCGTCGTCGTCGAGCCCGACGAAGTTGGCCTCGACGCCGGCGTCGAACTTGACCTTCGGGCGCAGCCGATCGAGGAACCCGCAGTGCTCGAGCAGCAGCTCGGCCAGCTCCTGGGCCCGGGTGCCGTCGGCGGTGGCCCGCTGCTGGTAGCCCAGGGCGCGCTCGCCGCCCTCGCGCCGGGCCCGCGTGATCTCCCGGGCGAGCGGCGGCAGCAGCGCCTGCTCGCGCTGCTTGGCGTCGAACCGCACCGCGTCGACCTCGGCGGCGATGCGCTCGCGGGCGGCGGCCGCGTAGGCCTCGTCGGTGTCGTAGCCCACCCACCGGCGGCCGAGCTGCACGGCCGCCACCGCCGTGGAGCCCGAGCCCATGAACGGATCGAGCACGACGTCGCCCTCGAAGGTGTAGAGCTCGATGAAGCGGCGGGGCAGCTCGACGGGGAACGGCGCCGGGTGCCCGACGCGGGGCCGACTCCGGGGGAACTCCCACAGGTCGGTGGTGAGGTCCAAGAAGCGGTCCTTGCCGATCGTGCTCTGGTGCGGCAGGCCCGCCGCGGCCCGCTTGGTGGCCGGCTGGGCCCGGTCGAAGCGGCCCTTGCTGGCGATCACCACCCGCTCCGTGAGGTCGCGCAGCACCGGGTTGGTGGCGCTCTGGAAGCTGCCCCACGCGCAGTTGCCGCCGGCGCCCTTGGCCTTCTGCCAGATCACCTCGCCGCGCAGCAGCAGGCCGAGGCGGTCCTGGAGGATCCACGTGACGTCTGCGGCCAGCGAGCGGAAGGGCTTGCGCCCGAGGTTGGCGACGTTCACGGCGATGCGCCCGCCGGGCTCGAGCACCCGGGCGCACTCGGCGAAGACCTCGGTGAGCATCTCGAGGTACGCGGTGTAGTCGGCCGGGATCGACCCCTCGCCGAGCGCCTCCTCGTAGGCCTTGCCGGCGAAGTAGGGCGGCGAGGTGACCACCAGCGCCACCGACGCATCGGGAAGCTCGGGCATCGTGCGCGCGTCGTGGACCCAGATCTCGTCGGTGACCGGTGCCGTGGCCACCACGTCGTCGGTGGACAGCACCGGGGCGCCGAAGCGCTCGTAGAAGCCCGAGGCGTCGTGGTTCTCGCGACGGCCGACGCCGAAGTTGGACGTCGTGGTCCGCGCTCGCCTCGGTCGATCAGCCATGGACCGAACCCTACCGGTGCCCCCTGACAGCGAAGCGGTTCCGACCGCGCGGACGTTCGGTCAGCGGTCCCGATCCCGGGGGGCGGCCCCGCCGACCTGGGCGTCGGCGACCTCGGCCTCCACCTCGGCCGCGGCGCCGACCTCCTCGGGGGAGAGCTCGCCGGTGGGCGGCTCGGCGTCGTCGTCGTCGAACACGGGGTCGTCCACGAGGTGCATGGCGGCGTCCTCGGCGTCGAGCGGCGCCTCGAGGTCCTGCACCGACCCCTCGACCGATCCGCCGTCGCCGGCGAGGCCGTCGGGCGCGTAGGGCTCCTCGGCGGCGTCCTCGGGGATCACCTCGGGCTCCTCGCGCGCGGCGCGCGCGATCACGCCCTCGGGCGCGCCGGGATCGGCGCCGGCGGCGCCGTAGGCCTCGGCGCCCACGAGGTGGTCGGGCGGGAACTCGCCCGTGAAGCGGTCGTCGTCGAGGGCTTCGGCTCGGTCCTGCGCATCGCTCATGGCCTCCCCGTTCCCCGCGCGCGGCGGATCCAGCCGCCCGGCGCCGGGCTCAGCTCGTCGGCTCGAGCCAGACCACGGCGAGGGGCGGCAGGCTGACGCGGGCCGAGTGCGGCTGGCCGTCGGTGCCGGGCCCGTCGGCCACGACGGTGCCGAGGTTGCCCACCCCCGAGCCGCCGTAGTGGCCGGCGTCGGTGTTGAGGACCTCGCGCCACTCGCCGGCTCGAGGCAGGCCCACCACGTGGTCGTGGCGAGGCACCGGTGACAGGTTGGCCAGGCAGGCGAGGTGCTGGCCGTCGGCGCCGACGCGCACGAAGCACGACACGTTCTCGTCCACCTGGTTCTGGAGCCACGCGAACCCCTCGGGCCGGGTGTCCTGCGACCACAGTGCCGGGCGCTCCCGGTAGGCGCGGTTGAGGTCGCGCACGAGCTGCTGCACCCCGGCGTGACCGGGGTCCTCGAGCACGTGCCAGTCGAGCGAGGCGTCGTGGTCCCACTCGCGGTCCTGGGCGATCTCGCCGCCCATGAACAGCAGCTGCTTGCCCGGGTGCGCCCACATCCACGCGTAGAGGGCGCGGAGGTTGGCGAGCTGCTGCCAGCGGTCGCCCGGCATCTTCCGCAGCAGCGAGCCCTTGCCGTGCACCACCTCGTCGTGGCTGAGCGGCAGCACGAAGTTCTCGGTGTGGGCGTAGTGCATCCCGAACGTGAGGTCGTGGTGGTGGTGCCGGCGGTGCACCGGCTCGTGGGCGAAGTAGGCGAGCGTGTCGTGCATCCAGCCCATGTTCCACTTGAAGCCGAACCCGAGGCCGCCCTCGTGCACCGGCCGGGACACGCCGGGCCACGCGGTCGACTCCTCCGCCACCGACAGGACGCCGGGCCGCTCCTCGTGCACGTCGACGTTCATCTCTCGCAGGAACGACACGGCCTCGAGGTTCTCTCGGCCGCCGTGCTCGTTGGGGACCCACTCGCCGGCCGCGCGGGAGTAGTCGAGGTAGAGCATCGAGGCCACGGCGTCGACCCGCAGGCCGTCGACGTGGTACTCGTCGAGCCAGAAGCGGGCGTTGGAGAGCAGGAAGCTCCGCACCCCGCCGCGGCCGTAGTCGAAGACGTAGGTGCCCCAGTCCTGGTGCTCGCCCTTGCGGGGGTCGCCGTGCTCGTAGAGGGGGGTGCCGTCGAAGCGCCCGAGCGCCCACTCGTCCTTCGGGAAGTGCGCGGGCACCCAGTCGAGCAGCACGCCGATGCCGGCGTCGTGGAGCACGTCGACCATGGCCTTGAGGTCGTCGGGCTCGCCCCAGCGGGCGGCGGGGGCGAAGTAGGAGGTCACCTGGTAGCCCCACGAGCCGGCGAAGGGGTGGCCCATGACCGGGAGCAGCTCGACGTGGGTGAACCCGAGGTCGCTCACGTAGGCGGCCAGCTCGGCGGCGGTCTCGCGGAACGAGCGCTCGCGGTGGGGGTCGGCCGGGTCGCGCCGCCACGAACCGAGGTGCACCTCGTAGATCGACACGGGGCCGTTCCACGGATCGCTGGCCTCGCGGTCGCGGAGCCAGGCGCCGTCGCCCCACGGGCGGCTCGAGTGGTGGACGATCGACGCCGTCTGGGGCGGCGGCTCGCTGCGCCGGGCGAGCGGATCGGCGTGCTGCACGGTGCGGCCGTCGGGCCCGGTGATGGCGAACTTGTAGCGGTGGCCGAGGCGGGCGTCGGCGCTGGTGGCCACCCAGACGTTGCCGCCCAGGGCGCGCTCCATCGGCGTGGTGGCCTCGTCCCAGAAGTTCCAGTCGCCCACGACCGACACGCGCTGCGCGGCGGGCGCCCACACGGCGAAGCGCACGCCGCCGTCGTCGGGGAGCGGGTGGGCGCCGAGCACCCGGTGGACGTCGAGGTGGCGGCCCTCCTCGATCAGGTGCAGGTCGAGCTCGCCCACCAGGGGCGGGATCGTCGTGGACCCGGCGGTGGGGGCGGCGGGCGCGGAGCGCGGCGTCGACGCCGCGCCGTCCGCGGCCGGTGCCTTCGCCTTGGCGGCGGACCGCTTCTTGGTGGGGGCGTCGTCCTTCGCGGTCGCCCGCTTCGCCTTCGCCTTCTTCTTGGCGGGGTCCTTGGGCTTGGCGTCGTCCTTGGGGGTCATCGCACCGTCCGATCGAGGAGCTGGTCGAGGCCGCGAGCCGGGATGTCCTCCCAATCCGGTCGGTGGGCCCGCTCGTAGGCGAGCTCGTAGACGACCTTCTCCAGCTCGAGCAGGGTGAGCAGGTGGTGGGCGGCGGCCATCGAGCGCGGCAGCAGCCCCGGGTCGACGGTGGCCAGGTAGCCGTCGAGGAACGCGGCGCGCGCCCCGGACTCCCAGCCCGCCGAGAGCGGTCGGCCGCCGGCGCGCTCGTGGGCGGCGGCGGCGTAGGAGAACGAGCGCAGCATCCCGGCCACGTCGCGCAGCGGCGAGGTCCGGGCCCGCCGCTCGTCGAGCGACCGGGCGGGCTCGCCCTCGAAGTCGAGGATCACCCACCCGTCGGGCCCCACCACGGTCTGGCCGAGGTGGAGGTCGCCGTGGGTGCGGATGGCGGCCCCGGCGTCGTCGCCGACGCCCTCGACGGCGTGGGCGATCGCCCCGTGGGCGCGCGGCGGGGTCGACGGGTCGGTGAGGACGCGGTCGGCCAGCGCCCACACGGCGGTGCCGGCGAGGGGCTCGATCCCGAAGGTGCCGCCGTCGCCGGGGCGGGCGAGCGCGCCGTGGAGGCGAGCCACGGCGACGCCGAGGTCGCGCAACCGGACCAGGACCGCGCCCGGATCGGCGGCGAGGGCGGAGAGCACGAGGCCCCAGCCGTCGAGGGCGCCGGGCACCAGCTCGTGCACGAGCCCGAGCGTCGTGACCGAGCCGTCGCGGCCGACGAGGTCGTACCAACCGGCCAGCTGGGCCACCGGCGCGTCGGGCGATCCCGCGAGGTGGGCCCCGACCTCCAGCTCGGGGTGCACCCCCGTGCTGACGCGTCGCAGCACCTTCAGCACGTGGCTGCCGCCGACGGCGATCGAGGTGTTCGACTGCTCGGCGCCGAGCGGGCGGGCGGCCGCCCGACCGGGCGGCTTCGCGCCGATCCACCGGCCCCGCAGCTCGGAGCCGTCGTCGGCCAGGGCCCGGCCGCTGGCCGCGACGAACCGGGCGAGGGCGCCGCCCACCGCCGGGTCGCTCGCCGCATCGGGCGCGCCCCCGGATTCGATCAGCTGGTAGCGGTCGCCGCCCACCGTGAGGACCGCCACCGACGTGCCCCGCTTCACCGGCGCGCGCACCGCGCCGGCGATGGCGGGCTCGACCCCGTCGGTGCGGGCGAACCAGCGCTGCTCGGCGAGCCAGCGCTCCAGGCGGGGCGTCGACGCGCTCGCCGCGGTCACGGTCCCACCACCGTGAGGATGTGCGCCGGGCGCACCACCGGTTCGAGCCGCACGTAGTTGCGGCCCACCTGCCAGCGGAAGCGCTCGCCGGTGAGCTCGTCCTCCACCTCGAACGAGGGCGGCAGCCCCAGCTCCCACGGCACGATGCACACCCCCTCCTGCGCGTTCGCGGGGTCGAGCAGCACCACGGTGAGGACCGTGTCGCCGTGCGCCTGCTTGGCGTGGGCGAGGAGCTGGTCGTTCTCGGTGGCCAGGATGCGGGTGCCGACCAGGTGCTGCAGCGCCGGGCGCCGGCGTCGGATGGCGTTGAGCTGGGCGATGAGCGGCAGCAGCGGCCCGTCGAGGGTGCGCTCCTTCGCCTCGTACTTCTCGCTGTCGAGGTACTCCTCGGAGCCGGGCGCAACCGCCTCGTGCTCGAAGGACTCGAACCCCGAGTAGACGCCGTAGCTGGGCGACAGCGTGGCGGCGAGGAGGAGGCGGCTGACGAAGGTCTCGGGACCGCCGTGCTGGAGCTGCTCGGTGAGGATGTCGGGGGTGTTCACGAAGAAGTTCGGGCGGAAGACCTCGGACTCCTCGCCGGCCAGCTCGGTGACGTACTCGCCGAGCTCGGCGGCGGTCTGCTTCCAGGTGAAGTACGTGTAGCCCTGGCTGAACCCAGCCCGTCCGAGCGCCTGCATCATCGCCCGGTAGGTGAAGGCCTCGGCGAGGAACACCACCTCGGGGTTGGTCTTGCGGACCTCGCCGATCAGCCACGTCCAGAACGGGATCGGCTTGGTGTGGGGGTTGTCGACCCGGAACACGTGCACGCCGCGGTCGACCCACTCGAGCACCACGAACAGCAGCGCCTGCCACAGGTTGCGCCAGTCGTCGCAGTCGAAGTCGACGTTGTAGATGTCCTGGTACTTCTTGGGCGGGTTCTCGGCGTACTTGAGCGTGCCGTCGGGCCGGTGGTGGAACCACTCCGGGTGCTCGGTGAGCCACGGGTGGTCGGCCGAGCACTGGATGGCGAGGTCGAGGGCGATCTCCATGCCGAGCGCTCGGGCGTCGGCGGTGAGCGCCCGCACGTCGTCGACGGTGCCGAGCTCGGGGTGCACGGCGTCGTGGCCGCCGGTCTCGTCGCCGATCGCCCACGGGCTGCCCGGATCGTCGGGGCCGGCGACGAGCGCGTTGTTGCGGCCCTTGCGGTTGGTGCGCCCGATGGGGCTGATCGGCGGGAGGTACACCACGTCGAAGCCCAGCTCGGCGAGGGCGGGCAGGCGGCGGCGCACGCCGTCGAGCCCGCCCCACGAGCGGGGGAACAGCTCGTACCAGGCACCGAAGCGGGCGAGGGCGACGTCGACGTCGACGCGCTGCACCTCTTCGAGCTCGCCGCCGTCGCCCTTGTCCTGGTGGCGCGACGCCGCGGCCGCAGATCGGCGTCGAGGGCGGCGACCACGCGCTCGGCCTGGGGAGCGAGGCGTCGCCGACGCTCGGCGCCGGCGGCGAGGGCTCGACGTCGACGCCGACCGCCCGCTCGGCGGCGGCGCGCAGCAGCAGGGCGCCTTCGGCCAGCTCGCTGCCGAGGTCCTCCTGGCCGCCGTCGACCTTGCGGGCCAGCTCGTGGCGCCACGACGCGTAGCGGTCGACCCACGCGCACGCCGTCCAGGTCCAGGCGCCGGGCCGGTCGACCGGGAAGCTCGCGCCCCAGCGCACGCCGAGCGACTCGGGATCGAGGTGCACGAGCGGCAGCGTGCGCCAGCGCCCCCCGGGCGGGCGGACCCGGATCTCGGCGTCGAGCGCCTCGTGGCCGTCGCGCAGCACGTCGACGCTCACCGCCACCGTGTCGCCCACCGTGCGCTTCGGTCGTCCCACCCCGCCGTGCACGTGGGGCAGGGGTCGGGCCACCACGATGCGGGCGGGTCGGTTCTTCGGCAAGGTGTGGCGTGGGGGCACCGGGTGCGGCTCCTGACCGGGTCGGGGGCGTCTCCTCCGTTCCCCGATCTTCGTCCCTCCGATCCTCCCCTGCGCGCGCCGTACGATCCACCGGGTGCCCGGCGATGTGACCGACGACCTGCCGAACCTCGACGCGATCGAGCAGCGGGTGGTGGGCAGCCTCCTCGAGAAGGAGGTCACCGTCCCGGCCACCTACCCCCTCACGCTCAACGCCCTGCGCACCGCCTGCAACCAGAGCTCGAGCCGCGAACCGGTGCTGGACCTCGACGAGGCCGCCATCGTCGAGGCGATCGATCGGCTCAAGGCCCGGGGCCTCGCCCGCATCGTCTACGCGGGCACCGGCGCCCGAGCCGTGAAGTACCGCCAGGTGCTCGACGAGGTGCTCGACCTCGAGCCCGACGAGCGGGCGCTGCTCACCGTGCTGCTCCTGCGCGGCCCCCAGGCACCGGGCGAGCTCAAGACCCGGACCGACCGGCTCCACGGCTTCGGCGACCGGGCCGAGGTGGAGGCGTGCCTGGGCCGCCTGCGCGACCGCGACGCGCCGCTGGTGCGCGAGCTCGAGCGCCGCCCCGGCCAGCAGGACGCCCGCTGGATCCACCTGCTCGGGCCTGTCGACGTCGAGGCCGCGCCGTCCGGTGGGGCGGCGGGCGGGGCCCGAGCGGCCGCGGCCGCCGAGGCGGCGCGGGAGACGGTGCTCGCCGAGGGCCCTCAGGCGCGCGACCGGCGGGTGGTGGACGCCTACGACGCCGCAGCGGGGAGCTACGCCGAGGCGCTGCTCGGCGAGCTCGACGCCAAGGCGTTCGACCGATGGCTGCTCGAGCGGGTGGCGGCCCTCGCCGACGGTGCCCCGGTGGCCGACGCCGGCTGCGGGCCGGGCCACGTCGGGGCCTTCCTGGCCATGGCGGGTGCGGAGGTGATCGGGTTCGACCTGTCGCCGGCGATGGTGGCCGAGGCGCGGCGGCGGTTCCCCGAGCTGCGCTTCGAGGTGGCCGACCTCACCGACCTCCCGGCGCCGGGCGACGGTCCCGAGCTGTGGGGCGCCATCGCGGCGTGGTACTCGCTCGTGCACCTCGCCGGCTCGGAGCTGGCGCCGGCGCTCCACCTGCTCGCCACCCGCCTGCGCCCGGGTGGCTGGCTGGCGCTGGCGGTGCACGTCGGCGACGAGGTCCGGCGGGTGACCGAGCTGTTCGGCGTCGCGGTCGAGGTCGACTTCGTCCTGCACGACCAGGCCCAGGTGCTCGCCGCGGTGGCGGCCGCCGGCCTCACCGACGTCGAGTGGTACCGCCGGGGTCCCCTCGCCGGCGCCGAGGTCGACACCGAGCGCCTCTACGTCCTCGCCCGCCGAGGCGATCGGCCCTCGGGCCTCGCGCCCTAGCCTCGCCAGCTGATGCCCGGCTCCGACCAGCTGCCCATGTTCGACGCCGGCGACGAGCGCGGCGAACACGACGACTCGTCGACCGCCACCGCCAGCGAGGTCCCGGCGGATGGGGAGATCGCCGAGCCGGCGGCGGCCAAGCCGCGCAGCTTCCAGGCCTCGGCCGGCATCCAGGGCCGGCAGTTCGCCGAGCAGTGCGACACGCTCCTGGCCCACGTCGGCTACGAGCTGCGGGGGCGCCGGGTCCTCGCCGAGGTGGGGGTGGAGATCGACCAGGAGGCGGTCAGCCCGACGGGCGCCACGGTCTGGTTCGAGTACAAGGGCAGCATCCAGGGCAACCGTCCCGGGCTCATCCGCACCGACACGCTGAAGAAGGCGATCGCGAACGGCGCGCTCCTGCGCTCGCTCGCCGACCCGGCGCCCTACGTGGTGATCACCTCGCACCTGCCCGAGGCCGGCTCGGGGGCGGCGATGCTGCAGGCGGCGCTCGACCTCCGCTACTTCGCCGACGTCATCTGCCTCTACGACCCGAAGGCCACCGGACGGCTCAGCCGCTGGTGAGGTCGGTCACCAGCGCCTGCAGCAGCGGCGTTCCGGTGGCCACGTGGTGCACCACCAGGGCGAAGGGCCGGTCGACGGCGAAGCCGATGCCGTCGAGGATCGCCCCGCGGTTGGCGCCGCCGTCGACGTTGAGGCCGGCCGGGCCGAGCGCGAGCGCCGCCTCGCCGAAGAAGCCGTCCACCTGGCGCGGCGCGGTCGCGGGGTCGTCGGTCATCGCCACGAGGTCGGCGCCCGGTCGTCCCAGCAGCTCGGCGAAGGGCCCGGCGTCGGTGCGGCTCCGCAGGTCGACGGCGGGCACGGCCACGACGAGCGGCTCGGGCTCGCCCGGCTCGGCGAGCGCGCCCAGCAGCTCGTCGAGCTGCACCTGCAGGCCTGACCCCTCCGCGGCATCGTCGGGGAGCAGGACGGTCACCGCGAAGCGGCCGCCGGCCAGCGGCAGGCTCACGGCCCGCCACCCGTCGCCTCGGCGCACGTCGAAGGTCCCGTCGGCCACCACGACGTCGACGTCGGCGGTGGACCCGTCGCCCGAGGTGAACGGCAACGTGCCCAGCGATGCCGGGGTGGCCCACGGTGCCGCGAGGGAGAGGGCGCTGGTCACGAGGAGGCGGTCGTCGTCGGCGAGCGCCTTCGCCGGCACGAGGTCGCCCGGCTCGCCGCCCACGCGCGCCGCGGCCCACGCATCGAGCTCCGCGGCCGCCCGCGTCGGATCGTGGGCCACGTCGACCGTCCAGGCCGACGCACCGAACGACCGGGCCAGGGCGTCGAGGTACCCGGGCGCCCAGGTCTGCCCCGACGGGCCCCAGACCGCGGTGGCGTCGCCGAGCTCGATCTCGGCGGTGGTGCCATCGCCCGTGCTGGTGGTGCCGGCGTCGCGCCGCACCGCCTCGCCCACCGCCCCGACCGCGTCGACGCCGCCGTCGCCCAGGACCTCGTCGAGGGCGCCGGCCAGCTCGCCGGTCGCCCCGGCGCGCACCATCGCGAGCGCCCGGGCGGTGGCGAGCGGCGACCACGCCACGTCGGCGCCCCCGGCTGCGGTCCAGCCGTCGTGGCGCGTCGCGAGCTCGCGGACGGCGGCGGACCCGGCAGCGGTGGCCTCGGGGGTCGGCTCGGCCTGCGGCTCCGACGACTCGACGTGGACGATCTCGAACCAGGTGGGGTCGTCGCCGCAGCCGGCGAGCGCCCCGGCCACGAGGGTGCCGCCGACCAGGAGGGCGGCGACGCGCCGGGCGATCACTCGCCCTCGAGCGGCGCGTCGGGCTCGAGGGAGCGGGCGATGCCGGGGCCGGTGAGCTCGGTGATCGGGTCGTCCACGTCGTCGAGCTCGAGGCGCAGCGCCCGGCTCATCACCGCGTGCAGGTCGTACCAGCACGTGATGTAGGTCAGCTCGAGGATCGCCAGCTCGGAGAGGTGCTCCCGGAGGGCGGCGAAGGTGCCGTCGTCGGCCCGGCCGCCCTGGAGCACGAGGGCGTCGGTCCAGGCCAGCACGGCGCGCTCGGCGGGGGTGTAGGCGTCGCTCACCGACCACGATGCGATGGCGGCGATCTTCTCCTCGGCCACCCCGTTGTCGCGCGCCGCCTTGCAGTGCTGGCTGAAGACGAAGCGGCTGCCCCGCGCCCACCCGGTGCGCAGCTGGGCGAGCTCGCGCAGGTCGGCGGGCACCTCGCGATCGTCCGAGCGGTAGAAGGCGAAGCCCGACACGCAGTGCGAGAGCAGCTCGGGGCTCTGGGCCACGACGGTCCACCAGTTGCCCGGCGTCCCGGCCCGCAGGCCGGGCTCGGCGACCGGGTCGCGATCGCCGAAGATGTAGTCGTACATGATCGGGACGATCCCCTCGGGAGTGTCGCCGCGGGCTACCTGGCCGAGTCGGGGCATGCGCGCAACGTACGCCGAACGGCCGAGCTCGTCATCGGATCGCGCGAGATTCGCAACGCCGATCGCCTTCCCGGAGGGGAGCGTCGTGGATAGGTTCGACGCTCGGGATTCGGAGGTCGGGTGAGCAAGCGGAGTGCAGCCATCGCCGGCGGGGTGGTGCTGGTGGTCGCCATCGTGGGGGCAGCCCTGTGGTTCGGGCCGTTCCGCGGCGACGACGCCGACGACGGCCGCCCGGGCATGCGAGACGGCGACCCCGCGGCCGTCGCCGCCGACGCCTTCGCCGCCGCGTGGCAGGGCGGATCGCTCGGGAAGGTGGCGGCCACCTCGGCGAGCGGCGACGTGGCGGCCCGGACGGCGGCCATCGTGGCCGGCCTCGCCGCCGCCGGCGCCACCGATCCGACCGAGGTCGAGGTCACCTCGCTGGAGGAGGTCCCCCCGCCCGAGGGCGCGGACGGCGATCCGGCCCGGGTGCGCGCCGCCCTGGACGTGACCTGGACCCTCGACGGCGACCGGGTCTGGACCTACGAGACCGACGTGGAGCTGGTGGAGCAGGAGGCGGCCGACGGCGACGACGCCGACTGGCTCGTCGACTGGACGCCGGCGGTCGTGCACCCCCGCGTGGCCCAGGAGGGCGAGCGACTCGCCGTGGTCCGGGCGGCCGCCGAGCGGGGCGAGCTGCTGGACGCGAACGGCGACGCCATCGTGGGCCTGCGGCCCGTGGTGGTCGTCGGCATCCAGCCGAGCGGCTCGTCCGACCCCGCCGCCACGGCGCGGCAGGTCGCCGGGATCGTCGGCGTCGATCCGGAGGCCCTCGCGTCTCGGGTCACCTCGGCCGCGCCCGATCAGGTCGTCTCGGTGATCACGTTCCGCGAGGAGGCCTTCGGCACCTACGACGGTTCGCTGCGCGGCGTCCCCGGCGTGGTGCTCACCCCCGACGAGATCCCGCTCGCCCCCAGCCGCGACTTCGCCCGAGCCCTGCTCGGATCGGTCGGGCCGGCCACCGAGGAGATCGCGGCGGCCTCGGAGGGCCGGGTGCAGGTGGGCGACCTCACGGGCCTCTCGGGGCTGCAGCTCGCGCAAGACGAGGTGCTGGGCGGTCGGCCGGCCCTGTCGGTCCGCCTCGACCGCTCCGTCGCCGACCAGCCGGCCACCGTGCTCGAGGACTTCCCTGCGGTGGCCGGCACGGACCTGACGATCACCCTCGATCCCCGGGTGCAGACCGCAGCTGAGGACGCCCTGGCGTCCGCCCCGGGGCCGGCGGCCCTCGTGGCGATCCGGCCCAGCACCGGCGACGTGCTGGCCGTCGCCAACGGTCCGGCCGGCGCCGACGGGTTCGCCCGGGCCACAGGGGGCGCTACCCGCCCGGTCCACGTTCAAGGTGGCCACCACCTTCGGCCTGCTCCAGCACGGGGTCACCCCCGACACCGTCATCGGATGCCCGGCCACCACGGTGGCGGGCAAGGAGTTCAAGAACGCGGGCGGCTTCGCGCTGGGCGACGTGCCGTTCCGCACCGACTTCGCCCGCTCGTGCAACACGGCCTTCGTGAGCCAGTACCGCACCATCAGCTCGCAGGACCTCACCGATGCGGCCGCCGCCCTCGGCTACCGGCCGCTCGACGTCGGCGTGCCGCTCTTCGAGGGATCCGTCCCCGTCACCGACAGCGACGCGGAGCACGCCTCGGACATGATCGGCCAGGGGAAGGTCGAGGCCAGCCCGTTCGTGGTGGCGCTGATGTCCGCCTCGGTGGACGCCGGTCGCTCGGTGGAGCCCCGGCTCATCATCGACCCCGCGTCGCCCGAGCCGGTCCTGGGCGCCGAGCTGCCCGCCGAGCCCATCGCCCAGCTCCAGGCCCTCATGCGCGCCGTGGTCACCGACGGCACGGGAGGAGCCGTGGCGGACGTGCCCGGCGGCGAGGTGCACGCCAAGTCGGGCACGGCCGAGTACGGCAACGAGGACCCGCCCCAGACCCACGCGTGGTTCACCGGCTACCAGGGCGACGTCGCCTTCGCCGTGCTCGTCGAGGGCGGGAGCTCGGGCGGCGGGGTGGCGGCGCCGATCGCGGCGCGGTTCCTCACCACCCTCGCCCAGGGCTGAGCCCGAGATCGCGGGCGCAGTGGGGGCCGGACCGGCGTAGGCTTCGCCGCTGCGGGCGCCGGACCTCCTGGCGCGAGGTGGCTTCTCCGGAGGGCCGGTCGATGGTCAGCAAGCGGATGGTGCGGCGAGGCGCGGCGGCGCTCGCCGTGGCGGCGGTGGCGGCGGTGTCGCCGGTGGGCACGAGCGCCGGTGGCGCGCAGGACGGCAACCGCTACGGCACCGCCCTGTCACCCCGGCTCCAGGCGCTGGCCGCGTCGGCGAGCGCGGACGCCTCGGTCGCGGCCGAGAGCCGCACGGCCGGCGTGCCGGCCGACGGCCCGGGCTCGCTGCTGCGCACGCCCGACGACCGCCTGCTCGTGAACCTGCGCGTGGCCGCGGTCGACCCCGCCACGGAGGCGGCGATCGGTCGGGCCGGTGGCGAGGTCGTGGCCAGCGACGCGCCGCTCGGGCTCATCACGGTGGCCGCCGACGCCGGCCAGCTCGAGGCGCTCGCCGCCATCGCCGGGGTCACCGGCGTCGTCGAGCAGTTCGAGCCGATCGTCCACCGCACCACCGATCGCGGGCCTGCGCCGCTGCAGGAGGTCGGCCCCATCACGAGCGCGCTCTGCGGCTCGCGCATCATCTCCGAGGCCGACACCCAGCTCGCCGCGGCCACCGCCCGCTCCACCTACGGCGTCGACGGCACGGGCGTGATCGTCGGGGTCCTGTCCGACTCCTACAACAGCCTCGGTGGGGCCTCCGGCGACGTGGCGAACGGGGAGCTCCCCGGGCCCGGCAACCCGTGCGGACGCACGACGCCCGTGCAGGTCCAGTCCGATTGGATCGACGTCAACGCGTCCGACGAGGGCCGGGCCATGGCCCAGGCGGTGCACGACGTGGCCCCGGGCGCCACCATCCGCTTCGCCACCGCGTTCAACGGCGACGTCGACTTCGCCAACCAGATCCGGAACCTGGCCGCGGCGGGCGCCAAGGTCATCGTCGACGACATCACCTACTTCAACGAGGCGATGTACCAGGACGGCGTGATCGCCCGAGCCGTCGACGACGTGACCGCCCAGGGCGTCGTGTACTTCTCCTCGGCCGCCAACTCGAACCTCCGCATCGGGGCCAGCGACGTCGGCTCCTACGAGGCCGCGGCCTATCGGGGCACCCCGTGCCCGAGCTCGGTGGCCGCCTTCGCCGGCGAGGTCGACTGCCACGACTTCAACCCCGGTCCCGGCACCGACAACGGCAACGGCTTCACCGTGTCGAACGGCGGCTCGCTCCGGTTCATCCTCGGCTACAGCGAGCCCCTCTACGGCGTGACCACGGACCTCGACCTGTTCCTGGTCGACAGCGTCACCGGATCGGTCGTGGCCGTGTCCAACAACGACAACCCGGGCGTCACCGACAACACGTTCGAGGCGGTGAGCTACACGAACAACACCGGCAGCACGCGGACCTACAACCTGGTCGTCGGCCGGTTCGGATCCACCGCCCGCTCGCCCCGGTTCCGCGTCGTGTCGAACCGGAGCTCCGGCGTCACCGCGGTCGAGCGCACCGTCACCTCGGGCACCGACGTCATCGGGCCCACCTCCTTCGGCCACAACATGACGCCGAAGGCCGGCTCGATCGCCGCCCTGCCCTACAACTCGAACACCGCCCCCGAGACCTTCTCGTCGCGCGGCCCGGCCAACTACTGCTGGCTCCCGGTGAACGGCACCACGCCGGTCACCGCGCTCGGCAACTGCGCCGCCGACACGATCGACATCACGGCCACCGACGGCGGCGCCAACTCGTTCTTCGGCTCGTTCAACGGGACCACCTGGCGCTTCTACGGCACCTCGCAGGCGGCCCCCCACGCGGCGGGCGTCGCCGCCCTGCAGAAGCAGTACCGGCCGTGCCGCACGCCCGCCCAGATCCTCGCCGCCCAGCGGGCGAGCGGCGTGGCCATCGGGTCGTTCCCGAAGGACGCGGTCGGTGGCGGCCGCCTCCAGGCGCCGGCCGCGCTGACCGGCCTCGCCGCCTGCCCCGCCAGCCCGTGGGCCCCGTTCGGCTCCTGGAGCGCCATGGTCGACCGGATCTACACGGACATGATCGGCAAGGCGCCCACCTCCTCGCAGCGCACCGGCTACGTCAACCGGCTGAGCGCCGGGTCGCTGACGCCGGGTGGGCTGGTGGCCGAGCTGCGCCTGTCGAGCGACCACGTCAACAACGTCGACCCCGTCACCCGGCTCTACCGGGCCTACTTCCTGCGCATCCCCGACAAGGGCGGCCTCGAGTTCTGGATCCGCCAGCGGCGCACCTACGGGCGCAAGCTCAACTGGATCTCCGACAACTTCGCCAACTCGTCGGAGTTCAAGAACAAGTACGGGTCGCTCTCGAACCGGGCGTTCGTCGAGCTCGTGTACCAGAACGTGCTGGGCCGCACCGGCGACGCGAGCGGCATCAACTACTGGACGGGCAAGCTCGACAAGCGCACCGCATCGCGAGGCTCGGTCATGACCGGCTTCTCCGAGTCGTCGGAGTACAAGCGCAAGCAGGTGGCCGAGGTCGACGTCTCGGTGATCTACATCCTCAACCTGCGGCGCTCGCCGTCGACGGCCGAGTTCAACGCCTTGGTGGGCGACCTCGAGCTGACCGCCATCAAGTCGACCGCCGACGTGGCGGGCGACCTGATCGCCAGCGCCGAGTACGACTCGAAGGTGCCGTAGGGGCCCGCACCCGGCCAACATGGCCGCCATGACCGACCTGCAGCGCGGCGACTTCGGCGACGACTTCACCTGGGGCGTGGCCCACGCCAGCTACCAGGTGGAGGGGGCCTGGGACGTCGACGGCAAGGGCCCGTCGATCTGGGACGCGTTCGCCCACGGGGGCGGTCGCATCCGCGGCGGCGCCACCGGCGACGTGGCGTGCGACTTCTACCACCGCTACGAGGCCGACACCGACCTCGTGCGCGAGCTCGGCTTCGACGCCCAGCGCTTCTCGATCTCGTGGCCTCGCGTCCTGCCCGACGGCGTGGGCCGGGTGAACCCGGCGGGCCTCGACTTCTACGACCGGGTCGTCGACGCCTGCCTCGAGCGCGGGGTGCAGCCCTGGCCGACGCTCTACCACTGGGACCTGCCCCAGGCCCTCCAGGACCGCGGGGGCTGGGCGAACCGGTCGATCGTCGGCTGGTTCGAGGAGTACGTGCAGGTGGTGGCCGAGCGCCTCGGCGATCGGGTGCGCGACTGGATGGTGTTCAACGAGCCGTGCTCGTTCCTCGTGGTGGGCCACCTGCTCGGCTACCGCGCCCGGCGTCCGCTCGCTGCGTCGGTACCTGGCCGGCACCCACCACGTGAACCTGGCCCAGGCCGTGGGCGCCCGGGTGCTGCGGGCCACGGTGGCCGACGCCAACGTGGGCACCACCCACATCGTCACCCCGATGACCACCGCGGGCGACGCCGAGCGCGACCGTCGGGCGCGCGCCAGCCTCGACGTGATCGCCAACCGCATCTTCTGGGAGCCCAACCTGGGCCTCGGCTACCCGGTGGACGACGCCCCCCTGATCGCCGGGATCGACCGCTACCGCAAGGCCGGCGACGACGAGGACGTCCGGGTCGACTGGGACTTCGTGGGCGTGCAGTACTACCAGCGCCAGCGGGTGCTCTCCTGGCCCGTGCCCAAGCTGCGCGGCATCCCGCTGCCCCGCAAGGACTTCCGGCGCTACGAGATCACCGCCATGGGCTGGGAGGTGCAGCCCGACGGGCTCTACGAGTCGCTCGAGCGCTGGCACGCCTACGGCCGGGTCCCGAAGCTGATCGTCACCGAGAACGGCGCCGCCTTCCCGGATCGCCTCGTCGACGGCCGCGTCCACGACGACCGGCGCACCGCGTTCTACCGAGACCACCTGGCCGAGGTGCGGCGGGCCATCGGCGACGGGATCCCCGTCCACGGGTACTTCTGCTGGTCGCTGATGGACAACTTCGAGTGGGCCGAGGGCTACGACCCCCGCTTCGGGCTCGTCCACGTCGACTTCGACACCCAGGCGCGCACGGTGAAGGACTCGGGCCGCTGGTTCCAGGGCTTCCTCGGCGCCGCCGCCCCCTGATCGCCGGCGCCGGTCGGCGGCCGACCGCCCGAGGTCCGGGCGATCGTGTGCGCTGGGCGACCACGATCGCCCACCGTTCGGGTGGTCGCGGGCGGATCGGGGCGCCGCGTCGCACAACCGGCGGTCGGCTCGCTCTCTAGGGTCATGGGAGTGAGCACCGCCGCCGATGCCGGCACGGCGTTCTCGGCGTTCGTGGAGGAGGTCGAGCCTCGGCTGCGCCGGGCGTTCACCCTGCTGCGCGGCGCCGAGGGCGGTCGCGAGGCGACGGCCGAGGCGCTGGCGTGGGCGTGGGAGCACTGGGACGAGGTGCAGGCCATGGCGAACCCGGCCGGCTACCTCTACCGCGTCGGCCAGAGCCGCACCCGGTGGCGGCCCGAGCGCTTCGCCCCGCCGCCGGTTCCCGCCGATGCGCCGGGGTTCGAGCCGGCGCTGGTGCCCGCGCTCGGGCGGCTCACCTCCCGCCAGCGCACGGCGGTCGTGCTCGTGCACGGCTGCGGCTGGACCCACCAAGAGGTCGCCGACGCCCTCGAGCTCTCGAGGTCGTCGGTGGCCACGCACGTCGAGCGCGCGCTCTCGCTGCTGCGCGCCGAGCTGGGAGTGGAACGAGATGGCTGAGATCGACGACCAGCTGCGGGCGTGGGCCGACGCGGCCGCACCGGAGGGCGCGGGGGAGCCCGTCACGGCCGACGAGGTGGCGCCGCTGGCCGCGGCGCGGTCGGCGCGGTCGGGAGCCGGCCGCCGCTGGGGGTGGGCGGTGGCGGCCGTCCTGGTGCTGGCCGCCGGCGTGGCCGCCATCGTCGTGCGCGCCGACGACGGCGGCGAGCCGCTTCGCGCCGACCCGCCGCCGGCGCCGACCACCACCTCGACGCCGTCGAGCGACGTCGACTTCGAGCTGCTCCACCTCGGCAGCGCCGTCCCCCCTCCGGGGGCGACCGACGACTGGGATCCGGGCCAGCCCTTCCTGTGGGCGGCGCGCGACCAGGCCCAGCTCGACGACCTGTGGACGAGCGTCCGGTACCTCGACCCCACCCGATCGTCGATCCCGTCGGAGCCCGAGGTCGACCTCAGCGCCAACGTCGTGGTGTCGATCGCCATCCCCGATGACAACTGCGCGCCGGAGCTGCGCGGCTTCCGCCGCATCGAGCGAGAGGGTCGGCCCCCCGCGCTGGTGCCGCGGTTCGTGGAGACGGTGGACGTCTGCACGCAGCCGCTCGCGCCGAAGCAGTACGTGGTGGCCATCGACTGGGCCTCGGCGGGCGATCGGTTCGCGGTGCAGGTGGCGGCCGACGACCTCGACGGCGACGGCCGACAGCTCGACGGCGACCCGGCCGGTCCGCCCGACGCCGAGATCGCCCTCGACCGGGACCGCCGGGGGGCGATCCTCATCGACGTCGAGCTCGACGCCACCACCGTCGCCGCCGGGAGCAGCGTGCCGGGCCGCGTGGTGGTCAGCAACAACTCGGGGGCGCCGGTCGACGCGACGATCTGCGGGCCGCCGTACGCGGTCGGCCTGCGCGGCGCCGCCTACGAGCAGGAGATCGTGCAGCCCGCATGTGCCACGGCCTTCGTGCTGCCGCCCGAGACGAGCAGCTACGAGGTGACCGTCACGACGGACCGCACCACCTGCACGACGAACCCGTCGCAGGTCCTCGGCATCGCCGAGTGCCTGCCCGACGGGTCCCCGCCGCCGATGCCCGTGGGCGACTACTGGACCTTCGTCGTGGGGCCGTCGGCCACCGAGGCCGACGTCGAGCCGGTGGTGGTCACGGTCACCGACCCCTGATCCGGCAGGCCGGGCGCCTCAGCGCGGCGGCAGGGTGCAGGCCGAGTCGAGCCCGAACACGTGGTTGAGGCGGCCGAAGGCGATCCAGCTGCCCAGGCACATCGACAGCTCCACCAGCTCGGCGTGGGTGTAGTGGGCGAGGAGGCGGTCCCACAGGTCGCGGTCGATCCCGTGGTGGTCGAGGGCGAAGCGCTCGGCGTACTCCGCGGCCAGGCGGGTGCGGTCGTCGAAGGCGTCGGTGGTGCGCCACGCCTCCACAGCGGCGTCGAAGCCGTCCTCCACGGTCTCGCCGTCGCGCTCGGTGCGCCAGTCCTGGCAGAACAGGCACCCGTTGATCTGGGCGATGCGCAGCCGGGCCGCCTCGAACTCGCGCAGGCCGAGCGTGGTGTCCTCGTACACGGCCTGCGAGAAGCGGGCGGCCGCCGGGCCGATGCCCGGCACCAGCTCGCCCCACACGTACATGATCGGGTGGGTGCCGTCGGGCACCTCGAGGCCGGCGGGGTCGATCTTCATCGGGCTCCTCCGAGCTTGCCGACGCCGGGCGAGAGCGGGACGTCGAGGGCGTCGTAGATCCCCGGGCCGGCGTCGAGCAGCCACGGGATGGCGTTCACGAGGCGGCCCGCGGCGGTGGCGTTGCCGCCCGCCGCCCGGTTGTCGCCCTCGGTGGTGGCCTCGACGTTGACCTCGATGCGGGGGTCGCCCTCGACGATCACCTTGTGGGCCCCGGCGCCGCCGTCGGGCGGCACCGGCCAGTCGGGCGCGACGTCGGGGTGGATGCGCGTCACGTGCTCGATCACGATGCGCGGCACCCCACCCACGATCCCCTGCACCTCGAAGCGCAGGCCGCCCTGGGTGCCGGCCTCGAAGGTGCCCATCACGTTCTCGACGGTGGCCTCGAGCGGCCGTCGCACCACGTCCTCGCGGATCTCGTCGAGCTCCACACCGAGGGCCCGGGCGATGAGGCGCACCTGGCCGCCCCAGACCATGGTCGGCACGGTGGCCATCACCATCGGGGGCTCGTACTCCATCGGCTGGCCCATGCCGACGAGGTACCGCACCGAGTCGGGCTGGTCGTAGGTCGAGTAGTCGAAGATCTCCTGGCAGCGGACCTCATCGATCGTGCCGGCGAGGGCGGTGAGTAGCACGGGGAGCACGTCGTTGCCCCAGCCGGGGTCGATGCCGCTCACGAACAGGGCGCCACCGCCCTCCTCGATCGCCTCCCGCACCGGTGCGAGCACCTCGGGCGGCGCGCTCGACGGGTCGTAGAGCGGGTAGATCGCCGGCGTGACCACCACGGCGCCGGCGCGCAGCGCTCGGCAGATGTCGGCCACGGCGTCGTCGGGTCGGATGTCGCCCGAGGCGGTGTACGCGATCGCCGCGGGCGTCGAGGCCAGCACGGCGTCGACGTCGTCGGTGGCCGCCACGCCGAGGGCGCGGTCGAGGCCCGCCAGGTCGCCGGCATCGCGCCCGACCTTGTCGGGGTTCGCCACGAGCACCGCGTCGAGCACCAGCTGCGGGTGGGCGTCGATGGTGCGGATGGCGGCCCGGCCCATGTTGCCCGTGCCCCACACGACCGTCCTGATCCCCTGATCGGCCATCCGGCGACGATACCGACGCCGCCGCCGGTTCGCTGACGGACCGTCAGGTGGCGCCCACTAGGTTCTCGCCGCGATGAAGGCGGCCGAGCTCTCCGGGATCCTGCGCCAGATCGGCCTCACGTTCATCGTGTGCCTGCTGCTGCAGGTGCGGGTCGACGACGGCCGCCTCGTGCTGCTCGGGCTCCAGGGCGCGGCGATGGCCTGGCAGCTCGACCGCCTGCGAGGGTTCGCCGAGTCGCCCGAGGCGCGCCGGGCGTGGACCGGGGCGTTCGGGGCGGCGGGCGCGTGCGCGGTGCTCGGGCTGGTGGGGCTGATCCCGGCGGTGGAGCCGGGCACGGTGAACCTCCTCGCCGCGATCCTCCTGCTGCTCGGCACCATCTCCTACTGCTCGCTGCTCGCCCACTGGTCTCGTCGCACGGACTGGGCGGACGCCGTGACGGCGTTCGACCGCGCCCGCCTCTGGTGCGCGGCCAACCTGGTCGTGCTCGGCGCTGCCGTCGGCGCCCACCTGGTGCTCGGTCCCGCGGCCGGGCCGGGCGACCGGGGCTCGTTCGAGCCGGGCATCCTGCTCGGCCGGGTGCTGCGGGGGTGGCCGGTGCTCGTGGTGCTGCTCGCCGCCACCGTGCTGTGGATCGGTGCGATGGTCTCCCTGCAGCTGGCCAACCGCCAGGTGCGCGCCGGGCTCCGCGCCCAACCCGAGGCCATCGTGGCGCGGGCCTGATCAGCAGCCGCCCAGGACCTGGGCGAGCGTCGCCTTCTCGGCCGGCGTCACGCTCAGCGCCCAACGGGCCTTCACCCGCACCCACGCCGACGCGTAGGGGCACCACGCCGTGCGGTCGGGCGGCAGCCACCGGTCGGGCGTCGAGTCGCCCTTCGACTGGTTGGTGGAGCCGGTCACCGCGATCAGGGTGTCGGGGCTGGTGAGGTCGTTCGCGAACGCGAGCCGCTCGGCCGGCGTCCACCGCCACGCCCCGGCCCGCCAGGCGTCGGCCAGCGGCACCAGGTGGTCGATCTGCAGGTCGGCGACGTCGGTGGCCTCCACGCCGTCGTAGAGCGATCGCCACCGTCCGCCGGTCGAGCGGCAGCGATCGTCCACCTGGGGGGCCACGAGGGCCTCCTCGATCAGCACCCGCTCCCGGGTGTTGCAGCCGCTGGCCGGGTCGTACGCCCAGCCGCCGCCGTCCATGAGGTCGCGCTGGTACGGCGGCGCCGGGCGACGGCTCGGCGACGACCAGGCCGTCGAGCAGCCCGGCGGCGGCGAGGTCGGGGAGTGGTCGCGGCAGGTCGCCGGGATCGGCCAGATCCGATGCCGGGGTCGTCGTCGGGCCCGATGCCGCGGTCGTCGTCGGGATCGGCGCGCCGGAGGTGCTCGACGCCGTCGTGGTCGTCGGCGCGCTGGTGGCCGGAGGCTCGGCGCGATCGGGCGGCGCAGACCGGGTGGCGGCGGGCGGCTCCTCTCGCCCGACCAGCAGGGCGGCGAGCCCGAGCAGGGCGAGGAGCGCAGCGACGGCGATCCGGGCGCTGGTGGGCCAGCGCCCGTCCCCACGGCGCACCGGCGTCACTCGCAGGCGATGCCGTCGTCGTCGCGGTCGAGCGCCGGCCGGTAGCCCGGCTGCCCTCGGTAGAGGGTGCCGCGCCGGCAGGCGCGGGCGGCCGAGCAGTTCGCGAGTACGGCTCGCCGCCCCGCTGGGCGGTGCGGTGGTCGGCGGGACGAGCGGTCGGATCGGCGCCGCCGTCGTGGGCGGTGCGGTCGTGGGCGGCACCGTGGTCGGCGGGGCGGTGGTGGTCGGCGCCTGCGTGGTGGTCGTCGTCGCCTCGGTGGTGGTGGTCGCCTCGGTCGTGGTGGTGGCCTCGGTGGTCGTCGTGGGAGCCGTCGTCGTGGTCGTCTCGGTGGTCGTTGCGGCGAGGGGCGATCCGCTCGGTCCCGCCGCCGCCGCGGTGGCTCGACCGCCGACGAACCCGACGAGCAGCAGGGCCAGGCCGGCGACGGTCAGCTTGGCGCTCGTCGGCCACCCTCCCGGCGCTCGCGCCGCCGGCGCGGTGCGGTGGGAGGCGGTGGCGGTGGCGGTGGGGCCGCCAGCAGCCGCCGCACGTGGTGCAGAAGCTCGCCTCGGTCGGATTGATCGCCCCCAGGTCGCGCACGCCATGGCCGTCCCTCCACGTCCACCGGTGCGCACACGGTAGGCGCGACGGGCGGGTCGGGTCCGGGGAGGGGGCCGTCGACGCGGTCCCGGCGCCCTCGGCGAAGAAATCGGACAGCCGGCGTCATGGCGGCGGTCGAGCGGGGTTGTCCGGTTCGTAGCCCCCGACGGAGCACGCCGGTTCCCCTGCCGGTGAAGCGTCGCTCGGTCTCGTCGAACGCCGCCCCCACCCACGGTGTCCGAGATCGGAGCGACGCCGCCCTCGTTCCCGCCCTCGAGGTCTCGTCGTGTCCCACCCTTCGTCGCGTCGCGTCCGCTCGCCCGTCGGTGCGCCGCCGCACCCGGGCTGGCGCTGCTCGGCGTCGTGCTCGCCGCCTCACGGCCACCGGCTGCGTGCCCGAGATCTACCCGAACGCCCGTACGCTCCGTCGGATCGTGTGGCACGACGCCACCGTCCCCGCCGGTGCGCCGTCGCCGATGGCGCCCTACATCGCCGAGGTCGCCGTTCACCGGCGTGCGGTTCGTCGCTGGCTCTGAGGCGCAGGCGCGCCAGGGCGGCCTGCTGATCGGCACCCTCGCGAGCACCGATCCCCGGCTCGGCGGCCGCACGACCCTGGCCACGCACGTCGTCGACGGCACCACCACGATCGCGTGGACCAGGATCGACCTCCGCCCCGGCGCGTCGGCGGGTATCCGGCGCCACGAGCTCGGCCACGCGTTCTCGCTCGCCCACCACGAGTCGTCCGAGCTCATGCGCGCCGTGCCGGTGGCAGGCGCCCGGTACGGCACGTCCGAGCGTCGGGCGATGCGCGACCTCGCCCGCCGCAGCGGGTGCCCGTAGCCGACGCGGCTACGTGGCCGGGCAGCCCTCGGTGCCGGGCAGCACCGGGACCACGACGATCTGGCGCTCCACGGCGGGGTCGTCGGGATCGGTCCACCACGAGCTGTCGCGCGCCGAGGCGGCCGACCAGACGGTGGCGGCGTCGTCGCCCTCGATCACGAGGCAGCGGGCCACGGCCCCCTCTGGCGCCGGCGCGGGGAAGGAGGTGAAGGGCGGGCCCGGCCACGGCGCGGTGGCGATCGTGCCCTCACGCTGCACGCTCGCCGGGTCGAAGAGGGTGGCGCGGACGCGGTCGGGGGTCCACGCGTCGCCGTCCTCGCCGAGGGCGCGGGCCGCGTCGATCAGGTCTCGCAGCGCGGCCCGACGCTCGGCCTGCTCGTCGGTGATGCCACCGCCCGGGGCCTGCGTGAAGCCCAGGGCGTAGGCGCTCACGGTGGCGGCCGGTCCGGTGCCGTGGAGCGTGACGGTGGTGGTGGGCAGGTCGGTGGCCATCGGCTGGCCGAAGTCCACGTCGCCGGCGAAGAGGCCGGAGCCCTCTGCGTCGGCCAGCAACGAGCGGACCGCACCATCGGGCGCGATCGCCAGCAGCAGTCGGGGCGACACGTCGAAGGGTCGGTCGTCGCGCGGCTCGGTGACGAGCACCCGGCCGTCGCCGTAGACGGTCACCTCGGGGAGCTCGGTGGCCGCCGCCTGCATCGGCACGAAGCCGCCGCCGGTCTGCGCCTGGAACACGATCTGGTCGGCGTCGAGCACCTCGTCGCCCTCGCCCGGGTCGGGGACCGTCGGGGCGGCGGTGGTCGTCGCCCCGCCATCGCCCGAGGCGACCCGCGCACCGTCGGAACCGGCACCGCAGCCGGCGAGGACCAGGGTCGCGACGAGCGCGGCCACCGCCAGCGCGAGCGCCCCGAGGGGCAGGGCGGTGAAGGGTTGTCGCACGCGCACGGCCATGGTCCTCCGACGATCGTCCACACCCGTCGGTTCCCGGGTCGATACCTTGCCCGCATGGGCACCGACGGGTTCGACCTGGCCGGCACGGTCCACGTCCCGGCGCTCGGCGTGGGGACGTGGGCCTGGGGCGACGCCAAGACGTGGGGGATGGGCACCTACGACCGCTCCCTCACCGAGGACACCATCGCCGAGGCCTGGCGCGCCTCGATCGACGCCGGGGCCACGTTCTTCGACACCGCCGAGGTGTACGGCGACGGCGAGAGCGAGCGGATCATCGGCCGGCTCCTCGCCGACGATCCCGAGCGGGCCGCCAAGGTGCAGCTCGCCACCAAGTTCATGCCGGCGCCGTGGAAGCTGAACGTGCGCAGCGCCCTCCTGTCGGCCCTGCGCGCGTCGCTCGATCGCCTCGGGGTCGAGCGCGTCGACCTCTACCAGATCCACGGGCCCATCTCGCTGCGAGGGCACGCGGCGCTGGCCGAGGCGCTCGCGGTCGCCCACCAGCAGGGGCTGGTGCGCACCGTGGGCGTGTCGAACTACTCGGTGCGCGAGACGCGGGCGATGGCCGAGCAGCTCCGCAAGCGCGGCCTGCGCCTGGCCACGAACCAGATCGAGCTCTCCCTGCTGCGCCGCGTCCCCGAGACCGGTGGGCTGCTCGACGCCTGCCGCGAGCTCGGCGTGGTGCCGCTCGCGTACTCGCCGCTCGGCCAGGGGCGCCTGACGGGGAAGTACTCGGCCGCCAACCCGCCGCCCGGCAAGCGGGGCTTCTCGAACCATCCCATGGAGGTCGTCGACGCCGTGGTGGCCGAGCTCCGCCGCATCGGCGAGCCCCTGGGCAAGACGCCCGGCCAGGTGGCGCTCAACTGGATCATCGCCAAGGGCGCCATCCCGATCCCCGGCGCCAAGGACGGCACCCAGGCGACCGACAACGCCGGGGCCCTCGGTTGGGCGCTCGGCGCCGACGACGTGGCCGCGCTCGACGCGGCCGCCCTCACCGAGAAGCGCAGCTTCGGCAACCGGTTCTGGCAGCACGGCTGAGCCCGCTCAGATCGGCTGCGCCCGGCCCGCCGGTCGCCGGGCCTGCACCCAGGCGGCGAGGCTGCGCCCGTTCTCGACGAGCGACCGCGCCAGGGTCCGCACCACCCACGTGGCGAGGGCGATGGCGAGGAAGATGGCGACGAAGGCGAACGGCGCGCCGCGCCAGGTGAGCGTCGACCACGTCCGCACCAGGGTGCTGCCGGGATCGGCGACGGTGTCCCAGCTGTTCAGGCGGGTGATGCGCCCGAGGATGACGCCCACCGAGCAGATCGCGTGGAGGCCGAGCTCGACGGGCACCCGGCTGAGACCGGGCCGATGGCGTCGCAGCTCGCGCAGGACCATCTCGATGGCCAGCACGTAGCAGAGGATCCCCGCCGTGATGAACAGGGCGTAGCCGGGGAGCACGCCGACGAGCACGACGCTGTTGGCGGGCGCGCGCTCCATGTCGCCGCTCAGGTGGACGAGGTCCGTGACCACGTAGGGCGCGTTGGGGAGGAAGAGGACGAAGAGCACGACCCCGGCCCACCACCCGGCGGTCCGTCGGTGCGGTCGGGCGAACAGGGCCACCGACAGGGAGGCGGGCACGACGGCCAGGATCAGGTTCCAGGTCATCCAGAACCGGTTGAAGCGGACGAAGTCCTCGACGTGGAACGCCACCCAGCGGAGATCCTCCATCGCACGATGCTCGCGCCGCTCGACCGCCGCGTCACCCCCGCCCCGGGACGGCCGATTCCGACCTCGGGTCGGCTCTGGCGTAGGTTGCGGGGCAGGATCGCTGCACAGGGGGCAGATGTGAGGTTCGGTCGGATGATGGCGGGCGCCGTGCTGGCGCTCGCGCTGGTGGCGTCGGGCTGCACGTCCGACAGCGGGTCGGACGGGGCGAAGGGGAGCGGCTCGGGCGATGCGCCGACGACCCTCGAGGCCCACGGCGGCACCTCGCAGATCTGGCTGCGCGACGAGCCCGACGCGTCCTACGAGCTGGTCGACGCGGAGGGGAAGGTCGTGGAGACGCAGCTCCTCGATCCCGACACGGGCGACATCGAGCTCGTCGACGAGCGGGCGGCCGACGACCGCGGCGCCCTCGTGCTGCGGTACGTGGACCCCGGCGAGGGCTACGTGGTGCGGCGCACCGACGGCTCCGCCCAGTCGGAGCCGGTCACCGTCACCGCCTTCGACGACGCCCCCGACCAGGCGCTCTACGACGACCAGGAGGTGGTCGAGGGCTACCAGTACCTCACCACCCGTGACGGCACGAAGCTCGCCGCCAACGTGACCCTGCCCGGCCCCATCGATGAGGGCCCGTACCCCACCGTGATCGAGTACTCGGGCTACGACCCGGCCAACCCCAACGCCTCGCTGGTCACCATCTCCAAGCAGCTCGCCGCCCAGCTGGGCTTCGCCACGGTGGGCGTGAACATCCGCGGCTCGGGCTGCTCGGGCGGCTCGATGCAGCTGTGGGAGGACGCCCAGGCAGTCGACGGCTACGACATCGTCGAGACCATCGCCGCCCAGGACTGGGTGAAGGACGGCACCGTCGGCATGGTCGGGATCTCCTATCCGGCCAGCGCCATGCTCTACACGGCCGCCACCCGCCCGCCGCACCTCTCGGCGATCGCGCCGATGGCCGCCTACGACGACGGGTTCCGCGCCCTGCTGTGGCCCGGCGGCATCCAGAACAAGGGCTTCGCCAAGAAGTGGATCCAGGAGCGCTACGACCAGGCCCAGAACCCGAGCCCGGCCGACTGGGTCAACGAGCTGATCGACGGCGGCGACGAGCAGTGCGCCGAGAACCTCGAGATGCGCGGCCAGAACGTGGACCTCGCCGCGCTGATCGACCAGATGCCCTACTTCCCCACCCAGAACGACCTGGGCGATCGCTTCGCCCCGGAGACCTTCGTCGACCAGATCGAGGTGCCCACCTACCTCGTGGCCGCGTGGCAGGACGAGCAGGTGGGCGGGCACGCGCCCACGTTCATCCCGCAGTTCGACGAGAACGACCAGGCGTGGTTCACCCTCACGAACGGCTACCACACCGAGGGGCTGGCCGAACCGAGCGTGCTGCAGGGCTGGCTCGAGTTCCTCCAGCTCTTCGTGGCGAAGCAGGTGCCCGACACCACGGGCCTGACGAGCCTGTACCCGGCGGTCGCCGGGCAGATCACCAAGGACAACGAGGGCGCGGCGAAGATGCCGATCCCCGCCGAGAACTACACCGGCCTCGACTACGACGCCGCCCTGGCCAAGTGGAACGAGCGGCCCCGCGTGCGGGTGCTCTTCGACGAGGGCGGCGCCACCTCCGTGCCGCCGGGCATTCCCACCGCCGCCTTCGAGCACGGCTTCGACTCGTACCCGGTGGAGGGCACCGACGCGACCCGCTGGTACCTCGGGCCCGACGGCACCCTCGCCACGGAGGCGCCCACGGCCGACGACGACGCCGCCGGCACCATCGACTCCTACACGGCCGACCCCTCCGCCCGACCCGAGGTGAGCCTCGTGAAGGACGAGGACTCGTGGGAGGCGCTGCCCACCTACGAGTGGGCCCTGCCCGTGGCCGGCAAGGCGCTGGTCTACACGTCGCCGGCGCTCGCGGAGGACACGGTGATGATCGGTTCGGCGTCGGCCGACCTGTGGCTGCGCTCGAGCGAGGCCGACACCGACCTGCAGGTGACCATCAGCGAGGTCCGGCCCGACGGCCAGGAGCTGAACGTGCAGAGCGGTTGGCTCCGCGCGTCGAAGCGCAAGCTCGACGAGGAGCGCAGCACCGAGCTGCAGCCGCTCATCAGCCAGCTCGAGGACGATGCCGAGGACCTGCCCGAGGGCGAGTTCGTGCCGGTGCGCGTCGAGGTGTACCCGTTCGGCCACGCCTTCCGGGCCGGCTCCAAGGTGCGGGTGACGATCTCGGCGCCCGGCGGCGATCGCCCGGTGTGGAGCTTCGTCCAGCTCGACGGGACCCAGGACGACGAGATCGCCCGCTCGTCGGGCCGCCCCTCGTCGATCGTGCTGCCGATCGTGCCCGGGGTCGAGGTGCCGACGGACTACCCGGCGTGCCCGAGCCTGCGCGGCAACCCGTGCCGGGACGCGGCCGACTTCACCAACCAGACGAACTAGCGCGGCCGCTGCGGCCGACGCCGGCTACCAGCCGGCGTCGGCGAAGCGCTGCAGGGCGCGGAGGCACGAGGCGAGCACGTCGTCGTCGCTGCGCCCGGCCTGGTCGCGCGCCGCCTGACCGCCGATGAGCCCCAGCAGCACCGGCTCGCCCGTGGCCCCCCGGAGGTTGAACCACTCGCCGTAGGGCTCGTCGTCGGCGACGAGCGTCCACTGCTCGGCCTCCTCGCTCCACCACGGCTCGTCCCAGCGCAGCCACACCTTGTCGAGGAGGGCGACGCCGAGGCCGTCGATGGCGGCCTGGGTGGTGGCGGGCAGCGCGGGGGTGAAGGCGATGGCGCCGGACTGGAGGACGCCCAGCGGCACGGTGATCACCACGCGGTCCGCGCGCAGCACCTCGCCGCTCGCGCTCGTGACGGCGACCGCGTCGTCCTCGATGCCGACCGATGCCGCGCTCCAGCCGTAGCGCACGTCGATGTCGCGCAGGTCGTGCTCGGCGAGCGAGCCGTAGCCGCCGGTGACGAGCAGGTCGTCGCCCTCGGTGCCCTCGTAGCCCCACCACGCCGAGAGCTCGTCGGCGTCGGCGCCGTACTCGGTGGTGACCTCGGTGCGCAGGAAGTGGGCGAGCGCAGCCGGGTCGACGCCGCGCGCGGCGCGGCTCTGGTCGATGGCGTCGGCCAGCGAGCGGTCGGTGGCCTGGTCCTCGGCCCACACGATCGCGTCGACCACCGCCGTGGCGGCATCCGCGTTGTACGTGATGCCCGGCGTGCGCTCGCCGTCGGACGGGAGCACGGCCTGCGTGTAGTCGAACTCGACCGTGTCGACCCCGAGGTCGTCGAGCTGGTCGGCCAGGTCGCTGGCGTCGGTGTCGTGCACCCACGAGGCGCCGAGCTCGACGGGGAGCGGCCAGCCCTCGGGTCGGATCGTCCGCGTGCGGCCGCCGACGGTGGCCTGCGACTCGACGACGACGACGCGGTGGCCGGCCGCGTCGAGGTCCGCCGCCGCTCGGGCACCGGCGACGCCGGCGCCGATCACCACCACGTCGAGCCGGTCGAGCGCCGTTCGGCCCACGGCCTCGGCGGCCGCCGCCCCCGAGGCCTGGGCGCCGTGCACGGTGGAGGGGTTGCGGCGCCAGGTGGCCTCGCCGGCGAAGAACAGCACGCCGTCCACGGGCTCGGCCAGGGCGTCTCGCAGGTCGGGCGTGGCGTGGACGGGCAGGTAGCTGTAGGCGCCGAGCGCGCTCGGCTCCACCGACCAGTTGCTGCGGACGAAGCCGGCCGGCTCGGGGACGGGGCCGCTCGGGCGCGACCCTCGTCCTCGTCCTCGGATCCGCCGTCGTCGCTGCACCCGGGAGCGACGGCCGCGAGGCCCTGCGCCGAGCCCGGCGAGCACGCGACGGCGGAGGGGATCAGCAGGGGCGCCGGGCATGGGCCAGCACCGTACCGACCGGGGAGGCCGGGGCCGGTCCGAGGCGTCCTCGGGCCGGCCCCACGGCTCCGCGGTGGACCGCTACGACTCCCAGAAGTCGTAGCGGCGCCGGCGCGAGCGGCGGACCAGCACGGTCCCGGCACCGACGAGCGCGAGGCCGAGCGCGACCAGCGCGACCGTCCCGCGCCCCGTCTGCACCAGCTCGCTCGGCGACCACGGGCCGTCGGCCGGGGCCGCGGCACGGGGCGGCGACGCGGCGGGCGGCGCCGGCGCGGGCGCCGTCGTGGCCGGCGGGGTGGAGGTGGGGACCACCTCGGCCGGACGGCGCGGCGTGTCCTCGTCGTCCTGGTTGCACCGGGCGTCGGGGTGCTCGTCGTCGCAGTCGGGGTCCGGCTCGGCAGCGGCCACGCGGGCCACGTTCGGGATGGCGTCGCCCTCGGGCGGGAGGTGCACCACCTCCACCTCGAACGACACGGTCCGCGACTCGCCCGGGTCGAGGTCGCCGACGAGGCACGTCACCAGCTGGCCCGTGGCCGCGCAGTCGGGCGAGGCGACGAAGGCGATCGCATCGTCGAGCTCATCGTCGACCCGCACCTCCGTCGCGCGATCGGGACCCTCGTTGGTCACCTCGAGGTCGTAGGCGTAGCGGTCGCCGACCGCGCCGACCTCGGCATCGCGGTCGCCCTTGGTGATCCCGAGGTCGACCGCGGGTTGCGGGGTCTGCTCGTCGTCCTGGTTGCAGCGAGCGTCGGGCGTCTGGTCGTCGCAGTCGGGGTTGGGCTGGTCGCCGCCGATGGTCGCGACGTTGGGGATCGACGCACCGGCCCCTGGAAGGGCCACGACCTCGACCTCGAAGGTGCGCACCGCCTCCTCGTCGACCCCGAGGTCGCCGACGGCGCACGTGACCAGCTGGCCGATCGCCCCGCAGCCGTCCTCGGAGCCGACGAAGCGGAGGCGCTCGTCGAGCGCGTCGACCATCGCCACGCCGGTCGCCGGCGACGGGCCGGCGTTCGACGCGGTCAGCGCGTAGGTGATCCGGTCGCCGATCGCCCGGACGACGGCATCGCCGTCGGTCTTCTCGATGCCGAGGTCGGCGGAGGGCGACGTCGCGATCGGTGCCTGCGATCCGGACGTGGTGGTGAGGGGTCCGAACGGGTCGTCGAGCTCGCGGCCCTGACCGGTGGCCACCGCGGCGTTCACGACCTCGTGGTCCGGTGGTGCCGAGACCACCGTCCGGTACTCGACCACGAGGTGGTCCGACCCGTCGTCGTCGGCGATCGCCAGGGTGCCGCCATCGGTCGCGGTGGCACCGCGGCCGAGGCGGAAGGTGAGGGTGCGGCTGGTGGGATCCCAGTCGGCCTCGTCGTCACCGATCGCGTCGGTCTTGGCGCCGAGGAGCTCGGCCGGCGCGCCCTCGACGTAGGCGATCGACCCCGCCACCAGCTCCAGGCCGTCGGGAAGGGGATCGCTGACCACCGCGTGGCGGACGGGATCGATCCCGACGTTGCGGACGTCGAGGCGCCACGTGACCTCGGTGCCCGTCGGCACCGGACCGGCCGGGTCGACCGACTTCGCCAGCGCCACCTCGGGGGCGTAGATCTCGACGGCGCTGTGGACCACCTGGCTGTAGAGGCTCTCGGTGCCGGCGGTCTGCACGCGGAACGAGAACGACCGGTCGTCGTTGCCGATCACCGCGTCGTCCTCCACCAGGGCGACGTCCTGGTTGAGGTTGGCGAGCAGGTTCGGCTGGGCGTCCGCGGGGGCCCGACGCGCCCCGAACACGGTCACGGTGCTGTTGAACCAATCGCCCTCGCCGGCGTTGAGCGGACGGTCGATCGTGGTGAACGGCGTCCAGACCGGGTGCGAGGGCGAGGAGATGTCGAGCGAGTCGGGCCCGAGGCCGCGGTCGCCATCGGCCTGCACCACGCCGATGCGGGCGCTCACGGGCCCGCTCGGCGGCGGGGTGATGCCGTTGACGGTGAACGCCTGGGCGCCGCCGTCCACCGTCGGCGTCGTGAGCGTCCAGCCGTGCCAGACGTTCAGGTTCCGGGGCGGCAGGGAGGCCTCGGCGAAGGCGACGGTCAGCGACCACGAGCCGAAGCACCCGCCGAAGCCGGTGCAGGACTGCACGTCGGCCACGCCGTAGGTCCCGGCGCCGCCCGCGGCGACGAGGTCGGTGACCTCGACGTAGCCGCCGTAGCTGGCGGTGCCGCCGGGGTTGAGGTCGTCCCAGGTGTCGCGGGCGACGCCGTCGGCCGGGGCGGCGTCGAGCGAGAGGTAGCCGCCGCTCGCCGGCGTCGAGAACCGGACGCGGAAGCGCTCGTCGATCGCCCGGGGCGGCGTCCGGTCGTCCGATCCGTAGAGCTGCTCGGCGCTCGGGACCACCGTGGCCGCGTTCCAGTGCAGGCCGGCCCAGAGCACGACGGCGCCCTCGGGCACCGCGAGGCGTGCCGTCGACGAGGCGAAGGTCGTGGGGTCGGCGTCGACGTCGACGTAGCGCATCGACAGGCGGTTGTTGATCGGGGGCATCGGTGCGCCGTCGTAGCGGACGAGGTCGACCGCCCCCGAGGTGGCCCCGTTGCAGGCGGCAGCCGACTCCGCCGCGCTCCAGTTGGCGTTCGCGTAGGTCGGGTCGCAGGTGGTGGTGACGTTGCCGATCGTGGCGATGTCGCCGCGGGCATCCGCCGAGAAGACCGGTTCGGCGAACCGGTGGGCATCGGCGGGGGCCGCCTGGGCGACGTCGGCCGAAGCGAGCGCGGGCGGTGCGGCGGGGACGTGGGCCCCGGCGAGGACCGGGACGATCCCCGCCAGGGCGAGGGCGGCGATCGGGCGCCACCGGGCGCCCCGCGTCGGGGCGCGCCCGGCGAGGGCGCGTGGGTTCGGATGCATGTCAGCTCCTTGGTGGGCCCGAGGCCGGGCGCACGGCGCCGTCGGTCGGGAGGTCGGTGATCGGCCGCCGGTGGCGGCGAGGGCACGGGGCCGGCCTGGGGCTCAGGCGATGCGGACGACGATCTCGGTGTCGAAGTCGGTCCAGGACCGGTAGGTGCCGCGCATCCAGGCGAGGGCGCTCGCCCCGGCTCCCGCGACCAGCACCGGTCGGAGGTTGTCTCGGGTGCCGGGGCGCGTGAGCTGCTCCCAGCGCCAGGCCCCCTCCCCGACGCGCCGTCCCTCGAACAGCTCGTGGTGCGCGCGGCCGTCGATCGGCGACCGCAGGGGGACGCCGCTCGCGGGGTCGACGTCGCTGGACACGACCACCCGGGTCGGGTCGTGCGGATCGAGGCAGCCGAGGCCGCAGTAGTCCGGCTGGTTGCGGTAGAGCTCGCCGCCGCCCCAGGCCAGCGGCTCGACCGTCCACCGCCCGTCGCCGCGGTCGCGCCCACCACAGGCGGTGCCGCCACCGCCCGGTGGCGGCCTCGCCCGCCGGCCAGGGGTCGCGGAGGGTGAGGAGCGCGGTGGGGCGGTGGGCGATGAACGCGAGCTGGGCGATCCACGCATCCACGTCGGTGTCCTCCTGCGGGCTCGGTCGGCCGTCGAGGAGCCGGGTGAGCGACGCCGCCGTGGGCGGCTCGCCGACGCGCCCGAGCGATCGGCCGTCGCCGTCGAGGATCGTCCCGTCGGCCCGGACGACCCCGTAGCCGACGCCGGTCCCCGGCCGCTCGGTCGGGTTGCCGTCGGACGCGAGGACGTGGAGGCGGGCGCCGTCGGAGGCCGCGGCGACGTAGGGCCGCTGGCCGGGGACGTCGGGGCGGACGATCGCGCCGCGCGCCGTCCAACGGCGGCCGTCGGGAGAGGTCAGAAGGTGCCAGGTGAAGCCCGCGCCGCGGTGCAGCAGCCATCGCTCGCCCGCCACGACGTGGGCGGAGACGTAGGCGGTCCCTCGTCCCGGCTCGACGACGGCGCCGGGCCGGACGATCCGCTGGCGGTCGCCGCCGAGCGCTCCGACCTCGAGCCACGGCTCGCGACGGTGGGGCGCCCATCCGGCTTGCACCTCGCCGTCGACGACGAGCACCGAGGGGGAGGTGTGGTCGTCGACCCGATCGCGCCCCAGGGGCCACCGACGGACCACGGCCCGGCGGCCGAGGTCGACCTGGGTGACCTCGACGCGGCCCGGCTCGGGGCCGTCCGTGCCCTGGCTGGAGCCGAGCCACAGCGACCCGCCCGGATCGATCGCGGCGCGAGGGGACTGGAACCAGCACCAGCCACCGGGTCCGATCGAGAGGTCGAGGGGGACGCCGACGGTCGCGGCGCCCGTCGTCCCGACGGGGCCGCGCGGGCCGCACGCCGCCACCGTCGCGCTCAGGGTCGCCGCCGTGGCGCCGTGCAGGAAGGTCCGCCGATCGATGGGCAACGTCTCGCTCCTCGGGCCCGAGCCGGTGCTCGGGGAGCGTCAGAGCTATCGCACGTTCGGGCTCTTTGGAACCCTTTCAGCGGATGTGCTACCCATCTGGCTCATCGCGAGCGGCCCCGCTTCCGGTCCCCGGCGCCGCGGGGAACGTGGTGACGAACGCCTCGTCGAGCGGGGCCGACACGATCACCAGGTGCACCGGGGTGCGCTCGTCCCCCAGCTCGTAGCGGCGCTCGGCCACCACCTCCACACCGGTGTTCCACTCGAGCGCCGGGTCGGGATCGGTCACCACCACCAGGCGCACGGCGTCGTCGGGCGGCTCGGCCTCGATGTCGTCGGGGAACTTCCCCGCCAAGGTGGTCGCCGCGTGCACCTCGTCGCCGCGGCGGTCGAGCTCGAGCACGAGGGCGGACTGCACCCAGCCGCCCCGGCCCGATCGTGCTTCGAGCAGCACCGGGCGGCCATCGATCGCCTCCTCCACGGCGGGCAGGACCGAGCGGGCGACCCGTGCGCTGGTCTCCTCGTCGCCGCGCAGGTGCAGGGTCGAGGCGGCGATGGCGAGGACGGCGACGGTCGCCACGCCCGCAGCGGCCGGCGCCCACCGCTCGAGGCGCGCCGGCGGTCGCCGGAGGCGGCCGGCCAGCTCCACCGCCGCGCGCAGCAGCGTCGTGATCGCGACGGCGGTCAGCGCGATCGCCGTCGCCTCCACCGCCACCAGGTACCACGAGCCGATCGGCCCGCTCACCCGGGTCAGGGCGGCGAACGAGGCGAGCAGCGCCAGGGCCGCCACCCCCATGCCCCGCAGCTCCCGCCACGCCCGGCGGGCCGTGGCCGCTCCGACGGCGGCGGCGAGCACGAGCAGCCCCCAGGGCGCCGGGTCGGCCACGGGGGCGAGGTAGGCGCGATAGGGGCGGGCGCCGCCCGCCCACGTCGGGCGCAGCGAGAGCTGGGACTCCACGATCCCGCGGACGTCTCGGGAGTCGATGGTCTCGGGCTGATCGGCGCTCGCGTAGTGGTCGCGGATGGCGGCGGGGTTGGAGGCCTCCCCGTTGGCCACCACGTCGACGATCACCGGCGACCACAGGAGCAGGCCGAGCCCCACCGCCCACAGCGTCGGCCACCGCAGCCGGCGCAGCCCGCCCTCGGCCCGGTGGCGCACCGCCCCCACCCCGAGCGCGCCGGCTCCCACGAGCAGCAGCACCGCCACGAGCGGGCCGAACTGGATGTGGGCCTGCACCATCCACGAGCCGAGGACCACGGCGATCGGCAGCGCCCGGGCCCGACGCTCCACCATCGCCCAGGTCAGCAGCACCAGGGCGACGGCCGGCACCGCCCCCACGTAGGGGTTCCAGGGCTGGAGGAGCAGCGGCAGCCCGTTGGCGCCCGACCAGATCGCGATGCCGACCGCCACCACGAGGGCGAGCAGGGCGCCGCCCATCCGCCGGGCCGTGCCGAGCACGACCGCGAGCGAGAGGCCGACGAACCAGAGGTTGGCGGCGAGCAGCGCGGACGAGCGCTGCCCGAACAGCTCGTAGGGCCACCAGAGCCAGAGGAAGAGCGCAGGGCCGGGGTGGCGGAACGGCAGGCTCGAGTACGCGCCGTCGAGCGGGAACGACGACGTGACCCGGCGCACGATCAGCTCGGTGATCGCCTGGTCCTCCACCGGGTGCCAGGGGTGCACCAGCCAGGCGACGCCGGCGATGGCGAACACGGCCAGGGCGCCGAGCGCGACGGCGTCGGCGCGCACGCGCGCTCGCACTCGCTCCATCCGTGTCCTCCGGCGCCCGACGTCGAGCCGCCGTGCGGCGGCACCCCGGAGTCTCGCCGATCGGCAGGTGAACGGGACACCACCTGCGCCGTCGGGGCCGCTACCAGGCCACCTCGTCGCAGCCGTGGTGGTCGTCGGGCTCGACCTGGAGGGTGGCGTGACCGATGCCGTAGCTGCGCTCGAGCAGCTCGCGGGCCTGGTCGAGCACCCCGTGGTGGTCGGTGCCGGCACCGACCATGAGGTGGGCGGACGCGACCTCCATGTCGGACGTGAGCGTCCAGACGTGGAGGTCGTGCACGTCGACCACGCCCGGCAGCGACGCCAGGTCGCGCTCCACCGCGTCGAGGTCGAGCCCGGGCGGCGCCGCCTGCACGAGGATCCGCAGCGCCTGGCCGCCGAGCCGCCAGGTGCGCGGCAGGATCCACGCCCCGATCGCCACGCCCACCGCCGGGTCGACCCACGTCCACCCGGTCGCCCCGATCACCACCGCCCCGACGATGACCGCCACCGACCCCACCGTGTCGGAGAGCACCTCGAGGTGCGCGCCCTCCACGTTCAGGCTCTCCTTGGCTCCCTCGCGCAGCAGGGCGAAGGCGACCAGGTTGGCGGCGAGGCCGAGCACGGCGACGACGAGCACGGCGCCGCTCGGCACGTCGACGGGGTCGCCGAAGCGCCGCACCGCCTCGACCACCACGTAGAGGGCGACGCCGAAGAGCAGCACGGCGTTGGCCAGGGCGGCGAGGATCTCGAGCCGGTAGAGCCCGAAGGTGCGGTCGCGTCGAGCGGATCCTCGGCTGGCCAGCTGGATGGCGGCGAGCGCCATGCCGAGGCCGATGACGTCGGTGAGCATGTGGCCGGCATCGGAGAGAAGGGCGAGCGAACCGGTGGCCAGTCCGCCGACCACCTCCACCACCATGAAGCCGAACAGCACGACGAACGCGACCGTGAGGCGCCCCTGGTGGCGCTCGCCGGCCCGCCGGGCGGCGCCGCCGTGGTCGTGGGCGTGGCCGCCGCCCGAGCCGTGGTCGTGGGCCATGGGGTCGACGCTAGCGGTGGGTCCCGGAGCGGCGTCCGGGACTGGTTCCCAGGCTCAGCCGGCCGCCACGGCGTCGAGGCCGGCGACGTCGGCGAGCAGGTCGAGCGATCGCAGCCGGGCGTCGGCGCCGGGCGACGCCAGCACCACCATGAGCTCGTCGGCCTGGGCGTGCTCGGCGAACGACGCCAGGTAGTCGGCCACCACCTCGGGCGTGCCGACCGCCGTGAACCGCATCATCCCGAGGAAGTGCTGGCCCTGGGGCGAGGCGAGCAGCGCATCGATCTCGGCCTCGCTCAGCTCGCGACCCCGCGCCAGCATCCGCGCGGCCCGCATCCGGCGGACGGCCACCAGCTGCTCCTGGGCCTCCTCGTCGGAGTCGGCCACGATCACGTTGACGCCGGCGATCACGTGGGGCGAGCGCTGCTGGTCCGACGGGGCGAACCGCTCCCGGTAGAGGGCCACGGCCTGCTGCAGCGCGTCGGGGGCGAAGTGCGACGCGAAGCCGTAGGGGAGCCCCAGCGCAGCGGCGAGCGATGCCCCGAACAGCGAGGAGCCGAGGATGTAGAGCGGGACGTCGGCTCCCCGGCCGGGCGTGGCGTTGACGCCGGGCACGAGGGTCTCGTCGCGCAGGTAGCCCTGGAGCTCCTGCACGTCCTGGGGGAAGTGGTCGGCCTCCTGACCGCTGCGGCGCAGGGCCCGCATCGTCACCTGGTCGGTGCCGGGCGCCCGGCCGAGGCCGAGGTCGATGCGGCCCGGGTGGAGCTCGGCGAGGGTGCCGAACTGCTCGGCGATGGTGAGCGGGGAGTGGTTGGGCAGCATCACCCCGCCCGATCCGAGGCGGATGGTCGACGTGTTCGCCGCGACGTGGGCGATCAGCACGCTCGTGGCCGACGAACCGATCGAGCCCATGTTGTGGTGCTCGGCGTACCAGACCCGCCGGTAGCCGCGGGCCTCCGCCCGCTGGGCCAGCTCGACGCTGGCGCGCAGGGCGTCGCCGGTCGATTGGCCCTTCCCGATCAGGGCGAGGTCGAGGAGCGAGAGGGGTGGCAGCACGGACGGGTCCAACGGGCCGGACGCCTCGGATAATCCGCGGCGGCTGCGGGTTTGGATCGCTCCGGCGGTGGGAAGCGGCCGTCACGCTCCCCCCGAGCGCCATCCCACCGAAAGAGGAGACCCGCCATGACCATCGGAGCCGCGCTCGTCGTCATCGTGGTGGGCGTCGTCATCGCCGCCACCGTCAGCTCCACCATCGGCCTCATCGTCGCCGCCATCGGCGTCGTGGGCCTGATCCTCGCCGCCGTCGGCGGCCGCCGGGCGCAGCTGTAGCGCCGAGATCCCACACCACACCCCCACCTCGGAGGGTCGGCCTACCCCACGGGCCGGCCCTCCGTCGCGCCCGGGCTCGGACGCGGACGAGGCCGCCCCGATGGGACGGCCTCGCGTCGGGCCCCGATCGATCGCGTCGGTCGGGTTCGGTGGGCGAGGGGGGACTTGAACCCCCACGTCCTTTCGGACACTGGAACCTGAATCCAGCGCGTCTGCCAATTCCGCCACTCGCCCGAGCAGCCGGGACAACCTAGCGCACCCCGGTCCCCGGCCCCACACCGGTAACCTGCCCGCTCGTGGCGCTGAAGGGGTTCGAACGACGGCTGGAGCGGATGGTCGAGGGCACCTTCGCCCGGCTGTTCCGCTCGGGCATCCGTCCCGTCGAGCTCGGCCGTCGCCTGGTGCGCGAGATGGACGACAACCGCTCCGTCGACGTCCGCGGCCGCACCCTCGTGCCCAACCACTTCACCATCGAGCTGTCCGAGCTCGACCACGAGCAGTTCGCCGAGGTGGCCGACAGCCTCCAGCGCGAGCTGGCCGAGGCGGCTCGCGAGCACGCACGAGACGAGGGGTACGTCTTCATGGGCCCCGTCTCGGTGCACCTCGAGGTGTCCGACGCCCAGCACGCCGGCTCGTTCCAGATCGTCGGCCGCATGCGCGAGGGCCGTGGCGGGCTGGGTGCGGGGGCGCTCGTGCTCCCCACCGGCGAACGCCTGCAGCTGGGCGAGCAGGTGGTCACCGTCGGCCGCAAGCCCGAGTCCACCCTCCAGCTCGGCGACCCGAACGTCAGCCGCAACCACGCCGAGATCCGCCCGCACGGCAACGGGTGGGTCCTCGTCGACCTGGGTTCCACCAACGGCAGTCGCATCAACGGCACCCGGGTGTCGAGCCAGGAGCTGCGCGAGGGCGACGAGATCGCCTTCGGCAACACCGTCTTGCACTTCGAAGCCTCCTAGGGCCGCCCGCCCCCGTCCGCCGCCGGGCATCTGCGCGTGGATCGCGCGCCGGCAGCGCGCGATCGGGGTGGAGAACGCCGGTGTGGTGGTTCCGGGCGGGGGTGTCGGCGTTCTGTGCGTGGATCGCGCGCCGGGAGCGCTCGATCGGGGTGGAGAACGCGGTCGGGTGGCGCGTCGGCGAGCCGGCCGAGCCGGCCGAGGCGGCGCCTCGCCGGTCACGTGGCCGGGCGAGGGCCCGGGACCCACGCGCGCCGGACCGCAGATCGGACGGCCGGTAGGCTCGCCCGGACATGGACGAGCAGCTGCTCACGATCCTCAAGCTGTGCCTGCTGGCTCTGCTCTACCTGTTCTTCTTCCGGGTGTTGCGGGCGGTGTGGGCCGAGATCCGCGCCCCCAAGCCGGTCCTCGCCACGGCCGCGCCGGCCTCGCCGAGGCAGGCGGCCCGCCAGGCGCGCAAGATCGAGCGCCAGGCGGCGCCGGTGCAGCTGGCGATCGTGGCCCCGCCCGAGCTGCGCGGCCGCACCTTCCCGCTGGGCGACGAGGTCACCGTCGGGCGCGCCGCCGGTTGCGGCGTCACGCTCGACGACACCTACGCCTCGCAGCTCCACGCCCGGGTCTTCTCCCGCGAGGGCCAGCTGTTCGTCGAGGACCTGGGGTCCACCAACGGCACCTACCTCAACCGTCAGAAGGTGCAGGGCCCGCAGGCCATGCGCCGTGGGGACCGGCTCCAAGTCGGCAACACCGTCCTGGAGCTCGCATGACCACCCTCCGCTCGGGCAGCGCCACCCACGTCGGCCAGGTCCGGTCGAACAACCAGGACTCGTTCCTGGTGCTCGCCGACGCCGACCTCTACGGCGTGGCCGACGGCATGGGCGGCCACGCCGGCGGCGAGATCGCGTCGGCGATGGCCGTCGAGCTGCTCGAGGCCCACGCCGGCGAACCGAGCCTCGAGAACCTCATGGAGGCCGCTCGGCTCGGCAACCGGGCGATCTTCGAGAAGGCCGGCGGCGACCCCGAGCTCCACGGGATGGGCACCACCCTCTGCGCGGTGCGGGTCGTGCCCGGCGCCGACGGCGAGGGCGACGAGATCGCCTGGATCAACGTCGGCGACTCGCGCGTCTACCTGTTCCGCGACGACCGCCTGATCCAGCTCAGCCGCGATCACAGCCTGGTCGAGGACCTGGTGCGCGACGGCCAGCTCACCGAGGAGGAGGCGGCGGTCCACCCGAAGCGCAACATCATCACCCGGGCGCTCGGCATCGACGTCGATGTGAACGTCGACGGCTCCACCGTCATCCCCTTCAACGGCGACCGCTTCGTGCTGTGCTCCGACGGCCTCTTCGGCGAGGTCTCCGAGGACCAGATCAGCTCGGTGCTGCGGCGCCTGGCCGACCCGGGCGAGGCGGCCGACGAGCTGGTGCGCCTGGCCAACGACGCCGGCGGGCGAGACAACATCACCGTGGTGATCGTCGAGGTGGTCGACGACGACGGGCGATCGCGCAAGGCGGCCGAGGCCCTCGCCGCGGCGGAGGCGTCGAGGCTGGCGTCGTCGGACGGCGAGGAGGTCACCCAGCCCGTCGAGGACGACGACCCCTTCGCCGGGCGCCGCAGCTCCCTGCCCGAGAGCGACGACGACTACGCCACCGACAAGGACGATCCCTTCGCCGACATCGATCGGGCCGCCAGCCGGCGGTTGACCTGGCGAGTCGTCGCGTTCCTCCTCGCCGTGCTCGCGGTGGGCGTCGCCGTGGTGGCGGCCACCATCTTCTCGGCCCGCGGCACCTACTTCGTGGGCTTCGAGGGCGACCAGGTGGCGATCTACAAGGGCAAGCCGGGCGGGGTGCTGTGGATCGACCCCGAGCTCGATCGCACCACGGCCATCACCCGCGACGACCTCCCCGAGGACGCGCGGGTCGCCGTGGAGCAGAAGCCGCAGTTCTCCTCCAAGGGAGGCGCGACGCGCTACGTGACCGCCCTCCAGGAGCGGGTGCTCGAGCTGCAGGCCGAGGACGCCACGACCACGACGACGGCCACCACCACGACCACGGAGGCCACGACCACCACCGCGACCGCGCCCACGACCACCGCGCCCCCGACCACCACCGCGGGCCCGTGACCGCGGTCGCCCAGGCCCGGCGACGGGCGGAGCTCGGCCTGCTCGTGCTCGCCGTGGCCGTCACGGGCGGGGCCTACACGCTGGCGTCGCTCGGCCAGACCTCGTCGGTGCCGGCCAACATCCTGCCGTTCCTCGGCGTCGTGGCCGCCCTGTTCTTCGGCGCCCACGTGGCGGTGCGCAAGCTCGCCCCCGAGGCCGACGGGCTCCTCTTCCCCCTCGTCGCTCTCCTGAACGGGCTCGGCTACGTCTTCATCGCCCGGGTGAAGCCCTCGCTCGCCGCCAACCAGGCCACGTGGACCTTCGTCGGGATCGCCGCCTTCATCGCCACCCTCGCCTTCGTGAAGCGGGCCCGCGACCTCGAGCGGTACCGCTACACGTTCCTGGCCGGCGGCCTGGTGCTGCTGGTGCTGCCGCTGGTGCCGGGCCTCGGCGTCACCATCAACGGGGCGCGCATCTGGGCCCACGTCGGGCCGGTGAGCTTCCAGCCCGGCGAGTTCGCCAAGCTCTTCTTCGCCCTGTTCTTCGCCAGCTACCTGGTGGAGAAGCGCGAGCTGCTGTCGATGGCCACCTGGCCGAAGTTCCGCCCGGTGTTGCCCGACCTGAAGCACCTCGGGCCGGTGCTGCTGGCGTGGGGCATGGCCATCCTCGTGATGACCGCGCAGAAGGACCTCGGCTCGTCGCTGCTCCTCTTCTTCCTCTTCATGGCGATGCTCTGGGTGGCCACCGGGCGCCTCGCCTACCCGGTGGGCGGGGCCCTGATCTTCGGCGCCGCCGCCTACGGCGCGTGGACCCAGTTCGCCCACGTCCAGAACCGCGTCACCCAGTGGCTCAACCCGTGGAACGACATCGGCGGCCAGCTGTCGGAGAGCTGGTACGCGCTGGCCTGGGGCGGGGTGGCCGGCACGGGCATCGGGCTGGGCCGGCCCGAGAAGGTCCCCTACGTGGAGAGCGACTTCATCTTCGTGGCCGTCGGCGAGGAGCTGGGCCTGCTGGGCGCCACGGCGATCCTCGTCGCCTACCTGCTGATCGTGGGCTCCGGGCTGCGCACCGCCACCCAGGCCGAGCACCCGTTCGACAAGCTGCTCTCGGCCGGGCTCACCGCCCTGATCGGCTTCCAGGCCTTCGTGATCCTCGCCGGCATCACCCGGATCCTGCCGCTGACCGGCGTCGTCTTGCCCTTCGTGGCCTACGGCGGCTCGGCGCTGGTGGCCAACTACGTGCTGGTCGCCCTGCTCATCCGCATCTCCGACGACACGTCCCGCCGCACCCGCGCCCGGGTCCGCGCCGAGGCCCGAGCGCTGGCGCAGGCGAGCTGATGGACCGCTCGATCCGCCGCCTCGGCGGCTTCCTGATCCTGTTGTTCTGCGCGCTGTTCGCGCAGCTCAACTACATCCAGGTGTTCCGCGCCGACGACCTCAACACCAAGACGGGCAACGACCGCCCGGTGGTGGCGGCCTTCGCCCGGCCCCGCGGCACCATGGCCACCGCCGACGGGGTGCTGCTCGCCCGGTCCGTGCCGAGCGACGACCGCTTCCAGTACCAGCGCGAGTACCCCGAAGGCGACCTCTACGCCGCCCTCACCGGCTACTTCTCCTACGTGTACGGCGCCACCGGCCTCGAGCGGGCGTACAACGAGGAGCTCGCCGGGCGCACGGCCCGCCAGCAGGTGCGCTCGATCGGTGACCTGTTCGTCGACTCGGACCGCACCGGCAACCTCACCCTCACCGTGCGCTCCGACGTGCAGCAGGCGGCGCGCGAGGCGCTCGGCGACCAGCGCGGGTCGGTGGTGGTGCTCGACCCGCAGACCGGCGCCGTCCTCGGCCTCTGGAGCAACCCGACCTTCGACCCGAACGCGCTGGCCACCCACGACGTCGATGCCGGACGGGCCGCCTACGACCTGCTGAACGCCGCCGAGGGCAAGCCGCTCCTCCCGAAGGCGTACCAGGAGATCTACCCGCCGGGCTCCACGTTCAAGGTGGTCACCGGGTCGACGGGCGTGGAGGACGGATCGGTCACGCCCACCGAGCCGGTGTACCCCACCATCCGCGCCCTCGACGTGCCGGGCACGAGCCGCGACCTGCCGAACTTCGGCGGCTCGGCCTGCGGCGGCACCCTGTTCACGATCCTCGCCAAGAGCTGCAACACCTCCTTCGCCCAGATGGGCCTCGACCTCGGCGGCGAGAAGATGACGGCGGGTGCCCAGGCCTTCGGGTTCAACGAGCCGACGCCCTTCGACCTGGCCACCGCCACGTCGCGCTTCCCCACCGACTTCACCGACGATCAGCCGAAGCTGGCCCAGTCGTCGATCGGCCAGAACGACGTCGCCGCGACCCCGCTGCAGATGGCGCTCGTCGCGTCGGCGATCGCCAACGACGGCGTGATGGTCGAGCCCTACGTGGTGCAGACCATCCGCGACGGGGAGGGCGACCTCGTGCAGGAGGCCGAGGTGACCCAGTGGAAGCGGGCGGTGTCGCCCCAGACCGCATCGATCATGCGCGACGCGATGCGCGAGGTGGTGACGAACGGCAGCGCCAAGCTCGCCGCCATCGAGGGCTACGACGTGGGCGCCAAGACCGGCACCGCCCAGTTCGGGCCGGCGGCGCCGCTGCGCTCGCACGCGTGGACGATCGCCTGGGCCGGCCCGCCCGGCCAGAAGCCCACCGTGGCCGTGGCGGTGATCGTGGAGGACCAGAGCGGGGCCAACGAGGGCACCGGCGGCCGGGTGGCCGCCCCCATCGCCCAGCGGGTGATGGCCCAGGCCCTCCAGCCGATGCCGGCACCGCCGGCCACGAGCGCCACCACGACCACCGAGGCGGGCGGCTGATGGCGTCGAGGCCCGCCCCCCCGAACCGGACCGTCGCGAGCCCGTCTCGTAGGCTGGGCTGAGCCATGGCCGAACGAGAGCAGGTCGTCCTCAACGGGCGCTACGAACTCCACCGACGCGTGGGCCGAGGCGGCATGGCCGAGGTCTACCTGGCGCGCGACCGACTGCTCGACCGGCTCGTCGCCATCAAGATCCTCTTCCCCGAGTTCGCCACCGACCCCTCGTTCGTGGCTCGCTTCCGGCGCGAGGCCCAGGCCGCCGCCAACCTCAACCACCCCAACATCGTGGGCGTCTACGACTGGGGCAAGGAGCGCGGCACCTACTACATCGTGATGGAGTACGTCGACGGGCGGTCCGTGTCGGAGATCCTCCGCAGCGACGGCCCGATCGAGCCCAAGCGAGCGGCCACGATCGCCGCCGACGTGGCCGCCGCCCTCGGCTTCGCCCACCGCAAGGGCGTGGTGCACCGCGACGTGAAGCCCGGCAACGTGCTGATCACCGCGTCGGGCGAGGTCAAGGTGGCCGACTTCGGCATCGCCCGGGCGATGACCGCCACGAGCGAGGACAACCTCACCCAGACCGGCTCGGTCATGGGCACCGCCACCTACTTCTCGCCCGAGCAGGCCCAGGGCAAGCCCGTCGACGCCCGGTCCGACCTGTACTCGCTCGGCGTCGTGCTCTACGAGATGGCCTGCGGCAAGCCGCCGTTCTCGGGCGACAGCCCGGTCGCCATCGCGTATCAGCACGTGCAGGAGCCGATCCCGCCGCTGGCCGAGCGGGTGCCCGACATCCCGGCCGACTACGGGCGGATCGTCGATCGAGCGCTGGCCAAGGACCCCGACGACCGCTACCCCGACGGTGCCGCCATGCGGGCCGACCTGCTGCGGTTCCGCGACGGCCGCCCGATCGCTGCGGTGAACGCCGTGCCCAGCGGGCCGTCGCGGCCGCCGACGCCCACCCCGGCCCCGGTCCCGGTGCCGCCCCCGACGCCCACCGGCGCCGTCGCCGCGGCGCCCGCCGCGGCGTCGAGCTCCCGCAAGACGTGGTGGTTCTTCGTCATCATCCTCCTGCTGCTGGTGATCCTCGGCGGGCTGCTGGTGGCGTTCGGCCAGCAGCTCGGCATCTTCGACGAGCAGGCCCAGCAGGTCACGGTCCCCTCGGTGGTGGGCCAGGACGTCGGCACGGCCACCGCGGCGCTGGAGGAGCTGAAGTTCGAGGTCCGCACCACCGACCAGGACTCCGACAAGCCGGCGGGCGAGGTGCTCAACCAGAGCCCGAAGGCCAACGAGCAGGTGGACGAGGGCTCGACGGTGGTGCTCACCGTGAGCGCCGGCATCGGCCAGGTGGCGGTGCCCCCGCTCACCGGGCTCTCCGAGGACGAGGCGCGCACGGCGCTGCGCGACGCCCAGTTCACCGTGGACCCGACGGTCCGCTACGAGGCCACCACCGACGAGGCGATGGCGGGCAAGGTCCTCCGCTCGGAGCCGGCGAGCGGCGCCCTCGTCGACAAGGACACCGCGATCGTGCTGATCATCGGCGAGGCGCCGGAGGAGACCACGACCACCACCCAGGCCACCACGACCACCACGGCGCCGCCCACGACGACCACGACGGCGCCGCCCACGACGACCACGACGGCGCCGCCCACGACGACCACCACGTTGACGCCGACCACCACCACGACGGCGCCGACCACCACGACCTCGACCCCCTAGCGGGCGGGCCAGCAGGCCCGGCCGGGCGCGGGGTCAGACGGTGGCGAAGGCGTCGACCTGGGTGAGGAAGTTGCCCACCAGGTCGTGGCCGCCGACGGTGAGGATCGACTCCGGGTGGAACTGCACGCCCTCGGTGGGGGCGTCGCGGTGGCGCAGGCCCATGACGATCCCGTCGTCGGTCTCGGCGGTGATCTCGAGCACGTCGGGCACCGTGTCGCGGTCGACGATCAGCGAGTGGTAGCGGGTGGCCTCCAGGGGTTGGGGGAGGCCGGTGAACACGCCGGTGCCCTGGTGGCGGATGAGCGACGTCTTGCCGTGCATGATCTCCGGCGCCCGCACCACGGTGCCGCCGAACACCTGGCCGAGGCACTGGTGGCCGAGGCAGACGCCGAGCACCGGCTTGCGTCCGGTGAAGTGGAGGATCGCCTCGTTCGACAGTCCGGCGTCGTCGGGCGCGCCGGGGCCGGGCGAGATGAGCACGCCGTCGGGGTCGAGGTCGATGGCGTCCTGCAGGGTGAGGGCGTCGTGGCGGTAGACGATCGGCTCGGCCCCGAGCTCGCCGAGGTACTGGACGAGGTTGTAGACGAACGAGTCGTAGTTGTCGATCACCAGCACCCGGCGGCCCATGGGGCCACGGTAGTGCCGCGGGCCCGAGCGACCCGCAGCCGTTCGGTAGGCTCGCCCGCCTATGGCTGACGACGTGAACGACACGGCCGACGACGACGCGCCGGGCCCCGACGACGAGCTCGTCGAGGCGCCCGAGGCCGGTCTCGGCGACGAGGCGGACGCCGCCGCCGACGTCGAGGACGAGGACGGCGGCGAGGAGCTCCCGCCGCCGAGCGAGGCGAAGAAGAAGGCCGACGCGGTCATCGCCGAGCGCCGGGCCAAGGATCCGAGCGTGGCGGAGCGCAAGGTGGAGCGGCGGGTGGTCACCAGCCGCCGGGTCACCCCCAAGGCCGGGGCCAAGCCGGCGAAGGACGCGGCGCCCGCCGCCGAGTCCAAGGCCCGCGACGCCAAGAAGACCGAGCAGGTGGTCGCCCGCTCGGCGACGCTGCCCACGGCGCAGGCCGAGAAGTACCGCGGGCCCAGCCCGTGGTGGGTGCCGGTGATCATGTTCGGGCTGATCATCGTGGGCGCCCTCGTGATCATGCTCAACTACATGGGCGCGTTCGGCGATCCCGAGAACGTGCGCCTGGTCATCGGCCTCGTGCTCATCCTGGGCGGCATCATCACCGCCACGCAGTACCGCTGATCGGCCCCGGCCAGGTGGCCGGTGCCCGACGGCGAGGTGGCGGCGAAGTTACAGGGGTGTGACCCTCCCCAAGGTTCTCCACAGGTTGGGGAAAGGTCCTGGGGATGACGGACGGCGGGCGTCGTCGCAGGTCAGCGGGCCTAGAGGTCCTCGACGGGCGTGACCAGGTCCATGTCCTCCATGCAGTGGCGCGGGGGTTCGGGGACCTCGTCGTTCGCCATGGTCATCCGCACCTCGGTGGCGCAGATCGAGCACCGGTAGACGAGGCGGACCTTGCGCAGCTCGCCCGGCTCGGGCGGCTCGGGGATCGGGCGGGCGAAGCCTCCCAGGACGTTCATCCCCACCTTCAGCAGCACGGCCATCGCCACCAGCGCGACCACGACCCGGAACGCATCGCCACCGGAGATGGCGAGGAGCGTGGCGACGATCACGCGCCGAGCCTACCGAGGTGGCCTGGACGCGACGGTGCCCCGGTCCGAGGACCGGGGCACCGCAGCGATCGGGGAGGGACCGGAGGGAGGGAGTGGACCGTCCCCGACCGCACCGGGAGCGTCGACCCGAGGGTCAGTCCAGGCGCTCGATGATGGTGGCGTTGGCCATGCCGGCACCCTCGCACATGGTCTGGAGGCCGTAGCGGCCGCCGGTGCGCTCGAGCTCGTTGAGCAGCGTGGTCATGAGCTTGGTGCCCGAGCAGCCGAGGGGGTGGCCCAGGGCGATGGCCCCGCCGTTCACGTTCACCTTGCTCCAGTCGGGGCTGAACTCCTTGCCCCAGGCGAGCACGACCGAGGCGAAGGCCTCGTTGATCTCGACGAGGTCGATGTCGCTGAGCGACAGGCCCGAGCGCTCGAGGATCTTGTGGGTGGCCGGGATCGGGCCGGTGAGCATCTCGATCGGGTCCACGCCCGCCAGGGCGAACGAGTGGAACCGGGCGCGGGGCTTGAGGCCGAGCTCCTTGGCCTTCTCCTCGCTCATGATCAGCACGGCCGAGGCGCCGTCGGTGATCTGCGACGAGTTGCCGGCGGTGACGACGCCGTCCTCCTTGAAGGCCGGCTTGAGCTTGGCGAGGGTCTCGAGCGAGGAGTCGGGGCGGATGCCCTCGTCCGCGGTGACCATCTCGCCGGTCTCGATGATCTGGCCCGTCTCGCGGTCGAGGCGCTTCTCGGCCACCGGGATGATCTCGTTGTCGAAGCGGCCCTCGGCCGTCGCGGCGGCGGCGCGCTGGTGCGACTGCACCGAGAACGTGTCGAGGTCCTCACGGGTGAGGCCCCACTTCTCGGCGATGATCTCGGCCGAGGTGCCCTGCATGACCACGCCGCCGCGGGGGGCGTAGCGCTCCATGACCTTCGGGCCCATCGGGAACGAGCCGGGGGTGACCGAGGCCCCCATGGGGGTCTTCGACATGATCTCGACGCCGGCGGCGACCACGATGTCGTACGCGCCGGCGATCACGCCCTGGGCGGCGAAGTGGGCCGACTGCTGCGACGAGCCGCACTGGCGATCGATGGTGGTGGCGGGCACCTCCTCGGGCCAGCCGGCGGCGAGCACGGCCGAGCGGCCGACGTTCACCGACTGATCGCCCACCTGCATCACGCAGCCCATGATCACGTCCTCGACGAGGGCGGGGTCGAGGTTGTTGCGCTCGGCGAGGGCCTGGAGGCACTCGGCCGCGAGGTCCGCGGCGTGCCAGCCCGAGAGCTTCCCGTAGCGCTTGCCGCCCGCGGTGCGGACAGCGTCGACGATGACAGCGGTAGCCATGTGGCCCCTTCCCCTTCCGGCCCCAGCGGGGTCCGAGCGGCGTTTCTAGACCGGACGGTCAAGTTCCAGTCAAGCGCCGGGGCCGCGGGGCGCGCAACCCCGCACCGACCTGCTCCACGAGCCGGGCGTCACATCGTCTGCTAGTCCTATGGCTCCTCCGTCCACCCCGCGCACCGAACCTGGAAGGCCCTCCCATGACCTCCTCGACCGACCGCTCCACCGGCAAGACGGTCGCCCAGATCTTCGTCGACACGGCGGAGGCCCACCCCGACGTGGTCGCCCTTCGGTGGCGCGACGGCGACGGGTGGGGCGAGTGGACGTTCGCGGACTACGCCGATCGGGTGGCGCGCGCCACCACCGCGCTGCGCGAGCGCGGCGTGGGCCGCGGCGACCGCATCGTGCTGATGCTCCGGAACTGCCCGGAGTTCCACGTCCTCGACCTGGCGGCGCTGATGGTGGGCGCCACGCCGGTGTCGATCTACAACTCGTCGGCGCCCGACCAGGTCGAGTACCTGGTGAACCACTCCGGGGCGGTCCTCGGCATCGTCGAGGACGAGGGCTTCCTCGCGCGGTTCGCTCCCGTGCGCGACCAGCTGACGGCCCTCGAGACGCTCGGCATCGTGCGCCCCGGCGCCGCCGAGGCCGACTTCACCTGGGACGACCTCGTCGGCGCCGAGCCCGCCGACCTCGCCGACGCCGCGTCGCAGGGCGACGACAGCGACCTGGTCACCATCATCTACACCTCGGGCACCACCGGGCCGCCCAAGGGCGTGATGATCTCGAACCGCAACGTCACCTTCCTGGCCGACGCGGTGCGCGACCTCATCCCGCTCGACTCGCTCACGGGCGCGCGGATCGTCTCCTACCTGCCGATGGCCCACATCGCCGAGCGGTCCGTGTCGCACTACCTCCAGCTCCTCGAGGGCTGCGAGGTCACCACCTGCCCCAACCCGTCCGACATCGCCGCCTACCTCCGCGAGGTCAAGCCGCACCTCGTGTTCGGCGTCCCGCGCGTCTGGGAGAAGATCCACGCCGGGGTGCAGGGCGCGCTGTCCGCCGATCCCGAGAAGGCGGGCCAGTTCGCCGAGGCGGTCGAGGCGGCCAAGCCGATCGTGCTGAAGAAGGCGTGGGGCGAGGCCTCCGACGAGGAGCTCGCCACCCTGTCGTTCCTCGACGACGTCGCCTTCCGAGGCGTGCGCGAGCTGCTCGGGCTCGACGAGTGCCTCGTGGCCATCACGGGCGCCGCACCCATCCCGCCCGAGCTGCTCAGCTGGTTCCAGGCCGTGGGGTGCCGCTGTCGGAGGTCTACGGAATGTCGGAGAACGCCGGCGCCATGACCTGGGAGCCGGTGAGGATCAAGCCCGGCACGGTCGGCCCGGCGGTGCCCGGCACCGAGGTCGCCCTGGCCGAGGACGGCGAGGTCATCTGCCGCGGCCCCCACGTCTTCCAGGGCTACCTGAACGACCCGGAGAAGACGGCCGAGACCATCGACGAGCACGGGTGGCTCCACACCGGCGACATCGGCGAGCTCGACGACGACGGCTACCTCCGCATCGTCGACCGCAAGAAGGAGCTGATCATCACCGCCGGGGGCAAGAACATCAGCCCGGCGAACCTCGAGGCCGCGCTCAAGATGATCCCCCTCGTGGGCCAGGCGGCCGCCATCGGCGATCAGCGCCCGTTCGTCTCCGCCCTGGTGGTGCTCGACCCCGACGTGGCCCCGGCTGGGCGGCCCAGCACGGCCTCGGCGAGCTGTCGCTCGCCGAGCTGGCGGAGCACCCCGACGTCGTCGCCGAGATCGAGGGCGGCCTCGCCGACGTGATGGCCCCGTTCAACAACGCCGAGCGCGTGAAGAAGGTGAAGGTGATCGGCGAGGAGTGGCTGCCGGACTCCGACATGCTCACGCCGACCTCGAAGCTCAAGCGCCGTGGCGTGAACGCGCGGTACGCCAGCGAGATCGAGGCCATCTACGCCTGAGCAGGCGGTCGGCGCGCGCCGGCCGGTGCGTGCTCACCGAACCCTCACATCGGCCGGCGACGATCGGCCCATGCCCATCCGTGCTGCTCGGTCCGTCGCGCTCGCATCGGTCGCCGTGCTCGGCGCCGTCGTGCTGTCCGCCTGCCAGCCGACGAGCGACCTCACCCGCCCGACCACGCCGGTGGTGGTGACCGGCGCTCGGCTCGGCCCGCTCCTCGGCACGCCCGTCGGGCGGGTGGTGGCGTTCCGCTGGGACGGCGACGCCCGCCGCTGGCGCCAGGTGCCGGTGCAGGTCGACCAGCGCACCGTCGTCCCGTTCGGCCTGCACCCGCGCAAGGGCAGCGAGCCGGCCACCACCGGGATCGTCTACGGCGGCGGCGCGATCGGCCCGACGGCGCTCCAGTACGCCGATCCCGACACGTGGGTGGGCGCCGACCCGGACCCGAACCTCGACCGCGACGACGAGGTGGCGATGATGGCTGCCGACGCCGGCGGGTGGGCGCCGGCCGACAGCGGGCGGCCCGCCGGCACGGTCGCCCAGGCGGGCGTGGCGATCGAGGTCCGCGACCCGCAGCGACGAGAGGGTGGCTGTACCTCTGGCGCTCGGCGGGCGGGCTCGACCCGAGCGCCGGTCGCGACGAGGTCGACTACGACTTCGTGCTGACCAGCGGGCCGTACAAGACGACCTACGACCGCGCCGACGGCCCGAACCCGGAGACCTCCAAGGTGCGCACCGCCGCCTACGAGATCGAGTTCACCGATCGGTGGAAGGAGACGTCCTGGCGGGTGCTCGCCCCCGGGGCGACCGGCGTCGACCTGATCGACGCCCAGAAGAACCAGTTCGCCACCAGCACGTGCGGGCGGAGCAACCAGACCTTCTCCGATGCCGAGGGCGCCTTCGTCGCCAACATCGACGGGCCGGTGCGCGCCATCCGCTCGTACGTCGGGGCCAACAGCGGTCCGCTCACGCAGCGCACCCACGTGATGTACCGGGATCGGGTCGATGTGATCACCGACCTCCGGGTGCACAACATCCCGGGGATCATGGACTACATCGACTACAGCTCGGCGGCCGTCGGCATGACCTATCGATCGTCCACGCTCCCCGGTGGGGTCACGATCGACGGCATCGACGACGTGGTGCCGACGGCGCCCGCCCGCTGGGAGGCGCTCGACGGACCGCAGGGCCGCATCTACACCCGGGTCGTGGCCACGACGGACCAGCCCGACCTGGCCACCGCCACCCGGCACTTCTACGAGGACCAGCAGGAGCCGACCGAGGAGCAGTGCTTCGGCGAGGATTCGGCCTGGCTCGGCGCGTCGGGGCTGCACGTGCCGGCGCGCATCGAGAACACCGACCCCCGCACCTCGCCGTTCGTGACCTTCCGCGGGGTGCGCACCACCCAGTACCTCCCGCCGGCGTCCGACCCGAGCCGCATCCCGGCCTACGCCGACGACTGGGCCCGTGACCTCGAGCGACCGCTGGAGCTGACCACGAGCCGCATCGAGCGCTGATCGACCCGGGCCGGCCGCCACGGCGGAGGTGGCGGGCTGCTCACGGAACCCTCACGAACGGCGGGCAGCATCGACCCCGCAGGTACGCTCGGCCGACGGCCCGGTGGGCCGACGCCGCAGGGGGTCTGCGGCGAACGACAGGGGGATGGCTCGTGCGCGCTGGACGGATCGGACTGCTCGTGGCGGCGGTGGCGGTCGGGGCCGTGGGCCTCACCGGCTGCGACAACGTGACCTCGCTCGCCCGCCCCTCCGCCCCGGTGGTGCTCACCGGCGACGACGTGCCCAAGCTCAAGGGCGTGCCGCCGGAGCGGGTGGTGGCCTTCAAGCACGAGATCGTCGACGACCAGGGGACCTGGACCCAGGTGCCGGTCCAGGTCGACGAGCGCAAGGTGGTGGCCTACGGCTCGCAGCCGGGGTCCAACGCGACGGCGGGGGTCGAGGGGAGCATCTACGGCAACGGCTCGGGCGGTCCGACCGCCCTCCAGTACGCCGATCCGACCACCTGGGTGGGGGCGGACTCGAACCCGAAGGTCGATGCCAACGACGAGATCGCCTTCATGTCGTCGGACACGGGTGGCAAGCCTCGGGCCACCGACGCCGCCGAGCCCGCCGGCGTCGTGGCGGGCAGCGGCACCCAGATCCGCGTCGCCGACCCGCGCGGCCCGGGCGAGTACGGCTTCGTCTACCTCTTCAAGGCCAAGCCGGGGCTCGACCCCAGCGCCGGGGAGGACTACGTCGACTACGACTTCGTCCTCACCAGCGGCGACTACCGCAGCACCTACAAGCGCGCCGACGGCCCCAACCCCGAGACCTCGACCGTGCGCACCGACGTGTACGAGGCCGGGTTCATCGACCGGTGGAAGGAGACGTCGTGGAAGGTGCTGGCCCCGGGGGCCAGCGGCGTCGACATCCTCGACGGGCACAAGAACCAGTTCGCCATCGACGTGTGCGGGCGCAGCAACGACACCTTCGCCGACGCCGAGGGCGCCTTCGTCGCCAACATCGACGGGCCGGTGCGCGCCATCCGCTCGTACGTCGGGGCCAACTCCGGTCCGGTGACCCAGCGCACCCACATCTTCTACCGAGACCGCGAGGTCGTGATCACCGACCTCCGGGTGCACGCCATCCCCGGCGTCATGGACTACCTGGACCTCAGCGCCGCGGCCACCGGCATGACCTACCGGACCTCGACGATGCCCACCCCCGTCACCGTCGACGGCTCGCCCGACAGCGTCCCCAACGGGGTGGCCGACTGGGAGGCGTACGACGGCCCGCAGGGCCAGGTGCTCACCCAGCAGGTGTTCACCTCGACCGCGAGCCCGCTGACCACCGGCTCGTACTACCGCGACGACGCCGCCACCGCCGAGGCGCAGTGCTGGGGCGACTCGTCGCTCTACGGCGCCGCCGGGGCCGCGGTCACGAGCGGCATCCCGAACACGGATCCGCGCAACCCGCCGTTCGACACCCTGACCGGCGTGCGGACCACCGAGTTCGGCTCGCCGGCTGCGGACGACGGCGCCATCGCCACCGAGGCCGCCGACTGGGCGGCCGACCTAGCCACCCCGCTCTCGCTCCAGATCGCCGACTACCCCGGCTAGCGCCCGAGCGCGGGCGGCGCGGTGCGCCAGGACGGGCCGGGCGTGGCGCGACCGCTCAGGCGGTGGCGGGCGCGGTGCCCTCGGCCTCGGCCCTGATCTGCTCGAGGGTGTGGCGCATGTGGCGCTCGAGCATGCGCGTGCGGCCCTCGACCACGGCGCCCTCGGCGCTGGGATCGCCCTCGACGAAGGTGCGCACGTGCGAGGGGCCGGGACCGTGCTGGAAGCCGTGGCGCACGAGCGTCCCGCCCGCCGTGGGCTCGAGGCGGTACCACCACGACGACGAGGGCTCGGCCGGGTCGAGGACGGTCCACTCGAACGCTCGGCCCCGGTCGGCCACCGTGACGTGGCACTCCACGGTCCAGCGCATCTCGTCCATCACGTTGGTGCCGGCGAACACGGCCCCGACGACGGCGCGGTCGTGGGGTGGCACCCACGAGGTCTCGACGGTCTCGAGGTTGCGGTGCGGGGTCTGGGAGAGGTCGGTGACGAGATCCCACACCACCTCGGGCGGCGCAGCGATCTCGATCTCGACCTCGGCGGCCATGTTCGACAGGTCCATCACGCCCCCAGCCTGCCCGCTCCGACCGGGGTCCAGTACCGTTCGCCGCGGCAGGGCGTGGGCCCTCGGGGAAGGAGACGGCCGATGCGCGCCGTGGCGATGACCGAGCAGCGGCCGGTGCTGGAGCTCGTCGAGCTGCCCGACCCGGAGCCGGGCGAGGGCGAGGCGCTCATCCGGGTCACCGGCTGCGGCATCTGCGGCTCGGACCTGCACGTCGCCTCGGCCGTGGCGGCGCCCGGCATGGTCCTCGGCCACGAGATCGCCGGCGTGGTCGAAGCCCTCGGGCCGGGGGCTGCGGAGCTCGGCGCGACGGTCGGCGAGACCGTCGCCGTCCGCCCCTTCGCGGGGTGCGGGCACTGCGCGTCCTGCCTCCGGGGCCGGGCCGACCACTGCGACGAGTTCCAGCTCCTCGGCCTGGCCCGCCCCGGGGGCTTCGCCGAGCTCACCACCGCCCGGGCCGGCGAGCTGTTCCGGCTCCCCGCCGCGGTGACCGGCGTCGAGCAGGCGCTCGTCGAGCCGCTCGCCGTGGCCCACCGTGCGGTGGTCCGAGGCGGCGTGCGCCCGACGGACTCGGTGGCCATCCTCGGCGCCGGCCCCATCGGCCAGGCCGTGCTCGCCTGGGTCCGCCACCTCGGCGTCGAGCGGATCACGGTCACGGACCCGGCCCCCGCGCGGCGCCAGCTGGCACTCGACCTCGGTGCGAGCGCCGCCGTCGATCCGATCGGCGACGAGCTGGGGATGCTCGAGCTCGCGCTCACCGGGGCCGACGTCGTGTTCGAGTGCGCGGGGCGGACCGGGATGATCAACCAGGCGATGGACCTCGCCGCCGTGGACGGCCGGGTGGTGGTGGTCGGCGTGTGCCTCAGCGACGACGTGACCTTCCCCTACACCGGCCTGCGCAAGGAGCTCGACGTCCGCTACGCCCTCTACTACGAGCGGTCCGACTTCACCGACACGATCGATGCGCTGAGCTCGCACGGCCTGCGGCTCGACGGCTACGTGGGTGGCACCGTGGGCCTCGCCGAGCTCCCGGCGCGCTTCGCGGAGCTGGTGGCCGGCGCGGACGGCGGCAAGGTCGTCCTCACGCCGTAGCCGGTCGGTCCCCGGCCGCGGCGCTCGACCGGGACCAACCCTCCGCCACCCGGGCGGGACCTCAGCTGGCCGCGATGGTCCGGCGGCGGGCCAGCAGCGCGCCACCGAGCAGGACGAGGCCCAGGCCGATGAGCGCGAGGTCTCGCGCGTCGGTTCCCGTTCGCACCAGCGAACCCGATCCGACCCCGGGGCCCCCGGTGCCGTCGTCGCCCGACCCGACCGCTCCCGTGCCCGCCGCCGTGGTCGACGGGTTCGACGCCGACCCGGTGGTCGTGGTGGTGGCGATCGCGCTCGTGGTGGTCTCGGCGGCCGTGGTCGAGGTCGAAGGCTCGGTCGTGGTGGGCGCCTCGGTCGTGGTGGGCGCCTCGGTCGTGGAGGTGGTCGCCTCGGTGGTCGTGGTGGTGGCGATCGTGCTCGTGGTGGTCTCGGCGGCCGTGGTCGAGGTCGAAGGCTCGGTCGTGGTGGGCGCCTCGGTCGTGGTGGTCGTCCCCTCGGTGGTGGTGGTGGCCTCGGTGGTGGTGGTGGCCTCGGTGGTGGTGGTGGCCTCCGAGGTGGTGGAGGTCGTCGCCTCGGTGGTGGTGGTGGCCTCGGTGGTGGTGGTGGCCTCCGAGGTCGTGGTGGTGGCCTCCGAGGTGGTGGTGGTGGCCTCGGTGGTGGTGGTGGTGGTGGTGGGTTCGGTGGTGGTGGTGGCCTCCGAGGTCGTGGTGGTGGGCTCCGAGATGGTGGTGGTCGTGGGCTGGGTCGTGGTCGTGGTCGGCGTGGGATCGGCGAACACGACGGTCACCGATGGGCTCGTCGACGTGGCGAAGGCCGTGAAGGTGGCCGTGGCGGTCGCCCAGGACGACCCGCCGCCCCCGCCGCCGCCGCCCTTGCACCCGGTGCTGGCGTTGCCGCCCTGGGCGCCGCCGTCGTAGCCGCCGCCTCCGCCGCCGCCCACGACGTTCACTCCCGCACCGCCGGAGCCGTTCGGCGCGCTGCCGCCGTTCGGCGAGCCTCCGGAGCTGTTCACGCCACCGGCACCCCCGCTCCCGCCGCCCGAGGAGCTGCCCGAGTTGCCCCCGCCGCCTCCGGTCAGGCCCGACGGGCCCGTCCCACCGCCGGCAGCGGTCGAGGACCCGGCCCCGCCGTTGCCGCCGGGCCCCGACGGGGTGCCGGCGCAGTTGCTGACCCCACCGCCACCGCCCCCGCCGGCGACGACCAGGGGCGTGGAGCCTGCCGAGGCGCTGCAGGTGGCGCCGGCGCAGACGGCGCTGGCGCCCCCGCCCGCTCCGCCGCTCGCGCCTGCGTTGAAGATGGTCGTCTGGCCTCGACCGCTCGTGCCGCCGAGGCTGCAGCCGCCCGCCGCGGTCGAGTTGGCGAAGCTCCCGCCGTTCGACCCGGTGCAGCCGACGACCGCCGAGATGGTCTGCCCTGGGGTCACCGGGATCGTGGCCACCACCTGTCCACCGCTCCCACCGGCGACGGTGGCGCTCGACGCTTGCGATCCGCTGCGCCCACCGGATCCGCCGACCAGCGTCACCGTCATCGAGTGGACATCGGCGGGCACCACGGTGGTCGCGACCGACCCGCACGCGCCGGCCGGCACCCACGTGGTGGCCGCCCCGGCGGGCGACGAGCTCGAGAGGGCGCCCACGGTGCCGGCCACGAGGCACCCGACCCCGGCGAGGGCACCGATGGCGCCGGTGCGCCGGGGGCCCGCCGCAAGGCGATGCCCTCTGGCGCGCCGGGCGAGCAGCAGCCCGCAGGCGGTGGCGAGCGCGAGCGCGGCAGCGATGACGGGCATGGCGATGGTCCCCCAGGAGGTGAGCGGTCGAAGACTCACTCCGTAGAGCACCGGACCAGGCGGTTCGTGACGTCGCCGCGGTGAGAGCTCGCCACCGCGACGGCCGGGCGGGACCCCCGGGCGCTGGGCGGGTCAGCCGAGCTCGGCCCCCAGGATCGAGACGAAGCTGACCATCTCGCCGGGGTAGCCGCCGAGGTTGTGCGTCAGGGCGAGGTTGCGGTCGCCGTCGATCGACGAGATGCGCCGGTCCTCGGGGGCCTCGCCGCGCAGCTGGAGCCAGGCCTCGAACATCATCCGCAGGCCGCTCGCGCCCACCGGGTGCCCGAAGCTCTTCAGGCCGCCGTCGGGGTTGACCGGCAGCTCGCCGGTGAGGTCGAAGCGCCCGGCCTCGATGTCCTCCCAGGCGTGGCCGCGCTCGGAGAACCCGAGGTCCTCCATCAGCACCAGCTCGGTCGGGGTGAAGCAGTCGTGCACCTCGGCCATGGCGATGCGGCTCGCCGGGTCGTCGATGCCGGCCTGGGCGTAGGCGTCGGCGGCGCAGGCGGCGATCTCGGGGAACCAGGTGTAGTCGTAGCCCGGGTCCACGAGGCCGGAGCCGTTGCCGGCCACGAACGAGAGGGCCTTCACGTAGATCGGCGTGTCGGTGTAGCGGTGCGCGTCCTCGGCCCGCACGACGATCGCCGCGGCCGAGCCGTCGGCCACGCCGGCGCAGTCGAACACGCTGAGGTCGCCGGCCACGTTCGGCATGGCGCAGATCTGCTCGACGCTCATCTCGCGCCGGAACTGGGCGCGGGGGTTGCGGGCGCCGTTGTGGTGGTTCTTCGAGGCGATGCGCGCCAGCGTCCGCTTCAGCTGCTCCATCGGGACGCCGTACTTCTCGGCGTAGGCCGGCGCCACCATCGAGAACGATCCGGCGGCGGTGAGGGTGCGGGTGGTGCCGTCGTTGGGGATGGGGAAGGCGTTGAGGCCCTGGTAGCCCGAGTCCTTCACCTTCTCGACGCCGACGGCCATGGCCGCGTCGTACGCGCCGGACGCCACGGCGTAGCTGGCCTGGCGCAGGGCCTCGGAACCGGTGGCGCAGTAGTTCTCGACGCGGGTGACCGGCTTGCCCTGGAGCTGCAGCGCTCGGGCCAGGGTGATGCCGCTCATGCCCGACTGCGCGGTGCCGAGCCAGTAGGCGTCGACGTCGTCCTTGGTGACGCCCGCGGCCGCGAAGGCCTCCTGGCTGGCCTCGAGGGCGAGGTCGTCCACGCCCTTGTCCCAGTGCTCGCGGAAGGGCGTGCAGCCCATCCCGACGATGGCGACGCGGTCCTTGATGCCGTGGCTGGCCATGGCTCAGGCCTCCTTCGCTGGGGCCGCCACCGGGCGGGCCTTCCAGAAGTAGTTGTGGATCCCGTCGCTCGTGAAGAGCCGGCGGAAGGTCATCTCGACGCGGTCGCCGATCCGCACGGCGGCCGGGTCGACGTCGGTCAGCTCGATGGGGGCGCGCCCGCCGCCGTCGAAGTCGACGATGGCGAACACCACCGGCGGGCTCGGCGAGTACACGAGCTTGTCGATGGTGTAGGTGGCGATGGTGCCGGCCACGTCGGCCATCGGGACGGGCTCCATGTCGTCGACCGCCCCGCCCTCCATCGAGACGCGCGACGGCGGGAGGTGGATGGCGCCGGTGGTGCGGTCACGGGCGCCGACGAACCCGTACTTCCAGTCTTCGCTGCGCGCCGCGGCCGACGCGGAGGGGCGGGCGGGCTCGGGCCGGCGGGGCGGCTCGGGGGTGAGGTGGCCCCGCCAGGCCAGGAACTTGCCGTAGGGGAGCGGCGCCCCCGCAGCGGCCTGCTCGGCCACGGTGGCCGCGGGCTCGAAGTCGGCGATGGCGTCGGTGGTGCGCAGGACCAGGGCGTCGGCACCGTCGGACAGGGTGAGCAGCACGATCACCTGCCCGGGCGCGGCGACATCGAGGGCCGACCCGAGCAGCAGCCCCGGCTGGGCGGCGCCCGGGTTGCCGACCGCGCCGGCGAGGTCGTCGACCACCTTGGCGCCATCGACGCCGCTCCTCTTGGCCGCCGCCTTGCACGCCCGGCCGTGGAGCCCGGCGACGACGAGGGCGTCGACCCGGTCGGCCTCGATGCCCGCGTCGGCCAGGGCCGACCCGAGCGCGGCGACGGCGAGGGGCACGTAGCGGGTCTCGCCGAACTTCTCCTCCCACTGCTTCGACCGGTCGTCGCCCGGCGTGCGCCAGCGGTCGAGGAACTCGTCGGTGGCGCTGCCGGTGCCGACGAGCTCGGCGATGACCGGGGCGGTGTCGTCGTCGCCCACGAGCACGGCGGCTCCGGCGTCGCCACCCGCAGCCTCGTCGACCGAGCCGGGGAGGCCGGTGCGGATGTCGGCGGTGACCACGAGCTGGGTGCCGGACCCGCCGAGGGCCAGGCGCAGCGCGGCGACCGACGAGCGCACGGACCCGCCGAGGTCGGCGGCGATCGCGTCGGGCGGCAGCTGCAGGGCGGCGTGGACCGCGGTGGCGTTGGCCTTGTCGACGTAGGCGGGCGCGACCGTGGAGAACCACAGCGCGTCGGGGCGGGCCGGCGTGGGTCGCAGGGCTCGGCGGGCCGCCTCCACGCCCATCGTGGTCGTGTCCTCGTCGTAGGACGCGACCGTGCGCGTCCCCTTGCCGCCGCCGGTGCCGGCGACCGCGGCGATCGTCGAGCGATCGAGCCGGCGGTGGGGGAGGTACGTGCCGTAGCTGATGATCCCACGCATAGGGGTCCGAGCCTACGGCGATACCTGACGATCCGTCAGATCCCGGCGCCCCCTCGACGCGAGCGGTGGTGCGAGGATGCGGCATGGCTGCGAGGAGGCGACCGGAGGGTCGCGACCGGTGTCGGGCCCCGATCGTGCCGGCCGGTCTCGAGCCGCTGGAGCTCGACGGGCTCGTCGACCACGATGGCTGGTCCGAGCGCGAGGTCACCGGGTCGGCCATCGCCGCCGACGCCGAGCACGTCGGCTTCGGCGGGTGCCGGATCGCCGGCGTCCGCCTCACGGGCGCCCGGCTGTTCAAGGCGGAGCTGGTCGACGTCGTCCTCACGGACTGCGACCTCGCCGGTGCCGTGCTCGAGGAGCTCTCGCTCGATCGCGTGGCGTTCGTCGGGTGCCGGCTCTCGGGCGCCGACCTCGGCGGGGCGACCCTGCGCGACGTGTCGTTCCGCGACTGCCAGCTCGACGAGCTCGGGCTGCGCCTGGCGCGCACCGAGCGCCTGGAGGTCCACGGCGGCACCGCGGCGCAGCTCGACGCCTACGACGCCTGGCTCACCGCCAGCCGATGGGCCGACGTCGACCTGACCGGCGCCGACCTCACCAAGGCCCGGCTCGGTCGAGCCCGCTTCGGCGCCGGAAGCCGGCTGGTGGACGTCCGCGGCGCCGCCGCCCTGGCCGGGTCCTCGATCGACCCGACCCTCGCGGTCGACGTGGGCCATGCGCTCCTCGCCGACCTGCGGATCGCTGTGGAGGACGACGACACCTGACGGGGCCCGCCCCGTCGAGCCCGCCCGACCGGGCCGGTCGCCGGTCAGCAGGCGAGGGCGCCGGCGGACTCGGAGAGGTCGGGGTCGTTGCAGGCGGCACCGGGCTCCTCGGCGGCATCGACCACGAACGCGTCGTCGGTCACCTCGAACACGATCAGGAAGGGGACGCCGTCGCCCACGCGCTGGAGGAGCTCGGCGCGGTCGCCCTCGCACGACAGGAGCGAGTACGTCTCGCCCGGCTCGAGGTCGGTCTTCAGCTCGACGTCGAAGTAGGCCTGCTGCAGTGCGTCCAGCAGGGCCTGGCGGCTGGCGAGGTCGGCGGTGTCGGCCGATGCCTCGCAGAGCTCGCGCGGCGACATCGACGACGCCTCGTCGCCTTCCGTCTCGGCGTCGTCGACCACGGTGGTCTCGTCCGCCATCGCCTCGGTCGTCGTCGACTCGTCCGGCGCCGGGGCATCGGCCGCGGTCGTCGTGGTGGTGCCCGCGTCGCTGCCGTCGTCGGAGCAGCCCGCGAGGAGGAGCGCCACGAGCGCGAGCGCTCCGAGGGCGGCACGGCGGCGAGGCCGACCGTCCGATCGCACGAGGGTGGGGGTCGTCGGCATCATGGGGTCGCTCCCGCGCTGGTAGATACGGAACGCACGTAACGTATATGGGTCGCCGCCCGCCAGCAACCGTTCGACCCCTGGGACCGCCCGTGCCACCTCGAGGACGTCCGCGCGATGCCGCGCTCGACGAGCGCATCGCCGCCGCGGTCGTCGCGCTCCTGGCCGCCGACGGCTACGAGGCGTTGACGATGGAGGCCGTGGCCGCCGCCGCCAACGTCTCCAAGCCGGCGCTGTACCGGCGCCACGCGAGCAAGGCGAGCCTGGTCTTCTCGGTGGTCGCCGCCCGCGGCGAGGCCATGGCGGTGCCCGACACCGGCACGGTGGCCGGTGACCTCCAGCTCGCGCTCGAGGGCTTCGTCGCGTTCCTCGGCGCGGTCGACCGCGCCGCGGTCGGCGACGGGCTCGCGCAGATGACCTCGGACGCCGAGTTCGCCGGCCGCGTGCAACGGGAGGTGTTCGACCCCGACCGCGAGCGCATGGTCGCCGTGGTCGAGCGGGCCGTGGCGCGCGGCGAGGTGCGCCCCGACGTCGACGCCCGAGCCCTGCTCGACGACCTGGCGGGCGTCCTCGTGTACCGGATCCTCCTGCGCCACGAGGTGCAGGGTCCCGCCGAGGTCGCCGCGCTGGTCGATCGGGCCCTCGTCGGGGTCCTCGCCGACGCTCGCTGACCGCTCGCCGCCCTAACCTGACGCTCCGTCAGATCAGCGCACCGGAGGGAGCCGCACGTGCAGCTCGGGGACATCGCCAACGCCGACGCCGCCGGGAGCGGCAAGCCCCTCGACGGCGTGCGCGTGCTCGCCCTCGAGCAGATGCAGTCGCTCCCGTGGGCCACGCAGCTCCTGGGGCGGCTCGGCGCCGAGGTCATCAAGGTCGAGCACCCGAAGGGCGGGGACTCGGGTCGGGGCTCGCTGCCCGCCATGACCGACCCCGACGGCCGCCGGGTGGGGGCGACGTTCCTGCGAAACAACCTCTCCAAGCGGTCGATCTGCGTCGACCTCAAGCACCCCGACGGACGCCAGGTGGTCCTCGACCTGGCCGGCCACGTCGACGTGGTCTGCGAGAACTTCAAGGCCGGCACGCTCGACCGCCTCGGGCTCGGCTGGGACGACGTGCACGCCGCCGCGCCGCAGGCCATCTACCTCTCCGTGTCGGGCTTCGGCGCCAGCGGCTCGCCCTACGACCGCTGGCCGGCCTACGCCCCGATCGCCGAGGCCATGTCGGGCATCTACGAGTTCAAGCGCCAAGGCGACGACCCGCCGCTGGTGGCCCCGATGGGCGGCCTCGGCGACATCGGTTCGGGGTTGTTCGCGGTCATCGGGGTGCTCGCCGCCCTGCGCCAGCGCGACGCCACGGGCCGGGGTCAGCGCGTCGACATCGCCATGCTCGACGCGCTCGTCGCCATCTGCGACATCGTCCCCAACTTCTGGTCGATGGGGCTGCGCAACGGCGACCTCGGGCCGCTGATCATGCACGGGTTCCGAGCGTCCGACGGGTGGTTCATCATCCAGGTGGGGCGCGAGCCGCACTTCGCGAAGCTCGTGGAGGCCATCGGCCACCCCGAGTGGGTCGACGATCCCCGCTTCGCCGAGCGCCAGGGGTGGATCGACCACCTCGACGCCGTGCTGCGGCCGGCCATCGAGGCGTGGGCGTCGACGCGCACCAAGGTGGAGGCGTGCGACGACCTCGCCGCGGTGGGCGTGGCCGCGGGGCCGTGCTTCTCGGACGAGGAGGTGGTGCGCGACGAGCACGTCGCCGCCCGCCACATGCTCGTCGAGGTGCCGCGGACCGACGACGTCGACCAGCCCGTGCTCGTGCCCGGCAACCCGATCAAGCTCTCCGACATGGCCGAGGGCCCCGAGGGCCGGGTCCCGTGGCTGGGGGAGCACACCGACGAGGTCCTCGCCGCCGAGCTCGGCCTCGATGCCGCCGCCCTCGCCGCCCTCCGCGCGTCGGGCGCCATCGCCTGATCCTCGCGACCCGGCCCCCGTCCCGGCGCCCGCTCGCCCCCCGACACCGCTGAGCTTCTGGAGCGACCCGGCCCGGATCGGGTCGGTCGGCGCCAGAAGCTCCGGTGGTGGGGGCGGTCACCAGGGGCGGTTGCGGAGGCGGCGGAGCTGCGCGGCGACGTAGGGACGGGCCCGACGCTGGCCGCCGCGCCGGGCGATCGCGCCCTCGAGCCGCTCGAGGGCGGCGACGATCGCCGCGGGGTTCGCCTCCCAGCCGAGCGCCTCGCACTCGTCGAGCCACTCGGCGGGCGTGCGATGGCCGCGCCGACCGTTGCAGCGCCGGCACGCGGCCACCTCGTTCTCGATCCACGACGGCCCGCCCTTGATGCGGGGCACCACGTGCTCGGTGGTGGCCGCCACCAGCCCCTCGCCCACCGGACGACCGCACCACACGCAGCGCGCTCCGTCGCGCTCGAGGATGCGGGCCAGGCGCTCGGCCCGAGGGAGGTGGTCGTCGGGGGTGGTGGCGCTCGACGCCATGGCCTCGGACGGTACCGAGCCGACGGCGCGTAGCGTCGGGCGATGGCCGTCGGTCGCTTCGCCCCGAGCCCCACGGGGCCGCTGCACCTGGGGAACCTGCGCACCGCCCTCGCCGCCTGGCTGTTCGCCCGAGCCGAGGGCAGCGCCTTCCTCGTGCGCATGGAGGACCTCGATCGGGTGCAGGCCAGCCGCGACCACGAAGCGGCCCAGCTCCGGGAGCTGGCCGACCTCGGGCTCGACCACGACGGCGAGGTCGTGCGCCAGAGCGAGCGGTTCGACCGCTACGAGGCCGCCATCGCCCAGCTGGCGGCCCAGGGGATGACGTACGCCTGCTACTGCACCCGGCGGGAGATCCGCGAGGCGGCGGCCGCGCCCCACGCCGGTCCCGCCCCCGAGGGCGCCTACCCGGGCACCTGCCGGGCGCTCACCGCGGCGGCGCGGGCCGAGCGGGAAGCGTCGGGGCGCCCGCCGGCCCTGCGGCTGCGGGGCCCGAACGCCGTCGTCGGGGTGCACGACGAGCTGCTGGGCGATGCGGCCGCGCTCATCGACGACGTGGTGCTGCGCCGCAACGACGGGGTGCCCGCCTACAACCTGGCGGTGGTGGTCGATGACGCCGCCCAGGGCGTCGAGCAGGTGGTGCGGGCCGCCGACCTGGCGTCCTCCGCGCCTCGGCAGCGGTTCCTCGCCGAGCTGCTCGAGCTCCCGACGGTCCGCTACGCGCACGTGCCCCTCGTGCTCGGTCCCGACGGCCAGCGCCTCGCCAAGCGCGACGGCGCCGTCACCCTCGAGGAGCAGGTGGCGGCCGGGCGCTCGCCGGGCGAGGTCGTGGCCGTCCTGGCCCGTTCGCTCGGCCTCGACGTGCCCGAGCCGACCATCCGGCCGGCGGATCTCGTCGCTCGCTTCGACCCCGCGCGCCTGGTCCGCGACCCCTGGACCCTCCCGCCCGAGCTCCTCGCCCCCTGACCGCCCGCGTTCTGCGCCGGCTCCACGCGCTGGTGGCGCGTGATCGAGGTGGAGAAGCCGGGCTGGGGTGTGGCCGGGCGTTCTGTGCGTGGATCGTGCGCTGGTGGCGCGTGATCGAGGTGGAGAACGCCGTGCTGGCGGGCGACCGGGCGACCGGGCGGCGGGCGGGGCCGGGGCGCTCGGGGGGCGAGGGGTGGGTACGGTGCTCGACGTGAGCGACGACGAGCGCGGCAGCCGGACCCAGCTGGTGCTGGTGGCCCACGGGAGCCGGGCCACGACGGCCAACGACGCGCACCGGGCCGTGGCCGCGCGGCTCGCCGAGCGCCTGGGCGCCACGGTGCGATCCGCGTTCCTCGAGCTGGCCGAGCCCTCGATCGGCGACGCCATCGACGATGCCGTGGCCGCCGGCGCCCCGCAGGTGGTCGTGCTCCCGCACTTCCTCTACCCCGGCCGCCACGTGGGCGAGGACATCCCGGCGATCGTCGCCGAGGCGGCCGACCGGCACCCCGGGGCGACCATCGAGCTGGCGAGGCCGTCGGGCGACGATCCGGCGATGGTCGAGCTGCTGGTCGAGCTCGCCCGCCGGGCGCTCGACGGCTGAGCTGCCGACTACTCGACGATCGTGTAGGCCGGGTTCACCAGGACCATGCGGCCCCGGTCGGTGCGGCCCACGCCCTCCACGAGCACCCGTCGCCCGCAGTCGACGCCACCGATGCGCCGACGCCCGGTGAACACGGCCACGGCCCGACCGCTGCCGTCGGAGATGGTGACCTCGAGCGACGGCGAGCCGGCGCGAGGCACCACCTGCAGGCCCTGGATCTCGCCGGCCAGCAGGACCGGCACCCGGGTGGGGGCGTCGGCGATGGGCTGGACGCCGAGGTCGGCGAGGCGGTCCTGGAGGCGCTCGCCCTCGATGTCGTCGATGCTCTGCGAGAGCTTGCTGCGCAGCTTCTTCAGCACGGCGCCCACGGTCCCACGCTCCGATGGCGGCCGTCAACGTCTGGGGCGTCGCGTCACGATCGCATCTGCGGCAGGCTTCGAGGGTAGGGGTGACCGACACCCGCCCAGCGAAGGAGGAGCCATGGGGTTCTTGGACAAGGCGAAGGACGCGATCCAGGGCAAGGAGGACCAGCTCGACCAGGCGATCGACAAGGCTGCCGACGTGATCGACGACAAGACCGGCGGCAAGCACACGGACAAGATCGACCAGGCCGCCGACAAGGCGAAGGACCTCGTCGACAAGCTCGACACCAGCGACGAGGAGTAGCCGGGCGAGCGCGGTGCCGGCGGCCTCGGGTCGCCGGCACCGGCGTCGGGGCTCAGGCGACGATGACGACCGGCGTGCCCTGGCGGGCGAGCGGGATGACGCGGTGATGTCCTCGTTGGTCATGCGCACGCAGCCGTGGCTCGCCGGCGTGCCGATCAGCTCCGGCCGGTTGGTGCCGTGCACGGCGATCTGGCCGTTGCCGCCGCCGAAGCTCTCATACACCTCGGAGAAGCCGGTGACGCTCACCTGGAAGGGACCGTAGGGGCCGTTGGGGTTGGTGGGCCGGGTGAGGATGTCGACGTAGAAGGCGCCGAGCGGCGTGGGCGACGACTCGCGCCCGGGCGCCACGGAGGTCGACATCAGCTGCTCCTCGCCGTGGAAGACGCTCAGGCGCTTGGCGCCGCGCTCGATGAGGATGTGGTTGGGGACGGTGCGCAGGGCGACGTCGGACGCCTTGATCCAGCAGGTCGCGCCGTTGGGGCGCTGGTTGATCTGCACCTGGAGCCAGTCGGGCTGCTGGTCGCGCACCAGCACGACGAGCTTGTAGCCCTCGACGGTCGGGTTGGGGATGGTGCGGCCGGTGGGCACCGGCACGCCGGGCGACTGGTAGAGGGCGATCTCCGGGACGATGGCGTCGCCCACCGTGAACTCGAGCGGCCACGGCGGGCCGATGGGCCCCGAGACGCCGAGGCCAGTGGTGGGGTCCAGGTTGGGCAGGGTGGTGGTCGTGGTGGTGGTGGGCCACGAGCCCGCCACGCTGACCCGATCGGAGAGCCCGGCGTCGGTGACGGTGGCCGCCCGGACCTCGACCGGGTCGGGCTCGCCCAGCACCCGGGCGGCCCCGAGCGCGGCGCCGCCGACCACGGCCGCAGCCGCGCCCACGACGATCCGACGGCGCCCCAGATCCACGGTCGCGAGGCTACCGACCACGTGGCCGGTCGCGCCCGGCGACCGAGCGCCCGGCGGGGCGACCCGTGGAGCGCTCAGCCCAGGAGGGTGGTGACGACCTCGTCCTCGGCCTCGGGGGTGGTGAGCACCAGCACCTCGTCGCCGCCGCGCAGCACGGTGTCGCCCCGGGGGACGATGACGTGGCTGTCGCGGATGATGGCCACGACGGTGGAGTCGCGGGGGAGGCCGAGCTCGGCGAGGTCCTTGCCGTTGGCCGGCGAGTCGGGGGCGAGCGTGGCCTCCGACAGCCGGGCCCGGCCGCCCTCGAACGAGAGCAGCCGCACCAGGCTGCCCACCGAGACCGCCTCCTCGACGAGGGCGGTGAGCAGGTGGGGCGTGGACACGGACACGTCGACGCCCCACATCTCGTTGAACATCCACTCGTTCTTGGGGTTGTTGACCCGGGCGACGACGCGGGGCACGGCGAACTCCTGCTTGGCCAGCAGCGAGATGACGAGGTTGTCCTCGTCGTCGCCGGTGACCGCGGCCACCACGTCGGCCTTGTCGACCTCGGCCCGCGCGAACTCGGTGACCTCGCAGCCGTCGGCCACGATCCAGCGCACCCCGGCGGGCTCGCCCTGCGCCTCGGCCTCGGCCACGCGGTCGGCGTCGACCTCGACGATCACGACGTCGTGGCCGGCCTTGGCCAGGTCCTCGGCGATGAAGGTGCCGACGTTGCCGCCGCCGGCGATGACGACGCGCATCAGTGCGTACCTCCCGTGGGGGCGCCGGCGAGGTGCCGGTCGAAGAGCTCGATCGAGCCGCCGTCGACGCTGACGTGGACGAGGTCGCCCTCCTGCAGCACCGTGTCGGGCCCGGCGACCGAGCCCTCGCCGAGGCGGGTGACGACCGCCGTGCGGGCGACGCCCGGAAGGTCGAGGTCGGCCACCTTGCGGCCGGCCCAGGCGACCGGGACGGGCCGCTCGATCAGGCAGACCCGGGCGCTGGCGTCGATCCACTCTGCGGTGGGACGGGTGGGCAGGATGCGCTGGAGCACCCGCTCGGTGGCCCACTCGACCGTGGCGATGGTGGGCACGCCCAGGCGCTCGTAGATCTTCGCCCGGCGGGGGTCGTAGATGCGGGCCACGACGTTCTCGACGCCGAAGGTCTCGCGGGCGACGCGCGCCACGAGGATGTTGGAGTTGTCGCCGTTGGTGACCGCCGCGAGCGCGGCGGCCTCCTCGATGCCGGCCGCCTTGAGCCGATCGCGGTCGAAGCCGACGCCGAGCACCGTCTTGCCCGAGAACCCCTCGGGCAGGCGCTCGAACGCCTTCGACCGCCGATCCACCACGGCCACGGAGTGGCCGCTCTCCTCGAGGGTGCGGGCCAGGCCGGAACCGACCCGTCCGCATCCGACGACGACGACGTGCACTGCGCTCACCTCACCTCTGGTGCCCAGGGCGGGGCACGGCGCGCCACCCTATGCCCGCCGCGCGCGCCGGTGCACCCTGTCGGGAACCTGTCGGGGCCGTCGGACGGGCCCCCTGGGGCCGCGCTCGGCATCGGCCCCGCCGATGTTGACTCGGCGTCGGGGGCCGGTCGTACGATCGGCCGGTCTGCGCCCCACCGGGCCCGACGAACACCCCCGAAGGGACCTCGATGACGTCGCCGTTCAAGCGGATCCTCGTCGGCAAGCCGATCGCCTCGAGCGAAGAGCAGCACCAGCGGATCGGCAAGCCGACCGCCCTGGCGGTGTTCGCCTCCGACGCGGTCTCGTCCACGGCGTACGCCACCGAGGAGATGCTCCTCGTGCTGCTGATGGGCGTGGTGTTCCCCACGTCGCACAGCTACCTGGTCCCGATCTCGGTGGCGGCGGTCGCGCTCCTCGCCATCGTCGGCACGAGCTACATCCAGACCATCCACGCCTACCCCGACGGCGGCGGCGCGTACGTGGTGAGCCGGGAGAACATCAGCCCGCTCGCCTCGCTGATCGCCGGCGGCTCGCTGCTCGTCGACTACACGCTCACCGTGGCGGTGTCGATCTCGTCGGGCGTGCTCGCCATCGGCTCGGCGTTCGGCTTCAACGACAAGGCGGTGCTGCGCATCGGCCTCGCCCTGTTCTTCGTCGGGATGATGTGCCTCGGCAACCTGCGGGGCCTGAAGGAGTCGGGCCGGGTGTTCGCCGTGCCCACCTACTTCTACGTGTCGATGCTGGCGCTGTTCCTGATCGCCGGCTTCTACAAGTTGTGGTTCGGCGACCTGGGGGAGCTCAACACGAGCGAGGAGCTGGCCCGCCACTTCGCCGCCGAGCACGAGCTGATGCAGTCGGCGAGCTTGTTCATCCTGCTGCGAGCGTTCAGCTCGGGCGCCGTGGTCCTCTCGGGCGTCGAGGCCATCTCCAACGGCGTGCCCGCCTTCAAGAAGCCCGAGAGCCGCAACGCGTCGCAGACGCTGATCATGATGGCGTCGATCCTGGGCATCGGGTTCCTCGGCATCTCGACGCTCGCCCACCACATGCTGCCGGTGGTCGACGAGGGCGGCGAGACCGTCCTCTCCCAGATGGCTCGGGGCGTCTTCGGCGAGGGCAACCCGCTCTACTACGGCCTCCAGTTCGGCACGTTCGCCATCTTGGTCATGGCGGCGAACACGGCCTACGCCGACTTCCCCCGCCTCAGCTCGCTCATCGCCCGCGACGGCTACCTGCCCCGCCAGCTCGCCAACCGGGGCGACCGGCTGGTGTTCTCCAACGGCATCTTGATCCTCTCCGCGATGGCCGGCGTGCTGATCGTGATCTTCCGGGCCGAGGTGAGCGCCCTGATCCCGCTCTACGCCGTCGGCGTGTTCACCGGCTTCTCCCTCAGCCAGTTCGGCATGATCCGCCACCACCTCCGGCTGAAGGAGCCGAACTGGCAGCGGGGCCTCGCCATCAACGCCGTCGGCTGCCTGGCCACCACGGTGGTGCTCGGCGTGGTCGTGGTCTCCAAGTTCACGATCGGCGCCTGGATCCCGGTCGTGGTCATCCCGATCATCGTGCTGTTCTTCCGGCGGATCCATCGCCACTACGAGCGGATCGACCAGCGCATGGCCGCCGCTCCCGGCGAGAAGGTGCGCCGTCGGACGAACACCGTGGTGGTGCTGGTCGGCAAGGTCACCAAGGGCTCGCTGACCGCCGTCGCCTACGCCCGCTCGCTCAACCCCGACCGGCTGGTGGCGGTGTCGGTGGTTTCGAGCCCCGAGGAGCAGGATCGCATCACCCGGCAGTGGGAGGACCACCAGATCCCCGTCGAGCTGCGGACCCTCTACTCGCCCTACCGCGAGCTCTCGCGCCCGATCCTGGCCTACGTCGACGAGCTCGACGCCACCCACAGCGACGACTTCCTCACGGTGATCGTGCCCGAGTTCGCCCTCGAGCACTGGTGGCAGAAGCTGCTGCACAACCAGAGCGCCCTCATCTTGCGCACCCGGCTGCGCGGCCGGCCGAACACCGTGGTGACGTCGGTGCCGTTCCACGTGGGCCCGCACGTCGGCGAGGGCGAGATCGTCGCCGCAGGCGTCGACGACTAACGAGGCGGCGAGGTGCCGGTCGCCAGCGGCCGCTGGCTCCGGCTCAGCTGAACATCATCAGCCACTGCTCCAGGCTCTGGGGCCGGAACACGACGTTGCGCTGGCGGGTCTCGGCCATGGTGGCCGACGGCTTCTCCGAGTAGAGGTGGCCGGGGTAGAGCACGGCGTCGTCGGGCACGGCGCCCAGGCGCTGGGTGAGGCTGTAGTACATCTGCTCGGGGTCGCTGCCGGGCAGGTCGGTGCGGCCGCACCCGTTCAGGAACAGGGTGTCGCCCGCCACGAGGTGGCCGTCGACGAGGAAGCACTGGCTCCCCGGCGTGTGGCCCGGCGTGTGGATGAGCGTGATCGGGATCTCGCCCACCATCACCGTGTCGCCGCTGGCGTGGCCCACGAGGTGCGACTCGGTGACCCCCGTGGTGCGGGTGACCCACGGCAGCTCCTCGGCCTGGAGGTGGATCGGGACCTGGGTGCGCTCGAGCAGGTCGGCGATGCCGGTGATCGAGTGGCCCCACAGGTCGCCGCCCACGTGGTCGGCGTGGAAGTGCGTGCCGAGCGCGCCCACGAGGCGCATGCCGTCGGCGGCCAGCAGGTCGAGGATCGCCTGCGGGTCGTAGGCAGGGTCGACCACCACCGCCTCGCCCGTCTCGCGGTCGCCGATGAGGTAGACGAAGTTGACCATCTGCTGGGCGATCGGGTCGTCCTCGGCGATGTCCATGCCGGCGAGGACCTGGCGGAAGTAGAGGCGGGAGTCGGCCATGGCGGGCATGGTACGGCGCCGCCCGTCGACCGGCATCCGGGCGTCACCACGGGTTTTCCCCGCATCCACCTCCCCGACCGCCTAGCGTTCCGGGACCGACACACTCGGAACACGAAGGGGTATTCCATGCAACGCACCACGACGGCCGCGAAGCTCGCGGCGCTCGCCGCGGTTGGCGTCCTGTTCCTCGGAGCCTGCGGCAGCGACAGCGACGGCGGCTCCGACGGCGGAGGCAGCGGCAACGAGGCGACCACCACCACCGCCGCCGATGGCGGCGAGTCCGTGGCCACCCCGCCCGACGAGAACGGCGGCCGCACCGAAGGCGACGGCGAGCTCGTCATCGGCGCCGTGCTGCCCCAGTCCGGCAACCTCTCCTTCCTCGGACCCCCGATGATCGAAGGCGCCCAGATGGCCGTGCGCGACATCAACGAGGCCGGCGGCGTCAACGGCAAGGACGTCAAGATCATCGTCAAGGACGATGGCGGCGGCGCCGACAGCGACCTCGCCCTCACCTCGGTCGACGAGCTGATCAACAACGAGAACGCCGACCTGATCCTGGGCGCGGCCGCCTCCGGCACCACCAAGGACATCATCGACCGCGTGGTCTCGTCGGGCACCGCCGAGTGCTCGCCGTCGAACACCGGCTCGGACCTCACCACCTGGGACGACAAGGGCCTGTACTTCCGCACGCCCCCGGCCGACGACCTGCAGGCGCAGGCCCTCGCCAAGGTCGTGTCCGACGACGGCTACACCAGCGTGGCCATCGTCGCCCAGAACTCGGACTACGGCACCGGCTTCGTCCGGTACCTGCAGCCGGCCCTCGAGGACGGCGGCGCCACGATCGTCGCCGACGTGACCTACGAGCTCAACGGCACCGGCATCGACGCCGAGGTCGAGAAGGTCGTGCAGGCCGAGCCCGACGCCGTCGTGCTGATCGGCTACCCCGAGGACGGCGGCAAGGTCCTCGCCGAGATGATCAAGCAGGGCGCCGGCCCCGACAAGCTGCCGATCTACGTCACCGACGGCATGCAGTCCAACGAGCTGTACCAGCTCGTCGACGAGGCCGACCCGGCCGTGACCGCCGGCATCCGCGGCACCGCCGCCTCGGCGGCGCCCGAGGACGGTGCGTCGTTCTTCCCCGACGCCTTCGCCGAGTTCGCTCCCGAGGTCGAGTCGCCCATCTACTCGGCCCAGTCCTACGACTGCGTCATCCTGACGGCCCTCGCCGCCCAGGCTGCCGAGAGCGACGCGCCGTTCGACATCGCCGCCAACATGATCGCCATCTCCGGTGGCGTGGGCGTGGCCGACGACGCCGAGAAGTGCAACACCTACGCCGACTGCCTGGCCCTGCTCGAGGACGGCAAGAGCATCGACTACGACGGTGCCTCGGGTGCGCTCGACTTCTCCGAGTACGGGGAGCCCAGCGCCGGGTCCTACGACGTGTACACGTTCCAGGACGACGGCACCTACGCCACCGACGAGCAGCTCGTCATCGGCGGCTGACGCCGTCCACCCTCGGGTGAGCTGACGGGGCGGGGCCTGCGGGCCCCGCCCCGTTGCGCGCCCTCAGGCGGGGGGATCGCCCGGCTCGAAGCGGTAGCCCATGCCCGGCTCGGTGATCAGGTGCCGCGGGCGGCTCGGGTCGTCCTCGAGCTTGCGGCGCAGCTGGGCCAGGTACACCCGCAGGTAGTTGGTCTCGGTCTCGTACTGCGGGCCCCACACCTGCTGGAGCAGCTGGCGCTGGCTCACCAGGCGACCAGGGTTGCGCACCAGCACCTCGAGCAGGCCCCACTCGGTGGGCGTGAGGTGCACCTCGGCGCCGTGGCGGTGCACCCGCTTGGCCACGAGGTCCACGGCGAAGGCATCGGTCTCGACCAGCGCCGCCTCGGGACCCGGGTCGGCGCGACGGACCGCGGCGCGCAGGCGGGCGAGCAGCTCGCCCATCGCGAACGGCTTCGTCACGTAGTCGTCGGCACCGGCATCGAGCGCGGCGATCTTGTCGGCCTCGGCGTCGCGGACCGACAGGACGATGATCGGCACCGTCGTCCAGCCCCGCAGACCGTGCACCACCTCGATGCCGTCGATGCCGGGCAGGCCGAGGTCGAGCACGACGACGTCGGGCCGATGGGCGGCCGCCCCCCCCGGAGGGCGTCCTCGCCGGTGGGGGCCAGGTCGACCTCGTAGCCGCGAGCAGCGAGGTTGGTCTTCATCGCCCGGAGGATCTGGGGCTCGTCGTCTCGGGCGTGGCGGCCGGTCCGTCCGGACCGATGAGGTGCTCGCAGGCCCGGACGAGCGCGGCGGCCACCGCGAAGAAGGCGATGACGAGGGCCACGAAGATCAGATCGCTCATGGCGAGCGGTCTACGCCCGCCCCCTTGGCCAGGGGAACGGCCTTGACGCGTCCTTAGCGCCGCCTTCGCCGATCCTGTCGCCGCGTTGGCGGCGGGGCGGCGGCGAGGTTCGCATCTGAGCGGTCAGCTGGACGGCCGCGCCGATGCGAGGTTCGAGGCCGGCCTCAGGGGGACGGGTCGCCGGGCCCGGCGCGGTCGGCGATGTGCTGCAGCTCCCGAGGCCAGTCGATCTGCACGAGGATCCCCTCCTCGTGGCACACCTCGGCGAGCGACTGCAGCTCGTCGGCCGCCGACTCCGCCGCCTCCCGTGATGCGAAGGCGCACCTGCGCCGCATGGGGTCCGACACGGGATCTTCGACGTCGACGGCGAAGACCGAGCTGCCGAACGCGAGCTGGGCCGCGACCGTGAGGATGAGGCCGACGAGGCCGACGCCGACTGCGTCGGGGACGATCTCCAGCACGTCGATCTTCACGTGGCGCACCCGTCGGGAGCGGAGCACGATGTCCACGCTCGTGGTCGCCCGCTCGCTCGTGAGCTAGAGGTCGCGGGCGAGGGTGCCGAGGTAGAGCTCGATGACGGCGGGGTCGTCGAGCAGCTCGCGGCCGGTGCCGGAGTGGGCGTTGCGGCCCTGGTCGAGCACGAAGGCGGTGTCGGCGATCAGCAGGCACTTGCGAGCGTTCTGCTCCACCATCACCACCGACACCCCGGCCGCCTTCACCTCGGCGATGCGGGCGAACACCTCGTCCTGGTTGATGGGCGACAGGCCGGCGGAGGGCTCGTCGAGCAGCAGGACCGAGGGGTCGGTCATGAGGGCCCGGCCCATGGCCACCATCTGGCGCTGGCCGCCCGAGAGCAGCCCGGCCCGCTCCTTGCGGCGCTCGCCGAGCATCGGGAACAGCGAGGTCACGGCCTCGAACCGCTCGTCGAAGCGGTGGGGGTGCAGGAAGATCCCCATCTTGAGGTTCTCCTCGATCGTGAGCGAGGGGAACACGTTGCGGGTCTGGGGGACGTAGCCCACGCCCTGGGCCACCAGCTCGTGCGCCGGCTTCGAGGTGATGTCGGCGCCGTCGAGCACCACCGACCCCGAGCGCACCGGCACCAGGCCGAAGAGGGTCTTGATGAGGGTGGACTTGCCGGCGCCGTTGGGGCCGATGATGCCCACCAGCTCGCCGCGGTGCAGGGTGAGCGACGCCCCGTTCAAGATGTCGACGCCGGGCAGGTAGCCGGCGACGAGGTCGGTCGCCTCGAGCAGGACGCCGTCGGCGGCGGTCATCGGATCTCCCCGCTCACGCTGCCGCCGTGGTCGATGCCGAGGTAGGCCTCGATGACCTCGGGGTTGCCGGCGATGTCGGCGGGGCGGCCCTCGGCGATGACGCGGCCCTCGGCCATGCAGACCACCCAGTCGCTGATCGTCATGATCACGTCCATGTCGTGCTCGACGAACAGCACCGACATGCCCTCGTCGCGCAGGGCGGTGACGTGGCCGAGGAGGCTCTGGGTGAGCGCCGGGTTCACGCCGGCCATGGGCTCGTCGAGCATGACGAGCGCGGGGTCGGTCATCAGGGCCCGGGCCATCTCGAGGAGCTTGCGCTGGCCGCCCGAGAGCCCCGCCGCGTAGTCGCCGGCCTTGGCATCGAGCTTGAACCGCACGAGCAGGTCGTGGGCCTTGGCCTCCAGCTCGGCCTCCTGGCCCTTCCAGGTGCCCCGCACCAGGCCGCGCACGGCGGACTCGCCGCGCTGGTCGCGCCCGGCGAGCAGCATGTTGTCGAGCACGGTCATGCGCCCGAGCGTCTTGGTGAGCTGGAAGGTGCGCACCATCCCCTTGCGGGCCAGCACGTGGGGCGAGGTGCCCTCGACGTGGTCGCCGCGGAACGTCCAGCGCCCGGCGTCGGGCTTGTCGAAGCCGCAGAGCAGGTTGAAGAAGGTGGTCTTGCCGGCGCCGTTGGGCCCGATCAGCGAGGTGATGACGCCGCGCTGCACCTCGAGGTGGTCGACGTCGACGGCCACGAGGCCGCCGTAGCGGCGCTGCACGCCGTCGACCACGAGGATCGGGTCGGGCTTGGGGACCCCGGCGCGGGGCTCCACGGACGCGAGGGGATCATCGGCCACTGGCCAGCATCTCCTCCTTCGAGCCCAGGATGCCCTGGGGGCGGTAGATCATCAGCAGCATCAGGCCCACGCCCATGAGCGCGAGGCGCACGGCGCCGGCGGTGGTGTCGCTCACGTCGAACCAGAGGTTGTTGAGGGCCCCGTCCACGAAGTCGAGGAGGAACCAGTAGGTGACGGCGCCCACCACCGGGCCCCACACGGTGCCGGCGCCGCCCAGGATCACCACGGTGTAGAGGGCGAAGGTCAGCGGGGCGATCCAGCGCCCGGGGTTCACCGACCCGGCGTCGAGGGCGATGAGCGCGCCGGCGAGGGCGCCGATGGACCCGCCGATCACGAACGACTGCAGCTTGAACACCACGACGTTCTTGCCGAGCGCGCGTGCCGCGTCCTCGTCCTCGCGGATGGCCCGCAGCACGCGGCCCCACGGGCTGCGCACCCAGGCCCGGACGAGCAAGGTCACCACGAGGACGCAGCTCCAGGCCACGAGCATGGACCAGAGCTGGCGGTTGCTGAACAGGAACGAGTTGCCGATCCCGTACTTGCCCTCGGGGAAGACGTTGGGGCGGAAGAAGCCGAGGCTCTCGCTGAGCCCGCCGATGCCCCGCGACGCGCCGGTGACCGGCGCGCTGGGCCGGGCGTTCGCCACCAGGCGCAGGATCTCGGCGGTGGCGATGGTGACCACCGAGAGGTAGTCGGCGCGCAGGCGCAGCGTCGGGATGCCGAGGGCGAGGCCGAGCAGCACGGCGGCGCCGATGCCGAGGGCGAGGCCCACCCAGATCGACCAGCCGCGGTCGGACGCGATGGCCATGCCGTACGCGCCCACCATCAGGAAGCCGACGTGGCCGAAGTTCGACAGGCCCGTGTACCCGAACTGCAGGTTGAGGCCGGTGGCGGCCAGCGCGTACGACGCGCCCTGGAACCCGACGGCGGTCTGGAGGGCGAGGGCGAAGACCGAGATCCAGCTCATCCGAACCGCTCCTGGCTCCCGAGGATGCCCTGCGGTCGGATCAGCAGCACGAGGATCAGCACGAGGAGGGCGACCACGAACTTGTAGGCGGTGTCGATGAACAGGCCCGACATCTCCTGGACGACGCCGATCACGATGGCGCCGAGCACGGCGCCGTACGCGTTGCCGAGCCCGCCCAGCACGACGGCCGCGAACAGCGAGAGCAGCAGGATGAAGCCCATGTCGTACTTCACGGTGACCGACAGGCCGTAGAGGATGCCGCCGAGGGCGGCGAGCGCCCCGCAGATGATCCACACGATGGAGATGATGCGGTCGACCGCGATGCCCGACGACGCCGCGAGGTCCTGGTTGTCGGCGGTGGCGCGGATGGCGGTGCCGAGGCGGGTGCGGCGCAGGAGCACGGTCATCGCGAGGAGCACGGCGACGGAGATGCCCATGATCAGCAGGTCGTTGGTGGTGAGGCGGAACGGCCCGTAGGCCGACTCGCGCTGGCCGGCGGCGGCGACGTAGCGCCGGCTGTTGGGCCCGAAGAGGATCTGGAAGATGTTCCGGGCGGCGATGGAGAGGCCGATCGACACGACCATCTGCGAGATCAGCGCCATGTTGCGCCGCCGCAGCGGTCGCCACAGGAGGCGGTCGTTGGCCAGGCCCAGCGCGCCGCCGGCCACCACGGCGAGGGCCACGGCGAGCCAGAAGGGCACACCGGCGTCGCTCAGGGCGAACGCCACGATCGCCCCGAAGGTGACCAGCTCGGCGTGGGCGAAGTTGATGAGGCCGGTGACGCCGTAGACGAGCGACAGGCCCACGGCGGCGACGGCGATGATCAGCCCGAGCCGCAGCCCCTTGGCGAAGGTGGTGGCGTAGTCGCTGAAGTCGCGCTGGCCCCGGGTGTCCTCGCCGAGGCGGAACGCCGCCTGCTGATCGCCGAGGTTGACCCGCACGTTGCCGAGGGTGGAGCGGTCGGCATCGGTGAGCGAGAAGCCCTTGGGCAGGGTCTCGACGTCGAGCGACACCTCGTAGGTGCCGTTGCCGGGGATCTCGACCACGAACACGCCGTCGGCTCCGGTCGTGGCCGACCCGATGGCCTCGCCGTCCTGCGAGACGGTGATCTCGACGCCCTCGGGGTAGGCGGGCTCGCCCTCGCGCACCTGGCAGAGGCGGCCCCAGATGGCGCTGCCGAGCGGGCCGCCGTTCGCCTCGATGGCGTCGTGCTTGGTGAAGGCGCACCCGGCGTCGGCGTCGTCGCCCTCCTGGGCCCGGGCGGCGGCCGGCCAGAGGGCCACGAGCACGAGCAGCACCAGCGCGAAGCGCCAGGGTCGGAGCGGCCGGTGGTGCGACATGTGGGCCGGAACCCTACCGAAGGCCGCGAGGTGACGCCGGGGTGACCTCCCGGCGACGGGCCGGGGCGCTCAGCGGGAGCGGTGCCAGGCCCGCAGGACGCGCCGGAACGCGACCTCGAAGCGCTCGTGGGCCTCGCGCAGGGCGCGACCGGGCCAATCGCGCGCGAGCAGCGCGTCGGGCAGGAGCGGGTCGGCCTGGAGGTGACGGAGGGTGGCCGCTGCGGTCACGAACGAAGGCGCGAGGGCGTCCGCATCGTCGTCGTCGAGGCGCTCCTGGAGCGCGGCCACCTCGTCGAGCAGCTCGTGGGCGCCGGCCGCCCAGCCGTCTAGGTCCCAGAGCGACCCGGCCAGCTCGACCGGGCCATCGACCTCGCCGACGAGGCGGATGGTCTGCTGGTCCACGACGGCCTCGGCGTCGGGGAGGACGCCGGCGGGCAGGTTGGCGGGCCGGAGCCACACGCCGTCGCGCAGCGGCGCGTGGCGGAGGGCCGCCATCGCGCTCCGGAGCTCGGCGCGCTCGGCGGCCGATCGCGCCTCGCCTGGGGCCACCCGCGCGACCCAGCGCCCGTCCCAGGTGGCGGGGGCGCCTCGCCGCGACAGGTCCTGGCGGGCGCGGCGCACCAGGAGCGCGCCGGCGAGGCGGTAGCCGTCGGCGGTGGGCTCCAGCTCGCCTGCCGCCACCATGCGGGAGATGGCGACCCGCGCCGTGCCGGCGCTGACCCCGAGGAGCTCCGCGCCCGCCACCAGCGCCGCGGTGCGCAGCTCGGGCGGGTCGAGGCCGAGGAGCGTCGACGCCAGCACCGAGCGGGCGGTCAACCGGGGCCGGCCCTCGGGGGTGTTACGTGTGGACGTCATGTGTTCGCGCAACGTAACATGGCGCCATGACCGCGACCACCACCGGACCCCGCCTCGGCGGCATGGTGGCGCCCGCCGAGGCCCTGCCCGACGTGCTCCCCACCGACCGCCTCAACGAGACCGGCAAGCCCCTCCCCGAGGTGCGCGAACCGCTCCGGCGCATCGCCTCGTGGCGCAACGCGTGGACCACCGCCTCGGTGTGGGCTGCGATCGTCGCTCTGTTCGCGATCGCCACCTGGGTCGACCACCCGCTCGGGTACGCCGTCCTGTTCGTGCTCATGGGCCCGATGTTCGCCCGCCTGGCCATCCTCGGCCACGAGGCCGCCCACCGCCTCCTCTTCCGCGACCGCCGGGCCAACGACCTCGTGGGCCGGTGGCTCCTCGACGCGCCGGCGTTCGTGCCCTTCGACATCTACCGCCGCTCCCACTTCGCCCACCACCGCGAGGAGTTCGGCGACGCCGAGCCCGACCTCGCCTACTACGCCGGCTACCCGATGGCTCGCGACTCGTTCCGCCGCCAGCTCGTGCGCGACGCGGTCGGCATCTCGGGCTGGAAGAACTTCCGCCCGCTCCTGCGGGCCCTGCGCAACGCCCCGGGCCGCAAGGTCGCCGGTCCCATCCTGGGCGTGCAGCTCGTGATCTGGGCGGCCATCTGGGCGGGCACCGGCCGGTGGTGGCTCTACCCGCTCTGCTGGTGGGGGCCGTGGATGACGGTGTGGCGGGTGCTCAACCGGCTGCGCTCGATCGCCGAGCACGGCGGCATGGAGGCCTCCAGGGACCGGCGCCGCACCACCCACCACGTGCGCCAGACCTGGGCGGCGCGCTTCTGGGTCGTGCCCTACCGCACCGGCTGGCACCTGGCCCACCACGTCGACATGGGCATCCCGTGGCGCAACCTGCCGGCGCTGCACCGCGAGCTCGTCGACGCCGGCTGGGTCACCGACGCCTACGTGCACCCGAGCTACACGGCCTTCTGGCGGTCCTGCATCGCGCGCTGACGGCCCGCCTCGGTGGCCTCGAGCACCTCGTCGAGGCGGAGGATCTCGCTCGTCGACACGACGCCGACGAAGCCGCGGTCGTCGGTGACCGGCAGGCGGTCGGCGTCGGCGTCCTCGAGCAGGGCGAGCGTCTCGCCCACCGTGGCGGTGAGGGGCACCGCGGGCACCTCCACGTCCATCACCTCCGACACGGGGGTGTCGGCCCAGCGCTCGGGGTCGAGCCCGGTGAGGTCGTGGAGCGACGCCACGCCCAGGTAGGTGGCGCCGTCCACCACCGGCACCGACAGGAGGCGGGAGCCGAGCAGGTGGGTGGAGATCACGTCGGCCACGCTGGCGGTGGGCGGCGCGGTGACCGCGTCGGTGCGGACCGCCGTGGCCACCGGCAGGTCGAGGCGGCCCTCGAGGTGGCCCATCCGCCGGTCGCGCTGGTAGGTGGTGACCGACCGCGGCCCCATGGTGAGCTGCGCCGATGCGGCGGCGATGAGCCCGGGGACCACGAAGCCGGGACGACCGGTGGCCTCGGCCACGAACACCACGGCGGCGAGCGGGACGTGGTAGCCGGCGCCCAGGAAGGCGGCGACGCCGAGCACGGGCAGCAGGGTGGAGTCGCCGGCGCCCACGAGCTCGGCCACCAGGCGGCCGAGGAGGGCCCCCTCGATCACGAGCGGGATGAACAGCCCGCCGGCGCCACCGGCTGCGACCGCGCCGATGGTGGCCAGCCCGCGCAGCAGGAGGAGGCCGAAGATCACCCCGGCGGCGTGGCCCGGCTCGAACGCCCAGCGGATGGCGTCGTAGCCGGGGCCGAGGGCGAGCGGCTCGCCGGTGAGCGCGTCGGAGCCGGCGACCAGGGCGCCCACCGCTGCGCCCCCCACGAGGACGCGGACGCCGAGCGGGAGGCCGGCGGTGCGAGCCTTGGCGGTGCGGACCGCCCAGGCGAAGGCGCGAGCGCCGCCGCCGGCGAGCAGGCCGAGGGCGACGGCGGCGGCCAGGTCGACCCAGCGCAGGTCGTGCACGCTGCCGATGGGGAAGAGCGGCGACGGGCCGTCCACGGCCACGAAGGTGAGGTACCCGGCGGCCGACGCGAAGAGCGTGGGGAGGAGCGTGCGGCGGGCCAGGTCGGCGCGGAACGGCACCTCCATGGCGAAGAGGGCGCCGGTGGCGGGGGCCTTGAAGATGGCGCCCACGCCGGCCGCGGCCCCGGCGACCAGCAGCACGCGCGACTCCTCGCGGGTGAACCAGCGCGAGGTGCGCCGCTGGACGGTGGAGCCGATGGTGGCGCCCGAGAGGATGGCGGCCGCCTCGAAGCCCATGGCGGCGCCGCCGGCGAGGGTGGCTGCGCCGGCGAGCAGCTTGGCCGGGAGGTCGCGCAGGCGCAGCCGGGTCTCGCGGTCGTGGTAGGCGCGGAGGTAGTCGTCGGCGAGGCTCGGCCCGGCGCCGCGCGCCAGGTGGGTGAGCACCAGCCCGGCCACGCCGAAGCCCACGAGGGGGGCGACCACCTGGAGGGCGAGCGGCGCTTCGAGCAGGCGGTCGATGACCCCACCGCGGACGATCCGCTCGAAGAGCGCCACGACCACGCCCGTGAGCGCCCCCACCACGGCGGCGAGGGCGACGATGCGGTGGTCGTGGAGCGACCGGGTGGCGCGCCTCAGCGATCCCATCCCACCGCCCAGTCGGGAGCAGGGCCGGGGAGCTCGCCCCCGGCGCGGGCCACGGCGTCGAGGGCGTCGGCCAGCACGTCGCGCTGGTCGGCCGGGACGGCGGCGACGAGGTCGGCCAGCCGGCGCCGGCGGTCGTCGGCGACGCTCCCGACCAGCTCATCGCCCTCGCGGGTGATGGCGATCTCGAGGGTGCGGCGGTCGGGGCCCTGGTCGCGGGCGATGAGGCCCTTGGCCTCCAGCCGGTCGCACATGCGCGTGACCGACGACGGCGCCGTCTCGAGCTCGTCGGCCAGCTGCGTGCCCGACTGGGCGCCGCGGGTGGCCAGCACGACGAGCATCCGGTACTGGGGGAGCGTGACCTCGTCGCTCACCGCCCCGAGCGACCGCGCGGCCGACGCGACCAGGGCGCGCGAGGCGTGGAGCATGGCGTCGGCGAGGCGCTCGGAGGACGATTGCACAGAGCAAGTGTTGCCGTGCGCACACGTTCGCCGCAATTCGACGGGGCGCGCCAGACTGGGTCGGTGCGAGCGGTGAGGACCGGGACCCACGTCGTGGTGGTCGTGGCCATCGCGGTGGTGGCGGCGATGGCGGCGCTGGGGTGGATCGGCGAGGACCACCACCCCGAGAAGATCGAGCAGCTGCAGGTCTCGGTCACCCCGGCGGGCGAGGCCGGGCTGCGGATCACCGAGACCGACGACTACGACTTCGGCGGCACGGACCGCCACGGCCCCGAGCTCGTCGTCCCGAACGACTTCGGCGCGCCCGAGCAGATCACGGCGTCGTCGCCCGACGCGCCGGCGGGGGTCGCCGACGTCTCGCCCACCTCGCTGAACGGCCAGGCCGCCACCCGGATCCGCATCGGCGACCCCGACGTCGAGGTCAGCGGCCAGCACCGCTACACCATCTCCTACGTCTTGCCGCGCGCCCGCTTCGCCGGCCCCGACCTCTCGCTCGACGCGGTGGGCGCCGACTCCGACATCCCGATCGAGGACGTCACCGTCGTCTACGGGGGCATCGAGCTCGCCGATGCTCGCTGCACGGTGGGCGCCGCAGGCTCCGACACGCCGTGCGAGGGCTTCGAGACCGATCCCGTCCGCGTCGAGCTCGACCGGCTCGAGGCCCACGAGGGGATCACGATCTCGGGCGAGGTGACGGCCTGGAGCCCGGCCGACCCGGCGCCGGCCCCACCCCTGCCCGAGCGGCGCGAGTCGCGCCGAGCGCTCGCCGCCGGCGCCGCCGCCCTGCTCGGCGCGGTGGCGGCCGGAGCCACCTACGTGGCGTCGAGCCGGAAGGGCGTGAACGAGGTCGTGGGCAGCGGGGCCGCCGAGGCCGCCCACGGCACCGCGTCGCCCGGGCCCGGCACCACCCGGACGGTCACCGATGCCGAGCTGGCCGAGATGGCGACCGTGGAGTTCGCGCCGCCGCGGGGCATCGAGCCGTGGCAGGGCGCCGCCGTGCTGCGCGAGGACCTCGACCCCTCGACGGTCACCGCGTGGTTCTCCGGGGCCATCGCCGACGACGTCCTCACCATCGAGATGCGGGGCAAGCGGCCGCGCCTGGGTCGGGGCCCGAAGGCCGACGACGTCGACGCGGTGACCGCCGACATCCTCCGCAAGCTGTTCGGCAACCGCGAGGTGGTCGACCTCGACGGCTACGACTCCCAGTTCGCCAGCGCGTGGACCAAGGTCGAGCAGCGCCAGGACGCGTGGATCGCGGCGAGCGGCTGGTGGAGCTCGCGCCCACCCGCGCACCACCGCCCGCGAGGGGGCGGCTGCCTCGCCGGGGTGGCGCTCCTCGTCGCCGCCGTGGCCCTCGGCCTCGTGGGCGCGTTCCTCGCTGGGCTGCTCGGCAGCCGCGGTGGCGGGATCGCCAGCCTGGTGCTGGTGGCCGTGGGGGTGCCGCTCATCACCGCCCTCGTCGCGTACCGGCCGCTGCTCGCCCGTCGCACCGCCAACGGGTCGGCCTACGCCCTCCAGGTGGCGTCGTTCCGCCGCTTCCTGGTCGAGAGCGAGGGCCAGTACGTCGAGTGGGCGTGGAAGAACGGCCTCCTCCGCCAGTACTCGGCGTGGGCGGTGGCGCTCGACGCGGCCGACGCGTGGAAGGCGGCCATGGAGCGCGCCGGGGTGCCCCAGCCCGAGATCGAGGCCACCACCACCCCGCTGCTGCTCGCCCACGCCCAGGGCGCCCTGCTCGCCACGCGCACCGAGCCGTCCACCAGCAGCTCGAGCGGGTCGTCGGGGTTCTCGTCGGGCGGCTTCTCGGGCAGCGTCGGCGGCGGGGGCGGCGGCGGCAGCCACGGCTCCTGGTAGCGGCCGGCTCAGCCCTCCGGGAGGAAGCGGCTGGCCGGCGCCCGGCCGAGCACCCGCACCGTGCGCGACGCGAAGCGCCACGTGCCGTCCGCGTGGTCGAGCTCGACGCGGTCGCGGTAGGTGCCCCAGTGGTCGACGCCGATGTCGGTGAGCACGCAGAAGTAGGAGCGCACCTCGGCGGCGGTGGTGTCGAGCAGGTCGATCAGCACGCTCGACACCTGGTGCTGCACCGGCCCGGCGGCGCCCTCCGCGGCCGCCCGCCGGGCCACGGCATCGATCTGGCGGCGGATCTCCTCGCGGCCCTCCCAGCGCCCGCCGTGCTCGCCCACGTCGAGCACGCCGTCCTCCAAGAAGCAGGCGGCGAGGTCGTCGCTGCGCCCCCGGTCGCCGGCCCACGTGTAGCGGGCGAGCAGGTCGCGCACCGCCTCGCGAGCGCTCAGCTCGCTGCCGACCATCTGGTGGTTCACGCCGGCTCGTCTCCCGGGCGGCGACCGGCGGGATGGCCGTGGTCGTCATCGTCGTCGTGCTCGTGGTGGTGCCCGGAGGTCCACCGGTCGTCGACCGGCTCGGCCACCTCGTCGGCGAGGCGCAGGGGCGCGCCCGAGCGCGACGCTCGCCAGCGCGCCTCGGCATCGGCGAGGACCTCGCGCACCGGGCGTCCCGTGCGGGCGGCGACGGCGGCCGCATCGTCGAACTCGACCTTGGCCCGGCCGGGGCTGACCTTCACCCGCACCGAGCGCTCGTCGACCAGCACCCGCTCCTCGTGGCGGCTGGCGGGCCAGCGCTCGAGCCGGCTGGCGCGCACGCCGAGCGAGCCGGTCTCGGCGGCGAGCACGCCCGCCACCTGCGCCACGAGCGCCGGGTCGGCGAGGGCGTGGACGGTGTGGCCCGGACGGCCCTTCTTCATCAGCACCGGGGTGATCCAGGCGTCGTGGGCGCCGGCGTCGAGCAGGGCGGCGAGGGCGTGGGCCAGCACCTCGCCGGTGGCGTCGTCGACGTTCGCCTCGAGCAGCGTGACCGGCTGGCCCTCGGCGAGCGGCCGCTCGGCGGCGTCGCCGATCACCAGCTGCGTGAGGTTGGGCCGATCGTCGAGCTCGCGCGTGCCCGCGCCGAAGCCGCTGGCGCGGATGCGCATCGGCGGCAGCGGGCCGACGTCGGAGGCCAGGGCGGCGACGAGGGCGGCCCCGGTGGGGGTGGTGAGCTCGACGTTGAGGTCGAGGCCCCGGGTGGGGATGTCGGCCAGGAGCTGGACCACCGCCGGCGCCGGGTTGGGGAGGATGCCGTGGGCGGCGCGCACCATGCCGAGCCCGACGGCGACCGGCGACGACACGACCTCGTCGACCTCCAGCAGCTCGAGGGCGGCGCAGGTGCCGACGACGTCGACGATGGCGTCGATCCCGCCCACCTCGTGGAGGTGCACCTGGTCGGGCGAGCGGCGGTGTAGCGCGCCCTCGGCCTCGGCGAGCGCCCGGAACACGGCGGCGGCGCGCTGCTGCACCCGTTCGGGCAGGCGGGCCTCGGCCACCAGCCCCTGGATGTGGGCGGCCGTGCGCACCACCGTGTGCTCGTGGTCGTGCACGTGGACCTTGGTGCCGGCGATGCCACCGCGCAGCACCGGTTCGGCCTCGAGCGACCACCCGGAGATCGGGAGGCGCTCGAGCAGGGCGCGCACCTCGTCGACGTCCGCACCGGCGTCGATCGCCGCGCCCAGCGCCATGTCGCCGGCGATGCCCGAGAAGCAGTGGAACCAGGCGATCGTCATCGCGAGCCGAGCTCCACGGCGTCGGCCTCGGGGGCGGGGGCCGACCCCGGCGTGCTCGCCGAGCGCCGGCCGAGCAGGAGGCGCACCACCGAGCAGGCGGCGCCGTAGCCGTTGTCGATCCCGACCACCGTGATGCCCGCGGCGCAGGAGGCGAGCATGCCCAGCAGGGCCGTCACGCCCTCGAGGCCGGCGCCGTAGCCGACGCTCGTGGGCACGGCCACGACCGGCGCGCCGGTGAGCCCGCCGACCACGCTGGCGAGGGCGCCCTCCATCCCGGCCACGACGATCACCGCGTCGGCGTCGGCCAGCTCGTCGACGTGGACGAGCAGCCGGTGCACGCCGGCCACGCCCACGTCGGTGATGCGGCGGGGGGCCAGGCCGTGGGCGGCGAGGGTGGCGGCGCACTCGTCGGCCACCGGCAGGTCGGCGGTGCCGGCGGTCAGGAGCAGCACCCGCTCGGGGCGAGGAGGCGCCGGGCGCCAGACCACCGTGGTGCCCACGACGGTGGCCCCGGGGTTGGCCTCGGTGGCCGCGGCGACCATGGTGGCATCGGCCCGGGTGAGCACCACGGGGGCCTCGTCGGTGCGGGCGAGCAGCTCGGCCACGATCCGGGCGGCCTGGTCGGGGGCCTTGCCCTGCCCGTACACGGCCTCGGCTGCGCCCTGCCGCAGCTGGCGGTGGTGGTCGATGCGGGCGTAGCCGAGGTCGGCGAAGGGCAGGCGCCGCAGGGCGTCGACGGCGTCGTCGGCCGAGGTGGTGCCGTCGCGCACGTCGCGCAGCAACCGTCGGAGGGCGGCCTCGTCCACCCCCCTATCCTGGCCGGTCGTGAACGACGAGGCGCAGCCCACCCCGACCGACCGGCCCCTGCGGGTCGGCTTCCTCGGGCCGCGGGGCACGTTCACCGAGCAGGCGCTGCTCACCCAGCCCGATCTGGCCGCCGCCGAGCTCGTGCCGTACCCGACGATGGCCGACGTGCTGCGGGCCACCGAGACCGGCGAGGTCGACCACGGCTTCGTGGCGATCGAGAACTCCATCGAGGGCACGGTCAACGTCACCTCCGACACGCTGGCCTTCGACGTCGACGTGCTCATCCAGCGCGAGGTGGTCATCCCCATCCAGCAGCACCTCATGTCGGTGCCGGGCGCGACGCTCGCCGGGATCGACGAGGTGGTGTCGATCCCGCACGCCACGGCCCAGGCCCGCCGCTTCCTCCACCGCGAGCTGCCGTCGGTGCGCACCCGGGCCGCCAACTCCACCTCCGAGGCCGCCCGCCTGGTGGCCGAGGCCGGCGATCCGAAGGTGGCGGCCATCGGCAACCAGCTGGCGGCGTCGATCTACGGCCTCGACGTCCTCGCCGCCGACATCGAGGACCACCCCGAGAACGAGACCCGCTTCGTGGCGGTCGCGCCCGGCACGGTGCCGGCGCCCACCGGCCACGACAAGACGTCGGTGGTGGTGTTCCAGCGGGAGGACGCGCCCGGCAGCCTGCTCGCCATCCTCCAGCAGTTCGCCGCCCGCTCCATCAACCTGACCAACCTGCAGTCGCGGCCCACGAAGAAGGGCTTGGGCGACTACTGCTTCCTGCTCGACCTCGAGGGCCACATCGCCGACGGCCTGGTGGCCGACTGCCTGAAGGCGCTGCGGGTGCGCGGCCACGAGGTGAAGTTCCTCGGGTCGTACCCCGCTGCGGGCGATCACGGGCCCGCCGTGCGCGAGGCGGCCGACGACGCGTCGCGCCGCGCGGACGCCTGGCTCGCCGAGATCCGCGGGCGCGTCGTCGAGCGCTGATGCCGCCCGGGCCGGCGCCTCGGGGCGTCAGCCCACCCGGTGCATCCGGTTGCGGTCGGTGTGGGCGAACGGCTCGGGGAACTGGGTCATCTGGAGGGTGGTCTCCTCCTCGTAGCCCCAGGTGCCGTCGTCGTGGACGGTGATGGTGGCCGCGTAGCGCACCGACGACGCGTTGGCCCCGAGGTAGGCGTTCTCGCTGATGCCGTAGCGGGGGTCGCCCAGCTCGGCGCGCAGCTCGAAGCTGGTGGCGTCGGCGGCCACGCCGATGGCGCCGGCCAGCACGGTGATGCCGCGGGGCACCACGAAGCCGCGCAGCACCTCGCCGGCCGCCGCGTCCCACAGCCAGTAGCCGACCTCGGTGTGGAACGGGTTCTCCTCGGAGTCCCGCCACATCGCGGTCTTGTAGTCGAGGCCGAAGAGGCGCTGCTGGCCGTTGTCGACCGGGCCGAACGGCTTCATCGTGACCTTCTCGAGGTACGGGGTGTCGAGCACCTCGCCTCGGGCGTGCGAGTAGGCCCGGTCGAGCCCGCCCTCGCCCTCCCACTCGCCGATCAGACCTTCCAGGGGACCCCACTCGCTCATGGTGGCGAACCGTAGTCCGATCGGGGGATCCCTTGCGTCGTGCAGCATCGGCGGGGGGCGCCCGCCGCCCGGGCCCCGCTACGACGACGGGGAGCTCGGCACCTCGGTGCCCAGGGCGTCCATCGCCTCGGCGGTCCATCGCTCGATGAGGTCCTGGCGCTCGGCGAGCGAGGAGCCGTAGCACCCGCACGACATCACCGACACGAGCACGTCGTCGACCACGAACATGGTGCGCACCGCACCGGTCTTGCGCAGCACGGTGAGCCCGGAGCGGTCGTCGAGGAGCGAGGCGCTGAAGGCGCGGGAGCAGTAGTCGGTGGCCAGGGCGCTGAGCGCCGCGCGGGCGCCGCCGTCGTCGCGGAACCGCAGGAGCGTGAGGTCGGCGACATCGCCGTCGCCGCCGTGGCGCCAGTCGACGCCCTCCTGGTAGCCGGCGCGGCTCCACGCGGCGCGCAGCGCGCCCATGTCGCGGATGGTGGACGGGTCGTCGTAGTCGGCCACGGTGGGGTACTCCCGCACCTCGAAGTCGAGGCCGCCGAGGGCGCCCAGAAACGGCGGCGCCTTGCCGTCGCGGAGGCCCTGGAGGAGGTCGGCCTCGGAGGTGCGGTTGGTCCACGGCCCGGCGGCCAGGTCGGCGCAGCCGTCGCCGTCCACCGATTCGCCCGTGTCGGGCAGCGCGGCCGCGGCCGCCGGATCGCTCGGCGCCTCGGGTGCGCTCGAGGGCGCACCGGTGCCGGTGGCGCCGCACGCGGCGAGCACGAGGGCGAGGGCGAGCAGGGTCGCCGCCGCAGGGGTCCGACGCGTTCGTTCCATGGCCGCCTCCGAGGGGGTTCCGCCGTCGGGGCCGACGCTAGCGGGAGGACGCGAGGCCGACGGGCGACCATCGCCGTTCGCAGCTTCACCGAGCGGAGCGGGAGGGATTCGAACCCTCGAGCCCTTGCGGGCCGCCGGTTTTCAAGACCGGTGCAATCGTCCGCTCTGCCACCGCTCCGCCGGGAACTGTAGGCGGGTGCTCGCCGCCGGGCTGTGTAGCATCGGACGTTCACACGGAGAGGTGCCGGAGTCAGGCCGATCGGGCCTCCCTGCTAAGGAGGTGACGGGGTCAACCCGTCCGTGGGTTCAAATCCCACCCTCTCCGCTCGACGACGGGCCCCGGCTCCGGCCGGGGCCCGTCCGCGTCCCGCTCCCGATGGCCGCCGTGGCAAAGGTCACACGCCTCTCACCCCGAGCGATGGGGCCTCGCGGTCGGGGGCATAGCGGCAGGTGGCACCCCCCACCCGAGGGGCATCGGGCGCGTTGCGATCGTGACCGCTCGCGATCGAACGTCTCGGTTGCCCGCGCACTTGTTGCATTTCCGTTACGGATGCGACAAGGTGTCGCCGCAACGAAGCCCGTCCGGGGCGCTCGGTCCGCTCCGGTGGGCTCTGCCTCGGCGCCGCTGCCGCCCTCGGCCGCAGCGGTCCTCGGTCCACCGAGGTCGGGTCCGCCGATCAAGGAGCCACCCCATCGTGACCAGCCCCGCCCACACCGACGCCACGCTCACCGCTGAGCCGAAGCGATCGGTGCGCCGGAGCCGCCGGGCGATCAACCTGAGCGTCGGCCTCGTCGCCGTCGTCGGGCTCGCCTTCGCCACCGCCGCCTGCACCCCCGAGGAGATGGCCAAGGACGCCATCGCCCAGCACTGGGGCAAGAACGCGGCCTGCGCCGAGAAGATCGCGCAGCGCGAGTCGGGGATGGATCCCACCGCCGTCAACCGGTACAGCGGGGCCACGGGCCTCTTCCAGCTCATGCCCCTCCACAAGACGTGGATCAAGAGCGACCTCGGGTACGACTTCAGCGAGATGAAGGACCCGTACAAGAACGCCGAGGCGGCCAAGCTCCTCTCGGACAAGAACTACAAGGCCTACGGCGACGGCTGGGCGCCCTGGCGCCTGTCCGGCCGGGCGCTGCCCGGCGGCGGCTGCCCCGCCTGATCCCGCCGAGCATCGAGCACTCGAAGGACCCGCCCCCTTGGGGCGGGTCCTTCGCGTTGCGGCCCGCGCCGGCGGGCGCGGTGGGTGTGGAGGGGGGTTCTGTGCGTGGATCGTGCGCCGGTGGCGCGCGATCGGGGTGGAGAACGCTCGGCGGTCGCTGAGGGGGTGGGGGGTGGGCCGGACAGGTCGGGGCAGGCGTCGACCGCAGGGCCCAGTGCGCCGTTCACCCGGTCGAACACGCGGCGGAGGACCTCGAGCTCGTCGGGCTCCACGTGGTCGAGCAGGTGGCGGCGCACGCCCTCCACGTGGTGGGGCGCCACGGACTCGATCATCGCCCGGCCCTCGGGGGTGAGCACCGCCCAGGTGCCCCGCCGGTCCTCCGGGCAGGTCTCGCGCGCCACCAGGCCTCGAGCCTCGAGGCGGCCGATGTGGTGCGACAGGCGGCTGCGCGACTCCACTTGCTGGTCGGCCAGCTCGGCCATGCGGAGCCGATCGCCGTCGGCCTCGGAGAGGGCGACGAGCACCCCGTAGTCGTCGTGGCCCAAGCCGAGCGCCTTGAGCTCCTGGTCGAGCCGCTCGGTGAGGCGCCGGGCGCCGGTGATGAAGGCGCGCCACGCCGCCTGCTCGCACTCGTCCAGCCAGCGGACGTCGGCGTCGGCGGTGGGTCGGGCGGAGGCCATGGCTCGGAATCTACCCGGGAATGGTTGACACTTCAATCAGGTTGGGTATGGTGATTGCAAGTTCAACCGTCAAAGCTTCACCCACCTGAGGAGCCCACCATGACCACGCCCCAGATCCCCGCCGGCACCTGGACCATCGACCCGTCGCACTCCGAGGTCGGCTTCACCGTCCGCCACCTCATGGTGTCCAAGGTCCGTGGCCTCTTCGAGACGTTCGAGGGCGCCATCACCATCGCCGACGACCCGCTCGCCTCCTCCGTGAGCGCCGAGGTCGACCTCAGCTCCATCAACACCCGTGACGCGCAGCGCGACGGCCACCTGAAGAGCGGCGACTTCTTCGACGTCGAGACCCACCCGAAGATGACCTTCGCCTCCACCTCGGTCACCGAGGCGGGCGACGGCTACCGGGTGGTCGGCGAGCTGACCATCAAGGACGTGACCCGGTCCGTGACGCTGGACCTCGAGTTCAACGGCGTCGGCGGCGACCCGTGGGGCGGCACCCGCGCCGGCTTCACCGCCACCGGCGAGATCTCCCGCAAGGACTTCGGCATCGACTTCCAGATCCCGCTCGAGGGCGGCGGCGTGGTGATCGGCGACAAGATCTCGATCGTCCTCGAGGTCGAGGCCGTGCTCCAGGCCGCCGAGGTCGCCGCCTCCGCCTGAGGTCCCATCCAGCCCCCCGCACCGGCGCTCGGCGCGGCCCCCTCCCCCGGGTCGCGCCGAGCGCTCGTCGCTCCCCGCCCCGTCGAACCGAGGAGGTCCCGTGGGCATCCGCCGTCTCAACCACGCCGTGCTCTACGTCCGCGACGCCGAGCGCAGCGCCGCCTTCTACCGCGACGTGCTCGGCTTCCGCACGGTGGCGTCGATGCCCGGCGGCGCCTTCCTCCAGGCGCCGGGGTCCACCAACGACCACGACCTCGCCCTGTTCGGCATCGGCGACGCGGCCGGGCCCACCGAGGCGGGCCGGCGCACGGTCGGCCTCTACCACCTGGCGTGGGAGGTGGGGACGTTGGCCGAGCTGGCCGAGGTCGGCCGAGCGCTGGAGGCCGCCGGTGCCCTCATCGGTGCCTCCGACCACGGCACCACCAAGAGCCTCTACGCCCACGATCCCGACGGGCTCGAGCTCGAGGTCTGCTGGGTGGTGCCCGCGGAGCTGCTCGACGGGGCCGAGATGACCACCCGCCCCCTCGACCTCGCCGCCACCGTGGCGCGCTACGGCGCCGAGACGCCCGGCGGGCGCTGAGCCCGCGCGCCGGCGCCGCGGCCCGGCGCCCTCTGTCCGGCCTACGGTGCCGCCATGGCCGAGATCGGACGCATCCACCACCTCGACTGCTGCACCATGTGCCCGGTGCTGGCGTCGAAGGCCGGCCACCACATGGTGGCCCACGTGCTGGCGATCGAGACCGAGCGCTCGGGCATCGTGCTGGTCGACACCGGGATCGGCGACGACGCCCGGCGCGACCTCAAGGGCTGGCTGGGCGGGCCCTTCGTCGCCACCGTCCGCCCCGACGCCGATCCGTCGCGCTCCGCCCGGGCCCAGCTCGCCGCCCTGGGGCTCGACCCTCGCGACGTGCGCCACATCCTGGTCACCCACCTCGACCTCGACCATGCCGGCGGCCTCGCCGACTTCCCCGAGGCCCGGGTGCACGTCCACCTCGACGAGCTGGCGGCCGCCCGGCACCCGAGCTGGCGCGAGCGCAGCCGCTACCGCCAGGTGCAGTGGGCGCACGGCCCGCGGTGGGCGACCTACGAGCGGACGGGCGAGCCGTGGTTCGGCTTCGACGCCGTCCACGCCCTCGACGGGCTGCCCGACGAGATCCTGGCCGTCCCGCTCGCCGGCCACACGCGGGGCCACGCCGCCATCGCCGTCCGCGGCGCCGACGGTTGGCTGCTCCACGCGGGCGACGCCTACTTCCAGGCCACCACCGTGCACCCGGCGGTGCCCGCGGGCCCCTCGGTGATCCGCCGGTTCGAGCAGGTGGTGGCCATCGACCGACAGCGGGTGGCCCGCAACCACGAGCGGCTGGCCGAGCTCGCCCACGACCACGGCGACGAGGTCACCGTGTTCTCCGCCCACGACGCCGGCGAGCTCGAGCGGCTCCGCGCCCGGAGCTGATCGAGCGGGGCCCCGGACGCGGATCGGCCCGGGCGCTGGGCCCGGGCCGATCTCGTGGTGGCGGAGGGTGTGGGATTTGAACCCACGGTGGCCTTGCGACCACAACGGTTTTCGAGACCGTCCCATTCGTCCGCTCTGGCAACCCTCCGGCTGCGACGTTAGCCGCCGTCCCGGTGCCCCTCCCAAGGCCGTTCGCGAACCGGACAGCCGCCTCGGCGACCCTCACCGATCAGCGGCGCGACGCGAAGAACGACCGCAGCAGCTGGGCGGATGCGTCGGCCTCGAGCCCGGCGACCACCTCGGTGCGGTGGTTGAGGCGGGCGTCGACCGCGAGGTTGTAGAGCGAGCCCATCGCCCCCGCCTTGAGGTCGGGTGCGCCGAACACCACCCGTCCCACCTGCGCCGCCCACACCGCGCCGGCGCACAGCGGGCAGGGCTCGAGCGTGACCACGAGCGTGGCCTCGCGCAGCCGCCGGTCGCCGACCGCGGCGGCCGCGTCGCGCAGGGCGAGGACCTCGGCGTGGGCGGTGGGATCGCCCGATGCCTCGCGCTCGTTGCCCCGCTCGGCCACGATGCGTCCGTCGACGACGACCACCGCCCCGACGGGCACCTCGCCCGCCGTCGCAGCCGCAGCGGCCAGCTCGAGGGCGCGCGCCATCGCTCGCTCGTCGGTCACGGCTCCGGTCGCCACGGCCTCGCAGCGTAGGGCGGGCCGGCCGAGGTCAGCGCGCTGCGCCGAGCGCGTCGGCGAGGCGATCGAGGAGCGCGGCCTGGGCGGCGTTGATGCGCTCGTAGGCCTCGTCGAGCGCGAACCACGCCGCTCGGTCGACCTCGGGGAACGACTGGCGCCGCCCCGAGCGCGGCGGCCACTCCACCTCGAACGCGTTGCTGGTGATCGCGTCCGCATCGAGGTCGCCCGCCCGGGCGAACGCCCGCACCACCTTGCCGCCCGACTGGCGGACCGTGCCGAGGTCGATGTCGTGGCCGGGATCGGCGGGAGGTGGCGCCGAGCCGAGCTCCTCGGCGAACTCCCGTTCGGCGCACGCCTGCGGATCGTCGTCCGGGCCGTGCTCGCCCTTCGGGATCGACCAGGCGCCCAGGTCCTTGTTGGCCCAGAACGGCCCACCGGGGTGCACGAGGAGGACCTCGACCTGCCCGTCGCGCGTGCGGTGGAGGAGCAGGCCGGCGCTCGTGCGCGGCATCAGGCGAAGGTCCGGACCAGTTCGAGCACCGAGGCGGCATCGGGGCCGCTGGCCGCCAGCGCTGTGTCGGCCGCCGCGGCCCGCTGCCCGGCGACGGTGCACAGGTCGAGGGCCGAGCCCCGGACCACGGTGGGGGCCTCCGCGTCGCCGAAGCGCCACCGGCCGCCGTCGGGTGCCACGAGGTCGAACGCCACGTCGCCGTGCTGCTCCCGTCCGGCGCGGGCGAGGGCGTAGGGGACCGTGCGCCACGCGAGGCGGGCGGTGTGCCAGAGGCGGTCGGTGGGCGGCGGGGGCGGGCCGAGTGCCACCGCGATGTCGACCGTGTGGATCCACGTCTCGGTGAGCCGGGTGGTGGCGAGCGTGCGCGCCGCGAGCTCGCCCGCGACCCAGGTGAGCCGGGCGTCGAGGTCGGCCGCGGCGAACGCCTCGCGCTGGGCGGCCGCGGCGGCCCGCCACCGCGCTCGCGCGGCCTGCGGGGTCGTGCGCTCCCGCTCGACCAGCCGGCCGGCGAGGTCGTCGACGTCGGCCACCGGGCCGAGGTCGCCGACCGACGCGGCGTACTCGTCGAGACGGCCCTCGACGCTGGCCACGGCCATCTCGTCGGTCTGGGCGAGGTGGAGCAGCACGTCGGCGACGCTCCAGCCCTCGCAGCGCGAGGCGGCGAGCAGGCCGGCATCGTCGAGCGGGTCGACGAGCGCCGCCAGCTCCTCGTCCTGGGCGTGCAGCGCACCGAGCGGGTCCATCGCGCCAGTCTGGCGCCGAGCCAGATGGGTCGCATCCCGTGCCGGGGCGGGGACGTCGGTCCTAGGGTGCGAGCGCTCCGGTGCGGCGGTCCCGGAGGTCCGGGGGGACAGCCCACACCCGAGATCGGAGCGACCCATGAACCCCACCCGAACGCGCCTCGGCGCCCGGCCCCGGCCCACCCGCCGCCTGGCCGTCGCCCTCGCGGTGCTCTGCTGCGTCGGTCTCGGCGCCTGCCAGATCAGCTGGCGCCTCGGCACCACCCACGGGGCCATCGTCGAGCCCGGGGCCGCCCGCGCCAGCATCGGCATCTGGCGGGCGCCCACCCGCCTCCTGGCCGACCTCGAGCAGTCCCGGGGGGTCGACCTGGTGCAGGACATCCTGTGCGCGTCGGGTCGGTTCCCGGTCGTGGCCCTCGAGGTCGGGGGTCGCGGGCTCTCGGTCGACGTCCTGAAGGCGAGGTGGTGCGGCTACGTCTACGGCGACGACAGCGATCTGCGCTCGGCGCTGCGCGACGCCCAGCGGGGCCGCACCGACGACTGCCTCGCCCTGACGCTCATCTCGGGTGGCGCGTACCGCGCCAACTGGACCCACAAGTCGGTGGGGTGCCGGACGGGGTCGCTCGGATGAGCTGGCGTCGGTGGGCGTCGGTCGCGCTGCTCGTCGGGGTGTCGGCCACGACGGCGTGCGGAGGGGGCGGGGGCGGCGGCCGCGCGACCGATGCCGCCGACGGCGCGTGCGACGTGGTCGGCATCGCCTCCCGCGACCTCCTCGCGCCCGAGGGACTCGGCTTCTCCGATCTGGTGCGCGACGACCCGTGGACCAGCACCGAGCGAGATGCGGTCGCCGCGGTGCGCCTCCTTGCGCCCGACGCCGATGCCGGGCGGTACGCCGCCCTGCTCGACCACCTGGCCGCCCGCCATCGGGCGCTGGTGGATGGCGACGCCGATCCCGGCCCACCCAGCGCTCGCGTCCGGGAGCTGGCGAGCGAGCTCGACGAGGCGCTCGCCGACGGTGCGTGCGGGTAGCGGGTCAGGCCCGACGGGCTCGGCCGGGGTTGGCGTCGAGGCCGGCGAAGCGGGCGTCGTCGCGCCCGCGCCGGTACGCGGCCACCACGCCGGCCAGCTCGTCGGGTGCCGAGCCGTGGAGGATCACCCCGTCGACGCCGAGGTCGAACTGGGCGTGCACCGCCGCCGCGCAGGCCTCGTCGGACCCGGTGGCGGCCGGGGCCAGCCAGGCGGGCGGGATGAGCGCCCGGAGGTGCTCGAGCTGCTCGGGCGTGGCCACCTGGTCGATGGCGCCGGGGAAGGTGGCGAAGAGGTCGTCGGCCCGCAGGCGCGCCAGGGCGTCGGGGTCCCAGCCGTTGGTGCGCACCAGCAGGTCGCCGTAGCCCTGCAGGTAGGTGGCCAGCCGTCCCACCGTGCGCTTGGCCACCACGTCGTCGTCGAGCGAGCTCGGGACGGTGGCGAAGCACGACCAGATGCGCACCGACGCCGGGTCGCGCCCGGCCCCCTCGGCGGCTCGGCGCACGGTGGCCACGGCCCGGGCGGTGGTCTCGTCGGTGAAGAAGGTGTGGAGTACCACGGCGTCGAAGGCCCGTCCGGCGAGCGCCAGGCTCTGCGGGCCGAACGCCACGAGCAGCAGCGGGATGTCCTCGTCGAAGGTCGAGTCGAGGTGCAGCACCGGCCACGATCCGGCCGGGCCCTCGTGGCCGAAGATGGCCTCGCCGCGCCACAGGCGCCGCAGCAGCCCGGCCACGTCCTCGAGCTGGGCGGTGGTGATGGGCGCCAGGCCGTAGGCCGCCTGGAGCGGGGCGATGCCGCGGCCCAGGCCGAGCGCGAAGCGCCCCGCGGTCAGCCGGTGCGCGGTCGTGGCCATCGACGCCGTCACCATCAGGTGCCGGGTGTTGTGGTTCGTCGCCGCCGTGGCGATCCCCAACCGGCGGCTCGCCGCGCCCGCGGCGCCGCTCAGCACCGCCGCCTCCTTCACGTTGAACCGCTCCGAGAGGAACATCGAGCCGAGCCCGATCGCCTCGCCCGCCGCCGCCTCGTCGAGCAGGGGCGCCGGGCTCGGCGGTCCGCCCGCCAGGCCGTAGAAGCCCAGCTCGGGGAGGGTCGAGGTCTGGTCGTCGGCCATGCGCGGTGACGGTAGCCCCAGCCATCGATCGCCACGCCGATGAGCCACAACCCCTCCATCGGGGGAGCGGACGCAACCCGCCCCCTCCCGTCGCCTTCGGTAGCGTCCCGTCCCGTGCAGAGCGAGGGAGTGGTGCGAGCCGGGCCCGTGCGCGTGGCCGTCGCCAACGACTACGACCTGATCGTCGCCGGCGTCGCCGACCTGCTGCGCGACTTCGCCGACGACATCGTCGTGTGCGACCGGCTGATCCTGGGCGATCCGGTGTCGGGGGGACCGCTCGACGTCGTGCTCTACGACACCTACGGCCGCACCGGCGCCGCCGCCGAGGCGGTGCGGACCCTCACCGCGCTCGACGAGGTGGCCCACGTCGCCGTGTTCTCGCTCGACGTCACGTCCGCGCTCGTGGCCGACGCCAAGGAGGCCGGCGCATCCGGCGTGCTGTCCAAGGCCCTCGGCGCCGAGCGCCTCCGGGACGCGCTCGTGCGCATCGCCGACGGGGAGGTCGTGGTCGCCGTCGACGACCTCGACGCGCCGACGCTCCTCGACCTCGACTGGCCGGGCAAGGCCGACGGGCTCTCCGAGCGCGAGAGCCAGGTCCTCGTGCTCGTCGCGGAGGGCCTCACCAACAAGGAGATCGCCGCCCTCCTGTACGTCAGCGTCGAGACGGTGAAGACCCACCTGCGGCAGATCCTGGCGAAGCTGCGGCTGCGGAACCGGGTGGAGGCCACCGCGTACGTGTTCCGCACCGGGGCCTTCGCCCGCTACCAGCCCGCCAGCCCCGACGACGCCGAACGCCCGCCCCCCGGGCGCTGAGCGGCGCCGGGCGCGGGCTCCCGGCTGATCCGGACCGCGCTCCCGGTAGGATCGACCGATGCCGCCCCGGGTCCGAGCCGCCGTCGTCGCGGTCGCGCTGGGCGTGCTCGGCGCCGCCACGCTGGTGGCCTGGGCCCCGGTGGTCGGCTCGGCGACCGCCGAGCGCGCCGAGGCGGCGCTCGACCGGCGGGCGCCGTCGCTCGACGCCTGGCACCCGAAGGTGCCGGCCCCGCTGCGGGCGGCGTCGAGCCGCGGCCCGATGCTGCTCGCCCTCCTCGCCGGGGTCGCCGCCCTGGTCGCTCGCTGGGTGCCGATCCGCACCCGGCCGGTGCCGATCCTCGCGGTGGGCCACGTCGCCGCCCGCTCGTCGGCCCCCCGGGCTCCGCCGGGGCGCGCCTCCACGCCCCGCTAGCCACGATCGGCCGCCCGCCGGCCGCGGGTTCGGCGCCGCGCTCGCCGCGCCGAACGGCGCACCCTCCGGAGGTCTCCATGACGAACGACGAACCCGTCGAACGCGCTCGCGCGCCCATCCCCCGACGCCTGCCCGGCGTCGGCCATCACCTCGACCTGCACGACGACGCCGGCCGCCCCGTCCACGCGGTCCGCCGCCGCGACGGCACCCTCGAGCTCCACGCCGACGGTTCGATCGTCGTGCTCGATCCGCTCTCGGCCCGCTCGCTGGGCGCCCTCGCGTCGGGTCACCTCGTGGTCCGCCCCGAGCTCCTCGAGCGCGCCGATCGGGTGCTGGGAGGCCTCGAGCTCGACTGGATCCGGCTCGCCCCCGACGCCGCGGCGGTCGGTGCCTCGATCGAAGAGCTGGCCGTCCGGCGCCGCACGGGCGTGACCATCGTCGCCATCCTGCGCGGCTCGCTGCCGCTGGTGGACCCCGATCCGTCCATGCGGCTGGAGGCGGACGACGAGCTGGTGGTCGCCTGCCGGGCCGAGGAGCGCAGCGCCCTCGAGCGCTTCCTCCACGAGGGCGCCACCTGATGGGACGCGACCTGATCGTCCTGGGCCTCGCCTTCGTCCTGAGCGGTGCGCTCGCCCGCGGCGGGGCGCGGATCGGGCTGCCGACCATCCCGCTCTTCGTCGCCGCCGGCATCCTCGTCGGCCCCTACACGCCGGGGCCCGTCCTGTTCGAGCACCCCGAGGAGCTGGAGCTGCTCGGCGCGTTCGGGCTGATCTTCCTGCTCTTCTACCTGGGCGTCGAGTTCTCGGTCGACGACCTGACGAGCGGTGGGCGGGGCCTGCTCGCCTCGGCCGGGCTGTACCTCGCGCTCAACCTGGGCGGTGGGCTCCTGCTCGGCTTCGCCATCGGGTGGGGGACCCGTGAGGCGCTCGTGATCGCGGGGGTGACGGGGATCTCGTCGTCGGCCATCGTCACCAAGGTCCTGATCGAGCTGCGGCGCCTCGCCAACCCCGAGACGCGCCTGATCCTGGGGATCATCGTCATCGAGGACCTGTTCCTCGCCCTGTACCTCGCCGCACTGGCCCCGGTGCTCGGCGGAGCGGGGTCGTTCGGCGAGGGCGCGCTCCTGTTCGCTCGGGCCGCCGCCTTCCTCCTGGTGCTCGGTGCCATCGCCCGGTGGGGCGGCCCGATCGTCGGGCGGCTGGTCGCGGCCCCGGGCGACGAGCTGCTCGTCGTGTCGTTCGTCGGCTTCGCCCTCCTCGTGGCCGGCCTCGCCTACGAGCTGGGCGTGTCCGACGCGATCGGGGCGTTCATGGCCGGCCTGGTGCTCGCCGGGACGACGGTCGCGCACCGCGTCGAGCGCCAGGTTCGTCCCCTCCGGGACGCGTTCGCCGCCCTGTTCTTCTTCGCGTTCGGCCTGTCGATCGACCCGGGGCGCATCGGCGAGGTCATCGTCCCGGCCGTGGCGGCGATCGCGGCCACGTTGGTCCTCACGTCGATCGCGGCGCTCGGCGCGGCGCGGATCAACGGGCTCGACGCGCCCGCTGCCGCGAACGTGGCGGCGGCACTCGCCGCGCGCGGCGAGTTCGCCCTCATCCTCGTGACCCTGGCGGCGGGGGCCGGCCTCGACGACCGCCTGGCCCCGTTCGTGGCGGTCTACGTGCTGGTGCTCGCGGTGGCCAGCCCGATCCTCGCCCACCGCTCGGCGTGGCTCGCCCGCCTGGTGCCGACGCGCCTGCTCGCCGTTCCCGACGAGGTCAGACCGCCACCAGCTCCGACGGGCTGATGCCCAGGCCGGTGGCCAGCCGGAGGATGTTCTTGTAGGTCAGGTTGCGCTGCCCGCGCTCGATCTGGCCGACGTAGGTCCAGTGCAGGCCACCGGCGTCGGCGAGCGCCTCCTGGGTGAGGCCCCGCTCGAGGCGCAGGGCGCGCAGGTGGGCGCCGAAGGCGAGGAGCTCGGGGTCCTTGGGGGCGGAGGCGGGACGCTTGGGCATGGGCGCCATCGAAGTGTATCGCAGACCAAACATCCAGAGACGATGGTTCCTCTATGCTGGGTCGCGAGCCACCCCGCTTCCGCTCCCAGGAGGGACCCTGCTGCCAACCACCACGGTGCACCACGTGCGAGGCGGCGCCGGTGCGTCGTCGGTCGACCGAGCTCCGCTGTCAGGGGCCCTCGGTAGCGTGCGAGGCGCATCGATCCGTCATCGTCAACCCGGCGGATGGGTGGAGGAAGCAGCGTCCCCCCGACGACGACCGAGAGGTGCTGCCATGTCCGACGATCCCTCCCTCGCCCTCCGGCTCGCCCAGGTGGAGGCCGAGCTGCTCGCGCTGCGACGCGAGCTGCGGACCAACCGCGTCGTGGTGGTCGACGACGACGGCGTCGAGCGCGTCGTGCTCGCCGCGGCGCGCGGCACCGGGTCGGTCCTCGTGAAGGTCGAGGCCGACCCGGGGCGCACCACCGGCCTGGAGCTCTACGCGTCGCACCCGCCCCACGAGCAGCCCACCGTGGGGCTGGTCGAGGTGAGCGATGGCGACGTGGTCGACGAGTGGTGGCGCTGATCTCGCCGCTCGCTGCCGCGCCCGCCATCGGGAAGCAAGCTCTCTGGCGGCGCGGTCATGGGAAGGATGGTCTTGCGGGGTGCCCGGGACCCCGAAGGAGCCGCTGTCGGCGGCCACCATCGAGTTCGGGGCCCGCGTGCGGGCGCTGCGCCAGGCCCGAGGCTGGAGCCAGGAGCGCCTGGCGGAGGCCTGCAGCCTCCACTGGACCTACGTCGGCCAGGTCGAGCGCGGCCGCCGCAACCTGACGCTGCACAACATCTTGAAGCTGGCCGATGCCCTCGCCGCCGACCCCGGCGAGCTGGTCACCGGCCTGCCCGCGCCCCGCTGAGCGCGCCGCCGACCAGCGCTCAGGCCACGGGCGACCACATCTCGCGCACCCGGGCGAGGGGCTCGACGCCGTCGAGCAGCGGCGACGGCGCCGGGCGGACGGCGGCGTCGAGGTCGTCGAGCCAGGCGCCGATGGCGTCGGCCGCGTCGTCGCTCATCACGTGGCCGCCCTCGGTCTCGCGATAGGTCACGGCCAGACCGCAGTCGACGAGCGTCGCGGCACCGGCGCGCGACGACTCGATGGGGGCGAAGCGGTCGGCCCGCGCGCTCCACAGCAGGAACGGTCGGCCGTCGGCGGCCCGGGGATCGAACGGGAACCCGACGATGTGGGGCGGGAAGCTGCACACGCCGAAGGCGGCGGCGGGCCGATGGACGATGCCCGCCGCGAGCAGGAGGGCCAGCGCCAGGCCGCCGCCCTGGCTGAACCCACCGACCACGGCATCGGCGGCCGAGCGACCGGTGCGCTCGGCCAGCTCGCCGAGGTGGGCGTCGATCGCCGCCATCGAGGCCAGGAACTGGCGGCCGGCCTCGTCGGGCGCGGTGAGCGCCCGGTGCCAGATGGCCTTGCCCTTGTGCTCGAACGGCGCCGGCGGCGCCACGGCGAGGAAGTGGGCGTGCGGGTCGATGCGGTCGAGACGGTCGGTGAGGTCGGCGACCGGCTCGCCGTAGCCGTGCAGCAGCACGAGGAGCCGCTCCTGGGGCCCGTCGCGCTCGATGATCTCGCCCTCCAGCACCGGGATCTCCACGTCGCGAATGCCACCACACCCCGTCCACCACCCCCAAGCCCGTGCCCCCGGAGCCGGTGGTCGGGTGCGCGTGTGAGGTCCGATCGGGCGACGAGGGGGCGATGGCCTCGCCAGCTCCCATCGCTCCCGCTCAGCGCGATCGATCGGCGACGAGCTGCGCCAGGTGGTCGAGGGAGTCGGCGAGGTGGTTGGGTGGGAACGGCGGGAAGCCGATGCGCTCTCGGGTGGCCTCCGATGTCGCCGACCAGTCGTAGGTCAGGGTGACCGTGGTGCGAGGGCTCGACGGGCTCGAGGTCGTAGCGCCACGTCCAGCCGCCGAAGCGCAGCGTGCCGTCCTCGTCCTCGTAGCCCGTCTTCCAACCGATCGACCGGGGCGGGTCGAAGCGCTCGACGAGGTTGGCCGTGCGATAGGTCCCGTCGGGATGGTTCGGGTGGAACATCGCCATGCGGAACACCTCGCCGGCCGCCGTGATCGGACCGTCGCCGGTGGACCGCTGCACCCAGCCGGTGCCGTCGATGGCGGCGTGAGCGGCCGGGTCGGCGAGCACGGCGAAGATCGAGGCCGCAGGGGCGTCGACCTCCCGGGTCGCCCGCACCGCCTCGTCCGTCACGGCTCCACCTTCGCGGATCCGCCCCACGATCGCCGGCGCCCGTGGTCCACCCGGCTCAGGCGACCGCCTTGTACTCGTCGGACACGATCAGGCGCTGGATGCCGCGCTCGGAGCTGTCGAGCAGCATGTAGTCGGCCGAGGCCTGGAGGAGCTTGACCGGGGCCATCTTCCCGAAGAGGCCGAGGCTGACCACCGCGGTGTCCACCACCGGGCGGAACTTGCGCTTGCCCTCCGACGACTCGGAGAAGTTGGTCATCACGGTCCCGCGGCTCATCCCCCCGTCGAGCTTCTTCACCCAGAACGCCAGGCCCGAGGACTCGGGGTTGCGGTCCAGGACGTTCTGGTAGACGAGCGTCACGAAGGCGGTGTTGGTGGTGTTGCCGTACTTGGTCTTGAACTCGCTGGATGCGGCGAACTGCGCCGACACCTGGTCGAGCTTCGTCCCGGTGTCGAGCTTCTTGAGCCAGTAGGCGAGGCCCGACGAGTCGGGGAAGCGGCGGAAGTAGGCGGCGTAGAGCCGCACCAGCGGCGCCCGCTTCGCTCCGAACGAGCCGTGGGCGAGCAGCAGGACCTGGCCCTCGGGCGAGGCGCCCTGGCCGATGCGGGCCGCGATGGTGGCGCCCGAGGTGCCGCCGAAGCGGGCCGCCATGGCGTTGGCGTAGGCGGTGGTGGTCCCGTGGGGGCCGACCTCGGGGCTGCGGCGCACGAAGGCGTCCTTGAACCCGCTGTCGCCGGTCACGAGGTTCGTGGAGGCGGAGTCGAACACGAGCACCTTGCCGTTCGCCGAGAGCGACGGCAGCGCCGAGTCGCCGTTGCCCAGCGCACCCGACGCCGTGACCGACTGGCGGCTGATCGGGTTGGTGCCGACCCGGGTGAAGACGTGCACCTTGCCGTTGCCGCCGCCCGTGAGGTACTCGCCCGAGAGCGAGGTCCACGCCACGGTGGACCCGTCGCCGCTGATGACGGGATCGGTGGCGTGCTGGTCGGCTTCGCCCCCGCCGAAGTCGACGCTCACCTTCGTCGTCGTGCTCGTCGCCACGTTGCGGACGAAGACGTCGTCGATCGTCTTCAGGTCGCCGGGGGTGAGGTCGCCGCGGGAGATGAAGGCGACCTTCTTGCCGTCGTCGCTGACGCTCGGCTTGAACGACACCTCGAAGGACTGGGTGCCGTCGCTGCGCTTGCTCACCAGCGTCGTGGTGCCGGCGGTGCGGTCCCGCAGGTAGATGTCGCCCGTGTTCTGGTTGGTGTCGGGCCCGAAGTTGAACGACTGGCTCCGGAAGGCGACGTACCGCCCGTTGGGCGACATCGAGAGGTCGTAGGCCCCGCGGTTGCCAGGGACCTCGTCGCTCGACACGTTGACCGACTCGGTCGTGTTGGTCTGGCGATCGCGCACCATGACGTTGCTGTCGACGCTGCCCCCCACGCCGAACTGCGCGGCCGTGGTCGAGAAGGCGACGAAGCGCCCGTCGTCGGACACGTCCATCTGGTGGGGGTCGCGGTAGTTGCCCGGGCTGTGGCCGATGGCCTGCTGGCCGGCGGAGTTGATGCTCACCCGCTCGGTGGTCTTCAGCTCGCGGTCGCGGATGAACACGTCGAAGGCGTTGTTCGTGTCGCCGGGGACCAGGGCGTTGGAGAGGCTGGAGAACACCACGAACCGCCCGGTGGCGCTGATGGCGCCGGCGTAGGACGGGGAGGTCGCATCCTTCCCGTCGGGGCGGACCGAGATCAGCTCGACCTGGTCGGTGAGCAGGTCGCGGACGTAGACGTCCTCGAAGTCGAACTGGTCGTCGGGGCTGAGCCGGGCCTTCGACGTGAACGCCACGTAGCGGCCGTCGGCGCTGACGACCGGTGCCGTCGAATCGCCCTTGGCCTGCGGTTCCGTCGGGCCGGGGAGCGCCGACACCCGGCCGGTGATGACGTTCGTCGACGGGGTCGCCGGGGCCGGGGTCGGCGTGGCCAGGACGAGGGTGCCGACGGTGACGAGCGTCGAGATCAGGGCAGCAGTTCGCTTCATGGGGTCAGCATCTGCCTGGTTCGCTCCCGGCACCTGAGTAACGGTTGCTCATCTTGCTGCGAAGCGATCTGGGCAGTCTGCGGGCGACGCCGTCCGTAGCATCGGTGCCGTGGACGGGACGATCTACGAGGAGATGGGTGGCGCCGAGGTCGTGCGGGCGCTCGCCGAGGCGTGGCACGAGCGCTGCCTGGCCGACCCGATCCTCGCCCACGCCTTCCGCGAGGGCGTCCACCCCGAGCACACGGAGCGGCTGGCGGCGTACTGGGCCGAGCAGCTCGGCGGGCCCGCCACCTACACGGCGTCGATCGCCGGACAGGCCGAGGTCGTGCGCGCCCACTCGGGCAACGGGCCCCACCCGCAGATGGACGGCCGGGCCGTGGCCACCTTCGTCCTCGCCCTCGACGATGCCGGCGTGCCGAGCCACCCGGACCTGCGGTTCGCGCTGATCGCCTGGTTCACCTGGGCGACCGCGCTGCTCAACCACGGGTGGGAGCGCCCCGACGCCGTCCCCCGACCTCGCCGGCGGGGAACCTGAGCCCGCTCGATGAGGGTGGGGCAACGCGTGTCCCCGATGATGCCTGGCCGGGGTAGGACCATCGTGTCGTTGTCGAAACGACAACGTCTGGCGGAGAGGGTGGGATTCGAACCCACGGAGGGTTGCCCCTCACACGCTTTCCAAGCGTGCCGATTCGGCCGCTCTCGCACCTCTCCCTGGCATTGCTCGCGCCCGCACCCGCAGGAGGCGGCCGGGCGATCTGCGGCACTCCTCAGACTCCGCTGAGAGCTACTGCCTTCCGGCCCTGACCCGGTTCACGGGCTGTGGATGCACAGGACCCGGCCGCCACCTGCGGGTGCGGACCCGGTCACGATAGCGGCGGGCGCCCGAGCGCCCAAGCGGATGCCCGCTCAGGTGAACTCGGGCGGTCCCAGCTCGTCCATGCAGGAGGTGTCGGGGTCGACCGACGGATCGTCGAGGAAGGCGAACCAGATGTCGCGGGCGCACTCGCTGGAGGTGACCGCCCCGTGGCCGGCGTTCGGGAACAGGAGCAGGTCCTTCCCCAGGGCCTCGGCCACCCGAGCCGAGCCATCGGGCGGGGTGATCGGGTCGAACCGGCCGGCCATCACCAGCACGGGCACGTCGGTCTCGTCGGCGGTGAGCAGGTCGTTGAACCCGGGCTCGGCGGGCGCCACGTCCCACTCCTCGCAGCCGGTCTCGGGCACCGTGAGGTAGACGAGCGCCTCGAGCTCGGGGTGCTCGGCCACGAACGGCTCGACCGAGTCGGGGTCGAGCAGGGCGGCCCGGTCGGCGCAGCTCACCGAGGCGGTCATGCCCTCGTGCTGGCCGGCGGCGAAGGGGATGCCGTCCTCGGCGATCAGGTCGATGATCGCGTTGTCGCCCCCGGCGATGGCCTGGCCCGCCGCGGGGAGGGCGGGGATGAGGGTCTCGTCGTAGAGGGCGTTGAACAGCCCGGCCCACAGGTCGCGCCCGGTGATGGCCACCTGGCGCTCGTTGCCCGTCTTCGGGTCGAGCACCGAGGTCTCGTGCGGATCGGCGTCGAGGCGGTCGGCCGCCGCGGTGAACAGCTCCTGCAGGTCGCCGTAGGTCGCGGCGCAGTCGGCGTCGGCCGCGCACGCGTCGAAGAGCTCGCCGAAGGCGCGCAGGGCGGACTCGCCTCGGCCCACGGCGCCGAAGGGCGCGTCGGGCGGCACCACCGAGTCGAGCAGCACCGACCGCAGCCCCTCAGGGTGGTTGCGCATCGTCTCGATCGCCAGCGCCGAGCCGTAGCTGACGCCGCGCAGGTTCCACTCGTCGATGCCGAGGGCCACGCGCAGGTCGGCCAGGTCGGCGGCGTTCTGCGTCGTGTCGTACCCGTCGAGGTGGGCGCCGTCGTCGGTGATCCGTGCCCGGCAGGCGCGCAGGCTGTCCTCGATCCGGGCGTACTCGTCGACCGCGGCATCGGTGGTGGCGAACACGTCCCACACGGCGTCGTTCGTCTCGGTGCAGTCGAGGTTCGGGTCCGAGAAGCCGGTGCCGCGCTGGTCCCACAGGATGTAGTCGCGCCGGTCGAGGATCGACGAGCGGGCGTAGCCCTCTACGTCCTCGAGGCTCGAGAAGCCGGGGCCGCCCTCGAGCTGCACCACCGGATCGGGCGCCACGTCGTCCGCGGCGGAGTGGATGCGGGCGACGGCCAGGGTGATCATGCGGCTGTCGCCGTTGGTGCGGTCCTCGGGCACCTGCACCGTGCCGCACGTGACCTCGAGCTCGACGGCGTCGGTGGGCATCGGGCAGTCGCCCTCCACGAACCGGGGCTCGGGCCACTCGGGCGGCGCCGTCGTGGTCGCGGCCGCCTCGTCGGGGGCCGTGGTCCCCGCGGCCCCGTCCGACCCGTCGCTGCTGCAACCGACGGCCACCAGGCCCGCGATCGCTACGGCCACCCACGCCCTGCGCATCCCCCGCTCCATGGCCGCACGGTACCGCTGCGCACGGCCCCCGGACCGGGAACGGCCGTTGGCCCGGATCGGTAGGGTGAGCAGCCGTGGCGTACCAGTCCCTCTACCGGCGCTACCGGCCCCGGCGCTTCAGCGACGTCCGCGACCAGGAGCAGGTCGTCCGGGCGCTGCGCAACGCGGTCCGCGAGGAGCGCGTCGGCCACGCCTACCTCTTCAGCGGGCCCCGCGGCACGGGCAAGACCTCCACGGCGCGCATCCTCGCCAAGGCGCTCAACTGCGAGCACCTCGAGGGCGGCGAGCCCTGCGGCGTCTGCGAGAGCTGCGTCGCCATCGACAACGGCACCTCCTACGACGTGCAGGAGCTCGACGCCGCCTCCAACCGTGGCGTGGAGGACGTGCGCGAGCTGATCAGCCGGGTGGCCCTGGGGTCGCCGGGGCGCACGAAGGTGTACATCCTCGACGAGGTCCACATGCTCACGAAGGAGGCGTCGGCGGCGCTCCTGAAGACGCTCGAGGAGCCGCCCGAGCACGTGGTGTTCGTGCTGGCCACCACCGACCCGCACAAGGTGCTGCCCACCATCCGCAGCCGCACCCAGCACTTCGAGTTCCGCCTGCTCGGCGCCGAAGACCTGGCGGAGCACGTGCGCTGGGTCATCCACGACGCCGGCCTCACCCTCGGCGACGACGCCGTCGAGTACGTGGTGCGGATGGGCGGCGGGTCGGCCCGAGACACCCTCTCGGCGCTCGAGCGGGTGGCGGCCGCCGGTGGCGTGATCGACCAGGGCGAGGCGGTCGACGACCTGCTCGACGCCGTGGCCGCCGGCGACACGGGCGCGGCCCTCGTCGCGGTGGCGGACGCCATGGCCTCGGGCCGCGACCCCCGGGTGCTCGGCGAGGCGCTGCTGGCCCGGCTGCGCGACGTCTTCCTGCTGCGCATGGGCGCGCCGGTGGGCCACCTGACGCCCGTCGAGCACGACCGGGCCAGCGCGTGGGCCGACCAGCTCGGCGACCGGGCCACCACCCGCGCCCTCGAGGCGGTGGGCGACGCCCTGATCGAGATGCGCCAGGCGCCCGATCCGCGCATCCCCCTCGAGGTCGCGCTCGTGAAGGTCACGAGGGTCGAGGGCGACCAGTCGCTCGACGGCCTCGTCGCCCGCATCGCCAAGCTCGAGGCCGCCCTCGCCGGCGGTGCCCCGGCGCCGACCGCGGCGCCTGCGCCCGCGACACCCGCCCCGGCTCCCCGGGCGGCGGCTCCGCCACCGGTCGAGCCGGCACCGTCCTCCCCGCCCCCTGCGCCGGCCGAAGCTCCACCACGATCCGACCCGGCACCTGTGGCCGACGCCCCGAGCCCCGCGGCGGCATCGGGCCCCCGGGAGAGCCCGGCCGCGGCCGCCCGCGCCCAGCTCGCCGCCAGCGTGCCGCCCGAGGTGGTCGCCCCGCTCCGGCGCCCGCTCCATCGCCATCCGCCGCCGCGCCACCGCCACCGCCACCGCCCCCTCCGGCTCCCTCGTCTGCGGCGTCCGAGGCCTCGCCCGCTCCGGCACCCTCTGCCCCGACCGAGGCCTCGCCTCCCGCGCCGACGCCCGAGCCGGCTGCGGCCGAGCCTGTGCCCTCGGCGGTGGCGCCGTCGCCCGCCCCGCCCGACCCGGTGCCCACCGTGGCCGACCCGCCGGCGAGCCCGTCGCCCACCCCGGCGCCGGCCGCCGGGGCCACCGACCTCGCCGGGCTCTGGGGCGATCGGGTGCTCCCGACGCTGTCGGGGCTCACCAAGGCGATGTACCAGAGCGCCGAGCTGGCCTCGCTCGAGGGCGGGGTGGCGGTGCTGCGGGTCGAGAACGACCACCACCGGTCGAACTGCGAGCGCAAGCGCGGCGACGTGGAGGCGGCGCTGGCCGAGGTGGTCGGCTCGCCGGTCACCGTGCGCTTGGAGGTCGACGGCGACGGCGGTTCGTCGCCGGCCCCGCCGTCCGGCGGCGGGCGCGCCCCGGCCGCGGCTCCGGTGTCCGACGACCCCGACGAGCACCTCGCCGGCTACGACGTGCACGACCTGGCCGACGCCCCCGACGCCCCGCTCGGCGGCATCGCCGCGCTCACCGAGGCGTTCCCCGGCTCGGAGATCATCGAGGAGTGACATGACCGACGCCCACGACGACCAGCCGATCGCGCCCGACGAGGTGCTCGACGACGAGCTCGACGTCCTCGACGATCCCGAGGCCGCCGACGACGAGAACACCGCCGCCTTCCAGTCGATCTTCGGGGGCGGCGGCGAGGGCGGCGGGCTCGACTTCGGCGCCCTGCTCGAGACGGCCGGCCAGATGCAGGCGCAGCTGCTCGCCGCCCAGAAGCAGGCGGCCTCGACCGTGGTGGAGGGCGTGGCCGGCGGCGGGGCCGTGCGCATCGAGGTCACGGGCGGGTTCGAGTTCCGGTCGGTCACCATCGCGCCCGATGCCGTCGACCCGGACGACGTCGAGATGCTGCAGGACCTGATCCTCGCCGCCCTCAACGACGCCGCAGCGCGCGCCGGGCAGCTCGCCCAGCCCGAGCTCGACCTCGGCGGGATGGACCTCGGCGGCCTCCTCGGCGGGTCCTGAGCGTCGATGGCCACCTACGCCGGCCCCGTCCAAGACCTGATCGACGAGCTCGGCCGCCTGCCCGGCGTCGGGCCCAAGTCCGCGCAGCGCATCGCCTTCCACCTCCTGAAGCTTCCGAAGGACGACGCCCTCCGGCTGGCGAAGTCGATCGTCGAGGCCAAGGACCGGGTGGCGTGGTGCAGCCGGTGCTTCAACCTCTCCGAGGGCGAGCTGTGCGGCATCTGCAGCGACGATCGGCGCGACGGCCACACCCTCTGCGTGGTGGAGGAGCCCAAGGACCTCGTCGCCGTCGAGAAGACCGGCGAGTTCAAGGGCCGCTACCACGTGCTGCAGGGCGCCATCAGCCCGATCGAGGGCATCGGCCCCGACCAGCTGCGGGTGAAGGAGCTGCTGGCTCGCATCGAGCCCGAGGGCGTCACCGAGGTCATCCTCTGCACCAACCCCAACATCGAGGGCGAGGCGACGGCGATGTACCTCGGCCGCCTGCTCGGTCCGCTCGGGCTCACCGTCACGCGCATCGCGAGCGGCCTGCCCGTCGGCGGCGACCTCGAGTACGCCGACGAGCTCACCCTCGGCCGCGCCCTCGAGGGCCGTCGCGCCATCGGCTGAGGCCCGGAGCGCCGACCGCCGATCGGGAGCTGGGACGCGCCGAGGGGCGGCCCGGAGGCCGCCCCTCGATCACGGGTCGTCAGGAGGCGGGGCGCTCAGGTGAGCAACCCGGTCGGCTGGGTCAGCCGGCCACCTGGAGGAGGATGGCGTCGCCCTGGCCACCACCGCCGCACAGCGCGGCGGCGCCGAGGCCGCCGCCACGGCGGGCGAGCTCGAGGGCGAGGGTCAGCGTCACGCGGGTGCCCGACATGCCGAGCGGGTGGCCGATGGCGATGGCGCCGCCGTTCACGTTGGCCACCTCGGAGGTGATGCCGAGGTCGCGCATCGAGGCGATGCCGACGGCGGCGAACGCCTCGTTGAGCTCGAACAGGCTCACGTCGCTCACGCTCTTGCCGGCCTTGTCGAGCGCCTTGGCGATGGCGTTCGAGGGCTGGTGCAGCAGCGAGGCGTCGGGGCCGGCCACCTGGCCGTAGCCCACGATCTCGGCGAGCACCGGGGCGCCGAGGGCCTCGGCCTTGGCCTTGCTCATCACGATGAGGGCGGCGCCGCCGTCGCTGATCTGCGAGGCGTTGCCGGCGGTGATGGTGCCCTCCTTGTCGAAGGCGGGGCGCAGCTTCGACAGGCTCTCGGCGCTGGTGTCGCCGCGGACGCCCTCATCCTCGTTGACCACGATCGGGTCGCCCTTGCGCTGGGGCACCTCGACCGGGACGATCTCGTCGTCGAACAGGCCGTTCTTGAAGGCGGCGGCCGCCCGCTGGTGCGAGGCGGCGGCGAACTCGTCCTGCTCCTCACGGGAGATGGTCGAGGACTCCTTGCCGCAGTACGCCTCGGTGGAGGCGCCCATGGCCATGTGGTCGAACTGGTCCCACAGGCCGTCGTACATCATCGAGTCGACGACCTTCTGGTCGCCCATGCGGTACCCGCCACGGGCGTTGGGCAGGAGGTAGGGGGCGTTGGTCATGGACTCCATGCCGCCGGCCACGACGATGTCGGCGTCGCCGGCCTGGATCATCAGGTCGGCGAGGTAGACGGCGTGCATGCCCGACGGGCACACCTTGTTCACCGTGGTGGACGGGATGCTCATCGGGATGCCGGCGTTCACCGCGGCCTGGCGGGCGGTGATCTGCCCGGCGCCGGCCTGGAGGACGTGCCCCATGAACACGTACTCGACCTGCTCGGGGGTGATCCCGGCGCGGCTGAGGGCGCCGGAGATGGCGAAGCCGCCCAGCTCGGCGGCGGAGAAGCCCGAGAGCGCCCCCGACAGCTTCCCGACCGGCGTACGAGCGCCGGCGACGATCACGGATCCGGCCATGCGGACATCCCCTTGTGCGGTGGTGGAACGGAGTCCGTCCAGCGTACCGAGGCCCGCCCGGTCCACGCCCATCCGCCGATCCGCCGATCCGCCGAACCCGCCGTCGCAGCGCGCCTCCGACGCGAACCTGGCACGGAACGTGGTCACCTACGTCCATGTCTCTTCTCGGGACCTGGGTGACAGTTGATGTCGCGGGACCTGGGTGACACCTGATGGGCGGTGACCATGGTGGTCATGGCCAGGGAGCAGACACCCATGCAGGTGAAGTTGTTGGCGGCGGTGGTGGCCGCTGGCGAGGGCGAGAAGATCAACGTGTCTCAGGTGTGCTCGGAGGCGGGCGCCTCGCGCAAGACCTTCTACAAGTGGGTGAAGCGCTACCGCGAGCACGGGATGGAGGGCCTCGAGGACCGTTCGACGCGGCCGTTGTCCTCGCCGAACCAGATCAGCGGCGAGGTCGAGGACCTGATCGTGCGCAAGCGCAAGGAGCTGCGTGATGCGGGGCTCGATCACGGGGCGACGACGATCCAGTGGCATCTGGGTCGAGACAAGGCGGTCAGCACGGTGCCGTCGGTGGCGGGGGTGCATCGGGTGCTGGTGCGGCGAGGCCTGGTCGATCCGCAACCGAAGAAGCGGCCGAAGTCGTCGTGGAAGCGCTTCGAGGCAGCAGCACCCAACGAGCGCTGGCAGATCGATGCCATGGACTGGGTCATCGCGACAGGCGTCGTGCGGGTGTTCAACATCATCGACGACCACTCGAGGGTCGTGGTCCGTTCCGCGGCAGTGCCCGAAGCGACCACCGAAGCAGCGTGGGCGACGTTCTCACAGGCCGTGGCCGTGTGGGGACCGCCCGCTGGGGTCCTGTCAGACAACGGGCTGTGCTTCTCGGGGAAGCTGCGCGGCTTCGAGGTCCTCTTCGAAGCCAACCTGCGCGACGCCGGCATCCGGCCTTCGAACGGGCGACCGTTCCACCCCCAGACCACCGGCAAGGTCGAACGGTTCCAGCAGACCCTCAAGAAGTGGCTGCGCAAGAAGGACCTCGCCCGGTCCATCGTCGAGCTCCAGCAGCATCTCGACGCGTTCTGCCACGTCTACAACCACGAACGGCCCCACCAAGGCATCGGCCGGGCGATCCCCGTCGATCGCTGGAACGCAAGTCTCGCCGCTCGTCCATCCGAGGAGCCACTGCCCCACCCCAGCTACATCCAGCACCGCTATGACAAGAAGGTCTCCTGCGAAGGGGTCGTCAACGCCGACTGGACTGCGATCCACATCGGCGTCGAATGGGCCGGCGAGGACGCCACCGTGCTCATCAACCACGACCGCGCCACCGTGCTCGTCGATGGGCACCTCGTCCGCCATCTCACCCTCGACCGCACCCGCCGCTACCAACCCTCCGGGCGACCCCGCGGCGGCACCCGCAAGCCCCGCCTAGCCTCCTGACCGTCACCCAGGTCCCGCGACACACGTGTCACCCATGTCCCGCGACAGAACATGGTCACCTACGTCCACGTTCCGTGCCAGGTTCGAGCGGACAGGGTCGGCGGCCGCCGACCGTCGGTGCCGGAGGGCTCAGCCCTCCGAGGCGACCGTGAGGGCCTTGTCGATCTTGGTGCGGAGCTCCTCGAGCGACGCCTTGGTGGTGTCGCGGGCCCCGGTGAGCTCGCCGATCTGGGCGGTGAGGTGGGCGACCGCGGCGTTGGCCTTCTCCTCGGCCTCGCGCAGGGTGGTCTCCTCCATGCGAGCGGCGCGGGCCTGGGCGTCGGCCACGATGCCGAGGGCCTCGTCCTGCGCGGCGGTCAGCTTCTGGCGGGCCTCGTTCTCGTGCTGCTCGGCCTGGGCCCGGGTGGACTCGGCGTAGGAGTCGGCGTCGGCGCGCACGCGGGCGGCGTCGGCCTCGGCGTCGGTGCGGAGCTTGTCGGCCTCGGCGTTGGCGGTGGCCAAGATGGCCTCGATCTGGCCGCCCAGGTTGGCCATGCCGCCACCTGACGCGGGCGCCTCGGCGGCACCGTTGGAGGAGGCGGCCGATTCGTCGAACGCGGCGGCGACGGACTGGAGGAACGCCCGGACCTCGTCCTTGTCGTAGCCGCGGAGGCCGACGAGGAACTCCTTGCTGGCGATCTCCTCGGAGGTGAGGGCCATGTCGGTGGTTGCTCCTGCTGGGGTGGTGCTCACGCGGAACACTATCGGCGCCAACTCGCCCGATGGGAGGGTTCGCGCCCAACAGGCGCAGCGGACTTCGTGCGTTGCGCCGACCGCCACCTAGGATCGCCGCCCATGCAGGCATTCCTCGACGCAATCCAGGCCGGCGCTTCGGGCGACGAGCTGGCCAACATCGACATCCCGGAGTCCTACCGGGCCGCCTTCGTCAAGCGCGACGAGCAGACGATGTGGGAGGGGGTGGCGTCCGAGGACAAGGACCCCCGCAAGAGCCTCCACGTCGACGAGGTGGCCACGCCCGAGCTGGCTCCCGACGAGGTGTACGTGGCCGTCATGGCCGCCGCCATCAACTTCAACACGGTGTGGACCTCGATCTTCGAGCCGCTGCCCACCTTCGGCTTCCTCGACCGGCTCGGCAAGGAGTCGGTGTGGGGCGCCCGCCACGCCCTGCCGTACCACATCGTCGGCTCCGACTCGTCGGGCGTCGTGGTGCGCGTCGGCTCGGCCGTGCGCAACTGGAAGCCCGGCGACCGGGTCACCATCCACTGCAACCACGTGGACGACCAGGACCCGTCGGCCCACGACGACTCGATGCTCGCCGCCAACCAGCGGATCTGGGGCTTCGAGACCAACTTCGGCGGCCTGGCCGACCTCACCGTGGTGAAGGCCAACCAGCTCATGCCGAAGCCCAAGCACCTGACCTGGGAGGAGGCGGCCTGCAACGCGCTGTGCAACAGCACCTCGTACCGCATGGTCGTCAGCCCCCACGCCGGCAACCTCACCCAGGGCGACGCCTGGCTCGTGTGGGGCGCCACCGGCGGCATCGGCGGCTACGCCGTGCAGTACGTCCTCAACGGCGGCGGCACCCCCGTCGGCGTCGTGTCGTCCGACAAGCGCCGTCGGCTGCTGAACGAGATGGGCGTCGAGCACGTCATCGACCGCCGCGAGGCCGGCTACCAGTTCTGGAAGGACGAGCACACCCAGGACGAGAAGGAGTGGCGCCGCCTCGGCAAGGACATCCGCGGCCTCATCGGCCGCGACGTCGACTGCGTGTTCGAGCACCCCGGCCGCCAGACCTTCGGCGCCTCGGTGTTCGCCGCGGCCCGCGGCGGCAAGATCGTCACCTGCGCCGCCACGTCCGGCTACATGATCGAGTACGACAACCGCCACCTGTGGATGAAGCTCAAGAGCATCGTGAGCTCGCACTTCGCCAACTACAAGGAGGCGTGGGCCGCGAACCAGCTGATCTGCGAGGGCAAGATCCAGCCGCTGCTCAGCCGGACCTACTCGCTCGAGGAGACCGGGGCGGCGGCCCTCGCGGTCCACAAGAACGAGATCGAGGGCAAGGCCGGCGTGCTGTGCCTCGCCCCCGAGAAGGGCCAGGGCATCGACGACCCCGAGTTCCGCGAGAAGGTCGGCGAGGACAAGATCACGCTGTTCCAGCGCTTCGACCAGATGGACTGACCGACCTCCGACGAGATCGGTGACGAGGGGCCGCCTCCGGGCGGTCCCTCGTCGCGTCCGGGGTCGGGCCCGACGGTGGTAGGAACCAGCCCATGGGCATCCAGGCCAGGAATCCGAACGAGGACGCCGAGGAGCGCGAGGACGACGACGCCGGCGAGCCGATCGGTGAGCTTGGCGACCTCGACGACGGCGTCGTGCTGCGCACCATCGACCACGTGGCCATCGTGGTGGAGGACCTCGACGACGCCATCGCCGACCACCGCGACCTCTTCGGGGTCCTGGTCGACCACCGCGAGGAGCTCCACGACGAGGGCGCCGAGGTGGCCTTCCTCGAGGTGGGCGGGTCGTCCATCGCCCTCATCGCACCGGTCACCGACGACTCCGAGTACCGCGAGTTCCTCGACGAGGGCGGCCCGGGCCTGCACCACATCGCGTATCGGGTGGCCGACCTCGACGCCGCGCTCGACGCCCTCCGCGAGGCCGGCCGCGAGCTCATCGACGAGTCATCGGTGCCCGGACCGCGGGGAGCGCGCACGGCCTACGTGCACCCCGACGGCGCGTTCGGCGTGCTCGTCCAGCTCGTCGAGCGCTGACCCGCCGGGTCGGGGTCGGCCGGCTCAGCGCCGGCGACCCGGCCAGCGCCGTCGGTGCAGGGCCGAGCGCCCGATGGTGAGCTCGTCGGGGATCACCCGGCTGCCGGTGCAGAACGGCGCCGTGCCCTCGGGATCGTGGCCCGACGCGGTCTGCGTGGTGCGCCAGAGCGGCTCCCAGGCGCCCACCGACTCGAGCCGGGCGCGCACCGTCGTCGCCGAGGGCTCGTCGAGCGCCTCGTAGGCGTGGCGGAGGCGCTCGAGGCACCACACCCGGTACGGCGAGGTGGGGAGGTCGCGGTAGGTGACGCCCTGCACCGTGAGGTCGTGGGTGGCGGCGCCGGCGGCATGGGCCCGGGCGTTGGCGTCGAGCTGCTCGAGGTGGGTGGCCCCGCTCTCGGCGAGCAGCGGATCCCAGTCGTCGGGGACGACGTCGAGGAGCGGGCGCTCGCCGAGCGTCGATCCCCGGGCGTTCCAGGTGCGCGCCACCCACTCCCACACCGCCGGGGCCCGCTCGACCATGAGCCGCGCCGGGGTCGGGTCGAGCGCGAAGTGCCGGAACATGGGGCCCATGAAGGCGATGTCGACCAGCGAGGGGCGCTCGCCGAGCAGGTGGGGCCGCTCGGCCAGGATCGGCTGGAGCCGGTCGAGCACCCGCAGGTAGGCGTCGTCGACGTGCCGACGGGTGGTCTCGTCGACGCCGTCGCCCCGCACGAACGTGCCGAGCTGGCGCTGGGCGACGGCGCGTCGGGCGGCGGCGAGCGGTGGGGTGCGGCCGCGGGCGCCCGCCCCCATCTCGGTGGCGAGGCGGATGCCCCGGTGGAACCGGTCGGGCGCGTAGCTCCACCGGTAGTGCATGGCCGGCCGCCACAGCCACTCGTCCGCGAAGTCCTCCACCAGCAGCGACAGGAACCGGGCGACGGGCTCCGCCGGGGTGACCGGCCAGCGGGCGTGGTGCGCGTCGAACCAGGCGATGATCGGCGTCGAGTCGGTGAGCCACCGGCCGTCGTCGAGCTCGATCGCCGGGATCTGGAACACGCCGACGTGGCGGCGGATCCGGTCGTTGACCGCGTCGGAGATCGCGACGAACCGGTAGGGGATCTCCTCGTAGCGGAGGTAGCTCTCGAGCTTGCCGGTGAAGTACGACGACTCGGAGCCGTAGACGGTGAAGCCCGGGAGGCTCAGTGGTGGCCCTCGCCGGGTTCGACCAGCTCCACCAGCACGCCGCCCGCGTCCTTCGGGTGCACGAAGTTCACGCGGCTGCCGGCCGTGCCGCTCTTGGGCTGCTCGTAGAGCAGGCGCACGCCGCGCTCGCGCAGCGTGGCCGACACGGCGTCGATGTCCTCCACCCGGTACGCCATCTGCTGGATGCCGGGGCCGTTGCGGTCGAGGAACTTGGCGATGGTGGAGTCCGGCGTCAGCGGGGCGAGCAGCTGGATGCAGCTGCCGGAGTCGCCGACGGCGAGCATGGCCTCGCGCACGCCCTGCTCCTCGTTGACCTCCTCGTGGACGCTCTTGAGGTCGAAGTTGTCGGCGTAGAACTTGAGGGCCTCGTCGAGGTCGGGCACGGCGATGCCCACGTGGTCGATGTGGGTGAACATGGCCCCATTCTGCCGCCGCCGAAGGCGACGAGCGAAGGCCGCTTCGTGGATCGGCTCGAGGACGGCCGGTGGGTGTGCAGATCTGCGCATGGGGTGCGGATGCGTGCACACCGATCGCCGGCGGTGTCGACGGCGGTGCCGGCGGCTGGTCCCCGCCTGTCGCCGGGCGGGGCCTCGGCGGTAGCGTCGCCAGCCGTGTCCATGACCGTCGAGCAGTCCGCTGCCGTCCTCGCCGATCTCCGTCGGGCGAGGCGCAAGCAGCGGGTCGCCGCCATCCACTGGGTCGATGCGCTCTACCAGGTGTACGTGACCGGGATCGTCTCGGTGGTCATCATCGTGCTGGTCTCGGGCTGGGTGGGCGACGGCGACGTGAGCGCCGGGGCCCTCGCCGACGTGCGCGACCACGGGCCCGCGGTGATGGGCCTGCTCGTCGCCCTGGCGATCTTCTCGGGCCTGCGGGCGGGCAGCCGCGGCGGCCCGCTCGCGCTCGAGAAGCCCGACGTCCGCCACGTGCTGCTGTCGCCGGTCGATCGGGGCGTCGCCCTGCGCGGCCCGGCCTGGCGCCAGCTGCGGTTCCTCACCGCGGTCGGCGCCGCGGTCGGCGCCGTGGCCGGCCAGCTCGCCCTGCGCCGACTGCCCGGCAACCCGCTCGAGTGGCTGCTCGTGGGCGCCGCGTTCGGGGTCACGGTCGTCGGCCTCGGCTTCGGGTGCGCGCTGCTGGCCTCGGGCCTCAAGCTCCCCGGCTGGGCGGCGTCGCTCGTGGGCGGGCTGCTCCTCGCCTGGGCGGCGGGCGACATCGTCGGCAGCCTCCCCGCCTCGCCCACCTCCTTCGTCGGCGCCCTCGCCGTCTGGCCGGTGCACGTCGACCCCCTCGGTGCGCTCGGCCCGGTGCTGGCCGGGATCGCCGTGCTGGTGGGGATGCGCTTCGTCGACGGCACCTCGCTCGAGGCCGCCGAGCGCCGCACCGCCCTCGTGGGCCAGATGCGCTTCGCCGTCACCCTGCAGGACCTGCGCACGGTCCTCGTCCTGCGGCGCCAGCTCGCTCAGGAGAAGCCCCGGTCGCGGCCGTGGATCCCGGCCATCCGCCGCCACCCGCGCTGGCCGGTGCTGCACCGCGGGGTGCGCTCGGTGGCGCGCTGGCCCATCAGCCGCATCGTGCGCGTGGTGCTGATGGCCGTGATCGCCGGGCTCTCGCTGCGCGGCGTCTGGCACGGCACCACGCCGCTCGTGATCCTCGCCGGCATCGCCATGTGGGTGGCGGCGCTCGACGCGGCCGAGCCCCTCGGCCAGGAGATCGACCACCCGGGCCGCACCGACCAGTTCCCCATCGAGCGCGGCGTGGTGTTCGTGCGCCACCTGCCGATCACGCTCCTCGTGTCGATCGCCACCGGGCTGCTCGCCGCCGCGGTGGCCGCCGCGCCGTTCGGCGACGGCGTCGGGTGGGGGCCGGCCCTCGTCACCGGCGTCGCCCTCGGCATGCTCGCCGCGTGCGGGGCGGTGGTGAGCGTGGTGCAGGGCGCGCCCGACCCGGTCGACACGCTCTCGATGGTCACGCCGGAGATCGCCGGCACCCGCACCGTGTACCGCACGGCGTTCCCGCCGGCGCTCGCCGTGGCCGGCACCCTGCCCCTGATCGCTGCTCGCGCGTCGGTGCGCGGCATCCAGGACCCGCCGCCCGTGCCCGCCGCCGTCAACGTCACCATGGTGCTCACCGGCGTGGCCGTGCTCGTGGGCGGGTGGGTGCGCTTCCGCGACGACATCCACGGGTTCATGGCCGAGGCGGCCGAGAACATGTCGCCCACCAAGGCGGCCGAGCGGATGGCCGAGGAGCGCCGCGGCGAGGAGGAGCGCGAGGCCGACGTCCTCGCCGAGTCGCGCCGCATCGCCGGGCTCGACGACGACGGCGAGGACCAGGGCGCGGGTGCCGCCAAGCGCCCGCCGTCGCGCCAGGCCCGAGCCAAGAAGCCCACCGCCCCCAGCACGCCGGGCGTGCGCGGCGGCACCAGCGCCAAGCCCATCGGGCGACGAAGGGACCAGAAGTGAGCGACGCCCCCGCCCTCCACGTCGAGGGCCTGACCAAGGCCTACGACGACCTCATCGCCCTCCACCCCCTCGACCTCGAGGTGCCCGCCGGCCAGTCGGTGGCGCTCATCGGCCACAACGGGTCGGGCAAGTCGACGTTCCTGCGCATGGTGGCCGGGCTGCTCGACCCCAGCGCCGGCGAGGTCGAGATCGCCGGCTTCGACCTCACCGAGGTCGAAGCCCGGGCCACCACCTCGTACCTGCCCGACGACCCGGTGCTCTACGACGACCTGTCGCTGCGCGAGCACGCCGACTACGTGTCGCGCCTCCACGGCGGCGACGGCTGGGACGACTACGCCGAGTCGCTGTGCGAGCGGTTGGGCCTGGCCGAGCGCATCGACGACCTGCCGGCGCGCTTCAGCCGCGGCCTGCGCCAGAAGTCGGCCATCGTGCTGGCCCTCGTGCGGCCCTTCTCGCTGCTGCTGGTCGACGAGCCCTTCGTGGGCCTCGACCTCCCCGGCAAGGAGGTGCTGCTCGAGCTGCTCGACGAGGTGCACGGCGACGGCGCGGCCACGCTCGTGGCCACCCACGACCCGGCCTACGTCGATCGGGTCGACCGCAGCCTGGCCCTGCGCGACGGCGAGGTGATCTTCGACGGCACCGCCTCGGTCGAGCAGGTGCTCCACCTCGTCGGCGGCTGACGCACCACGACGCGCTTTGGAACGTGGCGCTCCTACAATGCAGCGATGGACGCCACCTCCACCGCCAAGGTCTCGAGCCGGGGCCAGACGAACGTGCCTGCGTTGCTCCGCCGCCGGTGGGGTCTCATGGACGGCGGCGAGCTCGGCGTCATCGACCTGGGCGGTGCGGCCCTGATCGTCCCGGGGGGCGAAGCCGCAGCGCGTCGGGAGCTGCGCCGGGTCCTCGCCGACCGCTACGAGACCGCCGTGCTCGAGCTCGACCTCCCGGAGCTCGCCGACCAGTGACCTCCCGAGCCCGACCGGTGCTCATCGATGACCGGCTCCTCGTCGAAGAGCTCACGATCGGCTTGGAGCGCCGCCCCCGGCGCCCGCTCATGACCTCGTCGTACTGGTACCTCCGAGCCGCTCGGGCGGCGTCGCTCGGGGCGGGTGGCCAGCTCTCGGGGCCGTTCCTCGGCCTGCCACCCCTGCTCCAGCGGCGGGCGATCGCCAGCCTGCTGCAGCTGCGCGATGACATCGCTCTGCCCGATCCCCGGCGCCTGGTGCCGGCGATGGTCGAGGTCGCCGCCGACCATCCTCGGCTGAACCTCCTGAACCTCGAGGCCGCCAGCACGGCCCACCTCTACGCCGCGGAGGTCTGGCTCTCGCCCAAGGGGGCTGCGGGCCTGCTCCCCGGCGTGCTCGACGCCCTCCGGGTCCGGTGGCAGGTGGTGGCGCTCGGCGGGTGATCGACCGGGTCAGCTCCGGACGTCGGGCACGAGCCAGGCGACGAGCTCGGCGCGGCCCTTGAGGCCGAGCTTGCGGTAGGCGCTCTGCAGCTGGTGCTCGACGGTGCGCACCGAGACCCCGGCGGCCTCGGCGGTGGCCCGGCTCGTGGCCCCGGCGGCCACGCTCGCCGCCACCTCCTGCTCGCGCGCCGTGAGCGGGTGGACGACCGAGCGCAGCGTCCAGGGCATCGGCCCGTCGACCTCGGCGGCGGTGGTGAGGGCGCGGAGCGCCGCTCGGGCCGCGCCGACCTCGTCGCCGGCGGCCGTCCGCGATCGGTGGACGGCGCCCCAGAGCTCGGCGGCGGCCGTCGGCCACCGCTCGGTGACCTCGAGCGCGAGGCGGCGGCAGGCGACGGGATCGCCGCCCGCCTCGGCCTCGGCGCGGTCGCGAGCGAAGGCGGCGAGCCAGGCGTCGGGCATCTGGGCGGCCAGCGCCCGCAGCGGGGGGAGGGCGTCGGCCGCCGCGCCCAGCCGCACCAGGTCGTGCAGCACGAGCACGGCGGAGAGCTGCTGGCCGCCAGCGCGGGCCGCGTCGGCCGCACCGAGCGCGGCGGCCGCTCGGGGTGGCCCGCCGCGCTCCACCGCGTCGCACCAGAGGTCGGCCACCGCGGCTTGGACCTGCACCCGCCCGTCCGCCGCCGAGCTCGAGCGCCTCGTCGAGCAGCCTCCGGGCCTCGGCGACCTCCCCGCCTGGGCGCGCGCCCAGGCCAGGGTGGCGATGGCCAGCGGACGCGCCCCGATCAGATCGTGGGCGGCCAGCTCCTCGACGGCGCGAGCGAGGTCGTCGCCGGCCCGGTCGAGCTCACCGCCGGCGCTCGCCGCCAGCCCGCGGAGGTAGCGCCACGTCCCGGCGCCGCGCCGGCGGTGCGCTCGAGCTCGGCGGTGGCGTGGGCGACCGCCGCCGCCGGCCCGTCGGCGGCGAGCGTGGCGAGCACCCCGCTGAAGCGCACCAGCTCGCCCGACCACGGCAGCACGTCGCGGTGGGCGTCGGCGAGCGGCAGGGCGCGCTCGATGGTGGCGCGGGTGGCGCCGACGTCGCCGGCCATCGCCTGGGCGTAGGCGGTCACGATGGCCCCGTTCAGCGCGGCCACGCCGTCGCTGTCGGCATCCTCGGCCAGCGCGGCGGCCGCGGCCGACAGGTCGCCGCGGATCGACGCCAGCTTGGCCCGGTCGGCGGTCAGGAAGGCGACGGCGTCGGGGTCGGCGAGGCGCGAAGCGACGCCGGCCAGCAGGGTCTCGGCCTCCTCGATGCGGGGGCCGTGGGCCACGAGGTGCACCGAGAGGCGTCCGGCCGCCCGGGCCAGCTCGTCGTCGGTGGTCGCGGCGTCGAGCGCGCTGCGCAGGGCCACCTCGGCCTCGTCGGCGCGACCGGCGCCGGAGTGGGCGGCGCCCAGGACCACCCAGGCCTCGAAGCGGTCGCCCGCCTCCAGGGCCGCGCTCGCCAAGCGCACGGCCAGCTCGTGGTCGAGCTCGGCGAAGGCCAGGCGCGCCGCCGCCACGAGGGCCTCGCCCGGCACCGCGCCGCCGTGGTCGAGCTGCGCGGCCACCGCGGCCAGCCGTTCGGCACCGGTGGCGGCCGGATCGCCGAGCACCGAGCCGGCCAGCTCGGCCACGGCGCGCCGGCGAGCGACCGACGTCATCGTCGACGTGGCCGCCTCGGCGAGCAGCGGGTGCGCCGGGCGGACCGTCGCTCGGCCGGCGAGATCGACGGCGATCAGCCCGGCGCGCTCGGCGGCCTCGAGGACCTCGTCGCCGAAGCGGTGCTCGGCGGCGTCGAGCGAGAGCGAGCCGAAGAGGCCGAGGGCGGCGAGCAGCTCGGTGGCTCCCGTGCCCGCATCGGCCACCCGCGCCTCGAGCACCCGCCGCAGCGGGGCGGGGGTGGCCAGGGCGGGATCGACCGGGTCCCCGCGATCGAGCGCGGCCCGCTGGGAGGCGAGCAGCTCGCGCAGGAAGAGGGCGTTGCCCCTCGTGCGCTCGCCGAGCTGGTCGACCAGGCGGCGTCGCCGATCGGGCTCGATCTCGGGGAGCACCGCGACCACCAGGTCGTCGATCGCCGGGCCGTCCAGGGCGCCGAGCTCGACGTGGCGGGTGCCCTCGCCGAGCCACAGCCAGTCGAGCCAGCCGGGCACGGGCACGCCGGCTCGCGCCGTGACGACCGCCCGGGCCTTGCCGGCGTCGACGAGTCGACGGAGCAGGTCGGCCGATCGGGCGTCGAGGTGCGGGCCGTCGTCGACCACCACCACGCCGCCGGCGTCGAGCACCCCGGCCGCGACCCGGCGGTAGAGCACCGCCGGGTCCTCCAGCTCGTCGGGCGCCACGATCGACGACAGCACCGCGTGGGGGAGCGCGGCGGTGGCCGGGGTGGCGTGCCACCACATCGGCGGGAGGGCGGCGCCGCGCAGCGCCTCGGCGGCGAGGCGGGTCTTGCCGCTGCCGGCGTCACCGGTGATCACCACCGCGGTCGTGCGGTCGTCGCGGAGGTGGGCGGCGATCGTGGCCAGCTCCCCACCGCGCCCGGCGAACGGCCACGAGGGGTCGGCGGCCGGGGGCATCCCCCGATCATCGCGGACGGTGGGCCCCCGCCGGGTCGGGCTCCCGCAGGCCCGGTCCGACGGCGGATGTCAGGGGAGGGTGGTCTCGCCCAGGGTGATGGCCGTGACCCCGTCGTCGCCCGCGGTGGCGGTGAAGGTCACCCGGCGGCCGTCGCGCTCGAACTGGGCGCTGGTGGTGGCGCCCTGGCTGCCGGTGACGGTGACCTCGTCGGAGATCTCCCAGTCGGCGAGGGCGTCCTTCATGTCGGCCAGCACCTCGTCGGGCGTCGAGCTCACGGTGCCGATGATCGACACGAGCCGACCGTCCGCGGTGTCGGACTCGGTGCCCACCTGGACCTCGAGCCCGTCGGGCAGCGGCACGTCGTCGGGCCAGGAGTCGGGCGCCTTCCCCGTCCCCGACGAGTACGTGCCCTCGTCGGTCTCGATGGTGAAGGAGCCGTCGTCCGCGTCGAGGTCGACGTTCCCGCCGGTCTGCGACTCGATCGCCTTCTCGGTGGCCTTCTCGGCGACCTTGTCGGCGGCGGCGCCGCAGCCGGCGAGCAGCAGCAGGGCGGTCGCCGAGGTGGCCAGGGCAAGGTGGCGGGGCGGGTGGGTCATGGGAGCTCCTCGGGTCGTGGGATCGGTCGGAGGGTCGGGTCAGGCGGCGCAGTCGACGCCGGTGCCGTCGGGGCGCACCGGGATGACGCGGTAGGTCTCGATGTCCATGCCCTCGGCGGTGAGGCACAGCACGGCTGCGTCCGCCTCGGTGGTGCGGACGACGAACGCGTCGTCGGTCAGGTAGCCGTCGGCGTCGGTGCCCACCACCGCCAGCAGCTGCGCCAGCTCCTCGGCGTTCGCCGGCTCGTAGCCGCTGCTGCCCGCTGCGTACTCGGCGATGGTGGTGGCGCCGTCCTCCGACGGGACCTCGACGGTCCCGTCGGGGGCCGCCTGCTCGAGCGCCGCCTCCACGTCCGCATCGTCGACGGTGCCGCCGTCGGCCGCGCCGGCGGAGGCGCTCGAGGGCGGGTCGGAGGCGGCGTCGGACGAACCGCCGCAGGCGGCGAGCACCAGCGAGGCGGCGAGCAGGAGGGCCAGGGCGAGCGGTCGGCGGGTCATGACCGGATCGTCGGCCTGTGCGGTCGACGCCGCCATAGGTAGGTCGCCGGGCCGCGTAGGTAGGTGCTGGTCAGGTAGCCGGTTCGAGCACCGCGACGGGCTCGAGGCGGTCGGCGTAGCGGCGCAGGGTGGCCATGAGGGGCCGGCCGACGATCAGCAGGATCACCGCGTTGGCGAAGGCCCCGGCGGCGTCCCAGGCCAGCGAGGTGGCGACGTAGAACGACCAGTAGGTGCGGAGGGTGTCGGCCAGGCCCATGCCCGGTGCCCACGAGAGCTCGCCGCCGCGCTGGAACGGCCAGAACCAGAGGTTGAGGATGGCGCCGAACACGAAGCCCCACACCCAGCCGTAGGCGGCGAGCACCACGACCTCGACCCAGGGCGGCAGCCGCCTCGTCGCCCGCCCGAGCCAGCCGGCGCCGGCGGCCATCCAGCCGAGGGCCAGCATCTGGAAGGGCAGCCACGGCCCGATGCCGCCCGACAGCACGGCTGCGACGGCGAACGAGGTGAGCCCGAGCAGCATCCCGAAGCGGGGCCCGAAGGCGGCGCCGGCCAGGATGACCAGGAAGAACAGGCCCGACCCGCCGCCGGGCAGGTCGAGCAGCTTCATGAGCCCGGCGAGGGCCGACAGCATCCCGAGCAGGGCGACGGTCGCGCCGGTCATCGTCCCCCGGCGCAGCTCCATGGCGACGGCCACGACCGCCAGGGCACCGACCGCGGCGGCCACGAGCGGGGCGTCGCCGGCGTGGGCCTGGCTCTGGAGCGCGTCGGACGGGAGCCAGAACGGGTAGAGGAACGCGCCGGCGCCCAGCACGGTCATCAGCACGTACACGGCGGAGGCGCGCAGCCGGTCGACCATCGGCGGCCGCTGGCCGAGCGGGGTGGCCGCGGGCGCGGCGAGCGCGGTCACGGGCGGCCTCCGGTGGCGGCCATCGCCCGCTCCACCTCGGCCACGGTGAGGAACGGCGGGAGCACCCGCAGCACCTGCGGCGCGAAGAGCGACCCGGCGAGCACCTCGCGGGCCTCGCCCTCGGCCACGACCTCGCCGGCGCCGAGCACGACGACCCGGGTGGCGACGCGGGCGGCCAGCTCGATGTCGTGGGTGGCGAGCACGACGGCGCCCCCGCCCGCCGCATGTTCGATCACCGCGGCCTCGAGCGCCAGGCGGGAGGTGGCGTCGATCCCTCGGGTGGGCTCGTCGAGGAGCAGCACCGGGGCGTCGCCCACCGCGACGGCGGCGATGGCCACGCGCTGGCGCTGGCCCACCGAGAGGCTGCGCGGGTGGCGGTCGGCGAGCTCGGCGAGGCGGAGCCGACCGAGCCAGCGCTCGACCGCCTCGGGATCGCGCCGCCCGAGCAGGGCGAGGGTGCTCTCGACCTCGGCTCGCACGGTGGCCCGGAACAGCAGCGAGTCGGGCTCCTGGGGCACGAGCGCGACCGGCACCTCGGCGGCGACGGAACCGGCGGCCGGCGGGTGGGCGCCAGCGAGCAGCCGGAGGAGCGAGGACTTCCCGGCGCCGTTGCGGCCGAGGACGGCCACGATCTCGCCCTCCGCCACCTCGAGGTCGACGGGCGACAGCACCGTGCGGGCGCCGTGGGCCACCGACGCGCCGGCGGTGCGGACGAGGGTGCGGCCCGGCGTGCGCTTGGCGTCGTCCCGGCGCCCGGGGGCGGTGGCGAGGCGCTCCGGCACCGCCGCACCCCGGGCCCGGGCCCGGGCGTCGCGGACGGTGAGGGGCAGCGGCGACCAGCCGAGCAGGCGGGCCAGATGGGTGACCGGCGGCGCCCCGGGGAGCGCCGCCAGCACCTCGGCCGGGTCGCCGTCGTCGACGATCCGCCCGTCGTCGACCACCAGCACCCGATCGGCCACCGGGCCGGCCCGCTCGAGGCGGTGCTCGGCCAAGAGGACCGTGGTGCCGAGGTCGTCGTTCAGCCGGCGCACGGCGGCCATCACGTCGTCCGCGCCCTGGGGGTCGAGCATCGAGGTCGGCTCGTCGAGCACGAGCACCGGCGGCCCGCTGGCCAGCGCACCGGCGAGGGCGCACCGTTGGCGCTCGCCCCCCGAGAGGGTGGCGGGCGAGCGGTCGCGCAGGTGGGCGACGCCGAGCGCGTCGAGCACCTCCTCGACGCGCCGCCGCATCGCCCGCTCGTCGGTGCCGAGGTTCTCCAGGACGAAGGCGATGTCGTGCTCGACGTGGTCGACGACGAACTGGGCCTCGGGGGTCTGGTGCACGAACCCCACCACGTCGGCGAGGTCGCGGGGTCGGTGGGTGGCGGTCGAGCGGCCGCTGACCACCACCTCGCCCGAGAAGCGTCCGCCGGTGCTGTGGGGCACCAGGCCGTTGACCGTGCGCAGCAGGGTGGACTTGCCCGAGCCGGACTCGCCCACCACCAGGGCGATCGTGCCGGGATCGACCTCGGCGTCGACGGGACCGAGTGCCGCCGGCGCACCCGGATAGGCGAAGGCGGCGGCGCGCCAGGCGACGTCGCCGCTCACGCCGAGGCCACCAGGGCGTGATCGGGCGTCGCCGACTCGGCAGGCTCCTCGACGCCCGGGACGGGGCGCGGCGGGATCAGCACCGGCACCGCCAGCAGGCCGATGCAGAGCGCCGGCCCGATCGAGAACGTGGGGAACGTCACGGGCGGTGCGCTCCACCACAGCTGCTGGTCGCCCAGGGTGGACAGCAGGGCGAGGGAGATCGGGACGGCGATCGAGATGGCCCCCACGGCCAGGTCGAGCGGGGCCAGCCGCCGGGGCCGGTACCGGGTGGTGCGCACCGCGCGAGACGACAGCACGACCGCACCGACCAGGGCGATCACGCCCACGGCCCCGGCGATCGCGGCCACCGCACCCCGTCGTCCGATCAGCGCCACGAAGCCACCGCCGAGCGCCAGCAGGGCGCCGAGCCCCAGCCAGGCCGCGACGCGGTCGGCCCCGCCGCGCGCTTGGCGGGCGAACCCCCGCGAGTCCATGGACTCGGCCAGGGCCACGGCCCGCTCGAGGCCCGACTCCACGATCGGCACGGTCAGGCGCACGAGCCGCCCCCGGCGCACCACCCGTCCGCCGGTCCGGGCCCGATCGGCCTCGCGCACGTCCGCCACCGCAGCCATCGTCGAGGGCACGAACGCCAGGGCGACCGTCACGATCAGGCCGGGCTCGTGGAACGCTCGGGGCGCGGCCTGCACCAGCTCGTGGTGCGACGCGACGGCGTTGAACGCGCCGAACGCGCCCATGATGCCGACCACGGCGAAGGCCTGCGCGGCGGCGTACAGCACCACGTCGCCCTCGATCGTGCCGCCCACGGTGAACCCGCCGAGCAGGCGCGGCAGGCCGAACGACGGGAGCGTGAACCAGAGGTACTCGGGGGGCCCGTCGATCGCCGGGCTGTGGGTGGTGAGGGCCGTGAGCACGACGCGGAGCACGGCGAAGGCGATGCCGAGGCCGACGAGGATCGGGAAGGCGCGCGCCAGGGTGGTGTCGAGCCGATGGGCGCTCACGACGAGGAACGAGATGGCCAGCACGAGCGCGACGTAGAGCGGGTTCGGGGCGATCTGCACCGCCGCGGCGGCGGCGATCGCCCAGGTCAGCCAGGTGACCGCGTGGAGTGGGCTGGTGGTGCGCAAGGTTCCGAGGGTCCCCGATCCGGGTGACGGTTGACCCGCCGCGCCGTGGCCTCGTACGGTGACAGCCGGTAGTGGTCGCTGGCAACCCGGAAGTTGCCAGCGCCGGTCTCGCCTCCGGGCGGGGTCGGAGGGGAAGCCGGTGAGAGTCCGGCGCTGACCCGCAGCTGTAACCGGTCCATCGAGGCCGGGAGCCAGGTGACCTGCCTCCACCCCGATCCGGCGTCCGTCGGCTCGGTCCCCGTCCCGCCTCGTCGCGGGACCCATCGGCCCTCGAGGAACGGGGCCAGGAGGAACACCATCGTGAAGATCCACCGTTCGTTGGCCGTCGCCGTGGGCGTCGGCCTGCTCGCGCCGCTCGCCACCCCGGCGGGCGCCGAGTCCACGGCGGTCCCCACGCCGCTCAGCTGGCTGCTCACCCAGCAGCAGGACGATGGCGGCTTCGAGGTCGTGGGCTTCCCCGGCTTCGAGACCTCCGACGCCGTGCTCGCCATCGCCGCCTCCAGCGACGAGCGGGGCTGGGACGCCGCCGCGTCGAGGGCCTTCGTCGAGGCGGCGGCCACCGACGGCGGCCTCGACGCCCTCGACGCCCTCGACGATCTCGTCGACGGCGACGAGGCCGACCCCACGTCGGTCGCCGCCGCCGCTCGCGCCGCCAAGGTCACCGCCCTGGTGGCCGAGCCCCTCGGCATCGACGCCAGCGACTTCGATCCGTCCGACGACTCCGCCGAGCCGGTCGACCTCGTGGGCCGCTTCCAGGCCCGAGCGCAGCCGGACGGCACCTACGACTTCGGCGCCCAGTTCAACGGCCTGCTCTACACGGCCATCGCCCTCGGCAACGTCGGCAGCGTGCCCGCCGCCCTCGTCGACCAGATCGAGGCCGCCCAGCGCCCCGACGGCTCCTGGGACTACACCGGCACCACCACGGCCGACGGCGAGGACATCGACACCACGGCTCTCGCCCTCATCGCCCTGCGGTCGTCGCTCGTGCCCACGTCGGATCCGGCGATCGCCGACGCCGTCGCCTGGCTCGCCGCCCGCCAGCAGCCGAGCGGCGCCTGGCAGGCGTTCGGCGCGGACGACCCCAACTCGACCGCCATGGCCACCATCGCCCTGAGCGACCTCGGCATCGACGTGTCGACCGCCGCCTGGCGGGCCGCGGCGAGCGCGCCGGTCGCCGGCGCCTACGCGTCGCCTCTGGCCTGGCTCTGGTCGCAGCAGGCGGCCGACGGCCACATCGCCAGCCCCAACGACTCCTTCGGCGTCAGCACCTTCGCCACCAGCCAGGCCATGCAGGCCCTCGGCAAGCAGTGGTTCCTCCGCACCGAGCGCAGTGCGCTGCTCGACGCCTGGTCGCTCGATCTGGCCTCGCCGGCGAACGATCCGCAGCTCGGTCGCTGGGGCGACGGCGATGCGGACCTCGGCCCCAACCCCTCGCTGCGCTCGGCTCGCACCGCCGGTGCGTTCGCGGTGGTCGTCGGCCTGGCCGGCCGGGAGGCGGCGGCCAACGACCTGTTCCAGGCCGCCTTCGGCCGCGACCTCGACCCGAGCGGCCGGTCGTACTGGGGCTCGAAGCTCGTCTCGCTCAGCCGTCCCGAGGTGCTCGCCCGCCTCACCGGGTCGAGCGAGTTCTACCGCAAGGCCGGTGGCACGATCCCGACCTTCGTCGACCGCGTCTACCAGTCGGTCCTCGGTCGGATGCCCGACCCGTCGGGCCGGGCGTACTGGACCGGGCAGCTCGAGCGGGGCCGCTCGGTGCAGTCGGTGGCCCGCAGCCTGACGGCGAGCAGCGAGTACCGCCGCAAGGAGGTCCGCCTCGCCTACCAGCGCGTGCTCGACCGCCTGCCCGACGACGGCGAGCTCGCCTACTGGACCGGGAAGGTCGCCACCACCCGGATCGAGGTGCTGCTCACCACCCTCGCCTCCTCCTCCGAGCGCTACGGCTCGCTGGAGGCCTGATGCGGCGCCGGCGGTCGCTCCTCGCCGTCGTGGCCGCGGCCGCCGCGCTCCTCGCGGTCGGGCCGGGTGCCGCATCCTCCAGCGCGGCCCCGGCTCGGCCCGCCCTCGCCACCACCGGGTGCGTCGGCGTCGACGGCTCGCCCGCCGCCGGGGCCGGCCCCAGCCGGGCCACCGTGGTGGTCGACACCGGCTCGGGGTCGGTGTGGTCGGCGTGCGTCTCGTTCTCGGGCCAGATCTCGGGCATCGAGGCGCTGACGCGCGCCGAGGCGGTCATCGCCGACCTCGACCCGCTCTTCGACCAGTACACCGGGCTGGGCAAGGCGGTCTGTCGCCTGCGTGGCGTGGGCACCGACCCGCCCGACTGCCTCGGCAAGTCCACCAGCTACTGGAGCTACAGCCACAACGGCCGGGTGGCGCCGGTGGGGGCCGGCGCCGTGACCGTCCGCGACGGGGACGTCGAGGGCTGGCGCTACGGCACCGGCGGCTTGCCCCGGGCCGCGACCCTCGGCACCAAGGCCTCCTCGGCCCCGCCCGCCACCACGACCACCACCCGCCCGCCGGCCACCACGGCGCCGGTGGCCACGACGGCCCCGGTGCCCTCGGGCGGGTCCGGCTCCGGCGATGGCGGGCTCACCGGCTCGCCCGTCGGGCCGGCTGGCTCGGCCGGCGCAGGCAGCCTGGGCGGCCCGACGGGCTCGTCGGGCTCATCGACGACGGCGGCGCCGGGCGCCTCGACCACCGAGCCGGGCGCCACCACGCCCCCGGCCGACGCCACCACGGCGACCACCGCCGACGAGGCCGTCCTCGGCGCCGAGGCCGCGTCGGGCGACGAGGGCTCGAGCTCGGACGACGGCTCGGACGAGGCGGCCGCCGGTGCGGCAGCATCGGGGTCGGCGTCGGGCGGCAGTTCGCCCGGATCGGGCTCGGACGCAGGTGGCGACGGCGGCTCCTCGGCCGGCTCGATCGCCGGCTTCGCCCTCGCGCTCGTCCTCGTCGGCGGCGGTGCGGTGCTCGTGCGCCGTCGCCGGAGCGCCGCGACCCCCGTCGCCCCCGCCTGACGGAGCCGCCACCGCCACCGCCGCCCCGACGGCGGCGGTGGCCGGTTCTGCCGCGCTGGATGGTCGTGCCCGACCACCTGGTGCGGCAAGAGCCGGGAGCGCTCGGTGCCGAGCGCGTGAGCAGATCCCGCGCTGGCGGCGCGACACGTGCTCACGACGGTGGCGTTCGAGCGAGCTCGACCCATCGGTCGACCGGACGTCTTTGACCACGCCTGCCCCCGCTCGGGCGACGGCGGGCCCGCCGCCGCCTGAGCTGTGCGAGGCTCGGCCGATGCAGGTGCACCTCGTCGACGGGACCTACGAGCTCTTCCGCTGACCACTTCGCGCTGCCGTCGCACGTGACGAAGGCAGGGCAGGAAGGTGGAAGCCACCCGTGGCGTCGCCGGCTCGATGCTCCAGCTGCTCGAGGAGGGCGCCACCCACGTCGGCATCGCCACCGACCACATCATCCCGAGCTTCCGCAACGAGCTCTACGACGGGTACAAGGACGGTCGGGCGTCGAGGAGGAGCTGGCGTCGCAGTTCCCGCTCGTGGAGGAGCTGCTCGACGCCCTCGGCTTCGTGGTGTTCCCGATGATCGAGTACGAGGCCGACGACGCCCTCGGTGCCGCCGCCCAGATCGCGGCGGCCGACGAGCGGGTCCGAGCGTGCTCATCTGCACCCCCGACAAGGACCTCGGCCAGTGCGTGGGGGGCAAGGTCTTCCAGCTCGACCGGCGCAAGGGCCAGCTCTCCGGCGTCGACGAGGTCGCCGAGAAGTTCGGCGTGCCGCCTCCGCCATCGCCGACTACCTCGGTCTGGTGGGCGACACCGCCGACGGGTTCCCGGCCTGCCGGGCTGGGGGCGAAGTCCGCCGCCACCGTCCTCGCCCGCTACGGCCGGCTCGAGGACATCCCGGTGAGCGCCGCCGACTGGGACGTGACCGTGCGCGGCGCCGCCAAGCTCGCCGCCACGCTGCAGGAGCAGTACGACGACGCCCTGCTCTTCCGCCTGATCGCCACCATCAACACCGACGCGCCCACCATCGCGAACGTCGACGAGCTGCGCTGGACCGGCCCGAAGCCCGAGCTCGCCGAGGTCGCCCGCCGCCTCGACGCCCCCTCCTCATCGACCGCGCCGAGAAGCTCGCCGCCGCCCGCCTGACCGGCAGCGCCGGTCGGATGACTTCCGCGCTCACCGCTCCATCATCGGCCGCGATGGCGGGTCCCGCAACGATGGCGGGTCAGCCGGTGTAGCTGGGCTGGGTGCGCACGGGCGACGCGGGCGTGGGGCTCGGCCCGGGGGTGGCCGGGGTGGTCGACGAGGTCGTGGAGGAGCTGGTGGACGACGAGGTGCTCGAGGTCGAGGTGGTGGTGGCCCGGAGCTCGGCGTAGGTGACGTCGCCGCAGCTCGCCCGAACGGTCATGGCCAGATCGCCCACCGGCTTCGGCAGCTCGACGGTCCAGTCGCCGTGCTCGTCGATCGATGGCTGCGACAGGTAGATGATGTCGAGGCCGTCGACGAGGACCTCGACGGTGGGCGTGGTGCCGGCCGGGCAGTCGGTGCCCTCGACCGTGGTGCGACCCACGAGCGGCGAGAAGCAGCAGAACGGCCGGGGTCCGAACCAGAGGTGGGGCGATTCGGCGTCGAAGCGGTCCTGGCCCACGTTCGTCCCGTCGCACTCCGCCCACCAGATCTCGTCGGTCGTGCCCGCCTGGCGGGTCACCCGCCACGTCGAGGGGGCCACCTCCGTCACGTCATCGGGCACGAAGGCGGCGATCGTCCCCTGATCGGGCCCGTCCTGGGTGTGCGCGTTGGCCAGCGCCGGCGGCGTGGCGCAGTCCACGTCGATGTCGTAGCTGCTGCCCTCGGGCCCGCTCGCCGGGGAGATGCGCACCCCGCCGTCCGCCCTCGCCAGCCCGGCGCCGCCGAGCACCGCCGCCCCGATCGCCAGGCCCACCACCACCGCCCGCCTCGCTCGCAGCCCCACGTCGCGCCTCCTGCCGTCCGCTGGTCCGGACGCTACGACGCTCGGCGCCCCCCGTCCGGTTCCCGGCGGGCCAGCACGCGCTCGATGCGGCCGCGGTTGGTGCGCTGCACGACGATGAACGGGGCGTCGAACAGCACGCCGAAGGCGACCATGCCGGCGCCGACGGTCGGCCGGCACCACAGCAGGTGGACGGGCCCGCTCGCCACGAGCAGCCAGTGGACGCGCTCGGCCCGCACCGTCTCACGGCGGAACGAGCGAAGGGCCTGGGCGGTGGGGCGACCGATCGAGCGCTTGGCGGTCCCGCCGGAGAAGAACGCCCCGGCCTCGGGGATCCGGTCCTTCCACGCGAGCACCCGCAGCCGGCGCACCCAGAACCGCCCGCCGTCCTCCCACCGGCGCAGGCGCAGCACCGGCCCCACCCGATCGAGGGCGGCGTCGGACCACCGCACCGCGAGCCAGCCCACGGCGAGGCTCGTCAGCACCCAGACCGCGACCGAGGTGGCGACGGCCGCGCCGTCGCCGAGGGGGACGATCACGCCGGGTGGTGCGCCTCGTGCAGCGGGATCGTCCGGCCCCGCCAGCGCACGCTCCGGCGCACCTGCGAGCGCCACAGCGATCGCACGAACAGGCCGACGAACGCCACCATCGCCACCGGGTAGAGGGCGATGGCCGGCCACGAGAACGTGCCGGTGCGGCGAGCCATCATCCGCAGCTGCACCACGAAGGCGAGGTAGAGGGCGATGCCGGTCGTGGCGGCCACGCCGGCGTTGCCGGGGACGAACGGAAGGCTGATCGCCGCGCTGCCGGACCCGGCGATCCACCAGAACGCCCCCAGCGAGCGGTGCACGGGCACCGCCTTGGCGCCCGTCGCCATGTTCTTGGTCCAGCCCTCGGCGAGCTGGCGGACGCCGGCCGGGTACATGCGGAACCGGACCCGGTCGCCGCCGAGGCGGATCGCCACGGGCAGCCCGGCGTCGCGGTAGGCGATGCCGAGCGCCACGTCCTCGGCGACCGCCGTCCGGACCGCGGCGTGGCCGCCGACGGCTCGGTAGTCGCGCGCCGTGGTGGCGAGCAGGGGCCGTACACGCCGGTGGGCGCCTGCTGGTGGTGGCCGGCGCCGGTGCCGAGGAAGCCGATGATGCCGGGGTAGAGCGACAGCTGCTCGTAGGCGCGCTCGGTCGTGTGGAACGGCTGCACCGACACCACGCCGCCGTGGCGCTCGACGAGGTGGACGGCGTCGTCGACGGCGCCCGGGCCACCCGGACGTCGGCGTCGAGGAACACGAGCACGTCGTCGTCGTCGAGGTCGAGGGCGTGGACCGCCGAGTGGCACGCCCACGACTTGCCCGTCCACCCCGCCGGCAGGTCGGGCGCGGCGAGGACGGTGACCCCGGCGAAGGACCGAGCCACCTCGGCGGTGCCGTCCGCCGAGTGGTCGTCGATCACCACCACCCGGCGCTCGCCGTCCGGTGCGTCCGCCGCCAGGTCGCCGAGCAGCAGGGGCAGCACCGCCGCCTCGTCGCGGGCGGGGATCACGATGGTGGTGCGGGGGGCGGGCGCCACCGGCGCCGCGTCGGCGTCAGCGAGGGCGGGGTCGTCGGCGAGGTCCAGGGGTCGTCCCCAGAGCCACCAGCCGAGGAGCCACCCGATCGCCGCGAACAGGATCGGGTCCACTGCGTCAGGACTCCTGGCGGGCTCGGCTGGGCGCCACCCGGGGTGGCTCGTTCGGCATCTTCGGGTACACGGGCGGCCAGGGGGCGTCCATCAACCCGGCCTCGATGTCGGCGTCGTAGCGGGCGAGGAGCGGGTCGAGCGACTGGGGCACGTCGTCGATGGCCGCCCACGGGTCGCCCTCGGCGGCGAGCTTGGCCGGCACGGTGGCGAGGGTCAGCGAGTCGAGGTCCACGGTGGGTACCTCTTCCCAACGGATCGGCGTTGAGACCTGCCCGCCCACGCGGGGGCGGACGCACCACGCGCCGAACACCGTCTTGTGCGGCGCGTTCTGGTTGAAGTCGACGAACACGCGCTCGCCGCGCTGCTCCTTCCACCACTGGGCCGTGATGAGGTCGGGCCGCCGGCGCTCGAGCTCGCGGGCGAGCGCCACCGCGGCCTCGCGGACGCCGTAGGAGGTCCAGCGCGGCTCGCACCGAACGTAGATGTGGAGGCCCTTGCTGCCCGAGGTCTTCACGAACGAGGCGATCCCGTCCTCCTCCAGCAGGGCCCGCACCTCGCCCGCCGCCTCGCGCACCTGGTCGAAGGTGACGCCGGGCGAGGGGTCGAGGTCGATGCGCAGCTCGTCGGCCACCTCGGGCATCGCCGCTCGGTACGGCCAGGGGTGGAAGCCGATGCAGCCCAGGTTCACGGCCCACAGCAGGTGGGCGAGGTCGGCCACCACGAGGGCGTTGCTCGTGGTGCCGTTCGGCGTCGACACCTCGGCGGTCTCGAGCCACTCCGGCGCGCCCTTCGGCACGCGCTTCTGGAAGAACGACTTGCCGTGGGCGCCGTCGGGGAAGCGCTGCATCATCGTGGGCCGCCCGCCCATCGTGCGCAGGATCGGCGCCTCGACCGCCTCGTAGTACCGGGCGAGGTCGAGCTTGGTCTCGCCGCCCGCCTTGAAGAACAGCTTGTCGGGGCTGGTGATGCGCACCTCGCGCCCGGCGGCGTGGATGGTGACCGCCTCCGTGCTCACCACCGGGACGGTACCCGTCGGTCGGTCGGGCGGCTCGCCACCGTCCGCCTCAGGCGGCGGCGCGCCAGTCGTCGACCACCCGGGCGATCGCCTGCCGAGCCACGTCGCCGAGCGCGTTGTGAGCGGAGCGGTTGGCTGCGGTCGCGACGGACCACGCCAGCGCCCACCCCCGCCCGCGCCGCCGGAGGTCGGGATCGTCGCCGTCGGCCACGGCGAGGAAGCGGGCGCGGGCCTCCCCGTCGAACAGGAGCCAGCCGGCCATCAGGTCGTTGGCCGGGTCGCCGGCGGTGAGGTCGCCGAAGTCGATGACGGCCGCCAGCGCGCCGTCGTCCACCAGCAGGTTGAGCGGGTGCAGGTCGCCGTGGAGCCACTGCGGCGCCCCGCTCCAGGGCGGCAGCTCGACGTGGTCGAGCCAGCAGGCTTCGAGGGTGGCCCGGTCCGGCACCTCGCCGCCCGGTTCCAGGTCGGCCAGCTGCTGGAGCGTGATGGACGAGCGCTCGGCGAGGGGGACGCCGCGGTAGGGGTTGGGCGGCGCGTCGGGCGGTGCCGGGCGGCGCAGCGCCACGACGAAGCGGGCGAGCGCATCGGCGGCGGCCACCGGATCGTCGGGGGCGCCGGCGAGCCAGGGGTGCCCCGGCAGCCACGGGACGATGCTCCACGGCCACTCGTAGCCGAGGCCCGGCCGGCCGGTGCGCACCGGGACCGGGACCGGGAGGGGCAGCGTCGACGCCATCACCGGGAGCCACCGCTGCTCGTGCTCCACCAGGTGGGCGCACAGGCCGCGGATCGGCAGCCGCACGGCGAGCTCGTCGCCCAGCCGGAACGTGGCGTTGTCCCAGCCGCGACCGGCGGGCTCGAGCGCGAGCTCGGCGAGGTCGGGGTGCTGCTCGCGCAGGAGCCGGCGCACCAGCTCGACATCGATGTCGATCACCTCGAACGGATCGCGCCCCACCGCGGCAGTCTGGTGCAGCCGCCCGTACGATCGCCGGGTGCTCCGCCTGCCCGCCCGCTCGACGCCGCCGACGGTGGTGGCCTCGTCGGACTGCGAGCGCTGCCGCGACGGGTGGGTCACCCAGCCGGCCAACGCGGCGTCGAGCCTGGCCTACGTGGTGGCCGGGCTCGACCTCCTGCGCCACCCCGATCGCGACCGCGCCTTCGCCCTCGCCGTGGCCGGCGTGGGGGTGGGCTCGGTCGGCCTGCACGGCCCCGGCGGGCCGGTGGGGAAGTGGGCGCACGACGCGTCCCTGCTCGCCATGCTCGGCCTCCTGGCCCTGTCCGACCTCACCGTCGCCGAGGGCCGGCCGAAGCCGCCCGCCGCGATCGCCGGGGTGGTGGCGGCCGCCGCCGTGGCCGCCCACCCGCGCTCCACCGACGCCGCCCAGGCGGTCGCCGGCGGGCTGGCCGCGGCGGCCGAGGTGCGGCGGTTCGTGCGCCAGGGTGGCCCCCGCGAGGTGTTCGTCGCCCTCCCCTGTGGTCGGCCGGGCTCGCCCTCCACGTGCTGGGGCGCACCGGCCAGCCGTGGTGCCGGCCCGACGCCACGCTCCAGGCCCACGCCGCGTGGCACGTCGTGTCGGCTGCCGCCCTCTGGTCGCGTCGGCGCTTCTGACGCCCCGGCGGGCGGCGGGCCGGTCGTCCCCCCCAAGGGGTGATCTCGCTCGCGAGCGCGCCGGGCCGGCGAGGAGGCGCCGAGGCGTTCGGTAGGGTCGCCGGGTGCTCGCCAGGGGGAAGATCCGCATCGGGGTGATCGGTCTCGACCACCCGCACGGGCTGATGCTCGCCGGCCGGCTGTGGCAGGCGGGCGCCACCATCGCCGCGTTCCACGCCACCGGTGGCGCCAACGTCGCCGCCATGCGCCTGCTCGGCCCCCGGGCCAAGAGCCGCCCGATCGACGCCATCGTCGACGACCCCGGCATCGACCTCGTCGTCACGGCCGCGATCCCGAGCGAGCGGGGTGACATCGCCGTGCGGGCGCTGCGCAACGGCAAGCACGTCGTGGCCGACAAGCCGGGCGTCACCACCCTCGCCGACCTCGAGGCGATCGATGGCGCGCTCGCCGACACCGATCGCCGCTGGTGGGTGATGTTCGGCGAGCGCTTCGAGAACCGGGCCGTGGCCGAGGCGTGCGCCCGGGCTCGCATGGGCGACATCGGCCAGGTCGTGTCGGTGCTCGGGCTCGGCCCCCACCGCCTCGGCGCCGGCGGTCGGCCCGCCTGGTTCTGGGACCCGGAGGCGACCGGCGGCATCCTCGTCGACATCGGCTCGCACCAGGCCGACCAGTTCCTGATGGCCACCGGCGCCACCGACGTCGACGTGCTGAGCGCCCAGGTCGGCAACGTGGCCTGCCCGCTCCACCCGACGATGCAGGACATCGGCCAGATGGTCCTCTCGGGTGCCGGCGCCATCGGCACCCACCGCGTCGACTACCTCTCGCCCGCCGGTCTGAAGACGTGGGGTGACGGACGCTTGATGATCGTCGGCACCGACGGCACCCTCGAGGTCCGCACGAACGTCGACGTCACCGGCCGCAAGGGCAAGGAGCACCTGATCGCCGTCGACGGCCGGGGCGTGCGCCGCCTCGACGCCAAGACCAGCTCGGTCGACTGGGCGAAGCGGCTGGTGGCCGACATCGTCGAGGGCAGCGACACCTTCGTGCCCCAGGACCACGTGCGCCGGGTCAGCGAGCTCACGCTGCGGGCGCAGGCGGCGGCCACGTCCTGGACGGCACCCGACGGCGAGGAGGACCGGCCGTGACCAAGCTGCGCATCGGGGTGGTGGGGCTCGGCATCGGGCGCCTCCACGTGCTGGCGCTCCTGCGCTCGAAGGGGATCTACGACCTCGTCGGCGTGGCCGACCCCACGCCCGCTCGGCGCGCCCAGGCCCGCATCCTCGGCGTGAAGGCGGTGCCCGACCTCGATGCCCTGCTCGAGCTCGGGCTCGACGTGGTCGACATCTGCACGCCGCCGCACCTCCACGAGGCGCAGATCGTGCAGAGCCTCGAGGCCGGGGTCGACGTGGTGTGCGAGAAGCCGCTGGTCGACTCGGTGGCCGCGGTCGACCGCCTGGCCGAGGCGGAGGCGCGCACCGGGCGTCGGGTGGCGCCGATCTTCCAGTACCGCTGGGGGGCCGGCGCCCAGAAGCTGCGGCGGCTCATCGACGCCGGCCTCACCGGCCGGCTGCTCACGGCCACGAGCGAGACGATGTGGCGCCGCGGCGAGTCGTACTACGCCGTGCCGTGGCGGGGCACCTGGGAGGGCGAGCGCGGCGGCGCCATCCTCAGCCACGCCATCCACCTCCACGACCTCCTGATGTGGCTCGGCGGCGCGCCCGCGGAGATCGTGGGTCGCACCGCGACGCGGGTGCTCGACATCGAGGTGGAGGACACGGCGGCCGCGGTCATCACCACCCAGGACGGCGCGCTGATGACGGCCGCGGTCACGCTCGGCGCCGCCACCGAGACCTCCCGCCTGCGCTTCGTCTACGAGCACCTCACCGTCGAGTCGTCGCAGTCGCCCTACAAGCCCGGCGCCGAGCCGTGGCAGTTCCACTGGACGAGCAAGGCCGCGGCCAAGCGGGCGGCCGGGCTCCTCCAGGGCTGGGCGCCGCCGGCATCGGGGTGGAAGGGGCAGCTGGCCGACACCCACGCGGCCATCGTGGGCGGCGGCCCGCTGCCGGTGGGCCTCGACGACGCCCGCACCGCCCTCGAGGTGGTCACCGCCTGGTACCGCTCGTCGCGCACCGGCGAGCCCGTCGCCCTGCCGCTCGCCGACGACCACCCCGACCGGCACAGCTGGCTGCCCGAGGAGCTCCGCGGCGAGCGATGAGCTCGGCGGCCCGGCGTCGTCTCACCCCCGACCGCCCGCCACCGACCATCGAGGAGCACCCATGCCCGCCTACGAGGCCCCCGTCGCCGCCCCCACCTGGATCGAGCTGTTCACGTCCGACCGCGACCGGGCCACCGCCTTCTACGGCGAGCTGCTCGGCTGGGAGCACGAGGAGCCGAACGAGGACGTCGGCGGCTACCTCAACTTCACCCTCGACGGCGTTCGCATCGCCGGGCTGATGCAGAGCCAGCAGGAACCCGGCCACCCGGTCGACTTCTGGAACACCTACCTGCGCACCGACGACATCGAGGCCACCGTGGCCGCCGCCGAGGCCGCCGGCTCACCGGTGCTCCTGCCCCCGCACCCCGTCGGCGACCTCGGCCACTTCGCCATGGTCGCCGACACCGGCGGAGGCGCCGCCGTGGGCCTGTGGCAGCCCGGCACGCACCGGGGCTTCGGCCGCTACGCCGAGGTGGGCGCGCCGCAGTGGTTCGAGCTGCACGCCGACCGCCACGCCGAGACCGTGGCCTGGTACCAGCAGGTGATGGGGTGGGCGCCCGTCGAGATGAGCGATGACCCGGGCTTCCGCTACACCCGCCAGCCGGGCCCGGCCGGCGCCGAGGCCGACGACTGGGTGGCGGCCATCATGGACACCGAGGGCAGCCGGCCCGACGGGGTGCCGCCGTCGTGGAAGATCTACTTCGTGGTGGCCGACACCGACGACGCTGGCCACCGTCGAGCGCTTCGGCGGCTCGGTCCTCGACGGCCCCGAGGACACGCCGTTCGGTCGCCTGGCCGAGGTCGCCGACCCGATGGGCGCCGCGTTCAAGATCGGTCAGCCGACGTAGGTCGCCGCACCGTCGATCGGGCCGGCTGCCGGCGCCTCGGGCGCCGGCGTCGGCTGGGTCGTCGCCGGCCCCTCGGTCGTGGTCGTGGTCGTCCGACCGTCGTCGGCGGGGAGGCAGGCGAACGCCTCCGAGGGGGTGAGGAAGCGGACGCCCTCGGCCTGCAGCGGCGCCATGGCCGCCACGAGCTCGTCGTAGGTGCTGGTCCACACGGTGACGGCGAAGAAGCTCACCAGCGGTCGGTCCGCCGGGTCGGCCTCCTGGAGCCGACGGAGCTGGGCGGCCAGCTCGGCGGGGCCGTCGTCGTAGCTGTCCTGCCGCGACGCCAGCACCGGCACCCCGGCGTCGGTGCGGAACCAGGCCGGGCCGGGCCAGACGCCGTAGTTGAGCAGCACGCCGCTCGGCCGCTCGCCGGTGCTCGCCCAGGCGCCCTCGACGGCGCCCCACCCGCCGGCGTCGGGATCGGACAGCAGGGCGTCGAGCGACCAGTGGGCCCGCACGCCCAGGGCGGCGCGCAGCCGTTCGCCGGCGGCGTGGTGGGCGGCGGCGTTCGGCATCGCCGAGCCGTACGAGTAGCCGAGGCCCATGATGTCGACGATCTCGTCGGCGTCGGTGGCCTCGCCCACGTAGCGGTCCCAGATGGCCGGCAGCAGGATCGAGGCGGCCGGGGTGATGCCCCACCCGACGGGGAGCTGGCCTCGGCGGGGGCTCGCCCAGTTCTCCGGGCGAGGGTCGTAGGCGAGGGGGATCGTGAGGTTGTCGCCGTCGCTCAGGGCCAGCACCACGTTGAGGTCGTCGGGCCGGCACGGCGCGACGTCGGCCGCCGTCCGGCTGGGCACGGCACGCTGGGCGCCGCCCACCGCCAGGTGGAACGACAGGTTCGAGGCGGTGTCGGTGGGGATGAGGAACCGGCCGTCGAGCGAGAGGCGGATGACCGCCTGCACCTCCTCCTCGCCCGTGTCCGACACGTACCCGTAGAGCGGGTGGTCGGCGGGCAGGGTCTCGACCAGGTCGTAGACGGCGTCGAAGTCGGCCTGCGCCGGCCGCGTGTAGGCCACGAACAGCCCTTGCTGCACGTACAGGTCGCGCGGGGCGTGGCGATCGGGCTGCTGGAGGGCGGTGGTGGCCAGGCGCAGCTCGCCGCGGTGGTCGGCGAGGATCGACGCGTAGGCGGTGGCGGCGTCGCTCCAGCGGCCCCGGTGGTCCTCGAGCTCGGCGAGCCCGGCGGCCTGGACCGCGCCGAGCGTCGACGGCGTCGCCACCACGCCGCGTCGGACGCCGGCGACGGTCGTCGCCGTGTTCACCGTCCAGGGCTCGGTCGGGTCGGCAACGACGTAGCCGCCGAGCTCGGGGGCGAACTCGCCGAGCGCGGCATCGAGGTCGATCGTCTCGGCGACGGTGATCAGGCCGCGTGCCAGGTAGTCGTCGATCCAGCGCTGGTCCTCGGCGCGGGACCGCGCGCCGAGCAGGTAGATGCGCGCCGAGGTGCGGTTGACCGTGCCCTGGAGCGTGGTGGCCAGCAGGAGGCGATCGGCGCTCTCGCCGGCCACGTCGACCACCGTGACGGGGCCGAGCGGCGGGCGCACCGCGAGGTAGCGATCGGCCACGTCGTCGGGCACGGTGCCCGCAGCCGCCGATGCCCGGCGGGCGTCGCCCCGCTGCGCCGGTGCCGGAGCCTGCGTCGCGAGGAGGCCGGCGACGACGGCCGCCACCGCCATCGTGCGTCGCATCGTCCTCGTCCGCATCGCCACCCCCTCCGGCATCGTCCGAGGGTAGGCGCCCGGTGTGGGCTCAGACCGGGGTGGCGGCGCCGATGGCCTCGGCCACCGCCGTGAGGTCGACCGGTCGGTCGTCGTCGACCACGCCCGACGCCTCGAGCCCGCCCCACACGTAGGCGGTGAGCTGCTCGAGGAACACGCCGATCTCGGGCTCGCGCCGCGAGCTCCACCACTCCGTGGCCGTGATCACCGCACCGAGCGTCGCGTGGGCGAGGGCGTCGGGCTCGGCGATGTCGACCGAGCGCAGCAGGGCGGCGATCGGGCGGGTGATCTCGTCGGTGAGGGCGTCGCCGTCGGCGTGGCGCACGATGAACCGGTACACCTGCGGGTCCTCGGCGATGAACCGCACGAAGATGCCGAGGCCGCCGGTCACCACCTGGCGGGCGCGCAGCGGGCGCCCGATCGCCTCGGCGAAGGCGTCCATCAGGCGCAGGCCGTAGCGCTCGAGCAGGGCCTCGGTGAGCCCGGCCTTGCCGTCGAAGTTGTCGTAGAGCGTGGCCTTGGAGACGTTGGCCTGCTCGGCGATCTGCTCCATCGAGGCGTCGGGGCCGTGCTCGCGGATGGCCGCCTCGGCAGCCGACAGCAGGTTGGCGCGCCGCTCGGCCGGGTCCTGCTGGGCCCCGCGGGGTCGTCCGGGGCGGCGCGCGCTCATGGCGGCCACCCTAGTGAGCGACCTGCGTCACACCCCCAGCCGGTCGAGCGGGCGAGCGCGCCTCACGGACCCCTCACAGTCGCTCCCTAGGGTGCGGCCGTGCGCCAGGTCGGGAGGTCCGTGCGGGCGGCGCTGGCCGCCCTCGTCGTCGCCGGCGCCGCCGCGCTGGTGCCCGCATCGCCGGCGGCTGCCGCCACCCACCAGGTCACCGTGAGCGGCGGGTTCGGCAGCGGGAGCTACGCCCCGGGCGCCATCGTCCACGTGTGGGCCGACGTGGACCCGCGCACCGAGGTGGTGACCGGCTGGTCGGGCGACGACGAGCTGCTCGTCGGCCCCCAGGAGTGGCACACCACCTTCACCATGCCGGCGCGCGACGTGGCCCTGTCCGTGGCGACCGCGCCGGAGGACCTCGATCTCACGGTGGAGCCCTTCAAGGGCGTGACGTCGCTCGCCAAGACGGTCCGCTACCACCTGTTCCCGGGCATGCGCGGGGTGGTGCTGTTCAGCCACGGCACCGGCGGGAGCAGCACCTACATCGAGGGCATCGAGACGTTCCCGGTCGCCCTGGCGCTGACCCGGGCGGGCTACGGCGTCATCTCGTTCGAGGCCGAGGAGTCGGTGGCGGGCGACCTCAACGGCGACGGCAAGGAGCGCTGGGCGGGCGGCTACGGCGTCGGCAACGTCGACCTCCGCAACACCGACGCGCTGCTCGCCAGCTTCGAGGCGCGCGGCCTGCTCCCGGCGCGCACGCCCCGGTACGCGCTCGGCATGTCGGCCGGCGGGTCGTGGAGCCATCGCCTCGGCACCGTGGCCGCCACATCGAGCGCGGCGAGCTTCCCCGAGCTGCGGTTCCGGGCGGTCATCAGCTACTGCGCCGATGCCAGCGCGACGCTCTCGGGCCAGCTGACCACGACGCCGTCGGCCTGGTTCCTCTGCGGCGCGGACGACAACAGCGAGGTGTCCAACGCCGAGGCGGCCGCCAACGAGGCGCAGCTGCGCAGCCGCGGCGTCCCGAGCGACCTCGTGCTCAACCCACCGTCGCCGCTCTACGACCAGCGCTTCGCCCGGGTGCCCGGCATCACCGCCGTGGAGTCGGCGGGCATCGCCGGAGAGCTGCGGGCGGCCGGGTACACCGATGCCGCCGGGTTCCTCGACACCGACGCCAACGTGATCGCCGCCGACATGCTCGCCCGCCCGGAGGCGTTCCCCGTCGCCGCCGCGCAGGTGGGCTCCTACAACGGGATCCGCACCGAGCTCGGCGCGATGCGCGCCGAGCACCAGATGTTCTCGGACCTCGCGGCGCGGACCGTGGCGTGGTTCGACCGGTTCAACCGGCCTCCCACCGCCGACGGCCAGGCGGTGGTGCTCCAGAAGGGCGTGCCCAAGGCGGTCGCCCTCGCGGGCACCGATCCCGACGGCCAGCCGCTCACGTGCGTGGTCCCTGGCACCAGCCAGCAGGGCAAGGTCACCGTCGGGGGATCGGGGTGCGCACGGTCGCTCACCGCCGTGCCCCGCTCGGCCGGCACCGACGCCTTCGCCTTCCGGACGCGCGACCCCGACGGCCTCGAGAGCGCCAACGCCACGGTCTCCCTGTCGATCGTCAACCGTCCGCCCACGGCCGTCGACCGCACGGTGGAGGTCGGCGCCGGCGAGCGGGTGGCCATCGCCCTGACGGGCACCGACCCCGACCCGGGCGAAGGCTTCGCCCTCACGTGCACGCCTAGCACCGGTCCGACGGCGCTCGGCTCGGTGAGCGGCGGCGGCTGCAACGTCACCTACGCGGCTGGCGACGCCACCGGCACCGACTCGTTCGCCTTCACGGTCGACGACGGCTTCGGCGGCATCGAGGCCGGCACCGTCACCGTGGAGGTGGTCGAGCCGACCCTCCCGGGGTGCACCGCCGAGGAGCCGGCGAACGCCCGGTACGTGTGCCGGGTGTACCTCGATCTCCTCGGACGCGCCGCCGACCCGGGGGGCAAGGCGTTCTGGCTGCGCAAGGTCGACGCCGGCGAGCCGCGCGCCACGATCATCCGGAAGTTCCAGGGCACCCCGGAGTACGCCCGGCGCGCGGTCGACGACGTGTACCGGACGTTCCTCCAGCGGAACCCCGATCCCTCCGGCCAGGCGTACTGGGCGGGCAAGGTCCAGCGGGGCACCAACCCCGACGAGCTGCGCGCGCAGGTGATCGGCTCGAGCGAGTACTGGACGAAGGCGGGGGCGTCGCCCCAGAGCTTCGCCGCCGCCCTCTACCAGCAGGTGACCCGGACCCCGGCGACCTCGGCGCAGGTGGCGGGCATCGTCAGCGCCATCGACGGCGGCCGCACCCGCACGAGCCTGGCCGCCTCGGTGCTGGCCTCGAGCGCCGGCGACACGGCCACCGTGCAGGGGATCTACGAGCGGTACCTGCGCCGCACGCCCCCGGCGAGCGAGGTGACCTACTGGGTGGGCAAGCTCCAGTCCGGCGTCACCGAGCTGCGCCTGATCGAGGCGGTCATCGCCTCGAACGAGTACTACCGCCGGGCCTGATCGGGCGCTCGTCCCGGGGGCCTCGTGAGATAGCTGACTAAGGTCAGAGGAATGGCGAGCGATGTCGACGTGGTGCGGGCCTTCAACCGGACGGTCACCGAGATGGCGGGGGCGCTCGACGAGCACCACCTGGCTCGGGGGCGACCCCTCGGTGCGTCGCGCCTGCTGTGGGAGATCGGGCTCGAGGGCGACCTGGCCGAGGTGCGGGCCCTCCGCTCACGGTTGGGCCTCGACGCCGGCTACGTGAGCCGCCTGCTGCGCTCGCTCGAGGCGGAGGGCCTGGTGGAGGTGGTGGCCGATGCCGCCGACCAGCGAGCCCGCGTGGCCCGGCTCACCGCCGCTGGCCGGCGCGAGCGGCGCGAGCTCGACCGGCTCTCCGACGACCTGGCCGGCTCGTGGCTGGACGCGCTCGACGAGGGCCGGCGGGCGCGGATGGTCGACGCCATGGCCGAGGTGACCCGCTGCCTGCGGTCGATCGCGGTGGAGATCGCGCCCGAGCCGGCCGACAGCCCCGACGCCGCCGTCTGCCTGCGCCGCTACATGGCCGAGCTCGACGAGCGCTTCGACATCGGCTTCGATCCGGCCGCCGCCCTGCCGCTCGAGCCCGAGGCGATCACCCCGCCCGACGGCGTGCTGCTCCTCGCCCGCCTCCACGGTGACCCGGTGGGCTGCGCCGCGGTGAAGTTCCTGCCGGGACCCCTCGCCGAGATCAAGCGGATGTGGGTGGCGCCGTCGGCCCGCGGCCTCGGCGTGGCCCGCCGCCTGCTGGCCGACCTCGAGGAGCGGGCCCGCGCCGCGGGGTGCCGCCGATCGCAGCTCGACACCAACGGCACGCTCGCCGAGGCCATCGCCCTCTATCGCTCCGCGGGGTACCAGGAGGTCGACGCCTTCAACGACGAGCCCCACGCCACCCTCTGGTTCGCCCGCGACCTCTGAGCCGCCGGGCGGGGCGGCGCGGTCTGCGGGCTCGGCCCGGCGGGCAGGGGATGGCGACGGGCGAGACCGAGGAGGCCCCATGCCCCGGTTCATCACGATCGGCTACAGCGACGAGGCCGGCTATGCCGCCACCGCCGAGGCGGTGCGGGCGGCGGCCCACGACCACGACGCCCGCCTTCGCGCCGGTGGGGCGATCGTCGGCATCGCCGGCGACCCGGTGCTGGTCCGCAACCCCGACGACTCCGGCACGCACATCGAGCCGGGGCCGTTCCTCCGGGCCGACCTCCCGATCGCCGGCTTCGCGCTGATCGAGGCGGCGAGCCTGGAGGCGGCCGTGGCGATGGTGTCGGGCACCCCGTGCGCCGTGGCGCGTGGCGTCGTCGAGGTCTGGCCCCTTCTCGACGAACCGCCCGGCTGACCGGCGCGCCCGGTCGCCACCGGCGCAGCCCCGCGCGAGGATCGGTCCATGGCCTCGCCCCTCCACGTGTCGTGCTCGCGGACCTACCCGGTGCCGGCCGACCGCGCCTACCAGCTCACCGTCGCCTGGCCGCTCGAAGAGCTGTTCCACCGGCGCTACGGCCCGATCCCGCCGATCGTCGGCACCGACCAGGACGGCGAGTGGGGGACCTTCGGCCAGGTGCGCACCATCCACCTCGCCGACGGTGGCTCGATGCAGGAGCGCCTCACCACGGTCGAGCCGCCGCACCGCTTCGGCTACGAGATCACCGGCGTCACCGGCCCCATGAAGCCGCTCGCGGCGCGCATCGAGGGGACCTGGGCGTTCGAGGAGGTGGGCACCGGCTGTCGCATCACGTGGACGTGGGTCATCCACCCGGCGTCGGCGGCGTCGGGCCTGGTGCTGCCGGTGTTCGGGCGGATCTGGAAGGGCTACGCCCGCCGCGCCCTCGACCACCTCGAAGCGCTCCTGCTCGGCGCCCTCGATCGGTAGCCTGCGAGCCTCGTAGCGCCGAGGGCCGGCCGAGGCGGGGAGGAGCGTGGCATGCCGTACGTCGTGGACTTCGTGGACGTCTCGACCGAGGGCGTGGAGTCGTCCCCGGTGGCCGAGGCGCTCGCCGGCCTGCGGGCCAACGAGGCCCGCTACTTCAAGAACAAGTACGACCACACGTTCGCCGTCGAGCCGGCCACGTCGAAGGCCGGCAAGGCCACCGTCGAGCGGGTGCGGCGCATCCTGGCCGACGAGCGCGACCTGGTGATCGGCTCGACGCCGCTGCAGGCCACCTCGTTCGAGGTCGACGGCATCCGCTGGGATCACGTGTTCTACGAGAGCGGCCTCGCCATCAACGTCCTCTACACGCTGGCCGACGGCGGCAAGCGGGCGGTCGGCTTCAAGCTGTCCGACGGCATGGAGGTCCCCGACGAGCTCGAGGGCCGGTTCAAGTTCGCTCGCCAGAAGAGCAAGCTCGCCGGCACCATCCGCGGCTCGTACTTCGTGATCAAGGGCGAGCACGCCTGACGGTCGCGGCCTGCGTCGCGGGCGGCGCAGCCGCTCAGGCCAGCAGGGCGGCGACCCGCTCGTAGGGCTCGATGGCGGCGGGGTCCCCGGCCTGCTCGCCCAGCTGCTCGGCCACGAGGCGGAAGGCGAGGGCTCGGCCGAGCAGGTCTCGACCAGCGGGGTCGCTCGCGAAGGCGAGCGCGAGCGCCGGGCCGGCCTCGTGCCAGGTGACGGCGTCGGCGATCACCACAGCATCGCCCCAGCGGACCGGTCGGAGGTACGGGCTGAGGTCGAGCACCACCGGCACGCCGTCGTGGTCGACGTGGACGTTCCCTGCGAGGTCGGCGTGGACGATCGTCGGCGGGCCGTGCGGCGTTGGCGTCGGTGGGCGGAGGGCGGCGAGCAGTGCGGCCGCCGGGGGAGCGAGCGCCACGTCCTCCTCGCCCCACGCGACGCGATCGGCGACGGCCCAGCGATGGGTGCGGGCGGTGAGCGCCGGCCCGGGCTCCCGGGCGACCTCGGCGGCCGCCGCCGCGAACGCTCGTCCGGCGGCGATGACGACGTCCCAGTCCGGCGCTGCCGGCACGAGCTCGGGGAGGTGCTCGGTCGCCGTCCACCCGTCGTGCACCCACGAGCCGTCGATCGCTCGGGTCGGCGCCGCGACCCGGAACCCGGCGGGCTCGAGGCGCGAGGCCAGCTCCTGGACCCAGACGGCTTCGGCGGCGTCGCCGTGGCGCTTCAGCACCGCGCCGTCCACCAGCCACGCGTCGCCCTGCCCGCCGGGGAGGCGCGTGGCCTCGCCCCGGCGCCCGAACGCCCGCACCACCGCCTCGCTCGGCCCGACCACCGCCGCAGTCTGCCCCGGGCGGGGTGATCCAGGGCCAGAGGTTCGGTCGATCGTTGGCGCCCACCGAGCCGGATCGCCCGAACCTCCCGGAGCCGGCGATCTCGGAAGGCGCCCGCCGGTCAGCTCTCGGCGAGGGCCTTGAACTGACCGAGGTCGTAGTTGGCGAGCACGTGGTCGAGGTTCGTGATGGCGCCGAGGTGCTCGACGAAGCCGTCGGGCTGGTACTCGATCTGGAGGGCGACCCGGCTGGTGGTGTCGCTGGTCTCGTGGAAGGTGACGACCCCGGCGTGGTCGACGCCGCCGAGCGTCTTCCAGGCGATCCGCTGGTCGGGGACCAGCTCGGTGAGCTCGGCCTCGAAGGCCTTCTCGGCGCCGGCCACCCTCAGCCACCAGTGGAACGTGCGGTCGCCGGTCCGCTCCACCCGCTCGACGTGGTGGAGGAACTCGGGCCAGCGCTCCACGTCGGCCCACACGGCGTAGGTGTGGGCGACGGGTCGATCGATGTCGAGGGTCTCGACGATGGAGGCCATGGCGTCTTCCTTGTCCGAGGAGGGGGTCGGCGACGAGGTACCCGCGCCCCGCCTGGTGCCAGACGCCCGGCACCCGCAGCCGTGCCGGTACACGCTGCGCCCACCGCCCCGAGGTTCGGTCGATCGTTGCCGCCCAGCGATCACCATCGCCCGAACCTCCCGGCCCGGCAGCGCGCACGCCGCCGAAGCGCACCCCCAACGGGATTCGAACCCGTGTTACCTGCGTGAAAGGCAGGCGTCCTAGGCCACTGGACGATGGGGGCCCGTCCCGGATCGGGACCGTGGAACGGTAGCAGCCGACCCTTCCGACGCCTCGTGGCGTTCGACGGTCCGGCGATGTCCGATCCGCCCCCTGCGAACCGCGCCGACCGCCTAGCGTGGCCGCCGTGACGACCGGGTCCCTCCCCCGTCGCGCGCCGGCGGACCGGTGCGCGACCCGCGCTCAGGCTTCGCCTCGCCGTGCCGATCAGGTGCACGTGCACGAAGGAGCGACGCGCCGTGGGTGAGCAGGTCCCGTGGCCGTCGCCGCCGCGCGAGGTCGGCCCGTGGAACGGCGGCCCGCCCATCGCCCCGCCCGGCAACACCCCGCTGCCGCCGCTGCCCGGTGCCAGCGGCACCATGGGCGGCACGTCCGCCGCGGCCAACCCCTGGGCTCAGCCGGTGCCGTCGGTCAACATCCCGCCTGAGCGTCGCGGCCCCGCCGTCCCCCCGCCGCCCGGCGCGGCGGGCCCCGGCGCCCCGCTCGGCCCCACCGTCGACGATCGGGCGCCCACCTGGGTGCTGATCGCCTCGGCGGTCGTGGTGGTGGCGATGATCGCGGCCGGCACGTACCTCGTGTTGAAGGGCGGCCGCGACTACCCCGACGAGTGGGACGCCCGGGTGGAGCCCATCACCACGTGGGTGGCCAAGGAGCGCAAGCTCGCCTTCGAGCATCCGGTGCAGGTGAACTTCCAGAGCGCCGAGGAGTACTCGAAGCGGGCCACCGAGGGCGGCGACGTCTCGGACCCCGACACCGAGCAGTACTACGCCGACCAGGTGGCGCAGCTGCGTGCCCTCGGCTTCGTGTCGGGCGACGTCGACCTCGCCCAGGCGAGCGACACCCTGAGCGACAGCGGCACGCTCGCCTACTACGACCCCGACGTCGAGCAGGTGTTCGTGCGGGGCACGAAGATGACCCCGGCGCTCGAGGTCACCCTCGCCCACGAGCTCACCCACGTCCTCCAAGACCAGCACTTCGACCTCGAGCGCATGGGCGAGCTCGAGTCGGGCCAGGCCTCGGTGCTGCGAGCGCTCGCCGAGGGCGACGCCACCCGCATCGAGGACGCGTACATCGACGATCAGCTCACCGACGAGGAGCGCAAGGCCTACGAGGAGGAGAGCCAGCAGAGCGGCGACGACGCCCAGGCCGAGATCGACGACAAGGTGCCGCCGATCCTCACCACCCTCTTCGCGTCGCCCTACATCCTCGGCCCGCAGCTCATCACCGTGCTCGACGCCCTCGGCTCGAAGAAGATCGACGAGGCCCTGGCCGACCCGCCCTCCGAGGAGGCGCTGTTCGACCCCGCACCTACGGCACGGGCGCGCTCGACCCGAAGGACGTGACGATCGAGGCGCCGGAGGGCGCCGAGGTGCTCGACGGCGGCGAGTTCGGCCCCACCACCTGGTACCTCATGCTCGCCTCGCGCATGGACGCCAAGGTGGCGCTCGCCGCCACCGACGGCTGGGGCGGCGACGCCTACGTCGTGTACCGCCAGGACGATCAGGTGGTGCGTCGACATCGCCGCCACGGGCGACACCGAGGCCGACACCGGCGAGCTGGCCGAGGCGCTGGTCACGTGGGTGGGCCGGTCGCCGAAGGGAACGGCGTCGGCCAAGAAGGAGGACGGCCGCATCACGTTCAGCTCGTGCGATCCCGGTGCGGACGCCGAGGGCGACGGTGCCGAGGTGTCGCCCGACATCCTCGCCATCCCGGTCACCCGCAGCCAGCTCTACGCCAGCACCCTCGAGCAGGACGCCACCGCCGAGCAGTCGTCGTGCTTCGCCCAGGGCGTCATCGAGCGGTTCTCCACCGAGCAGCTCACCGACCCCGACGGCACGTTCGCCCAATCGGCCGAGGGCCAGCAGATCCTGCGCGACCTCGGCGCCGCCTGCCGCTGAGGGGACCAGCAGCCGGTCGCTCGCTCAGCCCAGGCCGTCCTGCAGCGCGAGCGTCGCCTCGTGCTGCACCTGGGTGGCCAGCTCGTAGATCGCCCAGTTGCGCTGCTCGTCGGGCGAGCGGCGGAACCCGAAGCGGGGGCGGCGGTGGTCGTCGTCCTCGATGCCGAGCCGGGTGCCCACCGCGAGGCGCACGGCGTTGAGCGTCCGCACCAGCGCCCACAGGTCCTCGTCGCCCACCTCGGTGCGGTCGAGCAGCTGCGCCGACGCCTCGATGGCGGCGCGCTGGGACTGGCGGAGCTCCTCGCCGGCCAGGAGCTGGTACTCGAGGTCGCGCTCGGGGTCGTCGGCGTAGGCGGGGGGCCGCAGGCGGCGGAGGTCGTCGGCCGACGGGTCCGCCTCGAGGTCGCCGGCGAGCTCGGCCACCACGATCCCGATCAGCGTGCGCAGGTCGGGGTGGAGGTCGACGTCGTAGCGGCCGTCGGGCCGGCGCGCGAAGAGGCGGGAGATGGCGGCGCTCCTACTCGTCGTGCTGCATCGTGGCCCACAGGCCGTGCTCGTGCAGCCGGAACACGTCGACCTCCGCCTTCTCCCGGCTCCCCGACGACACGACCGCCCGACCCTCGTGGTGGACCTGGAGCATCAGCTGCTCGGCCTTGGCCTTCGAGTAGCCGAACAGCTTCTGGAACACGATGGTGACGTACTCCATGGTGTTGATCGGGTCGTTCCAGACGAGGACGATCCAGGGGGTGTCGGTGTCGAGCGCCTCGTCACCGGCCGGAGACGAGGTCTCCGTCGGGGTGAGGATCGGGGTGCTCGACGCCATCCACCGATTGTGCCCCGCCCGCGTCCACGGCCACCACCGGGGCGCGCAGGTGCAGGGCGAGCGCGAGCGCCGCGATCCACACCAGCGTCGCGCCGAGGATGTGCAGGGCCACGAGCGCCGGGGGCACCCCCGTGAAGTACTGCGTGTAGCCCACCGCGCCCTGGAGCAGGACCACCGTGGTCAGCAGGGTGGCCCGGCGCGTGAGCGGGCCGTCGGGCTGGTGGCGGCGCAGCTGCACCAGCACCCAGATGGTGGCGGCGAGGAGCAGCCACACCGTGGCGCCGTGGATGCGGGCAGCGTCGTGCACCGCGCATGGGGAGGCGCTTCACCTCCTTGGCCGCCGAGATCTCCTGGGCGAGGGTGGCGTCCTTCGGGGCGCGGGTCTTGCCGCTGTGGGGGCCCGAGCCGGTGACGAGCGTGCCCGTGAGCAGGACGACGGTGGCCAGGCCGGACCAGCCCCCAGCCCCACCGCAGCAGCGCCGGCGTCACGATCGGGCGCTCCTCGGCGCCGTCGGGCAGCCCGGCGCGGTGGGTGAGGACCGTGGCGTTGGCCACCAGCACCATCGACAGCACGAAGTGCCCCTGCACGAGCCACGGGTTGAGGTGGGTGAGCACGACGATGCCGCCGAGCACGATCTGGCCGAGCACCCCGGCCACCAGGCCGAGCGACAGCCACGTGAGGTCGCGCCGGCGCGGGGCGCGGCGCAGCGACCCGAGCACGGCGGCGACCACGGCGGCCGACACCAGCCCGGTGATCATGCGGTTCCAGAACTCGATGTTGGCGTGGAGGTCCGACGACGGGGTGAACGTCTCGTCGGTGCAGCGGGGCCAGTCGGTGCAGCCGAGCCCCGAGCCGGTGAGGCGCACGCCGGCGCCGGTGACCACGATCGCGGCCAGCAGGACCAGCGAGACCATGGTGATCTTCCGGTACGCCGCCGGCGGGATCGGCTGGCGCAGGCGGTCGAGCATGCGCTCAGGCTACGGCTGGGGGATCGGCGGGGGCCAAGCCGCCACGAGGCACCTCGGACTCGTGCCCGTCGGGGGGCGGGTCATAGGGTTGACCCGTGCTGAAGCCGGCCTCCCACCCCCTCCGCGCTCGCCTGGCCGGCTACGTCGCGCTCACCAAGCCGCGCATCATCGAGCTGCTCCTCATCACCACGGTGCCCACGATGGTGGTGGCCGAGGGCGGCATCCCGTCGCTGTGGCTGATCTTCAACACGGTCCTCGGCGGGGCGTTCGCCGCGGGCGGCGCCAACGCCATCAACATGTACGTCGACCGCGACATCGATGCGGTCATGGAGCGCACCAAGGGCCGTCCGCTCGTCACCGGCGTGGTCACGCCCCGAGCGGCGCTCACCTTCGCCATCGGCCTCGAGGTGGTCGCCTTCGTGTGGCTGTGGGCGTGGGTCAACCTGCTGAGCGCCGTGCTCGCCGTCGCCGCCTGCCTCTTCTACGTGTTCGTGTACACGCTGTGGCTCAAGCGCACCTCGAAGAGCAACATCGTGATCGGCGGCGCCGCCGGGGCGGCGCCGGTGCTGATCGGGTGGTCGGCGGTCACCGACTCCCTCGCCTGGGCGCCGGTGGTGCTGTTCGCGGTCATCTTCTACTGGACCCCGCCCCACTTCTGGGCGCTGGCCATCAAGTACAAGGACGACTACGCGTCGGCCGACGTGCCGATGCTCCCCTCGGTGGCCTCGCTGCGCACCACCGCCACGCGGATCCTCGGCTACACGATCCTGCTGTGGGGCCTCACCCTCCTGTTCTCGCCGGTGGCCGGCATGGGCCACGTGTACCTCGCCTCGGCGATCGTGCTCGGCGGCGTGTTCACGTGGTTCGCGGTCGAGCTGCGCCGCTCCCCATCCACCAAGCTCGCCATGCGCGTCTTCACCTACTCCATCACCTACATCACCCTGCTCTTCGGGGCGATGGCCCTCGACGTGCTGGTGCGCGGCTCGTGACCGCCTGCGGGGAGCGGTCCACCGCCCCCGGCGGCTTTTCCTGGCTGCGAGGGCGACTGTGTAGTGTCCCGAACCGTACGGAATCGAACCCCCACGAGACGTCGCGTGGCCCCTGCTCGGGCGTGGCGGCGGTGAGGTCAGAGCGCCCATGGCTGTAACCGAGACCCCTCCCGAGACCGTCGAGACGGCCTCCGCGGCGGCCCCCTCGGCCCCCCACCCCCAGCCCGGTGGGCTGGCCGCGGTGCTGGGGTCCGGCGACCACAAGGTGATCGGTCGCCTCTACATCGTCGCCGCCCTGCTGCTCGGCCTCCCGGTGCTCGGCCTGGGCCTCGCCTTCGGGGTCGAGGGCTTCGAGCCCGAGACCCTCGACGTCTTCAGCAGCGACGTCGCCTACCAGCTCTTCACCCTCCTGCGGGTGGGCACCCTCTTCCTCCTGGCCTTCCCGCTGATCATCGGCGTGGCGATGGTGGTCGTGCCCCTCCAGGTCGGCTCCCGCTCGATCGCCTTCCCGCGGGCCGCCGCTGCGTCGTTCTGGGGCTGGTTCCTCGGCTCGATCCTGCTGATCGCCTCCTACGCCATCAACGGCGGGCCCGGCGGCGGCAGCGCCAACGGCGTCAACCTCTGGATCGCGGCGATGGGCCTCATCGTGGCGTCGGTCCTGCTCGCCGCCGTGTGCCTGGCCACCACCGTCCTGGCCCTGCGCACCGACGGCCTCTCGCTCGAGCGCACCCCGCTCTTCGCCTGGTCGGTGGCCATCGCCTCGATCATGTGGGTGTTCACCCTGCCGGTCCTCGGCGGGATGCTCGTGCTGATGTACGTCGACCACCGCCACGGCGGCGCCCTCGCCCTCGGCGGCTCGGCGGGCATCTACCCGGCGCTGGCGTGGATCTTCCGCAACCCGCAGATCTACGTGCTCGCCGTCCCGGTGCTCGGCTTCGCCGCCGACGTGTTCGCCACCGCCTCGGGCTCGCGCCAGCGCATGCGCGGCCTCGTGCAGGGCGCCATCGGGGTGTTCGGCGCCGTCAGCTTCGGCGCCTTCCTCGCCATCCCCTCCACCGATGCGCTCGACTCGCTGCTCGTGGTGGTCGTCGGGATCGCTGCGGTCGTGCCGGTGCTCGTGGTGGCCGGCGGGGCGCTCGACGCCGTCCGCCGCAGCGGCAGCCTCAAGGCCGGCCCGGGCGTGGCCTACGCCGCCGCCGGCGTCCTGATGCTCCTCGTGGGCACCCTCGCCGGGGCGATCGGCTCGATCCCCGGGGTCCTCGAGGTGCCCGAGGGATCGAGCGCCTCCACCAACATCTTCTTCCTCGGCATCACCCACGCCGTGGTGGTGGCCGCCGTGATCGCCGCGCTGGGCGGCATCACCTGGTGGGCCTCCAAGGTCGGGCGGGGCCCGGCCGCGTCGAACGTGGGGCTCGTCGCCCCGCTCCTGCTGCTCGTCGGCGGCATCGTCATGACCGTGCCGGACTTCGTGTCGGGCATCGTCGGCGACGGCGTCGAGACCCAGGGCGACTACGCCGGTGGCATCGCCGCCGCCAACATGGTGGTCGCCATCGGCGTCGCCATCGTGGCCCTCGGCCTGCTCGTGGCCGCCGTGTCGCTCCTGCCGCTGCTCCGGCGCCCCGACGACGAGGTGCCCGCCGACCCGTGGGGCGGCCAGACGCTCGAGTGGCTGGCACCGTCGCCGCCGCCCGTGGGCAACTTCGAGGGCGAGCTCGCCGTCGTCGCCTCGGCCGAGCCCCTCTACGACCTGCGTGAGGAGAAGTGATGTCCGACGACGCCGTCCTCGCCCTGCCGCCCGCGGCCCCGCCGGCTCGGCCGCGCGTGCTGCTGGTGGGCACCGCCCTCGCCGCCGTGGCCACCCTCATGGCCTTCGCCGGGGTGATCGGCCTCTACCTCGCCGAGCGGGCGTCGGTCCTCTCGCAGGGCGGCACCTGGCTCCCCGAGGGCACGAGCATCCCGCTCACCCCGGGCGGCATCGCCATGGCCACCATGCTGCTGTCGGCGGTCACCATGTGGTGGGCGGTCGACGCCGTGGGCCGCAACGATCGCCCCGCCGCCTACCTGGCGCTGGCGCTCACCATGATGTTCGGCCTGGCCGTCATCAACGCCATCTCGTTCCTCTACACCCAGATGGAGCTCCCGGTGGCCAGCGTGCCGGGCGTGTTCATCTACACCATCACCGGCGGGTTCATCGCCACGCTGGTGGCGGCCATGGCCTACGCGGCGGTCATGACCTTCCGCACGCTGGGCGGCGAGTACCACGGCAGGGATCGTGAGGGCCTCGTCGCCGCCGCACTGTTCTGGTACGCCAACATCGCCGTCTTCGCGGTGATCTGGTACGCGATCTTCGTCACGAAGTAAGGCCCACGATGTTCAAGTCCGGATCCAAGTTCCTGTTCGGCCTGGCGGCGATCGGCTTCGTCGCGGCGATCGCCTACGCCGTCGCCACCTCCGACCAGGGCCCCATCGACTCGGTCCTCGGGCCGCTCACGCTCGGCTACAAGGGCGGCGTCGGCGACCACGTCGGCTACAGCATCCTCGTCAGCCTGTCGTTCCTGTCGCTGTTCCTCGGCATCTTCCTCTCGTCGCTGCGCGACGCCGACCCCGAGGCCGAGGCGCAGCTGGTCGGGCTCGAGACCGTGCCCGAGGCGCCGGCGCCGACCACCGCCAACTACTGGCCGGTGATCGGCGCCTTCTCGGCCGCCGCCCTCGTCATCGGCCTCGCCGTCGGCCCGGTGATGTTCGTCATCGGCGCCATCGGGCTCACCATCACCATCGTCGAGTGGGCTGCTCGGGCCTGGGCCGATCGGGCCACCGGCGACCCGGCCGTCAACGACGCCATCCGCAACCGCTTCATGTACCCGGTGGAGATCCCGGGCCTCGCCGTGCTCGGCATCGCCGGCATCGTGCTGGCCGTCTCGCGGATCCTGCTGGCGCTGCCGAAGATCGGCTCGTACCTGGTCTTCGGCATCGTGCCCGCCATCTTCCTGGCGGTCGGCTACCTGGTCATCGCCAAGCCCAAGCTCTCCCAGAACGCCATCGCGGCCATGCTGCTGGTGGGCGGCATCGCCATCATGGGCGGCGGCGTGGCGGCGGCCATCGCCGGCGAGCGCGAGCACGGCGGCGACCACGAGGAGGAGCACGGCGGCGAGGAGGGGCTGGCACCCCTGCCCGGACCGGCCGAGCTCGTGATCACGGTGGGCAACTGATGGACGTTCGAGGAGAGAAGATGACCGGGCGCTCCCGCACCCGCACCGCCGCCCTGGCGGCGCTCGCCGCCGGCGTGGTGCTCACGCTCAGCAGCTGCGCCATGTCGCTCGACGGCGACACCCCGCAGACCACGCTCGACCCGCAGGGCCCCAAGGCGCAGACCATCCACAACCTGGCGCTGCCCGTGTTCATCGTGGCCGGCATCGTGTTCGTGGCGGTCATGGGCGGCGCCCTCTACGTGGTGATCCGCTTCCGGGCCAAGGACGACGACGACTTCGACGCCTTCCCCGAGCAGCTCCACGGCAACTTCAAGCTCGAGATCGGCTGGACCATCCTCCCGGCCGTCGTGCTCGCCATCATCGCCTTCTTCACGGTCTCGACGATCTTCGACCTCGCTCGCAAGCCCGACGCCGACGCCCTCACCGTCGAGGTCATCGGCCAGCAGTGGTGGTGGGAGTACCGCTACGACGTGGACGGCGACGGCGAGGCCGACATCATCACCGCCAACGACCTGGTGATCCCCGCCGATCGCGAGATCTCGCTGCGCATCAAGTCGAACGACGTCATCCACTCCTGGTGGGCGCCGGCGCTCAACGGCAAGAAGGACGCCGTGCCCGGGCGCATCCACCCGCTCACCATCAACGCCGCCGAGCCCGGCGAGTACATCGGCCAGTGCACCGAGTTCTGCGGGCTCTCCCACGCCGAGATGCGCATCAAGGTCGTGGCCCTCGACGCCGCCGACTACGACGCCTGGGAGCAGAAGCAGCTGGTGCCCTTCGAGGCCCCCACCGACGAGGCGGCCAAGAACGGGTTCACCCAGTTCGCCAGCCAGTGCACCACCTGCCACCGCATCACCGGCATGACCGACCCCACCGACGAGAGCGGCCAGAAGCTCTACGAGTACGACCCGGTGGTCAACCAGGTGTCGGGCAACGCGCCGAACCTCACCAAGTTCATGACCCGCACGCTCTTCGCCGGCGGCAAGTTCCACCTCCGCCTCGACACCGACGAGTGCAAGGCGCTCGGCGAGGACTGGGCCGAGACGCCCGAAGGCATCGAGCAGTGCCTCAACCGCGAGGACCTCGAGGCCTGGCTGCGCAACCCGCCCGCCGAGAAGGCGATGTACGCCGGCGACGCCCCGTCCACCGCGAGCCGCGGCATGCCGAACTTCAACCTCACCGAAGACCAGATCGACGACCTGGTCGCCTTCCTGATCACGCTGCAGTAGGAACGAGCACGTCATGAGCATCAGCCACATCGACGGACCTCTCGCCCTCGGCTCGGGAGACGAGGGCCGCGTCCGCCCCGGGGGCGTCTTCGCCCGGCCCACCACCTCGTCGGGCTGGCGCAGCTGGGTCACCACCGTCGACCACAAGAAGATCGCCATCATGTACGGCACCGCCGCCGCGGTGTTCTTCCTGATCGGCGGCATCGAGGCCATCCTCATCCGCCTCCAGCTCGCCCAGCCCAACGGCAAGCTGCTCTCGGCCGACCTGTACAACCAGGTGTACACGATGCACGGCACCACCATGATCTTCCTGGTGGTCATGCCGCTCGGCGCGGCCTTCATGAACTACCTGCTGCCGCTGCAGATCGGCGCCCGCGACGTCGCGTTCCCCCGCCTCAACGCCCTCTCGTTCTGGACGTTCCTCGGCGGCGGCATCGTGCTCAACTCCGCGTGGCTGCTGGGCGGCGGGGCCGACGGCGGCTGGTTCATGTACGCCCCCAACTCGGGCGTGACCTTCTCGCCCACCCACGGCATCGACCTGTGGGTGATGGGCCTGCTCATCACCGGCATCTCGTCGCTCGTGGGCGCGGCCAACCTGGTCACCACGGTGCTCAACATGCGGGCCCCGGGCATGACGCTGTTCAAGATGCCCGTCTTCACCTGGATGAGCCTCGTCACCCAGATGCTGCTGCTCTTCGCCCTCCCGGTGATCACCGCCGCGCTGTTCCTGCTGCTGTTCGACCGGCTCTTCGGGGCCACGTTCTTCGACGTGAGCTCCGGTGCCGACCCGCTGCTGTGGGAGCACCTGTTCTGGATCTTCGGGCACCCGGAGGTCTACATCATGATCCTGCCGGCGTTCGGGGTGGTCTCCCAGATCATCCCGGTGTTCGCCCGCAAGCCGATCTTCGGCTACCCGTTCATGGTGTTCTCGGGCATCGCCATCGGCTTCATGGGCTGGGGCGTGTGGGCCCACCACATGTTCGCCTCGGGCATCGGCCCGGTGTCGGTGGCCGCCTTCTCGGTCTCCACCATGTTCATCGCCGTGCCCACCGGCGTGAAGATCCTGAACTGGATGGCCACCATGTGGGGCGGCAAGCTCAAGTTCACGTCGCCGATGCTGTACTCGATCGGCCTGGTCACGATGTTCACCATCGGCGGCCTCTCCGGCGTGTCGCACTCGGTGGCCCCCGCCGACACCCAGCAGACCGACACCTACTACATCGTCGCCCACTTCCACTACGTGCTCTTCGGCGGCGCCCTGTTCGGCTTCATCGGCGGCCTGTACTTCTGGTGGCCGAAGGTGTTCGGCTACTTCCTGAACGACAAGGTCGGCAAGGTCAACTTCTGGATCCTGCTCGTCGGCTTCAACCTGACGTTCGGTCCGATGCACGTGCTGGGCCTCCAGGGCATGCCCCGGCGCACCTACTCCTACAACGACGGCTACGGCTTCAACGTCTGGAACGCGGTCGCCACCGTCGGCGTGCTCGTCATCTTCGTCTCGTTCTGCGTGTTCGCCTGGAACATCGTGGCCAGCTACCGGGTGGCCAAGCGCAAGGCCAAGGGCGGCAAGCTCACGGCGCCGGCCGATCCGTGGGATGGCCGCGACCTCGAGTGGATGATCCCCAGCCCCACCCCGGCGCACAACTTCGACGTCATCCCCACCGTCCACTCGCTCGACGAGTTCTGGCACCGCAAGTACGCCGAGGGCGAGGACGGGCGCCTCGTGCGGGTGGCCGCCACCGAGGACGTCGTCCAGAAGGGCGACGCCACCGACGTCCACCTGCCGTCGCCGTCGTACTGGCCCATCGTGCTCTCGGCGGGCCTGCCGTTCATCGGCTGGGGCCTGATCTACAGCCTCTGGCTGTGCGTGATCGGCGGCATCCTCGTGGTCGCCGCCCTCTACGGCTGGGTGATGGAGCCCTCCACCGATCCGGCGGCCGGCCACGACCACGACGACCACCCGGAGCCCACCGACCCGAGCGGCGACGCCGCCGAGGCTCCCACCGACGCGAGCGGCGAGGCCGCCCCGACCGAGGAGGCTGCGCTCGTTGACTGAGACCGCTGCGATCCCGACCGACGTGCACGAGGTCGAGCCCGGCCCGATGCACGGCCACGTCACCGCCACGGGCATCTCCAACGAGAAGCTCGCCATGTGGGGCTTCCTCGGCTCGGAGTGCCTGCTCTTCGGCGGGCTCATCTCGACGTTCCTGCTCTACAAGACCCGCGCCGCCGGCGGCGAGACCCCCCACGAGCTCTACGACATCGCCTTCACGTCGATCTCGTCGTTCGTGCTGCTGATGAGCTCGCTCACCATGGTGCTCGCCGTCTCGGCCATCGCCCGCGGCGACAACCGGGCCACCCGCACCTGGCTCGCCACCACGGCGCTGCTCGGCACGGTGTTCATCTCGGGCCAGGTGTACGAGTTCACCGAGTTCCTCAACGAGGGCTACGGCTACACCCACAGCCCGGCCTGGTCGGCCTTCTACACGCTCACCGGCTTCCACGGCGTCCACGTCACGCTCGGCATCATCATGCTGCTGTCGCTGCTGGCGCTCTCGCTGCGGGGCCGCATCACCCACGACAACGCCGAAGCGGTCGAGATCGTGGGCCTGTACTGGCACTTCGTCGACGTGGTGTGGATCCTCATCTTCACCGTCGTGTACCTGATCAAGTAGGGGAAGCTCGGACATGACCAGCGCAACCGCCGACGTCGCCACCCACGACGAGGGCCACGCCCACCCCACCGACAAGCTGTTCGTCAAGACGGCCGTGATCCTCGCGGTCATCACCGCCGTCGAGGTGGCCTGGAGCTACCTGCCGTGGGGCGAGGGCTTCGCGTCCCAGGCGGCCGAGATCGGCGGGCTCCTGGCGATGATGGCCGTGAAGTTCGTGATCGTCGCCAGCGTCTTCATGCACCTGCGCTTCGACAAGAAGATCCTGAGCTGGCTCTTCTACGGCGGGCTGATCCTCGCCGTCGCCGTCTACTGCGCGGCGCTGGCCACCTTCGAGTTCTTCACCGGCTCGAACCCGCCCTACGTGGGCTGAGCCCGTCGCCGATCGCGGGCGCTGGGATCAGGAGTACCAGACGATGTCGTCGACGCCGTTGCCGTCGTAGTCGCCCACCACCGGCTGGTAGATGCCGGTGGCGGTCGTGCCCACCGAGCGGTACGAGCCCGCCGAGGTGATGGCGCTCCAGCGGTAGTCGTTGCCCGGGCCCGGTGCGTACCAGAACAGGTCGTCGTGGCCGTCGCCGTCGAAGTCGCCGGCGAAGGGCCGGTACTGCTCGCCGGTGACGCGCTGCTGGGTGATCCGGTAGCGGGCCTGGCCGTCGAACCACCAGATCGAGTCCGGCCGGGCGCCCGGGCCGTACCAGAACACGTCGTCCACGCCGTTGCCGTCGAAGTCGCCCACCACGGGGCGGTAGTCGCCGGCGATCGACACGGAGGAGCTCGTCGGTCGGCCGTCGTGGTCGAAGCGCCAGAGGCGATCGGCGCCCGTGCCCGGCTGCACCCAGAGGATGTCGGTGGTGCCGCTGCCGTCGAAGTCGCCCACCACCGGGTTGGCCGCCCAGGGCATCGACAGGTCGGTCACCGTCCAGCCGGTGCCGGTCGAGCGCCACAGCTGGTCGTTGCGGGCGTTGGGCTCGTAGAGGTCGCCGCTGCGGCTCGGGTCGGCGGCGATCGGGTCGGGGCCGGGCTGGTACCAGTAGATGTCGCCCAGCCCGTCGCCGTCGAAGTCGCCGGCGAGCGGCACGAAGGTCCCGCGCTGGTCGGCCGCGCGCCCGCCGAAGCGGCCGTCGGCGCGCCCCGTCCAGATCGAGTCCGAGCGCGTCCACTCGCCGTACCAGAAGATGTCGCTGCGACCGTCGCCGTCGAAGTCGCCCGCCGCCGGCACGTAGGTGCCGCCCACCGACAGCGGGGTGGACGTCGCCGCCCCGCCCTTCGCGTGGCGCCACAGGAAGTCGGCTCCCGCACCGCCCGAGAGGTCGCGTCGGATGACCCGCACCCCGCCCGTGGCGCTCGTCGTCAGCTCCATCACGTGCTGGCGTCGCTGGCCCTGGCCCCGACCTCCGCTGGCTCCCGTCCACGCGTGGTAGGTGGCGATGAACCGGCCGCGCTGGTCCGCAGGCCGTCGGCCCCGGTGGGGCTCCACGCTCCGCTGGCGGAGCGGATGATCGGGTTGGAGCTCGACTTCGTGCACGGCCCGAGCGGCGAGCTGCAGATGGCGTAGCCCGTGCCCGACGATGTCGAGGTGTAGTCGTTGCCCGAGTAGAGCAGCACGTATCGACCCGCCACCTTGGTGAGCGAGGGTTCTCCACGACCGTGCCCTCCACGCCTGCGAGACGGTCATCAGCTTGCGGGCGGTCGAGCCCAGGCGAAGCGGGTGCCGCTGCTGTCGGCTGGCGGGCCCAGATCGCCGGGTAGTTCCCCCGCAGGTTCCCCTCGGTCTTCCAGAGCAGGTAGGCCTTCCCGGTCACCTCGTCGACGAACACGTCGGGGTCGATCGCCCCGGCCACGTCGAGGGTCGAGTTGGTGCTGACGATCGGCGACGACGACGCGGCCCGGAACGGCCCGAGCGGGTTGTCCGCCACCGACGCGTAGATCGCGAAGCGGCCGTAGGGGCTGTAGGCCGGCTCGCGCGCCACCTTCACGGCGTGGAACGCCACCCAGTGGGTGCCGACGAAGGCCACCGACGGCGCCCACAGCTCCTTGGGGTCGCAGCCGGGCTCGGCGGCGTTGCACCGGTCGTAGTCGATGCCCCACGGCACCGTCGGGAACGCGTCGTTGAACCAGCCGTAGGTGTCGCCGTCCTGGGTGCCCTCCACCCCGTCGTACTGGGTCCGGGCCGTCCAGGTCGTGGCGTCGGCCGACCACAGCACCGGCAGGTCGGTCCCGCCGTGGTTGGTGGCGTAGCTGAACGTCATCGGCCCGAGGGTGGTGATCGACGGGTCCGGGTGCTCGTAGGTGATCGGCACGCCAGGCTTGAGCCACGCGCCCGGGTCGGGCGCCGCGTGCGCGGGCGTGGCGAGGCCGGCGACGAGCGCGGCCGCCCCCACGAGGGCGGCGGACGTGGACCAGGGCCGCCGGGGCACGGCTTCCTCCAGTGGTGGGCGGACCCTCCACCATCGGCAACCGACGGTGGGGCCTTGAGGTGACATGGCGGTCCCCTACGGACCGGTGGCGCACACGTCGTCGGCCTCGAACACCGTGACCGCGAACGCCCGGGGGCCGAGGCGGTCGGCCCGGCGCTGCTCGGCGGGGGTCACCAGCTCGGGCTCGAACAGGGCCTTGGCGCTCATGTCGGTGAGCCACCGCCGCTGCTCGGCGGTGAGCTGGTCGTACTCGGCGACCGGCCGGGCGCCCTCGTCGAGGCACCGCCGGCGGGTGCTGCGGAGGCGGTACGGGTAGTCGACCGCCACCGTGAGGACCGGCGAGACCGCCGGCTCGCCGGGCTTCCAGACCGCGTCGGGCCCGTACTTCAGGCCGGTCCAGCCGTCGGTGGTCACCACGTCGACGCCGCTCCGGCGCAGCCCGACGATGATCCCCGAGGCCACGTTGCCGAAGTCGTCGCCTCGGTGCTCGATGCGGACCGGCCGGTCGTGGGGGAGCGTCGCCGCCAGCTCGGGGACGAGGGCGGCGACCGCCTTCGCCTCGCGCTGGGCCGCCGGGAAGTGCAGCCGGGTCGCCGCCGGCACCGACCACGCCGCCACCAGGGCGATGGCGACGACGCCGACGCCCGCGAGCGCCGGTCGGGGAAGGCCCCGCGCCACCGTCGCCGGGCGGACGAGCAGGCGCCAGGTGCCCCAGGCGAGCCAGAACCAGGCGAAGGCGCTCGGGACCTCGAGCCACTTCACGAGGTAGTCGAAGATCGGCCGGTCGACCCGGGAGGCGATGGGCACCGCGGCCGCCACGAGGACCAGCGCGAGCGACGCGCCTGCGGCGTCGGTGCGCCAGCCGCGCCGCCAGAGGGCGATGGCCATCGCGGCGAGGGCGACGAGGATCGCCAGCGTGGGCAGGGCGCCCGACCCGAGCACGGAGACGCCGTGGGTCGGCTCGGGGCCGCCGAGCCACGGGCCGTCGGGTCGGACGTACCGGCTGACGAGGCCGAGGCCGGTGCCCAGCCCCACCGGCTGGTTGCCCCCGGCGACGAAGTATCGGGCGAGGGTGCCGAGGTTGCCCGTGCGCGCCACCTGGTCGACGAGCGGGGGCACGAACGCGAGGGCGGCGAGCCCGCCGCCCGCCGCGAGCACCGGCACCCACCCCGGCCGCCGATCGTCGGCTCCCTCGGCCTCGACGTCGCCGTCGACCTCGTCGTCGGGCGGGTGCCCGCGCCGCTCGAGGACCGTCCACGCCACCGCCCAGGCGCCGATCACGGCGAGCAGCGCCACCATGCTCACATGGGCCTGGGCAACGAGCGCGCCCACCAGCAGGGCGGGGACGGCGTGGCGTCGCTCGCCGGTGGCGGCGCTCCAGGCCAGGAAGGCCACCAGCAGGAGCGGGAACAGCGGCACGATCGGGTTCCACAGGTCGATCACCCGACCGGGTCCGAGGCCGTGGGCCAGGAGCGCGCAGGCGAGCAGGGCGACGAGCGCCATGGCGTCGCCGCCGCGCCGCCGGGCGACCCAGGCGATGGCGCCGATCGACGCCAGGTTGATGGCGCCGGCCGTCCACATCATCGAGCGGGGGTCGCCGCCGCTCGCCCATCGAGCCGGGGCGGCGAGCCGGTAGATGCTCGGGCCCGGATGCGCCCAGCCCCGAGTGCTGTAGGCGCCGATGAGCGGCGTGTCGCGGGTGCCGACCTCGGCGATCCGGACGTCGAGCGACGCCCAGTCGCCCGTCAGCGTCCAGCGGTCGCCGACGAAGCCGACGAGGGCGACCACGATCGGCACCGCCACCAGCGCCAGCCCCAGCAGGGCCAGGGAGACCGCTCGCGCCACCCTGCCCGCTGCTCGCCCCGCACCGGGCCGACCGTACCGCGCGATCGGTTCGTCGCCCGGTCGGGTGAGCGGCGCCTACTCCCAGCGGAACCAGCGGGCCGCCGCGAGGGGGGCCGCGACGGCCCAGGCGGCGAGCACCGCGAGCGCCCGCCCGGGCACGTCGCCGCCGCCGAGCGCGCCGTGGAAGACCTCGGCCAGGGCGCCGGCCGGCAGCAGCTGCGACACGGTGCGCAGCGGGCCGGGCAGCTCGTCGAGGGGGATCACCATGCCGCCGATCAGCAGGAGCAGCAGGTAGACGCCGTTGGCGGCGGCCAGGGTGGTGAGCGCCGGGAGCGTGCCGGCCATCAGCAGGCCGAGGCCGGCGAAGGCGATGGTGGCGAGCACGGCGCCGAGCACGGCCAGGCCGAGCGACGGGCCCGAGAACCGGAAGCCGAGGATCAGCCCCTCGACCACGAGCACCACGATCTGCAGGAGCTGCACGGCCACCACCGCGGCGGTCTTGGCGCCGAGGAGCTGGCGGCGGGTGAGCGGCGTCGAGCCCAGGCGCTTGAGGACGCCCATCTGCCGCTCGAACCCGGTGGCGATGGCGACCGACACGAGGGAGGTCGACATGATCGCCAGGGCGAGCACGCCGGGGAACAGGAAGTCGATCGGGTCGCCGTCGCCGGTGGGGAGCACGTCGACCGTCGAGAAGAAGGCGAGCAGCACGACCGGGATGAGGAAGGTGAGCAGCACGGACTCGCCGCGCCGCAGGGTGAGCAGCAGCTCGATGCGGGTCTGGGCCTCCAGCGCTCGCCGTCCCGGCGCCGCCGCCGGGGCCGTGGCGGTCACGCCGCCCCCGGGCGCCGACGGCTGCGGCCCGAGCGGGCCCGCTCGGGCGTCGGCTTCTGGTCGAGCCGCACCGCCGGCACCTCGCCGGTGATGGCCGTCATGCGCAGGAACACGTCCTCGAGGGTCTGGCGCCCGGCCCGGATGTCGGCGAGCGGCAGGTCCTTCTCGGCCAGCCAGCCGGTGAGCGTGGCGATGTTGGCGGGCGAGGGCTCGGTCTCCACCAGGTACTCGCCCGGCGCCGTCTCGGCCACGGCCGCGAGCATCACCCTGCCGAGGGCGGCCACGTCGATGCCGGCGGGCGCGCCGAAGCGGATCTCGCGGCTGCCGCCGGCCGCCATCAGCTCGTCGGGCGTGCCCACGGTGATCAGGTGGCCCCGGTCGATGATCACGACCCGGTCCGACACCTTCTCGGCCTCGTCGAGGTCGTGGGTGGTGAGCACCACGCACACCCCGTCGTGGGCGAGCTCGCGCACCGTGGAGCGGATGAGCTGGCGGCCCTGCACGTCGACGCCGGCGGTGGGCTCGTCGAGGAACGCCACGCGGGGGCGACCCACCAGGGCGAGGGCAAGCGAGAGTCGCTGCTGCTCGCCGCCCGACAGCTGGCGCCAGGTGGCGCGACGGCGGTGCGTCAGGCCCGCGTTCGAGCAGCTCGGCGGGATCGGCGGGATCGGCGTAGAGCGCGGCGTGCAGCTCGAGCGCCTCGAGCGGCCGGATGCCGGGGTACACCCCGCCCGACTGGAGCATCACCCCGATCTGGGGCACCAGCTGGTCGTGCTGGGCGATCGGGTCGAGGTCGAGCACCCGTACCTCGCCCTCCGTGGGGCGGCGGTAGCCCTCGAGGCACTCGATGGTGGAGGTCTTGCCCGCCCCGTTCGGGCCGAGCACGGCGAGCACCTCGCCCGGCTCGGCGGCGAAGGTCAGCCCGGTCACGGCGCGCGTGTCGCCATAGGTGATCGTGAGGTCTCGGACCTCGAGCGCGGGCATGGTTCGGACGCTAGTGGCGGTCCGGGGGATCGCCGTAGTCCGCGATCGGGGCCGCCGAGTACCGTCGGACCCCATGCTCGACATCCGCCGCATCCGCACCGAGCCCGACGTGGTGAAGGCCGCGCTCGCCCGTCGCGGGATCGACGTGAGCGACATCGACCGGCTGGCCGAGCTCGACGAGCGCCAGCGCCGCCTCGGCGTCGAGCGCGACGAGATCCGGGCCCAGGTGAAGGCCCTGTCGAAGCAGGTGGGCCAGCTCCACCGCGACGGTCGGGGCGACGAGGCGGCCGAGGTGCAGGCCGAGAGCCGGGCGCTGGGCGAGCGCGAGGGCGAGCTGGCCGCCGAGGCCGCCGCCGCGTCGGCCGAGGTGCGCGAGCTGCTCCTGCGCATCCCGAACACCCCCCACCCCGACGCCCCCGACGGGGCGGGCGACGCCGACAACCCGGTGCTGCGGGTGACGGGGTTCGACCCCGACGGCTACGGCGACCACCAGCGCATCCCGCACTGGGAGCTGGGGCCCCGCTACGGCATCCTCGACAACGAGCGGGCGGTGAAGATCTCGGGCGCCATGTTCACCATGCAGCGCAAGGGCGGCGCCACCCTCGCCCGAGCCCTGCTGCAGTACGCGCTCGACCGCAACGCCGACGCCTTCGAGGAGGTGCGGCCGCCGTCGCTCGTCTCGAGCGAGACGCTCACCGCCACCGGCCAGCTCCCGAAGTTCGCCGACGACGCCTACTGGGTGGAGCGCGACGACCTCTGGTGCATCCCCACCGCCGAGGTCCCGCTCACGTCGATCCACCGCGACGAGATCATCGAGACGGACGAGCTGCCCCAGCGGTTCATGGCGGCCACCTCGTGCTACCGGCGCGAGGCGGGGTCGGCGGGCCGCGACACCCGGGGCATGCTGCGCACCCACGAGTTCGACAAGGTCGAGATCTTCGCCTACGCCACGCCCGAGCAGGCCGCCGACGTGCTCGACGAGCTGGTCGAGCGGGCCGAGTCGGGCATCCGCGACCTCGGGCTCGCCCACCGGGTCATCGAGATCTGCACGGGCGACATGGGCCAGAGCCACCACCGCTCGTTCGACATCGAGGTCTACGCCCCGGGGGCGGACCAGTGGCTCGAGGTCAGCTCGGTGAGCTGGTTCACGGACTACCAGGCTCGTCGCGGCAACATCCGCTACCGACCGGGCGGCGGCGGCACGGCCATGGTCCACACGCTGAACGGCTCGGCGCTCGCCGTCCCCCGCGTGTGGGCGGCCATCGTCGAGACGTACCACCGGGCCGACGGCGGCATCGACGTGCCCGAGGTGCTCCTGCCGTACTTCCGGGGCCAGACCCGCATCGCTTGACCGTCGGTCGATCGACCATCACTCGGTGAACGCGCAGAACTCGTTGCCCTGAGGGTCGGCGAGCACGGTCCAGCGGTGTGCGTCGCCGGGCTCGGCGAGGATCGCCGCGCCCGCGGCGACGAGCGCGGCGACGTCGTCGACGGCGATGTCCCAGTGGCAGCGGTTCTTCACCACCCGCTCGTCGGGCACCCGGACGCACTTGAAGATGACGTCATCGAGGCCTCGTGCGCCGTGGAGCCAACGGTGCGTGCCGTCGGGACCGGGGCCGAGCTCTCCGCCGAGGACGCCCTGCCACCAGGCGGCGAGCACCTCGGGCTCGGCGCTGTCGACGCAGATCGCGACCGCCTCGACCGGCCCCGGTCCGGCCGGCTCGCCGGGGAACCAGCAGAGCTCGTTGCCCTCGGGGTCCGCCAGCACCGTCCAGCCGTCGTGCGCCGCCACGACGGTCGCGCCGAGGTCGAGCAGCGGCTCGACCGAAGGTCCGCGCACGTCGAGGTGCACCCGGTTCTTCACGACCTTCGGCTCGGGCACGACGTTCACCCACAGCGGCCCCCACGCCGGGCCGCGCACGACGGTGTCGCCGACGTCCTGAACCTCGAGCTCGCCGCCGAGGGTTGCGGCCCAGAAGCGGCCGACGAGCACGGCGTCGTGGGCGTCGAGGCAGAGATCCTGGTACCGGGTGAGCGCCACGGGGCCACGGTACCTACGCTCGGCGGCGTGATCACCGAGCTTCCCGTCCTGATTCCCGGCGAGGGCGAGCCGCCCGCCGGGCTGGGGTCCGACCATCCCATGCGCCAGGTCACCCGGGCGGTCGCCTTCGAGCCTGACGGCTGGACCCCCGAGCGCCAGCAACAGGTGCAAGAGCTGTTCGACGGCCTCGCCGACGAGTGGAACACCCGCGACGTACCCGGCCGCGAGGCGCCGCTGGTCGACGCCTTCCGCCGCGGGCTCGACGCCGCGCCCGACCTCGACCACCACCTGGCCGTCGAGCTGGGCGCCGGCACCGGCCTGTTCAGCCGCGAGCTCGCCGCCCGGTTCCCCGAGGTGGTCGCCGTCGACATCGCCTACGAGATGCTGCGCCGCGCGCCCGCCGGGCCGGCGCATCGGGTGCAGGGCGACGGCAGCCGGCTGCCCGTCGCCGACGGCAGCGTCGACGCCCTCGTCCTGGTGAACATGTTCCTGTTCCCCGCCGAGGTCGACCGGGTGCTCGCCCGTCACGGAGCGCTCGTGTGGGTGAACAGCCGAGGCGCCGACACGCCGATCCACCTCACCGCGGCCGAGGTCGACGGGTGCCTCCCCGGCGACTGGTCGGGCGTCGCCTCCACCGCCGGGCACGGCACCTGGTCCGTGCACTGGCGGTCGTCGTAGCGGGGCGCGTCAACCGACTGCGGCGCTCACGGCTCGGTGAGGGGGATGGGACGCACGCCGGCAGGAGCTGAGGGCTTCGACGACCTGTTCCGGGCCGAGTACCCGGGGCTCGTGCGGCGCGTGCAGCTGGTGGTCGGGTCGACGGCGTTGGCCGAGGAGATCGTCCAGGACACGTTCTGCGGCGCGCTCGAGCGGTGGGGGCGGGTGCGCCACGTCGATCGACCGGGCGCCTGGGTGCAGGTGGTGGCCTTGCGCCGGGCGATCAAGGTCGAGGGTCGACGACGGCGGGGGAGCGAGCTGGTGCCCGCGTGGTCGGCGGCTTCAGATGCCGGCCCGGTCGACATCGACCTCCAGCGCGCCATCGCCGAGCTGCCCGAGGGCCAGCGGCGCGCGGTGGTGCTCCACCACCTGGCCGACCTCTCGGTCGATGACGTGGCCGAGGTGCTCGGCGTGTCGGCCGGGACCGTGAAGACGCAGCTGCACCGGGGCCGGGCCCGCCTCGCCGAGGTGCTGCGCGAGCCCGAGGAGGCGACCGATGGGCCTGGATGACCGGCTCGGCGCGCTGCGCGCCGCAGTGGACGAGCGACCGGAGGCCGATGCCGAGGAGCGCTCGGTGCGGTGCACGGCCGGGCTCGTCGGCGTCGTCAGCGTCGCCGCCTCGTAGGTGCCACGATCGCCGCGGCGATCGTGCTGGTGTCGGTGGGATCGCCATCGCGGTGACCCAGGGCGAGGACGCCCAGCGTGACGACCACGCCACCCGAGGACAGGCGACCCCGCCACCGATCGACCGCTCGCAGGCCCACCTCTGGCTGAAGCGCGGGCGCGATCCCGCCCAGCGGGGGCGACCTGGCTGTCGTGATCGTCGACCCGTCGTCGTCGGGCGAGACCTGGGGGGTGGCGGCCGGGGCCGAACGGTGGGACGGGTCCGGCTGGCAGCCCGTCGATGCTGCCCGGCTGTGCCTCGACTTCTGGGGGTGTGCGGGCCAGATCGGTGGCGTCGACGGGGTCAGGCCATCGGCCTCACCGCCTCGCCGGTCGGGCCGCTCACGTGGATCGACACCGGCGACCTCGAGCCCGGTTGGTACCGGCTGACCCAGACCAGCAACGAGGGCACCGTCGCCGCCGGCCAGTTCGAGGTCCGCCCCGATGCCGACGCCCTCCCCGGCCGAGTGGGAGGAGGGCGCACCTGGTGGTCGAGCCGACGGTGCTGTTCGCATCGGAGGCGCTGCGCAGCGCCGAGCCCGAACCCGTGCTGCCGCCGCCGGAGACCTCGGTGCCGACGGATCGGTCGAGCGAGCGGGACCTCGTGGTCCGAGCGAGCGGACCTCGGCGGCGCGCCCGGGCGTGGCAGGACGGCCGCCTCCGGCTCGAGCGCTGGGACGGCGGCGCCTGGGTCGGCGCGTCCGAACTGCAGACCGGCGGGATCAGCCCGGGCATCGAGCCGACCGACCCGATCCAGCTCACGCTCGGCGCGCCGCCGCCCGGTGCCTACCGGGTGGTGGTCGGCGCGGACGGGACGATCCTCGACGGGCGCTTCTGGGTCCCCGCCGAGGAGTGAGCCCGAACGCTTGATCGTCGAACACACGTTCGCTACCGTGCGCACATGCCCGTGCGCCCCGAGCTCGACAGCCCCCGCCCAGCTGCGGTGGAGCCTGGCCGACGAGCCCGGGCCGCAGGGACAGCTGTTCGACCGGGTGCGCCGCGAGGTGGGCCGGGGCGAGTTCCGGGGGATGGAGTTCCTCGAGGTCGAGGCCAAGCGCCTCCTCAACGAGGTCAAGGGCCCACCCGGCTCCCTTCCCTTCCGCTGGACGGTCAACCCGTACCGCGGCTGCAGCCACGCGTGCTCCTTCTGCTTTGCGCGGCCGACCCACACCTACCTCGGGCTCGATCCGGGGCAGGACTTCGACCAGCGGATCGTGGTGAAGGCGAACGCGATCGAGCGGCTCAAGGTGGAGCTGCACCCGAGCCGGTGGCGGGGCGAGCTCGTCGCCCTGGGCACCAACACCGATCCGTACCAGCGCTGCGAGGGCAAGTACCGCCTCACGCGGGGGATCCTCGGGGTGCTGCTCGAGGCGAACAACCCGTTCTCGATCCTCACCAAGTCCACGCTCGTGCTGCGCGACCTCGACCTGCTCGGCGCCGCCGCCCGTCGCGGCCTCGTGCGGGTGTCGCTGTCGATCGGCACCGTCGACGACGCCGTCTGGCGAGCCACCGAGACCGGCACCCCCGCGCCGGCCCGGCGCCTGCGCGCCGTCGAGCAGCTCAACGCGGCGGGCATCCCCACCGGCGTGCTGATCGCCCCCATCCTCCCCGGCGTGTCCGACTCGCCCGAGCAGCTCGCGCGGTGGCCAAGGCGGTGGTCGAGGCCGGGGCGGTGTCGATCGGCCACGTCGTGCTGCACCTCCGCTCGCCCGAGACCCGCCAGGTGCACCTCGAGCGCCTCGCGGCCACGCACCCCGAGGCCGCGGCGTGGACCGAGCGGGCCTACACGTCGAGGTCGGCGCCCAAGGCGGTCGGGACCGCCGCCGACCTGCGCGCCGCGATCGAGGCAGCTGCTGGCCACCTGGGCGAGATGGAACCGCCGCTTCCGCCCGCACCGGTCGACCTCGCCGAGGTCCGTCGTCGAGTCGCCGAGGCCGACGATCAGCTCACCTTCGCCCTGTGACGTTGGGCCCGAGCGGAACGGGCCCGGCGCCGCCAGACTGAGCCCATGGACGCCCCCGAGACCGTCGTCGACGCCATCCGCCTCCTGAAGGGGGAGGGCTACGACATCGAGTACCAGCTCCTCGACGGCCACCTCCAGTGCGACCTCGACGACCGCTCGTGCCCGGCGGTCGACGCCGTGGTCGAGAAGCTCTACCGCTTCGAGGGGCCCAGCGATCCCGGCGACGAGATGGTGGTCTTCGGCCTCCGCGACCCGATCAGCGACCGTCGAGGGGTGCTGGCCACCGGCTACGGCCCCGCCGCCGACCCCGAGCTGCTCGAGCACGTGAAGGGTCTCGCCAGCCGGTTCCCCGGAGCCTGAGGTGAGCCGCGACCTGAGCGCCCTGCGCGAGAGCTACGAGCAGGCCGGCCTGCGTCGGGCCGACCTGGCCGCCGACCCCGTCGCCCAGTTCGAGCGCTGGTGGGACCAGTGGGCCGCCACCGCCCCCTACGACCCGGCGGCCTGCGTGCTCGCCACCGCGTCGACCGACGGCCAGCCCTCGGCCCGCTTCGTGCTGTGCCGGGAGTTCGGGCCCGCCGGGTTCGTCGTCTACACGAACCAAGAGAGCCGCAAGGGCGCCGATCTCGCCGCCAACCCCAAGGCGGCCCTGACCTTCGGCTGGCTCGAGCTCAGCCGCCAGGTCCGCATCGAGGGCCCGGTCACCGTGGTCGACGACGCCACCGCCGACGCCTACTGGAGCTCGCGCCCACGAGGCAGCCGCATCGGGGCCTGGGCCTCGCACCAGAGCACCCCGGTGGCCGACCGCGCCGAGCTCGACCGCCGCCAGGCCGAGGCCGAGGCACGCTTCGGCGTCACCGACGACGGCGATCCCATCGAGCGCCCGCCCTACTGGGGCGGCTACCGCATCGGCATCGACCGCATGGAGTTCTGGCAGGGCCAGCCCAACCGCCTCCACGACCGCTTCGAGTACCGCCCCGCCCCCGACGGCGCCTGGACCATCACCCGCCTCGCCCCCTGACCGCCCCACGTCGAACTTCTGGAGCGATCCGTCCCGGGTCGGGCGCAGGTGCGCCAGAAGCTGCGGTGGGTGGGGGTGGGGGTGGGGGTGGGGGTGGGGGTGGGGGTGGGGGGGGAGGGTGGGGTGGGGCGTCGATGGGGTGCGGGGTGGTGGGGGCCGGTACCGTCGTGGCCGCATGGCCGACGCCGCGGAGCCCCCCGCCGAGGCCGCCGACGACCCGGTCGACGCACCCGTCGACGCCGACGTCGAGCAGCCTCACCCGGTGAACCACCAACCCGGCGCGCCCCGGCGTCGGAGCGCGCTGCGACGCCTCGATCGGCGCACGGTCGCGATCTGCGCGCTGATCGCGCTCGTCGCCGCCCTGCTGGCCGCCTTCGCGTTCACCCTGATCGTGGGCGACGACGAGCCGTCCACGCCGAGCGGCACGCTCGGGCTCACCGAGCAGTCCGGCGCCGCCTCCTCCATCGACACGGACCGCCTGCTCGGCCTCCGGATCGTGACCGCGGACGGCGAGGGAGCCACGCTCGACCAGCTGCGCGGCGAGGGCCGCACGCTGGTGAACTTCTGGCAGTCGGGCTGCCCCCCTTGCGTGGAGGAGATGCCGCTGCTCCAGCAGGGCAGCGAGGCGAACCGCGACGTGACGTTCCTCGGGGCCAACGTCTTGGAGACCGACCCCGAGGCCGCCGCCGAGCTGCTCGCCTCCACGGGCGTCACCTACCCGAGCTTCGAGGACCCCGAGGGCAACCTCTATGCCGAGACCAAGGTCCCCGGGCTCCCCGGCACGATCCTGCTCGACGCCGACGGGAACGTGCTCGACACCCACATCGGCCGCTTCGCGAGCGAGACGGACCTGCAGGCCTTCCTCGACGGGGCGGGGAGCTGACGTGCTCGACGCCCAGTTCGCCGCCGCCTTCACCGCCGGGATGATCGCCACCGTGAACCCCTGCGGCTTCGCCATGCTGCCCGCCTACCTCGGGTTCTTCCTCGGGCGCGACGACGGCGACGAGGCGGGCAGCACCACCGCCAACCTGGTGCGCGCCCTCGTGGTGGGCGGCGCGGTGTCGGCGGGCTTCCTCGTGGTGTTCGGGATCGCCGGGGTGCTGATCCTCGAGACCACGCTCGCCATCGGCGAGTGGGCGCCGTGGATCACGATCGTCATCGGCGCGGTGCTCGCCGTGGTGGGCGTCGCGTTGATCGTGGGGTGGGAGCCGACGATCAACCTCCCGCACCTCGACAAGGGCGGCAAGACGCGGGGCTTGGGCTCGATGTTCGTGTTCGGCGTGTCGTACGCCATCGCGTCGCTGTCGTGCACCATCGGCGTGTTCACGTCGCTCGTGGCCTCGAGCTTCCGGCGCACCTCGTTCGCCTCCGGCGTGGCGACGTTCATCGCCTACGCGCTGGGCATGGCGCTCATCTTGATGGTCGTCACCATCGCCCTGTCGCTGGCCAAGCAGGGCGTGGTGGCCAAGCTGCGGAGCGCCCTGCCCTACGTCACCCGCATCTCCGGCGTGATCATGGTGGTCACCGGCGCCTACCTCACCTGGTACGGGATCTACGAGATCCGGGTCGTGCAGCACGGCGACACCGACGCGGCGGGCGGACCGGTCGGGATGGTCACCCGGTGGTCGAGCGACGTGCAGAACTGGCTGTCGGGCTTCGACGCCGTCCAGGTCGCGCTGGTGCTCGGCATCGTGGTGTGCGCCGCGGTCCTGGTCGCGCTCCTCCGCTCGCCGAAGGGCAAGGCCACCCCCACCGACGCGGCCGACTGACGGCGCCCGGGCGCGCCACCGGCGCCGCGCCCGGGAGGGCGGCGGCGCCGGCGACGGTCTGCGAGTTGCGGGTCACGGCTCAGACAGGTCTGTTGCCGATACCGCTCTCGGCTGCCCGCACGGAGGCGGGCCGAACGGATCGATCAGGCCGAGCGCAGGTGCTCGGGGATCGGGACCTCGGGGAGCTGGTCCTCGGGGCGGGCCACCTTGGGCGGACGGCCCCGACGACGCTTGGAGGCCAGGATCTTCCCGTTGAGGAAGAGCTGACCGCCCCACACGCCCCACGGCTCCCGGCGGGCCATGGCCCCCTCGAGGCACGGCACGAGCACGGGGCACTCGGCGCACAGCCGCTTGGCGGCGGCGATGTCCTGGAGCTCCTCGGAGAAGAACATGGCGGTCAGGCCGGCGCCGCCGGTGGCGCACAGGGCGTCGGCCTGCCAGTCGAGGTCTTCCATGTCGGTCGTTGCGTCGAAGTCCGGTGCGGTCAGCATCGGGTTCCCCCATCTCGTGGTGTGGTGTGGTCGTCAGTCGGGTGGTCGGGTGGTCATGGCTCGCTTGGCGTGCTCCGTGGGTGGGGTCGTGCCGCAGCCGGAAAAGGCGAAAGGCCGCTGGGATGTCCCAGCGGCCTTCGGAGGCGGTGCTTCGATTCCAGGCGAGGTGCCTAGTTCGAGTCCTCCGGAGGCCGGTGGCGGATGCCCTTGTGGTTCTTCACCACGAAGATCGACGGCATCGGCTCGATGGCGGCGAGGGCGTGGCGGGAGCCGGCCAGGGCATCGGCGGCGGTCCAGCGCGAGCGCGCGGCGACACCGGCGGTGGCCTGATAGCCCCAGGTGGTGGTTGCCGTGCTGTTCACAGGATCGCTCCGGTACGGGTTCGGACAGGGTCGTGCGCCGTGGGCGCCCGGACAGGGAACCGCGGACCGCCGCGGCTTGTCAACCGAATATTCGGACGAGGGGCTGATCAACCCGGCCCGGCCGGGGCGGCCGGGGCGGCGAACACGTGCTCGCGGTAGTACCGGAGCTCCTCGATGCTCTCGCGGATGTCGTCGAGGGCGCGGTGCGACGTGGCCTTGCGCGGGAGGGCCGAGAGCACCCCGGGGTACCAGCGCCGCGTCAGCTCCTTGATGGTGGAGACGTCGACCGACCGGTAGTGGAGGAACTCCTCGATCTCGGCGAGGTGCTTCGCGAGGAACCGCCGGTCGGTGCCGATCGAGTTGCCGCACAGCGGCACGGTGCGGGCCTCGGGCACGTGCTCGCGGATGAAGGCGAGGGTCTGGGCGCCGGCGTCGGCCAGCGAGATCGTGGACGCCTCGATCTGGGGGAGCAGGCCGCTCTTGGTGTGCATGTCGCGCACGAAGTCGTCCATCTCGGCGAGCGCCTCGGGGCCCTGGTGCACCACCAGGTCGGGCCCCTCGGCCACCACCTCGAGCTGGTCGTCGGTCACGATCGTGGCGATCTCGACGATCACGTGGCGGTCCGGATCGAGCCCGGTCATCTCGAGGTCCATCCAGACGAGCACCGGGCGAGGATAGGCCCCGGCCCGCGCGCCTAGCGTCTCGCCCCGTGCTGCACGTCCCGTTCGTCCGCCTCGATCCCGACCTGCCGGCGCCGGCGTACGCCCACGACGGCGATGCCGGAGCGGACCTGCGAGCGCGCACCACCGTCACCCTCGCCCCCGGTGGTGGAAGGGCCCTCGTGCCCACGGGCGTGGCCGTCGCCCTGCCCCGGGGCACCGCCGGGTTCGTGCAGCCCCGCAGCGGCCTCGCCCTCCACCACGGGGTCACGTGCCTCAACACCCCGGGGCTGATCGACTGCGGCTACCGCGACGAGCTCAAGGTGCTGCTCGTGAACCTCGACCCGACGGAGCCCTTCGAGGTCGTGCGCGGCGAGCGGATCGCCCAGCTCGTGATCCAGCGGGTGGAGACGGCGGTGTTCGACGAGGTCGACGACCTGGGTGGCTCGGCGCGCGGCACCGGCGGCTTCGGCTCCACCGGCCGGCGCTAGGTCGACCTCGGCTCGCCTCAGCTCGGCGCCGCCTGGGCGCGGCGGCGGAGGTCGTCGAGGCAGCGGGCGAGCAGGCGCGAGACGTGCATCTGCGAGATGCCGAGGCGCGCTGCGATCTCGTGCTGGGTCATCTCGTCGAAGAACCGGAGGCGGATCAGGAGCTGGTCGCGGGGCTTCAGCTGGCCGAGCAGGTCGTCGACCAGGAGCCGGTTCTCGGCGGCCGACAGCTCGAGGTCGTCGACGCCCAGCGGGGCCTGCCCGCGCTCGTCGCTGCTCCGGCCCGGCGCGTCGATGGACTGCGATCGGTACGCCTGGGCGGCCTCCATCGCCTCGAGCACGTCCTCCACCGACGCCCGCGCCGCGATGGCGAGCTCCTCGATGGTGGGCGAGCGGCCGAGCTGGTGCGTGAGCTCGCCGACGAGCGTGCCGAGGCGGACGTGGAGCTCCTGCACCCGTCGGGGCACGCGGATGGCCCAGCCCTTGTCGCGGAAGTGGCGCTTGAGCTCGCCGACGATCGTGGGGGTGGCGAAGCTGGAGAACTCGAGGCCGCGGTCGGGGTCGAAGCGGTCGATGGCGTTCAGCAGCCCCAGCGACGCGACCTGCTCCAGGTCGTCCTGGCTCACGCCCCGGTGGGCGTAGCGGCGGGCCAGGTGCAGGGCGAGGCGCAGGTTGGCGGCCACCAGCTCGTCGCGCACGGCCAGGTCGCCGGTGGCGCGGTAGTCGGCGAACAGCCCGCGGATCCGCTCGCGCTCCGCCGCGCTCATGCTCACGACCGCGGCTCCCGCCGCTTGGCCACCTCGATGCGCCCCGCCGGGCCGTCGATCGTCGACTCGTCGACCACCGCAGCCAGGATCAGGGTGCTCAGCTCGCCGACCTCGGCGAGCGGGGGGGGCGGGTGGCGGACCACGGCGACGCGGAGGGCATCGTCGTCGAGCTCGCAGGCGAAGCGCAGGGTGGCGTCCGGGTCGGGCGGGACGACGAGCATGCCGAACACCTCGCCGACGGCGATGCGCAGGTCCTCCACCTCGTCGTAGGTGAACCCGCTCCGGGTGGCGATGCCGGTGATGGCGAGGCGGGCGACACGGGCGTAGGGCTCGAGCGCGGGCAGGGTGAGGCGGATCTCGAGGGGGTCCTCGCCCGGCTGCTCGGTGGCGTGCACAGTGCTCCGGATCGTACGCCTGCCAGGCTCAGCCTTCCTGCGGGCCCACGCGCGACACGGTCATCGTGCGCTGCTCGACGGTCCGCGACCCGCTGTCGCCTGGCACCTCGAGGGTGGCCGACGAGCGGGTCCGCAGCTCGCTTCGCTGGGTCGGACGATCGAGGCCGATCACCGCGGTCCCCGATCCGGTGAGCGCGAGGTCGCGCAGGATCGTGCCGTCGTCGCGCTCCACCGCGCCCTCGTCGCGCTCGAGCACGAGCGCCACCGAGAGCGTCAGCTGCTCGCCGTCGACGGCCGTGAGGGTCGTCGTCTGCACCGTGGTGCCGGTGATCGGGTCGGCGCCGAGCTCGACGAGCGGCACCTCGGTGCGCCAGCGGGCACCCGGGCCGACGGGCTCCTCGGGCAGGCGGGGGCTCAGCTGGCCGAGCTGGGCGCCGAGGGCGTCGAGCACCCGGCCCACCTCGTCGGGCAGGTCGTCGGGCCGGTCGAGCTCGGCGGCGAGCACCCGGCCGAGCGGATCGAGCCGCACCTCCCCACCGACGCCCGCGAGCCCGTCGAGCTGCGCCTGGAGCGCGGCGGCCTGGTCGGCGTCGAGGGCGGTGCCGGCGGCCTCGACGGTCGCGGACCGCACGGTCGTCTCGAGGACGATCTCGTCCTCGTCCACCGAGGCGACCCGCAGGGCGACGACCTGCACGATCGGCGGGCTGTCGAGCTGCTGGGCCCGATCGCCCTCCACCTGGTCGATGACCAGGTCCTGGGCGATGCGCAGGACCACCTCGTCGCCCGGGCGGTAGGCGAGGCGCAGCTCGCGGCGGGGCTCGGCCCCGGCGTCGAGCACCTCGGGCGCCTCGGCGAGGGCCACGGTGGTCGTCGTCGAGGGCGCGGTCGTGGAGGGGGGTGAGGGATCGGATCCGCTCGTGCACGCCGTGGTCGCGGCCAGCGCTCCGGCGAGCGCCAGGGCGCCTGCCCGTCGGGCGAAGCTCACCGGGCGGCTCGCCGGCGGTACACCAGCAGCACCAGCACGGCGCCGAGCACCGACCCGAAGAAGCCGGAGAGCTGGAACGCGCCCTCGTCGAGGTCCTTGCCGAAGAGCAGGTAGCCGAGCAGCCCGCCGATGAGCGAGCCGACGATGCCGAGCGCAGTGGTGGGGAGGCAGCCGCGGGGGCTCGGCCCGCTGATGAGGGCGCGGGCCACGAGGCCGGCGACGAAGCCGCTGAACAGGACGGTGATGACGAACCACATGGGGGCGACCTCCGGGTCGAGCGCTCCCATCGTGGCCGATCGCCGCCGGGTGCCGCCCGCGATCCGGATGGGGCCGCGCCACCGGCCCACCGCTAGCCTTTCCGGTCGTTCGAATCGCGGGCAGGGCGCCCGCGCGCAACCCGGAAGGACCGTCAGATGGCGCAGGAGCTCGACTTCGAGACCCAGGTCTTCGAGAAGGAGTACATCGAGGTCGCGGGGACCAAGGAGGCCATCGTGCGCGGCGGGCGCCACCTGCTCCCGCTGCTGCCCCAGGCCCTCGAGGGCGTGGCCCAGATCGGCGTGATCGGCTGGGGCTCGCAGGGCCCCGCCCAGGCCCAGAACCTGCGCGACTCGCTCGAGGGCACGGACATCACGGTCAAGGTCGGCCTGCGGGCCGGCTCCGCGTCGATGGACGCCGCTCGCGAGGCCGGCTTCACCGAGGACGCCGGCACCCTCGGCGAGATGTTCGAGGTCATCGCCGAGTCCGACTTCGTGATCCTGCTGATCTCCGATGCCGCCCAGGCCCAGCTCTACGAGCGGGTCTTCGCCAACCTGAAGGACGGGGCCACGCTCGGCCTCTCGCACGGGTTCCTGCTCGGCCACCTGCGCAACGTGGGCGCCGAGTTCCCCGCCAACGTGAACGTCGTGGCCGTCTGCCCCAAGGGCATGGGCCCGTCGGTTCGAGCGCTCTACGTGCAGGGCGCCGAGGTCAACGGTGCCGGCATCAACGCCAGCTTCGCCATCCAGCAGGACGTCAACGGCAAGGCCACCGACCACGCCCTCGCCTGGAGCGTCGGGCTCGGCTCGCCCTACTCCTTCATGACCACCATGGAGTCCGAGTTCCGCTCCGACATCTTCGGCGAGCGCGGCATCCTGCTCGGCGGCGTCCACGGCCTGGTGGAGTCGCTGTACCGCAAGTACCGCAATGAGGGCGCCACCCAGGAGGACGCCTTCAAGCGCACCGCCGAGTGCGTCACCGGTCCGATCTCGAAGACCATCTCCCACGAGGGGATCCTCGGGCTCTACGAGCGCCTCGACGACGCCGGCAAGGAGGTCTTCAAGCGGGCCTACGACGCCAGCTACCTCCCCATGAAGGCCGTGCTCCAGGAGATCTACGACGAGGTCCGCACCGGCAACGAGATCCGCTCGGTGGTCGTGGCCGGCGAGCGCCTCGAGCGCTACCCCATGAGCACCATCGACCAGACCGAGATGTGGCAGGTGGGCGAGCGGGTGCGCGCCGAGCGCGTCGAGGGCGAGATCCCGCTCGACCCGTTCACCGCCGGCGCCTACGTCGCCACGATGATGGCCCAGATCGACGTGCTCGACGAGGCCGGCCACCCGCTCTCGGAGATCGTCAACGAGTCGGTCATCGAGGCCACGGACTCGCTCAACCCGTACATGCACGCTCGGGGCATCGCCTACATGGTCGACAACTGCTCGATCACCGCCCGCCTCGGCTCGCGCAAGTGGGCGCCGCGCTTCGACTACGCCATGGTGCAGGAGAGCTTCCCGGCGCTCGACGCCCAGCAGAGCGAGCAGGGCCCGTCGGCCGCGTTCGAGGGGCACCGCATCCACGACGTGCTCGACAAGGTGGGCCAGATGCGCCCCAGCGTCGACATCTTCGTCGCCGGCTGACCCTCGACCCTCAGTCGATCTCGACCTGCTGCGCCGCCTCCGCCATCGCGTCGGCGTGGCGCGGCAGGAGGAAGCCGTCCTGCACGGCGGCGTCGGCCGACGCCTGCACCTCGCTGACGTACCCGTCGGTGTCGCCGGGGTAGCGCTCGACCAGCTGCTCGGGCGTGAAGGGCTCGTTCGACCCGAACAGCGAGCAGATCACGCTCGGCGTGGTGTTCGTGCCCGTCATGACCGCGATCGGCGCGTCGACCGTGGGCGTGCGGATGCCGCCGAGGGCGATGCCGTCGTCGTCGCGGACGATCGCGCCGTCGGTGGGCTGCTCGGTCTCGAGGCGCGGCGAGCTCGGCGGCACGGTGCCGTCGACGATCCACGCCTGGAGGTGGTGCAGCGCGGTCTGCACGAGGGGCTCCTGCGGGCCGTCGTTGATGGTGCCGCAGGAGGCGGCCAGATCGACGCCGGTGTCGGTCCAGCGCTTGCCGGCCTCCACCGCGTAGTCGAGCGTGCTCTGGTCGGCGTGGGCGGTGCCGGCGGTCTCCCAGGTGACGAGGTGGTCGGTGTCGTCCTGGCGGGCGCGCACGAAGCCGAGCAGCTCGAGGTCGGTCTCGGTCTCGAACTGGAGGACCGGGACGTCGAGGTCGTCGCGGATGTGGACCACGTCCGCGGGCGTGCCGGCGTCCGTGGCGTTCAGGTCGGCGCTGCTGTTGCCCCGTGAGTGGATCAGGATCCCGTCGAAGAGGTGGGTGGCCGGCTGGACGGCGTTCGCGTAGGTGGTGAGCCGGAAGGCCGACTGCGACTCGCCGGCGGCGATCACCCGCTCGGCGGCCAGGCCGTGGAGCGGCGCATCGTCGGCGGGGTCGAGGAGCGTGCGGACCGCCTGCGAGTAGATGTCGTAGCTGTACTGGTCGCCGGGGTGGGAGAGCTCGCCGTAGCGCTCGGGGTCCCACTCCTTCAGGGGCTGGAGCGCCTCGGGGATCACGCCGGGCACCGGGATGCCGAGGCCGCCGGGCTCCACGCCCATCTGCTGGGCCGACACCGACGCGTAGGCGTACCCCTCCGAGAGCAGCTCGTCGGCGAGGAACCCGAAGTCCGGATCGGACTCGCGCCCGGCGCTGACGTTGAGCCACTCGACGACGAGGGTCCCGTTGAAGTCCGCCGGGTCGGCCGGCCGGCGGACCACCGTGCGGATCGCGTAGTCGGCCGTGTCGTCGGTCCGCGCGGCCGACCAGGCGCCGTCGGTGCCGAGCTCGCCGTCGGCCTCGTAGGCGGCGGCCGTGCCGCGGAGGAAGTACTCCTCCTCGGTGTAGCCGAACTCCTCGTCCCAGCCCTCGGGCATGGCGAGGTAGGCGATGCCGTAGCGCCCGCCCGTGATGGGGCCCTCGACCTCGTCGGCGGCGGGCAGGTCGGCGATGCGCTCCTGGAGGGCGTCGGCCGCGCTCGGGCCCTCGGGGGCGGCGGTCGTCGTCGCCCCCGCACCGCCGTCGGCGCCGTCGCTGCCGTCGGACGTGCAGCCGGCGACGGCGACGAGGAGCACGGCGGCGACGAGCAGGGCGCGGGCGGGACGGGTCCGGGACGAGGCCATGGGCCCGGGTCCTACCAGGGATCGGGCTGGCGCGCTCGGACGATCACGGGCTCGAGGCGCCACCTGCGATGCCCACGCGCTCGAGCAGGACGCCCTCGGTCGCACCGGTGGGGTTGAAGGTCTCGCGGGTGGCGAACCAGCGCAGCCAGTCGCCGGCGCCGGCGTGGTCCCAGTCGGGCAGCCACCAGCTGCGGTGGTCGAACGGCTGGGCTCGCCAGCCCTCCGGGGGCGCCACCAGGGCGGGGACGTTGGGGGCCATGGCGATCACCACGTCGGCGCCCGCGGCCGCGCCGGGGTCGGCGGCGAGGTCGACGTACGCGACGGGCAGGTCGCGCAGGTACCAGGCCCAGGGCCAGGTGGCCGAGTCGGTGGTGTCGACGATGATCCGCGGCGGGTCGTCGGGCGGTGCCGCCGCGGCGATGGCCTCGACCCGGTCGCGCAGGACGGGCACCGCGTCGGTGGTCTGCACGGCCGAGAGCAGCTGCCGGGGGTTGCTGGGCTCGCGGTAGACCACGCGCACGGCGTTGGTGCCGAGGATCGCCAGCACGAGCGCGGCGCCGATGGCCACCGGGACGACGGTGGTGCCCCGCTCGTCCCAGAGGCGCTGCGCCGCCAGGCCGGCCAGGAGCAGCATCGGCAGCAGCGGGTGCACCACCAGCCACGGGAAGCGCTCCGACGCCCACGAGTACACGGCGAGGTTGCCCACCGCCGTCCACGCCACCAGGCCGAGCGCCGGCGTGGGGCGACGGGCGACGCGGACCAGCCCGCCGAGGGCGAGCAGCACGATGGGCCACTCGTAGGCCACCAGCAGGACGCCGTAGAACGGCCAGGGCATCGAGCCCCGGTTCACCGGCTGCTGCGAGAGCCAGTAGTCGATGCCGTCCACGGCACCGTCGACGATCCCGCCCGGCTCGGTGAACCCGACGCTGAACAGGGCGCTGAACACCAGGGCGAACGCCCCCGCGCCGAGCAGCCACCACCGCCAGCCCGGGGCGCGCAGGGCGCCAACGACCGTGGGGGGCGGCGCCGCCCGGCCGCGCCGCCGCCAGGCCTGGGCCACGGTGAGCGCCACCAGGTAGCTGGCGGTCACCGCGCCCACGATGAACGTGGTCTCCTTCGTGGCGAAGGCGGCGGCCAGCAGCGCCCCGGCGGCCAGCGGGTGCCAGCGCGACGGGCGGGTGAGCCACGACATCGCCACCAGGAGCAGCGCCACCTCGAGGAGGCCCATGAGCGAGTCCTCCCGGCCGAAGCGCGAGAAGTACAGGACCGAGGGCGAGATGGCGACGAGCGCGGCGGCGACGAGCGAGCCACGTCGCCGACCCAGCGCCGGAACGCGCCCACCAGCGCCACCGTCGCGGTGCCGGCCAGGGCGGCCAGGTAGCGGGCGGTGGCCTCGCCGTCGCCCAGCAGCTGGAAGATGCCCGCGGTCAGGTAGAAGCGCAGCGGCCCGTGGTACACGGGGTCGTAGCGGTAGGGCTCGCCGCGCCAGATGCGCCACGAGAACCAGGCATCGAGGCTCTCGTCGTGGTGCATCGGCCGGTCGCCCAGGCCCACGAACCGCAGCACCGCGGCCGCGATCACGATCGCGGCGAGCGTCCACCCCCACCACGACGGCGGACGGGCCGGGTGCGGGCCGCCGACCTCCTCGATCGGCTCACGAGATGGGGGTGGCTGGCCGATGGGAGGCGATGGTACCCTCGGGCGGTTCGCAGCCGGGCCGAGCCGGGGCGACGGTGACGACGCGGAGAACGACGTGAAGGCCAAGGTGGGAGCGAACCTGCGGCGGGGTGCCCTGCTGGCGATGTTCGCCGGTGGCGCGCTCGTGGCCGCCACGCCGCTCGCCGGCGCGCAGGACGCGACCAGCACCACCTCGGACCCGTGCATCGTCACCACCACCGCCGTGGGCCCGTCGACTACCGACGTGACCACCAGCACCACCGAGCCGGGGTCCACCACCAGCACCTCGGTCCCCGAGACGACCACGACCTCCACCGACCCCGGCTCGACCACCACGACCTCGACCACGTCGACCACGGCCGTTCCCACGCCGACGCCCACCGAGACGCCGACGGCCTCGCCCACCGCCACCGCGACGCCGACGGCCACCGCGACGCCGACGGCGACGGCCACCCCGACCGCCACGGCCACGCCGACGGCGACCGCCACCCCGACGGCCACGGCGACTCCCACCGCCACCGCGACCGCGACGGCCACGCCCACGGCGACGGCCACCGCCACGGCGACGGCGACCCCGACGGCCACGGCGACCGCGACCGCCACGGCGACGCCCACCGCGACCTTCGTCGGCCCCACGCCCACGCCGACGGGCACCGGCACCCCGCCGCCGCCCCCCGGCCAGCGCTCCCTGCGGGCCGCCGGCGAGGCCGACGACCCGAACCCGTGCCCCACGCCCATCCCGGGCGACGTGGGCAACGGCGTGGTCGACGACGGCGACCTCGCACGCACGGGCTCGGACGACCTCGGCCTGGTGGCCCTCGGCCTGGCGCTGCTCGCCTCGGGCGGCGCCGTGGTCTTCGCGGTCCACCGCTCGCAGCGCACCGCCTCCTGACCGACGCGCCGCCCGTGGCGACCGAGCACGAGGTGGTGGTCATCGGCGCCGGCCCCTGCGGCCTCGGCGCGCTGCGCGAGCTGCGCCGCCTCGGCGTCGACGACGTGGTGGTCCTCGAGGCCGAGGCGCGGGCCGGCGGCCTGGCCGCCTCGACGGTCGACGATGCCGGCTTCACCTGGGACCGTGGGGGCCACGTGGTCTTCAGCCACCACGGCGAGTTCGACCGGCTCCTGGAGGAGGTGCTCGGCGACGAGGTGCTGCGCCACGAGCGCTCGTCGTGGGTGCTGGCGGCGGGTGCGTGGGTGCCCTACCCCTTCCAGCGCAACCTCCACCGGCTCCCCGCCGATGTGGCGGCGCACTGCCTCGTCTCGCTCATCGAGGCCCAGGCGACGGCCGCCGACGGCTCCGCCGACCTGCGCAGCTGGGCGGTGGGGGCGTTCGGCGCCGGCGTCGTCGAGCACTTCTTCGAGCCGTACAACACCAAGGTGTGGGCGTCCGACCTCGGCGACCTCAGCGCCTCGTGGATCGCCGAGCGCGTCGCCGAGGTCGACTGGCGGGCCCTCGTCGGCCGGACGCTGCGCCACGAGGACGACCTGAGCTGGGGGCCGAACGACCGCTTCGCCTTCCCCGCCCACGGGGGCACCGGCGAGATCTGGCGGCGGGCGGCCGAGCCCCAGCGCGACCGCATCCGCTACGGCGCCCGGGTGCAGGCGATCGACGCCGCAGCGCGCACCGTCCGCCTCGCCGATGGCGGGGAGGTGGGGTACCGGACCCTGATCTCGACCGCCCCGCTCGACCGCCTCGTTGCCGCCGTCGCCGACGCGCCCGCCGAGGTGGTGCGGGCGTCGGAGGCGCTGGTCCACACGACCGTGCACGTGGTGGGCATCGGCTACGAGGCACCGCTGGTCGACGACCGGTCGTGGCTGTACTTCGCCGACCCCGACGTGCCGTTCTACCGGGCCACGAACTTCGCCAAGTACGCGCCGGCCAACGTCCCCGACGGCGACGTCGGCCGCTACAGCTCGTGGATGTGCGAGGTGTCGTCGTCCGCCGCCCACCCCACCTCGCCCGACGGCCTCGTCGACCGGGTGGAGGCGGCGCTGCGATCGACGGGGGTGGTCTCGGGACGGCCCGAGGTCGCCACCCGGCACCTCGAGACGGTGCCGTACGCCTACCCCGTGCCCACCCGGGGCCGCGACGACGCGCTGCGGACGGTGCTGCCGTGGCTCGACGCGCAGCGCATCTGGTCGCGCGGCCGCTTCGGCACCTGGCGCTACGAGGTGGGCAACATGGACCACGCGGTGAAGATGGGCATCGACGCCGCCCGCCGGGCGGTCGACGGCTCGCCGGAGGCGCTCGTCCCGCTCGAGCTGGTCGCGTCGCGATGACGACCGACGATGCGCCCGACGTGCTGCTGTCGGTCGTCATCCCCGCGCACGACGAGGAGGCGACGATCGACGCCGTCGTGCGCGACTCGGTGGCGGTGGTCCGCCGGCTCGCCCCCGGCGCGGGGGAGGTGATCGTGGTCGACGACGGCTCGACCGACCGGACGGGCGAGCTGCTCGACGCCCTCGCGGCGGAGCTCGACGAGGTGGCGGTGGTGCACCAGCGTCCCAACCGCGGCCACGGCCCGGCAATGCTCGTGGGCTTCGACCGGGCCCGGGGCCGCTGGATCGGCCACCTCGACAGCGACGACCAGATCCCGGCCGGCGAGCTCGAGTCGCTGTGGCCGGCTCGCGAGGCCGCCGCGCTCGTGTTGGGCATGCGCACCGATCGTGACGATCCGCGCCACCGGCTGGTGGTCACCGTGGTGGTGCGTGCCATCGTCTCGGCGCTGGCTCGGCGCTACGTCCGCGACGCCAACGTGCCGTGCAAGCTCGTCGAGCGCTCCCTGTGGACCACGGCGCGGCCGCTGCTCCCCGACGACACCTTCGCCCCCTCGATCGCCCTCGTGGTGGTGGCGGCGCGCCGAGGGGTCGCCATCGAGCAGGTGCCGGTGCACCACCGGGCGCGCGCCCACGGCGCGTCGAGCCTTCGGCCCGTCAAGCTCGCTCGGGCGCTGGCGCTCGCCACCCGCCAGACGATCGCGGTCAGCTGGCGCGCTCGGCCCGCAGGCGCTCGGCGTCGATGACCGCCAGCGCTCGGTCGAGCTGGCGGGCGTCGAGGCGGTAGACCACCTCGTCGCCGCGCCGCCAGGCCTCGGTCATGCCCGGCAGGGCGCCGAGCCCGGCGAGGGCGTCGGGCGTGCCGAGCGCCCGCTCCACGGTGCCCACGACCACGTAGTCGGGACGGTGCGCGGCGAGGGTGCGCATGGCCTGCTCGGGCTCGGGGTCGGCGTAGAGGGCCTGCACGGCGGCGAACCGCTCGTCGACCTCCTCCACGTAGCCCCGGCGCTGCTGCTGCTGGTGGAACTGCCAGCCGACCACCGTGGGCAGCCCGGTGGCGACCGACACCCGTGCGACCCACGAGTAGCTGGGCCCGACGGCCTCGACGATGGTCGACCCGCCGGGGACCTCGTCGCGCATCCAGGCGATGAGCTGGCGGTCCGCAGTGACGTCGACGGGCGGGACCTCGCCGGCCGCCACCACGACGGGGCCGTGGTCGAGCCAGGCCCGCCCGTCGAGCGTGGGGGCGAGGGGCGGAAGCGGGCGTCGAGGCGCGGCCCGGTGGCCGAGGGCCAGAACGCCAGCCCCGGCACCAGCGCCAGCCCGAGCACGATCGCCGCCCGCCGGGGGCGGCGCGCGCCGGCGACGAGGTCGATCGCCAACCCGGCGGCGCCGAGGGCCAACAGGCTCCACGCGGTGAACCCGAACTTGAACACGGTGGTCATCCGCCCGAGGTCGGTGACCACGACGACGACCTCGGGCACGACGGCGAGCCCGGCGCCGGCGGCGGCGAGCGCCCATGCGGCGGCGAGCCCGACGCGGCCCGCCCGCAGGTCGGCCACGGCGATCGCCAGGGCGACCGCCGCCAGGGCGGACCCGAGGGCCAGCACCGGGCCGCCGGCGAGGGCGAGCAGGAGGAGGGCGCCGAGCGCCATCGCAGCCACACCCGCCCGGCCCCGTCGCGATGCGAGCACCCCCGGCAGGCCCCCCGCCCGGGCGCGTCGGCGGACGCGCCGTGAGGCGGCGACCACGACGATGGCCAGCGGCAGGCCGAGCTGCAGGAGGAAGCTCCCGAGCGGCGTGCGCGCCGGGCTCGGCGCGAACCCGCTGTCGAACACCTGGCCGTGGGCCACGTACGGGTGGGCGACCACGACCGTGAGCCCGCCGATGAGGGCGAGGTGGCCGAGGCTGCGCCGCCACGGCCGATCGTCGCGATCGGCCGCGGCCCCGGCCGCGGCGGCGGCGAGGGCGAGCACGGCGAGGGTCGGGAGGTCCCACGTGTGGCTGACGCGCGACCAGGCGAGCCCGGTGCCGACGATCGCCGCGAGGGCGGTGGCGGCGCGCCGGTCGCCGGCCCGGCGGGTGGCGACGTAGGCCACCAGCGTGGCGACGAGCGCGAGCAGCACCGGGGCCCAGAGCAGGTGCGGGTGCGGGTCGCCGAAGAGCACCGTCCACGCCGGGAACTCGTCGATGTCGATGGTCCCGGGGTTCAGGCGGCTCACGCCCCACCAGTCGAACGGCGCGACGGTGCGCCCGGCGAGGGCGTCGTCGAGCCGCCCGATCTGCTGGCGGGCGCTGTCGAGGTTGCCCACCCCGAGCACCAGCACGAGGGCCAGCAGGCCGCCCCAGGCGGCTCGGGCGCGGGCGCGCACGCGACCCAGCGCAGCGACGGCGAGCCCGATGCTCCACACCACCGACGCGAGCAGCGACGCCGCGGTGGCCACCGCCAGGTTGAGCGCGAGGTCGGGGGCGATGCCGAGGAGCCGGGCCGGCGCCGCGATCGTCCACCAGGTGCCGTAGTAGTAGTTCATCGCCCCGCCCGAGAACCACGGATCGGCGGGTGGGAAGGTGCTCGATCGGGCGAGCGCGGTGAGGTACGCCGCGGCGAAGGGCTTCTCGCCGCCCGTGGGGTGGTACCAGAGGTCGGGGTTGGCGGCCCGCAGGGCGAGCACGGCGAGGAACACGGCGAGCCCGGCGACCTCGAGGGCCACGAGGGTGCGGCGCCGTTCCCGCACGAAGGCCACGAGCTCGTGCCACCGGGCCCCGCCCCGGGCCGCGAGGAGGGCGGCGCCGACGGCCACCTGCACCCCGCTGGCCACCCCCACGGCGGTCCCCGACGACCGGACCGCGCCGAGGGCCACCAGCAGCCACAGCGGCACCAGGACGCTGAGCGGGCCGAGGACCTTGGCCAGCCCCCAGCCTCGGTCGGGCAGCACCCGGAAGCACCGCAGCACCCACGGCAGCGACGCCGCCGCGCTCAGCATCCACCACGCCAGCCACCAGAGCCAGGGCACGGGGAGCCGGCCCGGGAAGGCGTCGGCGAAGGTCTGGCCGGTGGCCGGCGCGTCCTCGTCGCGCTCGAGCAGCAGGCCGTTCGCGCTCGCCTGGCGCAGGGGCACCCGCTCGTCGGTGCGCGCCCGGTCGGGTTGGATCACCTCCAGGGCCCGTTCGAGCGAGAAGGCGTCGGTCTTGCGCCAGATGCGCACCTCGGGGTGGTCGTAGACCCGGAACGCCTCCTCCGAGCCGCGATCGTCGAGGTCGATGCCGAACAGCGAGGGGGCGGTGCGGAAGGTGGCCACCCGCTCGAACCCGAGGCTGCCGTCGTCGAGGCCCCGGTAGTACCGCAGGATCGTGCCGTAGCGGGCGGGGACCCGCGCCACCGCGCCCGTCACCCGGTCGCTCGTCTCCACCACGTAGTCGAGCTGGTCGAGCTGGTCGGCCAGGCGACGGGCATCGTCGGGGGTGGTCAGGGCGAAGGGGTCGAGCGTGGTGGTGCGCACGCCGCGGGCGACGGTGCCGGCCTCGAGCGGGAGGGCGTCGTCCCAGGCCGATGCCGAGACGGTGGCACCGTCGGGCACGTGGGCCTCCACCCATGCGGCGGCGGCGAGGCGCGGGGGTGCGCTGGTACACGCCGTGCACGAAGGCGAGCGGCCACAACAGGGTGGCGAGGACGAGGACGCCGCCCGCGGCGCGGGCGCCGGGTCGGCGCAGCAGGCCCACGGCGCCGACCCCGGCCAGCATGGCCACGGCGGGCAGCGCGGGGAGGAGGTACCGCATGGTGATGACCCACCGGGGCAGGAAGATGGCGCCGGTGAGCGCCACCCAGCCGGCGATCAGCGCCAGCGCCGGCTCGCGCTGCCAGGTGCGCCGACGGACGATGGCGGCAAGCCCGGCGATCGCGAGCAGCGTGGCGCCGATGCCCACGCCGAAGCGCACCTGGTGGCCGAGCGCCTCGAGCACGGGGACGCGGCCGGCCCACTGGATGTTGGGTGGCAGGTCGGCCCCGTCCTGGAGGCGGGCCAGGTCGTCGAGGATCCGGGTCCAGCGGGGGTCGAGGCGGACGAGGCCCACGAACGCGTAGGGCTGGAGGAGTCGGAAGGTGGTGGCGGCGGCGCCCACGGCGATCGCCGATCCGGCCACGAAGGGTGCCAGCGCCCGGGCCCGGGCCCGCCAGGGCGTGTGGCGCCGGAGCGCGGCGCCCAGCCCGTCCGCGCTCGCCACCGCCGTGGCGGCGACGAGCACCGCGAGCACCGACAGCCCACCGACCTTCGACGCGCCCGCGACCCCGGCGGCGACCCCACCGGCGGCGAGCGTCCACCGGCCTCGGCCCCGCGCCACGTGCACGGCGGCGAGCAGGGCCAGCGCGGTGGCGAAGGTCAGCATCGGATCGACGACGAAGAAGTGCGCCTGCTGGACCGCCAGCACGCAGCAGGCGTACGCGAAGGCCGAGGCCAGGCCGGTGGCGCGCCCGCGCAGCACCCGGCCCAGCTCGAAGGCCACGAGGACCGTCCCCAGGTCGAGCACGGCCGAGAGGAACCGGCCGACGAGGACCAGCTCGTAGCCGGCGTCGAAGGTGGGGGCGCCGTCGTCGTCGAGCAGGTCGAGCCCGGCGCGGTCGAGGGCCACCACCACGGCGCGCGCCGGCTGGCGCCCCTCCGCCGCCCCTCCGTGCAGCCAGGCCGCCAGGCCCTTCCCGGCGAAGATGGGCGCCGTGCCGTACACGGTCTGGAGGTCGTGGTTCGCCGGGTTCAGGTCGGTGTGCTCGGTGTCGAAGTAGTCGCGCGGGCCGTCGGGCGCCGAGATGGCCGAGGCGACGATCGCCAGGAACCGCTCGTCGGGGTGCAGGTGGGCGCCGCGGTCGAAGTCGATGCCGGTCAACCGGAACCAGCCGCCCACGAGCAGGATCAGCCCGAGGCCGAGCGCCGTGACGAGGCGGCTGGGCTCGCGGCGGTCGATCACGGGCGCGCCGCCGGCCGCCGGGCCGCGGCGGCGATCCCGATGAAGCGCGTCGCGTCGGCCGGCACGTGGTCGTTCGCCCGGTCGGCCCCGTCGACCGCTCGCTGGGCGAGGCCCAGCAGCCGCACGCCCACGCCGCGCCCGCCGGTGCTCGGCCGGTCGTCGCGGTAGCGGCCGGCGCGGGCCTGCCAGGTGGCCGGCACCAGGCCGGCCCCGGCGAGCGGTCGGGCGATCCCGTACACGGCAAGGTGGGTGAAGGGCGGGCAGCGGTGCGCCTGCTCCTCGAGCGCATCGACCTCGAGCTCGGCGGCGCGCAGCTGCTCGACGAGGTCGGGCGGGCGGTACAGGCGCTGGTGGTCGGTCCACGCGCCCGCGAGCGGCCCGCGGCGCACGACCGGCGCCCCGAGGGCGCCGAGGGCTCGGTTGAGCGGGTCCCAGGCGGCGGGGAAGTCGGCGTGGGGCACGGTGACCAGGAGGTCGCCGCCGGGGCGCAGCACCCGGCGCAGCTCTCGGAGGGCGGCGACGGGGTCGTCGACGTGCTCGAGCACCTCGCTGCACACCACGGCGTCGAAGGAGGCGTCGGGGAACGGGAGGACCACGACGTCCGCGCCGGCGAGGGGGGAGGCGACGCCGGCCCGGCGGGCGTCGCCGAGGCGCGCGAGCGAGCGATCCACCCCCACGATCGAGAGGTCGGGCCGGAGCTGCTGGGCGGCGTGCAGCAGGCTCCCGAGGCCCGTGCCGGCGTCGAGCGCGCGGCCGGTCTCCGGCAGGCGATCGAGGAGCCAGCGGGCCCGCCGGCGGTACGCGGGATCGAGGTCGCCGCCCACGAGCGCGTCCGCCGCCGGCGTCGGGCGGCGCGGCCCCACCACGTCGTCGATGAGCGCCCGGTAGGCGGCGATGGCGATCTCGGGGCGGTAGCGGTCGCCCGCCGCCGAGACGGCTGCGGCGAAGCGGGTGGGGTCGGCGAGCACCTCGGCGATGGCGGCGGCGAGGGCTGCGGGGTCGTCGGGGGCGACGAGCAGACCGGCACCGGTGGTCGCCACCACCGAGCGGCCACCGGCGATGTCGGTGGCCACGAGCGGCGTGCCGCAGCGAAGGGCTTCGACCTGGACCGCGGCGAAGCAGTCCGAGCGGGAGGGGAGCACGAACACGTCGGCCATGGCGTAGAACGCCGCCAGGCGCGCCGGGTCGAGCACCAGGCCCAGGTCGACGAAGCGGTCGCCGAGGGCGTCGACCAGGGGCTGGCAGCGCGCCGCGAAGTCCTCGTAGGACACGTCGCGCTCGCCGGCGAACGCGAACCGGGCGTCGGGGTGGGCGGCGAGCACGCCGGGCGCGGCGCGCAGCAGGGTGTCGAAGCCCTTCTCCTCCACCCATCGTCCGGCGAAGGCGACGACGGGGGCCGAGCCGAGTCCGAGCTCGGTCCGCAGGGCGTCGGCGGCGCCGTCGGCCGGGGGATCGAACACCACCGGCGGGGTGATGGCTCGGGCCCGCTCGCCCGCCGCGGCCACCCACGAGCGCGCCGCGTAGTCCTCGTTGTGGGTCACGACCCGGTCGGCGGCGTCGAAGGTCCGGAGCAGCACGCGGCGCATGGCCTGCTGCACGGCGCGGTTGAGGGCGCCGTCGGGCATGACCACGTCGCCCTGGTGGGTCACCACGAGGGGCACGCCGTGGCGGCGGCAGGCGCGGCGCACCAGCCCGGCCTCCGCCATGGGCGAGTGCAGGTGGACGACGTCGTGGTCGCGCACCAGCCGGTCGAGCGCGGCCGGGAAGGTGGGCATCAGCAGGGTCCGGCTGATGCGCCCCGCCGTCGGGATCCGCTCGACGGCCACCCCGTCGAGCACCTCGCGCCGCGGCGTCGCCCGATCGTGGTGGCTGCACAGCACCGCGACCTCGGCACCGGTGGCGGCCAGCCCCTCGGCGATCCGGCGGGCGAAGACGGTGAGGCCGGTCCAGTGCGGCGCGTAGAAGGTGAGGACGGTGAGGACGCGGGGCGTGGGTGGCGCCACGATCGCCTCGACCTGCGGGGACCCCGCCACCGCACACCTCCCGAGCACCGGCGCCGACCCTCGGCGGGACCGGCCGATCGTAGGGGACGGGCGCTCCCTACACTCCCCGTCGTGTCGGGGCTCGTGGCGATGTACCTGCTCGCCTGCGGCGCTGTCGGCGTCGGCCTCACCGGCTCGACCCGCCTGCCCCTCCGCTTCGAGGAGCGACTCGCCGTGGCCCCGCCGCTCGGGGTGCTCGTGGTGGCGCTGTGGTGCTGGATCGCGTCGCTGGCGATCGGCTTCGGGCGCACCAGCGTCGGGCTCGCGGTGATGCTCGCCACCCTCACGAGCCTCCACGGGTGGACGCTCCTCGGGCCCGACCTGCGCGCCGAGGCGGCCGACGCCCTCGATCGGGTGCGACGGCCCTGGCGCGACCCGCAGAGCCTGCGGCCGCTCCTGCTCCTGCTCGCCGTGGCGTGGCCGCTCTCCACCCGGATCTTCGCCCTGGCCTGGGCGAGCGACGGCGCAGGTGGCATCGATGCCGGCCACCTGTCCACCTGGTCGGACGGGGCGGCCCACCTGGCCTACGCCGGCCGGTTCGTGAGCGGCGGCGAGGTGCCGATCGACTCGCCGCTCGCCGCGGGGGAGCCGGCCCGCTACCACCTGCTCGCCGACGCGTTCGGCGCCCAGCTCTCGCTGCTCGGCACCTCGCTCACCTCCGCGCTCGCCGTGGCCAGCGGGTTCCTCGCCCTCGCCTTCCCCGCGATCGCCTACCTGTGCGGGGTGCGCCTGCTGCGCAGCCGGGGCGCGGCCCTGGCCGGCGTGGTGGTGTTCTGCGCCGGTGGCACGCTCGGCTTCGCCCCGTTCCTCCGCGACCTCGGCGACCACGGCCTCTCCGTGCTCTGGCACCTCCCGCGCGACTACACCCGAGACCCGGCGAACCTGCTCTGGATGGACAACCCGTCGCTGGCGTACCTCCACGCCCAGCGCAACGGGCTGCTCGGGCTGCCGCTCGGCCTGGTGGCGCTGACGCTGGTGCGCGAGGGAGTGGACCGTCGATGCCCGCGGGCGCTCACGACCGCCGGCGTCCTGGTGGGCCTGGTGCCGATCGCCAACGGCTTCGCGTTCGTCGTGCCGATGGCCGTCGCCGCGGCCTGGGCGCTGCTCGACCGCCGCCGACCGTGGTGGCGGTTCTTCGTCCCGGCCCTGGTCCTCGGGCTGCCGGTGGCCCGCTGGTTGCAGCCGCCGGACTCGGCGGTGCGCTGGCTGCTGGGGTGGATGGCCGGGCCGGGGCTGGACGGCTGGCTGGTGTTCTGGGCGCGCAACCTCGGGCCGTTCCTCGTCCTGCTGCTGGTGGCGCACCTGTGGCGTGGCACCGTCCCGCGCTCGGTGCTGCGCTGGTTCGCCCCGGTGTGGCTGCTGTGGCTCGTGCCCAACCTCGTGGCGTTCCACCCCTGGGAGTGGAACAACACCAAGTACTTCGCCTTCTGGCAGCTGCTGGGGGCGTTCCTCGTGGGGGCCGTGCTCGCCCGGCTGTGGCGGTCGGGCATCGCCGGTCACCGCCCGATCGGGATGGCCGCGGTCGGGCTGTCGGTGGTGCTGCTCTGCGGGACCGGTGCGCTCGACCTGGCCCGGGCCACCCAGCGGAGCGCCCGCATCCCGTGGGCCACGGCCGACGGGGTGGAGGTGGCCGAGTGGATCCGCGACCGCACCGACGCCGACGACGTGGTGGTGGCGGCGCCGAGCAACACCGAGCCGGTCATCGCCCTGTCGGGGCGGCGCATGCTGTCGGGGTTCCCCGGATGGACGTTCGATCTCGGCGTGCCCGACTGGTACCAGCGCGAGCAGGACGCGCTGGCCGTGCTGCGCGGGGGTGACGCGGCGCGCGAGGCGGTGGCGCGCCGGGGCGTGGACCTGGTGGTCATCGGTCCGCTCGAGCGCGCCGAGCCGGTGCTCGCGGATGGCGGGTGGTGGGAGGCCAACGCCGAGGTGGTGCACCGGCAGGGCGAGTGGACCGTGTACCGGGTCGAGCGGTGACCCGACCCCGCGCCTCGGTCGCCGCCCTGCTCGTGGCCGTGGCGTGCTCGGCGTACGGGATCGTCGCCATCGACGGGCGGCCGGCGGAGCAGGGGACCTGGGACGTCACCGGCAGCTGGCTGGCGGGCCTGGCGGCGCTCGTCGCGCTCGGCGGCGCGGGACGAGGGGAGCGATCGGGCGAACCGTGGTGGCGGCGAGCCCGTCGATCGCTCCGCCGCCCCGCAGTGGTGGCCGGGTGCTGGATCGTGGGCGTCGGCGCCCTGGCCCGCCTGGTGGCCCTGGCCCGCTTCCCCACGGTGATCGACGCCGACGAGGGGACGCTGCTGCTCCAGGCCCAGCGGGCGCGCGCCGGCCAGCTCCCGAACCCCTGGACCAGCAGCTTCTTCTCGGCACCCGACCTGTACCGAGCCTGGCAGGGCTGGGTGGCTGCCCCGTTCGGCGAGGGGATCGCCGCCCACCGCACCCTCAGCGCCCTCGTCGGCGTGGCGTGCGTGGCGCTCGCGTGGCGCCTCGGGGTGCGGGTCCTCGGGACCCTCGAGGGGCTCGCCGGCGCCGGGCTCCTCGCCCTGCTCCCGTTGCACCTGTGGGCCAGCCGCAACGGCCTCAACAACATCACCCACGCCGCCACCTGCCTCGGCCTCCTGCTCGCCCTGCACCGTGCCGTCGACCTCGGGCGCCGGAGCGACGCGCTGGCGGCCGGCGCGATCGTCGGCGTCGGGATGTACGGCTACACGGGCGGCACGGTGTTCGTGGTCGTGCTGGTCGCGTGCGTGACCGTCGCCGGGCTCCGGCTCGACGTGGGCTGGCGGTCGGCGGCGGCGCTGCTCGGCTGGTCCCTACTGGCCGCCGTGGTGGTGGCGGCGCCGCTGATCGGCCACTTCATCGATGTCCCCGATCGCGTCGGCGGCCGCTTCGAGCAGGTCCGCGAGGTCGACCCGACGCTGGTCGACCGCCTCGGCGACGTGGTGGGCGGCGTCACCTTCCCGCTCCGCCCGGCGGGCCCGCCGTCGTTCTACCGGGTCGACGGGCCGTTCCTCGGGTGGGTGCTCGGCCTGCTCGTGGTCGGCGGGCTCGCCACGTGGGCGTGGCGGTCGGTGCGCCGTCGCCCGGGCGTGCGCCCCGAGCTGCTGCTCACCGCCTACGTCGTGCTGCTCCTGCCGATCTCCCAGACGGACGCGATGGCGTCGCAGCGCTGGCTGGCGGTCACCGGCCTGTGGGCGCTCGCCGGCGCCACCGCGCTCGTCGCCCTCGGCCGAGCGGTCGTCGCCCGCACGCGTGTGCCCGCGGCCGCCGCCCTCGTCGCCGGCGTGGTGGTCGTCGCGGGCATCGGGCTGGTGAGCGCCACCCGCTTCTACGACGAGGACCAGCAGGTGACCGCGTACGCCGACCGCCGGACCGTCGCCGCCTACGACCTGGGGTGGCGCCTCGATCGGGCGGGGCGACCGGTGGCGCTGGTGTCGGTGGGGCTCCCGTTCCTGCCCTTCACCGGCTTCGGCAACCTGCGCTTCCAAGCCCCCGAGGCGGTCCTCGCGGGACGGGAGGAGCCCCGGATCCCCGACGCGCCGGGCGACGAGCCGGCCCCGGCCCCGGTCGCCGGGGACGCCGAGGTGGTCGCCATCACCGCCGAGCGGGTGGCGACCGACGACTGCCGCACCACGGCGGCCAACCCGGGCGCCGCCCGGTTCGAGGCGTTGCGCGACCGGCGGGGCGAGCTGCTCTACGTGCTGGTGGCGCCGCGGCCGGTCGCCGTCCCCACCGGGCCGACCCCGGCGGGCACCACGCTGACCTCGGCCTCGGGGTGTGCCGGACCAGCTGATCGGGCGCTTGGAGCGGCGTCCACGCGCGCCAAGCCGCATCCATGCGAGGTGGGGGACAACAGCACCGTCAACGAGAACGGCCACCCGACGTGGCCCGAACCACGAGGTGCCCACCATGAACGAGTCCCCCATCCGCATGATCGAGCCCGAGCTGGTCGCCCCCGACACCTGGGTGGTCCGCCAGGTCGCCGGCGAGGGCCTCGGCCCCACCAGCGTCTACATCAACTCGTCGGTGATCCTGGGCGAGCAGCCCGTGCTCATCGACTGCGGCCCGGCCATCACCCGCGCCGACTGGCTGGAGACCACGTTCTCCCTGGTCGACCCGGCCGACGTCCGCTGGATCTTCCTGTCGCACGACGACGTGGACCACACCGGCAACCTGGCCCAGGTCCTCGAGGCCTGCCCGAACGCCACCCTGGTCATGACCGCCTTCATGATGGAGCGGATGGGCGCCGACTTCGGCTTCGGCCTCCCGCTGCCCCGCATGCGCTGGATCAACCACGGCGAGCGCATCGACGCCGGCGACCGCGAGCTCGTGGCCGTGACCCCGCCCGTCTTCGACAGCCCCACCACCCGCGGCCTGTTCGACACGGCGACCCGCACCTACTGGGCGTCCGACGCCCTCGGCTGCCCGATGCCCGAGCCGGTCGACGACATCGCCGAGCTCGACCACGGCTTCTGGCGCGAGGCCTTCACGGTCCAGCAGCAGATGCTCAGCCCGTGGCTGGCCTGGACCGACCCGGCCAAGTTCCAGCGCCTGATCGACGACGTCCGCGGCCTCGGCGCCGAGGTCGTCACCAGCGGGCACGGCCCCGCCCTGCGCGGCGCCCAGATCGACTCGGCGCTCAACCTGATGGCCGAGGTGCCCTACCTCCCCATGGCGCCGGCGCCCGGCCAGGCCGACCTCGACGCCATCGTCGCCATGCTCGCCGCCGGGGCCCGGCGCCCACCGAGGAGCTGGCGGCGTGAGCGGCGCCTCGCCTCGAGCGCCCCGCTCCCGGTGCGCGTCCTCTCGGTGGCCCTGGTGCTCAGCATCCTCGTCGGACTGCTCGGGCTCCCGCTCGCCATCGCCCTGGGCTGACCGCCCACCCACCCCGAACCACCCCACCTCACGAAGGAACCCTGCCGTGCACCCCATCACCGCCATGACCCTCGCCCAGGGCATGCACCCGGCGACCCGATCGTCGGCTCCCACCGCCCCCCGCCCGCCTCGTCGCTCCCGGCGCCTCGGCCGGGTCGGCGCGCTGGCCCTGGTCGGCGTGCTGGCCCTCGGCGCCTGCGGCTCCGACGCCGACGACGCCTCGAGCTCGGCGGGCTCGCCGGCCGAGACCACCACCACGGCGGCGCCCGTCGCCGGCACCGTCGAGGTCCACGCCGTCGACTACGCCTTCACCCAGCTCCCCGAGCGGGTGGAGGCGGGCGCCAAGCTCACCCTCGTCAACGATGCCGAGGACGAGCTGCACGAGCTGGTGGCCTTCCGCCTGCCCGACGACGAGGAGCGCTCGGTGGCCGACCTGGTGGCGCTGCCCCAGGCCGAGCTGGAGGGGCTCTTCGGCAAGTCCGAGCCGGCCATGGTCCTGCTGGCCAAGCCGGGCGAGCCCCAGATCGAGGCGGTCGGCGACGGCACCCTCACCGAGCCGGGCCGGTACCTCGTGGCCTGCTCGATCCCCACGGGCGCCGACCCCGACGAGCTGCTCGCCGCCGACGGCCCGCCCCCGGCCGACGCCGGCATCCCCCACTACCACCACGGCATGTGGGCCGAGCTCGAGGTCGTCTGACCTCCCCGAGCGATCCCTCCCTCCCCCCGGGGATCACCCGACGGGCGTCGCCTCCACGGCGGCGCCCGTCGGCGCGTCCGGGGCCGCCTCCTCGGCGAGCGGGTGGGGTGCGCCGGCGCCCTGGCGGTGGCGCTCGTAGGCCCAGCCGGGGCCCCGGAAGACGAAGCTCAGCCGGTCGCGCCACGTGGTCGAGGCGGCGACGTCGCGGAGGATGTCGACGTGCTCGTGGGTGGCGATGCGCAGCGGGTCGAACGTGTCGATGTTCTTGGTGAGCCCGTAGACCACCGGCTCGTCCTCGCGCTCGAACGTGCCGAACAGGCGGTCCCACACGATGAGGATGCTGCCGTGGTTGCGGTCGAGGTACTGGCGGTTCGAGCCGTGGTGCACCCGGTGGTGCGACGCGGTGTTGAAGACCTCCTCCACCGGGCCCAGCTTCGGGATGGTCTCGGTGTGGATCCAGTACTGGTAGAGCAGGTTGATGCCCCGAGCGGTCTCGATGGTCTCGGGCCGGAAGCCGAGGAGCGACAGGGCGCCGTAGGGCACGAACATGCCGACGACGTCGAGCACCGGCTGTCGCAGGGCGGTCGACAGGTTGTAGTGCTCGCTCGAGTGGTGCACGACGTGGATCGCCCACAGCCACCGGGTCTCGTGCATGAACCGGTGGTTCCAGTAGTAGATGAAGTCCCAGCCGAGCGTGGCGCCCAGCACGGCGAGGGGCCCGTCGCCGAGGTCGCGGTCGTGCTTGGCGAACAGGCGCCCCGCCGCGGTCTTGGAGGCCCACGCGGTGCTGGCGGCGAGGACCCCGCCGGCCACGGCGCCGACCGCCGCCGAGGAGGCGACCCGTCGGGCCAGGCTCCGCTTGGCCCGACGGTTCGGGGCCGACTCGGCCGGTTCGGGCACGGTGCCCGCGTCGGGGAGGGCGCCGGCGTCGTCGCGACGGGCCAGCACGTCGGCCACGGTGGCGACGGCGGCGGCGCCGAGCGCGCCGGCGACCAGGACCTTGCCGTAGCGGCCCTTGCCGGGCGTCACGGGCTCCGCGAGCTTCTTGACGGTGAGCGGGGCGAGCAGGCTGCCCACGCCCATGGCGAGGCTGGCGAGCGTGTCCTTGCGCTCGTAGTCGCCGCCTCGGGGCGCAGCGTCGTCGCGGCTGCGCTGCAAGTAGGCGTACTCGGCGCCCATGGTGCCGAAGTAGTACGGGATGGCCACGACGGTGAGGTCCACGTCCGTCTCCTCTGCGGTTGCGGGCGGCTCGCCCTCCATTGTGGCCGTCGGTCGGGGCCCGTCCCCAAGGGACCTTCGGCCGTTCCTCAGCGCAGCACCGTGGCGAGGCGGCGGGCGGCCTCGTCGAGCTGGTGCGGCGCGCCCGTGGCGAAGGAGAGGCGCAGGTGCCGCTCGTGGCCCCCGGGCCCGGCCGCGAACGCGGCGCCGGGCACGAAGGCGACCCCCGCGTCGAGGGCCTCGCCCAGCAGCTCGGTCGTGGTGGCCCCGGGGCGCACCTGGTCGGCCAGGCGGCACCACAGGAACATCCCGCCCTCGGGTGGGGTGAAGGCCAGGGCCCCGGGCAGGTGCTGGTGGAGCGATCGGGCGAGCGCCTCGGCGCGCGCCCGGTAGGTGCGGCGCAGGCGGTCGAGCTGCTCGTCCATGGCCTGCCGGTCGCCGAGCAGCCGGGCGGCGATCTGCTGCGAGAGCGCGCTGGTGTGCAGGTCGGCCGATTGCTTGACGATGGCGAGGGCGGTCTCGAGCTCGGTCGGGGCGATGGCCCAGCCCACGCGGAGGCCGGGGCACAGCACCTTGGAGGTCGATCCCAGGGCGATGGTGCGGTCGGTGAGCGTCCGCAGGGGGGTGGGGGAGGTCCCCCGCCAGCGGATCGCGCCGTAGGGGTCGTCGTCGACGATCCAGAAGCCGAACTCCTCCGCCAGCTCGGCGAGGGCCACCCGCCGCCGAGGGTCGAGCGTGGCGCCGGTCGGGTTGTCGAAGGTGGCGACGACGTGGACCAGCTTCGGGCGCAGCCCGGCGTGGAGCGCGTCGGCGAGGAGGTCGACCCGGAGGCCGTGCTGGTCGGACGGGATCGGCGCCAGCTCGGCGCCGCTGGCGCGCAGGGCCTGGAGGGCGCCCACGTAGGCGGGGTCGGCGACGACGGCGACGTCGCCGGGATCGAGCACGGTGCGGGCCACGAGGTCGAGGGCCTGCTGCGACCCGCTCGTGACCAGCACGCCGGCCGGGTCGGCGCCTGCTGACGCGGCCACCACCTCGCGCAGGGCGTCGCAGCCGTCGGTGGGCCCGTACTGGAGCACGCTCGCCGGGTCGCCGGCGAGGAGCTCGGCGGTGACGCGGGCGATGGCGTCGGTGGGGAAGGTGTCGGGGTCGGGCAGGCCGCCGGCGAGGGAGATCACGTCGGGGCGTTGGGCGATGGCGAGCAGGTCGCGGATCGCCGAGGAGCCGATGCGCTGGGGCCCTCGGCCGATGGGCGGCCGGGGGGCGGCGAGGAGCGTGGGCTTGACCATGGTCTCCGACCGTGGCAGAAGTGGACCATGGAGAACAGGGCCACTTCCGCGAAGGTGGCACGAACCGCGGGCACCGAGCGCCTCGTCGAGCTGCTCGGCGACTGGACGGCGTCGACCGGGCCGCTCTATCGGCGCCTCGCCCGCGGCCTCGCGTCGGCGGTCGAGCGCGGCGAGCTGGCGACCGGCGACCGCCTGCCGTCGGAGCGGGCCCTCGGCCGGGCCGTCGCCGTCAGCCGCGGCGTCACCGTCGCCGCCTACGACCAGCTCGTGGCCGACGGGCTCGTGGAGCGCCGGCCGGGCAGCGGCACCTTCGTCACCGGGCCGCCCGGTGGGTCCCTGCCGCCGGGGCGCGAGGGGTCGAGCCTGGTGCGGCGCTTCGTCGAGCGCGGGGCGGCGCCCGAGGTGATCGACCTGTCGATCTCGGTGCTCGTCGACCCGAGCGGGCTGCCCGAGGTGCGCGTCGCCACCCGCGACCTCGGACCGGGGGCCGACGACCCCTGGGGCCTGCCCGCCCTGCGCTCCCGGGTGGCCGAGCGCCTGGGCGCCATCGGGCTCCCCAGCCGGGCCGAGCAGATCGTGATCACCTCCGGCGCCCAGCAGGGGCTGTCGATCGCCGTCGGCTGCTGGCTGCGCCCGGGTGACCGGGTCCTCGTCGACGACCCCACCTACCCGGGGGTGCTGTCGGCCGTGCTCGGCGCCGGGGCCCGTCCGATCGCCGTCGCCGTGGACCGGCACGGGCCGGTCCTCGCCGAACTCGAGGCCGCGCTCGCCGCCCGTCCGGCGCTGGTCTACGTGCAGTCCGGGGTGCACAGCCCCACCGGTGGCCGGCTCTCCGATCACCGCCGCGACCGCATCGCCCAGCTCGTCGTCGACCACCGGGTGCCCCTCGTCGAGGACCACGCGCTGTTCGCCGTCGACTGGTCGGGCGTGCGGCCGCCCCGCCCGATCGCGGCGCGCGTGCCTCACCACCCGGTCGCCGTGGTGGGCTCGTACAGCAAGCGCTTCTGGGGTGGCCTGCGGGTCGGCTTCGTGCGAGCGCCCGAGCCGGTGGCCCGGCGCCTCGCCCGGGTGAAGGCCACCCACGACCTCGGCTCCTCCGCCTTCAGCCAGCTCGCGGCCCTCCACCTCCTCGACCACCGCGACCACGGCCGCTTCGTCGAGCGGCGGAACCGTGGCCTCGCCCGAGCGCCGAGCTCCTCCACGGGCTCCTCGCCGAGCACCTGCCGTCGTGGCGGAGCTCGGTGCCAGACGGGGGCCTGTCGCTGTGGGTGCAGCTCCCGGCGCCGGTGGCGGCCCGCTTCGCCGAGGTGGCGCTGCGCCACGGGGTTTCGGTCGCCCCCGCCGACGGCCTCACCGCCCGCCCCGAGCACCACCGCGACCGCCTGCGGCTCAGCTTCGCCCGCTCGGAGGCCGAGCTGCGCAAGGCGGTCGACCGCCTCGCTGGGGCATGGGCCGAGCTCAGCGAGCGGGGGTGACCGCGTGGCGCTCGACGGCGTCGAGCAGCTCGGCGAAGGCGGCCTCGAGGTGTCCACCCAGCGCCGGCGCATCCACCAGCGAGTCGGCGAAGGCGAGCACGCCGATCAGCACCCGGTCGCCGTAGCTCCACAGCATCACGTTCCAACCGACGCCGTTGCTGGGCGGACCGTCGATGTAGAGGTCGGCCACGGTGGCGCCGAGCAGGTGCCACGGCTCGGCGGGGCCGCGGATGTTGGAGATCAGCACGTTGGCGTCGACGAGGTCGTCGGGGCCCAGCGCGCGCAGGCGCTCGACGAGGGCGCGGGCGCCCGGCTTCGACACGAGCGGTGGGACGTGGTCGAGCCACGCAGGCAGGAGGTCGGGGCCGAGCAGGTCGAGCTGCGCCTTGGCCTCGCCGGCCGTGGCGCTGATGGCCTGGAGCCGGTCCCACGGGTCGGCCACATCGGTGTGCAGCGACGTGGTGAAGCTCCAGAACCGGTTGCCGGCCTGGCGCAGCGGGGCGTCGGGCGCCTCGTAGGAGACGGGCACGCTGGCCAGCAGCGGCCGATCGGGGTGCTCGCCCCGTGAGGCGAGGTAGCGCTCGGCGGCGCCGGCCACCACGGCCAGGACGACGTCGTTGAGCGTGGTGCCGGCGAGGTCCTTCGCCCGCTTCACGTCGGCCAGCGGCAGGGCGGCGCGGCCGTAGGCGCGGCCGGGCGAGAAGGCTCGGTTGAGCGCGGTGTTGGGGGCCGCGCCCGAGAAGGCGGGGACCTCCACGGTGGCCCGCTCCCGGCGCGCCTTCGCCGCCTTGGCGCCGGCGGCCGTGCGCCGGGCGAGGCCGATCAGACCGAGCAGCGATCGCAGGTGGTCGAGGACCGCGAGCAGCACCAGCAGCGGGCCCGAGGGGATCGGCTCCGGGGACCACGGCAGGGCCTCGCCGGGGATCGGCGGCGTGTCGTGGTCGGCGAACACCCGCTCGAAGATGGTGCGGGCGGCCACGCCGTCGGCCAGGCAGTGGTGGTACTTGAGCACGAGGGCCTGGCCGCCGTCGGGCAGCCCGTGCAGGAGCGTCACCTGCCAGAGCGGGTGGCGACGGTCGAGCGGCCGCTCGGCCAGGCGGGCGAACCGCTCGTCGAGGGCTTCGCCGGGGTCGAGGGTGGCCTCGCGCAGGTGGAAGTCGAGGTCGAACTCGGGGTCGCGCACCGCCACCGGGTGGTGCAGCCCGAACGGCACCGGCACGATCCGCCAGCGGAACGAGGGCAGCTGGTCGAGTCGACGCTCGAGGTGGGCGTGCACGTCCGCCCGGGTGAGCGAGGTCGGCCCGCCGTCGGGCCCTCGGAGGATGGCGACGGCGATCGTGCTCATGGCCTGCTCGGGCCCCTCCATCGAGAGGAAGCCGCTGTCCTCGCCGCTCAGGCGGTGCACGCCACCAGCTCCTCCAGCGCGAGGCGGAAGGCGTCGGCCAGCGCCCGCGGATCGTCGATCGCCACCGGGCTGGCGTCGATCGTGAGGTGCAGCACGTCGCGGTAGCCCACCACCGTCACGTTGAGCCCGGCGTCGTCGCCGATCGGCCCGGTGAGGTGGATCGCCTCCACGTCGTGGCCGTCGACCGCGAAGTCGGCGTCGGTGAAGCGCACGTTGGAGAGCAGCACGTTGTAGTCGGCCTTGGTGGTGTCGGCGGCGTTGCGGTCGATCATCCAGCGAGCCGCCCGCCGGCCCACGAAGGGCGGGATGCGCTCGAGCCACTCGGTCAGGGTGAAGTGGCCCTGGGTCTCGAGCAGGACCTTGGCCTCGGCCGTGCCCGCGGCGATGACGTCGAGGCGCTCGCGGGTGTCGGCCACGTCGGTGCCGAGGAAGCAGAAGAAGTTGGCGAAGCGGTTGCCCCACTGGCGGGGCGGCGTGCCGGGCGGGTCGCCCGACACCGGGCAGTTGGCCACCAGGCTCCCCTCCGGGAGCTGGTCGCGCTCGAGCAGGTACGACCGCAGACCGCCGCCGACCATGGCGAGGGCGACGTCGTTCATCGTGCAGCCGACGGCCCGGCGCACCTGCTGCAGGTCGGCGAGCGGGAGGCGGGCCCGGGCCGTGACCCGCCTCGGTGGGCCCGGCAGGTTCAGCACGGTGCCCGGGGCGTCGCCCATCGGGCGGGGCACGGGCGGGTACTCCTCGGCTCGACGGGTCTCTACGTCGTGGAAGCGGGCCTTGGTCTCCCGGTACATCGAGGGGATCGCCCGCCAGGCGCGCGCCTGGTCGCGCAGCCCCTGGCGCAGCAGGGCCGAGCGCGTGGGGTGCTCGGGCGCCGGCACCTCCGGGAGCGGGCCGTCGGGCAGCTCGTGGAAGAGCTGCGCCATGGTGAAGAGGATGGCGGCGCCGTCGGCGAGCGTGTGGTGGATCTGGAACAGCAGCGCCTGGCGGCCGCCGGCCAGGCCGTGCACCAGGGTGATCCGCCACAGCGGGTGCCGGCGGTCGAGCAGCTGGGGGAGCAGCTCGGCGTGGTACGCCTCCACCTCGTCGTCGCCGCCGGGAGCCGGGAGCGTGTGCTCGCGCAGGTGGTAGCCGAGGTCGAAGTCGGGGTCCTCGATCCACACCGGGTGGTGCACCTGGAGGGGCACGTCCTGGAGGCGCCAGCGCCAGGAGGGCAGCAGCGGCAGCCGGGCCTCGATCCAGCGGTGCAGTCCGTCGAGGGTGAGCGCCTCGCCGTCGGGTCGGGGCGCCAGGTGCACCATGTCGACGCACACCGAGGTCTGCCCCGGCGTCTCGATGAAGAGGAAGCCCGTATCGCTGCCGGCCAAGCGCTGCACGGTCGCGAGTGTGTCAGGCCGCCCGGGGCCGGCGCTGGCCCGACCTCGTCGCCGGTACCGTGCGCCGATGGGCTTCTTCGACCGCAACCGCCGGGCCCTCGAGGCCGACGGCATCGACCCGGCCCGCCTGCCGCCGGGGCAGTACCGCACCGAGCGCTGGCCCGTGCTCCACGAGGGCCCGGTCCCGACGGTGGACCTGGATGCGTGGCGCCTGCGCGTGTGGGGCGCCGTCGAGCGCGAGGTGCGCCTGTCGTGGGACGAGCTCCGCGCCCTCGGCGAGGTCGAGCTGACCACCGACCTGCACTGCGTCACCAAGTGGAGCCGCTTCGACACCGCCTGGCGCGGCGTGCCGATCGCCGCGGTGCTCGACCGGGCGGGCCTGGCGCCCACCGCCACCCACGCGCTCCAGCACGCCCCCCACGCCTACTCGACGAACCTGCCGCTGGCCGACCTCCTGCGGCCCACCTCGCTCGTGGCCACGTCGGTCGACGGCGGCCCGATCCCGTCCGACCACGGCGGACCCGTGCGCACCCTCGTGCCGCACCTCTACCTGTGGAAGTCGGTGAAGTGGGTGACGGGGATCCAGGTGCTCGAGCGCGACGTGCCGGGCTACTGGGAGGCGCGGGGGTACCACGACCGCGGCGACCCCTTCGCCGAGGAGCGCTACCGGTAGGCGCTCAGTCCTGCCAGCCGATGGCGCACCAGGTGCGCTTGCCGCAGCTCGGGCAGCGCATCCAGTGGCCGTCGCGCTTGCCCGGGATCCACACCGTGCCGCCCAGCCAGCGCAGGCCCAGGTCGCTCAGGTTGATCCGCGAGCGGGCCTCGCAGCCCGAGCACGACACCACCACCGTGCCCGCCTGGCGCGGGCCGGTGGAGAACAGGGCGTCGCGCCCGTCGCGCGGGGTGCCGGAGCGGATGGTGTCGCGCGCCGCGGACACGGGCGTCTCGAACAGGGCCCGCCGGCCCTGCGGGTCGAGCGAGCGCCGCCGACCGCCCCGCTTGGCGTCCTCGGGCGTCACGCGCCCTTGCGCCCGTAGATCTGGTTGGCCAGCTCGCGGTAGGCCTCGGCACTGCGCGAGCGGGGGCGTGGGTGAGCACGCTGCGGCCCCGGGCCGGGGCCTCGGCCACCTTGACGCTCTTGGGCACGTAGGGCTCGAGCACCTTGATGCCGTAGTCCCGCCGCACCTGCTGCACCACCTCGTGGGCGAGCTTGGTGCGGCCGTCGAACAGCGTGGCGATGGCGCCGCGCACCTCGAGGTCCTCGTTGCGTGTAGTCGCGCACGTCCTCGATGGTCTCGAGGAGCTGGCCCACGCCGCGCTGGCTGAGCGACTCGCACTGCAGCGGGATGACCACCTCGTCGGCGGCGGTGAGGCCGTTGATGGTGAGGATGCCGAGCGACGGCGGGCAGTCGATGAGCACCCGGTCGTAGCGCTCGGCCACCTTCGACAGGGCCTTGCGCAGCACGTACTCGCGGCCGGTCTTGGTGAGCAGGTGGAGCTCGGCGCCGGCGAGGTCGATGGTCGAGGGCAGCAGGTGGACCACGCCGGGCTTGCCGTCCTTCGCCGGCGGCGGCGCGGGCAGCTCGACGATGGCGTCGGTGGCCCGGGCCCGCTTGAGGAGGACGTCGTGGATCGACACGTCGAGCGCATCGGGGTCCACGCCGCACGCCCAGGTGAGCGAGGCCTGCGGATCGAGGTCGACGAGCAGGATGCGCCGACCCCGCTCGGCCATGGCGATGCCGAGGGCGTGGGTCGAGGTGGTCTTGGCCACCCCGCCCTTCTGGTTCGCCACCGCGATCACGCGCGCCATGGCGGCCAGTGTCGCACCGGGCGATCGGTAGGGTCGATTCCCGTGAGCCACGACGCCCTCATCTCCCACCTCCTCGAGCACTCGGTGAAGCGAGGCGACTTCGTCCTCAAGTCGGGCAAGCGGACCGACTGGTTCATCGACGCCAAGCAGACCACCTGCCGGCCCGACGGGATGCTGCTGGTGGCCGACGCGGCCCTCGCCGAGCTCCCCGACGACGTGACCGCGGTCGGCGGGCTCACCATGGGGGCCGACGCCATGGCGTTCAGCCTGGCGGGCATCGCCGCCACGCGCGGTCGCGACCTGCGGGCCTTCAGCGTCCGCAAGGAGGTCAAGGACCACGGGGGCGGCGGGCGCATCGCCGGTGCCCTGCAGCCCGGCGACCGGGTGGCGATCACCGAGGACGCGGTCACCCGCGGCGTCTCGATGCTCGAGGCCGCCGAGGTGGTCCGCGAGGCCGGCGCCGAGGTGGTGCTGCTGATGCCCGTGGTGGATCGGGGCGGCACCGTCACCGCCATGGCCGCCGAGCACGGCATCCCGGTCCGCGCCCTCGTCACCGCGCCCGAGCTGGGCTTCTCCTTCGAGGGCCCCACCTGACGCGGCGTGCGCTCGCCCGTCGCGGGCGCACGCTACGATCCGGCCCCACGTCGACCACCCCCGGCGATCCGCATCCGCGCTCCTCCGGAGGATCCCATGGTGGCCCACGACCGCTCGACCGACGAGCCCCTGCTCACGCCCGGCGAGGTCGCCCTCGTCTTCGACGTCTCCACCAAGACGGTGGGTCGCTGGGGCGATCGCGGGGTGCTCCCCACGGTCCGCACCTCGGGCGGCCACCGCCGCTTCCGACCCGCCGATGTGGAGGCCCTCGGGGCCGCGCTCGGGGTGGTCCGGGTGCAGAAGGTGGTTGGGGGCGCCTGAGGGGCGGCGGCTACCGTCGCGAGCCATGGTCTCGCCCACCGCCGCCTTCTCCGTGTCCATCCGGGTCCGGCTCGACAACGAGCCCGGGTCGCTCGGTCGCATGGCCGCCGCCATCGGCGGGGTGGGCGGCAACATCGTGGCGCTCGAGGGGTTCGAGGCCAAGGAGGAGCACCTCGACGAGGACCTGATCGTCAACTGCTCGTCCGAGGACCACATCCGCGAGGTCGTGGCGTCGCTCGAGGGCGTCGAGGGCATCGAGGTGCTCTCGTGGTTCGACCGCACGTTCGACATGCACGACGGCGGCAAGATCGAGGTCCTGGCCCGCATGCCGGTCGCCGATCGCGACGACCTGTCGATGGCCTACACGCCGGGCGTCGCCCGGGTCTGCACCGAGATCGAGCAGCACCCCGAGCGGGTCCACGAGCTCACCATCAAGAAGAACACCGTCGCCATCGTCACCGACGGCACCGCGGTGCTCGGGCTGGGCAACATCGGCCCCGAGGCCGCTCTGCCGGTCATGGAGGGCAAGGCGCTCCTGTTCAAGAACTTCGCCGAGGTCGACGGCTTCCCGATCTGCGTCGACGCCGGCGACGCCACCACGCCGCTCCAAGACCGCGTCGACCGCATCGTCGAGACCGTCCAGCGCATCGCCCCGGTGTTCGGCGGCATCAACCTCGAAGACATCGCGGCGCCGGCGTGCTTCGAGGTCGAGGACCGCCTCCGCGCGCTGCTCGACATCCCGGTCTTCCACGACGACCAGCACGGCACCGCGGTGGTCACCCTCGCCGCCCTCGAGAACTCCCTGAAGATCGTCGGCAAGCAGATGGCCGACCTGCGCGTCGTCATCTCCGGCGCCGGCGCGGCGGGCGTGGCGATCGCCAAGATGCTGCTGTCGGCCGGCGTCAGCAACATCCTCGCCTGCGACACCAAGGGCGCCATCCACAAGGGCCGCGACGACCTCAACGTGGTCAAGCAGAAGTTCGCCGACATCACCAACCCCGAGCAGATCAGCGGCTCGCTGCGCGACGTGCTGCCCGGCGCCGACGTGTTCATCGGCGTGTCGGCGCCCGACGTCATCGACGCCGACGACCTCCGCAAGATGGCCACCGACCCGATCGTGTTCGCCATGTCGAACCCGAACCCCGAGATCCGCCCCGAGGTGGCCAAGGGGCTCGTGGCGGTCATGGCGACGGGGCGCAGCGACTACCCGAACCAGATCAACAACGTGCTGGCGTTCCCGGGCATCTTCCGAGGCGCGCTCGACGCCGGTGCCACCGACATCACCGATCACATGAAGCGGGCGGCGGCCGAGGCCATCGCCGAGTGCGTGGCGCCCGAGGAGCTGCGGCCCGGCTTCGTGATCCCGTCGGTGTTCGACACGAGCGTGGGCGAGGCGGTCGCCACCGCGGTGGCCGAGGCCGCCGTGCTCGACGGCGTCTGCCGCCCGCAGCGCTGACGCGATGGGCGCCGCGCCTCCGGCCGAGCTGCGCGCCGTCACCTTCGACTTCTGGAACACGCTGATCCGCGCCGACGACGCCGGCATCCGCGACCGCCGGCTCGCCGCCTGGCTCGGCCTGCTGGCGGGCGAGGGCATCGACCTCGAGGGCGACGTCGTCCGGGCCGCCCAGCGGCACGCGTCGGTGCGCTTCGAGGACCACTGGCGCGTCAACCGCTTCTACGGTGCCCAGCAGGCCGTGCACGACATGCTCGAGCACCTGGGGGTCACGGTCTCGCCGTCGATCGAGGCGTCGCTCCTGGCCACCATCACCGACCCCGATCCGGCCCACGACCCCCAGCCCACGCCCAACGTGCGCGAGGCGATCGACGGCCTGCGGTCGCGCGGCGTGAAGGTCGGGATCATCTGCGACGTGGGGCTGTCGCCGTCGATCACGCTGCGGCGCTTCCTGCGCGGCCACGACATGCTCGACCTGTTCGACCACTGGTCCTTCAGCGACGAGGTCGGCACGTTCAAGCCCGACCCGGCGATCTTCGCCCACGCCCGCGACGGGCTGGTGGTGCCCGACCCCGCCACGGTCGCCCACGTCGGCGACCTGCGCCGCACCGACATCGCCGGCGCCCAGGGCGTCGGCTCGTTCGCGGTGCGCTACGCCGGCATCTTCGACGACCCCGGCACGCCCGACGAGGGCACCCACCAGGTCGAGGGCGACGCCGTGGTCACCGACCACGCCGACCTGCTGTCGGTGCTCGGCCTCACCTGAGCCCGCGCCGCGCCCGCACCGGGTTCCTCGCTCGGATCGTGCGTGGTGGGCGCGTGGATCGGGCAGAGAACCCTCGGGTCGGTTCTTCGCTCGGATCGTGCGTGGTGGGCGCGTGGATCGGGCAGAGAACCAGGCGAGCGGCTCGGGTGGCGGCGACCGCTCAGCTGGTGAGGTGCTGGGCGAGGAAGGCGCTCTGGAGGGCGATGGCCTCGGCCGCCTCGGGGAGCAGGTCGGGCGGGAAGGCGGGGAAGACGTGGATCATCTCGTCCCACGCCCGCAGCTCGACGGGCACCCCTGCGGCCCGAAGGCGGTCGGCGAGCACGACGGAGTCGTCGAGGAGCACCTCGGCCGAGCCGACGTCGATGCGGGTGGGCGGCAGGCCGGCGTGGTCGGCCCGCAGCGGGGAGGCGAGCTCGGTGCGGGGGTCGGCCCCGGCCAGGTAGGCCTCGGCCATCTGGGTCAGCGAATCGGCGGTGAGCATCGGGTCCTCGTCGGCCTTGGCCTCGTACGACGGGGCCGACTGGGTGAGATCGGTCCACGGCGACACCAGGAGGAGGGCGACGGGCATCGCCGCGCCCCGGTCGCGCAGGGCGACCGCGGTGGCGAGGGTGAGGCCCCCGCCGGCCGAGTCGCCGGCGATGGCGACCCGGGCGGGCGCGAGCTGGTCGAAGGCGAGGAGGGCGTCGTTGAGCCCGGCGGGGAACGGGTCCTCGGGGCCGAGCCGGTAGTCGAGCGTGACCACCGAGGCGCCGGCGCCGAGGGCGAGGTTCCCCGCGTAGGTGCGGTGCGTCTGGGGCGAGCCCGACACGTAGCCGCCGCCGTGGAGGTAGAGCACCACGGCGTCGTCGATCGATCCGGCGGCGGGTGTGAGCCGCTCGGCCGGCCGACCGGCGAGCTCGATCGCCTCGACGACCACGCCCTCGGGCGCGGGCTGGGCGCCGGTCATCGCCTCCAGCCCGGCGCGGCGCTCCTCGATGCTGGAGGCCTGGAGCCGGCTGTCGCCGAGCAGCTCGCGGACGATGGCGATCCCCGGGTGCGTCATGGCCGCGCATCGTAGGCGGGTGTGACCCCGATCACGTTCGAGCCCCACCTCGGCGGGGTACGCAGCGCGAGCAGGGCCAGGCGATAGATTGGGGCGGAACGGTGCGAAGAGGTGCGAGGCGGCCGCCCATGGCGGTCATCGTGGGCGCGATGGTGCTGGTCGGCGTGCTCAGCGCCTGCGGCCCGCGCGCGAGCGACGGTGCCGAGCCGGTCTTGGTGGTCGATTCGACGGGCGACGGGCGAGATCGCGACCCGAGCGACGGTCGCTGTGCCGACGCCGATGGCCGGTGCACGCTCCGCGCCGCCATCGAGACCGCCAACGGCGCGGGGGGAGCCGTCGAGGTTCGCTTCGACCTCCCCGCAGGCGCCGACGGCGCGGTGATCCGGCCTCAGCGCGCCCTGCCGGTGGCGCGCCGCACGATCGTCATCGACGGCACCACCCAGCCCGGTTCTCGACCCAACCGTGCACCAGCACCTCGCCCCTTCGACGGCGTCCTGCGCGTCCGGTTGGATGGTTCGGACGCAGGTGCCGATGCGTCGGGGTTGGTGGTCGCCGGTCCGTCGAGCGTCGTCCGGGGCCTCGTGGTGTCGGGGTTCGACGACGCGGGGATCGTGGTGGAGGGAGACGGGAGCTCGGTCGAAGGGTGCTACATCGGCACCGATGCCGACGGCGCGCGCGATGCCGGCAACCGGGGGGCGGGGGTCACCGGGCGTGGGGCGCGGCTCGCCCTCGGAGGCTCGACGCCCGATCGCCGCAACGTGATCTCCGGAAACGACGACGCCGGGGCGTATCCGGCGTCGGGCTGGGTGGTGCAGGGCAACTACATCGGCGTGGCCGCCGACGGGTCGACGGCCCTGGGCAACGGCGTCCCCGGTGTCGAGGGTTCCGGCGCGCTGTCGATCGACGACGCGGCCGGGGTGCTCGTCGGGGGCGACGCTCCCGACGAGGCCAACGTGATCTCGGCGAACGCCTCCTACGGCGTCGCTCCCTACGTCGTCGAGGACCTGCGGATCGCCGGGAACCTCGTCGGCGTCGCCGCCGACGGGCGCACCCCGCTCGGCAACGGCGCGTCGGGCATCCAGCTCTCGCACGGCACCGGCGTCGAGATCGTGGGCAACACCGTCATGTACAACCGCCACCACGGCATCCTCGTCGCCAGCTCGACGGAGACCACGGTCGGTGGGACCGATCGCGGCGACGCCAACGTCGTCTCCGCGAACCTTCCCAACAACATCTCCGTCTGGTCCCAGGAGGAGCCGAACGAGGGCGTCGAGGTCATGGGCAACCTCGTGGGCACAGCCCCCGACGGCTCGATCGATCCGTCGCTCTCGAACGAGGTGGGCATCAGCATCGGGGGCCGCTCCCTCGACACGGTGGTCGGCGGCGAGGCAGCCGGAGCACCCAACCGCATCTCGGGTGGCTCGGGGCCACCGATCGCGGTGCTCGAGCTGCGCGCATCGGGCTACGACACCGTGCTCACGCCAGAGCGCACGGCGGTGCTGGGCAACGAGATCCTGGGGGGCGATCCGCAGGGGCCGTTCCTCGACGGGGGTGCCGCCCCGATCGACCTGGCGATCGCCACCGACACGTCCTCGCCCATCGACCTGATCTTCGATCGCTACGACGGCGCGGGGCGCAGCGCCTTCGATGTGGTTCCCGATGCCGGCTTCGGCGACGTGGCCCCCCCTTCGTTGGTGGCGTCGGCCCGGCGAGCTGCGATCCGGGTGGCCGGCGACCCCGAGGCCCGCTTCCGCATCGAGCTGTTCGCCGTCGACGAGGGTGCGACCTGCGCGTCGCTCATCGGCAGTGCCACGGCTCGAGGTGGGGAGCAGGTCGAGATCGATCTGGACGCGCTGGCGGTCCAGCGCGGCTTCGTGGCGGCGTCGGCCACGCAGGTGATCGACGGTCCCGTCGCCTTCGGCAGCACCTCGGAGCTCTCGCCACCGACGCCCGTGCCGTGATCGCGAGCGTCTCGTAGGGTCCCGGCTCGATGAGCGACCGAGACCGCTACGCAGGGCTGCCGATCACCGACGACGACGCCACGATCGCCCGGATGCTCGAGGACGTGAGCGTGCCGACGCTGCTGGCGTCGCTCGTGCACCTCACCGGCGACGCGTCGATCCTCGACGGACCCCTGCGCCCAGCTGGCATCTACCTCAACGAGGTGCAGGGCTTCATGAGCCCTGAGGACCAGGCGGCGGCGCGGGCCTTCGCCCTCGAGAAGATCGTCGCCTACCGAGACGGCGGCTGCGTGCTGCCGCCCCCGCCGAGCCCCGAGACGGTGAAGCGGATCATGGAGTTCCTCGTGGCCGGCGAGGTGCCCGACGAGTACCTCCCGCTCATCCTCGAGGAGCTGGCCCTCGACGGCACGGACGCCCGCGACATCGCCGGGGCCGAGGGCCTCGACGCCGCCGCCAAGGCGGCCTTCCACGTCGTGGTGATCGGGGCCGGCATGTCGGGGCTGCTGGCGGGCATCCGCCTCGGGGCCGCGGGGATCCCCTACACCATCGTCGAGAAGAACCCGAAGGTGGGCGGCACCTGGTACGAGAACCGCTACCCCGGCTGCCGGGTCGACGTCGGCAACCACTTCTACTCGTACTCCTTCGCCCCCGACGACGGCTGGAGCGAGTTCTTCGCCCGCCAGCCCGAGCTGCAGGCCTACTTCGAGCAGGTGATGGTCGACCACGGCGTCACCGACCACATCCGGTTCGACACCGAGGTCCGCTCGGCGCGCTGGGACGAGGGCACGGCCTCGTGGACGGTCGAGTGCGACGGCGCCCACGCCGGCACCCTCACCGCGAACGCCGTCATCAGCGCGGTGGGCCAGCTGAACCGACCGAAGCTGCCCGACATCGACGGCATCGACGACTTCGAGGGCCTCGCGATGCACTCGGCCCGCTGGGTCGACGGGACCGACCTCGCCGGGAAGCGGGTGGCCGTCGTCGGCACCGGAGCGAGCGCGTTCCAGATCGTCCCCACCATCGCCGCCGACGTCGAGCACCTCGCGGTCTTCCAGCGCTCGGCGCCGTGGATGTTCCCCAACCCGAACTACCACGAGCAGGTCGGGCCCGGCGTCGCCTGGGCGGTGCAGCACCTGCCCTACTACGGGCGCTGGTATCGCTTCCTCATCTTCTGGCCGGCGTGCGACGGCGGCATGCCGGCGATGACGATCGACCCCGACTACCCCGATCCCGAGCACGGCATCAGCGAGATCAACGACCTGGCCAAGGAGATGTTCGTCGGGTGGATGCGCGAGCAGGTGGGCGATGACGAGGAGCTCCTCGCCAAGGTGGTGCCCGACTACGTCTGCCTCGGCAAGCGGACGCTGCAGGACAACGGCTCGTGGCTCACGGCGCTGACCCGCCCGAACGTGGACCTGGTGACCGAGGCGATCGAGCGGGTCGAGCCCACCGGCATCCGCACCGCCGACGGCACCCTCCACGAGGTCGACGTGATCGTCTGGGCGACGGGCTTCCACGCCAACCGGTACCTGTGGCCGATGGAGATCGTGGGCCGAGGCGGCGCCGTGCTGAGCGAGCAGTGGGGGATCCGGCCCACGGCGCTCTACGGCATCGCCGTGCCGAACTTCCCGAACCTGTTCTGCCTGTACGGGCCCGGCACCAACCTGGCCAGCGGCGGCAGCCTGATCTTCCACTCCGAGTGCCAGGTGCGCTACGTGATGGGCCTGCTGGCCGAGCTGGCCGGTGGCGAGCACCGCTCGATCGAGGTCCGCCAGGACGTGCACGACGACTACAACCGTCGGCTCCAGGCCCGGATGGCCGAGATGGTGTGGAGCCATCCGTCGATCCGCAGCAGCTGGTACCGCAACGAGGAGGGCGAGATCTACATCCTCAGCCCGTGGCGCCTCGTCGACTACTGGACCTGGACGAAGGCCCCGGACCTCGACGACTACGTCCTGGCCTGACGGGTACCTTCGCCCCGTGCGCAAGGTCGTGGGGGTGGTGGCGTTCGTCGTCGTGGGCGCCCTGGTCCTCGGCGGTCTGGCGTGGTGGGCGGCCCGCCCGTCGGTTCCGGGCGAGTTCTACGAGCGGGCCACCGACGTACCGTCCGCGAGCGGCGTGGTCGTGCGGGCCGAGCCCTTCCGGCGAGGGGTACCCGAGGGGGCGCGCGGGTGGCGCATCCTCTCCACCTCGACGGGGATGGGCGGTGGCCAGACGGTGGTGAGCGGCACGGTGCTCGTCCCCGAGCGACCGCCCGAGGGCGGCTACGGGCCGATCGTGGCCTGGGCGCACGGCACGACGGGGATCGTCCGGGGATGCGCCCCGTCGATGATGCCGAAGCCGTGGGCGGGCATCCCGGCGCTCGACGAGGTGATCGAGCGCGGGTGGGTGGTGGTCGCCACCGACTACGAGGGCCTCGGCACGACGGGCCGGCACCCGTACCTGGTGGGGGAGGTGGCGGCTCGCAACGTCCTCGATTCGATCGCCGCGGTCCGCTCGCTCGCCGAGCGCGAGCCCGAGGCGTTCGGCGACGGCGGTGCGCCGGAGGGGCCAGCCGTCGTGTGGGGCCACTCCCAGGGCGGCCACAGCACCATCTTCAGCGTGCAGGACGCGGGCGCGGCCGAGGCCGGGGTGGTGGGCGGTGCGGCGATCGCTCCGGCGACCGACCTCGCCGCCCTCCTCGAGGCCGCCGACGGGACGCCCGTGGGCAAGGCCCTGACCTCCCTGGCGATGGTGGCGTGGTCCGACGTGTACGACGACGTGGAGCTCGACGAGGTGGTCCGCCCGCTGATCGTCCCGCTCGTGCGCGACATCGCCAGCCGGTGCATCACCATCCCCGAGGCGCTCGTCAGCGTGCTGGAGGCGTCGGCCATCTGGGGGGACGTCTTGGCCGTCGACCCCACCGAGGACCCCGTGCTCTCGGCCCACCTCGCCGCCAACAGCCCCACCGGGGCGAGCGCGGCGGGCGACCCCGTGGACCTGTTCGTGGCCCAGGGCCAGCGCGACGACGTGGTGGACCCCGACGTGACCGAGCGCTGGGTGCGCCGGGCGTGCCGCCAGGACGCCACCGTGGTGGAGCTCCACACCTACGCCGACCAGGACCACCTCTCGATCGTCGCCGACGGCAGCCCGGTGGACGAGGCCCTGCTCGCCTGGACCGAGGACCGCCTCGCCGGCGGCGCGCCGCCGGCGGCGTGCACCACCACCGAGCACTGAGCGCCGGTGCGCCGGTAGCGTCGGGGCCCATGAGCACCGACGTCGCCGCCACCATCGAGGGTCTCCGCGCCACGTTCGACTCGGGTCGCACCGCCGACCTCACGTGGCGCAAGCGGCAGCTCCAGGGGATCATCGACCTGGTCAAGCAGAACGAGCAGCTGCTGCTCGACGCCCTCGCCCAGGACCTCGGCAAGCCCCCGTTCGACGCCTGGCTCGCCGAGCTCAACATGGTCAAGGACGAGGCCGCCCACGCGATCAAGCACCTGGGCGGCTGGGCGAAGCGCGAGAAGGCGTCGGTGCCGGTGGTGACCCAGCCGGCGAAGGCGTGGATCGAGCCCCAGCCCCTCGGCGTGGTGCTGATCATCGCCCCGTGGAACTACCCGGTGCAGCTGGCGCTGGCCCCGGCGGTCGCCGCGCTGTCGGCGGGCAATGCCATGGTGATCAAGCCCTCCGAGCTGGCCCCGGCCACCTCGGCGGCCCTCGCCGAGCTGGTGCCGCGGTACCTCGACCCCGACGCGGTCCGGGTGGTCGAGGGTGCCGTCGACACCACCACCGAGCTGCTCGCCCAGGCGTGGGACCACATCCTCTTCACCGGCTCCACCCAGGTCGGCCGGGTCGTGATGGAGGCGGCGGCGAAGCACCTCACGCCGGTGACGCTCGAGCTCGGCGGCAAGAGCCCCACCATCGTCGCCGCCGACGCCGACCTGAAGGTGGCCGCCAAGCGCATCGCCTGGGGCAAGACGATCAACGCCGGCCAGACCTGCACGGCGCCCGACTTCGTGCTCGTGGAGTCGAAGGTCGCCGCCGCCTTCACCCAGCAGCTGTCCGACGAGCTCGCGTCGTTCCGCGACAAGGCGCCGGCGACCTCGATCGTCAACGAGCGCCACCTCGACCGGCTCGAGGGCCTGCTCGACGGCCACGGGGGCGAGGAGCTGCTGCCCCGCAAGACCGACCGGGCCAACCGGGTGATGGCCCCGGTCGTGGTCCGCGAGCCCGAGCTCGATTCGCCGATCATGCAGGAGGAGATCTTCGGCCCGCTGATCCCGGTGATCGAGGTCGAGTCGATCGACGCCGCCATCGACTTCGTGAAGGCCCGGCCCCGGCCCCTCGCCCTCTACCTGTTCACCGGCTCGGAGGCCACCGAGCGCGCCGTGCTGTCTCGCACCCACGCCGGATCGGTGTGCATCAACCACGTGCTCTACCAGGCCGTCGTCACGTCGCTGCCCTTCGGCGGCATCGGCCCGAGCGGCATGGGCGCCTACCACGGCAAGGCCGGCTTCGACACGTTCAGCCACCGCAAGCCGGTGCTCAAGCGGCCCACCAGCCCCGACGCGTCCTTCGCCTACCCGCCGTACTCGACGGTGGTGCAGAAGCTCCTCAAGACCCTCACCCGCTGGTAGGCGACCGTGGCCGACGCACCGAAGGTCAATGGGCCGGCGAGCTACTTCCCGTCCATCGAGAAGACCTACGGCCAGCCGATCGACCACTGGCTCGGCCTCGTGCGCGAGCGCCTGGCCACGGGCGAGCGGCACATGGACGTCGTGGCCTGGCTCAAGGCCGAGCACGGCCTCGGCCACGGCCACGCCAACGCCATCGTCGCCTTCGTCCGAGCCGAGGCCTGAGGTCGCGAAGCTCCCGACCGGCGCCCTCAGCTCGGGGTGGACGGGCACGACGCGTCGAGGGGTGCCCGAACCTGGCACGGAAGGTGGACGCCGGTGTCCATGTCTCTTCTCGGGACCTGGGTGACAGTTGATGTCGCGGGACCTGGTGACGGTCGATAGGCGGGACCAGGTGGTCATGCAAGCGCCCGGAGGGTTGGTGGCGGCGGTGCGGTGGGGAGTGGCGGAAGATCGACGTAGCCCGGTGGCGCGGTCGTGGTTGATGAGCACGGTGGCGTCCTCGCGGCCCATTCGACGCCGATGTTCGCGAACCAGTCAGCGGCGAGACCCTTCAGGACCTTCGTCAAGCGGGATGTAGCTGGGTGGGGCGGGCTCGATCACGGGGCGAGACGTTCCAGCGAGACGGGCATCGCACGGCGATGTTGGTGGGGGTGATTGGCGCTGGTGCGGCGAGGTCTGCTGATCCGACGATGGAGCGGGCGAGGTCCTTCCTTGAGGCGCAGCCACGAGCGCTGGCCGTTCGATGCCGTGGACTGGGTGGAACGGTCGTGCGTTCAACCGACGCCGCTCGAGGTTGGCTTCGCAGTGCCCGAAGCGACCCCGAAGCAGCGTGGGCGCGTTCTCACAGGCCGTGGCTGGGACCGCCCGCGGGGTCCTGTGACAACGGGCTGTGGTCCTCGGGCACAGCTGCGCGCCTCGAGGTCGTCTGAAAGTGGCACCCGCATCCGCCTTCGCGCGACCCAGTCCATGGCATCGATCTGCCAGCGCTCGTTGCTGCGCTGAAGCGCTTCCATGACGACTTCAGCCGCTTCTCGGTTGCTCGCCAGGTCTACAACCCGAACCCCCTCCACCGACGGCCGTGCGACCCCGTCGATCACTGGATCGTCTCGCCCCGTCATCGAGCCCTGCCCCACCCCAGCTTCCGCACGCTATGCAGAAGGTCTCCCCGCGGGGCCGCTGACTGGTGCGATCAACGGCGTCGAACGGGCCTCGAGGACTCCACCGTGCTCATCAACCACGACCGCTTTCACCGTCTCGCGAGGCGCCCGTCCGCCATCTCACCCTCGAGCGCACCGCCGCCAACAACCCTGCGGGTGTCCCCCGGCGACCCCATGCCCCGCCGCCTCGTGTCACCCAGGTCCCGCGACACACTGTCACCCAGGTCCCGCGAAGAACATGGACGCCGGTGCCCACGTTCCGTGCCAGGTTCAGGCGGCGTGCTCGCGGGCGGCCGCCTCGACGGAGGTGGATCGAGCACGGCCGGGGCGCTACGACGTGAAGGCGGAGTAGACGGGCAGGTCGAGGATGGTCTTCACGCCGGGCTCGGCGGCCACCACGGCGGGGATGGCGTTGATGACGTGCATGGCGGTGGCCAGGCAGCCGGCGTGGTTGTGGTCGCCGTGGTCCGAGCTCAGCTGCAGCTCGACCTTCAGCTTGGGCTCGCCCTCGATCAGGATCCGGTAGCCCTCGCCCTGGGGCCAGTCGGGGGCGTCCTCGTCGCGCAGGCGGGTGACGTGCTCGACGATCAGGCGCTCCTCGCCGCCGGCGACGCCGACGATCTCGAAGCGCATGCCCGAGATCGTGCCCTTCGGGATCGGGCCCGACGCGATGGCGAAGTCCTCGTCCGCGCAGATCACCTCGTGGCGCTCGGTGACCTCGTCGAGCTCGAGGCCGATGGCGGCGGCCACCAGTTCGAGGACCGGGCCCCAGGCGAGGGCGGTCGAGCCGGGGGAGAGCAGGAGCGACTGCGCCGGGTCGGCCTTCGAGAAGCCCATGATCTCGAACATGGTGAACGGGTTGTCCCAGGTGGCGTAGTTGACGATCTCCATCATCCGCACGCTCGTCACCTCCTTGCAGAGGGCGAGGGTGTGCACCGCCAGGCCGGCGTTGCCGTAGCCCGGGTCGATGCCCGACGTGTAGAAGCTGGTGCCGCCCTCCTGGCAGGCGGCCTCGATGCGGTCGTAGACGCCCTCGCCCGCCGCCTTCGGGTAGAGCAGCGGCACGAACGACGAGCCCACCACGTGCTTGCCCCCGGCGAGCATGCGGCACACGTCGTCGATCACGCCATCGGGGCGGATGTCGGAGCTCGCGGTGTAGCAGATGACCTCGGCGTCGGACGCGAGCAGCGCCTCGGCGTCCTGGGTGGCGACGACGCCCACCGGGTCGATGCCGCAGATCTCGCCGGCGTCCCGGCCGGCCTTGGCGTCGGAGTGGACCCACAGCCCGGCCAGCTCGAGGCGCGGGTGGGCCACGATCGCCGGCACGGCGTGGATGCCCACCGTCCCCGTCGCCCACTGGATGACCTTGATCGGTGCGTCTGCCATGGCTCCTCGACCTTCCCCTGTCGTCGTGCGGTAGAACACGTTCTACTTCTCGCTGCGAAGGAGCGCGCATGGACGTCGGAGTGTTCGTCCCCCTCGGCAACGGCAACGCCACCCCCGAGATCCTCCGGGCCGTGGGCCGCGGGGTCGAGGAGCGGGGCTTCGAGTCGGTGTGGCTCCCCGAGCACGTGGTCCTCTTCGACGAGTACGAGTCGCAGTACCCCTACTCGCCCGACGGTCAGTTCCCCGGCGGGGGCGACAGCGGGATGCTCGAGCCGCTCACCGGGCTCACCTACCTCGCCGCGGTCACCGACCGCATCCGCCTCGGCACGGCCATCTGCCTCGTGCCCCAGCGCAACCCGGTGTACACGGCCAAGGCGGTCACCGACCTGGACTCGATGTCGGGCGGCCGGGTGGAGTTCGGCGTCGGCGTGGGGTGGCTCCGCGAGGAGTTCGAGGCCGTCGGCATGCCGTTCGAGAAGCGGGGCCAGCGCTGCGACGAGCACCTCGCGGTGATGAAGAGCCTCTGGACCGACGACGTCTCGGAGTTCCACGGCGAGCTCTACGACCTGCGGGCCTGCCGCATGTACCCCAAGCCGGTGCAGACCCCGCACCCGCCGATCCACGTCGGCGGCGAGAGCGACGCGGCCATGCGCCGGGTGGCCAGGCTCGGGCAGGGGTGGTTCTCCTTCAACCGGCTCCCCGGCGACCTGGCCGAGCCGCTCGGCCGCCTCGATCGCATCCTCGGCGAGCACGACCGCCGCCGCGACGACGTGGCGATCACGGTGTGCCCGTACTTCAACCCGGTCGACGCCGCCGCCGTCGAGGCCTACGCCGAGGCCGGTGTGGACCGCCTCGTCGTGCTCTGCCTGGCCTTCGACGTGGCGACGCTCGAGGCCCAGCTCGACGACCTGGTCGCCAACGTGCTCGAGCCCAGCCGGTAAGGGGTTCGGGCCCCTCGGGGCTCGAAGCGGGTGATGGGCGCGACGGCGGACTTCGAGCGGTGGTACGCCGAGGCGCACCCGCGCCTGCTGGCGTCGCTCGTGCTCGTGGCGCGCGACCGTGGCGTGGCCGAAGACCTGGCGGCCGAGGCCTGCGCTCGCTGCCTCGACCGGTGGGAGCGCGTCGGGCCGCCGGACGATCCGTCGGCGTGGACGTACCGGGTCGCGGTCAACGACCTCCGGCGTCGGTGGCGTCGGTCGGCGCGCCACGACGAGCTCGTGGCTCGCCTGGTGCCGCCGGCGCCGCTCGACGACCACGATCCGGCGATCGAGCTCTGGCAGGCGGTGGCCGCGCTGCCCGAGCGGGCGCGCCTGGCCGTCGCCCTGCGCTACCTCGCCGGCCTCACCGAGCCGCAGGTGGCCGAGGTGATGGGCATCGCGGTGGGGACGGTGGGGGCGACGCTGACCAAGGCGCGCGCCCGGTTGGCCGAGGAGCTGCGGGCCGTCGGGCTCGCCGGCGTGGACGGAGGTGACGGCCGTGGATGACGCGGTGCTGGCCCAGGTGCTCGAGCGAGGGGTCGCCGACGACGGCGCCCGTCCCCCCATCGATGGGCTGCGCGCCCGGTCGGCGCGTCGGCGTCGACGCCGTCGCGGCGTGCTCGGCGCCTCGGCGGCGGTCGCCGTCGTGGTCCTGGCGGCGGTGGCCGTGGCGGCGGCCGGCGGGCGCGACGTCGACCAGCTCCGCACCGGACCGCCGCCCACCGCGCCGGTCGCTTCGACCGAGGTGGCGGCGGTCGACCGGCCGGCCACCCTGACCATCGGCGCGGTGCCCGCGCCGGCGTCGTCGAGCGGCTGCAGCCTGCTCGAGCCGGCGAGCGGCCTGCGGACCTGCGCCCTCGCGGTGCCGGGCGCAGCCATCCCCACCTCGATCAACCTGTCGTGGGTCCCGGGCTCGGCCACCGGGGCGGTGCGATCGGCGTGGGATGCGGGCGATGCCGCCGGCGTGGCCGACCTCCTGGGGTGGGGCATCGACGGGACGCCCTCGTTCGCCGACCTCGGCGGGCGGCGGGTGCTGGCGTTCGGGGAGGTGAGCCGGGTGGACGGCTCGTCGCTCGGGCTGCCCGACCGGGTCGCCTCGGGCCACGCGGTGCTCGTGGGCGATGCCGTCGTCCAGATCAGCAGCGAGGTGGCCGAGGACGTGCTCGCCGAGGTGGTCGCCGGCCTCGAGGCCGCACCTCGGTGGGCGGCGGTCGACGGCGTGCTCGACCTCCTCCCGGCCGGCACCGAGGTGGTGGGCCAGGGCGTCCGATCCCGCTGGGCGCGGGCGACCGGCTTCCAGCGCAACGTCACCGGCCCACCGCCGGCGACGGGCTACGGCATCGACCTCGTCGATCCGGCGACCGGTCGTCGTGGCGTCTCGATCGAGGTCACCGACGGCCTCGACGTCGCCGCCTTCCTCGACGGCCTCCGCTCGCGGTCGGGCGCGGCCTACGGCGCGGTGGAGCTCGACGGGCGGCGGGCCGTGCGCATCGGGCCCGACGACGCGCCGGCGCTCGGCACCGAGGTGATCGTCACGTGGGGCCCGCAGCTGCTGGTCGCAGTGGACGACGACACGCTGCTGTCGGTCGTCGCATCGAGCTCGCGGGTCGAGGTGGACCTCGACGCCGTGGCCCGGCGGGTGATCGCCAACCTGGGCTAGCCGCGCAGGGCGGCGAGCACGTGCTGGTGGAGGTGGGTGCGGATGCCGGCCAGGTTCGGGCCTGCCTTGGGGGCGAGGGCGGCGGCCCGCGCGACCGCCCGGGCGAGGACGTCGGCCTCGGCCGCCACCTCGTGCACGATGCCGGCGGCGAGGGCGTCGTCGGCCGAGTAGCGCCGTCCGGTCACCATGGCCTCGTGGGCGGTGCGGGGCGGGACCATGGCCGGGATGAGGGCGTTCATCCCCGGCGTGAACGGCATGCCGAGGTCGACCTCGGGGAGGCACCAGTAGCCCCGGTCCGACCGCATCACCCGCTCGTCGTGGCAGATGGCGAGCATGGCGCCGGCTGCGAACGTGTGGCCGTTCTGGGCGGCGACGGTCGCGCACGGCAGCGAGAGGATCGCTGCGAACAGCTCGTGGACCCGACCGAGGTAGGGCTGGAGCTCGTCGGGGTGCTGGCCGAGCCAGTCGAGGTCGAGGCCGTTCGAGAAGAACTTGCCCGTGCCCGCCACCACGAGCGCTCGGGGGCCCTCGGCCTCGGCGACCGTCGCCAGGTGACCTTCGACCGCGTCGAGCAGCTCAGGTGACAGGCGGTTCTCGCCGTTGTCCATGGTCATGACGAAGACGTCGCCGTCGCGGTCCAGGGTGATCATGGCCCGGGAACGTAGCCTCGCCCACGTGCGCCGACCCGTGATCGCCCTGCTGCTCGCCGCCGCGCTCCTCTCGGCCTGCGGTGGTGGGGGCGGCAGCGACGACGACGCGTCGGGCACCACCGCGCCGACCGCCAGCGCGCTCCCCGAGGCGTGCGCGTCGCCCCCGGTCGCCGTCGACCTGCGCGCCGGGGGCGATCACCCGGCCGGGTCCGAGGCCTTCGAGGCCACCCAGGCCGTCGCCCTCCGCACGCCGATCCTCCCCGGCGAGCTCGCCTTCGACGGGGCCAGCCTCTCGGCGGCGCAGTCCAAGGCGGAGATCACGCCGCTCGCCGCCTACTCGCTCTACCTCTCGGACTTCGAGGTCGACCGCGAGGTGCTGCGCGGGCGCGGCCTCGGGCAGGTCGTCCCGCCGGCGGGCAAGACCGTCGGCGTGCTCAGCCTGGTGCCGCCCGACGAGGCCGGGCTCGCCCCCGGCACGGTCGTCACCGACGGGGAGCTCGGCTACGACACCAACACCACCTTCGCCCCCCTCAGCCTCGTGGTGATCAGCGACGGCGACGCCACCGCCATGGCGCACACCGACGTCACCGGCCAGGCCGAGGTGCTCGCCCTCGACGACGAGCAGCTCTGCGTGGCCTTCGATGTGGCCGTCGAGGACGACGGCGAGCTGGTCTACGCGGGCAAGGGCACGGTCGTGGCGCCCGTGGTGCGCTCGGACCCGGCGTTCTTCTTCACCTGAGCGCGAACCCGAGGCGCATGCGCCGCACGGCGCCCACGAAGACGTTGGGCTCGATGTCGGGCGCCTCGAGCACCTCGAGGCGCGTGATGCGCTGCGAGAGCGTGCGGAAGAGCAACTGCAGCTCGAAGCGGGCGAGCGACGCCCCCAGGCAGAAGTGGGTCCCGAAGCCGAACGCCACGTGCGGGTTCGGGTGGCGGGCGATGTCGAAGCGGTACGGGTCGTCGAAGACCCGCTCGTCGCGGTTGGCCGAGGGGTAGGCGAGCAGGAACCGATCGCCCGTCGCCACCGCGACGTCGCCCACCAAGGTGTCGACGACCGCCGTGCGGAAGAAGTTGTTGAGCGGGGTCACCCAGCGGATCAGCTCCTCCACGGCGCCGGGCACGAGCGAGGGGTCGGCGGCCATGGCCTCCCACTGCTCGGGGTGCTCGGCCAGCACGGCGAGGCCGCGCGAGATGACCGTCCGGGTGGTCTCGGCCCCGCCGGAGATGACCAGGCCGGTCTCGTTCACCAGCATCTGACGGGTGTAGGGGCAGCCCTGCGCCTCGCCGTGGGCCCAGACCGAGACGAGGTCGTCCGCGGGCTCGGCGGTGCGGGCGTCGACCGCGTCGAACAGCACCGGTGAGAACTCGGCGATCGCCTGGAAGAAGCCGGCCTGGGCCTCGGCGCTCGTGAGGGCCGCGTCGTAGCGCATGAGCTGCTCGGACCAGCGCTGGATGTCGCGCCAGCGGTCTTCGTCGAAGCCGAGCAGGTGGGCGGTGAGCCGGGCGGGCAGGGGCGCGGCGAGCTCCGACACGACCTCGAGCTCGCCGCGGGGGGCCACACCGTCGATCAGCTCGTCGATGAGCGCCTGCAGGTAGGGCTCGAGGGCCCGGACCGCCTTCGGCGTGAAGCGGCGGGCGACGAGCTTGCGCTGCGCCCCGTGCTGCGGGTCGTCGAGGGCGATCATGTTGTCCTCGCCGGGGGCGAAGAACGATCGGTAGCCCTGGCTGCTCACGAAGGCGTCGCTGCGGCCCTCGACCTCCTGCACCTCGCGGTGGCCGAGGACGACCCAGAGGCGGTTGGCCTCGTCGCGGGCGAGCGGTCCGACGGCGCGCGCCGCCCGGAAGGCCTCGTGGGCGGCGTCGAGGTCGACCCAGAAGTCGGGATCGAGGGTGTCGACCTCGAGCGTGGGGACGGCGGCGGCGACCATCGGGTCAGGCTGGACGGCGAGGTGCGGAGGCGTCAAGCGGACGCCAGGTGGGAGTCAGATCCACGTCAGGTCTCGCGCAGGAAGCGGTCAGCCATCCGCGCGCTGGCCGTCACCTGACGGCCGCGAGGACGAAACGGTCGGTCCGTACGGTCGGTCCCGTGATCGATGAGGGACGGATCGGAGCAGCCGGGAGCTGGCGCAAGCCCGCCGCCGTGCTCGCGCTCGTCCTCCTCTGCGCCCTCCTCTTCGGGGCGCTGATCGCCGGCAGCCCGGTCAACGGCGACGACTCGCACGCCGCTCGCACCGCCGGCATCAACCTCACCACGCCCCCCACGGCTCGGACGGCCACCGCCGCCGCCATGGGCGCGCTGCTCGCCACGCCCCTGCTCGCCGCCTTCGTGGTGGTCCCCGCCGTCACCGCGGCGATGGGCACCATCCGCCGCGGCCGTCGTCGTGACGGCCTCCGGCCGCCGAGCTTCGAGCTGGCGAGGTCCGCGGCACGCCGCGGACCACCCGCGCACGCGTAGCACCGGTCTGACCCTGCGACCGGTCGGACGCGTGCGCGCCACGTCGCGCCTCCGACCGCCCGCGGGTCCGGTGCCCATCCCTCCGGGACCGAGCTCGGTCCCGGTGCACCCCGCCGCGCGCGCCCGCGTGCGGTCCGACGGCCACGGCCGATCAACCAAGGAGCATCCATGCCCAACGAACCCCGCGCCCGAGGTCGCCTGTGGCGGCCGGGCAAGAAGCTCATGGTCGCCGCCGGCGTCGCGACCGCCGGCGTCCTGGCGCTCTCGAGCGCCGCCGGCGCCCAAGACGTCGACCCGGTGCAGGTCAACCTGGACAACGTCTGGATCCTGCTCTGCGCCGTGCTGGTGATCTTCATGCAGGCGGGCTTCGCCCTCGTCGAGGCCGGGCTCACCGGCTCCAAGAACGTGGCGAACATCATGATGAAGAACCTCATCGACTTCTGCGCCGGGGCCGTGGCGTTCCTGGCGGTCGGCTTCGCCATCGCCTACGGCGGCTCGTTCGACGGCGCCGGCAAGTTCATCGGTGCCGACGGGTTCTTCCTGGGCGACGGGGCCTTCACCTACGGCACGCTCACCGTCCCGGTGTTCTTCACCTTCCAGGTGGCCTTCGCCGCCACGGCCGCCACGATCGTGTCGGGGGCCATGGCCGAGCGCACCAAGTTCAAGGCCTACCTCTGCTACTCGTTCATCATCAGCCTGATCATCTACCCGGTGGTCGTGCGCTGGCAGTGGGGCGGCGGCTGGCTCTACCAGGGCTGGGGCCCGCTGCCCACCGGCTTCCACGACTTCGCCGGCTCGAGCATCGTGCACATGCTCGGTGGCGTCACGGCCTTCTGGGGCGCCAAGGCCCTCGGGCCCCGCATCGGCAAGTTCGGCCCCGACGGCAAGCCGCGGCAGCTGCCGATGCACAGCATCCCCTACGCCATCTTGGGCTGCTTCATCCTCCTCGTGGGCTGGTACGGCTTCAACCCCGGCTCGGAGCTGGCCGCTGACGGTGCCATCGGCGGCATCGCGGTGACCACCACGGTCGCCGCCGCCATCGCGGCGCTGACCGCCATGGCCACCGTGTGGATCCGCACCGGCAAGCCCGACGTGGGCATGACCGGCAACGGCCTGCTCGCCGGCCTCGTGGCCATCACCGCCGGCACCGCCGCGGTCACCGTCATCGGCGCCCTCATCATCGGCGCCCTCGCCGGCGTGCTCGTGGTGTTCGCCGTCGAGTTCATCGAGAAGGTCCTCAAGGTCGACGACCCGGTGGGCGCCGTCGCCGTCCACGGCGTGTGCGGTGCGTTCGGCACCATCTGCGTGGGCCTCTTCGCCGCCGAGAACGCCGACGGCTTCTGGAAGCAGGGCCTCTTCTACGGCGGCGGCACCGATCAGCTCGTCGCCCAGATCATCGGCGTGCTCGCCATCGCCGCCTGGACCTCGGTCCTCGCCATCGCCACCTTCGCCATCATCAAGGCCACCGTCGGCCTCCGGGTGAGCGAGGAGGAGGAGCTCCAGGGCCTCGACATCCTCGAGCACGGATCCGCCGGCTACGGCGAGGGCTTCGGCACGTTCGTCCCCGCCGAGGAGGCTCCCTCGGAGCCGGCCATGGCGTGAGCGGCTGCGGGCAGGGCCCGCCACCATCTCGTCGGTCGCAAGCCTCATCGGTCAAATGAGCTCCCGTCCGACGAAGCCGGGGCGGTCGCGGTTCGCCGCGACCGCCCCGGCGCGTCCACGATGTGGGCGTGAACGGCACCGACCTCCTCCTCGCCCTCCTGTGCGTGGTGCTCGGCGCGTCGGTGCAGGCGACGATCGGCTTCGGCGCCGCCCTGGTCTCGATCCCGCTCCTCCTGCTGGTGAACCCGGCGCTGGTCCCCGGTCCGGCGACCGTCGCCGGGCTCACCGTGAACCTGATCGGCATGCGGGCCGGCGCCGCGCACGCGGACTGGCGGGGCGTGCGCTGGGCGGTCCTCGGCCTCGTCCCCGGCACCCTCGTGGCCGCCTGGGCGCTGGCCCACTTCTCGGGCGACGAGATCGGCGTGCTCTCGGCCACCGCGGTGCTGGCCGCCGTCGCCGTCTCCGCCCTCGGTGTGCGCCCGGTGGGCGGCCGGCGGGTGCTGCTCGCCGCGGGGCTGTTCAGCGGCTACCTCAACACCACCGCCGGCGTCGGCGGGCCGCCGCTCGCGCTCGCCTACCAGGACGCGCCGGCGAAGGTGCTTCGCTCGACGCTGCCCGCGGTGTTCGTGATCGCCACGGTGCTGACCATCGGGATCCTCGTGGAGACCGGCCACCTCGATGCGGTCGACTGGCGGATCGGCCTCCTGCTCGCGCCCGGTGGCGCCATCGGCTACGGGCTGGCCCGGACCTGGGCCGATCGCATCGACGGGGCGCGGCTGCGCGGTGCGGTGCTGGCCCTCTCGGCGGTCTCCGCGGTCGCCGCCCTCGCGCGCATCGTGCTCTGAGCCCGCCAAGGTCCTTCGACCCTGGTGAGCGGGTCGGGCCTTTGCGACGGTGGCGCTGCCCGCGATCTCCCAGGAGGCCTGGCGCCCGATGTCGTCCGACGGCACGCTCGAGTACTTCGACGAGAACATCCCGTGCCTCGCCGCCTGCCCGGTGCACACCAATGCCGGGATGTACGTGGCGGCCATCGCGGACGGCGATGACGAGCGCGCGTACCTGACGGCCCGGATGCCCAACCCGTTCGCCTCGGTGTGCGGCCGGGTCTGCGCGGCGCCGTGCGAGGACGCCTGTCGGCGCGGCGCCATCGACCGCCCGATCGCCATCCGGGCGCTCAAGCGCTACCTCACCGAGCAGTTCGGGCCCGAGCAGGACGAGGGTCGGCTGTGGGAGCAGGTGGCCGCGCCGCCCGCCGTGGAGCGAGCGCAGTCGATCGGCATCGTGGGCGGTGGGCCGGCCGGGCTGGCCTGCGCCCACGACCTGCGCCGCCTCGGCTACCGGGTGACGATCTACGAGGCGACCGACAAGCTCGGCGGGGCGATGTGGCTCGGCATCCCCGAGTACCGCCTCGACCGCCAGGTGCTGGCCCGCGACATCGAGGCGATCCTCGCCCTCGGGATCGACGTCGAGTACGACACCAAGCTGGGTACCGACCGGACCCTGGCCGAGCTGCGCGAGCGCCACGACGCCCTGTTCCTCGGGATCGGCGCCACGCTCGGCCGTGGCCTCGACATCGAGGGCGGCGACGCCGACGGCGTGTTCAAGGCCATCGAGTTCCTGATCAACATGAACCGCGGCTTCGAGGTGCAGGTCGGCGAGCGGGTGGTGGTGGTCGGCGGCGGTGACGTGGCCATGGACGCCGCCCGGACGGCCCTGCGCGCCGACGACTACGACGAGAAGCGCTCGACGATGACCGAGGCGCTCGACGCCGCCCGCAGCGCGGTGCGCGCCGGGGCCCGGGAGATCACGGTGATCTCGCTCGAGTCGCGCGACGAGATGCCGGCGCACGACTTCGAGGTCGAGGAGGCCGGTCACGAGGGGATCACGTTCGTGCACCGGCGGGGCCCGGCGCGCATCGTGGTGCGCGACGGCCGGGTCGCGGGGCTCGAGACCACGGGCGTCACCCGGGTGTTCGACGAGGACGGGCGGTTCGCCCCGCAGTTCGACGACGCCGACCGCAAGGTGTTCGACGCCGACACGGTGATCCTCGCCATCGGTCAGGCGATCGACCTCGAGGCGCTCGGCCCCGACGGTCCCGAGGCCAGCCCCCGCCGGACCATCGCCATCGACGACGCCACCGGCGCCACGTCGCTGGCGGGCATCTGGTCGGGCGGCGACGCGGCCAAGGGCCCCCGCACCCTCATCGCGGCGATCGCCGACGGCCGGGCATCGGCGGCGGACATCCACCGGTCCTTCGGCGGCGAGCTCCCCGACGCCCAGCCCGGCCACATGGTCACGCTCCAGCAGTTCCACCGCCTCGACGACCTCTACGACCGCCAGGGCCGCGTCGACGTGCCGACGCTCGAGACCGGCCGACGAACCGGGCTGGCCGAGGTCGAGCTGGGCTTCACGCCCGAGCAGGCCCGCTGCGAGGCCAGCCGGTGCCTGCGCTGCTTCGCCAACATCGAGCTCGACGTGTCGCGCACTGGCCCCGTCCCGAAAGGGAGCCGCGTTCCGCATGCGCGGTCCTTCCGGCCAGCCGCTGACGCGCGACGCCCCGCCCCTCGTGGGCGGGGCGTCGTGGTTCGGGGCTTGACGGGGCGGTCCGGACACTGCAGATTCCGGCGTGCTCGGGAGCGTGAGCCCTCTCGCTGCCACCCCCGGTGGGTACGTTGTCGTCAGCGGAAGGGGTCGGACCATGGCGACCAGCTCGATCGAGTGGACCGAGGCAACCTGGAACCCCACCACGGGGTGTGATCGCACCTCGCCAGGGTGCGACAACTGCTACGCGCTGACGCTGGCGAAGCGCCTGAAGGCGATGGGCCAACCGAAGTACCAGCTCGACGGTGATCCGGAGACCTCGGGCCCGGGCTTTCGCCTGACCATGCACCCCGAGGCCCTCGACATACCGAGGGCCTGGCGGTCGCCACGGACGATTTTCGTGAACTCGATGAGCGACCTGTTTCATCCCGACGTGTCCGACGAGTTCATCCGCTCGGTGTTCGAGGTGATGGTCGACACTCCGCAGCACCAGTACCAGGTGCTCACCAAGCGATCGAAGCGTCTGGCCGAGCTCGGCCCTTCGCTGCCGTGGCCGACCAACGTATGGATGGGGGTTTCGATCGAGTCCGACCGGTACACGTTCCGGACCCGGCACCTGGCGTCGACGCCGGCGAAGGTGAAGTTCTTGAGCCTTGAACCCCTCCTCGGCCCTCTCCCGTCCCTGGACCTCGCAGGCATCGACTGGGTGATCGTCGGCGGTGAGTCGGGGCCTGGACACCGGCCGATCCGCAAGACCTGGGTGCGATCGATCAGGCGTGCGTGCCGGTCGGCAGGTGTGGCGTTCTTCTTCAAGCAGTGGGGCGGCACGACTCCGAAGGCCGGTGGCCGAGAGCTCGACGGGCGGACTTGGGACCAGATGCCTTCCAGCACGTCCGTCGCTCTCCCCGTACACTCGCCGGCCTGACTCCGGCCCCTTGGGAGGGGTGGCAAGGTGGGCCAAACGAGCGGATCCCCACGGCAGTGGACGTGGGCCACGAGCGTCAAGCTCGACATCCTCGACGAATACCTGAGCGCCTTCACCAGGGCGTGCAAGCGCGCGGGCACCACCGTCTACATCGACCTGTTCGCCGGCGGCCTGCACAACCGAGATCGGGACTTCGATCGAGACCTCGTCGGGTCGTCGAGGCTTGCCCCGCTGGCCGACCCGCCTTTCACCAAGCTCCGCTACATCGAGCTGATCTCGAAGGCCGAGTCACTGCGGGTTGAGCTCAGCAAGGAGTTTCCCGGTCGCGACATCAAGGTGTTTGGAGGCGACTGCAACACGGTCTTGCCCCGAGTTCTGGCCGATCTCGAGGACGTTCGTTGGGCGCCGACCTTCGCCTTCGTGGATCCCGACGGCCTGCAAGTGCGCTGGGAGACCCTCGAACTTCTGGCAGCCCACAAGCTGCAGCGTTCGTCGACCAAGGTCGAGCTCTGGCTCTTGTTCCCCGGTGCTGGCCTCATGCGAACGCTCGCGCACGATCCGGCGAAGCTCTCCGCAGAGGATCGGTTGCGTGCCGATGGCCTGTTCGGACACACGGGCTGGTGGCCGATCTACGAGGACCGGATCACGGACCGAATCGATGCTTCCCAGGCCCGGGCCGAGTACGTGAATCTGATGCGCTTTCGCCTTGAGCAGGGCCTCGGCTACCGGCGCACCCACACGATCGAGCTTCGCAACACGCGTGGCACTCCGATGTACAACATGATCTTCGCCACGGACTCCGATGCTGGCGACCGAATCATGGCCAGCCTGTACCGAAAGGCGTGGAACAAGTACCCAGAGATGCGCCAGCAGCTCGCTCGCCAGCGAGAGAAGGAGCAGGGGGTGCTCAGCCTCTTCGACCTTGATCCTTCGCTCGACTTCGGCAAGGCGACCGCTCTTCAGCCATACAAGCACGAACCGCCATGGCAGCCCCGAGGCTGGGGCGACACCTGGCCGGAGGCACAGGAGCGCTGATCGGGATCACGCAGCTTTCAGGCCCTGCGCGGCGGATGGCACCGCCGATCCGTCTAGGGCTGCCTGGCCGCCCCCGAGCCACGCACAGCGAACACGTGCGGCCTCAGGGAGCCGCCTAGCGAGCAGGCCCGCAGAGCTCACCAACGACAGGACCCCGCCCTTCGGCGGGGTCCTGTTCGGTTCGTGGTGCCCGGCTCGACTGGCACTCCTAGCGGAAGGGACTGCCGCGTGAGTCGGTGACATCTGATGGGACTGCGGCAGTCCCCTGCGCTCGGCACAGGTGCCCGAAACCGGCGGCTCCGACAGGCTGACCGAACCGTCGGGCTCCCCAAGGCGTGCCGCCGGTTCGTCTTCTCAGGTGTCCTGTTCGCACGTATCTCGCATGTCTGCATACCCGAGGCGGCCCACAGCGACCCAGCGTGGCAACCCCAACGCGCAGCTCGGGCGCCCCCTGGAGGGCGCCCGAGCCTTTGTGGTGTAAGGGTTTCTGGCCTCTGGCCGTGACCCTCGTCTGGTGGTCGGAACCGGCGTCGATCCGGTGACCTTCCGCTTTTCAGGCGGACGCTCTGCCAACTGAGCTACCCGACCATGTGTGTTGAGCGGTCCCGACGGGATTTGAACCCGCGACCTCCGGCTTGACAGGCCGGCGTGCACTCCAAACTGCACCACGGGACCACAGCCCCGTTGCCGGGGCGAGAGCGCACGCTACCGGCCTGCGTCGGCGGCCCGCAAACGTGAACGGGCCGCAGGTCAGCGGGGCAGCTCGGGCAGCGGCGCCCGATCCAGCCAGGCGGTGAACAGCTCCTGGAGGTCCTGTCCGGCCACCTCGGAGGCCAGGTCGACGAAGTTTGCGGTGGTCGCCGTCGAGCCCCGGTGCTCGGCCACCCAGCGCCGCAGGATCTCGAAGAAGTCGTCGTCGCCCACCTCGTGGCGCAGGGCGTGGAGCACGAGCGCGCCGCCCTCGTAGATGAGGAAGTCGAAGGTGGCGGCGGCCTGCGGGTCGTGCACCGGGATCGACGTGTCGCCGTGGCGCTCGTAGGCGCGCGCCGCCTCCTCGTCCACCGTGTCGCCGCCATCGTGCTCGTCCCACATCCAGTCGGCGTAGGTGGCGAACCCTTCGTTCAGCCACAGGTCGTCCCACCGCTCGGGGCCCACCGCATCGCCGAACCACTGGTGGGCCAGCTCGTGGGCCAGCGCGCCCACGGCGGCGCCGGTGTCGTCGAGGCCGAAGAGCGGGCGGGTCTGCACCTCGAGGGCGACGCCCAGGTCGGTGGGCACCACGATCGCCCCCGAGTCGTCGGCCGGGTACGGCCCGAACTGCTCGGCGAACCAGGCGACGATCTCGGGCGTGCGATCGAAGCCGCGGCGGCCCCGCTCGTCGAGCGACGTGGGGAAGGCGTAGGTGGTGCGGATGCCGTCGGCGTCGGCGGTGACCAGGTCGTAGTCGCCCACGGCGGCGAGCACGAGGTAGCTCGCCATCGGTTCGTCCTCGCTCCACGTCCAGCGGGCCCGCCCGTCGGCCACCTCGGGGCCGTCGCCCTCGAGGCGCCCGTTCGAGATCCCCTCGGTGCCCTCGGGAACGTCGAGGGTGACCCGCCACGTCGCCTTGTCGGACGGGTGGTCGTTGCACGGCACCCAGCTCGACGTGCCGGCCGGCTCGGACATGGTGAACCAGCCGCCCTCGTCGTCGGGCTGCCAACCCACGGTGATGCCGAACACCGGGAACGGCGCCTGCGACGGCTCGCCCTCGTACGTGAAGGTCGCCTCCACCTCCTCGCCGGGGAGGAGCGGCTGGGCCGGGGTGATCACCACCTCGGCCTCGCCGGCCTGCACCTGCGCCGGCTCGCCATCGACGGTGGCGTCGGTGATCTCGGGGCCCTTGAGGTCGAGCGTGAAGTCGCGCAGCGCGTCGCCGCCGGAGGGGGCCAGCGCCATCGTCACCTCGCCCACGATGCGGGGGTCGCCGGGATCGGCGCGCACGTCCACGTCGTAGGAGCGCACGTCGATGCGGGGGTCGCCGAGGTCGGCGAACACCTCGTCGGCCACGTCGTCGGGGCGGTCGTCGAAGGTGAGCGCCTCGGTGGTCGTGGGCGCGCCGGCCGGCCCGGCGCTCGGCGTGGCGGCGCCGTCGCTCGACCCGCCGGCGGAGCAGCCGGCGAGGGCCACCACCAGCACGGTGGCGAGCGCCCGTCGCATCAGGCGCCGAACACCTGGCGGAGCTCGACGGCCGGCACCACCTCGAGCTGCTCGAACGTGCACGACTCGGGCGTGCGGTCCGGGCGCCACCGCTGGAACCGGGCGCTGTGGCGGAACCGCCCGCTGTCGACGCGCTCGTAGGCCACCTCGGCCACCAGGTCGGGGCGCAGCGGCGTGAACGACAGGTCCTTCTTGGCGTTCCAGCGCGAGATCCCGCCCGGCAGGCGGCCGCCGGACTCGGCCTCGTGGGCTGCCGCCTCCATCCACGACCCCCACGGGTGCTCGGACCAGTCGGTGGCGACGTGGGGCGCCAGCTCCTCGCGCAGCTCCTTGCGGCGGGCCACCGAGAACGACGACGCCACGCCGAGGTGGTGCAGGTTGCCGTCGTCGTCCCACAGGCCGAGCAGCAGCGAGCCGGGGCCGTTGCCGTCCTTGTGCTCGCGGAAGCCGGCCACCACGCAGTCCGCGGTGCGCAGGTGCTTCACCTTGAGGGCGGCGCGCTTGTTGGGCTGGTAGGTGCTCTCGGCCCCCTTGGCCATCACGCCGTCGAGCCCGGCGCCCTCGAAGCGCGAGAACCAGTCGGCCGCCACGTCGCGGTCGAACGTGCCGGGGGTCAGGTGGATGGACGGCGCCGGGTCGGCCAGCGACTCCTCCAGGAGCCGACGCCGCTCCGAGAGGGGAGCGTCGAGCAGGGAGCGGTCGCCGAGGGCGACGAGGTCGAAGCCGACGAAGCTCGCGGGGGTCTCGGCGGCGAGGCGGTTGACGCGCGACTCGGCCGGGTGGATCCGCTGCTGCAGCGCATCGAAGTCGAGCCCGTCGGGGCCGGCCACGACCACCTCGCCGTCCACGACGCAGCGCTCGGGGAGGCTGGCGCGCAGCGGCTCGAGGAGCTCGGGGAAGTAGCGGGTGAGGGGCTTGTCGTTGCGGCTGCCCAGCACCACCTCGTCGCCGTCGCGGAACACGAGGCAGCGGAACCCGTCCCACTTCGGCTCGAACCACCACGCCCCCGGCTCGGCGTCGGGCAGCTCGGCCGACGCCTTGGCCAGCATCGGGGCGAGGGGCGGCATGACGGGCAGGTCCATGGCGGCAGCGTACGGGTCGGGCCCCGCCGGCGATCAGCGCTCGACGACGGCGTCGCCCGCGGCGACCGGCAGCGTCAGCCGGATCGCGGTGGCGTCGAACGTCCCGCCGAGCGGTGGCGTGGCGTAGGCCGTCGTGGTCGCCACGAGCTGGAGCGTGAGGGGTCCGCTCGACGACAGGTCGTGGGCGATCACCTCGAGGGGGACCTCGACGGTGTGCTCCTCGCCGTCGAGGGTGACGGCGATCGGGGTGATCTGGTTGCCCACCACGATGCCCGCCCGGTCGTCCACCAGCTGGGCGAACACGCGGCCGTCGGTCTCGCCCTCGGGGAGCGTGCCGGCGTAGGTCACCTCGAGGGTCGGCGGGCCCAGGACGAGGCCGTCGGCATCGCCCAGGTCGAGGGCCACCTCGAGGGCGACGTCCGCCTCGGTGGGCGTGATGGCCGAGACGACGCCGGCGAGCAGGTCGTCGGGATCGGTGCCCTCGAGCGAACCGCCCGATCGGCTGGCGTCGGTCAGCTCGAGGGTCCCCGATCCCTCGGTCGCCAGCGGGCTGGTCTCGACCGGCCACTCGTCGCTGGTCCAGCGGTCGCCGTCCTGGTCGACGAGGTCGAGCAGGGGCAGCGCCTCGGCGCCCTCGTCGCCCTTCACGTAGCGGTCGAGCCAGGCGAAGCTGCTGGTGGCGATGCGATCGGTGTCGCCGGGGTCGGTGAGGCACGTGCCGTGGCCGCCGCAGAACCAGAGCATCGCGGTGGGCACGTCGTTCGCCCGCAGCAGCTCGAAGTTGGTGATCGCCTCGTCGAGCGTGAACAGGGTGTCGACCGTGCCGCCGATCAGCAGCGTCGGCACCTCGATCCGGCCGACCAGCTCGTCACCCGGACCTCGGTCGATGAACCACTGCCGGTCCTCGTCGCTCAGGCTGCCGTCGCGCAGGCCCGAGTCCGCGGCGGAGACGATGTGCGGGTCGAGCCGGTCCTTCGGCACGGTGCTCGTCAGCACCTTCGACCAGCCGGTCTTCACGGTCTCGGCCTTGTAGAGGCTGGTCTCGAGCGAGTGCCAGGCGATGCCCGGCACGATGGCATCGACCCGGCAGTCGATCGCCGCGGTGGTGAGCTGGATGCCGCCGCCGTAGGAGAAGCCGACCATCCCCGTGCGGGGGTCGCCGTCCCCGTCGACCTGCGCCTCGGGCTGGGCGGCCACGAAGTCGAGCAGGGCCTGGACGTCGCGGCCCTCGAGGTCGGGATCGTTGACCGTGGCCACGCCCTCGCTCTGGCCGAAGCCCCTCGGGTCCCAGGTGAGGACGTTGTAGCCGTGGTCCCAGATCCCGCGGATGCTCAAGGCCGAGAACAGGGCACCGCCGTCGGGATCGCTGTCGCCGGGGAGCGACCAACCGGGGCCCATCAGGATCGTCGGCGCCGGCTCGTCGGCCGAGGCGCCCTCGACCGGGAACCAGTGGAGGCGGATGGTCGTGCCGTCGAACGAGGTCAGGTCGCGGTCGCTCTCGCTGCCGTCGACCTCGGCCACCTGCAGGTCGTCGATCGTGGCGCCCTGGTCGCACTCGTGGCCGCCACCGGCGGTCGCCTCGGGGGCGGTGGTCGTGGTGGCGTCGTCGCCCGAGGCGTCGGCGGCGTCCGAGCCCGAGTCGGACGAGCAGGCGCCGAGGAGGAGCGCGCCGGCGAGGGCGAGGGCAGCGAGGGGGTGGGTCCGCATCGGCGCGGAACCGTACCGGCGTCCGGTTCGGGCCGCTCGCTCGCCGGGGGCGCTGTCAGAAGCGGGCGACGTCGAGGAGGCGCTCGGCGAGGGCGACGTCGCCGATGGCGTCGAGCGCACCGAGGGGTCGGCGCCGCCACAGCACGAGGGCCAGGTCCTCGGCACGGCCGCGCAGGGCGACGTCGCCCTTGGCGTGGGCGCGCTCCACCACCACCCCGCCGTCGCGGAACGACAGGAGCCACTCGGCACCGTCGGCGGGCGGCTCCGGGTCGGTGCCGTGCAGGTGCACGGACCGGCCGTCCAGGTCGTCGGGCAGGGCCCCGAAGCGCTGGCCGTAGCGCAGGGCGAGGAAGAACCCCGCCCACTCGTCGGCCACGTCGGCCGCGCCGTCGACGGCGAGGGGCTTCGGGGGTCGGGCCCGCCCGCGGCCTGCACGGCGTCCTGGGCGTCGATGCGGTGCACCTGCACCTCGTTGGCCTGGCGGCGCAGCCACCACCCCACCGAGCCGAGCCCGGCGAAGGTCACGGCCGGGCGCTCGGGGTCGTCGGCCTCGAAGGCGGCGGTGAGCTCGTCGACGGCGGCCCGGTACGCCTGGAGGCACCCCTCGCCCGAGGGCACGGGCGGTCGCTCGGCGATCTGGTCCATGCTGGCGCCCTCGGGGAGGGCGAGGGCGCCGGCCACCCACTCGTGCACCTTCACGAGGTGGCGGACGACGCGCTCCACGGTCCAGTCGGGCAGCGAGGGCACGGTCGCGCCCAGCGCGCCGACGGGGAGCGAGGCGATCCGATCGCCCTCGGCTCGGAGGATCTCGAGGTGGCGCGCCGGGTCCATCGCCGAAGTCTGCCCGGCGGGCCGCTCAGCCGCAGCCGCCGGCGCGATCGACCATCTGCGCCTTCAGCCAGGCCGACGACTCGGCGACCAGCTCGTCGGCCCGCTCGCCGGGCACGGCGTGGCCCACCCCGGGGTAGGCGACGAACCTCGCCGGCACCCCGGCGGCGACCATCGCGTCGTAGGTCGCGTCCGCCTCCGAGAACGGGACGGTCGTGTCGTTGGCCCCGTGGAGGAAGAGGGCGCCGGCGTCGGAGGCGTCGACGAGCAGCGGCGTGCCGGCCCCCGAGATGGAGACGGCGGTGCACACGAGCGACGTCTGGTTCAGCGTCCCGCTGTTGCCCGGGAGGTCTTGCGTGGTGGCGGCGAGCAGCGCCATCACCGCCCCGGCGGAGTAGCCCGAGACCGACACGCGGGTCGGATCGAGGCGGAACATCGGTGCGGCGTTCTTCATCCACCGGACCGCGCCCTGCATGTCCTCCTTGGCGTCGACGATCGCGATGAGCTCCTGGGTGTCGAGCGGGAAGCGGACCGCCGGGAGGTCCTCCCGCAGCCGGTAGTCGATCGAGGCGACGACGTAGCCCCGCGCCGCCCACGCCTCGGGGATCCAGCGCATCGACGACTTGTCGCCCGAGGTGAACGAGCCGCCGTGGGCGAACACGATCACCGGGCGCTTGGTGCGGGGGTCGTCGAGGGGCTCGTAGAGGTCGAGGCGCAGCGTCTCGAGCTGGCCCGCCTCGTCGCGGACGGTGGCGAAGGCGAGGTCGTCGTAGCGGCCGACCTCGTAGACCGGGTCGACCCAGATGCCCTCCTTCACCGGCTCGCAGGCCGTCAGGCCGGCGACGGCCAGCCCGACGAGCACGGTCACCACGGCCAACGATCTGCGCACCTTCGCCCCCTCGGATCGCCCACCCAGGGTATCGGGCGACGGTTGGGCCGTCGCCCGGGCACGCGCCTAGCGTTCGACGCATGCCCGAGCACCCCATCCGCGAGCGCCTCGACGACCTCCTCGCCCGCAAGGAGCAGGCCCGCACGCCGGGCTCCGAGCGCTCCATCCAGCGCCAGCACGACCGGGGCAAGATGCTCGCCCGCGAGCGGATCGAGTACCTGCTCGACGAGGGCTCGTTCCACGAGCTCGACATGCTCGCCCGGCACCGCAGCCCCGACGTCGCGGACCGGCCCTACACCGACGGCGTCATCACCGGGTGGGGGACCGTCGACGGCCGCAAGGTCTTCGTGTTCTCGCAGGACTTCACCCTCTTCGGCGGCGCGCTCGGCGAGGTGTTCGCCGAGAAGATCCACAAGGTCATGGACATGGCGCTCAAGGTGGGCGCCCCGGTCGTCGGCCTGAACGACGGCGCCGGCGCCCGCATCCAGGAGGGGCCGGTGTCGCTCGCCTCCTACGGCGGGATCTTCCACCGCAACGTGCTCGCCTCGGGCGTGACCCCGCAGATCAGCGTGATCATGGGCCCCTGCGCCGGCGGCGCCGTCTACAGCCCGGCGCTCACCGACTTCATCTTCATGGTCGAGGACACCTCGTACATGTTCATCACCGGCCCCGACGTCGTGAAGACGGTGACCGGCGAGGACGTGACCCAGCAGGACCTCGGCGGGGCCAGCGCCCACGCCGCCAAGTCCGGCGTGGCCGCGTTCACCGCCGCCGACGACAAGGCCGTCCTCGACGACGTCCGCTTCCTGCTGTCGTTCCTGCCGCTCAACAACATGGAGACGGCGCCGGTCCTCGACTCGGGCGACCCCCACGACCGGCCCTGCCCCGAGCTGATCGACCTCATCCCCGACAGCGCCAACGTCCCCTACGACATGCGCAAGGTCATCGAGTCGGTGGCCGACGACAACGAGTTCTTCGAGTACTTCTCGAAGTGGGCCACCAACATCGTGTGCGGGTTCGTGCGCCTGGGCGGCCAGTCGGTGGGCGTGGTGGGCAACCAGCCCGCCGCCTACGCCGGCGTGCTCGACATCGAGGCGTCCGAGAAGGCGGCTCGCTTCGTGCGCACCTGCGACGCCTTCAACATCCCGCTCGTGACCTTCGTCGACGTGCCCGGGTTCCTCCCCGGCGTCGGCCAGGAGCACGACGGCATCATCCGCCACGGCGCCAAGCTGCTCTACGCCTACTGCGAGGCCACCGTCCCGCGCATCCAGATCATCACCCGCAAGGCCTACGGCGGCGCGTACGTGGTGATGGACTCCAAGAGCATCGGCGCCGACCTCGCCTACGCGTGGCCGTCCGCCGAGCTGGCGGTGATGGGGGCCACCGGCGCGGTCGAGATCCTGAACCGCAAGGAGATCGCCGAGGCCGACGACAAGGACGCCAAGAAGGCCGAGCTGATCGATCAGTACTCGGAGAAGTGGCTGAACCCGTACGTGGCGGCCGAGCGCGGGTACGTCGACGACGTCATCGACCCCACCGAGACCCGCCGGCTGCTCATCGATGGGCTGCAGATGCTCGACTCGAAGAAGGAAGAGCTGCCGCCGCGCAAGCACGGGAACGTGCCGCTGTGAGGATCAGCCCCGAGCCCACCGACGAGGAGGCGGCGGCCATCGTCGCCGCCATCGTGGCCGCCACGCCCTCGGGCGGGGCGCCGGAGGGCCCCGTCGAGGTGCCGCGCTGGCGCTGGTCGGGTCGCTGGTGGTCCAAGCCGATCCCGCAGCGCCGCATCCGCCCCTGGTAGCCGCAGGCCGCCGGTAGGGTCCGGAGCGCCATGCACCCGGACCCCACGGCCTTCCCCCCGTCGCCGGCCGAGCTCACCACGGTCGCCACCCGCACCGCGGTCGTGTTCGAGGCCGGGGTGGCCCGGCGCTACGACGGCCTGGCCCCCGACGCCGACCACGAGCTCGAGGGCGTCGCCTTCCGGACGCTGCCCGAGCGCGGCGAGCTGCTCTGCACGTTCGCCACGGTCAACGACGTGCACTTCGGCGAGGAGGTCTGCGGGCTCATCGACGGCTCCGACGTGGGCCCCGTGTTCGAGGTCCCCGATGGCGCCGAGCCGTTCCCCGAGGTCATGAACCGGGCGGCGATCCGCGAGATCGCTGCGCTCGATCCGGCGGCGCTCGTGGTGAAGGGCGACCTGACGTCGAACGGGACCGACGCCGAGGTCGACGCGTTCCGCGCCGCCTACGAGCCGGCGTTCGGCGACCGCCTGGTGGTCGTGCGCGGCAACCACGAGAGCTACCACCGCAACCGGTTCGCCTCCGAGCCGTTCCAGGAGGTCGAGCTGCCCGGCGCCACGCTGGCGGTGCTCGACACGTCGATCGACGGCGGCGTGCACGGGACCGTCTCCGACGAGCAGCTCGAGCAGCTCGACGAGCTGGGGGCCCGGGCGGACCGCCCGGTGCTGGTGCTCGGCCACCACCACCTGGGCGACCCCGACTCCCCGGAGAAGGCCGACCGCACCTTCGGCATCGACCTCGAGGCGTCGGCTCGCCTCCTCGAGGTGGTGGCGCGCCGTCCGGCCATCCGGGGCGCCTTCGCCGGCCACACCCACCGCAACCGGGTGCGGCGCTTCGGCCCCACCGGCGACGTGCCGTGGGTCGAGGTGGCGTGCGTGAAGGACTACCCGGGGATGTGGGCCGAGTACCGGGTGCACGAGGGCGCGATCCTCCAGATCGTCCACCGGATCGACGATCCGGCGGCGCTCGTCTGGACGGAGGCGACCCGGCACATGTACCACGGGCTCTACCGCGACTACGCGCTGGGGTCGCTCGCCGACCGCTGCTTCGCCATCCCCACCTGAGGTGCCCATGGCCGACCGAACCTTCCACGCCGACGAGGTCACCACCGCCTACCGCGACGCCGCCCACTGGTGGCGGTCCCTGGTGGGCGGCATCGACGACCACCAGTGGGACCGCCACGGTCTCGGCGACTGGACGGTGCGCCAGCTCGTGGCCCACGGGGCGCGGGCGTTCCGCACGGTGGTCGAGTACGCCGACGGCGAGGCGAAGGACCCGACGCGGATCGCCACGGCCGCCGAGTACCTGCGCATCGTGCTCGCCGAGCAGACGCCGCACCTGCACATCGCCGAGCGGGCGAGGCGCGAGGCCACCACCGAGGCCGACTGGGTGGAGGCGAACGACCGCCTCTGGGCCGAGGCCGAGGCCGTGATCGAGCGCCTCGAGCCCTGGGCCGACCTCCACCTCTTCGTCGGCGAGATGGCGCTCGACCAGTACCTCGCCACCCGGGTCGTGGAGCTGGTGGTGCACGGGCTCGACCTCTCGGCCGCCATCGGCATCCCGTCGTCGCCACCGCCGACGGCAGCGAGGGTGGCGCTCGACGTGCTGCTCGACCTGGCGCCCCAAGACGACCTGGCGTCGCTGCTGCGCCTGCTCACGGGCCGTCCCGGGTCGCTCCCGCTCACCAACGTCCTCGACTGATGGCGGCGCCCGGCCCCGGCGACGGCCCGCTCCACGACCTGCGCGTCGTCGACCTGGCCACCGTGGTCGCCGGCCCGGGGTGCGCCCGCTACCTGGGCGACTTCGGCGCCGACGTCATCAAGGTCGAGCGGCCGGGCACCGGCGACACCACGCGCGCCATGGGCTGGACCCACCCCGACGACGACGTGTCGCTGTGGTGGAAGCTCGAGGGCCGCAACAAGCGGTCGGTGGTCGCCGACCTGAAGGACCCCGACGACCTGGCGTTCGTGCGGCGACTGATCGCCACGGCCGACGTCGTGGTGGAGAACTTCCGGCCGGGGACGCTCGAGCGCCTGGGCCTCGATCCGGCCGAGCTGATCGCAGCGCACCCGACGCTGGTCGTCACCCGCGTCACGGGCTTCGGCCAAGACGGTCCCTACGCGCACCGGCCCGGGTTCGCCACCCTCGCCGAGGCCATGTCGGGGTTCGCGGCGATCAACGGCGAGCCCGACGGCGGGCCGCTGCTGCCGCCGATCGCCCTCACCGACGAGGTCACCGCCCTCACCGCCGCCTTCGCCACCATGGTCGCCCTGCACTCGGGCGTGGGCCAGGTGGTCGACGTGAACCTCCTCGAGTCGCTGGTCCAGCTCATGGGCCCGCTGCTGTCGCTCTGGGAGCTGCGGGGCGAGCTCCAGCCCCGCCTCGGCTCGGGCATCCCGTACTCGGTGCCGCGGGGGACCTACCGGTGCGCGGACGACCGGTGGGTGGCGATCTCGACCTCCGCGGAGTCGGTGGCGGTCCGGGTCATGGAGCTGATCGGTCTCGGCGACGATCCCCGGTTCGAGGGGTTCGCCGGACGCATCGCCCACCGCGAGGAGGTCGATCGGGTCCTCGGCGCCTGGTGCGCCGCCCGTCCGCTCGCCGAGGTGCTGCGCGCGTTCGAGGAGGCCCACGCCGCGGCCGCGCCCGTCTACGACATGGCCGAGCTGGCGGCCGACGAGCACGTGGCGGCGCGCGGCACGGTCGTGGACGTCGAGGGCACGCCGATGCAGGGACTGGTGGCCCGGCTCTCGGCCACGCCGGGCCGCCTCCGCTGGGCCGGTCGAGCGCTCGGCGCCGACACCGATGCGGTGCGCCGGGAGGTCGAACCCCCCGAGGTTTGACAGAGACCCTTCGTCTCACTACCTTCGATGACCACTCGTATAGAGCGGCGTCGACACGGTGTCGGCGGAACCAACCCGGAGGCCCCCTTCCATGACCATCCCTGCCCCCTCCCGAGCGCGCCTTCGCACGCGTCGGATCCTCGTCGGTGCGCTGCTGGCCACCGGCACCGCCGCGGCCGTGCTCCCCACCGGCCCGGCCGCGGCGGCCGTCCCGTCGCCGACCAGCACCACCGCGACCGCCACCTCGCCCACGGCCATCTCGGTCCAGTGGGACGCCGGTGCCGGTGGCGACGAGCCCACGTACTACCGGATCATCGTCGACAACGTCACCAGCGCGGCGTCCGACGCGGTGTCGGTGTTCGCCTCCGCGACGGACCGGAGCTACACGGGCATCGCCGCCCGCCCCTCCACCTCGTACACCATCCAGGTCTGCGCCGACGACGAGGTCAGCGAGGCGTGCGGCCCGGTGGTCGCCGTGACCACCCCCGCGCCGCCCACCCCCACCACCACGCCCACCACGCCGGTCGGCACGGGCGAGTGGGCGCCGTTCTTCACGGTCGACGCCTTCATCCGGCAGAACTACGCGGACTTCCTCGGCCGGTCGCCCAAGCTCGACGAGCTCAACCTGTGGCGCGAGGCGCTGGGCACCCACGCCATCAGCCGCACCGAGTTCCTCGAGACCCTCCGCTCCGAGCCGGCGGTCGACCCGTCGGCGGCGGGCGTGGTGCGCCTGTACACGGCGTACTTCCTCCGCCGTCCGGACTTCAAGGGCTACGAGTTCTGGCGCAACCGTCGCGCCCGGGGCACGTCGCTGTCGTCGATCTCGGACTTCTTCGCCACCTCGTCGGAGTTCGACCGTCGCTACGGCTCGCTCGATGACGCGGAGTTCGTGTCGCTCGTCTACCGCAACGTGCTCGGCCGCAACCCCGAGTCCACGGGCTTCTCGTTCTGGGTGCGCCAGCTCCAGCAGGGCCGCAGCCGCGGCTGGGTGATGGTCCGGTTCTCCGAGTCGAACGAGTTCCAGGTGAAGTCCGACGTCGTCGTCGCCGCCACCGAGATCTACGCCGACATGCTCAACCGCATGCCGACCGCGGGGGAGTACGACGACTACACCCGGATGATGACCGGCACCCTCAACCCCGGTCTCGACCTGACCGAGGTCGGGATGATCTACAGCAACGTCCAGAACGGTGCCGAGTACCACGGTCGGGTCGCCCTGCGCTGACCCGGCCAGCCGCTCGATCCAGGCGGCGGTGAGCGACCCGGGGGAGGGTGCCGCAGCAGCGGTGCCCTCCCCCGCTCGCGTCCCGGCGCCCCGGCTCAGTCCTCGGGGGAGGCGGTGGTGACCTCGATGCGGTCCTGGCGCCACTCCCTGGCGGCGTCGAGCGCACCGAGCGACTGCTCGACGAGCTGGGTGGCGTCGAACGCGTAGGCGGGATAGCAGCTCATCCCGGCGCGCAGCGTGGCCCCCTTCAGCTCCTCGCTGATCCGGCGGCGGATGCGCTCGAGCGTCCAGATGGCACCGTTCTCGGGGGTGTCCTCGAGCAGGACGGCGAACACGCCGTCGTCCATGCGGGCCACCGTGTCGGCCTCGCGCAGCGTCTCGGTCAAGATGTCGGCCACCGGCTTGGGCGCGGTCTGGTGCACGGTCGGCAGGCCGACCTGCTCGACCACCTCCACCATCGCCACCGTCAGCGGTCGCAGGCCGCGGCGGGCCGCCGAGATGCGCTTGCCCAGGGAGGCGTCGAAGAACACCTGGGTGAACACGCCGGTCTCCGGGTCGAGCACATCGTCGCCGGCGGTCGCCGCCGCGGCGGCGGCCAACGGCTCGGTGGGCACCGGCTGGGCCCGCTCGGCGAGCATCGCCGTGGCGAGCTGCTCGCGCGCCGCGATGGCCTCGGCCTCGAACTTGGCGGCCCGGGCCGCCATCTTGTCGTTCTCCCGAGCCAGCTTCTCGGCCTCCTCCTGGAGGTCGCGCCGCTCCTTGTAGCGCAGCGGGGCCCGGCCCGGCATCACCAGGACCAGCACGATGCAGACCGCCGCCAGCACCGCGGCCACCGCCACCAGCACGATCGCGTGGGCGACGATGCCCGCGACGGCGAAGGCCAGGCTCCCGATCCCCGACACGGTGGCGGGGAGGGCGCGTCGGTCGAACATGGGCGCTCCATCGGCACGATCGTCCGAGTTCACAGGTTTCGGGCGCGTTCCGTGAGAATTCGACCACCCGTGGTGGCCAAAGGGCGGCGGGGGAGGCGAGCGCCCGCGAGCACGGTCACGACCCCCGGGCCTGCTCCACCAGGTCGGCGACCTCGCCCATGATCTTGGCGATCTCGAAGTCCTTGGGGGTGTACACGGCGGCCACGCCCGCCTCGAGCAGCCGGGGCCGGTCGTCCTCGGGGATGATGCCGCCGGCGATCACCGGCGCGGTCACGCCCTCGGCGCGCAGCAGGCGCACGACCTCGGGCACCAGCTCGAGGTGGCTCCCCGAGAGGATGGAGAGGCCGACGACGTCGACGTCCTCGTCGCGGCCGACCGCGGCGATCTGCTCCGGCGTGAGGCGGATGCCCTGGTAGATCACCTCGAAGCCCGCGTCGCGGGCGGCGACGGCGATCTGCTCGGCCCCGTTGGAGTGGCCGTCGAGGCCGGGCTTGGCCACGAGGAAGCGGGCCGGGCCGCCCGCCATCGCCTGGACCCGCTCCGCCACCTGGCGCAGCGCGTCGGACCCGCCGCCGGCGCCGGCCGCCGCCGCCACGCCGGTGGGGGCGCGGTACTCGCCGAACTCCTCGCGCAGCACGGCGGCCCACTCGCCGGTGGTGCCGCCGGCGTGCGCGAGGTCGATGCTCGCCGGCATGATGTTCTCGCCCGAGCGAGCCACCCGGCGCAGCTCGTCGAGGCTGCGCTTGACGGCGTCGCTGTCGCGGTCGGCCCGCCACGCGGCCAGGTCGGCGGCGGCCTCCTCGGCCACCCTCGCGTCGACCTTCAAGATGTTGTCGTCGCCGTCGAGCGGCGAGGCGGCGGTCTCGGTGAACCGGTTGACGCCCACGACCGTGAGCTCGCCCGACTCGATCTTGCGCATGCGCTCGGCGTGGCTGCGCACCAGGCGGCCCTTCAGCTCCTCGATCGCCTCGAAGGCGCCGCCGAGGCCGAGCACCTCGTCGAGCTCGGCCTGGGCCTCGTCGACCAGCGCCGCCGTCTTGGCCTCGATCACCTTCGAGCCGTCGAAGATGTCGTCGTACTCGAGCAGGTCGGTCTCGAACGCGAGCACCTGCTGGATGCGCAGCGCCCACTGCTGGTCCCACGGGCGGGGCAGGCCGAGGGCCTCGTTCCACGCGGGCAGCTGCAGCGAGCGGGCTCGGGCCTTCTTGGAGAGGGTCACGCCCAGGGCTTCGAGCACGATGCGCTGCACGTTGTTCTCGGGCTGGGCCTCGGTGAGCCCCAGCGAGTTCACCTGCACGCCGTAGCGGAACCGGCGCGCCTTCGGGTCGGTGACCCCGTAGCGCTCCTCGGTGATGCGGTCCCACATCTGCGTGAAGGCCCGCATCTTGCAGGTCTCCTCCACGAAGCGGATGCCGGCGTTGACGAAGAAGGAGATCGAGGCCACCACGTTGGGCATGCGATCGGCGGGGACCTGCCCGGACTCCTGCACCGCGTCGAGCACGTCGATGGCGGTGGCCAGCGAGTAGGCGATCTCCTGCACCGGCGTGGCCCCGGCCTCCTGCAGGTGGTAGCTGCAGACGTTCATGGGGTTCCAGTGGGGGATCCACTCCTGGCAGAACGCGAACATGTCGACGATCAGGCGCTTGGAGGGCATCGGCGGGTAGATGTAGGTCCCGCGCGACAGGTACTCCTTCACGATGTCGTTCTGCGTCGTGCCGCGCAGCGCCTTGGACTCGACGCCCTGCTTCTCGGCGTTGGCGACGTAGAGACCGAGCATCCACGCGGCGACGGCGTTGATCGTCATCGACGTGTTCATCTCGCCGACCGGGATGCCGTCGAGCAACGTCTCCATGTGGCCGATGTGGCTCACCGGCACGCCGACCTTGCCCACCTCGCCGCGCGCCATCGGGTCGTCGCTGTCGTAGCCGGTCTGGGTGGGCAGGTCGAAGGCGATCGACAGGCCCGTCTGCCCCTTGGCCAGGTTCGTGCGGTAGAGCTCGTTCGAGGCCCTCGCGGTGGAGTGCCCCGAGTAGGTCCGCATCATCCAGGGGCGATCGGGCGTGCGCTGCTCGGTCATGGGTCCATTCTCCGCTGCGGGCGTGGTCCGTGTCACGCCCGAGGACCTACCCGGAGACGGCGGCGGATCGACCTGCGGGGCGCCCTCGCCGCACCGCACCCCGACGTCGGGGGGCGAGGATGCGCAGGAGCGTGAGGAACAGCACGAGCGCGGTCACCACCTCGACCAGGAGGACGACGGCGACGTTGGTCCGCTCGGTGCCGGCCTGGAGCAGGTGGAGCGTGGCGAGCAGGTACACCGCGAAGCTGGCCAGGTGGATCCGAGCCCACCATCGGTGGGACAGGCGCGCCTTGAGCAGCGAGCTCAGCTCGACCGCCACCAGCAGCCAGAAGGCCACGACCCCGAGGGCGACGGCGCCGGGCTTCCACGAGGAGGCGAACGGGACGAACAGGTCGGCGGGGCCGAAGGCGACGTAGGTGTCGGCCACGAGGGCCCCGAGGTGCACCCCCGTGAGGACCACCGCGAGCATCCCGAGGTGGCGGTGCAGGTCGAGGACCCACGCCGGCTTGGCGACGCCGCGCGCGGAGCGGGTGCTGAGCAGCAGGCCCCACACCACCGAGGCCGCGGCCACCGCCCACGCCACCATGCCCGTGGAGCGGGCCACGTACCACCAGATCTTCGGGGTCACCGCAGCACCCCCTCGAGGCCGGCGGTCGTGCGCACGGTGCCGTCGTCGGCGACCACGATGGCCGCGACCGATGCGTCGGCGTCGGCCACGCCGTCGGGTCCGAGGAGGAACAGCGAGGTGGCCGAGACCTCGGCCCACCAGGCCTCCGCCGCCACCACGGTGACCGCGGCGACCCCGGTGCGAGCGCTCGTGCCGGTGCGCGGGTCGATCAGGTGGTGCACCTCGCCCGTCGCCGTGCTCCACCGCCGTCGGCACCGGCTGCTGGTCGCCACCGCCCCTTCGGCGATCGCCAGGCGGGCCAGCTCGCGCGCCGGGTCGAACGGATCCTCGACCGTGATCACCCAGCCGTCGTCGGTGGGCGCCGCGCCGCACGCGCGGAGGTCGCCGCCGAGGTTGACGAGCACACCGGCCGCCTGGTCGCGCAGCTCGGTGGCCACCAGGTCGGCGGCGAGGCCCTTGCCGATGCCCCCCGGGTCGAACGTCGTCCCCTCGGGGAGGGCGACGGTCCCGTGGGTGCGGTCGACCGCCACGAGCGGCCAGGCCCCGTCGACCACCGGGGTCGGCTCGATCGCCCGCGCCGCGTCGGGCACGGACTCGAACGTGCGGTCGTAGCCGTGGGCGACGACGGCGGCGCCGACGGTGGGGTCGTAGCGGCCTTCGGTCGCGCTCGCCGCCGCGAGCGCCCGCTCGACGAGCAGCAGCGTCTCGGTGGTCACGGGCACGGGCGTCCCGGCGCAGCGGTTGAGCGCGGCGACCTCGCTGCCGCTCCGGAACCGGCTCCAGCGCGCCTCGAGGCCCTCGATCCGGGAGCGGGCCCGGGCGGCGAGCCACGGCGGCCCATCGACCACCTGCACCTCGGCGCGCGTCCCCATCGCGGCGAACCGCTCGACCTGCACGGCGGCATCGGTGGCGGTCGCCACCATCAGCTGCCTCCGGTCGGCGTGGTCGGCGGGGCGGTCACGGGCGGCGCGGTGACGGGCGGCGCCGTGACCGGGGGTGCGGTGACGGGCGGGGCGGTCACCGGCGGTGCGGTCACCGGGGGAGCCGTGGCGGGTGGGGCGGTGGCCGGGGGTGCGGTGGCGGGCGGGGCCGTCGCCGGTGGGGCGGTGGCGGGTGGGGCGGTGACCGGCGCACCGGCGTCAGCTGCCGCCGTGTCGGCCGGCCCGGGGACCGAGGTGGGGGGCACGGAGGTCGAGGGAGCGACGCTGCCCGGAACCGTCGTGGGCGGGGCCGGCGCCGGGGCGGCTGCGGTGGTCGAGGTGGTGGCGGCGGGCGCCTCGGCCGCGACCTGGTCGGCGCGGGCGAGCATCCCGACGAGCCCGACCGACGTCCCGGCCGCCAGGCCGGTCACGAGGACGCGGCTGGCGAGCGCCGGGTGCGGGCGACGACGCCGCGGGGTCGGGCGGTCAGTCGTCATCCTCGGACCCGTCGTCGTCGTGGTCCTCGTCCTCGTGCTCGTGGTGGTCCTCGTCCTCGTGGTCCTCGTACTCGTCGTCGCCGCTCGTGGGGCTGGCCCCGGTCGGCGTGGTGGGCGTCGCCGTGGTCGGCACCGGGATGGGTGCGGCGGTCGGGCTGGGCGCGGCCGGCGAGGCCGTTCCCCGGGGGCTCGAGGCCACGGCGCCGCCGCCGCCGACGCCGGCCGGCGAGGCGGGGGCGGATTGCCCGCCGCCCCCGCCCGGTGCGACGCCGGGCGAAGACGTCGGTGCCGGGACGGGGACGGCAGAGCTCGGGACGCCCGACTGCAGGGCCGGGGCGTCCGTCGCCGGGTCGGCGAGGCCGCCGGCGAGGCTGGTGGAGGTCGAGGGGACCCGGTCGAGGGGGGCCACCACCGGCTCGATGGTCCCGACCCCGCCGTTGCCGTGATCGCCGAGGATCGTGGCGTTGGCGGTGAGGCCGGCGGCTCCGAGCAGGAAGGTGGCCGATGCGGCGGCGGCGGCGGTGACGGCCTTGCGACGTTCCATGGCCCGGACCGTACGGAGGGGCGCGGAAAGCGGCTCCCAGACCCAGGTAAGGCGAGGGTTAAGGAACCGACCCGGGTGCGGGGAGGTGCACGGTGGCGAGCAGGCCCCGCCCGTCGGGCCCCTCGCCGAGCTCGAGCTCGCCGCCTGCGGCCATCGCCAGGTGGTCGACGATGGCCAGCCCGAGGCCCGAGCCCGGGCCGGTGGCGCCCGGTGGACGCCAGAAGCGGCTGGTGGCCTGGGCCCGGTGGGCCGCGGGCAGGCCGGGGCCCTCGTCGAGGACCCGCACGGCGGCGCCGTGGCCCTCCGTCCGCACCGAGACGGTGACCGTCGTGCCCGCGTCGGCGACGGCCAGCGCGTTGGAGACCAGGTTGTCGAGGATCTGCTCCAGCCCGCCCTCGACGGTGCGGGCCGGGCATGGGTGCGGGGCGTCGAGCACGAGCTCGATGCCCGCGGCGGCGGCCACGTCGGACCACGTGGCGCAGCGCTCGGCCGCCACCTCGGCCGCATCCACGTCGGTGAGCGCCGGGCGGGCGCCATCGGCGCGGGCGAGCTCCAGCAGCGACTGGACCAGCCGGGCCAGGCGGTCGGTCTCCGCCAGCGCGGCCTCGACCGCCACCTCGTCGCCCGGGCTCGGTCGCAGGGTCTCGAGGCGCAGGCGGAGCGCCGTGAGGGGGGTGCGCAGCTGGTGGGATGCGTCGGAGACGAAGCGCCGCTGGGCGTCGACCAGCAGCTCGAGGCGCTCCGCGGTGGCGTCGAACTGGTGGGCGAGCGAGGCCAGCTCGGGTGCCCCCTCCACCTCGCCGGCTCGGGCGGACAGGTCGCCCGCCGCCAGGCGCTCGGCGGCGCCCTGGAGCTGGCGCACGGGTCGGGTGACGCCTCGGGCGAGGATCAGCCCGACGGCACCCACGATCGAGAGCACGATCGCCGAGAGGGCGCCCAGCCGCAGCCACGTGTCGCGCACCCGTTCGTCGACCGTGGAGGTCGGGAGGGTGATGCGCACCGCCCCGTGCACCTCCCCGTCGGAGGCCACCGGGATCGCCACGTACACGAGGTCGGAGCGGAGCGTGTCGGAGTGGCGCCGACCGGTGACCCGCTCGCCGTTGAGGGCGCGGGCGATCTCCGGGCGGGTGGAGTAGTCGCGACCGATGTCGGCCCGGTCGGAGTCGGCGACCGTGCGTCCGGCGGCGTCGACCACCACGATGCGGGCGCCGTCGGCGGTGTACTGGTCGAAGACGTCGGCGAGGTTCGGCTCGCGCTCGTTCTCGAGGTCGTCCTCGGCGCGCGAGCCGATGGCCTGCGCGTCGCGCTCGACGTAGAAGATCAGGCGGTCCCGCTCGCGGCTGGCGAAGGTGAGGCCGAGCGGGACGACCACGATCACGAGGGTGAGGGCGGTGATCGTCAGGTAGGTGAGCAGGAGCCGGCGCGTCACGGATCGCCGACCAGCACCACCCCGGAGCCCTCGGGCGGATCGAGCCGGTACCCCACGCCCCGCAGCGTCGTGATCCAGGTGGGGTCGCCGAGCTTGCGTCGCAGGGCGGCGATGTGCACGTCGAGGGTCTTGGTCGGCCCCCACCAGTGCTCGTCCCAGACCGCGGCGATGATGGCCTCGCGCTCGAGGGCGCGGCCCGGTTCGGAGGCCAGCAGCGCGAGCAGGTCGAACTCCTTCGGCGTCAGCTCCAGCTCGTCGCCGTCGAGCCGGATCCGCCGGGCCCGTCGGTCGACGAGCAGGCCGTGGTCGCCCTCGGTCGGCGCGGCCGCGGGCGGCACGGCGCGGCGGTGGACGGCGCGTATCCGGGCCACGAGCTCGCGGAAGCTGAAGGGCTTGAGCACGTAGTCGTCCGCGCCGGTCTCCAGGAGCAGGACGCGCTCGAGCTCGTCGTCGCGGGCCGTCAGCACGATGATGGGCGTCGTCGACGCCGCTCGAAGCTGGCGGCAGACCTCACGGCCGTCGAGGTCGGGCAGGCCGAGGTCGAGCAGGACCAGGTCGACGGGGTCCGCGGCCAGGGCGTCGGCCCCGGTCGAGACCCAGGTGGCGGCGAACCCCTCGCTTCCCAGCGCGTCGGCGAGCGGCTCGCCGATCGTCGGATCGTCCTCGACCACGAGCAGCGCGAGCGGACCGGCCATCGCCGCCACGGTAGGGCGTGGCGGGCGCCGTGGGCAGGGACGGAGGTCCCTCGTCGGTCAGTCGGGCAGCTCGATGCCGCGCGCCGCCGCGGCGCGGGCGACGTCGTCGCGGAAGACGTTGCGCAGCAGGTACAGGTCGCGGGCCAGGACGTAGTCGGGGGCGAGGCGGCGCGCGTAGCGCTCGAAGTAGAGGAGCTGCTTGGAGATCAGCACGAGCTCGCGGGGCGTCGTCACCCCGAACTGCTCCGCCAGCTCGAGGTTGGCCTTGAACTGATCGCCCAGGCTCACGCCGCCGATGCCCTGCTGGAGAATGGGCTCCATGACCATGGCGATGGCCGGCCCGGCCACCTCGGGATCGACCTCGGCGGGCATCACGCCGACCGACTGGTACGCCCGCACGACCCGTCGGTAGTCCTGGTCGATCATCGCCGTGTAGAGGATGTCGCCCATCGCCCGCCGCCACTCGGGGGGCAGCTCGCCCATGATGCCGAAGTCGAGGTAGCTCGCCCGCCCGTCGTCGAGCACCCAGAGGTTGCCGGCGTGGACGTCGCCGTGGAACGGACCGTGCACGATCGCCGCCTCGATCCAGACCTTGATGCCCCGCCGCAGCACCAGTTCGCCGTCCACGCCCGACGCCTCGATGGCGGCGAAGTCGTCCATCGGCACGCCGCGCATGCGCTCCATGCAGATGAGGTGCGGGCCGCAGTGGTCCCAGTAGACCTCGGGCGCGGTGATCCCCCGGTTGTCGCCGAAGGCGCCGATGGTGGCGCGGAAGCGGTCCTGGCGGTGCGCCTCCAGGGCGAAGTTCAGCTCCTGGTTGGTCACCTCGTGGAGGTCCTCGACCATGGCGACGACGTTGGCCCGGCGCAGCGCGCCGACCCGAGACAGCACGCGGGTGGCGACGAAGTGCTGGATGCGCAGGTCGGTGTTCATGCGGTTGGCGATGTCGGGACGCTGGAGCTTGATCACCGCCTCGCGCCCGTCGGCCAGGGTGCACGCGTGGACCTGGGCGATCGAGGCCGCCGAGAGCGGCTCGGGGTCCCACCACGAGAACACCGCCTCGGGCGGCGCTCCCAGATCCTCGGCGACGAGCCGGCGGGCCGTGTCGGCGTCGAAGGGCCGGACCTCGTCGAGCGTGCGGAGGCAGGCGTCGGCGAGCGGCGCGGGGAACAGGCTGGGCGAGGAGGCGATCAGCTGTCCCAGCTTCACGAAGGTCGGGCCCAGCTGCTCGAAGCCCTCGACCACCCCCTCCGAGGCGGCTTGGGCGATCGAGCGCCCGCGACGGCGCACCACCCAGACGGCCACGGCGCGCAGCACGGCCGCGACGAGCACGTACGCGGTGAGCGCGGCGCGGCGCAGCTCGGCCCAGCCGAAGCGGTCGAGCGGCGGGGCCACGACCTCGAGCGCGCCGGCGGGCGGCCCCTCGGCGTACGGCCCCCGGATCATCGGGAGCGGACCGTACCCTGCGGGGATGGCCGGACCGATCGTCACCGCGCTCACCGGCGCCGGGATCTCCACGGACTCGGGCATCCCCGACTTCCGCGGGCCGAACGGCGTGTGGACCCGCGACCCCGAGGCGGAGAAGCTCGCCACGATCGACACCTACCTGGCCGACCCCGAGGTCCGCCGGCGGTCGTGGCTGGCCCGGCGCGCCAACCCGGCGTGGGCCGCGGCGCCGAACGCCGGCCACCTCGCCCTCGTCGCGCTGGAGCGCCTCGGCCAGCTCCACGCCATCGTCACCCAGAACATCGACCGGCTGCACCAGCGGGCCGGGTCCTCGCCGGAGCGGGTCCTCGAGATCCACGGGAACATGGTGGAGGCGGTGTGCTGGCGCTGCGGCGCCCGCTCCACCACCGCCGAGGCGCTGGAGCGGCTCGACGCCGGCGAGGACGACCCGGCGTGCCTGGCGTGCGGCGGGATCTTGAAGACGGCGACGATCATGTTCGGCCAGGCGCTCGACCCCGACGTCCTCGACGCGTCGGTCCGCGCCGCCGAGTCGTGCGACGTCCTGATCGCCGTGGGGACGACCCTCCAGGTTCACCCCGCGGCCGGGCTGTGCGACGTGGCGCTGGCCTCGGGGCGCAGCTCGTGATCGTCAACGGCGGTCCCACGGCCTACGACGCCCTCGCCCACCGGGTGCTCCGGGGCTCGATCTCGGAGCTGCTGCCGGCGCTGGTGGCCGAGCTCACCGCAGCGTGAGCTCGAACACGGGGTGCCGGGGGCGATGGCGAGGAGCTCCTCGTCGGTCGCATCGCGCTGACCCCGTCGAAGAACCGGCCGACCTCGAACGCCCACCGCTCGAGGTAGGGCCGCAGCACCGCCGGCTTGTCGGCGTCGCTCACCTCCACCGCCGCGAACCCCTGCACCCTCCGCCCCAGGCGGAGCTGGCCGCCGAGGTGGTTGGCGCGCAGGTTGCGGACCCACTCCGTCTCGCCCCGGGGCGCCACCAGGTAGCGGCGCCCGTCGACCTCGAGCAGGTTGACGACCGTGGTGCGGGGCTGGCCGGTGCGGCGGCCCGGCACGATCAGCTCCCGCGACCCCCAGAGGCTGAGGCCCATCCGGGTGAGCCGGCCGGCGAGGCGGTTGAACCGGCGGTCGCCCGTCGTGGGGGCGAGGTAGTGGCGGGTGGCGGCGGTGGTGGTCATGGCGGTGGTCCCTTCGTGCGAGCAGTGCTCTCGGTTGTTCGAGAGCGATGCTCTCTGATTCCTCGGCAAAAGTCAAGAGCACTGCTCTCCTTTTTCGGCTAGCCTCCGGGGCCATGGCCGATGCGCCCACCACCAAGCGGGCCCAGGCCCGCGCTGCGATGACCGCCGACATCAAGCGGATCGCCCGGTCGCACCTGGCCGAGCACGGCGCAGACGGCCTGTCCCTGCGCGCCGTGGCCCGCGACCTGGGCGTGGTCTCCTCCGCGGTCTACCGCTACGTGGCCAGCCGCGACGAGCTGCTCACCCTGCTGATCATCGATGCCTACGACGCCGTCGGCGAGGCGGCCGAGCGAGCGGCGGCCGACGACGGCGCCGGCGCCGAGGCCCGGTGGGTGCGCACCTGCTGCGCCCTGCGGTCGTGGGCCGTCGCGCACCCGCACGACTACGCGCTCGTCTACGGCAGCCCCGTGCCGGGCTACGCCGCCCCCGCCGACACCGTCGACCCGGCGCTGCGCGTGACCCGGGCGGCGGTCTCGGTCGTCGCCGACGCCTGGGATGCGGGGGAGATCGACCTCGGGGCGCCCGCACCCCTCCCGGCGGTGGTGCGGGCCGACCTCGAGGCGATGCGGGCGGCCTTCGCCGTCGAGGTGCCCGCGCCGGTGATGGCCCGGGCCCTGCTCGCCTGGACCGGCACGTTCGGGCACCTCTCCTGGGAGCTGTTCGGCCACCTCCACGGCGGGGTCACCGACTACGACGCCTTCTTCGAGGTCCAGGCGCACGCCTCGTGGCAGCTCATCGCCCGGGGGCCGGGCGCCGGGCCCGCCTAGGTCGCGGCGGCCTCGGCTGCCTGCTTCGCGGCGATGCGCCGCAGGGGCGGGTCGTACTTGGGCGGCACCTTGCGCGGGGGGAGGGCGTGGAGCAGGTCGTGGGAGGCCTCGGCGATGATCGCCACCGCCCGCTCGAACGCCTCCTCGGTGGCCGGCGAGGTCTTCTGGACGCCGCTGATCTTGCGCACGTACTGCCGAGCGGCCGCCTCGATCTCCTCGTGGGTCGCGTGGGGCTCGAGGCCCCGCAGCGTGGTGATGTTCCGGCACATGGTCAGCCCTCCTGCTCGGTGGGTCGGATGAGGATCTCGTTGACGGCCATCCGACGGGGGCGGGTGACCATGAAGGCCACCGCCTCCGCGATGTCGTCGGCCTGGAGCCGCTCGACGTGCTCGAGCCGACCCTTCAGCGCCGCCAGCGACTCGGGGCGCAGGTGGGTGGCGAGCTCGGTGTCGACGGCGCCCGGCTCCACGAGGCCCACGCGCACGTGGCGGGCGGTGACCTCCTGGCGCAGCGACTCCGAGAAGGCGTTCACGCCGAACTTGGTGAGGTTGTAGACGCCGCTGCCGAGGCGCGGCACCCGTCCGGCCACCGAGCTGACGTTGACCAGGTCGGCGACCTGGCGAGGGCCGGTGGCCGCCGCGTCGAGCAGGTGGGGGAGGGCGGCGTGGGTGCAGGCCAGCAGGGCCGAGGCGTTGAGGGAGATCATCCGCTCCCACTCCTCCACCGGGGCGCCGACCACGGGGCCGAGCAGCATCACGCCGGCGTTGTTCACGAGCGTGTCGAGCCGGCCGAGCTCCTCGACCACCTGGGACACGACCTCGGCGGGCCGGCCCTCCGCGGTGATGTCGGCCTCGATCGCCACCGCCCGGCCGCCGTCGCCCGCGATGACCTCGACCAGGTCGGCGAGGCGGTCGCCCCGCCGGGCCACCACGGCCACCGTGGCACCGGCCGCGGCCAGGTGGCGGGCCGTGGCCTCGCCGATGCCGCTGCTCGCGCCGGTCACCAGCGCCACCGTGCCATCCAGCTGCTCCGTCGCCATCGCGTTCCCTTCGCTCGAGATCGTCCCTGTCTATCGGGGCGGGCCCCCGAACGCGGGCGGCAGGGGCGCCGCCGTGGCGATCGGCAGGCGGGTGAGGTAGGCGGACCGGGGCAGGTCGACCGCGCCGAGGGAGCGGAGGTGGTCGGTGGTCCACTGCACGTCGAGCAGGGCGGCGCCGGCCTCGGCCGCGGCGCCGGCCCGGAGCAGGTCGACCAGCGCGACCAGCGCCACCTTCGACGCGTCGGTCTCGCGGTGGAACATGGACTCGCCCGCGAAGAGCCCCCCGACCGCCACGCCGTAGAGCCCGCCCGCCAGGCGGCCGTCGTCGGTCCACGCCTCGACCGAGTGCACCCACCCGAGGTCGTGGAGCGTGCGGTAGGCGGCGCGGATCCGCCGGTCGATCCACCCGTGGGGCCGGCGGGGGTCGGCGCACGCCTCGATCACCTCGTCGAAGGCGGTGTCGATCCGGATCTCGAAGCGGGCGCACGCCTTGCGCAGCGACCGGCTCACCCGGAGCCCGTCGAGGGGCAGCACCCCGCGCGGGTCGGGCGACCACCAGCCCACGGCCCGGCCGCGCCGGATCGGCATCGGGAACAGCCCGCTGCGGTAGGCGGCGAGCAGGGTGCCGGGCTCGAGGTCGGCACCCACCGCGACCATCCCGGCCGGGTCCGCGGTGCGCGGGTCGGGCATCACCCACGGCGACGCGGGCGGCTCGGTGGGCGGTCCGCCCATCAGCGGGAGAAGACGTCGAAGAGGGCGTTGCCGAACCAGATGCCGGCGGCCACGGCGGCGGCGTAGAACGCCAGCAGGAAGGCTCGCGAGCTCATCGTCCCCCCAGCAGCCGTCGCTTGGCGTCGGCGTACTCGTCGTCGTCGATCGCGCCGCCCCGGTGGAGCGCGGCGAGGCGCTCGAGCGAGCCCACCAGGTCGTCGTCGGGGGCGCTCGGCGTCGGGCGGAACGGGGGTGGGGTGGCCTCGGCCCGGATCCGCGCGCCGGCGGCCGCCGCTCGCGACGCGGCGCGGCGCGCCTGCCACCGGGGTCCACCCGGAGGCGGACCCGCGGCCGAGCAGTACGAGCAGCAGGGGTCCGCCGCCCATGGCGGTGAAGAGGACGGCGCACACGATCCAGCCCCACTCGGGGCCGTCCGCGCCCACCGGGTCGAGGCCGTACTGCCAGAAGTTGGCGCCGAGCGAGAGGAACAGCGCCGGCCAGGCGAGCCAGGCGATCGACGCCCGTCCGAGCCGGTGGGCGGCCACCGCGGCGAGGGCGAGGAAGCCCAGCCCGACCCAGATCGAGATCGGCAGCATCCACCCCACGCCCTTCGGGCACGGGTTGGCGACCACGTACGGGCCGCCCGAACCGCACGACGACATGCCCGCTTCCATCACGGCGCGCATCGAGCGGAACAGCAGGGTCAGGCAGGCGACGCTGCCCGCCACGCCGGCGAACAGCAGCGACCACCACCAGGGCGGTGCCGGGCTACTTGCGGTAGTCGTAGAACCCAACGCCGGACTTCCGGCCCAGCTGGCCGGCCGACACCATGCGGCGCAGGGCCGGCACGGCGGCGTAGTTGGGGTCGCGGAACTCCTCGTAGAGCGCGTCGAGGATCGACAGCGAGGTGTCGAGGCCGACGAGGTCGAGCAGCGCCAGCGGGCCCATCGGGAAGTTGCAGCCGCCCTTCATGGCGGTGTCGATGTCGTCGCGGCTGGCCGTGCCGTTCTCCAGCATCCGCACCGCGTTGTTCAGGTACGGGAACAGGAGGGCGTTGACGATGAAGCCGGCCCGGTCCTTCACCTCGACGGGGTCCTTGCCGCAGGTCCGGGCGAAGTCGGTCACCTCGGCGACCGTCGCGTCCGAGGCGGTGAGCGGCCGGACGATCTCGACGAGCGACATCATCGGCGCCGGGTTGAAGAAGTGGACGCCGACCACCTTGTCGGCCCGCTGGGTGGCGACCGCCATGTCGATCACCGAGAGGGTCGAGGTGTTGGTGGCGATGATCGCCGACTCCTTGCAGATCCCGTCGAGCTCGGTGAACAGGGCCTGCTTGACGTCCATGTCCTCGACGACCGACTCGATCACCAGGTCGCAGTCGGCGACGGCGCCGATGTGGTCGGTGGCCGTGACCCGGGCGAGGGTGGCGTCGGCGTCCTCCTGGGCGAGCTTGCCCCGCTCGACCTGCTTGGCGAGCGACTTGGCGAGCCCGGCCACCATGGCGTCGGCGGTCTCCTTCTTGCGGGACCGCAGCACCACCTCGTGGCCGGTCTTGGCCGCCACCTCGGCGATGCCCGACCCCATGATCCCCGAACCCAAGATGCCCACGCGCTTGATCGTCATGGGGCGTCAAGCTACCGATCGGTGCTGGCCGGCGCCCAATGCGCGCTTCGGTAGGGTCGGGCCCATGTCGGGACACCTCGCACTGGTCGGTGGCGGCGAGTTCGCCGAGGGCTGCTCGTTCGACGCCTCGCTGCTCGAGGCGAGCGGGGGCGACACCGTGCTGGTCGTGCCCACCGCGGCGGCCTACGAGCACCCGCAGCGGCTGGTGGAGGCGGCGGCGAGCTGGTTCGACCGCCTCGGCGCCCGTGCGGTCGGCCTCGACCTGCTCGGTCGGCCCGACGCGTCCGACCCGGCGGTGGTCGACGCCCTCGCCGCGTCGACCTTCACCTACCTCGTGGGGGGCTCGCCGCTGCACCTCCGCTCGGTGCTCAAGGACTCGCCGGCGTGGGACGCGCTCGTGGGGGCGTGGCAGGGCGGCGGCGTGCTGGCCGGCTCGTCCGCCGGCGCCATGGTCCTGTGCGACCCGATGGTCGACCCCCGCGGCGGTGCGTTCACCCTCGGCCTCGGGTTGCTGGCGGGCATGTCGGTGATCCCGGCCCACGACCACTGGTCCGAGGACGCCGCCCACCGCACCCGCAAGATGAGCCCGCCCTCGCTCGTGCTCGCCGGCGTCGACGAGCGCACCGCGCTCATCCGCGACCCGCGGGGCGCGTGGCGAGCCGAGGGCGCCGGCGAGGTCGTGGTGTTCGTGGGCGGGGCCCCGGCGGGCCTCGACGCCCTGCCGAGCTGAGCGACGCTCAGCTCTCGGTGATGGTCACCTTCTCCACCACCACCTGCTCGGTGGGGCGCTCGGTGCCGTCGTCGAGCGCCGCCACCTCCTGGAGCAGGTCGAGCCCCTCGGTGGTGGTGCCGAACACGGCGTAGGTGCCGTAGCTGGCGAGCGCCTGGGTGCCGCCCTCGTGGGCCAGGAAGAAGAACTGGCCGCCGGCGCTGTTCGGCGCCGAGGTGCGCGCCATGGCGAGGACGCCCGGCACGTAGTCCTCGGCGGTGTACGGCCCGCCCTCGTCGGGGATCGTGTAGCCCGGCCCGGGGTCGGCGGCGTCCTGGGTGTGGGGCGAGCCGCCCTGCACGAAGCCGGCGCTGGCCACCACCCGGTGCAGGTCGGTGCCGTCGTAGTAGCCCGACCGGGCCAGGTTCACGAAGTTGTTGGTGGTCACCGGGGTGCGCTCGGTGTCGAGCTGCACCACGAGGTCGCCCTTCGAGGTCTCGAAGGTCGCGGTGTAGGTCTTGGCCGGGTCGATGCACTGCTGGGGGGCGTCGTCGAACTCGAGCACGGGCTCGTCGGTGCCCTCGGCGGGCGCGCAGGCACCGGTGCCGTAGCCGACCTCGCCACCCGCCCCCTCGGGCGGGGTGCCGTCGCCGGTGAACTCCGTGGTGGTGGTCGCACCGGCCGCGCCGTCGGCATCGCTGCCGTCGGAGGAGCAGCTGACGAGCGAGAAGACCAGCATCGCCACCACGACGATCGTGCCCACCACCAGGGCCCGCTTGATGGCGGCGCTGCGCTCGGCCCGCTTGGCTGCCGCTCGCTCCGCCTCGAGCTTGGCGGCCTTGTTGGCCTTCTGCCGATCTCGCTTGTCCGTCCCCATCGGCCGGGACCCTACCGAACGCCGCGTCGTCCCCGGGCAGCGGCCCGAACCCGCCGCGCACCGCTCCACGGGACACGAGGGCGCGAGGAGCGCGAAGATGGCCCGAATGCGGGAGGGCGACGCACCACAGGGCAGCACCGAGGACGACGACGACGACCTCGTCGGCGATCCGGGCGACAAGGCGTTCAGCGCGTCGGTCGGCCAGCGGCTGCGCGCCATCCGCCAGGCCCAGGGGCTCTCGCTCGCCGAGGTCGAGGCCCGATCCGAGGGCCGGTGGAGCGCGTCCGCGGTCGGGGCCTACGAGCGCGGCTTCCGGACCCTCTCGCTGCCCCGCCTGAAGAGCCTGGCCGACTTCTACAAGGTGCCGGTCAGCGTGCTGCTCGGCGAGCCCCTGCCGGTCGACTCGAGCGGCGAGCGCCGCAAGATCGTCCTCGACCTCCAGGCCCTGGCCCAGATCGACCCGGCGGCGCCCATCCGGCGGTTCGTGCAGTCGATCATCGAGAGCCGCGGCGACTTCAACGGGCGGGTGCTGTCGCTGCGCGCCGACGACCTCACGGCGCTGTGCACCCTGGTCGGCGGCGACATCGCCACCGGCGTGGCCCAGCTCCGCTCGTGGGGCGTGATGCTCGACGGGCCCGAGATCCCCGACGATCCGCTGCTCTCCTGAGGTTGGGCGGCCCGCGAGGGGTTCGGTACCGTGCCGGGCCGTGGGTCTCGTCGTCCAGAAGTTCGGTGGCACGTCGGTCGCCGACCCGGAGCGCATCCGGGAGGTGGCCGACCACGTGGCGCGCACCCGACGCCGGGGGGACGACGTCGTGGTGGTCGTGTCGGCCATGGGCAAGGAGACCGACGAGCTGCTGCACCTCGCCGCGCAGGTGTCGAAGACCCGCCCCGGCCGCGAGATGGACATGCTCATCACCGCCGGCGAGCGCAAGGCCACCGCGCTGCTGTGCATGGCGCTCCACGACCTGGGCATCCACGCCGACTCCTTCACGGGCAGCCAGGCGGGGTTCCTCACCGACACCAACCACATGAACGCCAAGATCCTCGAGGTGCGCGCCGACCGCGTGCGCGCTGCCGTCGAGGCGGGGCACGTGCCCGTGGTGGGCGGCGCGCAGGGCGTGTCCACCGCCCACGACGTCACGTTCCTCGGGCGGGGCGGCTCCGACACCACCGCCGTCGCCCTCGCCGAGGCGCTGGGTGGCGTGTGCGAGCTCTACACCGACGTGTCGGGGGTGTTCACCACCGATCCGCGCGTGGTGCCCGTCGCCCGCCGCATGGCGCAGATCTCCTTCGACGAGATGCTCGAGATGTGCGCCGCCGGCTGCCCCAAGCCGGCCATGCGGGCCGTCGAGTTCGCCCGCACCCACGGCGTCAAGCTGCACGTCCGGTCCGCGTTCACGTGGGAGCCGGGCACCTGGATCACCGACGAGGAGCCAGACATGGAAGATGCGATCGTCTCGGGCGTGGTCGGCGACGACTCGGAGGCCAAGGTCACGATCACCGGGGTGCCCGACCGCCCGGGCGTGTCGGCCGCGCTGTTCCGGGCCCTGGCCGATGCCGACGTGAACGTCGACATGATCGTGCAGAACGTGTCCGAGGCGGGGATCACCGACATCTCCTTCACCGTCCCGGCCGACAACCTGGCCGAGAGCGTGGCGATCGTCGAGCGCGTCGCCGGCGAGATCGGGGCGAAGGGCGTCACCTCCGACGCCTCCATCGCCAAGGTCTCGCTCGTGGGCGCCGGCATGAAGACCAACCCGGGCGTGGCCGCCACCGTCTTCGAGACGCTCGCCACGAACGGCATCAACATCGAGATGATCTCGACCTCGGCCATCCGCATCTCGTGCGTGGTGGCCGGCGAGGCGTGCGACCAGGCGGTCGCCGTCCTCCACCGCGCCTTCGGCCTCGACGCCGCCTGACCGGCGCTCCCACGCCGAGCGGGAACCAGCGCCCGGCGCCGGTCGTCCACCCCGCATGGCGACGCGGAGGTGGATCGTGCAGCGACGACGGTGGATGGCCCGCTCGGCCGCGCTCCTGGCGGCGGGGGTGCTCGTGGCCGGCTGCAGCGGCGGCTCGAAGGAGCGGTTCGAGACGGTGGGCGCGCGGATCGATGGCGGTGAGGCGTCGACCGGCGCCGGATCGTCGGCGGACGACCGCGCGACGGAGGTCACCATCGTCCCGGCCGGTCAGCCGGTCGAGGGTCGCCAGGTGACCTACCGGGCGACGCTCGTGGTGCGCGTCGCCGACGCCACCGATGCCGCGGCCGAGGCCCAGTCGATCGCCGACGACGCCGGCGGGTACCTCGCCCGCTCCGACGCCTCGCTCGACGACGACCGCCAGGTCGCGCTCACCCTGCGCCTGCCGTCGGCCGCCTTCGACGGCGCCCTCGACGACCTCGCCGCCCTCGGCGACGTCCGCGAGCGCAGCATCGACTCCGACGACGTCACCGACGAGGTGGTCGACCTCCGCGGCCGCCTCGAGAACGCCCAGGCCAGCGCCCAGCGCATCCGCGAGCTGCTGGCCAAGGCCGAGCAGGTGCAGAACCTGATCGCCCTCGAGGATCGCCTCACCGAGCGCCAGACCGAGATCGAGGCGCTCGAGGGCCAGCTGGCCCAGCTCGACGACCGCGTCGAGCTGGCCACTGCCATCGACCTCTGTCACCGAGCGCCAAGGCCGAGATCTCCGACGACGTGCCCGGGCGGCGAAGGCGCTGCGGGCGGGCGGCGTGGCGGTGGTCAACATCGGCCAGGTGCTCCTCGCGGTCGGGGCCTTCCTCGTGCCCTTCGCACCGTTCCTGCTCCTCGGCGCGTGGCTGGCCCGGCGCTCGGCGAGGCGGCGTCGGGCCCGGGCGGCCGAGCGGCGGGCGGCCGAGGAGGCGCGTCGCGCCCAGCTCCCGCCCCCGCCGCAGCCGACGCGTGCGGCGGCCCCGGCTTCTCCCTTGGGAGGCGGCGAACCCGAGCCGTAGCCTGGACGCCATGCGAGTAGGGATCGTCGGAGCAACGGGTCAGGTCGGTGGCGTCATGCGCGCCATCCTCGAGGAGCGGGGCCTGCCCATCGAGGAGCTGCGCCTGTTCGCGTCGGCCCGCTCGGCGGGGCGCACCCTGCCCTGGAACGGCACCGAGATCACGGTCGAGGACGCCGCCACCGCCGACTACCGCGGCCTCGACCTCGCCCTCTTCTCCGCCGGCGGCGCCACCTCCAAGGAGCTGGCGCCCCAGGTCGCCGACGCCGGCGTCGTGGTGATCGACAACTCCTCGGCGTGGCGCATGGACCCCGACGTCCCGCTGGTGGTGGCCGAGGTCAACGGGCACGCCCTCGCCCGGCGTCCGAAGGGCATCGTGGCCAACCCCAACTGCACCACCATGGCGGCCATGCCGGTGCTCGGGCCGCTCCACCGCGAGGCCGGGCTGAAGGCCATGGTCGTGTCCACCTACCAGGCCGTCTCGGGCGGTGGCCTGGCCGGCGTGGCCGAGCTCGACGAGCAGGCCAAGAAGGTGGTCGACCGCGCCGCCGAGCTGACCTTCGACGGCCGGGCCGTCGAGTACCCCGCGGCGCAGAAGTTCCCGGCGCCCATCGCCTTCAACGTCGTGCCCCAGGCCGGGTCGTTCGTCGACGACGGCCTCGAGGAGACCGACGAGGAGAAGAAGCTGCGCAACGAGACGCGCAAGATCCTCGACATCCCCGGGCTGAAGGTGGCGGGGACCTGCGTGCGCGTGCCGGTGTTCACCGGCCACTCGCTGTCGATCAACGCCGCCTTCGAGCGGTCCATCACCCCCGACGAGGCCCGCCAGATCCTGGCCTACGCCCCCGGCGTCGAGCTGGCCGACGTGCCCACCCCGCTGATGGCGGCCGGCGCGGACCCCACCTACGTGGGCCGCATCCGCCCCGACGAGGTGATGGAGAACGGCCTGGCGCTGTTCCTCAGCAACGACAACCTGCGCAAGGGCGCGGCGCTCAACGCCGTGCAGATCGCCGAGCTGGTGGCCGCCGAGCGCTGACCTACGAGCAGGCGCACGGCTGGGCCCCGCAGCGCGGGCAGCCCTCGGCGTAGCGGGCCACGGCGTCGCTCATCGAGAGGTCGAGCTGGTGGGCCAGCGACGCCACCCAGGCCAGGACGTCGCCCAGCTCGTGGCGCTGGTCGTCGACGGTGCCCTTGCGCACCGCCTGGGCCAGCTCGCCCAGCTCCTCGCACAGCCAGGCCACGGTGGCGGCCGTGCCCCGGGCGGCGTCGCGCTCCCCGTAGGTGCGGGCGATCACGTCCTGGAGCTCGTCGAGGTGCATCCCCGGAGCGTACGGCCGCCCTAGCCTGCCGGGCCGTGGCCGGCACCGGGATGCTCGCGAGGTTGAAGGATCGGGTCCGAGCGGCGACCCGCCGCGGTGCCGGCCTGCGCGTCGGCTACGCCCCCGAGCACGACGGCGAGGCCGACCCGGGCGAGGTCGTGTGGACGTGGGTCGCCTACGAGGACGACCCGAGCCAGGGGAAGGACCGTCCGGTGCTGGTGATCGGCTGGGACGGCCCGACGCTGGCGGTGGTCCCGCTCTCGAGCAAGGACCACACCGATCGCCGTGACGCCCACGAGTGGGTGCCGGTGGGCTCGGGTGGCTGGGACCGCAGCGGCCGTCCCAGCTTCGCCGATGCCTCGCGGCTGCTGCGGGTGGCCCCTGCGGCCGTGCGGCGCGAGGGCGCGGCGCTCGATCGGCGACGGTTCGACGAGGTGGTGGCGCGCGTCCGGGCCCTGCACGGGGACGTCGGCGCCGGGAGCTGAGTCAGCCGGTGGCGCGCGTGCCCTTGAGCGGCACGACCGTCGGTCGGTCGACGGGCGTCGCCGTCGGGTCGTCGTCCTGGCGGGCTCGCTGGGCGTGGCCCACGAGCGGCGGGCGGCCGTCCACGTAGACCAGCTTGTGCTCCTCCTCGTGCAGCCAGCGCACGGGGAGCAGGCGCTCGTCGCGGCGTCGCGCCGTGCGCTGGGGGAGCGGGGCGCGCTCCTCGGCGGGGGCGATCCGGATCCGATCGGGGTCGTTCAGGCGAGCCTGGAGCGCCTGGAGCTGCTCGCCCGTCATGTCGGTGATGCCGCTGTTGGCCACCTCGGTGAAGACCGGCCCGACGCGCCCGCCGCCGACGCGGTGGACCCAGGCTTCGCGGTTGTACGAGTACCGGTAGCCGAGCGCGCGAAGCACCCGAACCGTACGAGGGTTCACGATCCGCCGTGGACGCCTCGGTCGTTCCTGCAACGGTCCCTCCTGGTGCCGGGTGGTGGCACCGACGAACACGGGCGCAGCGCGCCCGCTCCTGGTTGGACGATCTTCACCTCCCCGATGACGACCGTGTGACGAACGCTACTCGCAGGGGTGAAGCCTCGCCATCGCGGCGCTCCCGCGCCGACCGGTACCGTCGCCGGATGCCCGTCGTCGCCGACCCGCTCGCCCGCCTGCTCGCCGACGTGGCGGCGGGGCGTCCGCCGATCGCCGACGGCCGGACCACCGTGCTGGCCCCGGCCGGGCGCCTCTCGGCCGTGCTCGCGTTCACCGGCCACCACGTGGTGGTGGCCGACGTGGACCCGGGGTGGGTGGCCGGCCGCCTGCCGGTCGGCGACTACGGCGCGCCGGTGTCGGCGCCGTTCCTCGACGAGCTCGGGCGGCGGCTCGGCCGCACGTACGACAACCTCGACCACGTCCTGGTCGCGCCGGGCGCGGAGGGCGAGCCGCCGATCGAGCTGCGGGCCGACGATCCGCTCCACCCGCACCCCCGAGCCGAGCGCGCCCGGCACTACCGAGAGGACCTGCGGGTCTGGACCACCCCCGACGATGCCGGCCTCCTGCTGCTCGGACGCGGGCTGGGCGGTCGCCTCGAGGCCTCGTTCGAGGTGCAGCCCGAGGTTCGCGGCCGCGGGCTGGGCCGGGCGCTGGCGACGTCGGCCCGGCACCTCTCCGGCGGCGAGCCGGTATGGCTCCAGGTGGCCCCGGGCAACGCCGCCTCGCTGCGCGCCGTGCTCGGCGCCGGTGGGTTCGCGCCCGTGGGTGCCGAGCTGCTCTACCCACCAGCACGGAGCGTGCCGGCTCCCTAGGGTGTCGCGATGGCCAAGGGGGAGCGGGAGCCTGGGCTCCCGATCAAGTGGCATCCGGTGTCGAACGGCGAGTTCCTGCCGCCGCCGCCCACCCGCCTCGTGCGGGAGGCCACCCGTCGCAGCCTCGCCGCCCTCGACGAGAACGCCCGCCGGACCGGCGTCGACCGTCGGCAGTTCCTGCTCACCGCCTGCGGCTCGGCCACGATGCTCGCCGTGCTCGCCGCCTGCTCCAAGGACGAGGCGAAGCGCAACGGCGAGCGACCGGGCGGCACCTTCGACATCCCCGACGAGGCGACCACCGAGCCGGCGGCCGCCGAGGAGGCCATCGGTGGCGACGAGCTGATCTTCGACGTGCAGACCCACCTGCTGGAGTACCCGGAGGGCTCGCCGCCCTCGGCCCTCCCCGGCTTCTCCCAGAGCGACTGCGGGCTCGACGACCCGGTGGACTGCTACCGCCGACCGACCTTCCTCGACCTGATGTTCCTCGAGAGCGACACGTCGGCGATCGTGCTCTCGGCGATCCCGTTCCCGGGCGACCTGCTCAGCCCCGAGGTGATGGCCGAGACGATCCGGATCGGCGAGGAGCTGTGCGGCGACGGCCGGGTCTTCATGCAGGCCCAGACCAACCCGTCGGCCGCCGCGTCGGTGGACGCCCTGCGCGACTCGATGGCCCAGATCGCCCAGGACTTCCCGATCACGGCGTGGAAGGCCTACTGCCACGCCGGCGGTCCGGGTTGGTTCCTCGACGACCACGATCCGAGCGCACCGCAGGTCGGCGAGGCGTTCCTGGCCCAGGCCGAGGCGCTCGGCATCCCTCGGGTGGCCATCCACAAGGGCTTCACCGCCATCGGCGGCACCGCGCCCGACGCCGGCACCTACTCCGACCCGGTCGACATCGGGCCGGCGGCCGCCGCCCACCCCGACCTCGACATCATCGTGTACCACTCGGGCTTCGACGTCGGCCCCACCGAGGGCCCCTACGCCGAGGCGAACGGGTTCGGCGTCGACCGGCTCATCACCTCGATGCGGTCCTCCGACATCGGCCCGGGCGCCAACGTCTACGCGGAGCTCGGCTCGACGTGGCGGTTCGTCATGAGCGACCCGACCGCGGCGGCGCACGTGCTGGGCAAGCTGCTGGTCCACGTCGGCCCCGACAACATCCTGTGGGGCACGGACTCGATCTGGTACGGCTCGCCCCAGGACCAGATCGAGTCGTTCCGGGCCTTCCAGATCAGCGAGGAGCTCCAGGAGCGCCACGGGTACCCGGCGCTCACCGACGGGATCAAGCGCAAGGTCCTCGGCCTCAACGCCGCCCGCCTGCACGGCCTCGACCCCGCCGCCGGGGCGTGCCGGTTCGACAAGGCCGAGCTGCAGGAGGTCCGGTTCCGCACCGGTCGCAAGAACCAGACCTACGGCCCCACCACGGCGGCGGCGGTCCAGCTGCTCCAGCAGCGCGGCGAGCCGTGGGAGCGCGGCACGGCCTGAGGGGCACGCGGGGCGCCCTGCTCACGCGCCGCTCACAACCGGACGCGAAGCTGGGGGGATGAAGCGCGCCCTGCTCGTCCTGGTCGCGGCCGTCGCCGGCCTCGCGGCGCTCGGCCTGTCCGCCTGCACGCCCACCTCGGGGCGCTACATCGACCTCGTGTTCGCGTCGACCACGAAGTCGACCCACCTCTACAAGGAGACGAAGGACCTCACCACGGGTGCCGACCTCGACCTGTTCACCGACGTGTACCAGCCCACGGGCGACACCCTCGCCAAGCGACCGGCGATCGTGTGGGTCCACGGTGGCGGCTTCAAGACCGGCAACCGCACGCAGATCGGCGACGTCGCCGCCGAGTGGGCCCGACGGGGCTACGTGACGCTGTCGATCTCCTACCGCCTCGACCCCGGCAACAAGTGCCAGGAGTACCAGGACGGCAAGTTCACCGACCCGGTCCAGGCCGAGGCCGAGCGGGCCCGCTGCGAGCGGGCGATCTACGCCGCCCAGAACGACGCGTTCTCGGCCCTGGGGTGGCTGCGACGCCACGCCGCCGAGTTCAAGGTGGACACCTCGCGGCTCGTCGTAGCCGGGAGCTCGGCGGGTGCCGTCACCGCGCTGAACGTCGCCCAGCGCGGCAACGTCGACGGCGGGGCGGTGCCGGTGGGGAGGTCGGTGAAGGCCGCCCTGGCCATGTCGGGCTGCCAGTACGACCCCGCAGCGATCGACGCCAACGATGCCCCGATCGCCATGATCGCCTCGGGTGGCGACATCTCGGTGCCCTACGAGTGCAGCGTCGCGACCGTCGACGCGGCCAAGGGCTTTGGGACGCCGGTGGCCGCCAACTACTGGCCCGACGAGAGCTACCACGCCAAGGACCTCTACCGTCGCCACCAGGCCGAGATCGACGCCGGGTGGACGTCGTTCCTCTACCAGCGGCTCGCGCTCACCCAGCCGTGAGCCGACCTCGCCACGTGGTGGTGCTGCTGCTCGACAGCCTCAACCGCCACCTCATCGGTCCCTACGGCGGCATCGAGTTCGACACGCCGAACCTCGATCGCCTCGCCGCTCGGTCTGTGCGCTTCGAGCGGCACGTCACCGGATCGCTGCCCTGCATGCCCGCCCGCCACGACCTGCTCACCGGCTCCCTCGACTTCCTGTGGCGGCCGTGGGGGTCGCTCGAGCTGTGGGACGAGCCGGTCACGGTCCCCCTGCGCCGAGCGGGCGTGACCACCATGCTGGTCTCGGACCACCCGCACCTGTTCGAGACCGGCGGCGAGAACTACCACTGCGAGTTCACGGCGTGGGACTACCAGCGCGGCCACGAGGGCGACCCCTGGCGGACGGCGCCCGACCCGTCGTGGGTGGGGGCGCCGGCGCTGCCGGCCCGGCCCGGACCGCTCGCCTTCCCGTACGACGACAGCCGCACGTGGTTCCGCGACGAGGGCGACTTCCCCGGCCCGCGGACCATGGCGGCCGCCGCCGACTGGTTGGCGCACCAGGCGCCGGCGGCCGACCGGTCGCTGCTCGTGGTGGACGAGTTCGATCCGCACGAGCCCTTCGACACGCCCGAGCCGTGGGCGTCGCGCTACGACGACTCGCCCGAGCCGAAGGTGATCTGGCCGCCCTACGCCACCGAGGCCCTCGCCCGCGGCATCGTCTCGGCCGAGGACGCTCGCCGGATCCGGGCGGCCTACGGGGCGAAGCTGTCGATGATCGACCACCACCTGGGTCGGGTGCTGGACGTGATCGACGAGCGCGACGGATGGGACGACACCGCCGTGGTGGCCTGCACCGACCACGGCCACTACCTCGGCGAGCTCGACCGCTTCGGCAAGCCGGGCGCACCCCTCAACTGGCCGATGCGCCGGATCCCGCTGCTCGTGGCCTGGCCGGGGGTGGCGCCGGGCACCTGCGACGCGCTGACCACCACCGTCGACCTGCACGCCACCCTGCTCGACGCGTTCGGCGTGCCCGCGCCGGAGCGGACCCACGGTCGCTCGCTCGTCCCGCTGCTCGAGGGCTCGGCGAGCCGCGTGCGCGAGTGGGCGCTGACGGGCGTCTGGGGTCGCGAGGTCCACGTCACCGATGGGCGGCGGACCTACTGCCGGGCGCCCGAGGGCGACAACGCACCGCTCTCGATGTGGTCCAACCGCTGGTCGACGATGCCGATCCACGCCCTGCCCGACGTGCGGCTGCCCATGCCCGACGGCCGGGCCGTCCTCGATCGCATGCCGGGCTCGGCCATCCCGGTGATCCGCCAGCCCTTCGCGCCGGGCGACCTGCTCCCGTACTGGGCGGCCACCCGCTTCTCGGGCCACCACCTCTGGGACGGCGACGAGGACCCGGAGGAGGCGCACGACCTCGCGGGCACCGCGGCCGAGCCCGAGCTGGCCGAGCTGCTGCGCACCGCGCTCGTCGAGCTCGAGGCGCCCGACGACCAGCTCAGCCGCCTCGGGCTGGGCTGAGGAGGGCCCGCTCGAGTGGGCCGGGCCGATCGGCGGGCAGCCGGCGCAGGTACCACTCGTGGCGCACGACGAGGTGGAACGTGCCCGGTGGGATGCCCATGAAGTCGGCGGCGTCTGGCACCTGGCTGGCATGGGCGGCCATGGCGGCCTGCTTGGCCGCGAGCTCGGCATCCACGTCGAGGCGGACCAGCGGGGCGGCCGGGTCGTCGGTGCCGAGGCGCTCGAGCTCGACGGCGCACCACGCGGCGGGATCGAGCCGCCCGCGCTCGATGCGGTCGCGCCGCAGCTCGCGCAACCAGGCCCGATCGAGCGTCACCTCGAGCACCTCGCCCACCCCCGCCCGGACGGCGGCGTCGCGGCCGATGCGGTGCACCGCCACGTGGTCGGGATGGCCGTAGGTGCCGTTCGGGTCCTGGCCTACGACCGCATCGGCGCCGACCGTCCGCAGGAGCTCGGCGAGGTCGGCGGTGGCGTCGTCGATCGAGGCCGCCAGGGCGCCCGCCGAGCGGTTGGCCTCGCTGCCCGCCATGCCCGAGTCCCGGTAGCCGAGGTAGTGCAGCTCGTCGACGCCGAGGTGGGCGGCGGCCTCGGCCGTCTCCATGCGGCGGTGGTCGGCGGCGTCGACGGTGACCCAGTCGGGCATCGTGCCCTCCTCGCCGCTGGTGGCGAGCACCAGCACGACGCGCCAGCCGCGGTCGGCGGCTCGGCGCATCGCCCCGCCGGAGAAGATCGCCTCGTCGTCGGGGTGCGGGTGGACGAAGACGGCGGTCGGCACGGTCAGGGAGGCCCGCAGGGTCGGAGCAGGTCGGCGGGGGTGGCGACGATGCGGTCGGGTGCCGCTCGCTCGAGCTCGTCGGGCTCGGCGAAGCCCCACTCGACGGCGACGGCGAGGCACCCGTGCTGGCGCGCCCCCTCGATGTCGTGGCGACGGTCGCCGACCATCGCCACGCGGCCCGGGTCGGTCACGCCCAGGCCGGCCAGGGCATCGCCCACGATCTGGCCCTTGGTGCGCACGGCACCGTCGGGCAGGCAGCCGGCGACCAGCTCGAAGCGGTCGAGGAGCCCGACGTAGCGCAGCGTCGTCTCGCCCATGTCGATCATCTTGGCGCTGGCCAGCGCGAGCCGGACGCCGTCGGCGCGCAGCCCGTCGACCACCGCGGCCATCCCGTCGACGAGCTCCGCCTGGCGCAGCCCCTCGGCTCGGAGGTGGGCGCGGTAGCCGTCGATGACGGCCTGGTGCAGGTCGGGCGGCAGGCCGACCCGATCGAGGCTCTCGGCGAGCGTGGGCCCGATCATCCAGCGGAGGTCGGCATCGGCGTCGACCGGGTGGCCCACGGCGGCCATCGCCTTGCGGAACGATCCCGTGATGCCCACCTCCGGGTCGGTGATCGTCCCGTCGAGGTCGAACAGCACCGCGTCGAGCACGTCAGGCCGCCGTCTGGCCCACGGCGTCGTCGACGTCGGCGAGCCACCGCCGCTCGACGATGAGCCACGTGCCGAGCGGCACGAGGGAGGCGGCCATCGCCCCGGCCGTCCGCTTCAGGCCCCAGCCCAGGTCGTCGCGCAGCAGGAGGAGGCCGCAGAAGTAGGCGAGGAACGCCGTCCCGTGGATCGGCCCCACGATCTTCGTGGCGGCCTCCAGGTCGAGGGCGCGCTTGGCGATCGAGGCGGCGATCAGCGCCACCCAGGTGGCGGCCTCCGCCAGGGCGATGAGGCGGAACGTGCGAACGGTCATCCCGCCATCGGAGCAGGTGCGGACGTCGGCGGACAAGGGCGGGGTCATGCGATGGCGCCGCCCGACACGATCCACGAGGTGAGCACGACGTAGGTGGCGGTCCCGATCAGGATGCTCAGCACGGCCGAGCGGCGCCACAGGTGCAGGGCGACGGTGACCGCGAGGGCGATCGCCTCGGGCAGGGCGTGGGGCCACGAGCGCAGCGGCACGTCGTGGAGCGTGTAGATCGTCAGGATCACCATGATCCCGGCCGGGAGGTGGAGCCCGAGGAACCGGATCACCGAGCTGCGTCGGAGGGGCTCGATCACCACGAAGGGGACGGCGCGCAGCGCCACGGTGACGGCGCCGGCGACGAGCAGCGACGCGAGGATCGCCGGCGCCTCAGGCATCGACCGCCACCTCCTCGACCTCGGGTGCTGCGCCGCGGAGGCGGTGGCGGACCAGCAGGCCGATGACCAGCAGGCCCAGCGCCACCACGAGCATCCGGTCGGGGGCGATGCGGGCGGCGAGCAGCGCGCACGCCACGGCCAGGAGCGGGGTCGGGAGGTCGCGCGCGGCGCGGATGGCGTCGAGGGCGAGGACGGCGAACAGGGCGACGAGCGCGAAGCCGAACCCGCGGATGCTCTCGGGCAGCGCCCGGCCGCTGAGGGCGCCGACGATCCCGCCGCTCACCCAGTAGGCCTGGCAGAGCACCTGGATGGCGAGGATCCTGGTGCTCGTGAGCTCGCGCTCGGGAAGCGTCGCCGTCAGCGCGTAGGCCTCGTCCGTGAGGGCGTAGGTGGCGTACGCCCGCCCGAGCCGGCCGTGGACCCGGTGCCGGGGGAACGACAGCGCGTAGAAGAGGTGACGGCTGTTGACGAGGAAGGTCGTCGCGGCGATCGAGGCCAGCGGCGTGGCGGCGGTGATGAGCCCCACCATCAGGAACTCCATCGACCCGGCGTACACGAGCACCGAGAACAGCGGGGTCCACCACCAGGCGAAGCCGGACTGCACGACGAGCACGCCGAAGGCCATCCCGATGGGGAAGAGGCCGAGGCCCACGCCGATCGTGTCGCGTCCGGCGGCGCGGACGTCGGTCGCGCGGCTCGCACGCTCGGAGGTGGTCCCCATCGCCGCCATCCTGCCCGCCGGCGCCTCGACGGGCGGGGCCGGTTCCTAGCTCGTCGCGCGCGGCACCGCACCGCTCCACCGGCGGCGGCGCCAGCGGCTGCTCCAGGAGATGACGACCTTGCGGAAGTCGCCCACGGCCACGAGCTCGGCGGTCGCCCGTGCCTCCACCGTCGAGAGGTGGTACGTCGCGGTCAGGCCCTTCGGCGCGATCAGCGTGATGTCGACGTGGCGCCGTGGGTGGGTGCCCAGGTTGCCCAGCCGGAGCGTGTACTCGTCGATTCGCTCGACGATCCACGGTGGAGCCACGCAGGCGACCCTACCGTTGCCCTCGGGCAACGGTTCGGACGCCTCGGCCGACTCCCCCGGACGGGTGAGCCCTCAGCTGACCGGGCGGAGCGCCGGGGTCACCTCGATCGGTACCCCATACCGCTCGGTGAGGCGCTCGGCGAGCCCCTCGTCGGCGACCAGCACACTCACGTGGAGGGCACCGTCGGCCTGCTGCCCGGCGCTCAGGGGATCGAGCTGGCTCGCTCCGGCGAGCTCGGTCAGCGCCTCGTCGCGGACGTCGGCCATCAGCCGGTCCTGGGCGGCGTCGAGCTCGGCCCCGGTGCGCCCGGCGGGCGCGACGCACAGGGGGCCAGGCCAGATGGCCCGCAGCTCGGTCTCGTGGCGGTCCAGGTCGCCGGTGAACGTCACGACGAAGACCACCTTGGCGAGGTCCTGGAACTCGTCGTCGCCCCGGTGCTCGTCCAGGTCGACGATCCGGACCTCCCCGAAGTCGGGCTCGGCCCGGGCGGCGGCGACGAGGGGCTCGCCGTCGTCGATCGGCCCGAGCGATGGATCGATCCACCCGCCGGCGGGCTCGGCACAGGGGATCCCGGGGCGATCCGCGGTGAGATCGCGTGCGTCGTCGGCGCCGTCGGGGTCGACCGCCTTCGGCGCAGCCGTGAGCGTGAACCGCTCCCCCTCGAAGGTGCCGCGAAGCTCGTACGTCCCCCAGCGCGTGCCCGACGTCTCCTCGAAGCCGCCGACGGCGTCCCAGTCCCAACCGTCCACCGCGGGTCCACCGCACTGGGGCGGGAGCATCAGGAGCACGCCGCCGGCGCACAGCTCGGGCCCGTGCTCGGGGTTCGAGAGCACGATCTGGGTGGTCTCGTACTCCTGCGCGCCGCCCGGATATGCGTAGGCCGGGCTTGCGCCGTCGTGCGCCCGCACCGCCGTCGGATCGGACCCGCAGCCACCGAGCACGCCGAGCGAGAGCGAGCCCATCAGGATCGCCGCCGCCACCGTCCGCACACGCGGCACGCTAACAGTGGTCACGGGCTCGGTGCTGGCGGGCCGTTGTATTGGTTGGTGGTGGTCGGGGTGGCGGGATTTGAACCCACGACCTCTGCGTCCCGAACGCAGCGCTCTGCCAAGCTGAGCCACACCCCGGAGTGTGCGAGGGACCACCGTAGCCCGCAGGCCCCGGCAGCTCCCACCCGGATCCGCTCAGGTGGGCGTGGCGTCCGCCATGCCCTCGCGGTAGGGCTCGCCGGCCAGCAGCGCGGTGGCGGCGCGACGCAGGCGGAAGGCGTCGAGCGGCTTGGCCAGCCACCCGTCGGCCTCGGCCCGGCTGGCGAGGAAGGCGTCGACGTCGCGGTCGAGCAGCATGAGCACCGGCGTGTGGTCGAGGCGGCCGACCGACTCGTCGAGGCGCAGGTCCATGCAGGCCGCCATGCCGCCCATGTTGCCGATCTGCAGGTCGAGGATCACCAGCTCGGGCGACAGCTCGCGCACCGCCGGGCGCACCTCGGTGCCCTGGCGGACCCGGAGGACCTCGATGTCGTCGCCCGCGATGGCGGCGTCGACCTCTTCGTGGATCCAGTCGGCATCGGTGGCGAGCAGCACGCGTGGCACGGCGCCAACCTAGCCCCGGGCCCGGCGGCGGCTCCACGTCCGGTGGGCGCCCGGGGTGGCCCGCGACCAACCCCCGCCGCCCTCCGGCGGAGCCTCCGGTACCATCGGATGTCCCCGACCACCCCCGAGGAGGAGCACCCGGTGCTCGAGATCGAAGTCGACCAGCAGCCGACGCACACCCTGTGCCGGCCCGTGGGCGAGCTCGACGCGTACACCGTGTCGGCGTTCCGCGAGTCGCTCGGCGAGCTCGCCACGCACCCGAGGGTGGTCATCGACCTGTCGTCGGTGCCGTTCATGGACTCGGCCGGCCTCGGCGCGCTCATCGGCGGCATCCGCCGCGCGCGCGAGCACGGCGGCGAGGTCGCGGTGGCCTGCAGCCGCCCCACCCTCACCAAGCTCCTGCACACCACCGGGTTCGACCGGATCGTCCCGGTCACCGAGACGCTCGAGGCCGCCGTCGAAGCGGTCGGCTCGCCCGTCAGCTGAGCGGGCTCAGCCGATGGCCCGGCGCAGCGCCGCCCGGGCGTCGGCTGCGTGGTGCACCACCTCGTGGAGCACGAAGCGGGCCATCAGCTCGATCGTGAACCGCTCGCCGTCTCGGCGGGTGGCCGAGCGGTCCCAGTCGTCGTCGCCCACCAGGCGCAGCGCCTCGCTGAGCTTGCCGGCGTTGCGGCCGAGATCGTCGACCACGGCGGCGACGTCGGACTCGTTGGCCATGCCGTCCTCGATGGCGGCCTCGTGGTCCCACCACCCGAGCTCGGGGTCGTGCTCGGCGAGGGTCCGGACGATCCGTTCGGCGAACACGGTGAGCAGGTCGCGCACGTGCACGCCGTACTCGAGCGCGGACCACGAGCCGTCGGCGCCCCGCACCCGGACGGCGTCGTCGTCGGCGTCGAGGAGGAGCTGGCCCAGCGCGTGGGCCTCGTCGCGCACCTCCGCGCCCAGCGCCCGGGCGGGGAGCGACGCGGGCTCGAACCCGCAGCCGGCGCACGCCGCGCGCTCGGCCACCACGGGGAGCCACGACTCCAGCCCGGTGCCCGCCGACCCGTCGGTGGGCACCGCCGCCTCCACCAGCTCGTCGGAACCTGGCACGGAAGGTGGACGCCCGTGACCACGTTCGGTGCCAGGTTCGGCATCGGAGGGGTCGTGGCCGGCGGGCCCGGTGCCCTCCGGGTCGATCGTCGGCGAGACCAGCGGCGAACCGACGCGCCACAGGTTGCCGTCGAGGTCTTCGGTGGCGAACTCGCGGAGGCCGCAGGGCTGGTCGGCGGGCGGGGCGATGGCCCGCGCCCCCAGCGCCGTCCAGCGGGCGAAGAGGTCGTCGGCGTCCGCGACGTGGAGGTAGACGCCCGACCAGGTCTGCTGCGGACCCGGCAGGTCGTCGAACTCGTTGAGGTGCAGCTCGGCGCCGTCGAGCTCGACGATGGCGTAGCCGGGGTGCTCGGCGATCAGCTCGAAGCCGAGGCGCTGGTACCACGCCGTCGCCCGGGCCAGGTCGGACACCGGCAGCACCGGGACGGCGGTGGTGGGCCAGCTCACGTCCGGTCGAAGAGGTGGTCGCCGACGATCGCCAGGCCGGCGAGGTCGTGCACGTCCGTCTGGAGGAACGGCACCCGGATCACCGGTGCGGGCGCCACCATCTCGGCCAGGCCCGCCAGGTGCTCCTCCTCGCGGTGGGCGACGAGGGCGAAGTCGGCCAGGTTCCGGTAGAGGCCGCCCAGGTCGGTGCCCTCGAAGTGGCGGGCCCGCTCGCGCACGGCCTCGGGCATCTCGTCGGTGAAGTGCGGGTGCATCCGGTTGACGATGAGCGCGGCGATCGGGATGTCGGCCTCGGCCAGCTTCTCGGCGAAGAACCGGGCCTCGGCCACGGTGTCGCGCTTGGGCGAGGCCACGAGCACGTAGGAGGTGGCCGGGCTGGTGAGCAGCTCGAGCACGGCGTCGGCGCGCTCCTTGAAGCCGGCCTCCATGCCGTCGAAGGCCTGGAAGAAGGTGATGGCGTCCTCGAAGACCTCGGCGCCCACCACCTTGCTCACCTGGCGCACGAACGCCTGGGCGGCCACGTTGACCGCCTTCATGACGCCGCGGGTGGGGGCCATGAGCACGCGGTAGAGGCGGTGGTCGAGGAAGCGGGTGAGGCGTCGCGGCGCCTCCAGGAAGTCGAGCGCGTTGCGGCTGGGCGGGGTGTCGACCACCACCAGGTCGAAGCCGTCGTCGTGGTGCAGCTCGTAGAGCTTCTCCATCGCCATGTACTCCTGCGTGCCCGAGAGGGCGCCGGAGATGTTGCGGTAGAAGCGGTTGGCGAGGATCCGCTCGGCCTGCTCGGGGTCGGTGGAGTAGCGGGTGACGAGGTCGTCGAAGGTGCTCTTGGTGTCGAGCATCACCGCCCACAGCTCGCCCGGCCACGGGCCGTCGATGCGCGTGGGCTCGTTGCCGATCCCCTCGCCGCCGAGCCCGAGCGCGTCGGCGAGGCGCTTGGCCGGATCGATGGTGACCACGACGGCGCGCCGGCCCTGCGCGGCGGCCTCCATGGCGAGCACCGCGGCGCTCGTGGTCTTGCCCACGCCGCCGGAGCCCGAGGTGATCACGATCTGGCGCTCGGCCACCAGCTCGGCGAGGGATGGGGCGCTCACGACAGCTCCGCCACGCCGTCGAGCACCGCGGCCGCCAGCAGGTCGAGGTGCTCGGGACCGAGCTCGGCGTCGAACAGGTACGGGAGCCGCAGCTGGGGGAGGGGCAGCGCCTCGCGGAGCCGCTCGACCTGCTCGGCCTGGAGCGCCGTGCGATCGAGGCGGAACCGGGCCGCCGCGGCGAGCGCGTCGGCCTCGCCGTCGCGCAGCGACGCCCCCTGCGCCTCGGCCGCAGCGATCGGATCGACCGCCAGCCCGGCCAGCTCGGGGTAGAGGCCGTTGACCACGACCGGCCCGAGGCTCACGCCCACCCGGTCCTCGAGCTGGTAGGCGGTCTCCACCAGCTCGTTGACCGGCGTCTCCTCGGGCAGCGTGACCAGCACCACCTGGCACCGCTCGGGGTCGCTCAGCAGCCCGAGCACGTCGCGCGCCTGGGCGTTGATGGGGCCGAGGCGCACGGCATCGGCCAGGCCCGATGCCGACTGGAGGAACGTGATGGCGTGGCCCGCGGCCGGCGCGTCGAGGATCAGCACGTCGGCGAGGCGCTCGCGCTCCATCTGCTTGATCTTCCCGAGCACGAGGATGTCGCGGATGCCCGGGATCGCGGTGGCGACCATGTCGAGGGCGCCGCTCGTCATCAGCCGCTTGGAGATCCGACCCATCCCCGAGTCCTCGAGGTACTCCACGAGCGCCTCGTCGGGCGTCAGGGTGCGAGCCCGCACGGCGGCTCGCCCGACGGCCTCGTCGGCCTCGGCGAGGGTCACCTCGTCGTAGGAGAACGCGGGGGAGCCGTACATGGCGGCGAGGCCCGACTTCCCCTCGACCTCGACGATCAGCGAGGAGAGCCCGCTGGTGGCCGCCGCTCGGGCGAGCGCGGCGGTCACCGTGGTTTTGCCGACACCGCCCTTGCCCGCCACGATGACGAGGCGAGATGCCGTGAAGAACTGCGCTGGATCCACTCCAGAGCTCCCTCGATGGTCGGCGTCTCCTGGAGGTACGTGCGGTGCGCAGACTACCGATGCTGGCAACGGCCCTGACCACGCTCGCCGTGGTGCTCGGCCTCGCGGGCCCGGTCGCGGCGCGCGCGCTGGCCCCGGCGCAGTCCGGCACGGACGACGCCGGCCGGGTCAGCATCCTCAAGGTCGAGGGCCTGATCGATCCGGTGATGGCCGACTTCATCGAGCGGTCCGTGCACGACGGCGAGGACGCCGGGGTGGTCGCGGTGGTGCTCCAGCTCGACAGCGCCGACGCCGTGGTCGACGACGAGGTGCTCGTCGACCTCGCCCGCACCATCCACGATGCCGAGGTGCCCGTGGCGGTCTGGGTGGGCCCGAGCGGCTCGAGCGCCCGGGGCAAGGCGGCCCAGCTCGTCGGGGCCGCCGACCCCATCGGGATCGCGCCGGGCGCTCGCCTCGGCAAGACCGGGCCGCTCGTCATCCCCGAGGAGCTGCTGTCGCCGGCGTTCGTCGACGCGGCCGACCGCCTCGAGGGAGGCACCGTCAACGCGGCCGAGGCCGCGGAGCTCGGCATCGTCGAGACCGAGGACGCCCCGGTCATCGGGGAGTTCCTCATCGACCTCCCCGGCTTCGAGACCAAGACCGTGAAGGTCGAGGGTCGCTCCGTGCGCCAGCCGGTCACCACGCCGGTCTTCTCGTCGCTGTCGGTCGACAAGCAGCTGTTCCACACGGTGGCCAGCCCGGCCGCCGCCTACCTGCTGCTCGTGATCGGGCTCGGGCTCATCATCTTCGAGTTCTTCACCGCCGGCGTCGGCGTCGCCGGCCTGGTGGGCGCCGGCTCGCTGGTGCTCTCCTGCTACGGCCTCGCCATCTTGCCGGTCCGCCCCTGGGCGGTCGCCCTGCTCGTGCTGGCCATGTTCGGCTTCGCCGTCGACGTGCAGACCGGCGTGCCGCGCCTGTGGTCGGGCATCGGGTTCGGCTCGCTGCTCGTCGGCTCGCTCACCCTCTACGACGGCTTCTCGCTCTCGTGGATCACCCTGCTCGTCGGCATCGGCGGCACCACCCTCGCCATGGTCGGCGGCATGCCCGCCATGGTCCGCACCCGGTTCTCCACCCCCACCATCGGGCGCGAGTGGATGATCGGCGAGGAGGGCGAGGCGGTCACCAACATCTCGCCCGACGGCGTCGTGCGCGTCCGCGGCGCGCTCTGGCGAGCCCGCACCAACCGGGCCACGCCCATCGACCTGCGCGACGCCATCCGCGTCGTCGAGGTCGACGGGCTGCTGCTCGAGGTCGAGCCGCTCGAGGGCGGGGCGGTCGACCACCGGGCTCGCCGCGGGGGCGGTGGCGACGAGGCCGGCACGCAAGGCGCGGCCGACGACGGCGTCGTCCTGGTCGACGGCGAGCCGCTCGACCCGTCCTGACCTGCGGTTCGATCGATCGCGCTTGCAACTGTTGTCGCGCGCGCTCGCGAAGGTTGGGGGTTGTGCGCCACCCTGCGCGGTTCTACGGTCGCGACTCACCGAAAGGGGGCTTTCTGGTGAGTGCACAACGTTCTGGGGATGAGTGGCAGCTGCGAGCGGCCTGCAGGGGACCGCAGGCGAGCGTCTTCTTCCCGCCGGGCACCTTCGAGCGCAAGGACGAGAAGCTGGCTCGCGAGGCCCGTGCGAAGGAGATCTGCCGCACGTGCCCCTCGAAGCAGCCCTGCCTCGACTACGCCATCTCCATCCGCGAGCCGCACGGCATCTGGGGCGGGCTCAACGAAGCCGAGCGCAAGGCGATGCTCATCCAGGCGGTCTGACCGCCTGATCCGGTCGATCCGGCCGGTCCCGGGGTGTCAGGGGGATCCCGGGGCCGGCGGGTCTGCGCCCAGCTCCTCGCGGATGGCGTCGAGCCGGGCCCGCGCCGCTTCGCCCCGTCGCTCCAGCTCGAGCTTCGCCGCCGCCACCTCTGCGTCGGTGCCCGAGGAGGGCGGACGCGGCCCGTCCGGCGTCGCTGGCGGATCGTCGCCGAGGGGCGCGGGCGCCTCGCGTCCAGCCGCATCGGCTGCGGTGCGCTCGATGCGCGACCGGGCCTCGTCGAAGGTGGGCACCTCGTCGTCGGCCCCGAGCCACGGGCGGTCGGCCAGCTCGACCTCGCGCTCGGCCTCGAGCCGATCGAGCTCGGCGTGGCCCGAGCGGACCGCACCGTTCAGCTTCGCCTGCGCGTAGCGGAGCCAGCGCCCCAGGTCGAGTGCCACGGCTCCAGTCTTCCAGGGCCGCGCCGCCGCCGCTGCTACTGCTCGTCGCGGTCGCGCCGCACGGGGGCCTTGCGGTTGCGGATGGTGGTGCGCCGCATGGCCTCGATCACGTGGTCCACCGATGCCTCGGGCACCTCGACGAGCGAGAACCGGTCGAAGATGCGGATGGCCCCGATGTCGTCGCCCCGCAGCTCGGTCTCGCCGGCGATGGCGCCCACGAGGTCCTGCGGACGGACCCGCTCGTTGCGGCCCACGCCGACGTAGAGCCGGGCCACGTCGCCCTTGGGGCCCCGAGGCCGCCGCTCGTGCGGCTTGGCGCCCTTGGCGCGCGGGTCGCCCTTGCCCGGCCCGCCCTTCGGGCCGCGGTCGTCCCACGATCGGCCCTTGCCCTTCTTCTCGGGGCGGGCGGCGACGTCGGGGATCTCCTCGTCGTCGTCGGTGGCGCCGCTGGCCTCGTGCACCAGCCGCACCGCGGCGAGGGCCACGTCGACCACGTCGAACTCGTCGGCCAGGGCGTCGACCACCGCCCGGAAGCGATCGAGGTCCGCGTCGTCCTCCAGCGCCTCGCGCACCTGGTCGAGGGTGAGCTCCATCTGGCGGGCCCGCAGGTCCGAGACCGTCGGGATCTTCTCGATGGCGATGGTCTGGCGGGTGAGCCGCTCGATGTTGCCGAGCAGCCGCCGCTGGCGGGGCTCGGCCAGGGTGATGGCCACGCCCTCGCGCCCGGCGCGGCCCACGCGGCCGATGCGGTGCACGTAGCTCTCGGGCGCGCTCGGCACGTCGTAGTTCACGACGTGGGTGAGGTGGTCGACGTCGAGGCCGCGCGCGGCGACATCGGTGGCCACGAGCAGGTCGGCCGTCTGCGAGCGCAGGCGCCCCATCACCCGATCGCGCTGCTCCTGGTCCATGCCGCCGTGGAGGGCCTCGGCCCGGTAGCCGCGGCCGTTCAGCGTCTCGGTGAGCTCGTCGACCTCGCCGCGCGTCTTGCAGAAGACGATGGCGGCACCGGGCGACTCGATGTCGAGGATGCGGCCGAGGGCTGCGGCCTTGTGGTTGCGGGCCACGAGGTAGGCCGCCTGGCGGACCCGTGGGGCCTCGCCGTCGGCCGGCTCCTCGCGCCGGATCTCGATGCGGACCGGCTCGCGCTGGTGGCGCTTGGCGATCGACGCGATGCGGGGCGGCATCGTCGCCGAGAACAGCACGGTCTGGCGCTCGGCGGGGAGGGCGTCGAGGATGGTGTCGATCTCCTCGGCGAACCCCATGTCGAGCATCTCGTCGGCCTCGTCGAGCACCACCAGCTCGATGCCGTCGACCGGCAGCGTGCCGCGCTGGAGGTGGTCGACCACGCGTCCGGGCGTGCCGACGAGCACGTGGACGCCGCGCTTGAGGACCTTGAGCTGGTGGACGATGGGCTGACCGCCGTACACGGGCAGCACCTCGGCGCCGAGGTTGCGCCCGTAGCGGTAGATCGCCTCGGAGACCTGCACGGCGAGCTCGCGGGTGGGCACGAGCACCAGGGCCACCGGGTCGGTCGCCGGGCCGGCCAGGCGCTCGAGGATCGGCAGGGCGAACGCGGCGGTCTTGCCGGTGCCCGTGGCTGCCTGCCCGAGAAGGTCGTGGCCGGCCACCAGGGGTGGGATGGCCTCGCGCTGGATCGGTGTCGGCTCCTCGTAGCCGAGCGCGTCGAGGGCGCGGAGCGACTCGGGCCGGAGGCCGAGGTCGGCGAAGGTGGGATCGGCGGGGGGCGCCGGGTCGGGCGCGGGCACGTCGAAGGGGGGATCTTGCGGTTCGGTCACGTCTGGCTCCACGTGGTGAGCCGGGCGGCGCGTCGGGCCCGAGGTGCGGGCGGCGCCGGATGACTCGATCGGATGCGGTCCGACAGCCTAGGGGGCCGAGGTGCTCTCGCCCCAGCCCCGCCTGCGAGGCTGGCGCCCGATGCCCGCCCGCCGACCACCCGCCGACGCCGGGGCCGCCCACCAGGCTCGCCTCGCGGCGCGAGGCGAGCGCAAGGCCCTCGGGGCCTACTACACGCCGCCGGCGCTGGTGGCCGGGGTCGTCGACCTCGCCCTCGGGCCCGTGCTCGACCGGGCGGCGCGGGCGGGGCCCGACGCCATCTTCGCCCTGCGCATCGTCGATCCCTCCTGCGGCGACGGGCGCTTCCTCGTGGCAGCGGGGAGCGGCTGCTCGGCGCGCTGTCGTCGCTCGGCATCGGCGGCGACGAGGTGCGCCGGAGGGTCGCCGAGAGCTGCCTCCACGGGATCGACGTCGATCCCACGGCGGTCCGCCTCGCCCGCGGGCGCTGCGCGAGCTGGGCGGTGAGGCGCGCGCCGTCGCCCGGCGCATCGTCGAGGGCGACGCGCTCCACGACGCATCGCTCCTGCGCCCGGAGAGCTTCGACGCGGTCATCGGCAACCCGCCGTTCCTCAGCCAGCTCGGTGCGGCGACCGCTCGGGCCCCGGAGCGCACCGCCGCGCTGCGGTCCCGCTTCGGCGCTGCGGTCGCCGCGTACACCGACCCGGCCGCGGCGTTCCTCCTCGCCGGCCTCGACCTCGCCCGCCCGGACGGTGGCGCGGTGGCGCTCGTCGAGCCGGTGTCGGCGCTCACGGCGCGCGACGCCGGCGGCGTGCGGGCCGCCGTGGTCCAGCGTGCGCAGCTCCACGACCTCTGGGTCGTGGGCGACGGTGGCTTCGACGCTGCCGTCGAGGTGTGCGTCCCCGTGCTCGTCCGGCCGGCGGCAGGCGGGCCTGCTCGGACCCGCCTGCACCGGGGTCTGGGCCGGGCGGCGGCGGGCGAGGCATCCCACCCCGCCGGCTCGGCGTCGTGGTCGGCGCTCCTCGCCGGGCTCGAAGGCGTCCCGCGCCGGGCGCTGCGCACCGCCGGGGTGCTCGGCGACCTCGCCGGGGCCACGGCCGACTTCCGCGACCAGTACTACGGCCTGGCGCCCCACGTGGTCGACCGCGCCGAGGCCGACGACGCGACCCACCCGCCGCTGGTCACCGTCGGCCTGGTGGACCCGGCCCGCTGCTGGTGGGGCGAGCGACCCACCCGGCTCCACAAGGTTCGCGTCGAGCACCCTCGCGTCGACCGCGTCGCGCTGCCCGACGCGCTGCGGTCGTGGGCCGACGCCCGGCTGGTGCCCAAGGTGCTCCTGGCCACCCAGACCCGGGCGCCGGAGGCGGTCGTGGATGCCGCCGGGCGCCTGCTGCCCTCGGTGCCGCTGATCTCGGTCGTGCCCCACGAGCCCGACGACCTCTGGCGGATCGCCGTCGTGCTCACCTGCCCGGCGGTCGCGCTGGTGGCCGTCGAGCGCCACCTCGGCTCGGGCCGCAACGCGCGCGCCCTGCGGCTGCGAGCCGCCGAGGTGCTCGAGCTGCCGCTCCCGGCCGATCGCGGAGCGTGGGGCGACGCGGCGCGGCTGCTGCGGGCGGGCGCCCCGCTCGCCGAGGTGGGGCGGGTCGCCGATGCCGCGTACGGGCTCGCGGACGACGACGAGCTGCTGGAGTGGTGGCTCGACCGGCTGCCCGCTCGCTGATCAGCGCAGCGCCTCCATCGGGATCGGGTCCGGCTTCGTCAGGATCTCGTCGACGAGGCCGTAGGCCACGGCATCGGGGCCGCGGAGGATGAAGTCGCGATCGATGTCGGCGGCGATGCGCTCCAGCGGCTGGCCGGTGTCGGTGGCGAGGGCCTCGGTCATGCGCTCGCGCATCAGCACCATCTCCTTCACGGCCAGCTCCATGTCCTTGGTCTGGCCCTGGGCGCCGCCGTGGGGCTGGTGGATGAGGACCCGGCTGTTGGGGAGGGCGAAGCGCTTCCCCTTGGTGCCCCCGGCGAGGATCACCGCCGCAGCCGACGCCGCCTGGCCGATGCAGTAGGTGGCGACGTCGCAGCGCAGCAGCTGCATCGTGTCGTAGATGGCGAAGAGGGCGGTCATGTCGCCGCCGGGCGAGTTGATGTAGAGCCGGATGTCCTTGCCTGGGTCCTCGGCCTCCAGGTGGAGGAGCTGGGCGATGATCAGGTTGGCGACGGTGTCGTCGAGCACGGTGCCGAAGAAGACCAGCCGCTGGTTGAGCAGGCGCGACCAGATGTCGAACGCTCGCTCGCCTCGGGCGGTCTGCTCGACGACGGTGGGGACCAGCAGGCTCATTTTCGATCGCTCCTCGCAACGTGCAACTGAACGATTGCGAATGTAGGGAGCCGCGGCGCAGTTCGCAACTCACGGGTTGCAGGTGAAGCGGTGGCCCGGCAGGATGCTGGCCATGGAGCCGCTCGCCGTCACCCGCTCGATCTCGCTGCCCGCCTCGGCCGACCAGGCCTGGCGGTCGGTCCTCGACGGTGCCTGGCTGGGCGATCGCGTCGACCTGGACCTGGTGGCCGGCGCGGCCGGGACCATCGAGGAGGGCGGCATCCGGCGCCGGGCGGTGGTGGCGGAGGTGGTCGAGGGCGCGTCGCTCCGGCTGCTGTGGTGGGACGAGGCCGACCCGGCGGTGGTGTCGACCGTCGAGGTCCACGTGGCCGGCGACCACGACGCCGCGACGGTCACGGTCACCGAGCGGGTGCTCGGCGGCACCGTCGCCCTCGCGACCCGGGCCACGGTCGCCGACCTGGGGGTCGCCGAGGTCACCTGGGACCGTCGCCTGCGCGCCCTCGTCGGCGAGCTCGCCCTCGCCCCGGCGACCGCCTGAGCGTTGGCCGCCCCTCCCGCCCGGGCGAGCGCCGTCCTCGACGCGCTCGGCGACGCCACCCGTCGCGAGCTGCTCGCCGCCGTCGGCGCTGCGGGCGCCGAGGGCGCCACCGCGACGGAGCTCGCCGCTGAGCGATCGATCAGCCGCCAGGCCATCGTCAAGCACCTCCAGGTCCTGGCCGCCGCCGGGCTCGTGGGTGCGGCGAAGGTGGGGCGCGAGCAGCGCTACCGGTTGGAGCCGGCGCCGCTCGCCGACGCGTCGGCCTGGCTCACGTCGGTCGGCGCCGCCTGGGACCGCCGCCTCGCCCGCCTCGCCGAGTCGACCTCCCGCCGCACCGCCCCGTAGCGCCCCGCCCGGGGCACCATCCCGCAGCGCCCCCGCCCGAGCCGCCCGACCGCTGCCGGTGCACGTGGTCTGTGCGCGCTTCGTGCGCTGGTGGCGCGGGTTCGGGGTGGAGAACACCGAACCCGGTCCGGCTCGGCGACGAGGGCGGGCTCGCCGGTGGCGCGGCGGGGGACGTTCGGGCCACCCGCATCGGTAGCCTGCACGCATGGCCTGGCTGTTCCTGCTGCTGATCGTGGCGCCGCTGGTCGAGCTGTACGTGATCATCCAGGTGGCGCAGGTCATCGGCGGGTGGGAGACCATCGCCCTGCTCGTCATCGAGAGCGCCATCGGGGCCTGGCTGCTCAAGCGCCAGGGCCTGTCCACGCTCGGCAAGATCTCCCAGGCGGTCGACCAGGGCCGCGTGCCGAGCAAGGAGCTCGTCGACGGCCTGCTGCTGCTCGTGGCCGGTGCCCTGATGCTCGCCCCGGGCTTCCTCGGCGACGTGATCGGCTACCTGCTGCTGCTCCCGCCCACCCGGGCGCCGATCCGCGCCCTGCTGATGAAGCGCTTCGCGGCGGGCCGCTACGGCAGCTTCTTCGCTGCCTCGGGCCCCGGCGGCACCCGCTTCGTCGGCACGTTCTGGGCCGGCCGGGGCTCGACGTTCGACACCACCGGACGGGCCACGCCCGGCGCCGGCGGCGAGCTCGAACCGTGACGGCGCCCGGCGAGGTGGAGCTGCGCGACGCCGCCACCGTCCTCATCCTGCGCGACGGTGACGAGGGGCTCGAGGTCTTCATGCTGAAGCGCAACCTCAACTCCGACTTCGTGGGCGGCGCCTACGTGTTCCCCGGCGGCGCCGTCGACCCCCACGACCGCCACGTCGACCTCGAGCCCGTCTGCGAGGGCCGCACCGACGCCGACGCGTCGCGCCGGCTCGGCATCGAGGGCGGCGGCCTCGCCTTCTGGGTGGCGGCCATCCGGGAGTCGTTCGAGGAGGCGGGCGTGCTGCTGGCCTACGACCTCGACGGCTACGTCGACCTCGACGCCGATCACTCGGCCGAGCGCTGGCGGCAGCACCGCCAGCAGGTCGACACCGCCCAGCTCACGATGGTCGACCTGTGCCGCCTCGAGGGCTGCGCCTCGCGTGCGACTCGATGCACTACTTCGGCCACTGGATCACCCCCGAGGGCGCGCCCGCCGCTACGACACCCGCTTCTTCCTCGCCGCCGCGCCGCCGAACCAGACGCCGCTGCACGACGACCACGAGGTGATCGCCAACGAGTGGCTGCGCCCCGCCGACGGTCTGGCGCGCTGCGAGAGCGGGAGCTGACGATGATGCCCCCACCATCTCGAGCCTCCGGGCCATCGCCCGCTTCGCCACGGCGGCCGAGGCGCTCGAGGCGGCCCGCGAGATCGTCGACGTCCCCACCATCCTCCCTCGGGTCATCGCCTACGACGGCGGCGTGCGGATCGTGCTCCCCGGCGATCCCGACTACGACGGCCCCTCGGGCGTCGACGGTGCGGCCGACCACCACGGCGACTGGATGCGCCTGGTCGACCACAGCCGCGTCACCGGGTTCCGGAGCGAGGCCGGCGCATGACCGATGTCGTCGAGCCGCCCCGTCCCGACCTGGTCCCCGACGTGCCGGTCGCCCTCGACAAGCTCGTGCGGCGGGTGCTGTGCAACAACCCCGGGATGATGAGCGGACCCGGCACCAACACGTACCTCGTCGGGATCGACGAGGTCGCGGTGATCGACCCGGGGCCCGAGGACGAGGGCCACACCGACGCGATCGTCGGGGCGGCGGGCGCCGACGCCATCCGCTGGATCCTCTGCACCCACACCCACCCCGACCACTCGCCGGGGGTGCCGGCCCTGCAGGAGCGCACCGGCGCCGAGGTGCTCGCCTTCGACGACCGAGACGGGCTCGTGTGCGACCGCCACCTGGCCGACGGCGACACCGTCGAGGCCACCGAGTTCACGCTGCGAGCCGTCCACACCCCCGGTCACGCCAGCAACCACCTCTGCTACCTGCTCGAGCGCGAGCGGATGCTCTTCACCGGCGACCACGTCATGGACGGCAGCACCGTGGTCATCTCGCCGCCCGACGGCGACATGGCCGCCTACCTCGAGTCGATCCGCCGGCTCCAGGCGTGGCGCCCGGCGCTGCGCAGCATCGCCCCGGCGCACGGGCACCTGATCGACGACCCGGCGGCCAAGCTCGACGAGTACCTGACCCACCGCCTCGCCCGGGAGGCGCAGGTGCTGGCCGAGCTCGAGGCGTCGATGCCCCAGGGTGCCGGCACCGAGCTGCTGGTGGAGAAGATCTACACCGACGTGCACGAGCTGCTGCACCCCGTGGCCCGCCGCAGCGTGTGGGCCCACCTGCGCAAGCTCGGCGACGATGGCCTCGCGGCCACCATCGACCGCGACGACCCCGACGCCACCTGGTTCACGCCCGACCGCTGAGAGCCGGGTGCGGATGCGCCCGCCCGGCCGGAGGGGTAGCGTCCTTGACCGCGCGGTCAAGGGGCCTCGAGGCCGTGCGCGCACCTCCCACCCGCACCACCACCAAGGGGAAGACGGCACATGGCCGACTACCAGCTCTTCATCGACGGCGAGTACGTCGACGCCGCCTCCGGCGAGACCTTCACCACCTACGACCCGGCCACCGGGCAGGCCATCGGCGAGATCGCCAAGGCCGGCCGAGAGGACTCGGTCCGCGCCATCGAAGCCGCCCGCAAGGCCTTCGACGAGGGCCCGTGGCCCAAGATGTCCGGCCCCGAGCGCGGCGCCAAGCTGAACGAGATCGCGGACGCCATCGAGGCCAAGGCCGAGAAGTTCTCCGAGATGGAGGCTCGCGACGGCGGCGGCACCATCAAGAAGGCGATGTTCGCCGACATCCCCGGCGCGGCGGGCGCCCTGCGCTGGTTCGCCAAGCTCGCCACCGAGGAGGCCGACGAGGTCGAGCTGCCCGGCACCCCGTTCCCGCCCTCGCAGAACTTCGTCCGCTACGAGCCCCACGGCGTGTGCACGGGGATCATCCCGTGGAACTTCCCGTTCATCATGGCGGCGTGGAAGCTCGGCCCGGCTTTGGCCGCCGGCAACACGTCGGTGCTCAAGCCGGCCTCGTTCACCTCGATCACCGCGCTGATGCTCGGCGAGGTCTTCCAGGAGGTCGACCTCCCGCCGGGCGTCGCCAACATCGTCGCCGGCCCGGGCGGCACCTGCGGCGAGGAGCTGGCCCAGAACCCGCTGGTCGACAAGACCGCGTTCACCGGCTCCACCGAGGTCGGCCGGCGCATCATGCAGCTGGCGTCGGGCACCGTGAAGCCGGTGACCCTCGAGCTCGGCGGCAAGAGCGCCAACATCGTCCTCGACGACGCCGACCTCGACCTGGCTGCCGCGTGCGTGCTGTGGGGCACCTTCTTCCACAACGGCCAGGTGTGCGAGTCGGGCACCCGGGCGCTCGTGCACAAGAGCATCTACGACGACTTCCTGTCGCTGCTCGTCGACCGCGCCGGCAAGATCGTCATCGGCAACCAGATGGACTTCGAGACCGACCTCGGCCCGCTCGTGAGCCGCAGCCAGGTCGAGACGGTGGAGCGCTACGTGGCGCTCGGCCGTGAGGAGGTCGGCGAGCCGATCTGCGGCGGCGCTCGCCCCGAGGGCCTCGCCGAGGGCCTCGACCCGGCCGCCTTCTACACGCCGACGATCTTCGCCGGGGTCGACAACAAGGCCAAGATCGCCCAGGAGGAGATCTTCGGCCCGGTGCTGTCGGTGATCCCCTTCGAGACCGAGGAGGAGGCGATCGCCATCGCCAACGACTCGATCTACGGCCTCGCCGGCGGCGTGCAGTCCTCGAACGTCGATCGGGCCATGGCCGTCGCCCGCCAGATGCGCACCGGCACGGTGTGGATCAACGACTACCACCTGATCAGCCCCGAGCGGCCCTTCGGCGGCTACAAGCAGTCGGGCATCGGCCGGGAGCTGGGCATCAACGGCCTGCGCGCCTACCAGCAGGTGAAGCACCTCCACGCCAACCCCGGCGGGACGCGCGACAACTACATCCACCTGTCGGCCCTCAGCGCCAACATCTGATCTGCGGCGGCCCCGCACGGGTGCCGCACCCCGAACGCGACGGAGCCCGGGCCCTCGGCCCGGGCTCCGCTCGTTCGATGCCGAGGCTCAGCCGCCGGTGATCGACTCGACGGCCTCCTGGGTGCAGGTGTCGACGATGTCGTTCACGATGTTCGTGTACTTCTCCTCGTTGTCGGCGTCGATCTGCTGCTCCTCCTCGCCGGCGGCGATGGAGCGCAAGACGCCGTTGGGCAGGTCGGAGGCCTCGAGCTCGCGCCCGTAGCAGTCGAGGATCGTGTCGGCGCCGGGGGTGCCGTCGGGGATCTGGTCGGCGAACGCCGCCGAGAGGTCCTCGGCGCTCGGACGCTCGCCCGAGTTCGTGTCGTCGCTGCCGCCGCACGCGGCAGCGAGGAAGGGCAGGGAGAGCAGGGCGGCGATGGTGAGGGTGCGCAGCTTCATGGGAACTCCAGTTCGTCGGGAGGGTGGGAGCACGCCGATGGCCGAAGCTCCCGCCCGGAGTCCCCACCCATCGGCGTCCGCAACCTAGGCCACCGGGGTGCGTGGTGCTCGGACCGCTCGTAGGCTCGGCGGCGTGATCGTCGAAGCCACCGACCGGGCGCGCCGCGTCGTCGCCGAGATGGCGCAGCGGCGCGCCGGGACCCTCACCGTCACGATCGGCACCGGGTGCTGCGAGTCCACCGCTCCGTTCCTCTACGAGGACTTCTGGCCGGGCCCCGACCAGGCGCCCGTCGGCGAGGTGGAGGGGGTGGCCATCTACGCCCCGGAGTACCTGCGGTCGCAGTACCCCGGCGAGGAGGGCGTGGTGCTCGACGTGGCCGACGAGCTGGGCGAGTCGCTGTCGGTGGAGACCGAGCTCGGGTGTCGCCTCATCCTGCGCGGCCCCGGGTTCGACTCGTCGACCGAGCCGCAGGCGTGCGAGGTCCCGGCCGTGGCGATCGATCGCGGGATCCGGGGCGAGCTGCCCGAGGCCCTCCGCGGCCTGCGGATGCGCTGAGCTACCCGGCGGCCTCGACGTCGTCGGCGGCGTCGAGCGCGGCCACGGCCGCCTCGAGCATCCGCGCCGAGCACCCGGCCAGCTCGGCCGGTGGGACGGCCTCCTCTACCAGCGTGGCGGCGAGGTCGCGGAACGCCTGGGCGGCGGGGCTGTCGCCCAGCACCTCCGGCTCACCGGCGTCGCCGCCGGCGGAGACCTTGGGCTCGATCGGGATCTGGCCGAGCAGCGGGACGCCGGCGTCGTCTGCGAGGGCCTGGCCGCCGCCGCTCCCGAACAGCGCGTAGGCCTCGCCGTGCTCGCAGGTGAAGGCGCTCATGTTCTCGATCACGCCCGCCACCCGCAGGTAGCTCTTGCGGGCCATCGACACGGCGCGGATGGCCACCTTCTGCGCGGCGACCGCGGGCGTGGTCACCACGAGCACCTCGGCCCGCGGCACGAGCTTGGCCACGCCCATCTGCACGTCGCCGGTGCCCGGCGGCATGTCGACCAGCAGGTAGTCGAGGTCGTCGCCCCACTCGACGTCCTGGAGGAAGTGCTGGACGCCGCGGTTGAGCATGAGGCCGCGCCACATGAGCGCGGTCTGCTCGTCCTCGACGAGGAAGCCCATGGACACCACGCGCACCACGCCGGTGCCGAACGAGCGCTCGATCGGGGTCATCACCTTGCGCTCGCCGTCGGCCCGGCCGGCCAGGCGGCCGGTGACGCCCAGCATGCGGGGGATGGAGAAGCCCCAGACGTCGGCGTCGAGCACGCCCACCTTCAGGCCCCGGTCGGCGAGGGCGGCGGCGAGGTTGGCGGTGACCGACGACTTGCCCACGCCGCCCTTGCCGGAGGCGACGAGCACGACCTTGGTGGTCGGGGCGATCGAGGTGTCCTCCGGGCGCTGGGACACGTTGAAGCGGGCCTTGGCCATGGCCGAGCTCTTCTCCGCCTGGGTCATCTCGGTCCACTCGAGGTCGACGGCCGTCACGCCCGGGGCTGACCCGACGCGCGTCCGGATGTCGCGCTGGATCTGGGCCCGCAGCGGACAGCCCGAGGTGGTGAGCGCGATCGTGACCGTGACGCGGCCGGCCTCGTCGATCGCGGCCTCCCGGACCATGCCGAGCTCCACGATGTCGCTGCCGAGCTCGGGGTCGATCACCCCGCGGAGCAGGTTGCGAAGATCGTCGGACGTGGGCACCAGCGAAGCCTCCTTCGTGCATCGAGCCTATCGGCGGGCGGGGTGGACACCTGCTCCCGTCGGGAGCGAAGGGTGCGTTCCGGGCGGTCGTTCGGTACGATCGCGACGCCGGTCCCATCCAGGAGGAACACGCCGTGATCGCGCTCACCGACAACGCTGCTACGAAGGTCGCCGAGCTCATCCGAGCCGAGGGCGACGAGAGCCTCGCCCTGCGCGTGGCCGTCCGTCCGGGGGGCTGCTCGGGCTTCAGCTACGAGATGTTCTTCGACTCCGACATCGCCGACGACGACCTCACCGCGGTGAAGGACGGGGTGAAGGTCGTGGTCGACCCCTCGAGCGCCCAGCTCCTCACCGGCGCCACCCTCGACTACAAGGACGGCCTCCAGCAGGCCGGCTTCTCGATCGACAACCCCAACGCCCAGCGCACCTGCGGCTGCGGCTCGTCGTTCAGCTGATCCACCGGCGCTCCTGATCGCCACGAAGGCGGGCCTCCGGGCCCGCCTTCGTCGCGCCCGGGCTCAACCGTCGAGCGACAGGGCGGGCACCCATCCCACGCCGGGGATGCGGACCCCTTCGGGCGCCACCGGATCGGGCGCCAGCACGACGATCACCCGCTGCCCCCGAGGGAGGGCGAGCAGCTGGCGGTGCAGGTCGTGGGCCCGCCGCTCCGAGAGGTCGCGGTAGGGCGCGGCGACGACGAGCGTGTCGGGCTCGTCGAGGTCGAACGGCGAGCCGGCCCCGAGCCACAGCTGAGCGCGCTGGCGGTGGAGGAGGTCGGCCAGGACCGGATCGGCGATCGGCGACTCGTCGCCGACCTCGGCTCGCCACGCCGCGACCCAGGCCCTGCGCCGGGCCACGGCGGCGCGCTCGACGGCGCGCACGGCGGGGTGCTCGTCGATCAGCTCGGCGACGATGCGGTCCTGCGGGTCGTAGCGGTGCACCACCTCCTCGACGTGCAACGGGTCGGCGTCGGCCCCGGCCACCTGCTCCCACCGGAGCGAGCGAGCTCGCAGTGGGCGCGGAGGCTGGCATGGCTCGGCGGCTCCTGGCGACGGGCCCGCCGCCAGGTGGCGGCCCCGCCGGCGGCCCCGATCGCGACGATGGCGGCGCCCACGGGCGGTGCGGCCAGGGCGGCGACGGCGGCGCCCGCCCCGGCGGTCGCCACCCCGCCGCCTGCGCCCAGGCGCCGACGACGACGTCGACGCCGCTCGTCGCCCGCGATCGCAGCCTCGAGGGCCAGCTCGGCGGCCACCAGCTCGGTGGCCGCTCGGCGCACGGTGTCGGGGTGGATGGCCACGGTGGTGTTGAGGCGCGACGAGAGGTCGGCCGACACGGCGGCCCGCGTGCGCTCCCGGATCGCCTCGGCCCGGCGCATGGCGTCGGCCAGGCCGTCGAGGTCGCGCGCCACCGCGCGCTGCGCCGCCCGTCGGGCGAGGGCGTCCTCGGTCGCCCGCCCACCGACCGCCAGCTCGGCGCGCAGATCGTCCGCGATCGAGCGCGCCGCGACCTCCGGGTCGGGGCGGACCATGACGATGAGGCCCCCGGCATCGCCGGGGGTGTCGGGGGTGGGAGGACCCGACGCCACTGGAGCTCCTGGGGTGGACGTGCGCGGGGTGGGCGAAGACGGCAGGGCAGGACCCGAGGGACCTCGTCCCGTTCTACTCACGGGTTCGAGCCCGGACGCGGATGGTCACGTTCCGTGCTCGCCGCGGGCGCCGTAGTCTCGCCACCCATGTCCGACCCGTCCGCCGTCGCGCCCACCGGCACCGTCTCGCTCGTGGTCGACGGTCGACCCGTCGCGGTGCGCGACCACGGGGGCTCGCTGCTCGGTGCGCTGCGCGACCAGCTCGGGGTGCGCAGCGCCAAGGACGGCTGCAGCCCGCAGGGCCAGTGCGGGTGCTGCACGGTGCTCGTCGACGGCCAGCCTCGGGTCTCCTGCGTGACCCCCCTGCGGCGGGTCGCCGGTCGGGCCATCACCACCGTCGACGGCCTCGACCCCGCGGCGCGCGACGCGTGGGCGGCGGCGATGTGCGCCACGGGCGGGAGCCAGTGCGGCTTCTGCACCCCGGGGATCATCGTCCGGCTCGAGGGGCTGCGGGCCAAGGGCGGTGACCTGGGCGGCCCCGCGGTGGACCGGGCGCTGCAGGCCCACCTGTGCCGCTGCACCGGGTGGCAGACCATCGTCGAGGCCGCTGCGCTCGTGGCGGCCGGACGGGACGTGCCGGACGACCGCGACCTGGCGGCCGCCGCCCGGCGCGCGGCGATCGAGGGCGGTGCACCCCAGCGGGTGGGCCCGGAGGTGGCGCTCGGCCGCGGCGGCTTCGCGGACGACACCGCGCCCGACGGGGCGCTGGTCGCCGTGCGAGACGCCACCGGGGCCTGGATCGTTGGCGACTCGCTGGAGGAGGCCCGCCGCGCCGCGGGCAAGGTGCAGGGCCGGCGCACCACGGCGGCGAGCGAGCCACCGCTCGCGGTGCCCGACGGCGACTGGGCCGCGACGCTGCGCACCGGCTGGGTCGAGCCCGCCTACCTCGAGACGGACGCGACCTGGTGCGCGCCGGGCGGCGAGCCGGTCAGCTCGCTCGCCAACGGCGGGGCGTTCGGCGCCAAGGACCCCCACCACCTGGGCGCCGCGGCGCGCGCCCTGGCCGACGAGCACCGGCGCCCGGTGCGGGTCCTCTGGTCGCGCGAAGACGTCGTGCGCCTCGGACCCAAGCGCCCGCCCTTCGCCGGCGGGGCCCGAGCCGACGGATCGGGCGCGGTCGTCGTCGCCCGGACCCCCGGCATCGCCGCCGCGATCGCCACCGTCGCCCCGAGCCTGGCGGTCACCGAGGTCGATCTCCCCGGCCCGCCGACCTCGGCGGCCGTGCGCGCCGCGGGCTGGGCCGAAGCGCTGGTGCTCCTGGCCGGTGCCGGGGCCCTCGACCCGACGGGCGCGATCTCGGCCCCGCGCGGTGGTGGGGCCGAGGCCGTGGTGGCGGGCGGTGCGATCCGGGTGCGCGTCGCGGCGGGCGACCCCCTCGACGAGGTGGTGCTGCGCTCCTATGCGATCGGGGCGGCGCACATGGCCTACGGCTGGGTCACCGGCGAGGGGCTCGCCGTGGACGCCGAGGGCGAGGTGCACGACCTGACGATCCGGTCGTTCGGCGTGCCCCGGGCGGTCGACACCCCGCCGATCGAGGTGGAGATCGATCCGACGCCCGGCGAGCCGGTGAACGGGTCCGACGCCGTCTTCGCCGCGGTGGCCGCCGCCGTCTGGCGCCACCAGGGCACGCCCACCACCTGGCCCACCCGAGGAGGGATCGCATGACCAACCCCACCGGACTCCCTTACACCCCCGCCGTCGAGGCGGGAGGGTGGGTCGTCGTCTCCGGTCAGCTCGGCCTGCGCGACGGCGCCCTCGTGGCCGACTTCGCCGGCGAGGTCGACCAGTGCCTGGCCAACCTGCGCGATCGCCTCGCCGAGCACGGGCTGGGGATGGAGCACGTGGTGAAGACCACGTGCTTCCTCGCCGACCTCGACCGCTTCGGCGAGTTCAACGAGCGCTACGCCGCCGCCTTCGCCGAGCCGCGCCCGGCGCGCTCGGCGTTCCAGGTGGCCCGACTCCCCTTCTACGCCAACGTCGAGGTGGAGGCGTGGGCCCACCGGCCCTGAGGGTCAGCGGTTGGTCTCGAGCAGCTCGCTGCCCTCGTGGCCCTTCTCGTTGTCCTTGTAGAGCGCGGTGCCGAGCAGCGCGGCCGCCACGCCACCGGAGACCAGCACGCCGATGGGCATGACGATGCAGAGCACGAACGCGAGGACGAGGGCGCCTTCCATGGCGCCATCTTGACCGCCTCGGGGTTCGGTGCGCAACGACGCTCGGCGGTACCGTGATCGGCGCCATGGGTGCCGCTCGTCCACCGGATCCTGGGCCCCGCGGCCCCCGGCCGACGCCTCGGCCCGGCCGCGGCGGGGAGGGTCCGCCCCGTCGCCCGCTGCGGCCGCCTGCCGGCTACGACTCGAGCGCGCGTCTCCGGACGGCGCGCCGGGCCTCTGCGCTCGATGCCGCGGACCGGCCGGCCGTGCTGCCGGCGCGAGCGGCTCGGGCGGCGGCGCTGGCCCCGGTCCCCCTGCCCGCGTCGGCTGCGCCCTCGCGCCCGCCCGGCGCCTACCTCCCCGCGCTCGACGGGCTGCGGGCGGTGGCGGTCCTGGCCGTGGTCGCGTACCACCTGGGCGAGCTGTCGGGCGGCTTCCTCGGGGTCGACGTGTTCTTCGCCATCAGCGGCTTCCTCATCACCCGGCTGCTGCTCGCCGAGCACGAGGGGTCGGGAGCGATCGGGCTGCGGTCGTTCTGGGCTCGGCGGTTCCGCCGGCTGCTGCCGGCGCTGCTCGTGGTCATCGTCGCCGTGATGGTCGGCTCCCGGGCGTGGCTGCCCACGTGGCGGCTGGGCGACATCCGCACCGATGCGCTCGCCGCCATCGCGTACGTGGCCAACTGGCGCTTCGTGCTCAGCGGGCAGTCGTACTTCCAGAGCGGCGTGGTCCCGAGCCCCGTGCGCCACACGTGGTCGCTCTCGATCGAGGAGCAGTACTACCTGCTGTGGCCGCTCGTCGTGGTGGGCCTGGCCCGCTGGCGGCAGGTGCCGCTGCGCCGCCTCGTGGCCCTGGCCTCGCTGGCCGGCGCCCTGGCCTCGGGGGCATGGATGGCCATCGCCGCCGGCCAGGGCCGCGACCTCTCGCGCATCTAGTACGGCACCGACACCCGTGCCTTCGCGCTCTTCGCGGGGGCGTGGCTGGCCACCTGGTGGGCCCCGGTCCGGCCCCGGCTGGACGCGGACCCGGCGCGCGCCGCCCGGGCCCGGCGATGGGGCGCCGTCGCCGGCGCGCTGGCGGTGGCCCCGGTGCTCGCGCTGCTCGTCGTCGCGGCCACCGACGAGGTCGGGTCGTACCAGGGGACGTTCCAGGCGATGGCGCTGCTGTCGCTGCTGCTCGTGGCCGGGGCGGCCACGGGCGTGGGACCGCTCAACCGGCTGCTCGCTTCCCGGCCGATGGTGTGGGTGGGGCGCCGCTCCTACGGCATCTACCTGTGGTCGTGGCCGGTGCAGGTGTTCGCCGCCGAGGGCTTCGGCCTCGAGGGGCCCGCGCTCGACGCCCTCGTCGTGGGCACCGCCGTCGGCCTGGCCGCGCTGTCGCACTGGCTCGTGGAGGAGCCGATCCGCACCGGCCGCCGTCCAGCCGGCCTGCCCGCTCGCACGGAGGCGCCGCCCGCGCGCCTCGGCCCCGCCCTGTCGCTGGGAGCCGTGGGCATGGTCCTCGCCGTGGTCGTCGCGTCGGCCGTCGGCGCCCCACCCGCCCCCGACTACACGCGGGTGTCCGACCAGGACGCGCTCGACGCCGCGCTCGCGGGCGCGGACGCCGCCGCGCCGAGCACGACGGCACCTCCGCCGGTCGACGAGGGGCCGCCGGGGCCCTTCAGCGGCCTCGCCGGGGTCGATGCCGATCCCACGGCGCAGGTCGACCCGACCGCGGCCTTCGGTCGCCCGCTCAAGGTGATGATCGCGGGCGACTCGGTGGGGTGGTCGCTCGGCTGGCGTCTCGACGAGGGCTTCCCGGCGTCGATCGAGCTCACCGACCGGGCGATCATCGGCTGCGGCCTGATGCCCCAGAGCGCGGCGTTCGTCGTGGGGCGCCGCGACCCGGAGCGGTACAGCGACCTGTGCCTCGAGGTCGACGCGGCCGAGCGGGCCGGGCTCTCCTGGAGCCCCGACGTGGTGCTGCTGTGGGTCGGGGCCTGGGAGGTGTACGACCACGAGGTCGACGGCCGCCGGCTGCGCGTCGGCAGCGATGCCTACGCCGAGGTGCTCGACGAGCGGATCCAGCAGCGCGTCGACTGGTACCGCGCCCTCGGGATCCCGACGATCATCGCTCGGGTCACCTGCTTCGGGCCCAACGCCACCCGGCTCGGCAAGGAGCGCCACGACCCCGAGCGCCTGGCCTGGGTGAACGAGCGCATCGAGGCGGCGGCGCTCCGCAACCGGGGTTGGGTGCGCACGATCGACCCCACCGACCAGCTCTGCGACGCCGCCGGCGAGGCGATCCCCGAGACGCCCGACGGGCTCGACCTGCGGGCGGACGGGGCCCACTTCGACCCGAAGACGGCGGTCTGGTTCTGGAGGTCGTGGCTCGCCGGCCAGCTCGGCGCGGTGATGGCCGACGCGGCGGCGTCCCGGTCGGCAGCCGCCGGTGCGCCGGCTTCGGTGCTCGGCGAGTCGACGCCGCCGCAGGTGACCGGCGGCGGCTGAGGCGGCGGATCAGGCCGACCAGCGCGACTGGCCGAAGCGGTAGCCCACCGAGCGCACGGTGGCGATCAGGTTCGCGTGCTCCTCGCCGAGCTTGGCTCGCAGGCGCCGGATGTGGACGTCGACCGTGCGGGCTCCGCCGTAGTACTCGTAGCCCCAGACCCGGCTGAGGAGCGTCTCGCGCGTGAACACCTTGCCCGGGTGCTGGGCGAGGAACTTCAGCAGCTCGTACTCCATGTAGGTGAGGTCGAGCGGGCGCCCGTCGATCGCGGCCTGGTAGGTCTCGAGGTTGAGCACCAGCCCGCCGTACTCCACGAGCTCCGGGGCGGCGCCGAAGCCGCTGCGCCAGAACAGGTGGCGCAGCCGGGCCTCGAGCTCTCGCGGGTGGAACGGGTCGAGGCAGAAGTCGTCGTAGAGCTCGTCGCGCAGGTCGAGCTCGTCGAGGCGGTTGCCGCCGATCAGCAGGAGCAGCGGCTCCACGGGCAGGTCGCCCTTGCGGATGGCGCGGCACAGCGCCCACGCCGCGTCGGACTGCTCGCCGATGACCACGATGGCGCCGCCCCAGCCGTCGTCGGGGGTCTCGGTGACCGCCGAGCGCTCGTCGCCCACCGGCTTCCAGGCGTAACCGCCCAGGTCGAGCAGGCGCGCCAGCTCGGGCGGGGGCGGGTCGGGGTGGACGAGCAGCGGTTCCATGTCACCTCACCAGGCCGGAAGGTACCGCGCCAGCTCGAACGGCGTGACCTGGGCCTTGTAGTCGGCCCACTCCGCCCGCTTGTTGCGCAGGAACCACTCGAAGATGTGGTCGCCCAGCGTCTCGCGCACGAGCTCGGAGCCCTCCATGGCGTCGAGCGCCTCGGCGAGCGACTGGGGGAGGTCCTCCACGCCGGCCGCCGCCCGCTGCTTGGGCGACAGGTCGAGGAACTCCGTGGCCTCCTCGGGGAGCTCGTAGCCCTCGTCGATCCCCTTGAGGCCCGCCGCGAGGAGCAGCGAGTAGGCGAGGTACGGGTTGCACGCCGGGTCGGGCGAGCGGTACTCGATCCGCACGCTCGACTCCTTGCCGGCCTTGGGCACCGGCACCCGCACCAGCGCGGCGCGGTGGTTGCGGGCCCAGGTGATGTGCGAGGGCGCCTCGGTGCCGACGATGAGGCGCTTGTACGAGTTGACCAGCTGGTTGGTGACCGCCGTGATCTCGGCCGCGTGGTGCAGCAGGCCGGCGACGAACGCCTGGCCGGTGGCCGACAGCGGGTGGTCGCCCTCGGGGTCGTGGAAGGCGTTGGCGTCGCCCTCGAACAGCGAGAGGTGGGTGTGCATCCCGCTGCCCTGCACGCCGGCGAGCGGCTTGGGCATGAACGTGGCGTGCACCCCGCCCTCCATGGCCGTCTCGCGCACGACGAGCCGCAGCGTCATCACGTTGTCGGCCATCGACAGCGCGTCGGTGTAGCGCAGGTCGATCTCGTGCTGGCTGGGGCTGTCCTCGTGGAACGAGTACTCCACCGGGATGCCCATGGCCTCGAGGTGGTGGATGGTCTGGCGGCGCAGGTCGGAGGTCGCGTCGGCGGTGGTGAGGTCGAAGTACGAGCCGGTGTCGAGGGGGACCGGCGGGGCGCTCGGGTCGGACGTGCCGAAGTAGAAGAACTCGATCTCGGGGGCGACGAAGAACGAGTAGCCGCGCGACCGGGCGGCGTCGAGGTTGCGGCGCAGGACCTGGCGGGGATCGCCGGCGAAGGGCTCGCCCTGCAAGGTGGTGAGGTCGCAGAACATGCGGGCCGACACGTCCTCCTTGTTGCCCCAGGGGAGCAGCTCGAAGGTGCGGGCGTCGGGGAGGGCGAGCACATCGCTCTCCTGGATGCGCGAGTAGCCGTCGATGGCCGAGCCGTCGAACTGCATGCCCTCGTCGAACGCGCTCTCGAGCTCGGCGGGGGAGATGGCGAACGACTTGAGCTGGCCGAGCACGTCGGTGAACCAGAGCCGCACGAGGCGGACCCCGCGCTCCTCGACGGTCCGCAGCACGTACTCCTTCTGGCGATCCACGGCGGCCATCGTGGTGCTCGCGAGCGCGAGCGGGCAACCCGGATCGCGTCCGGTTCACGTTGCGTTCACAAAGCCATCAGGCCCCGGTGACGCCCCCGGAACGCGCGGGGAGGGCCACCGGGGCCGTCCGGCTCGTCCTGGTGGCGGCTCAGCAGGTCACGGTCAGGTGGAACTGCTGGTTCTCGCTCACGTTGCTCTCGTTGACGACCCGCACGAAGACCGCGTCGGCCTCGCCGGTCCGCGGGGCGGCCGTCACGGTGTTCCCCGTCGTCGAGTTGTAGAGGGTGACGCCGTAGGCGCACTTGCTCACGTCACGGTCGAAGCCGATCTCGTACTGGCCGGTCGCCAGCGTCGATGCGCGGGTGACGCGGTTGCCGTCGAGGAGGGCCCCGGCGCTCGACACCACCGCGCCCATCGGGCGCACGTAGTAGCCGTTCACGTCGACGACGACGTGGGTGGCCGTGCCGTAGGCCCGCAGCCGCAGGTCGGTGTTGACCAGGCAGATCCCCGTGCACCCGTTGATGGCGAGCGTGCCGGTGTTCGAGGCGTTGAACACCGGCGTGTAGTTCATGAACGTCGCGTTCGGGGCCGGGGCGTTGGCCGGGTAGGCGCGCAGGAACCCGCTGCCCGAGTCGACGGTGGTGATCGTCGCCTCGATGGCCGTGGCCAGGTTGGGGATCCCGCAGCCACCGGCCTTGCCGCCCTGGGCGGCGAAGGTCGCACCGCCGCCAGCCACGTCGAAGACCCGGGAGCCGCCGACCTGGAGCGCGCCGCCCGCCTCGCGGGTGTCGATGATGCGGCAGGGCGTGATCGCCACGAACGCGTCCTCGGTCGTGCCGCCGCCGAGCAGGCCGTTGGTGGCGACGTCGCCCGAGCTGGCCTGGCCGGGGCCCACGTCGGGCGGCTGGGCCGAGGGGTCGTCGCCGGCCCAGGCGGCGCCCACCAGGGTCCCGCCGCCGACCATCGCGAGTGCGGCCGCGGCCGCTCCGATCTTCTTCCAGATGTGCACGTCTGCATCCCTTCCTGCACCGGGCCCCGCGCCCGGCGGCACCCCCAAGCCTCGCGCCCTCACGCTCGACCTGCAGGAGGTCAGCAGGTGACGTCGAGGGAGAACGGCCGGTCGGCCTCTGCGCCCTCGGCGGTGAAGGTCCGCACGAACACCGCGGCGTCCGACGAGGCGAAGTTGGTGACCGTGGCGAAGCCGTCGACGAGGCCGGCATCGGGCGTGCTGACGGTGGCGGCGTAGGTGCACGACGTCACGTCGCGGTCGAAGGCGATCGCGTAGCGGCCGGTGGCCTGCTTCTGCACGGTCACCACCCTCGACGAGCGCACGACCGTGCCGTCGGCGTTCATCAGCACGCTCATGGGCGGCACCACGTAGGCCTGCACGTCGATCACGAGGTGGGTGGGCGAGCCGTACGCCCGCGCGGTGAGGTCCTGGGTGGAGCTGCACGTGCTCCCGTCGGCGCCGCAGAGGGTGAGGCTGCCCGTGGTGGAGACGTTGAACGCGTCGTCGTAGTTGAGGAAGGTGGCGTTGGGCTGGGAGCGCCCGGCCGGCCACACGCGGAGGAAGCCGCTGCCGGCGTCGACGGCGGTGACGGTGGCCTCGACCAGCGTGGCGTCGACGGGGATGTCGCAGCCACCCGCGGTGCCGCCCTGCACCACGAACGCGGCGCCGCCGCCGCGGACGTCGAAGGTGCGGGCCACGCCGACCTGGAGCGGACCGGCCGGGCTCTTGCGGGTGTCGACGATCCGGCACGGCGTGATGCCCACGACGCGCCCCTCGGTGGTGCCGGCGCCGAGCGATCCCAGCGCCGCGGTGCCCGCCTCGGCGGCGCGGCCCGCGGTCGCCGGCTCGTTGTCGGGCGAGACGGGCAGCACCGTCCGGGCCGCCACGGCCCCGGCGCCGCCGGCCACCACCAGGGCGAGGGTCGCCGCGAGCACCTTCGTGGCCATGCGCATCCCTCCAGGGAACCACGTCGCCGGGGCCCCGGTGGGGCACGTCACGCAAGGGCCAGGCTGGTTCACACGCCGTTCACATTCGGGAAACGGCCGCGCGCGACGGGCCTCCTAGGGTCTCGCCCGCACAACGGATCCGCCGGCCCGATCGTCGGGGTGGCGAAGCGACTGGAGACACACGTGGTTTTCAAGGCCGAATACATCTGGATCGACGGCACCGAGCCCACCGCTCGCCTGCGGTCCAAGACCCGCATCCTCGAAGATGGCCGCTCCCACGACGACCTGCCCATCTGGGGCTTCGACGGCTCGAGCACCAACCAGGCCCCGGGCGACAACTCGGACTGCGTCCTGAAGCCGGTCGCCGTCTTCCCGGACCCGATCCGCGGCGGCGACGACATCCTCGTGCTCTGCGAGGTCTTCCTCGTCGACGACACCGCCCACCCCACCAACACCCGGGCCCCGCTGCGCGAGGTCGCCGAGAAGTACGCCGACCAGGACATGTGGTTCGGCATCGAGCAGGAGTACACGTTCTTCAAGGACGGTCGTCCGCTCGGCTTCCCGGTGGGCGGCTACCCGGAGCCCCAGGGCTTCTACTACTGCGGCGTCGGCGCCGACGAGGTCTTCGGTCGTGAGGTCGTCGAGGCCCACCTCGAGGCCTGCATCGAGGCCGGCATCGGCATCTCGGGCATCAACGCCGAGGTCATGCCCGGCCAGTGGGAGTTCCAGGTCGGCCCGCTCGGCCCGCTCGCCGTCGGCGACCACCTCTGGGTGGCCCGTTGGCTGCTCTACCGCATCGCCGAGGAGTTCGGCATCTCCGCCACCATCGACCCCAAGCCCGCCAAGGGCGACTGGAACGGTGCGGGCTGCCACACCAACTTCTCCACCCAGGCCATGCGTGAGGGCTACGACGCCATCATCGCGGCGTGCGAGGCGCTCGGCGAGAAGGCCACCGAGCACGTCAAGGCCTACGGCCACGGCATCGAGGATCGCCTCACCGGCGCCCACGAGACCGCCCCGTGGACCGAGTTCTCCTACGGCGTGTCGAACCGTGGCGCCTCGATCCGCATCCCGTGGCAGGTGGCCGTCGACAAGAAGGGCTACGCCGAGGACCGCCGTCCCAACGCCAACATGGACCCCTACGTCGTGGCCCGCATGATCACCAACACGGTGTGCTCGGCCGCCGCCGGCGACTGCTCCCCCCGGGCGCGCGGCGCCCGACGAGGTCCGACCCGGGCTCCGGCCCGATCGGTTGTGCCGCGGCCGGCCCCCCCCTTCGGGGGCCGGCAGTGGCGCGTCTCGGGCACCATGGCGGCCATGGCCCGGCTCCTCGTCGTCCACCACACGGTCTCGCCGCCGCTCGACTCGCTCCTGCAGGCAGTGCTCGACGGCGCGCGGAGCCCCGAGCTCGAGGGCGTGGAGGTGGCGGTGCGACCGGCGCTCACCGCCTCGCCCGTCGACGTGCTGGAGGCCGACGGCCTCGTGCTCGGCACGCCAGCGAACCTGGGCTCGATGAGCGGCGCGCTCAAGCACTTCTTCGACACGATCTACTACCCGTGCCTCGACGCCACGCGGGGCCGGCCGTGGGGGCTGTACGTCCACGGCAACAGCGACGTCGATGGCGCCGTGCGCGACGTCGAGCGGATCGTCACCGGCCTGGCGTGGCGGGCGGTGGCCCCGCCGCTGCGGGTGAGCGGTGGCGTGGACCGCGCCGCGACGGACGCAGCGTGGGAGCTGGGTGCGGTCGTGGCCGCGAGCGTGCTCAGCCCGTGAAGTCGGGGGTGCCCGGCACGGGCGTCGCCGGCGCCGGCCCGGGCACGATCACCGGTGGGATCGGTCCGGCGTCGACCACGGTGATGCGGAACGGGAGCTGGAGCCCGCAGAAGTCGGCGAGCTGGTAGCAGGCGGTGAACTCGAACGTGCCGAGCGTCGTGGCCGCGCCCGACCAGGTGCCGTCGATGTCGAAGCCGAGCCCCGGCGGCAGCTCGCCTTGGATCACGAGCGTGGAGTCGCCCACGCCGAAGCCGTAGCGGTCGTACACGGGGTAGGGCGTGGGCTGGGCGCCGAGCTGGATCGTCTCGACGGTCGGGTCCTGGCAGCCGAGGTCGCTGCCCTCGGCGACCACGTCGGCGGTGGCCGATGCAGGGTCGCCGACCGCGTAGCCGTCGCCCGGCTCGATGGTGAGGGTGACGTCGCCCGGCGCGTCCGCCTCCACCGGGACGATCGTCGAGCTCTCGCCGGCCTCGATGACGACCGGGTCGGGGAGCGGGCCCAGGTCGGGGGTGCCCACCAGCGAGCCCGAGTAGCTCACGTCGACCGAGATGGTGCCGGAGGTGGCGTTGGGCCGCTCGACCTTGAGGAGGGCCTGCGACTGGTTGACGATCACCTCGCCGTCGCACTGCTGGATCACGACCACCGACCCGGGCAGCGCGCTGGCCACTACGTCGGGCAGGGGTGCGCCCTCCGGGGCCGCGGCCACGAGCGTGGCGCTCCCGAGCGCGGCGACCGCCGCGATCGACCCGATGGCGATCTTCCTGCTGGTGCGCATGGCTGCTCCCGTGTCCCGTCGTCCGCCGCCGCCAGGGTGGCACGCCGGAGCCCGGCGTGCTCGGATCAGCCGGTGAGCGCGGGCGAGCCGGTCACCGGCCGGGCGGCGGGCGGCTCGGGCCGCTCGGGCGGGATCGGGGCCGGCGCGTCGCCGTCGGTCACCTGCAGCACGAGGCGGATCTCGGTGGGGCACCACCCCTCGGCGTCGCAGGCGACGACGTCGGCCTCGAACGTGCCGAGCTCGGTGGCGACGCCCGTCCAGGTGCCGTCGGCGGCGAGCTGCGTGCCGGGCGGGAGGTCTCCGTCGACCACGAGCGTGCTGCCGTCCTCGGCACCGGCGAGCTCCTCGATCGGCAGGGGCGCCTGCCCCCACAGCACGACCTGGCGAACCTCGGGCACGTGGCCGAGGTTGCAGCCGAGGTCGGCGACCACGACGAGCGTGGCGATCTCCAGGGAGGCCGTGGCCGGGGCCACGTCGTAGGCCGCGGCCGCGGGCAGCGACACGATGAGGTGGGCCATCGACGGCGGGAGCTCGACGGTGGCCGAGGCGGCGCCCGCGGGGATGACCACCGGGTCGGGCAGGCCCGAGCCGGTGGGCTGGTAGTCGACGTCGACCTCGAGCGCGTCGGTGGTGGGGCCGGTGCGCGAGAGGGTGAACGAGCCCGGGGTGGGCGGACTGGGATCGGGGTGGCCGAGGCAATCGACGGCCTGGACGTCGCGGCCGTCGGTGGCCGACGCCGAGACCACGGGCCGCGGCGGGTCCTGCGTCGGCGCCGCGAGCGCGGCGGCGCCTCCCGGCCCGACGACGAGCGCGGCGAGCGCGCCGACCCCGATGCGCATCCAGCTCCGTCGCTCGCCCATCCCTGCCGCCCTTCGTCGTGGAGCGGCCAGCATCGCACGCGATCGCCGGCCGCGCGGGCCTAGGGTCGGCCCGTGGCAGGAGCGCGGGAGCCGACCGTCGACGACGTGGCGGCCGCCGTCGACCACGGCGCGATCGACCGGCTGCAGCGGGCCTACGCGGACGGGGTCACCTGCCGCGACTGGGATCGGGTGGCGTCGCTGTTCCTCCCGGACGCGACCGTCGAGCTCGACCTGGTGACCCGGCCCGGCCGGACGCTGCGCGGGCCCGAGGAGATCGTGGGGTTCATCGGCCCGGCGGTCGACGACTTCGACTTCTTCGAGTTCGCCATCGTCAACAGCCACCACGACCTGTGGCCCGGCGGGGACCGCGACGCGGCCCACGGGCGGATCTTCATGTGCGAGCTGCGCGTGCGCCGGGGCGAGCGCGAGCGGAGCGACGCGTTCGGGCGCTACGAGGACGCGTACCGCCGCACGCCCGGCGGGTGGCGCATCGCCGCCCGCCGCTACCGCTCGATCGCCCGCTTCCCTGAGGGCGTGGTCTTCCCGCTGGACGGCTGACCCAGGGCGGCTCAGACCGCGTCGAGGTCGATGCCCAGGTCGGCGGCGGCCTCGTCGAGCATCCGCACCAGCCCGTACGCCTCCTGGCGCAGGCCGAGCGCCCGCCCCGCCGCGAGGCGCTCCCGCGCGAGGTCGCCCTCGCCGCGGGCGTCGGCGATCAGCGCCTCCGCGAGGTAGGTCGACGTCTCGCCCCACCGCTCGGCCCGGGCGTCGATGAACGCCCGCGACGCCGTGGCGAAGCCCTCGGCCTCGTCGATCCGCCCCTGCTGGGCGAGCAGGATCGCCATCGACGCCTCGAAGGCGTGCATGCCCGAGCAGCCGCCGACGCCGAGGTAGCGGTCGCGCCCGCTGACGAACAGCTCGATGCCGTCCTCCACCTGGCCCTTCCAGGTGGCGAGCAGGCCGCTGTGCATGCGGAGCTGGCCGCCCCAGAAGCCGAACTGGAGGTTGGGGTCGGCGATCCGCCCCAGCCGCTCGAACCGCTCCACGTGCTCCCAGGCGTGGAACGGGATGAAGGTCGTCATGGCGAAGCCGCACACCGAGGCCCGACCCACCGGGTCGGGGATGACCTCGTGGAGGTCCTCGTAGCCCTCGACCACCTCGTCGATGCTGAGCGACCCGTGCATCAGGTGGTTGTAGAGCCAGAACGTGAACGAGACGAGGTACTTCTCGGCACCGAAGGGGTCGGGGGGCAGCGGCACGCCGTCGAGGAGGTCGAGCCCGCGGTCGAGGCACCGCACCGCCTCGCCGATCCGGCCGGCACCCCAGTTCCACACGCCCATCACCTGGTGCGCGGCGGCCCGCACGTCGGCGCGCTCGTGATCGACGTAGAGATCGAAGAACTCCCGCGCCTTCGGTCCCGCCTCGTCCACCCGCGCGGCCGTCGCCAGCGCCGACCAGCGGTACCAGGAGAGTCGGAGGTGCAGGTCCGTGTCGCCCTCGTCGAGCGCCAGGTCGATCGCTCGCTGCACGAGCGCGGCGTCGGCGCCCTGGAAGTAGCGGCTGATCTGGCTCATCTCGAGGAGCGCGACGAGGGTCCGCAGCTCGGCGGCGCGCTCCTCGGGTCCGGTGCCGAGCCCCTGGCGGAGGCGAACGGCGCGCAGCAGCAGCTCCTCGGCGGCGGTGTAGGCGACGCGGCTGGCGGCGACCTCGGCGGCCGCCTCCAGGGCGTCGGCCGCCCGGGCACCCACCCCCACCGGCGCCGCCCGCCAGAGGTGCTCGGCCAGGATCTCGGCGTCGGCGCGCCCGGCGCCGACCGCGACCATCGCGGCGGCGACGGCGAGGTGCAGGCGCGCCCGCCGCAGCGAGGTGAGCCGATCGAGCAGCACGTCGCGCACGAGGGCGTGGCTGAAGCGGAGGCTCCCGGGGAGGTCGGGGTGCTCCTCGAGGAGGCGGTGGCCGAGCGCGGGCTCGATGCGGTCCAGGCAGTCGGCCAGCTCCAGCCGGCTCGCCCGGGCCAGGACGCCGAGGTCGACCTCGCGGCCGACGACCGCCGCGATGCCGAGCAGCTCAGCGGTCTCCTCGGGCAGGCGGGCGACGCGCCGGCGCACGACGTCGCTCACCGAGCCGGGCACGTCGGCGGGCAGGCGGCCCTCGTCGTCGACGAGCCGGGCCAGCTCGATGGCGTAGAACGGGTTGCCCTCCGCCCGGCCGTGGATGGCATCGGCCACCGAGCGGTCGAGCTCGCCCAGGAGCTCGGCGGTGGCGTCGGTCCGCAGGCCCCGCAGGTGGAGGCGGCGGCTCCCGCGTCGACGGGCCACCTCGGCCAGCGCCGCCGTCACCGGACCCTCCTCGCCCACGGGGAGGCGGCGCAGGGTGCCGATCACGAGGACGCCGGCGCCGAGGCGGCCGGCCAGGAAGCGCAGCAGGTCGAGCGAGGCCTCGTCGGCCCACTGCAGGTCGTCGACCAGCACCACGATCGGCCGGTCCCGACCGGCGTCCTCGAGGACGCCGGCGATGGCCTCGAACAGCTCGTAGCGCACGGACTCGCCCTGGCCGGCGCCGATGGCGGCCTCGCCCCCGAGCAGCTCCGCGATCGGTGCGGGGAGCGCGGCCCCGTGCGCCTCGATCGCCCGGAGGGGCGCGAGCCACGGCCAGAGGGCGGGGGCCGCACCGCTCTCGTCGCTGCGGCCCCACACGGCGAGCGTGCCCGCCGACGCCGCGTGCTGGCGCAGCTCCTCGGCCAGGCGGGTCTTGCCGATGCCCGCCTCGCCCTCGATCACCGCGAACCGGGCGTCGGCCTCCGCCTCCTCGAGCGCCAGGCGCAGCTGGCGGAGCTCGGGATCGCGCCCGACGAAGCGGTGCTCACCGCCGGCCGCAGCGAGCGGCTCGCCGACGGCCCGGTCCGACCGGTCGTGGTCGGCGCTCGCCGCGGCGCGGGCGGGCGTGAGCTCGAGCGAGGGGTCGTGGTCGAGGATGGCGGCCTCGAGGTCGCGCAGCTCGCGCCCGGGCTCGATGCCGAGCTCCTCGCGCAGGTGGGTGCCGGCGTCGGCGATCGACCGGAGGGCCTCGGCCTGGCGACCCGAGCGGTAGAGGGCGAGGGCGTGCTTCGCCGCGATGCCCTCGCGCAGCGGGTGGGCGGCGGCGAGGGCGGCGAGGTCTCCGACGACGGCGGCGTGACGGCCGAGGGCGAGCTCGGCGGCGAGGCGGTCCTCGGTGGCGACGAGGCGGCGCTCCTCGAGGCGGGTGGCCAGGGCCCGCACGTCGTCGAGGTCCGCCAGGTCGGCCAGCAGCGGGCCCCGCCAGAGGTGCTCGGCCTCGACCAGGGCCCGCTGGGCACCGAGGGGATCCCCGGCCTCGAGCAGGGCCCGGCCCTCGGCGGCGAGGCGCTCGAACTCCCAGGCGTCGACCGCCGCGGGGTCGACCTCGAGGGCGTAGGCCCCGTCTCGGAAGGGGAGCTGCACGGTGGGGTCGGCGTCGAGCGCCCTGCGGAGGCGCGAGACGTAGCTCTGGAGCGTGTTGCTGGCCGAGGCGGGCGGCGCCTCGCCCCAGAGGGCGTCGACCAGGGCCTCGGCGCGAACCGGGCGCCCGGACGCGACGAGGAGGAGGGCGAGGACGAGACGTGGTTGGGGCCCGCCGACGTCCGAGCGCCCTCCCTCGGCGTCGAGCACCTCCAGGGGCCCGAGGAGCCGGAAGCGCATCGGGCGGGAATCTACGGCACGCTCGGGCGCCGGGCGGTCGATCGCCACGAGCGTCACGCGCCGGCCCGCAGCTCGACCCGCTCGGCCACCTCGGCGTAGGCCGCGAGCGCCTCATCCAGCCCGGTGTCGTCGGGGGCGGCGAGGACGATCTCGGTCGGTTCGAGGCGGTGGGCGGCGGTGATCGCCTCGGTCGCGGCGGCGGGGTCGGACGGGTCGACCTCGACCTGGACGAC